>CAVQAQ010000008.1:0-46510 GCA_963710465.1 uncultured Thermoleophilia bacterium
CCGGTGCGGGGCATGGACCTCGGCGCCCTCTGCATCCGGACTGCGGCCGACACCAAGCGCTCGGGCCCGTAACGCCCCGCTCCGATCAGCGACGCACCTGACCCACCAATTCAAGGCAAAACGAAGGGCCAGTCCGGAAGTAGCAATCTTGCACGGATATGACGTAATCTTGCGTCATGCCCGGCAAGCTGGCCGACGTGGCGCGGCAGGCACGCGTCAGCGAAGCGACCGTGAGCCGCGTCCTCAACGGCAAGCCGGGGATCTCCGACGCGACCCGGCAGGCGGTGCTGACGGCGCTGGACGTGATCGGCTACGAGCGGCCGACGCATCTGCGCTCGCGGAAGGCACGCATGGTCGGGCTCGTCGTGCCCGAGCTCGCAGAACCCGATCTTCCCGGCGGTTGCAGAGGTGGTCGCCGGCGCGCTCGCGCAGCGTGGGTTCAACGCGGTGCTCTGCACCCGCACCGGGAGCATGTCGGAGGCGCAGTACGTCGAGATGCTGCTCGAGCGCCAGGTCTCGGGAATGATCTTCGCCGGCGGGCAGTACGCCGAGGCCGACGCACCGCACGACCACTACACGCGGTTGAAGCAGCTGCGGCTGCCGGTCGTGCTCGTGAATGCGGCTGCGGACAACATCGACTTCCCGCGCGTTTCGACCGACGACGCGGTCGCGATGGAGCAGGCGTACGCGCACCTCACGTACCTCGGGTCACGAGCGCATCGGCCTGATCCTCGGGCCGCTCGACCACGTCCCGTCGCTGCGCAAGCTGCACGCGTTCGAGCAGATCGCCGCGCGCATGCCGGGCGCGCCGGATCGGGCAAGACGCTCGTCGAGCGGACGCGCTTCTCGCATCGAGGGCGGTCATTCGGCGGCGACGAAGCTGCTCGACCGCGGTGCGACGGCGATCGTCTGCGCCTCCGACCCGCTCGCGCTCGGGGCGATCCGGGCGGTGCGCCGCGCCGGCCGCAGCGTCCCGGCGGACGTGTCGGTCGTCGGCTACGACGACTCGGTGCTGATGGGCTGCACGGATCCGCCGCTGACGACGGTGCGCCAGCCGATCGAGGCGATCGGCCGGGCGGCGGTGGAGATGCTGGTCGGACAGGTCGAGGGGTCGCCGGTCGCGGCCGAGGAGCTGTTCTTCGAGCCCGAGCTCGTTGCTCGCGGCTCGACCGCCGCGGCACCTGCGGCCTCGGCTTGCGCAAGGCTGACGCAAATCAGTCAAAAAATTGCGAGATAGTCATCTAGTTCTTGCAATTCGTTGACGGATCTGCGAACCGTCGTCCGCCATGGCGCAGGCGCCGAGTCGATGCTCCTCCCGGCGACGGCGCCCGCTCGTGGTCGCAGCAGACGCCGCGGCGTGGTGGCGGGACGCGGTCGTCTACCAGGTCTACGTGCGGAGCTTCGCCGACGGGAACGGCGACGGCGCCGGCGACCTCGCCGGTGTCCGAGCCCGACCTGCCGTACCTGCGCGACCTCGGCGTCGACGCGCTCTGGTTCAACCCGTGGTACCCCTCGCCGCTCGCCGACAACGGCTACGACATCGTCGACTACCGCCAGGTCGACCCGGCGTACGGAACGCTGGCCGACGCGGAGGAGCTGATCGCGGCGGCGCGCGCGGTCGGCCTCCGCACGATCGTCGACGTCGTCCCGAACCACGTCTCGAACGAGCATCCGTGGTTTCGCGAGGCAGCTCGCGTCCGGGCCGCGCTCACCGGCACGCTCTCGATTCTGGTTCCGGCCCGGTCGCGGCGCGGACGGTTCGGAGCCGCCGAACGGCTGGCGCTCGATCTTCGGCGGCTCGGCGTGGACACGTCTCGCCGGACGGCGAGTGGTACCTCCACCTCTTCGCGCCCGAGCAGCCCGACCTCAACTGGTCGAACCCCGACGTCCTGGCGCGAGCACTCGACGTCCTTCGCTTCTGGTTCGACCGGGGCGTCGCCGGCGTGCGGATCGACTCGGCCGCGCTCCTGGTCAAGGACCCGGAGCTCGGCGAGGAAACGCCGGACGCGGGCCCGGGCGAGCACCCGTTCATGGACCGCGACGAGCTCCACGACGTCTACCGAGGGTGGCGCGCGATCGCGGACGGCTACGACGAGCCGCGGCTGCTGGTCGGCGAGATCTGGCTCCCCGACGCCGAGCGGCTCGCCCGCTACCTGCGGCCCGACGAGCTGCACACCGCGTTCAACTTCGACTTCCTCGCCTGCCCGTGGGACCGCGGAAGGCTCCGCGCGACGATCGACGCGGCGCTCGAGTCGCACGTGCCGATCGACGCCACGCCGACGTGGGTGCTCTCGAACCACGACGTCACGCGCCCGGTGACCCGGTACGGGCGCGACGACACCTCGTTCTCGTTCGAGGCGAAGCGGGCCGGCACCCCGACCGACCTCGCGCGCGGCACGCGCCGGGCCCGGGCCGCGGCGCTGCTGACGATGGCGCTGCCGGGCTCGATGTACGTCTACCAGGGCGAGGAGCTCGGGCTGCCCGAGGTCGAGGACATCCCCGCGCACCTCCGGCGCGACCCGATGCACGCGCGCTCGGGCGGCGTCGATCCCGGCCGCGACGGCTGCCGGGTCCCGATCCCCTGGTTCGGCGCCAGGCCGCCGTACGGCTTCAGCCCACGAGGGAGTCGACCCCCTGGCTCGAGCAGCCCGACGACTGGGCGCCGCTGCACCGTCGAGGCGCAGGACGCCGATCCCGCATCGATGCTCACGCCTCTACCGCGCCGGCCTGCGCCTCCGTCGCGCCGCCCCGTGGGGCGACGCCGACGGCCTGCACTGGCTGCCCGCACCCGACGACGTGCTCGCGTTCGCCCGAGGCGAGCGCTTCGTCTGCGTCGTCAACTTCGGCCCCGACCCGTACCCGCTCCCGCCCGGCGCAGACGTGCTGATCGCCAGCGGCGAGCTCGAAGGAGGTGCTGTCCCGCCCGACACGACGGTCTGGTTCCACCCGGCCGAGCAAGGCCCCGACAGCGTCAAGGAAAGGAAGGACGATGAAGTCCACCCAGGTTCATCACCAGCGGTGGCCGCTGCGGGCCTGCTGGCCGTCTGCGCGACGCGCCGCCGCGGTCGGCGCGTCCAGGCAGACCGTGACGATCAGCGTGGCATCGCTGATCCCGGGCAGCACGCAGGCGGCGATCGACGCAGTTCAACCAGCGGGTCGCCGCAGTTCGAGAAGGCGAACCCGACGATCAAGGTCAAGCCGGTCGAGTACCAGTGGACGGGGCCGACGTTCGCCGCGAAGCTCGCCGCCGGAACGCTGCCGACCGTGTTCGAGGTGCCGTTCACCGACGCCCGCACGCTCGGCGACAACGGCCAGCTCGCCGACCTGACCCCCTACGCCAAGGCGCTCCCGTACTTCTCCAAGTACAACACGGCCGTCATCGCCGAGGGCACGAACGCGAAGGGCAAGATCGTCGCCCTGCCGAAGGGCGCGTACGCGCAGGCGCTGCACTACAACCGGAAGCTGTTCACCCAGGCGGGCCTCGACCCGAACAAGCCGCCGACGACGTGGGCGCAGCTCCGGGCCGACGCGAGCAAGATCGCGGAGAAGACCGGCAAGGCCGGCTACGTCGCAGATGGCGAAGGACGACAACACCGCCGGCTGGATCCTCACGACGCTGACCTACTCGCTCGGCGGCCGGATGGAGCGCGGGACCGGCACGCACGCGGAGGCGACGCTCAACAACCCGCAGACCGTCACCGCGCTGAACATGCTCAAGCCAGATGCGCTGGACCGACAACTCGATGGGCTCGAACTTCGACTACGGCTGGAGCGACATCAACCAGGCGTTCGCCGCCGGCAACGTCGGCATGTACATCAGCGGCTCGGACGTCTACACGAACCTCGTGCAGGCAGCGAGCATCGACCCGTCGCATCTACGGCCTCGCGCCGATCCCGCTCGCGAAGAACAAGACCGCCGGCGTGCTCGGCGGCGGCACGCTCGTCGCCGTCCGGCCGGACGCGAACGAGACGCCGAGCGGCCGCGGCTGTCAAGTGGATCGACTTCTTCTACGAGCGGCCGCTCGATCACGAAGGCGCAGGCGATCCGCAACGCGAAGTCGCTCGTCGCGGACAAGCAGCCGGTCGGCGTTCCCGCGCTGCCGCTCTTCAACAAGACGCAGTACGACCTCGCGAACACGTGGATCAAGCCGTACATCAACGTGCCGCTCGAAGCAGATGAAGCCGTTCACGACCGGCATCTTCGGCCAGACGGCTGATCCCGGAGCCGGCGGCGTCGACGCAGGCGGTCTACCACTCGCTCGACGCGGTCGTCGAGGCGGTGCTGACGAACAAGAACGCCGAACATCCAGTCGCTGCTGCAGCAGGCGAACCAGCAGGCGCAGCAGGCGATCTCGAGCGGCGCCTGAAGTAGCTCAGGCGGCACGCGTGGACGGCGGGCCGCGCGCCGCCGTCCACGACCGCCGACGGAGGTCAGCATGTGGACGCGATCAGCGAGGTGACGCAGGTCGACGCGGCTGCCGACGGTGCGAGGCAGCGCTGGCACCGCGCGCGGCGCACGCCGCTGACGTGGGTTCGCAGCGGCGGCCTCACGACGCTGCTCTTCATGCTGCCCACTGCTCGCTCGTCTTCGGGGCGTTCTCGTGGTACCCGATCGTCCGCACGGTGGTCATGGCGTTCCAGCACACGAACCTCGTGCGAGGCGCCGACGTGGGTCGGGCTCGACAACTTCCGCGCCGTCCTCGACGACCCGCTGCTGCCGATCGCGGTCAAGAACACCGCGTACTTCGCGCTCCTCGCGCTCGTCTTCGGCTATCCGATCCCGCTCGCGGCCGCCGTGCTGATGAGCGAGGTGCGGCCGCGCCGCGGGCGTCTACAGCGCGCTCGCCTACCTGCCGGTCGTGATCCCGCCGGTCGTCGCGGTCCTGCTCTGGAAGACGTTCTACGACGGCGAGCTCGGCCGGCGTCTTCAACACGTGCTCGGCTGGGTCGGCCTCGGGCCGTACCCGTGGCTCCAGTCGGCAGGCGTGGGCGATGCCGTCGCTCGTGCTCGAGGCGACCTGGGCGAACGCCGGCGCGACGGTGATCATCTACCTCGCCGCGCTGACCGGCGTGAACCGCGAGCTCTACGAGGCCGCGTCGGTCGACGGCGCCTCGCTCTGGCGGAAGGTCTGGCACATCACGCTGCCGCAGCTGCGCGGCGTGCTGCTCGTGACGATGATCCTGCAGATCATCGGGACGGCGCAGGTGTTCCTCGAGCCGTACCTCTTCACCTCGGGCGGGCCCGCGAACGCGACGCTGACGGTGCTGCTGCTGATCTACGACTACGCGTTCGGCGAACTCGCTCGGCGGCGACTACGGCAAGGCGACCGCGCTGAGCCTGATGCTGGCCGGCTTCCTCGCGCTGTTCTCGCTCGTCTACTTGCGCGCGACGCGCTCGTGGAGCACGGAATGAGTCCGAGCGAGCGAGCTCGCACCGTGGACCACGTCGAACGACTGGCGGCGGCTTCATCTCCGTCGCCGAGTGGAACGCGCCTCGCGTCAAGTGGGGCGTCGGCTCGGTGCAGCTGCTCCTGCTCGTCGGCTGCTCGTCATCGTCGGCCTCGGGCCGATCCTGTGGCTCGCCAAGTCGGCGATCACGCCGACCGCAGGACACGCTCACGCAACCCGATGTCGCTCTTCCCGCACGGAACCGCCTGGAGCAACCTGCGCAGCGGCCTGGACCGACGTCCACGTCGGCCGCTACTTCTGGAACACGGTCGTCGCTTGCGTTCGGCTCGTGGCTCGTGCAGATCGTCGTCGCAACGACCGGCGGGTACGTGCTGTCGGTGCTGCGGCCGTCGGTACGCGAGGCATCGATCCGCGCGCTGCTGCTCGCGACGCTCTTCGTCCCGGCGGTCGTCCTGCTCGTCCCGCTCTACATCGAGATCGTCCGACCCGCCGCTCGATCCACCACTCGTTCATCGACAGCTACTGGGCGATCTGGCTGCCCGCCGGCGCGAGCGCGTTCAACGTCATCCTCGTGAAGCGCTTCTTCGACAACCTGCCGCGCGAGATCTTCGAGGCGGCGCGCGATCGACGGCGCCGGGCCGTTCCGGCTGTTCTGGTCGATCGTGCTGCCGATGTCGAAGCCGATCCTCGGCGTCGTCTCGGTGTTCGCCGTGCTCGCGTCGTGGAAGGACTTCCTCTGGCCGCTGCTCGTCCTCACCGAACCCGGACAAGCAGCCGCTCTCCGTGCGCCTGCCGACCATCCAGTCGCAGACCGAGCTCGGCGTCTTCCTCGCCGCGATGTTCATCGCCTGCCTCGTCCCGATCGTCGGCTTCCTGATCTTCCAGCGGCTCGTTCCTGCGCGGCACCGGCCTCGGCGGCGCGATCAAGGGTTGACCGCTAGACCAGCGGCCCGTGCCCGGGAGCGGGAGCGGCTGAGCGCGGCGCGTACGCGCCAGCGCTTGCGGCTTGCGCTGGCCGTACGTCGCGGTTCCCGTCGGAACCCCGCGAACGGCGCCGCCACTCAGCCACCGTGTGAAGCTCTTCGACGACACCGTTCTTCCCGCTCGAACGCGCCCATAACTCGCTCGAACGAGGGATCTATTGCGACGCGGGCTCATCAGCTGTGTTTCGGATGAGTTGCGGCCCGACGATCACGAGGAAGACGCCGAGGAAGGCCGTCGTCAGGACGTCGAAGACGAGCGTGAGGACGATCGCGAGCCGGTAGCCGGACTCCATGAAGCCGAACAGCGGCATGTACTCGCTGATCAGGAGGCTGACGAGCGTCCCGAGCGCGATCCCGATCGCGCCGAGCGCGGCGAGCGACGAGGATCGAGGTCGCCGAGCCGCCGGCCGAGTCGCCGCACCGGCGCGAACAGCACGGCGCCGACGACGCGCCGCGCCGATGAAGCTGAGCAGGAAGAGCGTGCCGATCGTCGGCACGACGTAGAAGTAGGCGTCGTAGTACTGCTGGGCGTGGATGGCGCCGACGACGAGGATCGAGACGGCGCCGAGGTAGCGAGCGATCTCGCCCGCGAGCGCGCGACGCCGCGTGCGACGACCATGGGGCCGCGCGTGCCGCCAGCGATCGAGCGCGCGGTCGCGACGGCGTGTGCCGTGGCTATCAGCCACGATGATGGATCTCCTTGCCGGCCGGCGAGATGACCCACCAGGGGCCGCCGAACTGGTTGACGCCCTGGCCGGTCGTCTGGCCGGGCTTGCGGTCGCTGACGAAGTAGTAGAGCGGGTGACCGTCGTAGGTGACCTCGAGCTTGCCGTCCTTGCGCTTCGTCGTGCCGAGCAGCGAGGCGCGCACGCCGGTCCCGCGAGCGGCTTGCCGTGGCGTGAGCAGCGGCGGCCAGAGTGCGGCGCAGGCGCCGTAGCAGACGCTCGTCGTGCCCTTGTCCGGCGGGAAGTCGTAGAGCGTGATGCCCTTGCTGTCGACGAGGATCCGTCCCAGCGGCGACCTCGCGACGTCGACCTTCGCGGCCGCGTTCTTCGCGGTGCCGGCAAGGGCAACGCTCGCTGCGACCGCCGCAAGCACGACAGCAGCGGCGAGTGCGCTGAGCAGTTCGATCGAGCGGTTCATCGAAAGCTCCTAGTCGTCGATCGGCACGCGTGCGAGACGCGTGTCGAAGTGGTCGGTGGCGGCACGCGGCAGCGCGGTCAGCTCGCGCAGGTGCGCGTTCGTCGCGGCGGTGACGCGAGCGACGAGTGCTGCGGAGTCGGTCTCGCCGTCGACGCGCCGCAGCAGCTCGTCGGCGACTGCCTGCGCGTAGCGGTCGGTCGCCTGTGCCCAGCCGACGAGCATCTTTCCGCCGGCCGCGAGCGCGGCGACCTGAACGCGCGCGCTGTGACGTGCGAGCTCGGCCAGCGCTTGCTTCGGCGTGTTCGCCGACGACGCGCGGCCCGTAGCCCGCTTCTCTGCGATGGAACGATTCGAGGCCATGGCCCTGCCTTTCCGGTCGAAGTAACTCGGAAGAGGCGAGCCTTGGCCTCGCGCGGCGTCGTCTTGAACGCCGCAAGGTCAAGCTAGCAGGACCGCTGCAGGTCTCCGGCGGCAGCTGTCGTGACGTCGGGCGCAGTCGCGCCGGTCAGCTCGCGGCTGGCGGCTTGGGCTTCGGCTCGAGCAGGCTCTGCTGCTCGACGATGCGCGCGGCGACGTCGGCGAGGCGGAGGTTGCGCTCGCGTGCGGTCAGCTGCAGCCGGCGGAACGCGTCGTGCTCGGAGAGGTCGAGCGCCGACATCAACAGTCCCTTCGCGCGCTCGACCATCTTGCGGTCCTCGAGCGCCTGCTGGGCGCGGTCGACCTCGGCCTCGAGCGCCTCGAACTCGGCGTGGCGTGCCGCCGCCAGCGCCATCGCGGCCTGCAGCTCGCGCGTGTCGACCGGCTTCGTGAGATAGGCGCTGACGCCGCTCGCGATCGAGCGCTCGATCAGGCTCGGGATCGTCGACGCCGGTGACGACGACGACCGGCCGGCGCAGGCCGTCCGCGGCGAGCTGCGCGGCAGCCTCGAGCCCGTCGACGTTCGGCATCTCGATGTCGAACAGGTACAGGTCGGGCGAGGCTCTCGCGTGCGAGCTCGATCGCCTCGCTCGCCGTCGGCGGCGGGGCCGATCGGCTCGTGCCCGAGCGAGCGCAGCGCGCTCGCAGAGACCGAGGCCGATCAGCGGATCGTCCTCGGCGACGAGGACTCTCATCTCGCGACCGTCGGGAAGACGACCTCGGCGCGCGTGCCGCCGCCGGTCGCGCGCGCGCAGCTCGAAGCGACCGTCGAGACCCTGCTCGACCATGCGCCGGACGAGGCCGAGGCCGAAGCCCGCCGGCGCGCTCGCCGCGCGTCCCCGCCGTCGTCGACGCGCAGTCGCGTCTGCGCGCCGCCGCTCGAGCCGCACGACGATCGGCGGCGCGCCGTGCTGGAAGGCGTTCGTGACGAGCTCGTTGGCGACGATCCCGAGCTTCTGGGCGGTCGCCGCGTCGAACGCGACCGGCTCGGCTTCGACCGTCACCGGCACCGGCGCGCCGGCGGTGATGCTGCGCAGGAGCGCGGCGCCGTCGACTCCGATCCTCGGCCTCGGTCAGCAGGCGGTGCACGGTTGCGATCGAGCGGATCCGCGAGGCCGTCTCGTCGAATGCCGCACCGTTCGGCCCGTCGGGGCGGCCGAGCAGCAGCAGGTCGGCCGCCGTCTGCAGGTCGTTCTTGATGCGGTGATTCGCCTCTCTTGCGAGCGTCCGCTCGAGCTCGGCGCGCAGCGCGGCCTGCCTGTGCGCAGCCGCCTCATGGCGAATCGCCCGTACGAGGACGAGGGCGACGGCGGCCGCGGCTCCGACCAGGGCAAGCCGCATCGCCGTCGCGCCGACGGAGAGCGGGACGAGGGCCGCAACGGTTGCACACGTCCCCGCGCTGACGGCGAGCCAGAAGCCGCGCCGCCAGCCGATCTGGACAACGGCGATGAACGGGAACCGCGAGGAAGAGGAGCAAGGAGAAGCTCGAGCCTGCGCCGACCACGAGCAGGGCGACGAACGCGATCAGGCCGCCGCACCACAGGTCGAGCAGGATCCGTCCGCGGCGGGTGCCGAGCCACTCACGCCACGGGATGACCATGGCGACGGTGTTGCCGGCGGCGGCGGCCAGCGTGGAGCCGACGAGCAGCCAGCGATCGCGCGCGTGGACGTCAAATGCGAGGCCGGCGAGCACGACGACGATCGACGCCCAGCCGAGCCAGTAGCCCACCTGCACGGCGGCGAAGCGGAAACTCGAGCTCGAGGCTCCGATCACCTTCGAGGGCTCCTTTCTCGCGGCCGCCCGAGCGCGGTCGCGCAGAGGCTCGCGACGCGCGGAAACGACGGCGCGCGCAAGGCGGCCAGGCAGCGGACACGGGGTCGGTTCGCGAGCTCGACACAGGGGCCTCGGCACTGGACAGAACGTCGTCGGCGGCTTCGGTAATCCCGGCTCCTCGGTTCGAAGCTCTCATCTGCGCCGCCGAGGGCGATCGGTTTCGGCCACCGCCCGACGCGGCCCATCCCGGTCCTGCTAGCGTCGTCGGACGGCGTCCTCGACGGCGCCGTTCGAGGCCAAGGTCGCCTCTCCCGCGCAGCCCTTACGGCTCGCGTGACTCGAGAGGAGAGAAGACGACCTACCGCTCGACGATCTCTCCGGGCCGCAGCGCGGGTGTCCGACCTGCGAGAGCGGCGCTCGCCCTCGCACCACGCGGAAGGAAGGAGATGTCGCCGTGAGCATCTACGAACTGGAAATCGGCTGGGCCGAAACGACAGACCAGCTGCGTGCGCTCCGCTGGGAGCTGCTCGCCTGCAACGACGTGGTGGGCGTCTTCCGCACCACCCGCGAAGACCTGCTCGCCGTCCTCTTCAGCGGAGGCCGGCCGCGGTTCGACACGTGGGCGCGCTCACTCGTGGCGGCGGCAGCCCGGTGAGCCGTCCGACGCTGCAGACGCGCAGGACGCGTCACACCCGCACGACCCCGAACACCGACGAGCAAGGAGCTCTCCAATGAAATCGTTTTCCACACGACTGTTCGTGCTCGCACTCACAGTCGGCGCCCTCACATCGGCCACGGTGCTTGCGGCCGCTTCCGACGCGCGCACCCCGCGCGCCGGTGCCAGGCCGGCCCACGGGCCGGGGAAGCACCTGCCGTCCGGTGCGCTGTCCGGCGCGCCGGTGATCGACTGGAACCAGGTTCTTCTCGGCATCGTCAACACGCCGGGCGCACAGCCGGCCAACATCCAGCCGACCCGCGACTTCGCCATCCTCCAGGCGGCCGTCTACGACGCCGTCGACTCGATCGACCGTACCCATCGAGCCGTACCTGATCTCCATGCGGGCGCCCGGCGACGCGTCGGAGCCGGCGGCAGCCGATGCGGCCGCACACACCGCGCTCGTCGGCCTCTATCCGTCGCAGCAGAGCGCCCTCGACTCCGACTACGCGGCCGAGCTCGCGAAGGTGCCGGATGGTCCGGCCAAGGACAAGGGGGTCCGCGTCGGCGAGGAGGTCGCCCGGGACATGCTGGCCATCCGTGCGAACGACGGCTCGAACGTCCCCGCATCGCCGTTTGTGGCCGGCACCAACCCGGGCGATTACCGGCCCACGCCGCCGAACTTCGCCAACGCCGGCGTTCACCACCTGGGGGGAGGTAACCCCGTTCGTCCTGGACCGCGCCGACCAGTTCCGGCCGATCCCGCCGCCCCCGCTCTCGAGCGACGAGTATGCCGAGGCGATCAACGAGGTCGAGGACATCGGCTCGGCGACCAGCACAAGCCGCACCGCCGAGCAGACCCAGATCGGCCAGTTCTGGGCGCCCCCGATCCAGAACTTCTGGAACCAGATCGCCCAGACCGTCGCAGTCGCGCACCACAGCGACCTGCCCACGACGGCGCGTCTGTTCGCCGCGCTCGACCTCAGCTTCGCCGACTCGGCGATCGCGTTCTACGACGCCAAGTACACGTACCGGCTCTGGCGGCCCGTGACGGCGATCCGCCTCGCCGACACGGACGGCAACCCCGACACGATCGGCGACCCGAACTGGCTCCCAGTCGCCGGCAACACGGCCGCCGACCCGTCGTACCCCGGCGCACACAGCACGATCAGCGCCGCCGGCGCCGACGTGCTCGCCAGCTTCTACGGTGACCGTCAGCGCTTCTCGGTGACCTCACCCGCGCTCCCCGGTGTCACGCGCTCGTTCACGAGCTTCAGCGCCGCCGCCGAGGAGGCCGGTCTCAGTCGCATCTTCGCCGGCCAGCACACGCGGCTCGACCACGTGACCGGGCTCGCGCTCGGCCGCAAGGTCGCCGGCTTCGTCCTCCACAACGCGCTGCTGCCCGCTCGCGGGTAGCGGTCTGGGCTCGTCGAGTCCTGCGGCCTTGGAGTCTGCAGGACTCGACGACCCCAGCCGGGCGTGACCCGGTGGTAGCGAACACGATCGAGCGGCGAAGCTTCGCAGCGCTCTACATCGTGGACACGGCGACCCGGCAGTGTCCGCTACGTCGCCCCAGCTGGTAGCCCTGTGGCGCGAACGGCGCATGTGACGGGGGACCGGCGCGCGGACCGGCGCACCGGCCCAGATGAGAAGCCGAAGCCTGATACCGCGCGGTCTGGACGGCCGAGCAGAAGTACCTCGAATGGGTCGAACCTAGATCCCCCGGGCTGGGTGGGTTCGAGGCGGCGTGAGCCGGGCACCACAGGGACATCGAAGAACAGCTTCCCCCTGTCGATCTCAAACAGCCCACCGGGCTTGACCTGGAGCGAGCGGCTCTGGTCGAACACATCGCGCGGGGCTGGTACCCCGAATACAGCGTGGACGTGGTCGAGATCCGCCGCGCCGTTCAGCTCTGCTCGGTGGGCCTGGGGGAGCTGCCGGTACACCCGGGCGGCACCGAGACGCCGGCCGCCTCCGTCGTCGAGGACCTCAACCTGGAGCACTTCGTGGAACGCCGTATCCGCGGTTGGGCCAGGTTGAACTAGTCCCGGCCCAGCGTCGACCCGGAGCACCGCTCCCGCCGGTGGGACGTCACGCTGCGCTGACGGCGGCGACTGGATCGATGCGGGGCCAGCGAACGACGCGGTGTTCGCCCGGAACGACGCGATCGACGTCATCCGCTGCCGGCCGGGCGTCGGTCGCGCCGTGGGAACCTCAACGACCGGCCAGTAGGTGATCCCCTCCCCGTAGGGGAGGCAGCGGCCGCGGACGACGATCGCCTCAATCGACCCCAGGAACTCCGCGCTGAGCCGAGACTTGCCGACGCCAGCCTCGCCGAGGACCGTCACCAACTCGCAGCGCCCCTCGGCCCGCACGCCCTTCCATGCCGCCCGGAGAATCGAGCTCGCTTTCGCGCCCGACGAACGGCGCCGTGTGCCGGCGCTCCGGCGCCTCGCGTACGCGCAGGAGCCGGTAGGGAAGAACCGGCTTCCCCTTACCCTTCCAGTCCAGCGGCTCGAGAGGCTCGACGTCGATCGCGTCGGCGGCGAGTGCCAGTGTCGGCGCGCCGATCAGCACCTCGCCCGGCTGCGCCTCCTGTTCCAGCCGCGCCGCCACGTTCACCGCGTCGCCCGTGGCCAAGCGCTCCTCCGTCCCCGTCACCACTTCGCCGGTCATCACGCCAATCCGCGCCTCCAGTCCGAGCCCGGGCAGCGCCTCCCGCATCTGCGCGGCGGCCCGCACCGCGCGCAGCGCGTCGTCCTCATGCACCACCGGCACGCCGAATACGGCCATCACGGCGTCGCCGATGAACTTCTCCACGCTGCCGCCATGCCGCTCGACGATCGCCTTCATCCGCTCGAAGTAACGGGCGAGCAGCGCGCGCAACCGCTCCGGATCGAGCGTCTCACAGGGCCGCCGAGCGCAACGCCACACGCCTCACAGAACCGCGCGGCGGCGCTGTTCTCGTGGCCGCAGCTCGCGCAGACCGGCACGGAGGGAGACTAGTCCCATGGCTGGATCTGACTCCCGGGCCAGGCCCGGGCGATGAGCTCGTCCACACGGAGGAGTCGAACCGGTATGACCACTCCCCGGGTTCTGTACGAAGGTCTGCGCTTCGGCGAATCGCCGCGCTGGCACGACGGCCGTCTGTGGTTCGCGAACTGGGTGGCGAACGAGATCTGCGTGCTCGACCCGTCCGGGGCGGTCGAGGTCGTCGCAACGTTTCGCGGCTTCCCCCTCAGCCTCGACTGGCTCCCGGACGGGCGGCTGCTCGTCGTCTCGGGACGTGAAGGGCGACTTGCTCGTCGCGAGGGTCATGCCTGGGTGACGCACTGTGAGCTGAGCGGACTGCTCGACCGGGGCGTCTGGAACGAGCTCGTGGTGGACGGGTCGGGCGCCGCGTACGTCAACGGCAGCGTCTTCCGCGCGCCGGTCGGAGAGCGCGCGAGTGGGGTGATCGCCCGCGTGAGCGTGGACGGATCGCCGGAGATCGTCGCCCACGGGCTTCAGTTCCCAAACGGAATGGCGATCACGCCCGACGGCGACACGCTCATCGTCGCCGAGTCGCACGGCCAACGACTGACCGCGTACTCCATCGGCTCGGAGGGTGAGCTCGGCGACCGCCGGGTCTGGGCGAACCTCGGAGACGGTGCCCCGGACGGCATCTGCCTCGACGAGGACGGTGCATGCTGGTACGCGGACGTGCCGCACCGCCGATGCGTTCGCGTGCGCGAAGGCGGCGAGGTCTTGCAGACGGTCGAGCTCGACCGCGGCGCGTTCGCGTGCGCGCTGGGCGGCGTTGATGGCATGACCCTCTACATCACGGCCGCCGTCTGGCCCGGGATGGATGAGATGCTCGATGCTCCGGCGACGGGACAGATCGTCGCCGTACGAGCTCCGGCTCGGCGGGCCGGCAGACCCTAGTCGCGACCGTCTGCCCGAACGTGCCGCGCGCGAGTACGCTCATCTCACCGTGAGAGTGCAGCCTCGAACCGTGCGGCCCGGCCGACCATGACCGACGTCGTCCAGACAGACTCGCCGTGGGACCCGCTCGACCGCGACCTGCGCCGGGCGTCGGTCGACCGCGACCTGAGCTGGCTCGAGTTCAACCGCCGCGTCCTGCAGGAGGCGCAGGACGAGCGGACGCCGCTGCTCGAGCGCACACGCTTCCTGGCCATCTTCTCATCGAACCTCGACGAGTTCTTCCAGAAGCGCATCGCGCTCATCCGTCCGTCCACGGAGGACGCGAGCCCGGCCGCCCAGGAGCGCCGCGAGAAGGTGCTCCGCGTCCGCGAGGTGATCCTGGAGATGCTCGAGCAGGAGGCGGCCTGCTACCTCGACGTCCTGCGGCCCCGGCTCGCCGAGCAGGGCGTCCACCTGGCGTCCTGGAGCGACCTCTCCCAGGAGCAGCGCGACGAGGCGTCGGCGGTCTTCGACACCGAGGTCTCGCCCGTGCTGACGCCACTCGGCCTCGACGCCGCGCATCCGTTCCCGTACATCTCGAACCTCTCGACCTCGTGGGCCTTCCGGCTGACCGACCCGGCGTCCGGCGAATCGGTGCTCGTCCGCGTCAAGGTGCCGAGGGAGCTCCCGCAATGGCTGCGCGTACGCATCGGCGTCACGTCTCCGGAACGCGTCTTCGTGCAGCTCGACGAGCTCGTCTCGGCGAACGCGCACAAGCTCTTCCCGGGAATGGTGATCGAGAGCGCGAGCCTGATCAGGGTCTCTCGCGACGCTGAGGTCGAGGTCGACGAAGACGGCGACGGCCTGAGCAAGCGCGCCCTCGTCGAGCGGGAGCTTCAGCTCCGGCGCTTCGAGCCGGTCGTCCGCCTCGAGGTGCAGCCGCATGCCGACCCGGCGATCGTCGCCGAGCTGATGGAGCGCTTCGGTCTCGGCCGCGAGGACGTCTACGAGCTGCGCGCGCTCCTCGACTACACGACGCTGTTCGAGATTGCGGATCTCCCGCTCGAAGGCCTGCGCTTCTCACGCTGGACGCCGCTGACGCCGACCGGGCTCGAGACGGCCGACGGCGACATCTTCGCCGCGATCCGAACGGCCGACGTCCTCCTCCATCACCCGTACGACAGCTTCGACGCGAGCGTCGAGCGCTTCATCCGCGAGGCAGCCGACGACCCGCTCACGGTGTCGATCAAGATGACCGTCTACCGGGTCGGCGACGACACGCCGTTCGTGCAGTCGCTGATCCGCGCCGCCGAGGCGGGGAAGCAGGTCGCGTGCGTGATCGAGCTGAGCGCCCGCTTCGACGAGGCCCGGAACCTGCACTGGTCACGGGAGCTGGAGAAGGTCGGCGCCCACGTCGTCTTCGGCGTCAAGGGGCTCAAGACGCACAGCAAGACCGCGCTCGTGGTCCGTCAGGAGGCGGGCGGTATGCGCTCGTATGCGCACATCGCGACCGGCAACTACCACACGCGCACGGCCAGGATCTACGAGGACGTCGGGCTGCTCACCGCCGATCCGACGGTCACGCGGGACGTCGTCACGCTCTTCCACTACCTGACCGGCCGCTCGCGGACGCCGTCGTTCTCCACGGTGGTCGTCGCTCCGCTCGCCATGCGCTCGACGTTCGTCCGGCTCATCGAGAACGAGATCGAGAACCACGAGTCGGGCCGGCCGGCGCGGATCGTCTGCAAGATGAACCAGCTCGAGGATCCGGAGATGTGCGCGCTCCTGTCGCGTGCATCGCAGACAGGTGTCCCCATCGACCTCGTCGTTCGCGGTCTCTGCTCCCTCGCGCCCGGCGTCCCCGGCGTGACCGACAACCTGCGTATCCGCTCGATCATCGGCCGGTTCCTCGAGCACTCCCGGATCTTCCACTTCGCAGCGGGGTCTGAGGATCCGCTGGAGGGCGAGTTCCTGATCGGGTCCGGCGACTGGATGCACCGGAACCTGTCGGAGCGGGTGGAAGCCGCCGTTCCGATCCGCACGCGCGGCCTGCGCGCCCGGCTGTGGGAGATCCTCCAGGTCTCCTTGGCCGACCATCGCACCGCCTGGGAGATGCAGCCGGATGGGTCGTACGTCCAGCTCTTCCCCGGCGAGGACGACCCTAGCGCCGAGGGCACCCAGGCCACGCTGATGCGCCTCGCGCTGGCGCGGCACGGCCTCCAGCGCGGCGACGGCGCCTGACGCGAAGGCTTCATCGGCCGGCCAAGTAGGCTGGCGGCCCCGACCAGAGAGGAGCGACCGATGCCCTACGTCCTGTCGACGGCCTGGATCGTCCCGGGCAAGACCGAACGCCTCCGCGAGTGGTACGCGGAGCTCGAGCACCGAAAGGACGAGGCCTTCCAGACGCTCGACAACGAAGGCGTGCGGCAGGAGGTCGCGTACATCCTCCCGAGCGAGCACGGCGACCTGCTCGCGGTCTTCATCGAGGTCGACGACATGGATTCCGCGAACGAGGCGTTCTTCTCGTCGCCGTTCGAGATCGACCGGCAGCACCGGCAGGTCATGGACGAGTGCACGATCGGCGGCTCGGAGGGCCGACGCTACGCCGAGCTCATGTACGCGTTCCAGAACCCCCAGGCTCCGCAGCCCCTCCTAGGGGTCAGACCCCTCAAGCCATCCGGCCTCCGTTCTCGGGACGGAGGCGACGAGCCGCGCCGTGTACGGATGGGTCGGCGCGTCCAGCACGCGCTCGACCGGGCCGGACTCGACGACCTCGCCCTCGTAGAGGACGTAGACCCGGTCGACCACCTGCCGGACCACGGCGAGATCGTGGGTGATAAACAGGTACCCGAGGCCGAGCTCGGCTCGGAGCGACGAGAAGAGATTGAGGATCTGGGCCTGGACGGAAACGTCCAGCGCCGAGACCGGCTCGTCGCAGACGAGCAGCCGCGGCTGGAGCGCGAGCGCCCGGGCGACCGCGACGCGCTGGCGCTCGCCGCCCGAGAGCGCGACCGGCTTCCGGCCCGCGTAGTGGGCGGGAAGACCGACCCGCGCCAGCAGGTCGACCTCGCTCGTTTGCGGGGCGGGCCCCACAGACAGCGCCTCGCGGAGCGTCGCGCCGACCGTCATCACCGGATTCAGCGACGAGTAGGGATCCTGGAAGACCATCTGCACGCGCCGGCGCAGCTGCCGCCGCTGCCCGACCTTGAGGCGCGCGTAGTCGGAGGCGTCGATCCCGTCGATCACGATCTCGCCGCCCGTCGGGGTCTCCAGGCCGACGATGCAGCGGGCAAGCGTCGTCTTGCCCGACCCCGACTCGCCGACGAGCCCGACGCTCTCCCCGTCTCCGATCGCGATCGAGACGTCCTTGAGGGCCGTGACCTCGCCCTGGCCGCGGCGCTTGCCGAACTGCTTCTGAACACCCCGCACCGCCACGAGCGCATCCGTGACGGGCTCCGCCGATGCGTGCTCCGCGATGGCGCGCTCGTCCCACGAGCGGCGGCTCGCGACGAGCTCGTCCCGGATCTCGTCGAGGCGAACGCAGGCCGAGAACCGCCCCGGGGCGACCTCGCGCAGCGGCGGAGCGCCGCTCCCGCACTGCGGCGCCGCCCAGCTGCAGCGCGTGACGAAGGGGCACCGGCCGGCAACGTCGTCCGGCGCGGGCACCGAGCCCTCGACGACGGGCAGCTCGGCAAACCGGCGGTCGACGGCCGGCTCGGACAGCAGCAGCCCGAGCGAGTACGGGTGCAGCGGCTCGGCCTCGAGCGCGGCGGCCGGGCCGACCTCGAGCACCGACCCGGCGTAGAGCACGTAGATGCGGCGGCAGATCGAGAACGCGACGCGCAGGTCGTGCGTGATGAGGACGAGCCCCATCCCGCGCGCCTCCTGGACCCGGCCGAGGAGCGCGAGGATCTCCCGCTGGGTGGTCACGTCGAGCGCGGTCGACGGCTCGTCGGCGATCAGGATGTTCGGGTCGCTCGCCAGCGCCGCGGCGAGCGCGACTCGCTGCTGCATCCCGCCGGAGAGCTGGAACGGGTACCGGTCGACGACCGCTGGATCCCGGATGCCGACCTCGGCAAGGCGCCGGATCGGCCTCAGCGCGGTTGCGCTCCCGCGCGGTCTCCACGACCTGGAGGCCGACGCGCATGACGCGGGTTCAGCATCGTGAACGGGTCCTGGAGCAGGAGCGAGATCTCACGGCCGCGAACGCGCCGGAGCGCGCGCTCCGACATGCCGAGGACGTCGTGGCCGCTGACGCGGACGGCGCCCTCGGCGTGCACGCCGGGCGGCAGCAGCCCAATCAGGGCGCGGGCGGTCAGCGACTTCCCGCTGCCGGATTCCCCGACGATTCCGACGGTCTCCCCCGGTGCCACGTCGAGGTCCAGGCTGCGGACGATGGTGCGGGTGCCCTGCGCCAGCCTCGCCTCGATCCTGAGGCCCTCGACCGAGAGGGAAGGGGGCGCGGCGCTCACCGCGCCCGCCCGCGATCCGCGAGTCGTTCCGACAGCCAGTCGCCCGCGATGTTGACGCTCACCGCGACGAGGACGATCGCAATTCCGGGGGCAAGGGCGGCCTCAGGGACGTCGAGGAGCAGGTTGCGGCTGTCCGACAGCATGCGGCCCCAGTCGGCTGTGCCCGGGCCGACGCCGAGCCCGAGGAACGAGAGCGACGCGAGCGCCACGATCGCGAAGGCGAACGTCAGGAAGGCGTTCGCCAGGGCGACCGGCAGCACGTTCGGCCAGATGTGGCGGTACATGATCCGCCGGTCCGAGAGCCCGAGCAGCCGGGCGGCCTCTACGTACGGGCGGTTGCGCTGCGCGAGCGTCGCCGCGCGGACGATCCGTGTGTCGACCGGCGCGAAGAGCACGACCAGCAGGCCGACCGCGAGGAAGTACCCGCCGCCGAGGACGCCCACGACGACGATCGCGACGAGCAGCGCGGGCAGCGCGTAGACGAAGTCGACGATCCGCGAGATCGCCGAGTCGGCGGTGCCGCCTCGATAGCCGGCCAGCACGCCGAAGAAGTTGCCGATCAGCATCGCGCCCGCGGCGATGAGCGCCGGGCCGATGATCGCCGTCCGCGCGCCGACGATGGTGCGCGAGAGGATGTCGCGGCCGAGATCGTCCGTGCCGAGCAGGTGAGCGCGGCTCGGGCCCTGGAGGCTCCCGAACAGGTCCTGCTCGTTCGGATCGTGCGGAGCGATCCAAGACCCTGCGATCGCGCAGATGACGGCGACGAGGAGGATGATCGCGGCCAGCACGACCGGCATGGACACGCGCCGCCGCCGCGACCGAGGCCGCGGCGGCCGGCTCCAGGCTTTCCGCGACGACGTCCGTCATGCGCTCGCCTTGTCGAAGGTGACCCGCGGGTCGACGAGGACGTAGACCAGGTCGGCGATCAGATTGATGAGCACGACGATGGTCGCGATCAGCATCGCCAGGGCCTGAACGACGGGGATGTCGAGGTTCTGGACCGAGTCGACGAGCAGCGAGCCGAGCCCCGGCAGGGCGAACGTCACCTCGACGAGCACCGTGCCGGCCAGCATGTAGGCGAGGAGCAGGCCGGCCGCGGTCACGATCGGCAGCGAGCGCGTTGCGCAGCGCGTAAGCCGTGAGCACCCGCTGCCGGCTGATCCCGCGTGCGAGCGCGAACGTGACGTAGTCCTGCTCGAGCGAGTTGATCACCGCGGCGCGCGTGATCTTCACCATGAGCCCGATTCCCGTCAGGGCCAGCGCGATCGCCGGCAGCGTCAGGTGGCGCACGCGGTCGACGACACCGCTGCCCTGACCGAAGACCGGGAACCAGCCGAACTCGACGGCGAAGACGTAGAGGAGCAGGATCCCGGTTGCGAACGCGGGCGCGCTCACCCCGAGGACGCTCACCGCGACGATCCCACGATCGGCCGAACGTTGCCGTTTCAGCGCGGCCCACACGCCGAGCGGGACGCCGACGAGCAGCGTGAGCAGGAAGGCGAAGAAGCCGAGCTGAAGCGTGAGGACGAAGCGCTGGCGGAGCACGTCGACGACCGGCTCGTTCGTGCGGATCGAGCGGCCGAAGTCGAACCGGATGGCGCCGCGCGCCCAGTCCAGGTACTGCACGAAGAACGAGTCGTTGAGGTGGTACTGGGCCCTGATGGCCGCGATCGTCTGGGGCGTCGACGGCCTTGCGCCCAGGAGCAGCTGCTCCGGGCTCCCCGGGGCGAGGTAGAGCAGGCTGAAGACGACGAACGAGATGAGGACGAGCAGCACCACGAGCGCGGCGAGGCGCCGGGCGATGAAGAGCGCGAGGTTCCTCGTGCTCACCTGGCTACCGCGGCTCCGCGCCCCGGGCGGCTAGGCCCGGGGAGCGGAGTCGCGAAACCGGCCGCGCCCTACCGGGCGGAGATCTGGAGCGCCCACGGCGTGTACAGGTACCACGTCCCGAAGCCCTGGTAGCGCAGCTTGTTGCTGATGGCCATCGCGATGTCCTGGTACCAGATCGGGACGTACGGCACGTCGGCGGCGGCCAGGCGGAGCGCCGCCTTGAGCGCGGCGACACGGGCCGCAGGCGTCCTCGCGTTCTGCTGCTTCGCGAGCAGCCCGTCCATCTTCGGCGACTTGTAGTTCGCGGTGTTGAAGTTGTTCTTCACCGCGCCCTTGCTGTCGTAGATGAAGTGCAGGGCATCGGCAGCATCGGGGTAGTCCACGCCCCAGCTGATGATCTGCGGGCCGAGCGGGCTCGGGTGGCTGTAGATCGTGGCGAACCACTGGTCGACCGGCTGCTCCTTGACGGTCAGGTTGATACCCAGCTTCTTCAGGCTCTGACTCAGCTGGAGGGCCGCCTTGCCGAGCGTCGCCTCGGCGTCCGGGTAGGGCAGCGTCGCGTTGAAGCCCTGCGCGAACTTGGACTTCGCGAGCTCCGCCTTCGCCTTCGCCAGGTTGTACGAGTACTGCGGCAGCGAGTTGTTGAAGGCCCTGGCCTGGGGCACGCTGATCAGGCCGCCCCACTGCTCCGGCGGCGGCATGCTCGGGGCCGTCTGCCCGTAGCCGTGGAGCACGGCCTTCACGAGACCCGCCCGGTCGAACGAGTATGCGATCGCGCGGCGCACGTGCACGTCGTTCCAGGGCTCGATCGCCGTGTCGAGCGACAGGTACGCCGTCCGCAGCTCCGGTGCGAGCTGGATGCCCACGCCCGAGAGCTTCTTCCACTGGTCGATCGCGTCCTGGGAGATCCGGAAGGAGCCGTCGAGCTCCCCCTGGCGCATGGCGAGGAGCCGGGTCGCGTCGTTGATGATGACCTTGAGCGAGATGGAGCGGACACTCGGGCGTCCGCCCCAGTAGCCGTCGAACGCCGTCAGCTCGATGTCCTCGTCGCCCTTGAAGCTCGTGAAGCGGAAGGGACCCGTGCACACGGGCAGCGCCTGCGACGTACCGATGTCCTTCAGGTGCGCCTGCCAGTACTTCTTCTCGAGGATGTAGGTGACCGCCGGGGCGTAGCGGAAGTACGGATCGGGGTGGGTCAGCTTGACGGTCACCCGGTCGCCCTTCGCCGTGATCGACTTGACCGACGTGTAGAACGCCGCGATCTGCGAGCCCGCCTTTGCGCTGGCGGCGCGCTGGAGCGAGTACACGACGTCCGCGGGAGTCAGGGTCGTTCCGTCCCAGAACTTCACGTTGGGCCGAATCCGATACGTGCGCGTGAGGATGTTCGGCGCCCCGGACGACACCGCGAGCCCCGGCACGAGCTTGCCGAAGCGGTCGTACTTGACCAGCGTCTCGCAGCCGAGCGAGACGACGGTCGCCGTCCCCGAGTCAGCCGAGTGGGTGTACTCGAGACCGCGAATCGAGGCGCCCAGGCCCCAGGTCAGGTGCTGGACGTCGCCGGTGGTCGCGCGTGTCCGCGCGGACGCGCCGGTGGCGAGCGCCGCACAGCAGATGGCCAGAATGATCGCCGCAATTCGGCGACTACCGCGGGGGTGCCGGGCGCGCATGGATCCTCCTATCGGGACGGCGGAAGAGGCGGCAACCTACAAGGTTGGATCCAGAAGATCAACGATCGGTCCCGCGCGCTCGATAAGCGCGGTTGATAGAAGGCGCAGCGTGGGCGGACACAATCGCTGGCACCCCGCGGTGGAGCCGATCGCACGGGTGAAGCCCGGCGAGACGCTGACGCTCGACGCCCCGCTCGGGACCGGCGACCAGATCGGCTTCGAGAGCACGTCCGACGACCTGCTCACGATCGATCTCTCGAACGACCTGCTCGCGGGCCCGGTCTTCGTCGAGACCGCCGAGCCGGGCGACGTGCTCGTCGTCGAGCTCGTCGACATGGCGCCCGCGGACTTCGGGTTCACGGCGGTCTTCCCGGGCTTCGGCCTCCTCGCCGACCTCTTCCCGGACCCGTTTCTGGTCGCGTGGCGTCTCGACGGAGCGCTCGCACGCTCCGACGAGCTCCCCGGCTTCGCAGTTCCGGCCGACCCGTTTCCCGGAACGATCGGCGTCGCACCCTCGGAGGCGCTGCTCGCCGACATTCGCAGGCGCGAGGAAGAGCTGGCCGCCCGTGTCGGCCTCGACCTCTCCGACTTCTCGCCGCCGCCGGTCCCGGTACACGCCGCGGAGGGGCTCGGCCTGCTGCCGCCGCGCGAGATCGGAGGCAACCTCGACCTGCGCCAGTTCGTGCGGGGTGCGCGACTGTTCCTGCCGGTGCACGTCCCGGGAGCGTTGCTGTCCCTCGGTGACTGTCACTACGCGCAGGGCGACGGCGAGGTGTGCGGCAGCGCGATCGAGATCGGGGCGCAGGTGACCATCAGGGCCGACGTCGTGCGCCGGCCGTCCTGGCGACCGAGGTTTCCCATGGTCGAGGCGCCTGCGCTGCCGGCGCGGCGGGCCATCGTCACCACCGGCATCCCGGTGACGGACGCGAACCAGAACGAGCTGCTCGACATCGGGCTCGCGGCGCGGCGGGCGCTGCTCGAGATGATCGACTTCCTGGAGGCGGTCCATGGCGTGAGGCGCGAGGCTGCGTACGCCCTGTGCAGCGTGGCCGCCGACCTCCGCATCGCGCAGGCCGTCGACCTCCCGAACGCACTGGTCTCGCTCGCTCTCCCGCTCGACGTGTTCGAGCGCTACGCGAGCCCGGCGTAGCGGACGAACAGCTCTCGCGCCGCGCGCCGGCCGAGGTCGAGATGCGCGAGCCGGAAGCGCTCGTTGGGCGCGTGGATGTTGCCGTCCGGAACGTCGAACCCGGTGATCAGCGCCGGGATGCCGCGCGCTTCGAGCGCCGGCGCGATCGGCAGCGAGCCGCCCGTACGCACGAGGACCGGCGCCACTCCGATCGCGTCCTCGAAGGCGGCCCGGGCGAGGGCGATCGCCGGCGTGTCTGCGCGCGTCGAGGACGCCTCACAGGCTGCCAAGAGACTCGATGCCGACCATGGCGGCCGGCGGAGCGGCCGCGCGGAGGAGCTGCTCGAGGTTCGCGGCAATCCGCGAGACGGACTGGCCGGGCGCGAGCCGCATCGAGAGGTTCGCCTCGGCCCGCGCGGGCACGATCGTCTTCATCAGCCGGGGGGAACCGCCCTCGAGGCCGTGCACGTCGAGCGAGGGCTCGGCCCACGTCCGCCGGTAGAAGTCGGCCGCAGCGCGAGGATCGGCGGGAAGCACGCCCTGATCGGCCAGAACCTCCTCCCCGCTCGGAAGGAGGCGCCACGACGCCAGCTCCGCGTCACCCGGCTGGGCCGTCCCCTCGCGCAGCGGCTCCGGCAATGCGCCATCGCGGGGAGTGACGGCTGCGAGCATCTCCACGAGGACGTGCATCGCGTTCAGGCCGGCACCGCCGAAGACGCCGGAGTGGACGTCGCGGCGCCCCGTCTCCACCGTCACGTGGAAGTAGGCCGTGCCGCGTGTGCCGAGGTAGAAGGCCGGAATGTCGGCGGTGAGCATCGCGGTGTCGAAGACCACGCAGGCGTCGGCGCCGCGCGGGTCGGCGGCCACCCAGTCGGCCACGCTGTTCCCACCCACCTCCTCCTCGGCGTCGGAGACGACGCGGACGTTGACGGGGAGCGCGCCCTCGCCGGCGAGCCCGCGCGCAGCGTCGAGGAGGATCCAGAGCTGCGCCTTGTCGTCCGCCACGCCGCGACAGTGGAGCCAGCCGTCGCGGACCGTCGGCTCGAACGGCGGCGTCTCCCAGAGCTCGACCGGGTCCGGCGGTTGGACGTCCACGTGGCCGTAGACGAGGACCGTCGGGGCCGCGCGGGCCGCGCGTGACGCCGGGATCTCGCCGACGACCAGGCGCCCGCTGGTCCCGTCGACGATCCCGGCCTCCCCGCCCGAACGCCGGACGAATGCGACGACCCACTCGAGGGCCAGCGTCAGGTCGGCCGCGTGGGCCGGGTCCGTGCTGACGCTCGGGATCCGCAGGAGATCGAGCAGCTCGCCGAGGTCGTCAGGCCCCACCACCCGGCGACCCTAGATGCATGAGCCAGAGCAGCAGCGCGACTGCTACGGAATTGCGGCCGAAACCGGCCGAACGAGGCCCGTGGCTCGATAGGCCGCGTACGCCTTTACGGCTTCGAAGTCGTGCACGCGACGATCCGGAAAGAACCGCTCGCGGAATGCGAGCCAATCGCGCGCCGACCGAGTCTTCCCGACCTGCACGTCGGCCGTCGCATACCGCCCACCCTCGTTCTCCCATGCGCTGACGTCGTCGTGCGCCTCGGTCAGCGTCAGCCCGCGTTGCTCCCCAACCACCGGCTCGACGCCGTCAATCGATGGCCCGTCGCCGCCCATGATGAGGCGGAGGCGCGGGCGAGCAGCGAAACGCGGGTCGGCGTGGCCGTGGCGCCGCGCGTTTTCGACCGTCACGCACTCACCTCGCTTCAGGCGCTCCGCCGGCCCGGCAGGAGACCGAAGAAGCGCCGGGACGGCCGCTTGTCGGGCAACGTGGTCAGCCCCGGGGTCCGACTCTCGCTCGCCCCGGTGACCTTCTCGGCCTCGACGGGCTCGTCGTGCGAATACTCATGCAGCGGTGCAGTCGGCTCGCTCATAGCACTCTCCTCTTGCCGATCGTTGAAGAACCCCGCGCGCCGGGGTCTCCCGGGCACCAAGGCCTGGTGTGGCAGTCGAGGAGAGGAAGCGAAGCCTCCGCGGCTTCCGCGCTAGGTCTACGCGCAGCAACAACCATAGCAGCTTTGTGACAATTCGAACGATTAAGGTCTCGGGCGTCCGAGCCAGGTAGGCTCGTTCGTCGGAGACACCGAGCCAGTCGCGCTGACGGTCTGAGTTCTTGCCGTCGAGTCGCCAGCTCTTCTTCCTCGTTGCGTCCATAGCCCAGCCGAGCTGAGGCAGCCGATCGGAGGCGTACGCCCCCGCGGTGCTGTCCGCTCGCGCCCACCATCGAAGAGAGGAGCAACACGTGACCGCAGTAGCCACCGAAGCGTTGACCGCGGAGGCGATGATCACGACCGCCCGCGAGCAGGTCGATTTCTTCAACAAAGGCGACTGGGATGGGCTGCAGGCCCTCCTCACGGCCGATGCCCGCTACCACGAGTTCGGCACCCAGCGCAAGGTCGAGGGCCCGGCGAAGATCATCGAGCTCTTCAAGGGCTGGAAGTCTGCAATGCCCGATGCCGCCGGCACCGTGACAAGCGCGGTTGGGAGCGGCAATCAGGCGGTACTGGAAGTGATCTGGAAGGGCACGCAGACCGGCCCCCTCGTGACGGCAGAAGGAACGATCCCGGCGTCGGGCAAGCGCCAGGAGACCCCCGGCGCCATCGTGTTCACGTTCGAGGGCGCCAAGATCAAGGAGTGCCACCAGTACTTCGACTTGATGACGCTCCTCAAGCAGATCGGCGCGCAGCCCAAGTAAGCGCCGGCCCGAGACACCGGAAGGGGCGGCCGTCCGGACGGCGCGGCCGCCCTTTTCAGTTCTGGTTTGGCCGCCCTTCGTGGGCCAGGTCACAGGCACAGACAGGATGTGACCGGCGCGAGTTTCCGGCCCCACGCGCGAACTCCGTTTGCCTGGAGCTCGTCGCCTCGCGCGCTGGTCGCGCGTCGGTGGGTTGCGGGCTCGGGCCAGAATCTGTGCGCAGGGCCGGTACGTCCATCCTACGCCCTATTTGCTCCCCAAACAGCCCTGTGATCTGATCGTTCATATGACGGACAAAGACGACATCGCGATCGTCGCAGCCCAGCTCGCGGATCTCACCCGACACGTCGACGATCTCGAGCATCGGCTCAAGGAACGTGCCAACAGCCAGCAGGAGCGCGCCGAGGTTCAGCAGGAGCGGATCGACCTGGCGGCGCGAGAGCTGGCCGAGGTCAGTCAACGTTTGCAGGCTGCGGCCGACGCGCTCCGACAGTCGATCTGAAGCCGACGCTTGGGCGCGCCGACGCGGCGCGGAAGCCCCTGGGGCGAGTCCAGCCGAACCCAGTACCTTGCTGCTGATGCCGTCGCCGACGCCGATGGAACGGCCGAGAGGCCCCGGCGGCC
Organism: uncultured Thermoleophilia bacterium; assembly: GCA_963710465.1. Lineage (GTDB taxonomy): Bacteria > Actinomycetota > Thermoleophilia > Gaiellales > Gaiellaceae > JACVRM01. The sequence goes on from CAVQAQ010000008.1 coordinate 26,747, forward strand.
AGCCGCTCACGACCGCGGAGCGGATCGCGCGCGGGAAGGCTGCCCGGATCGGTGCGCCGAGGTCGAGCCACGGAGAGTGGCAGGCGGCGCACGATCGGCCCGACCCGGTTGCGCTGCTCGAGGAGCAGGGCGCGAATCGGGTCGAGGAGCTCGTCCCGGTGCGTCACGGCCGGATGCTCGCGTCGCCGTTCGCCTTCTTTCGCGGCGCCGCACTCATCATGGCGGCCGATCTCGCGCCGACCCCGCGCGCGGGCATCACCGTTCAGCTCTGCGGCGACGCCCACCTCTCGAACTTCGGGGTCTTCGCGTCGCCCGAGCGGAAGATGCTGTTCGACATCAACGACTTCGACGAGACGCTTCCCGGGCCCTGGGAGTGGGACGTGAAGCGGCTCGCCGCCAGCTTCGAGGTCTGCGGGCGCGAGCTGGGCTTCGGCCCTTCTGACCGGCGCGACGTCGTCATCGCGGCGGTCGCTGCCTATCGCACGGTCATGCGGCGCGCCGCGAAGATGCGGGCTCTCGACGTCTGGTACGACCACATCGACGGTGACGAGATCCTGGCCGGGATCGACGACGCGGTCCGGCAGAAACGCCTCGGGAAGGCCGAGGCGAAGGAGGCGGTGGATGACATCGCCAAGGCACGGACGCGCGACCACCTTCGTGCCTTCTCGAAGCGAGCCGACGATCGTCGACGGCGAGTTGCGGTTCGTGGCCGACCCACCGCTGATCGTGCCGGTTCACGATCTTGCTCCTCCTGGCTTCGCGCGCGACGAGCTCGATGCCTGGATCGGCTCCCTGGTCAGCACGTACCGGGACTCGCTCGCGCGGGAGCACCATCCGCTCGAGGAGTACCGCCTCGTCGACACCGCCCGGAAGGTGGTCGGGGTCGGAAGCGTCGGCACGCATGCCTGGATCCACCTCCTGGTCGGCCGGGACGCGAGCGACCCGCTGATCCTGCAGTCGAAGGAGGCTCAACCGTCGGTCCTGGAGCGCTTCCTGCGAGACAGCACCTACGCGAACTGCGGCCAGCGGGTGGTCGTCGGCCAGCACCTGATGCAGGCGGCGACCGACATCTTCCTCGGCTGGTGGCGAGTCACCGGCCTGGATGGGCAGCAGCGCGACTACTACACCAGGCAGCTGCACGACTGGAAGGGCAGCGTCGATCCCGAAACCTTTCGTATCCAGGGCGCGACGGTCTACGCGGAGTTGTGCGGAGCGACGCTCGCCCGTGCCCACGCACGCTGGGGAGACCGGATCGCGATCGCCACGTATCTGGGCAAAGGCGACGCATTCGACCGCGCGATCGCCCGGTTTGCCGCCGCATACGCCGATCAGAACGAGCGCGACTACGAGGCATTCGCCGATGCAGCCAAGACCGGCCGAATCGAAGCCGAGACGAGTCTCTAGCCAACGAGACCTTCATGCGACCAGCACAAGCCCGCGCACGAGGAGATACACCCCGGCGACGGCCAGTACCACGGTGGCGACGAGGCGGCCGTTGCGGTCGAGCCAGGCGTTGAAGCCCGAGATCGCGGCGGTCGTGCGCGCCGGCGCCGCGAGGTACGCGAGGATCGGCACCTCGATGAACGCGAACATGATCAGGTAGAAGGCTACGATCGCCGCGACCTTCGCAGCGGTCGAGGCGTCCAGATCCGCGATCTGCGCCAGCGCCACGAAGGGCAGCACGCCCGGGAAGACGTCCAGGATGATGCCGGCGACGAACGCGACCGCCACCCCGCCGCCGACGGCGCGCTGCGCGGGCGAGGGCTTGCCGGGCTCGGTCGGCCGGCCGCGCGTCCGGTTCACCGCGTAGGCGGCGGCGAGGGCCACCACCCCGCCGGCGAGGTAGACCGCCGGCCGGAACGTCGAGCGCGAGCCGGAGGTGAGGCTGCTGCCCTGGAGGACGAACACGATGACGATCCCGATCGTGACCGTCGTGAGGAACGCGCCGGCAAGGAACGCGACCAGGATCCTGATCGGGCGCTCCAGCCGGAACGCAAGCACGTCGACGAGGATCAGCGTCGGCCAGAACGCCGACCCGACCGCCAGCAGGAGCAGCTCGGCCCAGTCGGACACCGCTGCATCCTCTCGCGGGAAGGCGAGTGGCAGGCGGCGGGAGGCTCGGGCCCGCCGCCCGGAAAGCGGAGATCAGCCGGCTGCCGGAGTCGGCGAGTCGGCCTTGCGGTAGCTGTACCCGCCGGCCTGCTTGGTGGTCAGGCCGAGGAAGATCGCGGCCACGCCGATCACGACGAACGGAAGCCAGAACTGCGTGCCGTCGTCGGCGAAGCCGAAGAGCCAGGGCGACAGCGCCAGGACCGCGCCGGCCACGATGTCGATCAGGTTGTGCACAGCCATCGGGGCGACCTTCCAGACGCCGAGCTCGTAGTTCGTGAACATGCTGTACGCGATCAGCCCGATGCCGAGGACGATCGAGACCACAGTCGCAGGGGTGCTGTCCGAGTACTGGAAGATCCACGGGCCGGCGATCAGCACGGCGCCGACGATGTAGTCGAGCGGGGCGTGGAACTTGGTCGGGATGAAACGCATTGGGTCGCTCCTTCGTCCGGGGTGCGTTTGCCTCCCTGATTCGTCTGCGGCCCCGCTGTGGTTCGGCCCAAGAGAGCGTCCTTTTACGGAGGCGCTGCTCGTGAGGCAACAGCAGACTGGGCGCGATGAAGCGCGGGCTTCTCCTCATCGCGCTGGCCTGGTCAGCCGCAATCGCTTCCGCCTCCCGCGCGTCAGGGACCGCATCGGGATGATCCCGATGGAGCCCGGCTCGCTCCTCATGGAGCGCAAGATGCTGCAGGGCATCAAGCAGCGCGCGGAGCGGCTGCACCGCGAGCAGGCAGCCGCTCCGGCGGGCTGATCCGGCTACTTCACCTTCCTTGCGGTCAGGAACGCGAGCGTCGCCGCCCACGTGTCGCGGCGAGTTGAGGATCCCCAGGTGGCTCGTGCCGAGGAACGGGTCGTAGGCGCCCTGGCCCGTGAGGTTCAGCCGTCTGCGCGCCGCGAGCGTCGGCGCTGTGCGAGAAGTCGTGCGGCACGGCCGGAGCTGTCCTCGGCCGGCACGCGCCGGGAAGAAGCCGTCCTGCGCGGAGGAGTAGACGAAGTCGTGTCCGCGTTCCGGATGACGAGGTACGTCGGTCTTGCCGTGGACGTCCTTGCCGTGCCCGTGGCCGTTCAGCCAGCGCAGGAACGGCGTTCGCGGCGAGCCGTACTCCTGGCAGACCGGCGCTCGAGGGCGTGAAGCCGCCGAACGCGGGCAGCTGGAAGTAGTTCGCCGGGTCCGGGGAGCAGTCGATGATCCCGTGGTTCGGCGCCGTCGATCGCGACGAGGCGCCGAACGAGGTGGCCTGCGTGCTCGCCTTCATCCACGCGCGCGCGAGCGTCACGCCCAGGCTGTGGCCGACGATGTCGACCTGCTTCGCGTGCGTGTACTTCAGCACCGCGCGCACGAACGCGTCGAGGTCGGGGACGTTCGCGACCGTCGAGTGCGCCGCGCCCGAGCGGTTCGTCGGGTCGACGAGCGCGTCGCACTGGTCGCCCTGGTAGCCGAGCCCCCAGACCTCGCTCGGCGCGTAGCCGTGGTCGACGAGGTACTGCGCGAGCGAGTGCACGTCGCCCGTACGGGTTGCAGGCGGTCGGGTAGGGCGTGTCGTTGTTGCCGTGGAGCAGGATCACCGGCGTCCGCTGCACCGGGCCGGCGGCGCCGAAGCCGAGCACCGGCACTGCCGAGCGATGCGTCGTGGATCACGGGAAGCCGGCCGGGAACGTCGTGCCGACCGTGCCGGCGCGCCGTGGCGGAGGCGGCCGTCCCGAGCGCGGCGGCGAGGACGGCAAGGACGAGCGCTGCGCGGAAGCCACGCATCTGAGCCCCTTTCTCCTGAGAGGTGATTCAGGTGACACTAACCGGTGGCGGTGCGGTGTGTCGCATCGGCTGGCGGCGGCGCCAGACGAAGAGCGCACGCGCGGCGCCGCGCCCGTCGTAGTCCTCGGCGACGGCCTCGACCTCGAAGCCGATCGCCCGGTGGAACGCGATCGAGCGCTCGTTCGCGGCGAGGTGACCGCGCGCACGGTGCCTCGAGGAGCGATCGCGTCGAAGAAGCGCTCGTAGAGCTCGCGCCCCAGCCCGCCGCCGCGGCGGCCCGGATCGACGCCGACGAAGTGCACGTACGCCTCGTCCTGGAACGTCTGCGAGCGGAAGCCGCAGAGGAAGCCGGCCAGGCCGTCGTCGTCCTCCGCCACGAACGACGTGTCCCGGAAGTGCACGAAGAACAGCTTGGGCAGCATCGCCGCCATGGGCCGCCCGCCCCACCACTCGTCGATCACGCCGATGACGCGCGCGTAGTCGGACGGCTCGGCGTTACGGATCACGTGACGCGCAGGCGCTCGGCGGCGACGTCGCGGTAGCGGCCGCTCTCGGTCAGGTCCGCTAACCGGTCGACTGCGTCCCAGACGTCGACGAAGCGGGAGTAGAGCGGCGGGAAGCCGAGCCGGATCACGTCGGGCGCGCGGAAGTCGGGCACCACGCCCGCGACCTCGATCAGCGCGCGGCAGAGCTGCCAGCCGTCGTCGTGGGCGACGCCGACGTGGCCGCCGCGCCGGTCGCGCGACGCGCGGCGTCGCGAGCCGGAAGCCGAGGGGCGCGAGCCGCTCGTCGTGCAGCGCGACCGTCAGATCGGTGAGGGCGAGCGACTTCGCGCGCAGCGCCTCGACACCCGCCTCGAGCACGAGCTCGACGGCCGCCTCGACGGCGGCGAGGCCGAGGATCGGCGGCGTCCCCGCGAGGAAGCGCTCGATCCCCGCAGCCGGCTCGTAGCGCGGGCCCATCTCGAACTGCTCCCGCTGGCCGAACCAGCCCTGGATCGGCGAGCGCAGCCGCTCCTGGAGGTCGCGCCGCACGTAGAGGAACGCCGGCGCCCCCGGCCCGGCATTGAGGTACTTGTAGGTGCACCCGACGGCCAGCTCCGCCTCCGCCAGGTCGACCGGGACGATGCCGGCGGCGTGGCTCACGTCCCAGAGCATCAGCGCGCCGGCGCCGTGCACGGCGGCGGTGATCGCGTCGACGTCGGCGAGCGCGCCCGACCGGTAGCCGACCACGGACAGGACGACGAGCGCCGCGCCCTCGGCCGCCGCGTCAACCCCGTCGGGCTGCGGCCCGGCGACCGGGTCGGACGCGAGCCGGCGCAGCTCGACGCCGCGCCGCGCCGCGACGCCCTCGAGCACGTAGCGGTCGGTCGGAAAGTCGTGCTCGTCGACGACGACCGGGCCGGGACGCAGGTCGAGCGCGGCGTCGGCGAGCTTGTAGAGGTTCACGGTCGTCGAGTCGCACGCAAGCACCTCGCCCCGCTGCGCCTCGATCAGCAGGGCGATGAGGTCGCCGACCCGGACGGGCAGCTCGATCCAGTCGGCCCAGCCGCCGACGAGCCGCTCCCCCCACTCCGCGACCAGCGCATCGATCCGCTCGGCCGCCGCGTGCGGCAGCCGGCCGAGCGAGTTGCCGTCCGCGTAGATGCGGTCGCCGCGCGACGACGAAGCGGTCCCGGAACGGCGCGAGCGGATCGGCGCGGTCGAGCGCCTCGGCGTCGGCGCGGCCGGTCACAGCCATGCGCGGACGGCCGCCCAGGCGGTCGAGCGCGGGTCGAGGTGCTCGAAGTGGCCCACGCGCCGGAGGATCGCAGTCTCGACCGTGTCGCCGGCGGCGCGGGCACGCTCGGCGTACGCCTCGCTCATCGAAGCGGGGACGATCGCGTCCCTGGTCCCGTGCACGAGCAGCTGCGGCACGCCGAGCGGAACGCGGGCGGCCGGCGAGCGCACGGCCAGATCGCCGTCGCCGAGCAGCTCGCCCGCGGCGCCGCGGCTGAGCCCCAGCCGGATCGCTTCCTCGAGGTCGACGACGCCGGCCTGTGCGACGGCGCGGGTGACGTTCGGATGGCCTGCAGCCCACAGCGCGAGGTGCCCGCCGGCCGAGTGACCGATCGTCACCGCCGGCGAGCCGACGAGGTCGAGCGCCGCCGTCATGTCGTCGAACGTCGCCGGCCACCCGCCGCCGGCGCCGAGCCGGCGGTACTCGACGTTCCACGCCGCCCAGCCCGCGGCGGCGAGGTCCTCGCAGAGGTCGTCCATCAGGTGCCGGTCGTAGGCCTCCCGCCAGAATCCGCCGTGGAGCAGCACGGCCGTCCCGCGCGGCTCGCCTGCCGGCGCAAACAGCTCGACGACCTGCGCCGGGTCGTCGCCGTACCGGTGGAGAGCGCGCGTCGTCAAACGCCGGTTACCGTAGTCCGATGGTGTCTCCGAATGCCATCCAGGACGCGATCGCCCGCCTCGTCGACGGGCACAGCCTCTCGCGCGAGGAGGCGCGGAGGGTGATGGGCGAGATCATGGGCGGCGAGGCGACGCCCGCGCAGATCGGCGCCTTCCTCGCGGCGCTGCGCGCAAAGGGCGAGACCGCCGACGAGATCGCCGGTTGCGCCGAGGCAATGCGCGAGCACGTCGTCCCCGTCCACCCGAAGCGGAGCGACCTCGTCGATACGGCCGGCACCGGCGGCGACGGCGGCGGCACGCTGAACATCTCGACCGCCGCCGCGATCGTGGCGGCAGCAGCGGGGGCGGGCGTCGCGAAGCACGGGAACCGCGCCGTCTCCTCCGCCTCTGGCTCGGCCGACGTGCTCGAGGCGCTGGGCTTCCGGCTCGAGCTCGAGCCCGACCGCATCGCCGAGTCGATCGACGAGCTCGGCTTCGGCTTCATGTTCGCGCAGCTCCACCACCCGGCCATGCAGCATGCTGCGCCCGTGCGCAAGCGAGCTCGCCACGCGCACCGTCTTCAACATGCTCGGCCCGCTCACCAACCCGGCCGGTGCGCGGGCGCAGGTGATCGGCGTCTACGCGCCCGGGCTCGTCCGCACCGTCGCCGAGGTGGTCGCCCAGCTCGGCGCCGACCGCGCCTTCGTCGTGCACGGCTACGCGGGCATCGACGAGCTGTCGCCGGCGGGGCCGAACCTCGTCTGCGAGGTCATCGGCGGCGAGGTGGTCGAGCGCGCGGTCGACGCCGCCGAGCTCGGGCTCGAGCGGTGCGACCCCGAAGAGCTGCGCGGCGGCTCGCCCGAGGAAAACGCGCGCAGCATCCGCGACGTCTTCGCGGGCGCCCGCGGCGGGCAGCGCGACGCCATCCTGCTCAACGCGGCCGGCGCGATCGCGGCCGCCGGGCACGCCGCCGACCTGCGCGAGGGGCTCGCCCTCGCCACCGAGGCGGTCGATTCCGGCGCCGCCGGCGCGCGCCTCGACGACCTCGCGGGGTTCACGCAGGTGGGACGCCTTAGAGATGCGCTGGCCGGGCCTGGCCTGGCCGCGATCGCGGAGTTCAAGCGCCGCTCGCCCTCGGCCGGCGACATCAGCGCCTTCGCGGATCCTGCGCGGCATGCGCACGGCGTACGCAAGAGGCGGGGCCGCCGCCATGTCGGTGCTTGTCGACGAGCTCTTCGCCGGCAGCTGGGACGACCTGCGCGCCGCCCGCTCCGCCACGCAGCTGCCGCTGCTCGCCAAGGGCTTCTTCTCGACGCCGGACGACCTGCGCACCGCGCGCGAGGCAGGCGCCGACGCCGCGCTGCTGATCCTCCGCGACCTGGACGACGCGAGCGCCGCGGCGCTCATGGCCTTCGCGGAGCAGGTCGGCCTTGACACGCTCGTCGAGGCGCACGACGCCGGCGAGCTCGACCGCGCCGTCCGGCTCGGCGCCGACCCGATCGGGCTGAACGCCCGCGACCTGGGCACCTTCTCCATCGACCGGCGCGCCCAGCTCGCGCTCGTCGCCCGCGCGCCGCGCGACCGGATCGTCATCGCCGAGAGCGCCGTCCACTCGCGCGCGCAGGCCGCCGCCGCAGAGCTTGCGGGGGCCGATGCCGTGCTGATCGGGACGGCGCTCATGCGGTCGGCGGACCCGGAGCGGAAGCTGCATGACCTGCTCTCGCGCCCGCTCGTGAAGGTGTGTGGGCTCACGCGCGAGGAGGACGTGGCCGTCGCGGCCGAGGCGGGCGCCGACCTGCTCGGGTTCGTGCTCGCGCAGGAGAGCCCACGGCGCGCCGCGGCGGTGCTCCCTGTCCCGGACACGACGCTCTCGGTCGCCGTCCTCGTCGGCGAGCAGGAGGACACCGGCGCCGACCTGACCCAGCTCTACGCGCGCGAGGACGGCCACCGCGCCCGCGACGCCGCCCTGCTCCGCGACGGCGAGCCGGTTGCGCAGGTGCTCGACCTGCCTTGGGGCGAGGAGGACGAGGGCCACTGGCGCCGCGCCGCCGAGGCGGACGGCCGCGTGATGCTCGCCGGCCGGCTCGCCGCCGACAACGTGCGGCGATGCGATCGAACGCGTCCGCCCCTGGGCGGTCGACGCCAGCTCCCGCCTCGAGCGCGAGCCAGGGATCAAGGACCACGACGCCGTCCGCGCCTACGTGGAGGCCGCGCGGTGAGCGGCTGGTACGGCGAATACGGCGGCCGCTTCGTCCCCGAGACGCTGATCCCCGCGCTCGATGAGCTCGAGGCCGGCTGGCGGGCGGCGCAGGACGACCACCTCTTCCGCGCCGAGCTGGACGAGCTCGGCGCGCTCGTACGCGGGGCGCCCGACGCCGCTGACGCTCTGCGAGCGCTTCGCCCCGGGCAAGCGCCTCTGGCTCAAGCGCGAGGACCTGCTGCACACGGGCGCGCACAAGCTCAACAACGCGCTCGGCCAGGCGGTGCTCGCGCGGCGGCTCGGCAAGCGCCGGATCGTCGCCGAGACAGGCGCCGGCCAGCACGGCGTCGCGACCGCGACCGTCTGCGCGCGCTTCGGCTTCGAGTGCCAGGTCTACATGGGCTCCGAGGACATGCGCCGCCAGCGGCCCAACGTCGAGCGCATGTACCTGCTCGGCGCGGAGGTGATCCCCGTCGAGTTCGGCACGAGAACGCTCAAGGAGGCGACGAGCGAGGCCATCCGCGACTGGATCGCCAATGTCGAGGACACGCATTACCTGATCGGCTCTGCCGTCGGCCCGGCGCCCTACCCGGCGATCGTCCGCGAGCTCCAGGCGGTCATCGGCCGCGAGGCCCGCGTGCAGTTCCTCGAGGCGGAGGGCCGCCTGCCCGAAGCGGTCATCGCGTGCGTCGGCGGCGGGTCGAATGCGATCGGCATGTTCGCCGGCTTCCTCGATGACGAGGACGTGCGCCTCGTCGGGGTCGAGGCGGAGGGCGCCGCCAGCCTGAGCAGCGGCCGCCCGACCGTGCTCCACGGCGCCCGCTCGGCGGTGCTCGCCGACGCGGACGGGCAGGTCGAGGACGCGCACTCGATCTCGGCCGGCCTCGACTACCCGGGCGTCGGCCCCGAGCACGCGGCGCTCCGCGACTCCGGCCGCGTCGACTACCTGACCGCCGACGACGGCGAGGCGGTCGACGCCTGCCGCCGCCTCGCGCGCCTCGAAGGCATCCTCCCCGCGCTCGAGCCGGCGCACGCGCTCGCGCGCGCCGCGACCATCGACGAGGAGCTCGTGCTCGTCTGCCTCTCGGGGCGCGGCGACAAGGACCTCGACCAGGTCACGGCGCGCTGAAGACGCTCGTCGTCTACCTCATGGCCGGCCGCGAGACGCCGGCGCTCGCCGAGGCGGCGGTCGAGGCCGGCGCGGACGTGATCGAGTTCGGGTTCCCGTTCTCCGACCCGCTCGCGGACGGGCCCGTGATCCGCCGCGCCGGCGGAGCGCGCGCTGGCCGAGGGGATGCGCACGGACGCCTGCCTGGAGTGCCTGGCCGAGACGCGCCGCCGGGTGGGCGTGCCGCTGATCCCGATGACCTACGCCTCGCTGTTCGAGACCCGCGGCTGGGAGCGGCTCGCCGGCGAGATGCGCGACGCCGGGGCGACGAGCATGATCGTCGTCGATCTGCCTGCCGGCGACCGGCCTGACCTGCGGCGCGTCCAGCTCGTCGCGCCCACGACGGCGGACGAGCGGCTCCGCCTCGCCGCCGAGCACACGGACGGCTGGCTGTACCTCGTCACCGTCACCGGCACGACCGGCGCGCGCGACGGGCTCTCGCCGCAGCTCGAGCCGCTCGTGCGCGGGCCCGGGCCGCGACGGATGTGCCGCTCTATGCCGGCTTCGGCATCTCGACGCCCGAGGACGCGCGCGCCGCCGCCGAGCTGGCGGACGGCGTCGTCGTCGGGTACGCGGCCGTGGCCGCGGCGGAGGCGGGCCGGGACGAGCTCACGGAGCTGGTGCGGTCGCTGCGCCGGGCGCTGTGACCAGGTCGCGCCCGTCGAAGTAGGCGACCACGACCGGCTGCCGCGACGGGTGCGGCGTGGCCGTGGCGCGCAGCTCGAGCCCGGGCGGCCAGGTGTCGTTCGCGGTCCAGAGGCAGTCGGCCGTCACCGGGCGACGGCTTGCGGAGCACGGGCACGTCGAACGGAGCGTCCCAGGTCGTGTCGCGCGTCGTACGAGCCCGTGCCCGACGGGCGCAAGCGTCACAGCGCCCTTCGTCTGCGTGCGGACGACGACCGGGATGCACGGCGCGACCCGGACGTCCCCGCGCCCCACCCGCTCCAGCGCGGCCGCAAGCGTGATCCCGGGCAGGACGTGCGCGTTGCGGTACTCCTCCGGCAGCGTCACGGCGACCAGCTCGCCGTCGCGCGGCGCGAGCGCCGCCGCCTGCGCGACGACGCGCCGCGTCAGCTGGCCTGCGTCCTGCCACGTCTGCGCGGCAAGCAGCGAGAGCACGAGCGCCGCGACGCCGGCGGAGGCGAGCGAGACGAGCGTCGATCCGCTGCGGACGGGGACGAGCGCCGCGAACGCAATGGCAAGCCCGACCGACGGCAGGAAAAGCAGCCGCTCGCCGTTGCCGGTGTTGAGGTCGACGGCCAGGTTCAACGACGGCAGCAGCGCGATCCCGAACCAGGCCGCGCCGGCGAGCGCGAGCCGCAGCCGCTCGCCCTCGCCGCGGCGCCGGAGCGAGCGCACGGCGAAGCCCGCGAACGCGAGCCCGGCGATTGGCACGGCGAGGAGCGCCGGGTCACGGAGCAGCTCGAACTGCGGCGGGCTCAGCGCCGCTGCGCCGTACGAGGCGAGCCCGGCGACGAAACGGAGGGGCGTCCATGGGTATTCGGAGTAGCCGCCGACGCCGCCGACGACCGTCCCCCGGACGGCCAGCACGACCAGCTGCGCGGCCGCCATGGCGACCGGCGCGATCCACCGCCGGCGCGGGCCGCGCGCCGCCCAGACGCAGACGGCCGCGAGCAGCGGCAGGACGAAGGCGCTCTCCTTCGCGAGCGCGGCCAAGGCCGCGAAGGCTGCGGCCGACGCCGCGCGCGGGCCGGGCCGCCAGTACGCGAGGGCGCAGAGCACGGCGGGCAGGCCGAGGGCCGCCGCGACGAGGTCGGTGCTCCCGGAGATCCAGGCCACCGACTCGCCGTGCCGCGGGTAGACGGCAAACGCGAACGCCGCCACCCACGCGGACGGGAGGCCCACGAGCCGGCGGGCCAGCAGCCAGACCTCGAGCGGTGATGACGACGTAGAGCACGAGGTTGCCGAGGTGGAACACCCAGGCCGAGCCCGACACGCGGTCGATGCCGAGCTGCCAGAGCACCCAGAGCGGCCGGTAGAAGTGGCCGCTCGCCGCCCCGATGTCGTTGTGGGTGAAGACCCAGCCGAGCCCGGAGGAGCGGCCGAGCGTGCGCAGCAGGATGAAGTCGTCGGCGACGAAGCCGGACGAGACCGCCGGCAGGAACGCGACCGCGGCGGCGACGACGAGAAGCGTGAAGAGGATCGGCGTCGCGTGACGCCTGACGAGCTCCAACTACCGGCGCGGGTCGGAGAGCGCCAGCTCGCGCTCCCCTTCGAGCTTCTCGACGATCGCGTAGCGGCCGTCCACGCGGTGCACGACGCGCTCGACGTCGGCGATCAGGTGGTCGGGGAGGATGACGAACCGCTTCGAGTCGCTGCGGGCCTCCTCGTACTCCTCGGGTGCGAGCCGGATCTTCTCCATGCATTCGCTGAGCCCGCACTCGCAGAAGTACTCGCTGTACGGGTGAGCCTCCACGAGGCCTCGCATCGACATGTCGTCCTCGATCTCGCGAACGCGCTCGTTCAGCTCACGGTAGAGCGCCTCGTTCCGGATGATCCGTTCCTCGCGCACGCGAGGAACCTATCCGGCACCACGACAGAAGGCCAATGCGCCTAGCGCAGCCAGGGCGCGAGGAACTGCTCGATTTCCTCGCACCCGCGCGGCACCTCGAGGCGGGCGCTCACGCGGTTGCCGTCCACGACGACGAGCGTCGGCACGCTCTCGATCGCGAAGCGCGCGACCAGGTCGGGCCGCTCCTCAGTGGCGACACGGACAAGCCGGAACGTCTCGTGGTTCCCCCGCCGCTGGAGCACCTGGGCGAGGAAGGCCTCGACGCGCCGGGACGGCCCGGACCGCGTCGAGTGGAAGAAGACCAGCCGGGGCTTCTGGACGGCGACGGGGACGCCGGCGGGTGCCTTGTGGGCCTGCATGCGGCGCACCGTACGCTGCGGCCCGTGAGCGTCGCGTCGCCGGTTTTCCTGGGTTTCCTCACACGGCGCACACGATCAGCCGGAACGCTCGAGCTCGAGACGCGCGACCTCACCGCCGTCCGTCAGCTCGACCTCCGCGACCCGGGCAGGCAGCCCGTGCGACGGCGCGACGCGCAGCGCTCGGAAGCTCGCGCCCTGCCGCGCGTAGAACGCGAGCTGCGGCGGGTCGAGCAGCGCGAACGGTGTGCTCACCACGACCTCGCCACCGTGCGCGCGCGCCGTGGCGAGCGGCAGGAAGCGCTTCTCGCCGTCCCCGCAGCGCACCTCGAGCCCGAGCGCGCGCGAGAGCCGCTGGTCGAAGATGACATCGACCACGACCCCGAGTTGGATGTCGTCCAGGCGCACGGGTGCCGACAGCAGGCGCGAGACAGGAGCAGCGTTCACTGAGAGGCAATGTGCCCGCCCACCCGCCGCCGAATCGTCGGTTCGCGTTCCGTGTCGATGTATGTGCGTATCCGGGTGTGACGAGTACGATCGAGGACGTCTCATGAGGGGGCCGGTGAACGACCTCGACAGCCGCGGGTGCGACAACGTTGCCGGCGCGTCCACCGCGGCGTGGCGTCGCCCGCACAGCTCGCGGTTGAGCCCGGGAGCCGACGGGGTAAGGCCATGGTGTCTCATGAAAGGGCGTCCGGCCGATGCCGATTAACCGCATGCTCGACGCCGCGCACGCGGCGGTGCCCGATGCCGCCCGCGAGGCGCTCCTGGAACTGGTCGGCCCGTGTGTCGCCACGACACCCGCCGGCGTGATCACCCAGGTGAGCGCTGCCGCCGGCGAGCTCCTCCACATCGCCCCTGGGCAGCTTGTGGGCAAGCAAATTCAGGCCCTCGGCACGCCGGAGCTGCGGCAGTCGTTGGCGGAGCAGGTCGCCCTCGTCGCGGAGGGAAGAATCGAGCGGCGCACGTTCACGACCCGCCTCGAGCGGCGCGGCGGCGTCGCCTTCGACGCGGAGGTGCGCGCGGCGCGCGTCGGCGCTACCGGGACGGAGGCGATGCTGCTGCTCGCGCTCCGCGACATGACCGACCCCTGGGAGCTGAACGCGCAGCTCGAGCGGCGCATCGCCGAAGGGACCGCCGAGCTGAGAGCAGGCCTCGGACGAGCTCGAGCGCAGGCGCTCCTACCTCGAGACGATCGTGCAGCACATCCCGGCCGGGCTCGTCATCGCTGACGCTCAGACCGGCGACATCACACTCGCGAACGAGCGCAGCCTTGCGATCGGTGGCCAGGCGAGTGCGCTGCCGATGCAGGAGGCCTGGGCCAGCGCGCGCGGCACGCGCGCAGACGGAACGCCGTACGGTCCCGACGACTGGCCGCTCGCGCGCGCGCTCGCCGGTGAGGAGGTCTTGCGAGAGCGCGTCGTCCTCCACACCGGGAGGCGTACCGTGCTCGAGGTCAACGCCGCCCCGATTCGCGACTCGCGGGGCGGCATCGTCGCCGCCGTCGGGCTCTTCCAGGACGTCACCGACGCGGACACGCGGCTCCGTGCCGCATCCGAGTTCGTCGCCAACGCGGCGCATGAGCTGCGCACGCCGCTGGCGGCGATCGTCAGCGGCGTCGAGGTGCTCGCCGCGGGGGCCAAGGACATCCCCGCCGAGCGGGACCGGTTCCTCGGGCACATCGCGCGCGAGGCCGACCGGCTGACGAGACTGAGCGCCGCGCTGCTCCAGCTCGCCCGGCTGCAGAGCGGCGTCGAGGCGCCCCGCACGGAGGTCGTCCCGCTCGCGCCCGTCCTCGCCGCTGTCGCAGGGGGCCTCCGGCCGGCCGACGGCGTCCGGGTCTCCGTTCGCTGCCCGAAGGGCGCCGCCGCGCTCGCCAGCCGCGGCCTGCTCGAGCAGGCGCTGACCAGCATCGCCGCGAACGCGGCCCGGTACACCGACGCGGGCCGGATCACGCTCTCGGTCGCGCAGCCGAACGGCAGGGTGCGCGTCCGCATCCGCGACACCGGCCGTGGGATGGCGCCCGAGGCGGTGCACCGGGCCGGCGAGCGGTTCTACCGCGGCGACCTGACGGGGCCTGCCGGCTTCGGCCTCGGGCTCGCGATCGCGCGCGAGTCGGTCGAGGCGATGGGCGGCTCCCTCGCCCTTGCCTCCGCGCCAGGGCAGGGAACGACGGCGGACATCGTGCTCCCGGCGGCGCAGGTGGTCTCGGCGTGACGCGCGTCCTCGTCGTCGACGACGAGCCGGCGCTGGTGGACGCCCTCGGCTACGCGCTGCAGAGCGAAGGCTTCGACGTCGAGACGGCCGGGGACGGCGAGGCTGCGCTCAAGGTGCTGGGCGACGAGGCCGTCGAGCTGGTCGTGCTCGACATCATGCTGCCGCGCCTGTCCGGGATCGAGGTGTGCCGGCGGATGCGCGAGGCGAGCGACGTCCCGATCATCCTGCTCAGCGCGCGCGACGCCGAGGTCGACCGCGTGCTCGGGCTCGAGAGCGGCGCCGACGACTACGTCACGAAGCCGTTCTCCATGGCGGAGCTGCTCTCGCGCGTGCGCGCGGTGCTGCGCCGGCGCGAGCTCGACCTACGCGCGACCGGCAGCGCCGTGATGCGGATCGGGCGCCTCGAGATCGACCCGGTTCGCCATACGGTGAAGGTCGAGGGCAGGCCGGTGCGCCTGACCCCGTCGGAGTTCAAGCTCCTCGCGCTCCTCGCCGGCGAGCCTGAGCGCGTCTTCACGCGGCGCGAGGTCATGCAGCACCTGTGGGACAGCACGTACGTCGGCGACCAGCGCGCGTGCGACATCCACATGTCGAACCTGCGGCGGAAGGTCGAGCGCGATCCGGAGAGCCCCGAGCAGCTCGTCACGGTCCGGGGCATCGGGTACAAGCTCGTCGCGGTGTGAGCAGATCGCCACAGAACGCGTGAACGGCGCACATCGGGCCTTGCGTACGGTCAAGGCATGCGCCTGATGGACCCGGAGATCACCGTGGCGCACGTCGGGGAGTCGATGACCGTCGTGGCGGTGCACGGCGAGCTCGACCTCCACGCGGCAGACGAGCTCCGGGGCGCGCTCGGCGCCGACGGCCGCCGGCTCGTCGTCGACCTGGTCGGGACGACCTTCATCGACTCGACCGCGCTCGGGATCATCGGCGCCGCGGCTCGCGGCGCCGACGTGACCGTCGTCGCAACCGACCCGCGGATCGTGCGGATCTTCCAGCTCACCGGGCTCGACCGGTCGGTCACGGTGCAGCGCTCGCTGGCCGACGCGATTTCCTAGCCGGCAAAGTCCGGCCTCCGCTTCGCGGAGACCATGACGACTTTTGCCGGAATGAGTTAGACGCGACTTCGCGCGACGTCGCTGCGGCCGGCAAGCCGGCCTCCGCGGGCTGCCTAGACTCGACGGATGCTCGTCCCTGCCCCTTTGATCTGCATCGACCCTGGGCACGGGACGCCGCCCGCGATCGGGCGGCAGGTGGAGCCGATCGGGCCGGGCTCGCGGATGCTGAAGATCAAGGACGGCGGCGGCGCGCCGGGCGAGCCCGCGGTCGTGCTGGCGATCGCGCGCCGGACGCGGGCGCAGCTGCTGCGCCGCGGCTTCCGTGTCGCGATGACCCGCACGGGGCCGACCTTCCAGCTCGGCACGGGCGGCAACATCGCCCGGGCTCGGTTCTGCAACCGCCGGCACGCCGCGCTGATGCTGCGCATCCACGCCGACGGCTCCATGAACTCCGGCCTGCACGGCGTGGCGACGCTCTACCCGGCCTACCACCGCGGCTGGACCGACGACATCTACGCGCGCAGCCTCCGCGCGGCCCGGCTCGTCCAGCGCTCGGTCCTCGCGGCAACCGGCGCCGCCGACCGCGGGCTCGTGCCCCGCTCCGACCTCACCGGCTTCAACTGGGCGAACGTGCCGGCGATCCTCGTCGAGACCGGCTTCGTCACGAACGCGGGCGAACGGCGCCTGCTTCGCACTGGGCGGTACCAGGCGCGCGTCGCCCGTGGACTGGCCTCGGGGGTGGACGCAGCCCTGCGGTGAACCCGAGAAGGGGAAGGGGATACCCGAGCCGCGTCCCTTGAGAGTCATCATCGCCACCAGGCCAGCTGTGCCGAGCGCTGCTTGGGGGGACGCGGCCCGGGCATCGGGGGAGATGGGGGTGTATCTGTGCTGGCCCGCGCAGAGCAAAGCATGTCCGTCGGACGTTGTGTAGATGTGGATAACCGCCTCTTTACACAGCCGGAACCGCCAGATTCGCGGGGCTTTTCGGCGGTTTTCCTCGTGTCAGACGACACGCCTCTGTGCATCGTTTGCCCGCTCCGTGCGCCTTTTTCGGACAACGATCCACAGCACTGCGCACAGTTGTGGACAGGCCGTGTACGGAGTGTTACGCGCCGCTACCGGGGCCGCGCCGCATCTCATCGGCGGCGGCCCGGCC
Organism: uncultured Thermoleophilia bacterium; assembly: GCA_963710465.1. GTDB lineage: Bacteria > Actinomycetota > Thermoleophilia > Gaiellales > Gaiellaceae > JACVRM01. The sequence continues at coordinate 43,675 of CAVQAQ010000008.1, forward strand.
GCGCTCGTGCACGGCCCGCCGGCGCTCCGCGACGTCCTCGTCGGAGTCGGCCGCGACGGCCTCGTCCACGGGTGTCTCGGCCTCCTCGAACACCTCGCGCTCGGCCGCGAGCTCGCGCGACGCGGCGAGCTTCTCGCGCAGCGTCTCGGCGCGCGGATCGGCGCCGGCCGGCTCCTCCGGGGCGGCGACCGTCGGAGATGCCGCCGGCCTACGGCGCACCAGCCCATAGGCGATGGCGGCCGCCGCGGCGACGCCGCCGACGATGATCGCGGCGCGGTTCTGCACGGGGGCCGATGCTACACTCGGCCCGCTTCCTGCCTTGCCATCGCGTCCGCGCTCCCGGGCGGCGCCGGCCGGCAAGGCCACTAGACCGAGGGAAGAGAGGAGGTTCCGGGACCAGTGAACAACCCATACGAAGTGCTGCTCATGATCGACCCCGAGCTCCCCGAGGAGCGCCAGGACGAGATCGTGACGCGAACCCGCGAGCTCATCGAGAGCCGTGGCGGCACGGTCGAGAAGCACGAGCCGTGGGGTCGCCGCAAGCTCGCCTACGAGATCGATCACAAGGGTGAGGGCACGTACCACCTGCTCCTGTTCTCGAGCGACGCCGACACGCTCGACGAGCTGTCGCGCATCCTCAAGATCACCGACGGAGTCATGCGCCACCTGGCCGTGCGCCGGCCGGAGCGCAAGACGACGTCTTCCCCCGCCAACACCGAGAACGCCGCGCCGGCCGAGGCCGCGTAGGACACGAGGGAGGAACCAGGAAACATGGCCAACATCAACCGGGTCGTGCTCGTGGGCAACCTGACGAAGGATCCCGAGCTGCGGCACACGTCGGGCGGCACCGCCGTCTGCAAGCTCCGCATCGCGGTGAACACGCGCCAGAAGGACGGCGCCACCGGCGAGTGGACCGACAAGCCCAACTACTTCGACGTGACCGTCTGGGGCAACCAGGGCGAGAGCTGCGCGCAGTACCTCGCCAAGGGCCGGCCGGTCGCGATTGACGGGCGCCTCGACTGGCGCGAGTGGGACGCCCAGGACGGCACGAAGCGCCAGGCGGTGGAGATCATCGCCGACTCCGTGCAGTTCCTCGGCAGCCGCGGCGAGGGCGAGGCGCAGTTCGTGCCCGCCGGCGCGGCGCAGGAGGCCGACTTCACGCCGGCCGCGACCGACGACGACATCCCGTTCTGATGCCGCCCAGCTCGAGAGACAAGCGCGGGGGCAACAGCAGCAACAGCGACCAGCGGCGTGGCAAGGGCGGTCGCGCGGATGCCCAGATCCGGCGCCGTAACTGCTACTTCTGCCGCGAGAAGGTCGACGAAGTCGACTACAAGAACGCGGCGCAGCTGCGCCGGTACATCTCCGAGAAGGGCAAGATCCGTTCGCGGAGGATCAGCGGGGCGTGCCGCCGCCACCAGCGGCAGCTCGCGGTCGCGATCAAGCGCGCACGGGAGATGGCGCTCCTGCCCTACGTGTCCGGCTAGCGATGGCGACGAAGATCATTCTGCTCCAGGACGTCGAGAACCTCGGCCTCCGCGGCGACGTCGTCGACGTGGCGAGCGGCTACGCACGCAACTACCTGCTGCCACGCCGCATGGCCGAGAGCGCGACGCCGGCGAAGGTGGCCGAGCTCGAGCGCCGCGAGGCGCACCGGGCGCGGCACGACGCCAGCACGGGCGACCAGGCGCGCGACCTCGCGGCGAAGCTCGAGGCGCTCGAGCTCCGCTTCGACGTCAATGCCGGGCCGACCGGGACGCTCTTCGGGTCGATCACGCCGACCAACATCGCCGAGCGGATCCGCGAGGAGTCCGGCATCCGCATCGACCGGCGCAAGGTCCACCTGGCCGAGCCGATGAAGCGCATCGGCCGTTACGAGATCGAGATCGCGATCTTCGATGACGTGAACGCCACGGTGCGCACGCTCGTCGTCCCGGAAGGCGGCGAGCTGCCGCCCGAGGAGCCGGAGGCACCCGAGGCCGACGAGGCTCCGGTGGCCGAGATGGCCGCTCAGACCGAGCTGGCCGCCGAGGCCGAGATGGCCGCCGAGGAGGCCGAGCCGGAGACTCGCTGCGGAGGCCGAGGTCATGGCGGAGGAAACCGCGCCGCCCGGCATGCCCGAGGCGGAGCCGGCCGACGACGTCGTGGCCGAGGCCGCGTCGGGCACGCTCGGCCAGACCGGCGAGCCCGAATCCGCCTAGGACTGTCCCCGTGCCAGCTGGGGCTGTCCCCGGTGCTTGCACGTAGGCATCCGGGCTGAACGGGTTCGCGGACCGAGCTGGCCCGATCAATGGGGACAGCGCCTGCGGGGCAGCCCCTTGGGGCAGCCCCGCCCGTCCACAACGAACGCCGGCCGCTGTGGACTTGCCCCAAGAAGTCCCCGCTCCCGACCGGACGATCTGTCCAGTGCGCCTGTTGGCCGTGCCGGGGACAACGTCCGGGCTTCTGGGGATAATGGTCGAACGTATGTTCCGATACTGCTGCAAAACCCTTCTTTTGTCCCCGTGCTGCGACCGTCCGGAGGCGACATGGCCCTCTGCGCGGACACGCGCTTGAATGGGGGCATGGCGTCTCTGGACACCGCGGTCGCCAAGCCCGAAGCGGCGCTCGTCCCGCCGCAAGACCTCGACGCCGAGGAGTCCGTCCTCGGCGCAATGCTGCTCTCGCCCGGCGCCATCGGCGCGGTCACCGAGTCGATCGACGCGGGCGACTTCTACCGGGAGGCCCACGCCAAGATCTACAAGGCCTGCCTCGGGCTCTTCGCGCGCGGCGAACCGGTCGACGCCATCACCGTCGCCGACGAGCTCGAGGAGTCCCGATTGTGGTGGTCTTAGGT
>CAVQAQ010000009.1:0-299740 GCA_963710465.1 uncultured Thermoleophilia bacterium
CACCCGTGTGGGTCGAGCTCGCGTGCGCGACCATGGTCACGGTGGGGACGGTGATGGGTGGATGGACGATGGTGCGACAATCGGAAGACGGATCGTCAAGCTCCGCGCGCTCGACGGGCTCGTAGAGCCAGACGAGCTCGGCTGCCGTGGTAGCTCGCCCTCGTCGGTCATCGGCGCGCCCGTCAGCACGAGCCAGATCGTGTCCTGCATCGGTCGTCGGGACGGGGGTCGGCCGCGGCCGGGCCAAGCGCGTACGCTGGCACGTTGTGGCAGAGTTCGTCCTCGCCTGCCGGTAGCGACCCTTCCTGCCGCCGCGCTCATCGCCGCCGCGGTGCTCCCGTCTGGAGATGGTTGGCATGAAACTCCCCTGGTTCCTTCCCGAGACGCCCGACGTGATCGGGCTCCTCCGGGAGCAAGCCGCGGTGACGGGCGGAGGGCTCGAGGCGCTCACCGAGTGGGCCGCGGGCGAATCGGCCGCCGCCGAGCGGGTGCGTGAGTCCGAACACGCCGCCGACGAGAGGAAGCTCGCGCTCCTCAAGGCACTCACGGAATCTTCACCACGCCGAACAACGCGGAGGACGTCTTCACGATGTCCGAACGACTCGACGCCGTGATGAACGGAGCGAAGGACGCGGTGCGCAAGGCCGAGGTTATGGACCTGCCGCCGGACGAGCACGTGCTCGGGATGGCGGGGTTCCTGTTGGAGGGCGCGCGGCACCTCGCCGAGTCGTTCGTGCGACTCGGCCCGGGTGGGAAGGTCACCGACGGGCTTGCGACCGTTCCGGCAGACGCGGCGATCAAGTCCCAGCGGCAGCTCGAGCGCGTGTACCGCAAAGCGATGTGGACCCTGATCACGGTCGAGGAACTCCGGGAGGTGATGGGCCGCCGCGAGCTGTACCGGCGCTTCTCACGTGTCAGCGACGACATCGTCGCCGTCGCGGAGCGCGTCTGGTACGCGACCATGAAGGAGGCCTGACCGGGTTCCCGGGGGCGTGCTCCGTCGATGCGAAGCTCGACGCGAGTTGGTACTCGGACAAGGAGTGGCGAGGCTTCGTCCTGCACGACACGCGGCGCGACCTGCTGGAGCGTCACGTGTTCGTCACGTGGGTCGCCGGTATGTCGTACTACCCGGCCGCGGCCGACCTCCCCGACTTCGCGCCTGGAAGGGAGGTCGTCCTTCGGCCCGAGCCGTCCAACCCGTTCGATCCGAACGCGATCGGCGTGTGGAACGCCAGCGCCAGCGTCCAGGTAGGACATCTGCCTGCCGTCATCGTCCGTGATCTACCGCGCTTGCCGGGGGAGCGTCACGGGCTGATGGTCGGCGAGATGGTGCACGGGACGGACCGGGTGGGCCTTTGGGTCGTGGTGGCACGCGAGTCGGTCGTCCTTCGAGTGGTCACGAACGTCAACGATCCGCCGCAGCCATCCGTCGCAGTCTTGGGTGCTACACGCGAAGGATGGGCTCCGTCGCTCCGAGGAGCGGAAAGCCCTGCGGTCGGTCGATCCGATCGAGCAGATGCGACAGATGGCGATGAATCTTGCAGAGAGGTACGGGTGATGCGGTCAAGTCCGTTGATCGCCATCCGCCGAGGACGTTCGTGGCCGGCTTCGGGATCGGCGCGACCCACGGACGGCGCGCGTCCGCGTCCCCCCTCGCCGTCCACGGGGTGGGCGCGGTCCGGAGGGCCGGACCGGCGTACACGGGCTCGCGCCCGTCAGGTCGGGTCAAGACTGCGTCTCCCTCGCTTCGTCACACCGTGACGGGCTCGCGTTCGCCGGCCTCCTCGGCCTCTGCGACGACCCCCTTGACGCGGCGGAGCTTCTGCATCGGCTTCAGCTCGCTGTCGTAGACCTTCTTCACGCCGTCGCCCAGCGACTCCTCGATGGTGCGGATGTCGCGGACCAGGCGCTGGAGGCCGCGCGGCTCGACGGAGGCCGCCTGGTCGGAGCCCCACATGGCGCGGTCGAGGGTGATGTGCCGCTCGACGAAGCAGGCGCCGAGCGCGACGGCGGCGAGGGTGGTCTGCAGGCCGGTCTCGTGGCCGCAGTAGCCGATCGGCACGTTCGGGAACTCGTTCTGCAGGGTGTGGATCATCCGCAGGTTGAGCTCGCTCGGCCTTGGCCGGGTACGTCGAAGTGGCGTGGCAGAGCACGATGTTCGCGCTGCCGAGCACCTCGACGGCGGCCGGATCTGCTTCGGCGTGGACATGCCGGTGGAGAGGATGACCGTACGGCCGGTGGCGCGCATGGCCCGCAGCAGCTCGTCGTCGGTCAGCGAGGCGGAGGCCACCTTGTAGGCAGGGCACGCCGAACTTCTCCAGGAAGGCGACGGACTCCACGTCCCACGGCGAGGCGAACCAGTCGATGCCGCGCTCCGCGCAGTGCTCGTCGATGGCGCGGTAGCCGTCCTCGTCGAACTCCACGCGGTGCCGGTAGTCGATGTAGGTCATCCGGCCCCAGGGGGTGTCCCGCTCGATGTCCCACTGGTCGCGCGGGGTGCACACCTCGGGGGTGCGCTTCTGGAACTTCACGGCGTCGCAGCCGGCGTCGGCGGCGGCGTCGATCAGCGCGAAGGCGTTCTCGAGCTCGCCGTTGTGGTTGATGCCGATCTCGCCGATGACGTAGACGGGGTGGCCGGGGCCGAGAGTCTTCTCACCGAGGGTGCGCAGTCGGTTGGTGCTCATCTGGATTGGTCTCTTCCTTCAGTGGGTCACTTCGTGAGTGGTCGGGTGAGTGCCGCGCTCGGGCGGCTCACAGGGACGGTCCGAGAAGCCACGAGGCGATCTCGCGGATCGCTCCCGAACCTCCGGGCGTCGTGGTGACAGCACGTGCCGCCTCGCGCACGACGTCGTGCGCGCCCGCGACCGCGACGGGCCAGCCGACGAGGTTGAAGCAGGGCAGGTCGTTGACGTCGTTGCCGACGTAGAGCACGCGCTCGGGGGTCATGCCCCGCTCCTCGCACCACTGCTTGAGTGCGAGGTCCTTCCGGTCGATGCCGTGCAGCACGGGGATCTTGAGCTTTTCGGCCCGTGCGCGGACGACCGGGTTCACCTCCGTGGAAAGGATCAGCATCCGCAGCCCGTCACGCCGGAGGGCCGCGATGCCGAGGCCGTCGCCGCGGTGCACGGCGACCAGCTCCCGTCCGTCGGAGTCGATCAGCACCCTGTCGTCCGTCTGGGTGCCGTCGAAGTCGAGTACCACCGCGTCGACGTCGTCGCGGGAGGGAAGGCTGCCGCGGCTGCGCCTCGTCGAGGAGCGGCGCGAGCGCCCGGGCACGGGCGAGGTCGTGCGGGTCGTCGACCTCGAGGACCCGGGCGGGGTCGGTGCGCACCGGCTCGGTACGTCCGAAGAAGCGGTGGCCGCACTCGCGGAAGCCCGCGGCGTCCATCGCGTAGGCGGCGCCCGTCTCCAGCAGGTCCTGCGGGCGGTCCTGGCGGCGGGGGCGGAACGCCTTGTCGTGGTTGACGCCGAACCCGCCGCCGCTCTCCGGCTCCGTGCCGGTTCCGGCGGCCTGAGCCCCGTCGCGCCAGACGAACCCGTGGAACGGGGCGACCGTCAGGGCGCTGTCCGCGCCTCCATCGGCGACGGCTCCCGCCACCGCGTCGATGTCGCCGCTGGTGAGGAACGGGCTGGTGCACTGGACGAGGAGCACGACGTCGGCGGCGCGCCCCGAGCGTGACTCGTGGACGTCGAGCGCGTGCAGCACGGCCGCCTCGCTCGTGGCGGTGTCACCGGCGATCTCCGGGGGGCGTTCGACGACCTGTGCGCCGGCCGCGCGTGCGGCCGCGGAGATGCCGGAGTCGTCCGTGGAGACGACGACGTCCGTCACCGACTCGGCGTCCAGGCAGGCCCGTACGGCCCTGGTGACCAGCGGCTGGCCGCCCACCGTCGCGAGATTCTTGGCGGGCACGCCCTTCGACCCGCCGCGGGCGGGGATCACGGCGACCACGCAGCGGGTCCCGGACCCGCTCTCGAACAACTCGCTCATGTCTGCTCCTCGGGGGTGATGAAGACGGTCGGGCGCGCGTCGCGGGTGCTGCTCACAGCTCCCCCATCCGCCGGATGACCGGGGCCACGCGCTGCACCCCGTGCCGGTAGGCGCCGCGCGCCGCGTCCCGCACCGCGCCCGGACCGCTGCGCGCAGCCCGGAGGCCCGCTCCTGCCCGGCTGCCGCCGCCGCGCCGGGCAGCGGGACGCCGTCGGGCCCGAAGCCGTAGCGGGCGAGGATCCCCGGCAGATATCCGGGTGCGGTGGTGGGCGTGTAGTGCGGGGCGAGGGCGGGGAGTCCGTCCCGGCCTGCCAGGTCCGCGACGCGCTCGCCGGCCGCGTCGAAGGCGTTCTCGTACCGGCCGCCGGGGAGCACGCCCTGCCGGGCGGTCCACTCCGGGTCGGCCTTCGGCAGGTGCCCGCGGTCGAGCTGGTCCCAGGAGGCGAGGCATCCCGAGCCGAGGAAGTGGTGGTTGCCCAGCGCCTCACGCACCCCGAGGTCGGTCAGGACCGCGGTGGGCACCGCCCGGTGCAGGGACTCCAGGGCGGCGGTGGAGCTGACCGTGACCAGCAGGTCGGTACGGTCCAGCACCTCGCCCATGTGCCCGTATACCAGGCGGCAGTTGGCGGGCAGGCCGCCCGGCAGCCGCGCCGCGAGCTTCTGGTACGGCTGCTCCTCGATGTGCGTGGTGTGCTCGCCCGGCCTGCTGCGCAGCTTGACCAGGACCTCGCGTGAGGGGTGCGCACGGGCGTGCTCGACGGCGCGGCGCAGCAGGTAGGAGCGGTCGGTGCGACTGACGGGCACGGAAGGCTGGGCGGCGAAGACGACGGTGAACGGCCGCCCCGGCTGCGGGCCCCGGTACGCGGCGCCACCGAGGAAGGGCAGCGCGACCTCCGTGACGGAGGAGTCGTCCGCACCGGCGCCGGCGTAGACGGAGCGGAAGCGCTCCGCGTCGTAACGGGAGTTGGCCAGTACGACGTCGGCCCCGTGCCGCAGCATCAGACCGTCGGCGAGCTTCTCGTAGACGACGCCGACGTAGCCGGTGACGGTCACCGGGCGGCGCACGGTGCTCGCGCCGTCCTCCGGGCGCCCCGCGGCGGCCAGGCCGTGCAGCATCGCCTGGACCGCTCCGCCGACGCATGCCAGGACCACCACGTCGTACGCGCTCCGGTCGGCGGCCTCGCGTACGAAGCCCGCACCGCTGGTCTCGCGCAGCGAGTCGACGGTGACGCCGACCTCCGCGAGCTGCCGCGGGGTGGGTGTGGCGCGGCCGCGCAGGAGCAGGCCGTCGATCCGCGCGCCGGGGGTCAGGCGGCGGGCGGTGAGCGCACCCCATTTCCAGCGCGTGTCGGAATCGGCGAGCACCGCCGTCCTCAGCGGGGAAGTGGAATCCGCGGAGTCTCGGGAAAGTGCGGAACGGTTGCGTGATGGCACGTCTCAGACGCTAGAAAGCAATTCCGGAGCGTGGCCCAACGCAAATACAACAGACGGTTAACAGCGCACCGCGGAACGGCCAACCCGCAAGCCCCGCAAGGCCGTTCACCGTCCCGCCATGCGTCGTTCACCAGCGCGTACTCCGCAGGCCACAACGGATGCCGAAGACCCCTTTATGGTCGGCCGGGTGGTTAAGCTCTCCGTCATCGTGCCGTTCTTCAACGTGCAGTCCTACGCCCCGGAAACCCTGAGAAGTCTACGTGCGAATGCGCGCGACGACATCGAATTCATCCTTGTCGACGACTGTTCCTCGGACGGCACCCCAGAGATTCTTTCGGCCGCCGAGCGAGAACTCCGAGGGGCCGTCCTCCTCCGGCACGAACGCAACGGCGGCCTCGCCACCGCCCGCAACACCGGGCTCGACGCGGCACGCGGCGAGTACGTGACGTTCCTCGACGGCGACGACTGGCTGGCACCGGGCTACTACTCGGAGCTGCTGGCCGCCGTGGAGCACCTGGGCTGCGACTTCCTGCGCACCGATCACGTGCAGTGCACGGCGCGCGCCCGTACCGTCTCGCGCGTCCCGCACGGCCGCCGCGGCGTCGTCATGGACCCGCGCCGGGCGATCCTGCCCGCCGGCCGCACCACCTCCGTGGACTACGCGTACGCCTGGGCCGGGATCTACCACCGCAGGCTCCTCGACGACGGACTGCTGCACTTCACGCACGGCCTGCGCACCGCCGAGGACCGGCCGTGGATCTGGCGACTGCACCGGGAGGCGAAGTCGTTCGCCGTCGTCGGCCTGACGGGCGTCTTCTACCGGCGCGGCGTGGCCTCCTCGCTCACCCAGATCGGCGACGTCCGGCAGCTCGACTTCATCCGCGCCTTCGACCAGGTCGTCGCGGAGACGTCGCAGGACAGGGACGCGGACGTGCTGCTGCCGAAGGCCGTACGCACCTACTGCGCGATCATCTCCCACCATCTGACCAGCGGCAGGTTCGAGCCGCAGGTGGCACGGAAGCTCCGCGCGATGAGCGCCGCCGCGCTCAAGCGGCTCCCCTCCGACGTGCTCGTGGACGCGCTGGACTCCATGGACGTCGAGCGCGCCTCGCGTCTGCGCAGGCTGCGCCGCCGCCCGGCCGCTCTGAGCTCCCGGGTGGAGGCGGCCGCATGAGCGAGACAGCTGACCGAGGCGTTCACCGAGGACGGGCCCGTATGCGCACGCAGATCTTCTTCGCCTCGACGCTGTACGGGGCGGCCACCCTCGCGGCGGCTCTGGACGGCGGGCACTTCCGCGACTCCGACCGCCGGCTGCTGCTGGTGAGCAACAACGCGGCGAACCCCGAGACGACGCCCGACCTGGACTCCATGCCGGGCTTCGAGCGGCTGCGGGGACGCTTCGACCGGGTGCTCTCCTGGAACGAGGCGATCCGCCCGTTCCATCCGGGCGGCTGGTCGCCGCGCAGCGACGACGTGCCGATGTGGGAGCGCTACGCGCGGATGCTGTGGGGGCTCGGCGACGACGAGATCGAACTCGTGGTGGAGTCCATCCAGGTCGAACCGGCCCTGGCCGTGGCCCGGTTGTTCCCGGACGCGCCCATCGACGTCTACGCCGACGGCCTGATGAGCTACGGCCCCACCCGCAACAAGCTCGACCCGCTGGTGGGATCGCGGGTGCGGCGGCTCCTCCATCTCGACCTGCTGCCGGGCCTGGAGCCGCTGCTGCTCACGGAGTTCGGCGTCGAGAGCGAGGTCGTCCCCACCGGCGCCTTCAAGTCCGTGCTCGCCGAGCTGGCGCAGGACGTCCCGCCCGGTGTGACCGCCGCACCGTCGGGACCGGCGCTGCTGCTGGGGCAGTACCTGTCCGCGCTGGAGATCATCACCGCCGAGGAGGAGGAGCAGCTGCACGTACGGATGCTGCGCGGCGCCGCGCGGCTCGGCCACCGCAGCGTGGTGTTCAAGCCGCACCCCGTCGCGCCCGCGCGGCTTCTCCCGTGCGCTGGAGAAGGAGGCGGGCGAACTCGGCGTCGAACTGCTGGTGTTGAACGCCCCCGTGCTGGCCGAGGTCCTCTACGAGCGCCTCCGCCCGTCGCTCGTCGTCGGCTGCTTCTCCACCGCTCTGCTGACGGCCTCCACCTTCTACGGGCTGCGCGTCGCCCGCACCGGCACGGACATGCTGCTGGAGCGGATCGCCCCGTACCAGAACAGCAACCGGATCCCCGTCACCCTCGTCGACGCGCTGCTGCCGGACGTCGGCGACGCGAGCGCCGTGGGCGAGTGGCGTGCGCCCGACGCGCAACGGGTCGAGCGTGAACTGACCGGCCTGGTCAGGGCGGTGGGCTTCTGCATGCAGGCCGAGATCCACCCGGGACTGCGCGCCGAGGCGGAACGGTTCCTGGCGGCGAACCTCGACTCCCGTACCCGCCGCTACTTCAAGCGCCGCCGCCTCACCTCGCTCGCCCTGCCCGGCGCCGTGCCGCGGCAGTTGGCCTTCCTGCCGCGCAACCGCACGGTGCGAAGGGTGGCTCGGCGCGTACGGGCGCTGAAGCGCGCGGCGACGGGCTGAACGCCGGCGCGCGCAAGTGGCGGGCCCGGCACCGGAATCGACCAGCCGGTGCCGGGCCCGCCCGCGAGAGCCGCCCTAGACCACGAGCGAGAGCAGCAGGACGAAGACCGAGCGCGACCACGGAGATGATGCGTCTCCATCACCGACCAGGTCTTGACGGTCTGGCCGACGCTCATCCCGAAGTACTCCTTCACCAGCCAGAACCCGGCGTCGTTGACATGGCTGAAGAAGAGCGAGCCCGCGCCGATCGCGAGGACCAGCAGCGCGGTGTGCGTGGTCGACATGTCGGCGGCGAGCGGGGCGACCAGACCGGCCGCCGAGATCGTGGCCACGGTCGCCGAACCGGTCGCCAGCCGGATCGCCACCGCGATCAGCCAGGCCAGCAGCAGCGCGGGGATCGGACCAGTCCTCGGAGAAGTCCAGGATCATCTGGCCGACGCCGGAGTCGATCAGCGTCTGCTTGAAGCCGCCGCCCGCGCCGACGATCAGCAGGATGCCCGCGATCGGGCGCGAGGGACTTCTCGACGGTCGACGGAGATCCGGTCCTTGGTGAAGCCGGCCGCCCGGCCCAGCGTGAACATGCCGACGATCACCGCCGCGAGCAGCGCGATCAGCGGCGAGCCGACGACGTCGAAGACCCGCTGCACGCGTGTTCTCCGGGTCGTCCACGACGATGTCGACCAGCGCCTTGGCCAGCATCAGCACGACGGGCAGCAGCATGGTGGCCACGGTGGCGCCGAAGCCGGGGCGCTGCTCCAGGTCCTCCGAGGGCGCGCTGCGGGATCATGCGCTCGGGCGGCGGGACGTCCACCCAGCGGGCCGCGACCGCGAGAACAGCGGCCCGGCGATGATCACGGTCGGGATGGCGACCAGCACGCCGAGCGCGAGCGTGACGCCCAGGTTGGCGCTGCACCGCGTCGATCGCGACCAGCGGGCCGGGGTGCGGCGGGACCAGGCCGTGCATCACGGACAGGCCGGCGAGCGCCGGGATGCCGATGCGCATCAGCGAGTAGTTGCCGCGCTTGGCGACCAGCAGCACCACCGGGATCAGCAGCACGATGCCGACCTCGAAGAACAGCGGCAGCCCGATGACGCGAGGCGATCAGCACCATCGCCCACGGCATGGCGCGGCCGCTCGCCTTGGCGAGGATCGTGTCGACGATCTGGTCGGCGCCGCCGGAGTCGGCGAGCAGCTTGCCGAGGATCGCGCCGAGCGCGATCAGCACGCCCACGCCGGCGACGGTGGAGCCGAGCCCGGTGGTGAAGCTGGCGATGGTCTTGTCCAGCGGCGCGCCGGCGAACGGCGCCGAGCGCGAGCGAGCCGATGGTCAGCGCCAGGAAGGCGTGCAGCTTGAACTTGGTGATGAGCAGGACGATGACGGCGATGCCGGCCAGGACGGCGATGCCCAGCTGAGCGTGGCCGGCCGAGGTGATCGGTTCGACGGCGTCCGCTGCCAGCATCTCGACGCTGAGACTGGTCACGGTGGCTTCCTTGCGTGACGGGTTCGGGTGTCGGGGAGTTCAGACAGGGGTATCCGGAGGCCGGGACGGCCCGCGGCAGGGCCTACGGGACGCGTCCGCACGGCTGCGTCCGCCGCAGCGCGGCGACGGCCCGCTCGGTGATCTCTTCGGGCCCGCCGGACGACGTCGACCGCGACGCCCGCCTCGTCCGGCTGCAGCGGCTCGCAGCGTGGCGAACTGCGAGTCGAGCAGCGCTGTGCGGCATGAAGTGGCCCTGGCGGTGCGCCATCCGGCCCTCGATGAGCGCGCGGTCGCCGGTGAGGTGGAGGAAGAAGACGCCGGGGGCCGCGGCGCGCAGCCGGTCGCGGTAGGCGCGCTTGAGCGCGGAGCAGCTGACCACGCCGCCGAGCCCGCGCCCGGCTCGTGCGCCCAGGCGCCGATGGCGTCCAGCCAGGGCCGCCGGTCCGTCGTCGTCCAGCGGGGTGCCGGCCGACATCTTGGCGATGTTGGCCGGCGGGTGGAAGTCGTCGCCCTCGGCGTACGGAACGCCGAGCCCGGCCGCGAGCAGGGGGCCGATCGTGGTCTTGCCCGGTGCCGGCCACGCCCATGACGACGACGACCTGGGGCTGCGGCGTCCTGCATCACTGCCTCGCTGTCTTCCTCGACATCGCTGTCTTCGTCGACCTCGATCGCCGCGCGCACACTGAAACCCATTAGGTACGACAAATTCAAGAGTCTGTGACCTAATAAGTCATACTTTATTGTTCGCGATGCGGCTCGCCCCGTAGTGCTGAGCCCATGGACATGACCACTCAGGGCCGGGGGACTGCACGGCCGCGTGCTGGACACCCTCGGGCCCGCGATCACCGCGGGCGAGTACCCGCCGGGCAGCGTGCTGCGCACCGACGAGCTGGCCCAGCGCTTCGACGTCTCCCGCACCGTGGTGCGCGAGGCGGTCCGCGTCCTGGAGTCGATGCACCTGGTCGAGTCCCGCCGCCGGGTCGGCGTGACGGTCCGCCCGGCCGACGAGTGGAACGTCTACGACCCGCAGGTCATCCGCTGGCGGCTGGCCGGCGCCGACCGGCCGCGCCAGCTGCGCTCGCTGACCGTGCTGCGCTCGGCGATCGAGCCGGTCGCGGCGGGCCTCGCCGCCGAGCACGCCACGCCGGAGCAGTGCGCCGAGCTCACCGAGCGCGCCCTCGGCATGGTGCGCCACCTCACGCGGCCAGCAGCTGGACGGCTACCTCGTCCACGACATCGCCTTCCACCGCGTGATCCTCAACGCCTCCGGCAACGAGATGTTCGCCCGCCTCGGCGACGTCGTCGCCGAGGTCCTGGCCGGCCGCACCCAGCACGAGGTGATGTTCGAGGACCCCGACCCGGCGGCCGTCACCCTGCACGTCCAGGTCGCCGAGGCGGTCCGGGAGGGCGACGGCCCGGCCGCGGAGCGGGTGATGCGGACCATCACCGAGGACGCGATGGCCGAACTGGACGTGCTCGCACCGTGACCCGGCGGTCCGGCGACGGCCACGAGGCCGCCGCCGGGCGGTGAGACTCAGGCCCCGGTGACCCTGCGCACGACGCGCAGCAGGTACTCCTTCCGGTTGAGCGGGTCGTGGTCGGTGCGCGGCCGCTCGGGGACCGCGCCGCCGACCGGCTGGTAGTGGGAGAAGCCGCACTCGAGCACGGAAAACACCGGGCTAGCAGCGGTTTCGGAACGCCCGTTCGTGGTCTCGCGGCTCCGCTCGGATCCGCTCAAGACCGCTGGTGGCTGGCGCTGACTGGCGCAATTACTGGCGCATTCAGCGGCCGGGGCAAGCGGGTCAGCCTCCGTAGCATCACCAGCTTCGGCACCTACGACCAACTCGGCATCGCTGACGCGGGCGTCCCCTCGGCCGCCAACCGCGACTGCTCGCTCAAGACGACCGACTACCTAACCGGAGGTAACTTCACCGCCGACGTCTACCCGGCGGGGCTGCTCGGCCCTAGTCCACAAGCGTCCTTATGACCCACGGCGCGGCCACCACCGAGCCACGACGGAGGCACCACCAGGGCAAACGCGTACCCGTTCCACGACGCGCTCGGCCTCGCGCTCGCGGCCGGCGCTGACGCCGTTTTCGACATGACGGCGCGTGCGCCGTGACCCGTCCTTGAGCACGGCTTGCGCGAGTGCTGAAATTCACAGCGTGCTGGCTGATTGGACGGACACCGCCGCAGGCATTAATGATCTCGCTGGGGCGCTCGCGATTCTCGTTGGTGGCCTTTGGGCCTACTTCAAGTTCTTCCGGGGTCGCACCTTCGCGCGTCGAGCGGAGGTGGATCTCGCCCTAGCCCTGGTTACCGCTGGAGGTATTCCGAGTATCAAAGTCACCGTCGCCCTCCGAAACACTGGAACTTCGAAGATCGACCTCGACCAGAGCTACTGCGTCCTCTATCTCTATGCCGCGCAGGCGGCAGACGTGCAATCGTCCTTGAACATCGACTGGGGCGAACACCTCACGGTGACGGGCATCTTTGGCGACCACGCCTGGATCGAGGCTCAAGAGACGATCGCCGAGGATGTGCTGATCCCACTCCAAGCGGACACCGCCCCTTTCGCGTACAAGGTTGTTGCCAAGGTACTTGCGACGCGCAAGCCTTGGCGCAGAGACCTCCAATGGACAGCAACGGTCGTCGTGCCAGCAGTTGATTCGAGCACGAAACGGACGCACCACGACGAGAAGGGATGAGTCATGGCCCCGTTCCAAGGCAATGTCGATGATGAGGAGAGAGAACGGATCCGTCGCGATCTCGAAGCGCAGAGGGAGCTTGAGAGACAGAAGAACGTCTCCGATAAGGAAACGGCACAGATCGCAAAGGACATAGCCGCTCAGAAAGAAAAGGAAAAGGAGTCCCAGAAGTAGCTCCAATGAGGCGGACCGCATTCGATTGCATTACGAAGGGACTCCTCCGAGCCTACTTCTGCCCGGCGGACGACACGCGCGCGACCTTTTACAGCATCAGTAGCGGGCCGTGTAGACCGTTCGAATCAGCAGGTCGACCTTCGATGGGTCGTGGTGCGCGATGCCGGCTGCGACGACCGTGTCTTCAAACATGCCCGAGGGGCACAGAGGGCCGGTCGCAGTGAACTCGAACACGCCGTTCGCGAAGTCGATCTGCTCCGTGATGGTGAACGGGACGGGCTGGACGGATGGGCAAGTCACGCTTGCGGCTCGCCGCCAAGGTCGCGCAGCGTTCGATCGAGCTCTTCGTTCGACATATCGGCGAGACCCGCGAGCTCGTGGAGCGCACGGCCCGTCGGCGTAAGCCGCGGATACCCCGCTACTGCCGGCGACGCAACTCGAGACGCGGAGCGACCGCGCCCACCTGGTGGAAGGCGCACGCCTCGGGGAGAGGGCGCCGGCCGGGCGGGGGTACAGACCGCCACCCTCGAGGCGCACGCGGTCCGACGGTAGCACCGAGGGGTGGCTAGGAATAGCCCTGGCCCGGCGTCAGGCTGAGGCGGCGGAATTGCGTTCCGTGCCGCATGTTATGTTTCATTGCAGCATCTCCAACTCTTTTTAAGGAAGTGTTGCGTATGTCCCAACACGCACAGGAGCAGGCAAGGCGGGTGTCGCTGAGCGCCTTCGTCGACGCGAAGCAACGCGAGGCGCTGGCCGAGCTCGCCAAGCGCGAGGACAGATCCGTCTCGTCCATCGTGCGCACGGCGCTTGCGCGCCACCTCGACCGCCCGAGCAGAACGAGGAGGACCGATGACGCAGTCGCAGCGTGAACTTGCGAACAGCACTGCTGGCATCGGCGCGCCGAGTTCTTCGACGTACATGGTCGACCGCTACCGGCACCTGCTCGACGGCCAGCGCGAGCGGGCCGCGGAACGGCTCGACGCCTACCTGACTGGCGCGCGAACTGGCGCACGCAAGCCGCAAACGGCTTCGTTTAGCAGTTCAGGCTAGGTCTCCAAAACCGGGGGGTTGCAGCTTCGAGTCCTGCCGCCCCTGTAGCCGAGTGCCTGCTGGCGGCCGTCTTCCGTTGTCAGAATGGGCGCGCCGCCGGGGAGCTGCCACCGGTTTTTGCTACCGGACTGCGTCGCGCGCCGACGCGGGAGGCGGCGCACGACGACGTGGTAGTAGTCGTCGTGCTGGTCGTGGTCGTCGTTGTCGTCGTGCTCGTGGTCGATGTCGTACAAGTGGATATCGCGTCGTGGACGTCGATGGAGTCGTCGTCAAGCTCCCGGTCGTGGCCCCGTCGTCGTGCTCGTCGACGTTGTGATCGTTGGCTTAGACGGCGTGGGCGACCCCGGCAACCCGGGAACCGTGCTCGTCGTCGACGTTGTGATCGTTGGCTTAGACGTCGTGGGTGACCCGGGCAAGCCGGGAACCGTGGTCGTCGTCGACGTCGCAGGCACCGTGCACGCCGCCCTCTGACGTAGGCGTTTGAGTGCGGCCTGTTGCGCCTTCACAAATGCTGCTCGTTGCCTCGCGCGCTTGTGATTCTTGAAGTACACGGCCTTGCGCCGCGACATCGCCTTCTTGTACGCCGCCAGCGCCTGGAGCCTTCGCGTGTGCTCGGCAGCAGAGCAACTGGCCACCGGCCTAGCCACGGACGAGTGTTGGGCCGGCATCGCGCTAGTGGCGGCGCCCGCGACAGCGAAGGCGCCGATCAGCGCTCCGACAAGCACTGCGATGTCACTGCGCTGCACGATTCCTCTCCCTCACCGCTCGAGTCTCCCGCAGTTCCGGCTGGCTGTCCATGGGCCGGGCGACTCATCGTGTCCGCCATACGGCCTACCGAAGAGCAAGAGGAAGGCCTGCGTGTGAACATGCGTTCGTGTCATCGAAAGGCTCCCGCCCTCGACTCCTCGCGCTCGTGGTCGGGCGGCCGGCGTTGCCGCGCTAGGCGATTTCCGAGGTATGCATCGGGGTATGTACCGGAGGCACCTCGGGGGAACCGAAACCGCTTGAATAAACAGGTTCGCCGACCAGCAGACACCGTCGGCTCGCTCTCCAAAACGGGGGTTGTAGATTCGAGTCCTGCCGCCCCTGTTGCATCGGTGACACCCCGGATACCCGGTACCCGGAACCCCTCATCCTCGCTTCACGCACGCGACGCACACTGAACCCGTGCGCGTACTCGTGGTCGAGGACGAGGAACGGCTCGCCGGTCTTCTGGCCCGGGGGCTCCGCGAGGAGGGTTACACGCCCGACGTGGCCGCCGACGGCGAGGAGGCGCTCTGGATGGCGCGCGCAGGCGAGTACGGCGTGGTCGTGCTTGACGTCATGCTTCCGAAGGTCGACGGCTTCGAGGTCTGCCGGCGGCTCCGCGCCGACGGCATCTGGGCGCCCATCCTGATGCTGACGGCACGCGACGCGGTCGACGACCGCATCACCGGGCTCGACGCGGGCGCCGACGACTACCTCGCCAAGCCCTTCTCGTTCGACGAGCTGCTCGCCCGCCTGCGGGCGCTGACGCGGCGGGCGCCGGTTGAGCGTCCGGCCGTGCTGGAGGCCGGCGACCTGCGGCTCGATCCCGCGGCGCGGCGGGCCTGGCGCGGGTCGAAGGAGCTCGACCTCTCGGCGAAGGAGCTCACGCTGCTCGAGCTCTTCCTGCGCAGGCCCGGCGTCGTGCTCAGCCGCGACCAGCTCCTCGAGGGCGCCTGGGACATGGCCTTCGAGAGCCGCTCCAACGTCGTCGACGTCTCCATCCGGTCGTTGCGGCAGAAGATCGACCGCCCGTTCGGCACGGACTCGATCGAGACGGTGCGCGGCCTCGGCTACCGGCTGCGCCAGCCGTGACGCGCGTGCCGATCAGAGTCCGGCTCACGCTTGCGTTCGCGCTGGCGATGGCCGTCGTCCTCGCCGTGCTCGGCGGGTTCGTCTACCTGCGCGTCGGCAATACGCTGCTCTCGTCCGTCGACCAGTCGCTCCGAGCTCAGGCTCGCGAGGCATCCACGCACGCACGCGGCGAACATGGGCTCGTCGACCCTGACGCCGCCGGGGGGACGACGCTTGCGCAGGTCTTCGACGCGCAGGGCGCGGTCGTACGCGCGAGCGCGCTCGGCATCGATCGTCTCCTCTCCCTTCCCGATGCTCGCCGCGCCGCGGCCGGGGAGACGCTCTTCCGCACGGTCAGGCTTGCCGACCCGGGCGGCGAATGGCGCGTGCTCGCCGTCCGTACGGCGGGGAACCGGCGGGCGGTTGCCGTCGCCCGCTCGCTCCAGCCCCGCGCAGAGACGCTCAACCGGCTGTCGCGCGAGCTCCTGATCGCCCTGCCGCTCGGGCTCCTGCTCGCTTCGCTCGCGGGCTACCTGCTCGCAGCCGCGGCGCTCCGCCCCGTCGAGGCGATGCGGCGCCGCGCCGCCTCGATCACAGCGGCCTCTCCCGACGTGCTGCCGGTGCCTGAGGCCCGCGACGAGATCTCGCGCCTGGCCGACACGCTCAACGACATGCTCGCCCGGCTGCACGCCGCGTTCGAGCACGAGCGGCGCTTCGTGGCCGATGCCAGTCACGAGCTGCGAACGCCGCTCGCGCTCCTCCGCACCGAGCTCGAGCTCGCCGCTCGCCGGCCGCGCACCCACGCCGAGCTCGAAGACGCAGTCCGCGCCGCGGCCGCAGAGGCCGAGCGACTCTCCCACCTCGCGGAGGACCTGCTGCTGATCGCACGAGCCGAGCAAGGCGCACTACCCGTCCGAGCCGAGGCGGTGGAGGCGGGCGACATCCTCGCTTCGGTTGCCTCGCGCTTTGCGACGCGGGCGGCCGAGCTCGGCCGTTCTGTCCACGCAGAGCCCGCGGACGCGCTCGTCATGCTGGACCCGGCGCGCGTCGAGCAGGCGCTCGCCAACCTGGTCGAAAACGCCCTCGCCCACGGCGACGGCGACGTCGTGCTGGCTGCGCTCGAGCACGACGACGACGTCGAGCTCCACGTCACCGACCGGGGGCCCGGCTTCCCGGACGCATTCCTCGAGCGCGCGTTCGACCGCTTCAGCCGGGCGGACGAGGCGCGGAGCCGCGGCGGGGCGGGCCTCGGCCTGTCGATCGTGTCCCTGATCGCACAGGCCCATGGAGGAGACGCGGGCGCCGCCAACCGCCCCGACGGCGGGGCGGACGTCTGGCTGAGCGTCCCCCGCGCGCCGTCGGCGCCGCGCCACCGCGTGCACGCGCCCGCCGCAAACTCTTAGCGACTCCACAGGTTCGCCTCATCGAAGCGTCATCTGACGCTGCGACCCTCCGACCGATGGGCTCCCTCCCCTCAGCACCACGTCAAAACCCTCGCGCCGCCGTAGGCGCCCGTGACGCGGCGGCGCGCCGGTTGCGGCGCGTCACCGGCGGCGCGATCGCCTTGACCGTCGCGCTCGGTGGCCTCTTCGTCACGTTCGCCGCCGGCTCGACGCACACCAGGAAGGCTGTCAGCGGGGCAGCCGCGAGCACTGCGACCGCCCCCGTGATCGTCCACAACGCACCCGCGCCGCCCCTCGTGTCCGCGCAGGGCGCCGCCACCCCTGCGTCCGCGCCCCAATCCTCCCAGTCCTCCCCGCCACCGGCGGCGCCGACCCCGTCCTATTCGCCGCCGGTGGTGGTGTCGGGAGGATCGTGATCCGGACAGCGTCGTTTCGCGTCTGGGGCACCACCGCCGTCGTCGCCGTCACGGACGCGCGGGCGCTCCCCTCCGCCCGCGCGACCGTCGACGGGCTCCTCGAGCGCGTCGGCGCGGCCTGCAGCCGCTTCCGGAGCGACTCGGAGCTCTGGCACGCAAACGCGCACGCCGGGACGGCGGTCGGCATCTCGGATCTCCTCGCGGAGCTCGTCGAGGCCGGCCTCAGGGCAGCGCGGTCGACCGACGGCCTCGTCGACCCGACGCTCGGCGCCGAGCTGCGGGCGGCCGGCTACGACCGGACGTTCGCGCTCGTCCGAACACGCGGGTCGTGGGCGCTGCGCCCGGTCGCGCCGCGCCGCGCGACCTGGCAGGACATCGAGCTCGACCTCGACCGACTCCTGCTCACGGTCCCTCGGGGGCTCGAGCTCGACCTGGGCGCGACCGCCAAGGCCTGGACAGCGGACGCTGCCGCCCGGTCGGCCGCCCACCGTCACGGGACGGGTGTGCTGGTCGCCATCGGAGGCGACGTCGCCGTGACCGGGCCCCCACCGCCGACGGGCTGGGCCGTCCGCATCGCCGACGACCACGCGGCTCCCCTCGACATTGCCGGGCCCGTCGTCGCGGTCGCCGAGGGCGGCCTCGCGACGTCCGGAACTGCGATCCGGCGCTGGCGCACCGAGCAGGGCACCGCGCACCACGTGATCGACCCGCGC
Organism: uncultured Thermoleophilia bacterium; assembly: GCA_963710465.1. GTDB lineage: Bacteria > Actinomycetota > Thermoleophilia > Gaiellales > Gaiellaceae > JACVRM01. The sequence continues at coordinate 17,753 of CAVQAQ010000009.1, forward strand.
ACCGGAAGGCCCGCGGACACGCCCTGGCGAACCGTCACCGTCGCCGCCCGAAGCTGCCTGACCGCGAACACCGCCTCGACCGCCGCGCTCGTGCTCGGCGACGCCGCGCCCGGCTGGCTCGAGGAGCGGCGACTCCCGGCACGCCTCGTCGGCGAGCACGGCGCGCCGACCCTCACGGGCGGCTGGCCCTCCGAGGCCGAGGCCGCGTGATCCTCGCCGCCGCCTCAAACGCAAAGACCTTCTGGTTCGTGACCCGCGGCACCGGCGTCGTCGCCCTGCTGCTCCTGACGGCGTCACTGGTCCTCGGCGTGTTGACCACCGCCGGCTGGCGCACCGCCCGCTGGCCGCGCTTCGTGTCGGCCGGGCTGCACCGCAACCTCACGCTGCTCGCCGTCGCCTTCGTCGTCGTCCATGTCGTCACGACGGTGGCCGACGGCTACGCGCCGATCGGCCTCAAGGACGCCGTCATCCCGTTCGTCTCGCCCTACCGCCCGGTCTGGCTCGGCCTCGGCGCCGTCGCCTTCGACCTGCTGCTCGCCCTGATCGTCACGAGCCTCCTGCGCGCGCGGTTCGGCTACCGCATGTGGCGCGGAGTGCACTGGCTTGCCTACATCTCCTGGCCGGTTGCACTCACGCATGCGCTCGGCACGGGCAGCGACGCGCGCACCGGCTGGCTGGCCGCGGTCGGCTTCGCGTCGATCGCCGTCGTCGCCGTCGCCGTCTTCGCCCGCCTCACCCTGAGCCCGCGAGCACCCGCACTGCGCCTCGCCGGAGCCGTGGGCGTCGTGCTCGCGGCGCTCGGCGTCCTCGCCTGGTACCACGGCGGGCCTGCCCAGGCGGGCTGGGCCCGGCGCGCCGGAACGCCCTCCACGCTCCTCGCGAGCCGGCGGGTGGTCGTACGCGCTGCGCCCAGGCCGCGCGCCGCAGTCGCGCTGCCGCGTGCACCGTTCTCCGCCTCGCTGAACGGCAAGATCCGCGAGTCGACCGACGCGAGCGGGCTGGTCACCGTCGTCATCACCGGCCGCCTGCACGGCGGCCCCGGAGGCGCCGTCCGCATCGACCTGCGTGGCGCGCCCGCGGACGAGGGGGTTGCGATGACGGCGAGCGGCGTCTCGTTCGTCCCGGCCGGAACGAACGCCGTCTACACGGGCAGCGTGACCGCGCTCAGCGGCCAGGAAGTCCAAACGCTCGTCCGGACGGGGTCGGGACAGCGGCTGCAGCTCCAGTTCGTCCTGAACATCGACTCTGGCGCCGGTGTCGTCAACGGCTCGGTCGACGGGCAGCCGGCATGACGCTGGCGGCAACACGCCGCTCGGTGTTCCCGCCTGCCGGCGTCGGCCGGGTGCTCGCCGCCGTCCGCGGCGACGGCCGCCCCGTCTCCCTGGACGAGCATCTCGACGTCTTCGGGCCGCTCCAGGCAGACGCCGACCTCATCGCCGCCACCGAGGCGAGTGGACTGCGCGGGCGAGGCGGCGGCGGCTTCCCGACCGGGAAGAAGCTGCGGGCGGTCGCGGACGCCCGGGGCCGCAAGGTCGTCGTCGTGAACGCGGCCGAGGGCGAGCCGGCGAGCGGCAAGGACAAGGCGCTGCTCCGCCACACGCCGCACCTCGTGCTCGACGGCGCCGCCGCCGCCGCGCTCGCGCTCGGAGGCCGCGAGGTGGTCGTGGCCGTCGGCCGGGGAGCGCGCTCGGAGCGCGCCGCAGTGGCCGAGGCCCTGGCGGAGCGCCGCGACCCTTTGCGCTGGCGGCTCGCCGTCGTGCCGGATGGCTTCGTCGCCGGCGAGGAGACGGCGCTGCTCGCCGCCCTCGCCGGCCGCGAGGCCAGGCCCACCGTGAAGCCTCCCTACCCGTTCGAGCGCGGCCTCGACGGGGCGCCCACGCTCGTGCAGAACGCCGAGACGCTCGCCCATCTCGCCCTCGTGGCGCGCTTCGGCGCCGAGTGGTTTCGCGGGCTCGGCACGGAGGACGAGCCGGGCACGGCGCTCGTGACGCTCTCCGGCGGCGTCGCACGCCCCGGTGTCTACGAGATCGAGCTCGGAACACCGCTCTCGCACGTGCTCGCGCAGGCCGGCGGGCCGGCCGAGCCGCCGGGCGCCTTCCTCGTCGGCGGCTACTTCGGCGGCTGGACGGCCGACGAGCACCTCGCACTGACCAGGGCGAACGGCCTCGGCGCGGGCGTGATCGCGGTGCTCCCCGCGGGCGCCTGCGGCGTGCATGAGAGCGCCCGCGTCACGCGCTACCTCGCCGGCGAGAGCGCCGGCCAGTGCGGGCCGTGCCAGTTCGGCCTGGCCGCACTCGCAGCCGGCCTCGAGCGCGTCGCGGCCGGCCAGGCGGACGAGCGCGAACGGCTGGAGCGGTGGACGCAGCAGGTCGCCGGGCGCGGGGCGTGCCGTCACCCGGATGGCGCGGCACGCTTCGTCGCCAGCGCGCTCTCCGTTTTCCGAGACGAGGTCGCCCAGCACCTGCGCCGCGGCCGGTGCAGCGCCAGCGACCGCCGCATCCTCGCGACCGGGGCGAGCACGTGAGCCGTGTCCTGCGCGTCGACCCGATCGCCTGCGAGGGCCACGGGCTCTGCGCCGAGCTGTTCCCCGAGCGGGTGACGCTCGACGACTGGGGCTTCCCGATCATCGACGACAGCCCCGTGCCGGCCGGCCTGGAGCGGCACGCTCGCCGCGCCGTCCGCGAGTGCCCGAAGCTCGCGCTGCGCCTCGAGTCGCAGCGGGCGCGCGCCCGCGCCGCCCGCTAGTCGACCGCTACCGGCGGCGGAGGCGGAGGGACGAGGAGCAAGTGGCTCTCGACGACCGCCTCGGCGACGTCGACGAGCTTGCGCCCGTTGCGCTGCGAGTGTTCGCGGAGAAGCTCAAACGCCTTGTCGGCGTCGACGGAGTGACGCGCCATGAGGATGCCCTTCGCCTGCTCGATCGTCGCGCGGCGCCCGAAGGCGCCCTGCAGGCTCTGGTACTCGGTGAAGCGGCGGAGCGTGATGTCGATTGCGCTCTGCAGCTCCCCCGGGTTGCCGTCGACGATGTAGGCGAACACCCCGCGTTTCGCGGCCTCGTTGACGTAGGCGGGGTCGTTCGCCGTCAACAACGCGATCACCGGGCACGAAGCCTCGCGGACGATCTCCGCGATCAGCTCCAGCGCGTGCTCGGAGCTCAGGCCAAGGCCGACGAGCGCCACGTCCGGCCGTTCGCGCGCCGTGACCGCGCCGACCTCCTTCACGTAGATCTCCCGCGCGATCACCTCGTGACCGAGCCCGGCGACGACCTGCGCGAGCAGCTCCAGCCGGTCGCGTCGCTCGTTTGCTATCAGCACGCGGAGGTGTCGCGTCGCCTCGCCATCATCCATGGTCGTCACCTCGTTGCCGCAGCCGGTATCCGGGCGGCCCTATCGGAGTAGACCGTCAGTCTAGCGGCGTCGTTCGGCCACATACCGGCCGCGGACCGCGCTGGTAGACTCGCCCGGCCGCCGCCTTACGACCCAGGCGCCGGAGCGCACCGCGGGGCCGGAAGCACCCGGTCCCGCACACCATCCACCCCCAGCGAAGCGGGTTGGAGAACCCAGGGCCGACCGCAGACACCGGTCGGCGGTCACGCTCGCCAGCAAGGGGATTTTTGGATGAGGTTTGGGTCGCAAAGACTGCTTGCGTGGCCGTCCGCGGGGGAGCGGAGCGGCGACGCGCGAGAGGAGCCAAATCGGCGGTCGATGCGTCGCATTGGGACAACTCTTTATCGTCCGCGCAAGCAGGCGGAGTCGCGGGGAGCTGGGGGGCTCGCCGCGACTCCGCGAGATCTCGAGGCGCCGCCATGCATCAAACCGCGGTTCCGCGGTGTCATCCACCACTACGCCTTCTTCGCGTCCCTGCCGCTGGGGCTCCTGCTCATCGCGAGCGCACCGACCACCCTCGCCCGCGTGGCGGCAGCGTTTCTCGCCGCCAGCTCGAGCGCGATGTTCGGGATCAGCGCCGTGTACCACCGGATCACGTGGTCGGCGAGGCAGCGGGTCCGGATGGCCCGGGTCGATCACGCGATGATCTACGTGCTGATCGCGAGCACGTACACGGCGTACGCGCTGCTCGAGCTCCGCGGGTGGCGGGAGGTGCTCGTGCTGGTCGCCGTCTGGGCCGGCGCAGCAGCCGCAACCGCGACGAAGATCCTGCGCGTATCGAGGACCAAGACCATCGACGCGTCGGTCGGGCTCGCGCTCGGGTCGGTCGGGGTCATCATGGTGCCGGAGTTGCTGCACCGCGCCGGCGCGTCCGGGATCGGCGTCGCGCTGGCCGGGGGCGCGCTCTACGCAGCGGGAGCGGTCGTGTACGCGCTACGCCGGCCGAATCCGAGACCGGCTGTGTTCGGCTACCACGAGGTCTTCCACGCACTCGTCGTCGCGGGCGCGGCCTGCCAGTTCGCCGCCGTCGCGTTCTTTGCGATCCCCGGGGCGGCGGGCCCATGACGCGGGCGCGCACGATCGGGAACCTCGCGGTCATCGTGCTTCCGCTCGCCGGCGTGGCGCTTGCCGGAGTGCTGCTGTGGGGCCGCATGGTCGGCCCGGTCGAGCTGGTCATTCTCGGGGTGGGCTACATCCTGACCGGGCTCGGCATCACCGTCGGCTACCACCGCCTCTTCACGCACCGCTCGTTCGAGACGCACCGGATCGTGCGCTACGCGTTCGCGGTGCTGGGCGAGATGGCGGTCGAGGGCGACGTCGTCACGTGGGTCGCGCATCACCGGAAGCACCATCAGTTCTCGGACCGCGAAGGCGACCCGCACAGCCCGCACGCGGGACGCGGGAACGGCATCGGCGAGTCGCTGCGGGGCCTATGGCACGCCCACAGCGGCTGGTTCTTTGCCGAGGGCGCCCGCGCCGAGCGGGAGCGCTACGCGCCGGATCTGCTCGACGACCGCGGGCTGCAGATCATCGCGAAGCTCTTCGCGCCGCTGGTTCTCGTCTCGCTGCTCCTGCCCGCCCTCGTCGGCTGGGCGCTCATCGGCGGCTGGTACGGATTCCTCGCGGGGCTGATCTGGGGCGGCGCCGTCAGGATCTTCCTGCTCCAGCACGTGACGTTCTCGATCAACTCGATCTGCCACTTCTCGGGCCGGCGCCGATTCGCATCCAGCGACGAGTCGCGAAACGTGTGGTGGCTGTCGTGGATCTCGTTCGGCGAGTCCTGGCACAACAACCACCACGCCTTCCCGACATCGGCCTTCCACGGGCTCCGTCGCGTGGAGCTCGACCCGGGCGGTCTCGCCATCCTCGCCCTCGAGAAGACGGGGCTCGCCTGGCGGGTCAGGCGCATCCCGCCGGCAAAGCAGGCACGCAAGCAGCTGGCCGCCACGATCCAGGCGGCCAGAGGCTCAGCTCCCTGAAGACGAGCCGGTCCCGCAGCTAGGCGCCGACCGCCGCCATCGAGGGGACGATGCCGAGCTGCTGCCTCGTCACCCCGGAGTCGAAGACGCCCCAGTGCTCGACGGCGATGAGCGCGCGTCCGGGAACGCTTGCCGCCACATGGCGCATCCCCCAATCCCCTTCTGAAAAGCCCCTACCACCGAGTTGCGCCCTGTTCGACGGGAAAGCGGAAGTGAAATAGCTAGTCGCCTGCCACGTCGCGGCGTACGAAGACGACGTACGCGACCGCGAGCGGCAGGAAGATGTAGAGCGCGCACACCCAGAGGGCTCGCCAGATCGGCACCCAGTCGGCCGGCACGCGCAGGAAGCCGTGCCACGCCTCGAACTGCGTGCCGAGCAGGTACGGACGGATGCTCTCGGTCCCGGGCAGGACGCCGAGCAGCTGCATCAGCAGGGCCCACATCAGCGTCCCGACGACGGCGGCGGCGCTGTTCCGCGTGATGGTGGACAGCATGACGCCGAACGTCGCAATGCCGATCAGCGGCAGCGCGTACACGGCAACGCTCGCGGCCAGCAGGCCCAGCGCGTGCATGGCGGACACGTCGTTGCCGGACAGCGTCTGCAGCGGCTTGAAGCCCCAGGCGAGGCTCCCTGCGACGACGCCGACGAGCGCCAGGCCCACGATCGCTGCGACCGTGTACGTGGCGGTGGCGAGCACCTTGCCCGTGAAGATCTCGCCGCGGTTGAGCGACCTCGTCAGGATCGTCTTCAGCGTGCCGTTGTTGCTCTCCGAGGCGACGATGTCGCCGGCGACGAGCGCCGTGATCAGCGGCAGGCCCCAGATCGACATGAAGAAGAGGACGACGAACGGCGTCGCGAGCCCGGTGTCGCGGATGTTGCGGCCGAGGAGGATGTCGTTCGGGCCGCCGGACTGGGTTAGCAGCACGACGACGAAGACGATCGGCACGAGCATCGCCACGCCTAGGCCGAGGTACGTCCGCTTCTGGGCGAGCAGCTTGGCCAGCTCCCAGCGGTAGACGTGCGCGACGCCCATCAGGCCACCGCCTCGCGGTCGGCGTCGGACGACTCGCCGCCGGTCATGCCGAGGAAGAGCTCCTCGAGGCTCTGCGTCTCCGGGACGAGCGCGGTCAGCCCGATCTGCGCCTGGCCGAGCGCGACGGTCAGCGCCGCGATCGCGTCCTCCTCCCCGCGCAGCCGGAGGTCGCCGTTCGCGGCGGGCAGCACCTCCACCCCGCTCTGCGCCAGGGAGAGCGCGCGCGCCCGCTCGGGATCGGTCGCGCGCAGACGGAAGCCCGTCGACGCGGTGGCGAGCAGGTCGCCGAGCATGCCCTCGTAGATGATCGAGCCCTTGCGGATGATCGCGACCCGGTTGCAGAGCTCCTCGACCTCGTTCAGCAGGTGGCTCGAGAGCAGGATCGTGATGCCCTCGTCCGCGAGCCGCCGCACGAGCTGGCGCATGTCGCGCATGCCGGCCGGGTCGAGCCCCGTCGTCGGCTCGTCGAGCAGCAGCAGCCGCGGGCTGCGCAGCAGCGAGGCGGCGATGCCGAGCCGCTGGCGCATGCCGTGCGAGTAGCCGCCTACCCGGTCCTTCGCGCGGTCGCGCAGCTCGACCGTCTCGAGCACCTCGTCGATGCGCGCGGATGCGCCGTGCCCGTCGTAGTCGGCGAGCAGGCGAAGGTTCTTGCGCCCCGACAGGTACGGGTAGAAGCGCGGCCCCTCGACGAACCCGGCGACACCGTCGAGCGCACGGGCGCCGACCTCGAGCGGGTTACGGCCGAAGAGCTCCGCCGTCCCCTCGGTCGGTCGGATCAGCCCGAGCAGCATGCGCAGCGAGGTGGTCTTGCCCGCGCCGTTGGGGCCGAGGTAGCCGAAGACGTCGCCGCGCTCGACGGTCAGGTCGACGTGGTCGACCGCGGTGATCTCGCCGTAACGCTTGACGAGCCCGCGCGTCGCAACGGGCGGCGCGTCGGTCACCCGAGGTCTGCGGCCGCGGACTCTGCGACCGCCGGCGTGACCGAGCCGGCGACGATCGTCGAGACGCCGCCCGACTGCCACTCGAGGATCGTCCCGAGCGGCGTCGCGAGCTCCTTCGCGGTGTGCGCCCCGGCGGTCACGGCGGGCAGGGGCGCGAGCACGTTCGAGCCCTGGTTGCCCGCTTTGCGCTCCGCGACGACGATCGCGCCGAGGTTGTCGCCGTACACCGCGACGGCCGTCTGCTGGTCGCCGGTGCCGGCGAGCCGCACGGTGGTGCGCGCGCGGCCGGCGACGCTGTCGGGGAACGAGACCGGGAAGCCGGCGGCGGCCTGCACGGCCGCGAGCCCCTCGATGCTGCTGTGAGCGCCGCCGGACGAGGAGTCGTGGCCGGACGGCAGCGACAGGTCGACGACCGTGGCGTCCGCGGGCGGCGCGATCGACACGTCCCCGTCCGAGACGTCGCCGAACTGGATATCGGTGACGGCGAGCTCGAGCACCGGCGAGGTCGCGCCCTTGGCGTAGATGCCCACGCGGAGCGGCACGCCGCGGATCGCGTCCCAGGCGAGCTCGGCGTTCCCGAGCAGGCTGCTGTGGTCCTGCGGCCCGACGCTCACGGAGTAGGCGGGCTCGCCGGCGACGTCGGTCGGCGTCGCGCCGGAGACGTCCGCGTGGAGCGCCAGCCGGTTCAGCGCGTCCTGGATCTCCGACTCGGACGGCGGCGTGTTCTGCGTGTCCGTGCCGGTGCTGCTCTCGTTACGGGCCGGCAGCGTCGCCCGGTACACGGTGTTCGAGGACGCGTCGTAGACGCTGACCTGGTCGCCGTTCCAGGTGATCTGCGCGTCGCCGGCGTCGGACTGGAGCTCGAGCCGGCCGCGGCCGTCGTTCGTCACCCAGAGGCGCCCGGAGGCGCCGGTGAGCAGCGCCGAGCCGACCTGGCCCTGGGCGAGCGAGCTACCGGGAACGAGGCCGTTCGTGAACTGGATGCGGGCGGAGACGCCGGACGGCTTGTCGGCCGTCAGCGCACCGTGAAGCGCCTGCGCGAGCGACTCCGACCGCGGGACGGAGCCGCCGCTGCCGGCAAGCGCCACGGCAGCGGTCACCACGGCGATTGCACTGGCGCCGACCGCCGTCAGGAGGAAGAGGAGACGGCCGGTTGGCAGCGTGCGCAGGAGCTTCACGTCTGACCCTTCGGCAGTATTTGCACCACGGTCTGAAGGGTGCCTGAACGCGCGTGAGCGCCGCCTGAACGCCTCTGTTAAGCGCTCATTCAGGCGGACGTCAGACGCCTTCGTGATGATCAGTGCAACCGTGCACGGCATCGCGACGCTCATCCAGGACGCCGCGGACGCGCTCGCGGCCGTCTCCCCCGCGGCGCTCGCAATCGCCCTCCTCCTCCACGTCGGCAAGGTCGCGGCCGAGGCGCGGTCCTGGCACGGGATCGTGGCGCACACGTACCGCGACGCGCGCTTCCGGGTGACCCTTGGCGCCTTCGCAGGCTCGCTCGGCGCCAACGTCGTGCTGCCCGCGCGCATCGGCGATGCCCTGCGACTCGGGATCGTCCGCAAGCGGGTCCGGGACGGGTCGGGCTCGACGATCGCGGCGACGATGGTGCTCGAGACGGCGTTCGAGACCGCGTTCAGCGTCGCGGTGGTCGTCGCAGTGCTCCTGGCCGGGCGGTCGGTCGGGTCGCTCGGCGCGCCCGCGGGGGCGGTCGGCGGCATCGCCGCGCACCGGTCGGCGCCCTTCGTGGCCGCGGGCCTCGCCGTGGGGGTCGCGGTGATCATCCGCCTGTGCCGGCCGTGGCTCCGTCGCGTCGGCGCGGATATGCGCCGGGGCTTCGCGATCATGGGCTCGCCGGGCGCGCTCGGCCGCGGCGTGGTGAGCTGGAAGCTGCTCGCGTGGACGCTCCGGCTGGGCAGCGTCTACTTCTTCCTCGTTGCATTCCACGTGCCCGGCACGGCCTGGACCGTCCTCCTTGTCGTCGCCGCCCAGGCGGCCGCATCGCTGATCCCACTGCTCCCGGGCAACGCGGGCGCGCAGCAGGCCGCACTGGTCGTCAGCCTGGCCGGGTACGCGACCGCGGCCAGCGTCGTGGCGCTCGGGATCGGCATGCAGGCCGCGACGGGCATCGTCGACCTCGTCCTGGGCGGGCTCGCGGTCTGGCTGGTCGCGAACACCGGCGAGGTGCGCGCCCTGCTCCGTGGACGCCGGCCCGCGCGATACTGAAGGTGCTGTGATGGAGCCGCGGGTGATCGTGCTGGAGGACGACTCGGAGCTGCGTGCGCTGCTGCGCCGCGGCCTCGGCGAGGAAGGCTTTCACGTGACGACGGCGGCGACCGCCGGCGAGCTGCTCGACCAGGTCGGGATGGACGAGGCCGACGCGCTCGTCGTCGACATCGGTCTGCCCGATGCCGACGGCCGCGACGTCGTCCAGGCACTGCGCGCCCGCGGCGTTGGCACGCCGGTGCTCTTCCTGACCGCCCGCGACGCGCTCCCCGACCGGCTGGCCGGGTTCGCGGCGGGCGGCGACGACTACGTGACGAAGCCGTTCGCCTTCGCCGAGTTCGTCGCGCGGCTCCGCGCCCTGATCCGCCGCGGCGGCACCGACCTGGCCGTGGAGGCCGACGGGATGCGGCTCGACCCGGCGACCCATGCGGTGTGGAGCGGCGACGAGAGCCGTGAGCTGACCCCGACGGAGTTCAGGATCCTGGCACGGCTCGCCTCCGCGCCCGGCGCGGCCGTGCGGCGGCGCGAGCTCGTGCAGGCCGCCTGGCCGCACGGCGCCATCGTCCACGACAACACCCTGGACGTGTACATCGCGCCGGCTGCGGCGCAAGCTCGGCACCCTGCCGGCCTCGCCGCACATCACGACCGTCCACGGGATCGGCTACTCGCTGCGATGAGCAGGCACTCGCGGCGGCTGGGCGTCCGGTCCAGGCTGCTGCTTGCCGTCGGGGGCGCGCTCGCCGTCGCCCTCGTGGCCGGGCTGATCGGGTTCTCGCTGCTGCTCAGCAGGCGGCTCGCCTCGGATGCAACCGCGCTGGCACGCGCCCATGCCCAGGTGGAGGAAGCAGCGCTGGTCGTCCGTAACGGCAAGCTCGCCACGCCCGAGTCGCCCCGGAGGGGCGCGTGGCCGGGCAGACGTGGATCTTCGCGGGGCCGCGGGCGCTGGAGCGGCCGCGGGCCAGCCAGCGCCTGCAGGAGACGGCGGAGTCGCTCGCCGGGGGCCCGGCGCGTGCGTTCACCGAACACGACACCCGCTTCTACGCGCTGCCGATCTTCCGCGACGGCACCCGCTACGGCACCGTCGTCGCTGCGATTCCGCTCGACGCGTACGACGAGACGGAGCGAACCGGGTTCGTCTCCTCGCTCGTCTTCGCGTTCGCCCTCCTCGCGGTCGGGCTCGTCATCACACGCTGGATCCTCGGCAAGGCCCTGCTGCCCGTCTCGCGCATGACGGAGGACGCGTCCAAGTGGAGCGACAGCGACATCGACCGGCGCTTCGACTTCGGCGAGCCGTACGACGAGCTGACCCGCCTGGGCGCCACGCTCGACGCGCTGCTCGACCGCCTCGCCTCGAGCCTGCGCCACGAGCAGCGGCTCACGGCCGAGCTCTCGCACGAGCTGCGCACGCCGCTCGCGCGCATCGCCGCCGAGGCCGAGCTGGCGCTCAACCGGCCGCGCGAGCCCGAGGACTACCGGCAAGCATCGAGGCGATCCGCCGCAACGCCGACCAGATGACCCGCACGATCGACGCGCTGATCGCGGCCGCCCGCCAGGACGCCCGCCTCGAGCGGACGACGAGTGACGCGCGCCAGGCCGTCGAGCTGGCCGTCGAGGCAGCCCGCGAGGCGGCCGACGCGCGCGGCGTCGAGGTGCGCGTCACCGTGCCGGACGCCCCGCTGATGGTCGCCGTCGAGTCCGACCTGCTCGAGCGCATCGTCCAGCCGGTGCTCGACAACGCCGTCCGCTACGGGCGGACGGTCGTGGGCGTCGAGCTCGGCCGGAACGGCGCCAGCGCCGTGATCGCCGTCGCCGACGACGGCCCCGGCGTCGCGCCCGAGGAGCACGACCGGATCTTCGAGCCGGGCGCCCGCGGGGAGGCCGGCCGGGGCACCCAGGGCGCCGGCCTCGGGCTCGCGCTGGCCCGCCGTCTTGCGCGTTCGGCGGGCGGAGACGTGACCGTGAGCGAGGACCGCGGCGGGGGCGCCTTCGCGGTCAAGGTCCCGCTTGCATAGGGTAGTTTGCGACTTGCTGCGCGAAGGCGTCTGGCGCCACGCGTAGGGTCCCCCACGTGCGCATCGCAATCGTCAGCGACTATTACTACCCCCAGCTGGGCGGGATCACCGAGCACGTCCACGGGCAGGCCACCGAGCTCACGCGCCGCGGTCACGACGTCACGCTGCTGACGCCACGGTTGGCGGTCAAGCCCTCCACAGCCATCGAGGAGGCGCTTCCGGAGCGGACGTTCGAGGTCGAGCGCATCGGCCGTGCGCTGCCGTTCTACGTCAACGGCTCCGAGACGCCTGCTGTCGTTCGTCGGCCCGAACGGGAGCGCGAAGCTGCGCCGGCTCCTCTCCGAGCGGCGCTTCGACGTCGTCCACATCCACAACCCGATCGGCGCCTTCCTGCCGGCCGGGGCGGCCGTTGGCTCGCGCGCCCCGGTCACGGTCGGGACGCTGCACAGCGTCGTCCCTCATGGGTACCGGCTGCTGCGCGCGATGCGCGGCCCGGTGCAGCACGTGCTGCGCAAGCTCGACTCGCGGATCGCGGTCTCGCAGGCCGTGGTCGACTCGCTGTCGCCCTCCTTCCCCGAGCTCGTCGTGGGACGTCATCCCGAACGGCGTCGACACGACCTTCTTCTCGCCCGACGCGCCACCGCTCGGCGCCGTCGAGGGCAAGCGCACGATCGTCTTCGTCGGCCGCTTCGACCCGCGCAACGGCGTCCGCCACATGATCGGGGCGTTCACGCTCCTACGCGAGACGCGCGAGGACGTCCGGCTCGTGATCGTCGGCGACGGGCCGTTGCGCCCGATCGTCGAGCGGCTCGTGCCGCCGGCGCTGCGCGACGACGTGTTCTTCGCCGGCCGCGTGAACCGGTTGCGCCCGAGCTACCTCGCCGGCGCGGAGATCCTCTGCACGCCTTGCAGCCTCGCCTCGTTCGGCATGGTGCTGCTCGAGGGCATGAGCGCAGGTCTGCCCGTGGTCGCGAGCCGGCTGCCCGGCTTCTCGCTGGTCATGCGCGACGGCGTGGACGGCCTCATGGTCGACCGCCCGGACGACGAGGCCGGGTTCGCGCGGGCGCTCGGCGAGCTGCTCGACGATCCGGCACGCGCCGCGGCGATGGGCGCGGCGGGGCGCGAGCGCGCGATCGACACCTTCGGCTGGCCCGTCGTGGTCGACCAGCTGGAGGAGCTGTACGGCGGCCTGCTCGCCGCCGGGCGCCCGCGGGCGCTCGTCGCGGCGGCGTGAGGTCAAAGCAGACGACGTGGGCCGCCTGCGGAGGGCTGGCCGCGGGTGCCGTCGGCGTGGCCGCGACCAGGAGCCGCCGGGCGGCGTTGGCGACGGCCGTGCTCGCGGGCGCGTGGCTCTACGGCACGTTCGACCCCCGCTCTCGCCTGTTCGGCGCGCCGGCCGCTGCCCGCGCCGAGCCCGGGGCGTTCGCGCTCACGTTCGACGACGGCCCCGACCCGCGCCATACCGGCGCGATCGCCGAGCTGCTGCGCGAGCGCGGCCACCGGGCCACCTTCTTCGTCCTCGGCCGCGCCGTCCGCGAGCACCCCGAGGTGGCGGCGGCGACGGCGGCCGCCGGGCACGAGCTGGCGTCCCATGGCGACGACCACCGCCTGCTGGCGCTCACGCCTCCCTCGGGCGTTCGGGCGCAGCTGCGCGCCGCCGAGGAGGCCGTCCAGGAGGCGACCGGATCGCCCCCCGCACCGCTCTTCCGGCCGCCGCACGGCGTCCGTAGCCCCTGGCTGCGCGCCGTCGCTGCCGCGGCCGGATACCGCGTCTGCGCCTGGGACGGCTCCGTCTTCGATACCGCGCTTCCCGGCGCCGACTTGATCGTCGAGCGCGTGCGGCCGCTGCTCGGCCCCGGCCGGGTGATCCTCCTCCACGACGGCGACGGATCCGGCGGTGGAGCGTCGCGCGAGCAGACGGTCGCGGCGCTGCCCGCGATCCTCGACGCCGCCGAAGGGCAGGGGCTGCGGTCGGTGCCGCTCAACCGCTCTGCTCTAGCACCGGGCGGGCCGGCGAGGCCCGCCCGGATCCGCCGCGCGATCAGCACGGCGGCGACCAGCGCCGGCAGCGCGAGGACGACGCCGGCGAAGCGGACGCCCACGGCTGCGGCGAGCGCGCCGTCGACCAGGCTCGCGAACGGCCGCAGCCCGAGGAACGCGACCGACCAGAGCGCCATGACGCGGCCGCGCTGGGTCTCGTCGACCTCGAGCTGGAGCTGGGTCGTCGCGCGCGCGTTCGACGCCAGGTAGCCGAAGCCGGCGATCAGCAGGAACGGCGCGGCCACGAGCAGCGACGGTGAGAGCGAGAAGGCGATGATCCCGCCGGACAGGAGCAGCAGCGTGAAGACGGTTCGGCGTGGCGACCCGACCCGCCCGGCGAGGAACAGCGCCGCCGTCACGGCGCCCGCGCCGAACAGGCCGATGATGATCCCGGCCACCGTGTCGGGGTAGCCGAACGCGTTCGCGAATGCCGGCGCCAGGGTGTTCACGGGGTCGGACGCGAAGCCGACCGACGGCGACGACGAGGAGCAGCCACGCGAGGCGCGGCTGCCGGCGCAGCAGGTCGAGGCTCTCGCGGAGCCGCGTCCGCCCCGCCAGGTGCTGCGGCCGCGGGCGGACGAACAGGAGCGCGGCGATGAAGACGAGGTACGACGCCGGCGTTGATGAGGAAGGCCCACGGGATGCCGAACGCCGCGATCGCGGCTGCCGCGAGGGCCGGCCCGCTCGCGCGCGCGATGTTGAACGTCATCGAGTTGAGCGCGATGGCCGACCCGAGGTCGCGCCGTGAGACGAGCGAGGAGACCATCGCCTGCTGCGCCGGCGCCGAGAACGCGCTCACGACGCCGAGCAGCAGCGCGAACACGATCACCGTCACCGCGCCGGCGTGGTCGGTGAGCGCGAGCACGCCGAGCGTGGCGCTCAGCACGACGGCGCAGCTCTGCGTGACCAGCAGCAGGCGCCGCCGGTCGAAGCGGTCGGCGGCGCTTCCCGCCCACGGCGCCAGCACGAGCACCGGGATGAAGATGGCGAAGTTCAGGACGCCGAGCAGGAACGCCGAGCCGGTCAAGCGGAAGAGCAGCAGCGACGCGGCGAGGTTCTGGAACCACGTCCCGCTCGCGGAGAACGCGTTGCCGACGAAGTACGGGCCGAAGTTCCGCTGCCGGATGACGCCGAAGGCGGCGCGCGGCCCGGTCGGCGCGGGGAGCTCCGTCTCCTCGCTGCTCACGGCCCGAAGACTGCCCGCGCCGGCCGCTCCCGCGACGGCCGGCGCGGCGCTCCGGCCGTCAGCTGACCGTGAAGTCCCCGTGCATCTGCGACTCGTGCGGGGCGCAGTAGAAGGAGTACGACCCCTTCGTCAGCTTGACGGTGACCGTCTTGTTCCCGACGAACGAGACGCTGGTCAGCGTCTTCTCGAACTTCGGGCTGCCCTTCTCCTTCTCGACCACGAAGCTGTGGATGCTCGCCTTGTCGGCGATCTTGAAGGTGTACGTGCCGGGGGTGAGGTGCTTGATCCCTTTCCCGTTCTGCTTGAGCGAGATCGTGAAGCCCGGCCCGACGGTGCCGGTCAGCGTCTTCGCCGAAGGCTTTGCGGCCGCTACGGCGGCGGCGATGAGCGCGAGTGCCGCGACCGCGGCGATCGTCCGTTTCATGGTGAATCCTCCTTGGTCGGTCACCGGCCTAGTACGGCCGACCCCCGCCGCCGGATTCAGGGGACGCGGCTGAAGGTGAAGACCGACACGCCGGCGGCCAGGAGCGCGAGGAGCCCTGCGGCGAGCATGAACGCCCAGGTGATCTCCTCCTTGGCCGGCTCCTTGGCGAGCAGAGAGCCGATGCTCGCGTACGCCGAGTCGAGCGCCTGGCTGCTGGCCGCGTCGAAGTATTTCCCGCCGGTCTCAGTGGCGATACGGCGCAGCGTCTCGCGGTCGGGCGGCACGGGGATCTGGCGGCCGCCGAAGTCGAGCACGCCCTGGTCGGTGCCGAGCGCGATCGTGTAGACGGGCACGCACAGCGACTTCGCCTTGGCGGCGCCGTCGTCGGGGGTCAGCGCGCCGGCGGTCTGGAAGCCGTCCGAGAGGAACAGCACCGCGGCCGGCTCCTTGTTTCCCGTCGTCGAGCACGAGGTCACGGCCGCGAGCCGGCGGTCGCCGGGGTTCCCGACCGCGTCATGCGCGAGCTGGGCGGCGCGCGCGACGGCGTCGCCGATCGCGGTTCCGCGCTGCGGCGAGAGGTAGGACAGTGCGTCGCGGACGAGCTGCCGGTCGCGCGTGACGGGCGCGGCCACCTGGGCGTCGCCGGCGAAGGCGACCAGCCCGACGCGGAACTTCGGCGGCAGCCGGTCGAGGAGATGGCTGACTGCGTTCTGCGCGGCCTGGAGGCGGCTGGGCTGGACGTCCTGGGCGAACATCGACCCGGACTCGTCGATCGCCAGGACGATCGTCGCCTGCTCGCGCGTGTGCTGGACGTTCAGATGCGGGCGCGCCATCGCGGTCGCTGAACAGGCGAGCGCGAGCAGGAACAGGATCGGCGCGATCCAGCGCCGCCAGCTGCCGCGGCGGTCGACCACGCTCGCCAGCACGTCGATGTTGGTAAACGCGATCGCGTAACGGGACGGCCGGCGGCGCACGAGCAGGTACGCGAGCAGCACGGCGGGCACGAGCGCCAGCGCGATCAGGGCGAGCGGCCACTGGAACGTCACGGGGCACCCCTCGCACAGAGCAGCTGCACCTGGAGCAGCACGCGCATGGCGGATGGCACCAGGAACGTCCGCTGCACGGTGGCGACCGACCTGCCGCCCTGCCGGCGCAGCTTCACGTTCACGCCGCTGAGCACCGTCGGGCTCGGCTGCAGCTGGGTGCGGAAGCCGACGGCGTAGCTGGCGCCTGCCAGGCGCTCGCCGCTCGCGCAGGCGGTGATGACGCCCACGGGCTGGTTGCCGCGCACCGACACCGTATGGAAGCGCCGCTGCAGCGGCTTGGGCTTCGCGGCCGTGAAGGCGGTGGTCGAGCGCCCGCCGCCGCCGCTCGTCGGGATGCACCCGACCACGGGACGGAAGGCGGTCGGCTGTGCGCGCGCGGAGACGGCCTGGAAGACCACGCTGCGCTTCGTGGAGATCCCCGGGTTGATCGGGCTGCCGAGCAGCCCGAGCCAGCGCACCTCGAGCGTCGGGTCGCCGAGGATCGCGTCGAGCCCGCCCGCGACGCTCCGCTTCGGGCACGTCACCTGGTAGAGGGCGGTCCTCGTGCCCCCCGGTACGGCGGTCGGGACCGCGACCCACGGGCCCGGGACGGTGATGCAGACGTCGAGGCCCTTGCACTCGTTCGTGGCGCCGGCGCTCACGGGCAGGACGAGCAGCACGAGCCCGAGCAGCGGGGCGGCGAGGAGCGCGCGTCTCACGGAAGCCTCCTGAAAAGGAGCGACGACAGCGCGCCCGACGCGAGCAGCAGGAGCACGCCCGCGCCGGCGAAGGCCGCGGTGATCTCGGACGGCTTGCGCACGTGGCCGAGCCGCTTGCCGAGATCCGAGTAGACCTTCTTCAGGTCGGCGTCGGTCGCGGCCGTGAACGCCTGGCCGCCGCTGAGCTGGGCGACCTGCTGGAGCGTGGTGGGATCGGCGGGAACGCGGATGCGCTCGGTATACCCGCCCACGAGCTTCTGTGTGATCACGCCGTCGGGCGTCCCCAGCGAGACGGTGTAGATCGGCACGCCCGCGGCCTTGGCGCGTCGCGCCGCCGCGGTCGGGGTGATCGAGCCGATCGTCTGGGCGCCGTCCGACACGAGCAGGATGGCGGCGGGCGGCGGCTTCCCGTTGCTGCCGCGCACCTTTCCGGCGGAGCGCAGCGCGAGCGAGATCGCCTCGCCGATCGTCGTCCCCGCTCCGGTCCGCGCCTGCGCGAGCGCCTGACGGACGACGTCGCGGTCCGTCGTCGGGGGCGCCACGACGGCGGCGCGGTCGGCGAACGTGACGGCGCCGACCTGCAGCGACTTGGGCACGACCTTGAGGAAGCGGTCGATGGCTGCGCCCGCGGCGGCCAGGCGCGTCGGTTTCACATCCGTCGCAGTCATCGACTTCGAGATGTCGACGGCGAGGATCACCGTGGCCTCGTTCTGCGTGACCGACCGCGTCGCGTGCGGCCGCGCGAAGCCCGTGACGAGCACGGCGACGGCCAGCAGCAGGATCGCGACCGGCAAATGGCGGAGCCGCCCGGGGCTGCGCGCGACGACGTTCGGGAAGAGTGCCGGCGAGGCGAACACGGCGGCGTCGTGCCGGCGCCGCCGCCGCTCGAGCAGGACGTAGGCGACGGCGGCCAGCGGGACGACCAGCAGTGCGAGCAGCGCGAGGGGCCACTCGAAGCTCACCGGCGCGGGCCTCCGCGGCGCAGGAACGGGACGAGCACGCGCAGCCAGTCGCCCTCGGTCGGAAGGACGACGTGGCGCACGCCGACCGATACGAACGTGGACGCGACACCGCTCCGCTCAGACTCGGCGGCGGCGGCGAACCGCGCGCGCAGCCGCGCGCTGCGCGTGTCGACACGGAGCTTGCGGCCGGTTTCGGGGTCGACGAGCCAGAGCTCGCCCATCGCCGGCAGCTCCTGCTCACGCGGGTCGCGGATCTCGATCGCGACGACGTCGTGGCGGGAGGCGAGCTGGATGAGCTGCGGGCGCCAGTCGAGCGGCCCGCGGAAGTCGGAGATGACCACGATGAGGGCACGCTGCCGCGCGACGGAGGCCGCGCGCGAGAAGGCGGCGGCGAACGAGGTCGCCCCGGCCTCCGGCTCACGCTCCTCGCGGAGCTCCGTGAGCATGCCCAGCAGGCCGGCGCGGCCCTGGCGCGGCGGCAGCACCCGCGGCTCCGCGCCGCCGAACGCGACCACGCCGAGCCTGTTACCGCGTCGCGTCGCCACGTGCGCGAGCGCGAGCGCCGCGCCCTCGGCGACGTCCGCCTTGCGCCGGTCAGCCGTGCCGAACCGCATCGACGCGGACGCGTCGACGACCACCCAGCTCGTGAGCACGCGCTCCGCCAGGTGGACGCGCACGTGCGGGACGCGTGTCCGCGCGGTCACGTTCCAGTCGATCATGCGGACGTCGTCGCCCGGCTCGTACGGGCGCACCTGCGCGAGCTCCGTCCCGGGACCGAGACGCGTCGACCGGTAGTCGCCCGCCAGCAGCCCCTCGACACGCCGCCCGATGGTCAGGTCGAGGGCGCGCAGGACGCTGCCGGGCAGCGGCCCAGGCCCCGGGCGCGACGGGTCGCGCCGCGCGGCGAGGGCGTCGACGGTCACGCGGCCACGCGCCGCAGGTCGATCTGCGGCAGTGGCAGGGTCGACAGCACCCGGTCGAGGATCAGGTCGGGCTGCACCTCTTCGGCAAGCGCGCGATAGGACAGCACGAGCCGGTGCCGGAGCGCGTCCTTGGCGAGCTCCCACAGATCGGCGCCGACGACGTAGTCGCGGCCGCGGATGAGCGCGAGCGCGCGGCCGCTCTGGATCAGGCTGATCGGCCCTCGCGGGCTGGCGCCATAGGCGATGTACTCGGTCAGCTCCGGCAGGTTGTACTCGGCGGGCCGCCGCGTGACGTCGGCGAGGGTCACCGACCAGCTGATCAGCGCCGGGTCGACGTAGACCGCCGCCACCTGCCGCTGGATATCGAGTAGGTCGTCGACGCTGAGCGTCCGCCGCAGGTTGGGCGCGGGGACCAGCGAGCGCTGGACGACGGTCAGCTCGTCGTCGTGCCCCGGGTAGCCGACGAGCACCTTGAGCATGAAGCGGTCGATCTGGGCCTCCGGCAGCGGGTACGTGCCCTCCGACTCGATCGGATTCTGGGTCGCCATGACGAGGAACGGGTCGGGCACCGGGTAGGTCGTGTGGCCGATCGTCACCTGGTGCTCCTGCATGACCTCGAGCAGCGCCGACTGCACCTTGGCCGGCGCGCGGTTGATCTCGTCCGCGAGCAGGAAGTTGCAGAAGACAGGGCCAAGCTCGGTGTCGAACTCGCCGCTGTCGGGCCGGTAGATGCGCGTGCCGACCAGGTCCGACGGGACGAGGTCGGGCGTGAACTGGACGCGGTGGAAGGTGCCGCCGAGCACGCCGGCGGTCGTCTTGATGGTCAGCGTCTTGGCCAGCCCGGGGACGCCCTCGATGAGCAGGTGGCCGCCGGCGAGCAGGCAGACGAGGACGCGCTCGAGCATGCTCTCCTGCCCGGCGATGACGCGCCGGATCTCGAACAGCGCCTCCTCGAGGCGGTCGTGGACGGTGGGGCCTTCGGGAGAGGCGGAATCGGGCTCGACAGTCGCCACGGTCGCTCCTTCGTGTTCGCGGGTCAGCGGGGGCGGCCGCCCAGCGACCGCGTCTGCCGACGATGACAGCACAAAACGGCTAAGAAGCGGGTGAAAAATTCCGCCGGCGCCGCAGCCACAACACGATGGCGGCGGCGCCGAGGATGACCGCGAGCGCGCCGGCGATGACGCCGATCGTCCCGTAGCTCCGGCCACCGCCCGAGACCGCCTGGGGCGCGACGGTGACGCCGTGCGCGGCCGCGAGCTTCTGGACGGCCACCTCGGCCGTGTCGATCAGGCCGGCCGGGCCCTGGGGCTTCGGCACCTTCCTCAGCACCGCGTACTCGGCCGTGGACGTGTGCTTCGTGTGGTTGAAGCCGAGCCCGGCCGGCATGACGATCAGCAGCGGCCCCTTGTAGAGGAAGGCGAGCTCCTGGCCGAGGAAGTGCGCATACGTGCGCGGCTGGCCCCAGAGCGACGTCACGGCGCCGAGGTCGGACTTGTTCGCGATCAGGGCGACCCGGATCTTGTAGCCGCGGTCGTTCGCGTCCTTGACGAGGGCCGCGAGCTCCTGCTGCTTGCTCTCGGGGTACTTGACGCTGAACGGGAAGAACACCTGCTGCGAGAGCAGGTAGTCGCTCGCCGGGTCGCCGTCGGCGCGCGCGGACCCGGCCACGGCGGCGGCTGCAAGCAGCAGGGCAAGGAGGATGGCGGCGCGTCTCATCCGTTGGCGTGGTCGACGAGCACGACGTCAAAGGGTGCCTGGCCGCGCGGCGCGATCTCGAACGTGAGCCCCCAGCGGCCGACCATGACGAGCGCCGGCGCCGACTTCACGTACAGCCCGGGCGACTGCTCGCGCAGGCGATACGACTGGTTCGGCATCTCCATGTCGAGCATCGCGAAGGTCTGCGTGACGTCGGCGCCGGTGACCGGCTTGCCGCCCTTCGTGATGCGCACGGCGGAGGCGTTGTCCACGGCCGCCTTGTTCGGCGTCACCCGCAGCTCGACGCGGTAGCCGTTCTGGTTGACGACGCTGGCGACCCGCCCAGGGCCGACGGTCGCGGCCACCTTCCCCAGCCCCGCGAGCGCCTTCGGCGGCGGCGGCAGGCTCGAGAGCACGGCGGCAGCGAAGATCGCGGACGCGACGACCACGACCTCGACGCTGACGAGCCGCCGCAGGAGCCGCGCGGCTCCCACGGCGCGGTCGCCGCTCGCCGCCAGCCCGGGCTTCGTGCGCAGCAGGTTGACGGCGCCGAGCAGCATCGCGACGAACAGGAGCCCCGACCTTCCAGAGGATCGTCTTCCCGTACGAGGTCTCCCACAGCGACGAGACCGTCGGCAGGTGAAGCACCGATGCGGTGATGCCGGTGATGAGCAGGGCATTCACCGAGACGAAGGCCACGTTGGAGAAGCGCGGTACGACGACGGCCAGCCCGGCGACGCGCTTGCCGACCTGCAGGCTGCGCCACAGCACGAGCAGCCCGATCAGGCCGCCGATCCACAGCGAGCCGGCGGCCACGTGCACCCAGTCGACGGTGATCGCGAGCCAGCGCGGCGAGGTCTGGGCCGCGTGCCCGGCCGCGGCCGGGCCGATCGAGCACCGCGCCCGCGGCGAGCAGCGCTCCGATCAGCGAGAGCAGCGCCGCCACCGAGCGCACCTTCCGGTCGGGACGATCGAGCCACAGTGCCGCCGCCGCCGCGAGCGCGAACAGGCCGAGCGTCAGCTCGATGTCGAGGTAGCCGCGCCCGAACGCCGAGGTGCGCATCAGCGGCACGAGATCGCCGATCGCCCAGACCGAGCGGAGCGAGAAGTCAGCAGTCGCAACCAGTACGTAGACGGGCGTCGCAACGAGCGCGACGGCCAGCGCGATCCAGAACGCGATCGAGACGGCCCGAAGCCGGGTGCCTGCGACGCGGGCGGCCAGCGGCCTGGCTATGGCGATGCGCAGGACGAACAGGCCGACGGCGGCCATGATCGACAGAAACGTGATCCAGCGGGCCGTGATCAGCCGCGGCGTCACGGCGGTCTCGGACAGCGACGGGATGACGAAGCGCGGCGGAGGGCCCGGGGTTCGGGCCGACCTTGAACGTGAACGCGCCGCGCACCGGGTGGCCGTCCACGGAGATGACCCGCCAGAAGACGAGGTACCAACCCTCGGGAACGCGCTTCAGCGGCACGAGTAGCTCGTTCGGGTTGGTCGGCGAGCGGCGCACGGCGCCGTCGACCTGCTGGTCGGCGGCCGCGTTCGTCACCGACACGATCGCGAAGCGCGGCTCGACCGCCTCGCTGTAGGTCAGCCGCACCTGCGGCGGCGACGCGTTGACCTCGGCGCTCGCCGCGGGAAACGTCTTCAGCAGCGCGGCGTGCGCCCACGCCGCCGCCGGGGCGGCAAGCGCGGCCAGCAGCGCGCAGGCGAGGATCAGGCGACGTGGAGCGTGAACGGCGCGGTCACCACCTTCCCGTTCACCTTGGTCTGCAGGAACAGCCGCCACGTGCCCGCGACCGGAAGCAGCACGCCGACCTTCAGGCGGCCCGGCGTGCTCGAGGTGCCCGTGACCCTGGCGCCGCCGAGCACGCTGGCGCAGCCGGTGGCGCCGGGCGCGCAGACGTGCGTGTGGAAGTAGTCGAGCGAGCCGGTGCGGAAGAAGATCGCGTGCGCGAGCGCGCCGAACCACGGCGTGAACGTCGCCGGCTTACCGTCGGGGCCGGTGACGGTGAAGTCGAGGAGGCCCGCCTGCGCGGCGCGGAGCTTCGGCTTGCCCGCGACCGCGAACCGGTAGCCGTCCTCGGTCTCGACCGGCTTGAACGGCGGCGTGGGTTCCGCGTGGTAGGGCCCCTTCACGTTGACCTTGTCGAAGAGCTGGAAGCTCGGCACCGGCCCGGTGTTCTGCGGGTACGCGTCGATGACGACGCGGTACGGGCCCGGCTTCGCAAGTGTGACGGTGTCGCTGACCTTCCCGTCCTTTCCGACCGGCGGGTGGTGATGGATGATCGTGCTCAGGTCGCGCCGCACGACGATGACGTGCACGCCGTTGTGCGGGCCGGCGCCGTGGCGGTACGCCGTCAGCGGCTTGCCGTCGGGCTGGACGATCGTGAACGAGAGCGGCGTCGGCTTGCCGGCCGTGACCGGGCCGCTCGGGCGTGAAGCCCTGGAGGTGGTAGGTCTGGCCCGGCTGGACGGTGATCGACGGCCCGCTCGAGCCGCCGCCGCACGCGGCGAGGGCCAGCGGCGCGAGCAGCGCGGCGACGACAATGCGGACGGTCATGTGGTGCCTCCTCGGAGTTCGCTGGTGAGCCCGGCGGCGGTTGCGATCGCCGCCGTGGCGCTGCTCGTGCCGACGCCGATCGGCGTCGGGCCGCGCTTCCATCCGGCGCCCGCGGCGCGCGGCGGCTGCGCGCCCGCGCCGCTCGGGGGCGGCGGACGCGTGCACTTCGAGCTGTTCGCGGCCGGCCGCGTCGTCATCGTCCCGGCCGGCATCGGCGTGCGCGGCGGGCGCGACCGCTTCGGCCGCATCACGGCCGCGCGCTGCCGCGGCGCCGTGTGGACGACCGACCCCACCGGCGTCGTCCACTTCCAGGGCGCGCGGACGCTCGGCGGCCTCTTCGCGGCGTGGGGCCGGCGCCTGCGGCCCGGCCGGCTGCTCACCTTCCGCGGCCCGGTGCGTCTCTACCGGAACGGCGTGCGGATGGCCGGCGAACCGCGGCTGGCGCGCCTGCGCGACCGCGACGAGCTCGTGCTCGAGGTCGGGTCCCTACATCCGGCCGCACCGCTCGTACCGCTTCCCGCCGTAGCGCGCTCATACCGGCCCCGGCGTGCGTCCGAGCAGCACGATCATCACGACCACGGCGGCGATCCCCGCGGCGAGGGCGAGCACCGCGACGAGGAGGCGAAGCGTCTGCCCGTTCATGCGGCCGCCCGTGTCACGTCAGCGACCGGCCTCCCGTGCCGACGAGCCCGATGATCGCGAGGATCAGCGCGATCCCGGCGACGACGAGGGCGATGATCGCCAGCGTCGAGTTGCTGCTCGAGCCGCCGAGCGAGGAGACGGCCTCGATCGTCGGCGCGGGCGTGTCGGACGATTCCGGCCCGCTCCAGTCGACGACCTTTCCGTCGGAGTACGTCTGGCGAACGGTGGAACGTGTACGTCTTCGCCGAATCGGCCGAGGCGTTGAAGCGGAAGACCGAGTCCTGGTCGGTCGGCACGTGGCCGCCCGTCCAGGTGACCTTCTGGACGACGGTGTTCTCGCCCGTGCCGGTCGTCTGCTCCTCCATCTTCCAACCGGGCGCAGGCGGGCTCGAAGGAGTCGATGCCGAAGCCGGACGGGACGGTGAGCTCGATCTCGGTGGTCGTCGCCCCTTCCTCCTCGGTCGGGACGGACAGCGTGAACTGCTGGGCCTTCCCCTTCAGCGCGACGGGCGGCGACATGATCGCGTGCGCCCACGCCGATGCGGGCACGACGAGCGCGGCCGCGGCCGCAAGAACGGGTACGAGCAGGCGTGCGTTGCCTCTCACGGATCCTCCTTCAAGCGTGGTCGGGAAACGGCGGGCACGCGCCCGCCGCGACGGCTACGCGAGGAGCGGCGGTGGCCCGCGCTGGGCCAGGCGGTCCGCGAGCGGCGAGCGGCGGCGGGCCGACGACCGGCTGCGGCGGCCGCTCGGAGCGCGATGACGAAGACGGCGCGCGGCGGGTCCGCGGCGAGGGCGCGCCCGGCGCTCTCGGCGGCGCCGAGCAGCAGCCGCGCGACCAGGTAGGCGACGAGTGCGAACGGCAGCTGGAAGAGGAGCCCCGGAATGAACGTGGGCGCCTCGACGGCCTGCCAGACGAACGTCCCGCTGTGGACCGAGCGCTCGAGCACCTCCTGGAGCACGAACGCGACCGGCGGCAGCAGCGCGAAGGCGCCGGCCGGAAGGCGCTCGACGTGCCGGCCGCGCGCAGCGTCGGCTGCGGCAAAGAGGAGCGCGACGAGCGCCACGGCGGCGCCGGCGGCGAGCACGAACGGCAGCCGGTCGAGGTAGCCGTGGCCCGTCACGAAAAGCGCGTGCACCCGGACATCGGTCGACGGGTAGACCCAGCGGTAGGCGAGGACGTGCGCCGCCTGCGAGCCGACCAGCATCAGCGGCAGCGCGAAAAGCCAGGCCAGCCCGCGACGCATCGGGCCGAATCGTGCCACACGGAGCGGCATGCGCTGCCGCGGCGCCGCATCTGGCGGATCCGGCAGCTTGGTAGCGTCTTTGCGATGGCCATCGGGCCCGCAGCGCCGTCAGTCCGGCCGAGGGGCCTCGGCGAGAGCCTGGCCGACGCCGTCCGGTCGCGGCCGGTCGCGGCTCACCTGACGCTGATGGGCACGCTGGCGTTCAGCGCCGGCGTGCACGCGGGGCTCGTGCCGCAGCATCTCGACGAGTCCCCGTACCTCGGGGTCGCGTTCATCGGCGCGGTGCTCGCGACGACGGCGGTGGCGATCGCGCTCGCCCTCAACCCCGGCAGCACCTGGCCGCCGCGGGCGGCCGCGCCTCCTGTTCGCGGGGCAGATCGTCGCCTACTTCCTCTTCACCGAGAAGATCACGGACCCGACCGGCGTGATGACCAAGCTGGTCGAGGGCACCGGGCTCGTCGTGGCGCTGCTGATGCGGCCCACGCCGGAGCTCGCGGAGCAGCGCCGCGCCTACGCGCCCGCGTACGTGCTCCTCGTCGCCTTCGCGCTCCTCGTCGCCATGCAGGCGTCCGGGCACCACCACTAGCCCGCGACCTGCGCGTTCACCGTCTCGTCGCCCACCTCCTTGCCGGAGGCGTCGTACGACCGCACGTGGATCGTCGCCGACGACGTCGCGTCGTCGATGCCGTCCGTGGTGCTGACCCGCACCGGGAACGGGCTGCTCGCGTCGTAGATCTCCCGGAAGTGGTCGTGGTCGACCACGAGCCACCGAGCATCGGGCCGTCGGGACGACCCACGCGTAGGCGACCGTGGCGCGGTCGGCCGTGAGGCAGTTGGCGAGGTCGAGGCGCGGGTCCTCGATGCGCCCGCCGTCGAGCCACTTCGTCGTCGCCGTCCCGCACCAGCGCCCGGCCGGCTCCCGCTGCCGCGCGGCGCCGTCGCAGGCGACGAGCCGCTGCCGGTCGGCGGTCGCGAAGGTCAGCGTGTGCCCGTCGACCGTCACCGCCTCGACGCCGGCCGGCGGGGCGCCGCCGGGGATGTCCTTGATGCAGTCGAGCGCAGGCTGCGCCTCGAAGTCCTGGCCGCGCAGAATCCGGCTGGCCGTCATGACGGCGCCGGGGACGCCCGCCAGCTTGGCGGGGACGGCCGGGGGCGTGCTGCCGTCGCTGAGCCGGTCGGGCGCATGCAGCCCGGAGCCGCCGCAGCAGCCGGCGGCCGCGAGCAGGAGCGTGGCGGCCGCTGCCGGCCGCCACGCAGTCGATCGTGTTGCTCGGGCTGCTACGCGTCCCATCCGAGCCGCCGCACACCTCCGTACGCCGAGCTGCCACGGTACGTACGGGTCCAGATGTCGACCCCGTAGGCCTCGCCCTTCGCCTCGATGATCTGGTCGCTGCCGTCGGCGTTGCGCGCGTAGATCATCCCGACGTGATCCGTGCTGGCGAGCGCGTCCATCCGGATCAGGCCGCTCTTCGGGTAGGCGTCGTTCGGGGCGCCGGCGCCGTACAGGAAGCTGGCGGCGCTGTACGGGCCGTGGACGTTGCGGAGCATGTTCCATTGCCAGGCGCCCTGGTTCGACGTGTCCAGGTCCTCGCGCCAGACCTTGAACGTGAAGCCCGAGCAGTCCGGGCCCTCCCCGCGCGTGTCGGAGCGCTCGACGGGGTCTCCGGGCGACTGGTCGACGTCGTCGTCGTTCCAGCAGCCGCCGCCCCACTGGTAGCCCTCCCACCGTGCGCGGAGCGCAACCGTCATGGAGCCGTCGCGCGTGAAGTAGTTGGTGTAGTCCGGCGCGCCGTAGTTGCAGTACGCCCCGGTGAAGTTCGTGTGGTAGGCCCACGCGGCGCCCGCGAGGGCCAGCGAGAGCGCCAGGGCGGCCACAAAGGCGACCACGGGCGCGGGGATCCGCCGGATCATGAGCGCACCTCCAGGTCGAAGCGGTCGACGTGGACGCCGGACGGGGTCGAGCCGAGCTGGTACAGCGACGAGCCGGACAGCCGGAAGCGCGAGAGCGGCATCGTCTCCGCCCAGTCATCCGGCGCCACTGCGAACGCGGACACGAGCCCGCGCGCGCCGAGGCGCGCGACCTCGAACTCGTCCCGCGCGTCGGTGTACGTCCGGACGACGAGCAGGACGCCGTCCGCGTACGGCTCGGCGAGCTGCACCTCGGCCACGGGCGTCGCACTGTGCACGCGCCACGCGCGCTCGACGCCGGCCGCGCCGACCACGGCGACACGGACCTCATCTCCTGTGCGCACGACGGCGACCTGCCGGCTTGCCGAGACGGCGCGCAGCGGCTCGGCCGCCAGACGCTGGGCGCGCAGGCCAAGGCTGGCACCATTCTCGACGGCGGGCACCCACTGCTCCGACGGGTACTCCTTCACGACAGGACCGGCCGGCCCCATGCGGAGCTGGGCGGCGGTTCGCGCCCCGAGCGGCACCTCGCTTCGGGGCGTGCCGTCCGTGCCGAACTCCTTCAGCAACGGGCGCGTCCGCCCCGGCCGTCTCCAGCACCCAGAGCGGGCCGTCACCGCCGCCGGCCAGGTCGGCCAGCGTGCCGTTGATGTCGAGTGGGACGTCGCGCAGGGCGCCGAGCCCCGGCGGCCTCGACGAGCGCACGGTGGTGCACCTGGTCGAGCACGGTGACGGTCCCGTCTGCGCCGACTACGAACGAGCCCGGCCCGACGGGCTCGGCCTCGCGGCCGCCCTCGAGGCCGGCGTCGGCAGGCCCGTCTCCCCAGCACGGCCGAGAACGGCCGCGCCGTGGCCGCGCGGCTGCGCCCGAACGCGTGCACGCCGAGCTCCACGGGGATGGGCGCGGTCACCGCGTAGGCGCGCTGCGGCGCGGCAGCTCCGCCGGCCGGCAGGGTGACCTGGGTCCCGGCCGCGCGGTTCCGCAGAACCGCGTAGTACGAGAAGCCGTCCCGCGACCGGGCGATGTCGGCCGGGACGCGGGCGGCCCAGCGCCCCTCGGCCGCATGCCGGTCGAGCCCGAGCGGGAACGGGCGGAACGCGCCGGCGTCGCCGGCACGGACGTACACGGTCCCGGCCGCGTCGCACTCGTCCCCGGGTGCCCCCTCAGGCGGTGGGCAGTACACGTCGTAGCGCAGGGTGACCGGCTCACCGGGCACGGTGAGCACCGGCGGCACGTGGGTGGCGTCGATGATGCGGGCAGCGTCGAGCGCCGGTGGGCCCGGCAGGTCGCCGATCGCACCCGAGGCCGGCCCGAGCAGTAGCACGGCGGCGGCAGCGAGGCCCGCTACCGCGCCGGCAGCGCCGGCGACGGCGAAGCGCAGCCGGCGTCGGGCCGGCGGCGACGGGTGTGGTGTCTCCATCTCTCCCTCCTCTCGTGGGCCGCGTGGCGCGCGCCGTGCGGTGCGTGGTTGTTGTCAGTAGAGTAAACGGCGGCGCCGACGGCCCGCTAGTCGCTCTTGTGGGCATGTCCGCGCAGGACATGAGGCGGCCGCTTCAATGCGGCAATGCACCCGGACCTCCACGAGACCCCGCGCGCCCGCGCCGAGCGCGAGGCCGTCGAGCGCGCGCTCGCGGACGTCCCGCTGCGCGGCAAGCCGCTGCAGCGCCGTGTGCGGCTCGAGCGCGCGACGCTCGAGCGGTACCTGCGTGCCGGCGGCGGGCCGCTGCCCTACATGCGGCGTCTCCGCGCGATCGACCTCGCCACCCGCGCGCACGAGAAGGCGCTCCGCGAGCATCGCGAGGAGCTCGCGCGCCACGTCTCCGGGCGGGCGTTCGCCGAGGCGTGGGTCGCGGCCGCCGAGGCGTGGGACTTCGGCGAGCTCAACTGCCTCATCGACGTGCACAACCGCTGGTACCCGGTCGAGGCGGAACTCCCCATGGACCCGCGCACGGGGGACTACCGCCTGGTCGACGGCCGCCCCTACTGGCGCCGGCCGCTGACTGCGGAGTGGGTGCTCCGGCGCTACCCGGCCGAGCGCCCCGCAGGCTGACCACGCCTGTTCAGACTCTGTAAATCCCCGTTAAACGGAGCAACTCCGTGGGTACGCCGCCGTCAGACTCGATGACGCCCCTAGGTCCACGGACCCACACTTGCCGTCAGGAGGTTGCCCGTGAAGAGATTTCTTCCCGCCCTTGCGCTGACCGCTGCCCTTGCAGGCCTCGTGCCCGCGGCAGCGCATCCCGCCCGCCACATGCTCGTCGGCCTGTTCGACGAGTCCGAGACGCTCGGCTACACCGACCGCTCGATGCCGACGCTGAAGACGCTGCGCGTCCAGATCATCCGCTCCACGCTCTACTGGGGCGGCACTGGCGGCGTCGCCGGCACCCGGCGGCCCGCGCACCCGACGGACCCGGGTGACAAGGCCTACAACTGGGCGCCGTACGACAACATGGTGCGGGAGGCGGCGAAGAACAACATCAAGGTGCTCTTCTCGATCTGGGGCACGCCTTCCTGGGCCAACAAGGGCAAGGGCCTCGCGCACGCGCCGACGCTCGCGCGCGATCTGCGCAACTTCTCCTATGCGGCGGCGAAGCGGTACAGCGGCACGTACGTACCCGTGGCGCCCGCCGCGACCGGCAGCACGACCACGACCACGCCCTCGAACGACACCGCGCTCCCGGCCGTCCGCAACTGGCTGGCCTGGAACGAGCCGAACAACCCGCTCTTCCTGAACCCGCAGTACAAGCGGGTCGGCACGGGCAAGAAAGCGCACTGGGTGGCGCAGAGCACGATCGACTACGCACGCATCTGCAACGCGGTCTACGGCGGCGTGCACGCCACGCTGATCCGCGCGGAGAAGGTCGCCTGCGGCGGCACCGGCCCGCGCGGGAACAACAACCCCAATTCGACGCGGTCGTCGGTCGGCCCGATCCCGTTCCTCAGGGGCGTCAAGAAGGCGGGCCTCGCGAAGTTCGACGCCTGGGCGCACCACCCGTACTACGGCAGCCCGAGCGAGAAGCCGTCCTCGGTGCCGAAGTCGAACCGCGGCAAGCGGGGCCTGATCGCGCCGCCGGTCGAGCTCGGGAACATCAACGACCTGATCAAGGTGGTCACGCAGCTCTACGGCAACAAGCGGATCTGGGTCACCGAGTACGGCTACCAGACCAACCCGCCCGACCGCGCCTTCGGCGTCTCGTGGGCGAGGCAGGCGCTCTACCTGAAGCAGGCCTTTGCGATCGCGCGCAAGAACCCGCGCATCGACATGATGTTGTGGTTCCTGCTGCGCGACCAGAAGCAGCTGGGCGGCTGGCAGTCAGGGCTGATGACGTACGCCGGCACGAAGAAGCCGTCGTTCAACGCCTTCCGCACGCTGCCGCACTAAATACGGAGAAACTGCACGGTGTCCCCCGCGGTGAGCTCGCCCTTGCCGCGGGGGACGAGCACCAGCGCGTCGGCGGTCGCCGCCCGCGTGATCATGTGCGATTCCTGGCCCGTGATCGGCGCGAGGCCCTCCGGGCCGCGCCGGGCCCGCACGAGGTCGTCGCGCGCCGCGTTCCGCCGGACGGGGCCGGCCAGCGTGCCGGGCTCGAACGGCGGCGCGGGTGACGCGTGGCCCTGCAGCGCGAGCAGCGCCGGGCGGACGAAGAGCTCGAAGCAGACGAACGAGGACACGGGGTTGCCGGGCAGGCCGAAGACGAGCGTCTCCCCGCGCGTGCCGAACCACAGCGGCTTGCCCGGGCGCATGGCGATGCCCCAGAAGACCTCCTCGACGCCGAGCTCCGCTCCGACGTTGCGCACCAGGTCGTGCGGGCCGACGGAAACGCCGCCCGACGTGACGAGGACGTCGTGGCCAAGCCCGCGCTCGAGCGCGGCCCTGTGGGCCGCCTCGTCGTCCTCGACGGCCACGAGGCGCGCCGGCTCGGCTCCGGCACGCGCGGCCTGCGCGGCGAGCATCGGCCCGTTGGCGTCGTATATCTGGCCGGGCTCGAGCGGCGTCCCTGCCGGACGCAGCTCGCTGCCCGTCGTGAGGACGCCGACGCGAGGCCGCGCTCCGACCCGCACGTGCCCGACGCCGGCGGCGAGCAGCGCCGCGAGCTGGTGCGGGTGGAGGAGCGTGCCCCCTGCGACAACGGGGTCGCCGCTGTGCACGTCTCCCCCGCGCGGCCGCACGTTCGACCCTGCCGGCACGGGGTCGGGCACGGTCAGGCGGTCGCCGCGCTCGGTGACGAGCTCGACGGGCACCACTGCGTCCGCGCCGTCCGGCACGACTCCGCCCGTGGCGATCCCCATCGCCTCACCCGGCTGGAGCGCCCGCCCGGCCGGGTGGCCGGCGGCGACGCGCGCGACGACGGGCAGCACCCCCGGCGTGTCGGCCGAGCGCAGCGCGAAGCCATCCATCGCCGAGCTGTCGAACGGGGGCAGGTCGACGGTGGCGGCCGGGGGCTCGGCCAGGACCCGGCCTGCGGCGGCGGCCGTCTCGATCTCCTCAACGGGCAAGAGCCTCGCGGCCGCGAGCACGCGGCCGAGCGCCTCGTCGATCGACAGCAGCTCGGCCACTACCGGCGCTTGCCGGCCAGCGCGGCCGTGACGCCCAGGCCGACGAGAATCGTGCCGGACGCCCACCGCGACGCGGCCGCGGCGCGCCTGCTCGCGCGCAGCCGTGCGGAGAGCGCGCCGGCGGTGAGCGCGTAGGCGCCGTCGCTGAGCAGCCCGAGCGCCGTGAAGGTGAGCCCGAGAACGAGGATCTGGAGGCCGGTCGCCCCCGCCTCCGGGTCGACGAACTGCGGCAGGAATGCGAAGAAGAAGAGCGCTGTCTTCGGGTTCAGGATCTGGACGGTGGCGCCGCGCGCGACACGGCGGCGAGCGTCGACCTCGAGCGCCTGCGGCTCCTCGGACGCGCGGCCCACGAGCGTCCGCACACCGATGAAGACGAGGTAGGCGGCGCCGGCGTACTTGACGACGTCGAACGCCTCCGCCGAGGAGACGAGGAGCGACGAGAGCCCGATCGCGGCGGCGGCCACGTGCACGAGCGTCCCGACATGGATGCCGACGGTGGACATGAGGCCGGCCCGCGGGCCGCCCTCGACGCTCTGCGAGACGACGTAGAGGACAGCCGGGCCGGGGATCAGCAGCAGCGCGAGCGCGGCGAGGACGAACAGGCCGTAGACAGCGGGATCCGGCATCGTCGATTCGTAGCACGGAGCTGCCGACTGCGTGTCGATGGCGCATACCCGCCGCGGGGGCGCGGCGGGAGCATGCCGGGCCGCCCGGTACGCTCACGGGCGTGGCCGTCCTGACCTCGCAGGCGGAGCGCGGCACGGACGTCTTCGCCGCCCGGCGTGCGCGCATGGAGGAGCTCGTCGCCGAGCTGCGCGAGCGCACGGCCCTCGTCGCGGCGGGCGGCGGCGAGCGGGCGCTCGAGCGCCATCGCGGCCGCGGGAAGCTGACGGCGAGGGAGCGGATCGACCGGCTCGTCGACCCTGGCTCGGCGTTCCTGGAGCTCGGCGCGCTGGCCGCGTGGGACGTCTACGACGGGCAGGCTCCGTCGGCCGGGATCGTCACCGGCATCGGTGTGATCGAGGGCCAGGAATGCGTGATCGTCGCCAACGACGCGACCGTCAAGGGCGGTTCGTACTTCCCGCTCACGGTGAAGAAGCACCTGCGCGCGCAGGAGGTGGCCGAGCAGAACCACCTGCCGTGCATCTACCTCGTCGACTCCGGCGGCGCGTTCCTGCCGCTCCAGGCGGACGTCTTCCCCGACCGGGAGCACTTCGGCCGGATCTTCTACAACCAGGCGCGCATGTCGGCCAAGGGCATCCCGCAGATCGCCGCCGTCATGGGCTCGAGCACCGCCGGCGGAGCCTACGTGCCCGCGATGAGCGACGAGACGATCATCGTGCGCGGCACCGGGACGATCTTCATCGGCGGGCCACCGCTCGTGAAGGCGGCCACCGGCCAGGACGTCACCGCCGAGGAGCTGGGCGGCGCCGACGTGCACGCGCGCCGCTCCGGCGTCGCCGACCACTACGCGACCTCCGACGAGCACGCCCTCGCGCTCGTGCGCCAGATCGTTCGCAACCTGCACCGGCGCGCCGAGGCGCCGTGGGACGTCGCCGAGCCCGAGCCGCCGGTCGCCGACCCCGACGACCTCTACGGGCTCATCCCGGACGACCACCGCCAGCCGTTCGACCCGCGCGAGGTGATCGCCCGCATCGTCGACGGCTCGCGCTTCGACGAGTTCAAGGCGCTCTACGGCGAGACGCTCGTGACCGGCTTCGCCCGGATCGAGGGCTACCCGGTCGGGATCCTGGCCTCGAACGGCGTGCTCTTCGCCGAGTCGGCCCAGAAGGGCGCGCACTTCATCGAGCTCTGCTGCAAGCGGAAGATCCCGCTCGTCTTCCTGCAGAACATCACCGGCTTCATGGTCGGCGTCGAGTACGAGGCGGGCGGCATCGCCCGCGACGGCGCCAAGCTCGTCACCGCCGTCGCCTGCGCCGAGGTGCCGAAGTTCACGGTCGTGATCGGCGGCTCGTTCGGCGCCGGCAACTACGGGATGGCTGGCCGCGCCTACTCGCCGCGTCAGCTCTGGATGTGGCCGAACGCCCGCATCTCGGTGATGGGCGGCGAGCAGGCGGCCACCGTGCTGACGATGGTGGGCGACACCGACCCCGACGAGATCCGCGCCAAGTACGAGGCCGAGGGCAACCCGTACTACTCGACCGCCCGGCTCTGGGACGACGGGATCATCGACCCGCTGGACACGCGGCGGGTGCTGGCCCTCGGCATCTCGGCGGCGCTGAACGCACCGATCGGCGAGACCACCTTCGGCGTCTTCAGGATGTAGCGACCGGATCTCGCGAAGGGAGGACGCGTGGCGTACGACGTGATCGACGTGAAGGACCTGGAGGGCGAAGGCCCCGGCGGCATGGTGCGCAAGACGCGCCGCGCGCTCGGCGCCAGCGCCTTCGGCTTCAACTACTTCGAGTTCCCGCCCGACACCGAGGGCCGCGAGCACAGCCACGAGGCGAACGGCCACGAGGAGGTCTACGTCGTCGTGCGCGGCTCGGGCGTCATGCGACTGGACGGCGAGGAGATCGAGCTGAAGCCGTTGCGCATCGTCCGCGTCGACCCCGGGACGACCCGCCAGCCGGTGTCCGGCCCCGACGGGCTCGAGTTCATCACCTTCGGTGCGCCGCAGCAGGGCACCTACGAGCCGCCGGACTGGGGATAATCACGGACATGCCAAACACACTCGATCTCACCAACGAGGAGCTCGAGCTGCTCCGCGCAGCGCTCCACTCCTACCTGGACGACTTCGGGCACAAGGAAGCGGACGTGCTCCGCCGGATCAAGGAGCTCATCGCGAAGCTTCCTCCGCGCCCGTCCTGATGCTGCTTCGGCTCGTCCTCTGGAACCTGGCCGACTCGAAGACGACGATCGCCGAGCTGCGCCGCTACCTGCGCGACGAGTCCGTCGACGCCTTCGAGGACGTCCCGGGCCTTCGCTTCAAGGCCTGGATCTCCGACGAGGTGACCGATCGCTGGGGCGCCGTCTACCTCTGGGAGTCGCGCGAGGACGCCGAGCAGGAGCTGCCGAGCCGCGCGCGGGAGCTGATCGGCAAGGACCCCGACATCGGCGAGGAGTTCGACATCGAGGCGACGATCGAGGGCGACTTCGCCGTGGCGGAGCTGTCGCGCCTCGGGCTTGCCTTCGAAGAGTAGGCTCGCGTCAGTACCGTTGAACCGCAATGCCACTGAGTAGAGAGGGACGCGGCACCGGCTGGGCGCTCGCGGTCGACATCGTCAACACCTGGGACGAGTACCCCGGCCGATGGATCTCGTCGAGGGGATCGAAGACGTCCGCACGGTGCTCGCGTGGCACGGGCTCCCGGACGCGGCGGCGGCTGTCGAGCCGCGCGACGTCGAGCGATTCCGCCGGCTGCGCACACGCTTCGAGCACGTCTTCGACGCCCGGAGCGAGGACGAGGCGGTCGCGCTCCTCAACGAGCTCGTGACCGAGTACGGCGTCCCGCCGCAGCTCGAGCGGGAGGGCCGCGGCTGGCGCTTCCGGGCCTGGCCCGACGAGCGCGAGGGGCTGCGCGCGGGCGCGGCGCTCGCCGCCTACGGGCTCCTGGAAGCCCTGCGCGAGCACGGCTGGAGCCGCCTCGGCCGGTGCGGAGGCTCACCCTGCCGCTGCGTGTACGTCGACCGGACGCGCAATCGCAGTCGCCGCTACTGCTGCGTGCTGTGCGCCGACCGCGTCGCCCAGGCCAACCTGCGCTCCCGGAGGAGGGCAGCGTCCCGCCCGACCAGGAAGGACGGGACGCTGCATGGGCGAAGCCGCCGTTAGGCGATTGCGTCGCAGGTCGCCGGGAACTGGCTGGCGTCCTGCCGCCCGGTCGACTTCAGGATGGTGAGCGGCGTGTCCGGATCGGACGCGTCCGCGAGGTACACGAACTTCCCGACGTCCGCGAAGACCGTCCCCTGGCCCGGCACGGTGATGTGACCGTCGTTGCCGTTGATCGTGACGGTGACGGTGCCGTCGCCGTTCGGCTCGATGATCACCGGTCCGGCGAGCACCGTCGTAGCCGACTTCCCGTTCGCGGGGTTCGTGTAGGTGATGTGGAAGTCGACGGCGTGCTTGACGAGCTTGCCGTCCGAATAGACGGTCTGGCGGATCGTCCCTTCCGTGTGCAGGACGAACGGGAACGCGCACAGGCCGGCGGGGACCGTCCGCGTGCGGTCGAAGTGCGTCTCCGTCGTCACCGGCTGGTCGGCGGCCGCGGTCGGGGCGAGCGCCGCGGCCGCCGCGAGGGCGGCGAGCGTGGTAGCCGCCCAGAAAGCCTTGCGCTTCATCTGATGCCTCCTCGTCGTCGGGTGTCGTCAGCGTCTAAGACGCTTTTGACCCTGACGAGTTAGGAGAGCGTGTCGAGCCAGGCGTCGAGCGCATCGCGCTCGTCGTCCGTGAGCTGGCGCAGCGGCCGGCGCACCTCGCCGGTCATGTCCACCCCGCGCCGCTGGACGATCCGCTTCAGGGCCGCATGGCGCGGGAATTGCTCCACGAAGGCGCGCAGCTCGCCGAGCGCGGCGGCGTCGGGGCCGTCGGGCCGGGCGACTGCGGCCGCGACCCGCTCCGGGAACGCGGCCGCGAGGCCGGAAACGGCCCCGACGGCGCCGGACGCCATCCCCTGCGCGATGAGCGCCTCCGGCCCGACGAAGACGTCCAGCCCATTGAGCAGGTACGGCGCAAACCGCGCCCAGGGTGCGTCCGAGACCTTCAGGCCGACGTAGTTGGGCGCGTGGTCGCGGAGCCGCGAGACGACCTCGATCGAGGCCGCGTAGCCCGAGGCGGCCTCGAATTCGTAGACGTAGAAGGGCATCGGTGCGCACGCAGCGGCTGCCGCCTGGAAGTGCGCGAGCAGCGCCCGGTCGTCGAGGCGGAAGTACGGCGGGGCGATCACGGCCACGGCCGCGGCGCCCGCTTCGGCCGCCGCGGCGGCGAGCCGGACGGTGTCGGCCGTCGTCTGGGCGCCACAGTGGGCGATCGTCGTCAGGCCGGAGCGTGCGAACAGCGTGATGCCGCGAATCCGCTCCTCGGGCGTCTGCAGGATGCCCTCCCCGGTCGTGCCGCCGGCGAGCACGCCGTGGACGCCTCCGGCGAGCAGGTACTCCGCGTAGGGCTCGAACGCGGCGTCGTCGAGCTCGACGCCACCGGCCCGGTACGGCGTCAGTGCCGCGGCAAGCGCGCCCTTCAGTCTCATGCGCTCAGCCGGCGAACGCCAGGACGACCGCGAGAACGACCACGATCGCGGAGATGACGAGCGCCGCGGTGGCGTAGCCCTGGCGCGCATCGGGCCGCTCGCGCGCACCGAGCGCCAGGAACGCCGCGGCTGCGGCGATCGGAAGAGGCGGGACGAAGGTGACGCCGTAACGAGCGCGGCGCCGCCCATGCGCCGTCGACGCGACCGTGGTGACGGCGAGGACGACCAGCCACTGCCAGAACTGGTTGTCGTCACTGCCAGAGAACGTGCCGATCGCGGTAAGGATCGCGGAGATCACGAACGAGCCCACCGCGAAGAGCGTGCGCCGATCCACGAGGCGGGAGCGTACGCTTGCCGACGGATGGCGGGCCTGCGGATCGAGCGCAACGGAGCAGTGCTGTGGGTGACGCTCGCGAAGCCGGAGCGGCGCAACGCCTTCGACGCGGAGCTCATCCGCGAGCTCACCGAGGCGTTCGCGGACGTCGGCGACGCGCGCGCCGTCGTGCTGGCGGGCGACGGCCCGTCCTTCTGTGCCGGCGCCGACATCGAGTGGCAGCGCTCGTCGATCGACCTCACGTACGAGGAGAACGTCGAGGACGCGCTCCGGCTCTACCGGATGCTCGAGGCGATCGACGGCTGCCCGGCGCCGGTGGTCGCGCGCGCGCACGGCTACGTGCTGGGCGGCGGTTCCGGGCTCGTCGCGTGCGCAGACATCGTCATCGCCGCACCGGACGCCGTGTTCGGCTTCACCGAGGTGAAGCTCGGGATCATTCCCGCCGTCATCTCGCCGTTCGTGCTGCCGCGGATCGGCGCGGGAGCGCGCCGCCTCTTCGTCACCGGCGAGCGCTTCGACGCCGAGGCGGCGCTTCGAATCGGGCTCGTCGACGAGGTGGCCGAGGATCCAGACGCGGCCGTCGACCGCGCGCTGAGTGAGCTGGCCACGTCGGGGCCCGAGGCGGCGCGCGCGGCGAAGCGGCTCGTCCGCGAGGGGCCGCGCGACGAGACGACGACCGAGGTCGCAGCCCGCCTGCGCACCGGCGCCGAAGGCCAGGAGGGCCTGCGCGCGTTCCTCGAGAAGCGCCACGGCTGCCGTGGCGTCTCCCCGGACGACCCCGTTCCCCTAGTCTCCCGGCGATGCCGGTCGCCAAGCTCCTGGTCGCCAACCGCGGCGAGATCGCCGTGCGCGTCTTCCGGACCTGCCGCGAGCTCGGCATCGCGACCGTGGCCGTGGCCGCCCCGGACGACCGCGGCGCCCTGCACACGCGCGTCGCGGATCAGACGGTCGAGATCGCCAGCTACCTCGACGGCCATGAGCACGTCCGCGCGGCGCGCGAGGCCGGCGCCGACGCGGTTCACCCCGGGTACGGCTTCCTGGCCGAGAGCCCGGCCTTCGCCGGCGCCGTCGAGGATGCGGGACTGACCTTCGTCGGGCCGTCGCCCGAGGCGCTCCGTCTGGGCGGCGACAAGCTCGAGGCGAAACAGGTCGCAGAGGCGGCCGGCGTGCCGACTGTCCCGGCCGGCGAGCCGCACGAGATCGGGTTCCCGCTCGTGATCAAGGCCGCTGCCGGCGGCGGCGGCCGCGGCATGCGCGTCGTGCGCGACCCGCGGGAGCTCGACGACGCGCTCGAGGCCGCCCGCCGCGAGGCCCAGGCGGCGTTCGGCGACGACCGCGTGTTCTGCGAGCGGTATCTCGAGCGGCCGCGGCACGTCGAGATCCAGCTCGCCGCCGGCGGCGGGACGGTCGTCGCGCTCGGCGAGCGCGAGTGCTCGATCCAGCGCCGCCACCAGAAGGTGCTGGAGGAGTCACCCGCGGTGGACGCCGAGCTGCGCGGGCGCATGAGCGACGCCGCCGTCGCGTTCGCCCGCGCGATCGGCTACCGCAGCCTCGGCACGGCGGAGTTCATGGTGGCCCCTGATCGTGGTGGCGACTTCTTCTTCCTGGAGCTGAACGGCCGCATCCAGGTCGAGCACCCGGTCACCGAGGTCGTCACCGGCCTCGATCTCGTCGCGCTGCAGCTCGCGATCGCGGACGGCGCAGCACCGGAGCCGGCGGCGCTCGAGGGCCATGCCGTCGAGGTCCGGCTCTACGCCGAGGACCCGCTGACGTTCCTGCCGCAGACCGGGCGGGTCGAGCGGCTCCGCCTCCCTGCGGGGATCCGCGTCGATGCGGGCGTCGCCGAGGGCGACGAGGTCGGCGTCGCCTACGACCCGATGATCGCCAAGCTGATCGCGGCCGGGGAGACTCGCGAGGAGGCGCTCGACCGGCTTGCCGAGTCGCTCGCGGAGACCCAGGTCGGCGGCCTCACGACCAACCTGCCGTTCCTGCGCTGGCTCGCCGGCCATCCCGCGGTGCGCGCGGGCGAGACGACCACCGCGTTCCTCGCCGACTATCCCCCGCTCTCGCCGTACCGGCAGCCGCCGCACGGGCCGTGGCGCGGCGCATTCCGCCTCAACCTGCCCGCGCCGCCGCCGCACTCGCCGCCCGATGTCGCCGCAGCGGAAGATCACGGCCCGGGCGCGGAGTCGAGCTCGCTGACAGCGCCCATGCCGGGCACGGTGATCAAGGTGCTGACCGAGCCGGGCGCCGCGGTCAGCCCGCGCGAGCCACTGGTCGTCCTCGAGGCGATGAAGATGGAGACGCCGGTCGTGTCCCCCTACAAGGCCGTCGTCAAGGCCGTGCATGTGTCCGAGGGCGACCTCGTCACCGGCGGCCAGCTGCTCGTCGAGCTCGAGGAGTAGCTAGAAGAGCTTCTGCAGCTTCATGGCCGCGCCCATGTCGCCCTTGACCTTGAGCTTCCCTGTCATGAACGCGGTCATCGGGTTCAGCTCGCCGGCGACGAGCCGGTCGAAGTCGTCCTCGGCGATCGTGATCGTCGTGCCCGCGTCCGTTGCGCCCTCGGTGACGGTGACGCCCGAGTCCTGGACGTCCACCTTCCAGGCGCCCGCCCCGGTCACGTCGAACAGGTAGCTCGCGTTGACGCCCTGAGCCCTGGCCGGCTCGACCCGCGCCTCGAGGGTGTCGAAGAACTCCTTCGCGCCTTGTGCCACGTCCGCCTCCAGTCGTCGCCGATTTCGGCGCGAGAGTAGTGGATCAGCGGTGGTGGCGCACGATGAGCGCCCGCGAAAGGTCCCACTGGGCGCGCGCGATCTCCGCGCGGTTGCGCTCGAGCTCGGACCGGCCGGCGCCGCCCGCGCGCAGCACCTGCCGCTCGTGCACGAGCTCGGCGACGCGCTCGAGCAGGTCCTCGGGGGTCTCGGAGGTCTCGATGCTCACGGAGCCAGATATCGGGCGCCTGCGCGAAAGCTTGAGCAACATGCAACGGACACATTCGCCCTCGGCGGCCGGATCCTTCTAAACGAGTAGCATCGCCGTCCGTGTTGATCGAGGTGGCACCTCGCCGCATCGAGGCGGCTTCCTTCGACACGCTCGCCGTCCCTGTCCGCGCGGATGCGCCGGGCGACGCTGCGGGGCTCGGCTCGATCGCCGCGCGCCTCGGTGCGCTCGAGAAGGGCGAGCTGCGCTTCAATCCGGGCGAGTCGGTCGTCCTCCATGGCGACGGCGGACGCATCGTCGCCGTCGGGGTCGGCGAGGGCCGCGACCCCGACGACGTCCGGTGGGCGGCCGCGACAGTTGCCCAGGCGCTCGCGCACGTCGGCGGCCGTGTCGGCTGGCCAATCGACCCCGGGCTGCCGCTCCCGGCCGCCGAACAGGCGACCGCAGTCGTCGAGGGGCTCGTGCTAGGCGGCTACGACCCGGGCCTCTGGAAGCACGCGCGAGACCGCCGCGTCCCCGAGGCCCTCCTCCTGCTGACCGACGAGGACGCGGACGCCGTCCTGGCCGCGGCGCGGCGCGCCGCCGTCGTCGCCCGCTGGGCGAATCGCGCACGCGACCTCGCCAACGAGCCGGCCAACACCCTCACGCCGTCGGCCCTGGCGGGCTACGCAGAGTCTTTCGCCGCCGAGCACGCACACTTCACGGCCGAGGCGCTCGGCCCTGCCGAGGCCGCCGAGCTCGGCATGGGCGCCTTCCTCGGGGTCGCCGCCGGCAGCCACCAGCCGCCCCGGATGATCGTCATGCGCTACGAGCCGCCGAACGCGCCTGGCGACCTCGTCCTCGGCCTGGTCGGGAAGGCGATCACCTTCGACACAGGCGGCATCTCGCTCAAGCCGCCGCTGTACATGGAGGACATGAAGGGCGACATGGCCGGCGGTGGCGCCGTGATCGCCGGTATGGCCGCCCTCGCGGAGCTCGGAACGCCGGTGCGAGCCCTCGCGGTCGTCGCCGCGACCGAGAACATGGCCGGTGGCGGTGCCTACCGGCCCGGCGACATCCTCCGTGCGGGCAGCGGGACGACGATCGAGGTGCTCGACACCGACGCGGAAGGGCGCATAGTGCTCGCCGACGCGCTCTGGTATGCGCGCCGCGAGGGCGCGACCCATATCGTCGACTTCGCCACCCTGACCGGGACGATGGAGAAGGCGCTCGGCGATTTCTACGCCGGCGTG
Source organism: uncultured Thermoleophilia bacterium (assembly GCA_963710465.1). Lineage (GTDB taxonomy): Bacteria > Actinomycetota > Thermoleophilia > Gaiellales > Gaiellaceae > JACVRM01. Next base: position 58,933 of record CAVQAQ010000009.1, read on the forward strand.
TACGGCGCTCCCGCGGAGTGGCGCGACGAGGTCGTCGCCGCCGGGGAGGCGTCCGGCGACCACGCCTGGCCGTTCCCGCTCCACCCGCGCTACCGCCGCTTCATCGAGTCCGACTTCGCCGACCTCAAGAACCTCAACCGCCGCGGCCAGGGCGGCCCGACCTACGCCGCCGAGTTCCTGCGCCACTTCGCCGGGGAGGGGCCGTGGGCACACATCGACATGGCCGGCACGGGGTTCTTCACGTACTCGCGCGGCGACTACCTCTGGCAGCGCGGCGGCACCGGCTACGGCGTCCGGCTGATCGCCGAGCTCGGGAGGCGGCTCTCCGCGTGAACCTCGACCTGACGCCCGAGCACGAGCTCCTCCGCCGCACCGTCCGCGAGTTCGCCGAGGAGCGCGTGGCGCCGGTCGCCGCGGAGCTCGACCGCGAGCACCGCTTCCCGTACGAGCTCGTCGCCGAGCTGGCCGCGCTCGGCCTGATGGGCATGACCATCCCCGAGGAGTACGGCGGCGCCGGCACCGACACCGTCTCGTACGCGATCGCGGTCGAGGAGCTGACGCGCATCGACTCGTCCGTCGCGATCACGGTCGCGGCGCACCACTCGCTCGGGACGCTGCCGATCTTCTACTTCGGGAACGACGAGCAGAAGCGCGAGTGGCTGCCGCAGCTCGCGTCGGGAGAACGGCTCGCGGCGTTCGGGCTGACCGAGCCGGATGCGGGCTCCGACGCCGGCGCGACGCGCACGCGCGCCGAGCTGCGCGACGGCGAGTGGGTCGTGAACGGCTCGAAGATGTTCATCACCAACGCGGGCACTGACATCAGCGCCTGCGTGACGATCACGGCGCTCACGGGCGAGGGCGAGATCTCGAACCTCATCGTCGCGAACGGGACGCCGGGCTACGAGGTCTCGCCGCCGATGGAGAAGCTCGGCTGGCGGGCGTCGGACACGCGCGAGCTGTCGTTCAAGGACGCCGCCGTGCCCGAGGGAAGCCTGCTCGGGCCGCGCGGCGAGGGCTTCCGGCAGTTCCTCACCATCCTCGACGGCGGCCGCATCTCGGTTGCCGCGATGGGTGTCGGGCTCGCTCAGGGCGCCTATGACCTCGCCTACCGCTACGCACAGGAGCGCGAGCAGTTCGGCAAGCCGATCGCGAAGTTCCAGGCCGTGCAGTTCGCGCTGGCCGATATGGCAACCGAGATCGAGGCCGGGCGCAACCTCGTCTACCGCGCCGCGTGGCTGAAGGACCAGGACCGTCCGTTCGCGCTCGAGGCGGCCATGGCGAAGCTCTACACGGGCGAGCTCTCGCGCCGAGCCGCCAACGCGTCGCTGCAGATTCATGGAGGCTACGGGTTCATGGAGGAGTCCCCGATCTCGCGCCTGTACCGCGACCAGAAGATCCTCGAGATCGGCGAGGGCACCAACGAGGTTCAGCGCATGGTCATCGCAAGGCACCTGGGGCTTTGACCGACGGCGCCGTCACCCGCCCTGACGGCCGCACGGTGGCCTACGCCACGTGGGGCGACCCGGACGGCCGGCCGCTCCTGCAGATCCACGGCACGCCCGGATCGCGGCTCTCGCGCAGCCCGCACGAGGACGAGTACGCGAACGCAGGCGCGCAGGTCGTGACGTTCGACCGGCCGGGATACGGTCAGTCGTCGCCGTGGCGCGACCGCACCGTTCTCGACATCGCCGATGACGCGCTCTCGGTCGCGGAGGCGCTCGGCTGGGACCGGTTCAGCGTGCTCGGCATCAGCGGCGGCGGCCCCCACGCGCTTGCGCTCGGCGTGCGCGCGCCCGAACGCATCGTCCGCCTCGGCGTCGCCGTCGGCGGGACGCCCGCCGAGCTCATCGACCCTGCCGACCTGATCGCGCACAACGCCGAGGGGCTGCGCCGCGTCCGCGAGGAGGGCCGCGAGAGCCTCGAGGAGTTCATGGCGCCGATCGCCGAGCAGCTCGCGGCCGACACGATGGCGGCGTTCGACGCCGCCATGGCCGACTCGCCAGAGCCGGACCGCGAGTGGATGGCGCGGCCCGAGGTGCGCAAGACGCTCGTCGAGGGCACCCAGGAGGCGTTCGCGAACGGCCCCGAGGGCTGGTTCGACGACGCGTGGGCACTCAGCACCGACTGGGGCTTCGCGCTCGGCGACGTCGCGGCGCCCGTCTGGTTCTGGTACGGCGAGCTCGACCGCAACGTCCCGATCGGCGCCGTCCGCCAGATGACCGCGCAGCTGGACGTCGCAGCGTTCGACCTCATCCCGGGCAAGGGCCACTTCGGGTGGCTCGAGCAAGAGGATCAGGTGCTGCGGACGCTCCTCGCCGCCGCGTGAGATAGCCTCACCCTTCGTGATCTTCCGGCAGTTTGTGGACGAAGATCTCGGCTGTGCCTCCTACCTGGTAGGCGACGAGAAGGCCCACGAGGCCGTGGTCGTCGACCCCGCGTACGCGATCGAGCGCTACCTGGAGCAGGCCGAGCACGACGACGTGCGCATCGTGGCCGTGCTGGAGACGCACACGCACGCCGACCATGTCTCCGGCCACGGGCGCTTCGCGCTCGAGCGCGGCATCCCGGTGTGGATCAACCCGATCGCCGAGCCGGCGTACGCGTTCGAGCCGCTCGAGGATGGCGAGGAGGTCGTCGTCGGCGAGGTCACGCTGCGCGCCGTTCACACGCCCGGGCACCGTCCCGAGCACACGTGCTTTGCGGTCATCGACCACACCCGCGGCGACGAGCCGTGGCTGCTGCTGACCGGCGACTCGCTGTTCGTCGGGGATGCCGCACGCCCGGACCTGGCCGTGGAGGCGCGCGAGGGCGCACGCGCCCTCTTCCACAGCCTGCATCGGCTCGTCGGACTGGGTGACGGCGTCGAGGTCTTCCCGGGCCACGTCTCCGGCTCGCTCTGCGGCACGGGGATGAGCTCGAAGGCGTCCACGACGATCGGCTTCGAGCGCCGGTTCAACCCCGCCCTCCGCATCGACGGCGAGGAGGCGTTCGTGGACGACTCGTCCGCGATCGCCGCGCCGAAGCCGCCCAACGCGGAGCTCATCGTCGCGCTCAACCGCGGCCCGTTCGTGGGTGCGCCGGCGCCGGTCGGGCGGCTCGACGATCCTGGCGACGCCGTCGTCCTCGACGTCCGCCCGCTCGCGGTCTACCTCGCAGGCCACGCGCACGGCGCCATCAATGTGCCGGTCGACGGCTCGAGCTTCTCGACCAAGGCGGGCTTCATGCTCCTGACCGGGGAGGCGGTCGTCATCAGGGCGGCGACCGAAGACGAGGCGATGCGCGCGGTACGCGGGCTGCGCGCCGTCGGCGTCCTCGACATCGCCGGCTACGTGCTGGCGGCCGCCGACGACGAGCGGACGGAGCCCGTGACCCTGGACGAGCTCGAGGAGCTGATGGCGGACGACGCGGTCGAGGTGCTGGACGTGCGCGAGCCGGCCGAGCACGCCGACGGGTACATCCCCGGCAGCCGCAACATGCCGTACCGCCTCGTTCGCCGCTGCGGCGATCTGCTCTCGACCGACAAGCCGATCGTCACCGTCTGCGAGACCGGGCTTCGCGCGGCCGTTGCCGCGAGTGCGCTCGCCCACGAGGGGCTCGACGCCAGGCCGGTGGTCGGCGGCGGCGTCACCGAGTGGGAGGAGCGCCACGCCACCGTGGCGTTCCGGCGCTGCGGCGACAGTTAGTTAGGAGGCAGCGGCCAGCAGCGCCTCGCCGGCGCGGACGTACCGCGTCGCGCCGACCGAGCGCCAGAATGCGAGCGACGGTTGGAGGAACACGTCCGCCTCCGCGCGCCGGCCCTCGTCGACGAGCCAGTCGGCCGCCCAGAGCCTGACGAGCGCTGCACACGACCGGGCGCCCACGCCGTCCAGCCAGGCGACGGCCGCACCGAAATCACGGTCGACGAGCTGAATCGCCATCTCGAACCACGGGTACGGCGGCCGGCTGTCGATCGCCGCGCGCAGGCGCTCCTCGCGTCCGGTCCGCCACGCGGCATACCACACCTCGACCACCCATTCGTCGGTATGCCCCGAGCCAGACTTCTCCCAGAGCGCGAAGAACTCATCGACATGCTCTGCTGCAGCGTCCAGCTCATCCGTCTCGGCGTGGAGGCGGGCGCTGAACACGATCGGCCAGACCAGGCTCTGGAAATTGTCAGCCTCGGCGGCAATCCTCAGGGCGCGGACGGTGTCGTCCCGCGCGGCGTCCAGCGCGCCTTCGGCGAGCAGGATCCTCGCCCGGCTGATCCGCGTCTGCGGCTCGATCCAGAAGGGCGACGTGTCGTAGCTGGGCATAAGCTCGGCGAGGAGCCGCCGCGCCTCGTCCCACTCGCCCGCGAGCGTCAGATCGGAGGCGAGCTCGGTCGTCAGCCAACGGATCGGCTCGTCGTAACCGATCTGGCGCGCGATCTCGAGGGCCTCCTCGTGCAGCTCACGGACACGGGCAAGCTCGCCGAAGCCGAAGATGGTCGAGGCGAGGTTGCCACACGCGCGCAGGTACTCCGGGCCCCCGGCGGCGCGCGCGATCTCACGGGCCGCCTCCAGGTCGGCCAGGCCGTCGCGGTCGCCGAGGCCCACACGGGCGATGCCAAGGCTGTTCAGGGCGTGGGCACGGAACTCGTCGCTCCCGAGATTCTCGGCCAGCGGGATCGCGTCCCGCGCGAGTGCGATGCCACGCTCGTATTCGTCTGCGAGGACGGCAAAGCGCGCGAGGTCGGCGAGAACGCGGAGCTTTGTGCCCGGATCACGCATCCGCGGGACGAGCGCTTCGGCCGAGCGGAAGTACGTATCCGCGGGGCCGCGTTCGCCGAGCAGCCAGCGGTACTCGCCAAGCACGAGCTCCGCCCTGGCGGCGGTATCCGGGTCGCCGGCGAGCAGCCGCTCCCGCGCACGGACGAGCAGGCGGTCGTTGCTCGAGACGTCCACGTACGTGCCCGCGTCGGCATAGTCGAGCGCCAGGCCCGGCCATTCCGCATCCTCCTCGGGCGTCAACTCGAGCGCGGAGGCGAAGAACTCCGTGGCGCTGCGGAAGGCGTTGAGCGCGACTGCGCGGCGGCCGGCCGCGCGGAGCGCCTGCCGCGCCAGGGCCCGAACCTGCTCGCTCTCGCGCCCGGCTGCCTGCGCGTACTCGAGCGCGCTGACGTAGTGATGGGCGAGCAGCTCAGCCGCATCCTCACCGCGGATCCGCGACTCGATCCACTCCGCCACCTGCTCGTGCTTCTCGGCTCGCGCCGCCCGCGGGATCTGCGCGTACGCGACGTCACGCACGAGCACGTGCCGGAACGCGTACTGAAGCTCGTCCTCGACGGCGGACCGCCGTTCCCGCCGGATGAACTCCTTGCGCTCGAGCGCGTAGAGGGACTCGTCGAGCGCGCCGCGGTCGGTACGCCCCAGCGCCCCGGGCCAGAAGACCTTCCCCACCACCGAGGCGTCCTGGACGACCTCCTTCTCCTCGCGGGTGAGCGCGTCAAGACGGGCCGAGATCACGCCCTGCAGCGACTCGGGCAGCGGCAGCTCGCCGCTGGACGCGTCGAGGCCCCGCTCGGCGACCATCCGAGCGAACTCCTCCGCGTAGAGCGGGTTGCCGCCCGCGCGCGCCAGGACGGCCGCCTGGAGGTCCGCGGGCAGCACGGCGCGCTCGAGGATCGCGTGCACGAGCCCGGCGGTCTCGTGCTCGCTGAGCGGTGCAAGCGAGAGCGTCGCCGCGTTCGACTTGCCCCCACCCCAGCCCGACCGGCGCGCAAGCAGCTCCGGGCGCGCCGTTCCGACGATGAGGAGCGGGACGTCCGCGGCGCGCTCCGCGAACGTGTCGACGAAGTCGAGCAGCCCGTCGTCGGCCCAGTGCAGGTCCTCGAAGACCAGCACGGTCGGGCGCTCGTCGGCGAGCCCCTCGAGAAACCGCCGCCACGCCGCGAACGCCTCCCCGCGGCTGTCGGCACCGAACTTCTGGTCGGCCAGCCCGATCAGCGGACGCAGCTCGCCGGCGATCCAGTCGGCCTCGGCCGCCGAGCAGATGTGCCCGACAGCCGCGCGAAGCTTCTCCTCCGCGACCGCGCCACTGTCGCTCTCGAGGATGCCGGCCTCGGCCTTGAGCATCTCGCCGAGCGCCCAGTAGCTGACGCCCTGCCCGTACGGCAGCGACCGCCCCTGGCGCCAGCGGATGATGTCCGGATCGGCGTCGACGGCCAGCGACAGCTCCTGGACGAGCCGGCTCTTGCCCATCCCCGGGACGCCGACGATGGTCACGAGCTGCGGCTCGCGCTCCGCGCGGGCCCGGGCGAGCGCCCCGAGTAGCTGGTCGAGCTCGCGGGCGCGTCCGACGAGCTTCGTCGCCGGCCGCAGGTCGACGTCGACGCCGAAGCCCGAGCGGGCGGCGATGACCTCCCAGACCGCCACCGGCTGCGCCTTGCCCTTGGCAGCGACTGCCGGCGCCCCGCGGTACTCGATTACCCGGTCGGTCGCGCGATACGTCGCCTCCCCGACCAGAATGCCGTTGACGGGCGCGGCGCCCTGCAGGCGCGCGGCCGTGTTGACGACGTCGCCGGCGACCATGCCCTCTCCCCCATCCGGCCGCGCGTCGACGGAGACGAGCGCCTCGCCCGTGTTGACGGCGATCCGCACCTCGAGGCCGTCCTCGTCGTGTGCCCACTCGCGGATGGCAAGCGCGGCGCGGACGGCGCGCTCGGCGTCGTCCTCGTGCACCGCCGGCGCGCCGAACACCGCCACGACGGCGTCGCCGATGAACTTCTCGACGGTGCCGCCGTAGTGCTCGAGGATCGCGCGGACGCGGCCGTGGTACGCGGAGAGCAGCGCGCGGACGTCCTCCGGGTCGAGCTGCTCGGCCCGCGCCGTCGACCCGACCAGGTCGCAGAAGACGATGCTGACCACCTTGCGCTCCTCGCGCACGGCCGGCGCTTCGGCGAGCGGCGACCCGCACTGGAGGCAGAAGCGGGCGCCCTCGGGGTTCTCCGTACCGCAGGCCGGGCAGGTGATCACGATGCGACCTCGAGCAGCGTCTGTGCCTCCTGCAGGTAGGCGGTCGCTTCGACGGCGCGCCAGAACGCCAGCGCGCGCTCCAGCTCGGCCTCGGCCTCTGCGCGATCCCCAGCTGCGAAGAGCTCTGCGGCCATGCGGCGCCGGTACTCGGCCTCGAGCGGGCGGGAACCGATCGCCGCGAAGGCACCCGCCGCGGCGGGATGATCGCCGCGTGCAACGGCGGCCGCGGCACCGACCCACGGGTCGGCGTCGATGCGGTCCGCGAGCGCCGGGGCGAGCTCGTCGCCGCGACCGAGCTGACAGGCTCCGTCCGCCAGGTACGCCCAGTAGTGGCTCCTCATTCCGACGCGGTCGCGAAGCGAATCCAGCAGCTCGTCGAGCAGCTCGGAAGCCGCCGCTCGGTCGGCCAGCACGACGCTGAGGTGGAGCGCGAGCGCCGGCTGCAGCATCTGCGGCTCGCCGACGCGGCGCGCGGTCTCGACGGAGCGCTCGCTGTCGGCGACCGCCGCGCGCCGGCGGCCCCGCGCCAGCAGGATCTGCGCACGCACGGCCCGCCACGAGGTCTCGAGATAGTGCGGTACGCCCGCCTCGATCGGGGCGAGCTGCTCTTCCACGAGCGCCAGCGACCGGTCCCAGTCGCCGTCGTGGAACCAGATCTGGGCACGCTTTTCCCGGAGCCATATGAGCCACTCCGGGTAGCCGAAGCGCTCGGCTCGCTCGCAGCCCACGCGTGCTCACGGCATCCGCCTCCGTGAGCCGGCCGATCTCGATGAGCTGGTGCGTCAGATTGTTGTAGCCGCGGAACGCCTGCACGGAGCCGAGCCGCTCGAAGATGGCGATGCTCTCCTCCAGCTCGGCCTTCGACCGGTCGAAGTCGTCCAGGAACCGCGCCGCGCTGAGGTTGTTCAGCGCATCGGCGCGGACGTCGTCGAGCCCGAGCTCGGTCTGCCATCTCGAGCGCGTCCGTCGCGAAGCGCGTCGCCTCGTCGAAGCGGCTCGCGAGCATGTGGAAGCGGGCGATCTGGCTCGTCACGAACGCTTTCGACGGCGAGAGCGGGGCGCTCTCGATGAGCGCTGCGGCAGCGTCGAGGTGGGCCTTCGCCTCCGCCGCCTCGCCGTGGCGCCAGCGAGAGATCGGCCAGCAGGACGTCGGCCTCCGCCGCGCGGTCGTCTTTCCCCGCGGCCAGCAGGCCGGCGCGGGCCTCTTCGAGCACCTCGAGCGCCCCGGCCTCGTTGGTGGGCTCCGTCGCACGTCCGAGCGACAGCAGCAGCTCCGGCCGGAGGGGATCGTCCGGCGGCCAGAGCTCGAGTGCGGCCCGGTAGAAACGCGCCGCGCTGCGGTCGGCATTGAGCGCCAGCGCCCGGTCGCCGGCCTCGCGGAGCGGCGTCCGTGCGCCGACGGCAAGTGCGTCGACGTCCTGCCCGGCCGCGCGCGCGAACTCGAGAGCGCTGAGGTAGTGGTGCGCGAGCAGCTCCGACTGCTCCTCCGGCCGGCCGAGCGACGCGATCCACTCGGCGGCGAGCCGGTGCTTCTCGGCCCTGCGCGCACGCGGGATCTGCCCGTAGGCGACGTCGCGCACGAGCAGGTGCCGGAAGGCGTACTGGCTCTCGCCGGCGATCGGTCGAGCGGCGCTCGCGCTGAACGAACTCCCGGCGCGCGAGCGCGTGCAGCGCAGCGTCGACCGCTTCCCGGTCGACCGCCGCCGAGCGCAGCGACCGAGCCCGACCAGAAGAGCTTGCCGATCACAGCCGCGTCCTCGAGGACGGCCTTCTCCTCGGCGGACAGCGCGTCGATTCGCGCGGCGATCAGCGACTGGATCGAGTCGGGGAGCGGGAGCTCGCCTCCGTCGGTCGCCAGCTCGACGCTGACGCGGGCGAACTCCTCTGCGTACAGCGGGTTGCCGCCGGCGCGCTCCAAAAGGAGCGCCTGGACGTCGGCCGGCAGGACGGCCTTGTCGAGGAGTGCGTGGACGAGCCGGGCCGTGTCGTCCGGAGAGAGCGGCGAGAGCGACACCGTCGTCGCATTGAGCTTGCCCCCGCCCCAGCCGGGACGGCGGGCGATGAGCTCCGGCCGCGCCGTGCAGACGAGCAGCAGCGGCACGCCGGTCGCCCAGTCGACGAGGTGGTCGATGAAGTCGAGCAGGCCGTCGTCGGCCCAGTGCGCATCCTCGAACACGAGCACGCGCCGGCCCGGTGTCCGCAATGCCCTCGAGGTACCGCTGCCACGCGGCGAAGGCGTCCGCGCGCGTGTCCCCGCGCTGATCACCCTGGCCGAGCAGCGTCCGGAGATGCGGCTCGACCCACACGGCTTCGTCTGCGCCGACGAGCTCTCCGACCGGACGCGCAGCTTGCTCTGCGACCTCGGCCGGGTCGTCGCTCTCGAGGATGCCCGCCTGCGCCTTCACCATCTCGGCGAGGGCCCAGTAGGTGACGCCCTCGCCGTAGGGCAGCGAGCGGCCCTGGCGCCAGCCGATGAGATCGGGGTCGCGCTCGACCTCGTCGAAGAGCTCGCGGACGAGCCGGCTCTTCCCGATTCCGGGGACGCCGACGAGCGTGACGAGGTGCGGCGCCTGCTCGTCGCGGACCCGCGCGAGCGCGCTGCGCAGGAGGTCGAGCTCGCGCGCCCGCCCGACGAGCGGTGTGCGCGCCGTCTCGCCGAGGTCGACGCCGAACCGCGCCCGCGCCGCCACCGCCTCGGAGACGACGCACGGGCTCGGCCTTGCCCTTCGCGTCGACGGGCTCGGCCTCGGCGTAGTCGATGGCGCGCTCGGTGGCGCGTCTCGTCGCCTCGCCGACGAGGACGCCGTTGACCGGCGCCGCGGACTGCAGCCGCGCGGCCGTGTTGACGACGTCGCCGGCGACCATGCCCTCGCCCGGCTCGGGCCGGGCGTCGACGCGAGACGAGCGCCTCGCCGGTGTTGACCGCGATCCGCACCTCGACGTCCTCCTCCTCGACGCGCCCAGTCGCGAATCGCGAGCGCGGCACGGACGGCGCGCTCGGCGTCGTCCTCGTGCACGACGGGCGCGCCGAAGACAGCCACGACGGCGTCGCCGATGAACTTCTCCACCGTGCCCGCCGTGGCGCTCGAGCTCGTGCGCGAAGGCGCGCGTGGTACGGCCCCAGGATCGCGCTGGACGTCCTCGGGGTCGAGCGACTCGGCGCGCGACGTGAAACCGACCAGGTCGGCGAACACGACGGTCACGACCTTGCGCTCCTTGCGGGACCGCCATGCGCGCCGAGTCTAGGTTGCTACGCGGTTTCGGCGAGCAGCGCCTCGCTGCGACGGACGTACGCCGTCGCCCCGACCTCACGGTAGAACCCAAGGGCCTGATCCCGCTGGATCGCCGCCTCGGCGCCGCGGCCTTCGCGCGCGAGCGCTTCACCGAGGCGGAGCCGCGTATACGCCTCCTCGGTGCGGAAGCCGGAAGCCTCGAACCGCTCCGCGGCCGCCGCCAGGTCGCCGACGGCGAGGGCTGCGCTGGCGTCCGCCCAGACGCCCGGATTGCGCGCCTCGGGCATCTCGTCGCCCCGGCCGAGGTCGTGCAGGAGCCAGCCGAGGTCGATGAGCCACGGGAAGTACTGGGCCCGTCCCTCTTCGTCACGGAACGTGAGGACCTCGTCGACCAGCTCGACGGCCTCTGTCTGCCGACCCTGGCCGAACAGGAACCGCGCCTGCGCTGCAAGCGTCGGTCCGACCGCCTGCGGTTCCTTGACGACGCTGACGAGCTCGACGGCGCGCGCCCAGCTCGCCTCTGCTGCGGCGACATCACCGTGTGCCTCGGCGAAGAGCGCGTGATGGAACGGCGCCACGAATGCCAGGACGTGGCCGGGCTCCTGCTCGATGTGGTGCTCGAAGCGGGCGAGCAGCGTCTCCGCCCGGGCCCAGTCGCCGGCGAGATAGGCGACCGAGAGCCACTGCGCGTCGAGCCACGAGAGGCCCGCGATCCAGCCGACGCGGCGGATCCGTGAGTCGACGCTGACGTAGATCTCCTCGACCTGCGCAAGGTCGCCGGTCTGGAGATGAACCTCTGCGAAGTTGTTCTGCCCGCGCATGTACTCCACGAACGAGTTACACCGGTCCGCGATCGCGATCCCGCGTCGGAAGTCATCCACGGAGTTCCGCGAGGCCGCCCAGGGTGACCAGCGCGCGAGCCTGGAGCGGCTCATCGCCGAACCGCTCTGCAAGCTCGAGGCCCTGGACGCCCGCGTCGGTCGCCTCCACTCGCCGCCCCGCGAGCATGAGCAGCCGGGACCGCTCGACCAGCACGGCGGCCTTGACCCGCGAGTCCGGCCGGTCGGCGACGAGCGTGAGCGCCCGCTCGGTCGCAGCGTGCGCCCCGTCGCGCTGTCCCGCGTTCCACATCCACCCCGAGCAGAGCACCTCGGCCTCCGCGGCCGACTCGGCATCGCCGAGCTCCATGAACCCCCCGGCCGCACGCTGGCCGTCCGCGATCGCCTGGGCGTACCCGGTGATGTACTCGGCCTCCGCGAGCGAGAGCACCGCGCGCGGACGCCGCGGGTCGGCCTCGGAAAGGAGCTCGAGCAGGCTGGCCGCGTAGCGCTGCGCCTGCGCGACGGCCGAAAGCGCGAGCGCCCGCTGCGTCGCCTCGACGAGCGCGGCGATCCCCGGCTCGGCGAGGTCGGCGACGTCCGCGCCCGCCGCGCGCCGGAGGTCGAGCGCGGCGAGGTAGTGGTACGCCAGCAGCTCGGAGATGTCCTCCGAGCGGTCGCTCAACGTCTCGATCCACCGCGCCGCGCGCGCGTGCTTGTCGGCGCGCTCGGAGCGCGGGATCTGGCCGTAGGCGACGTCGCGGACGAGGAGGTGGGCGAACGTGAACTCGTCCTCGCCTTCCACCGCGCTCCTGCGCTCGCGGCGGATGAACTCCTTCCGCTGGAGCGAGCGCAGCTGCTCGTTCGTCCCCTCGTGCCCGGTGAGCGCCCCGGCCCAGAACGTCCGGCCGAGAACGGCAGCGTCGAGCAGCAGCTGCTTCTCGGCGGCCGGCAGCGAGTCGAGGCGCGCGGCGATGATCGCCTGGACGCTGTCCGGAAGCGCCTCGTCGAGTCCGCCGCGCTCGGTGAGCATGCGGGCGAACTGCTCGGCGTAGAGGGGGTTGCCGCCGGCGCGCGCGAGCAACTCCTCCTGCGTCTCGGCCGGCAGCAGGTGGCGGTCGAGGACGGCGGCGAGCAGCCGAGCGGTGTCCGCGTTGTCGAGCGGTGCGAGCGACAGCGTGTGCGCATTCCGCTTGCCGCCGCCCCAGCCCGGGCGCCGGTCGAGCAGCTCAGGCCGCGCGGTGGCGACGACCAGCAGCGGCACGTCGGTCACCCAGTCGGCGAGCTCGTCGACGAAGTCGAGCAGGTCGTCCCCCGCCCAGTGCAGGTCCTCGAACACGAGCACGGTGGGCCGCTGGTCGGCAAGCGCCTCGAGGAAGCGCCGCCAGGCGCCGAAGCTCTCGTCACGCGAGCCCTCGCCGGCGTCGAGGCCGACGAGCGGCCGCAGCCGGCTCTCGACCCAGGCCGCGTCTTCCTCGTGGATCACACCCCGGACAGCTGCGGCCAGCTTGTCGCCCGTGTCCGACGCCGAGTCGGTGTCGCGGATCCCGGCCTCCGCGCGGACGATCTCGGCCAACGCCCAGAAGGCGAGCCCTTCCCCGTATGGCAGCGAGCGGCCATGCCGCCAGCGGGTCAGCTCCGCGTCGTCCTCGAGCTGGGCGTAGAGCTCGGCGACGAGCCGGCTCTTGCCGATGCCGGGCACGCCGATCACGGTGACGAGCTCCGTCGAACGGTCGTCGCGGGCCCGCCTGAAGGAGCCGAGCAGGAGCTCGCGCTCGCGCTCGCGGCCGACGAGCGGTGTGCCCGGAGCGGCGAGCTCGACGGCGACGCGCGCCCGGGCGTCGATGGCCAGCCACGCCTCGACCGGCTCGGCCTTGCCCTTGGCCTCGACTGAGGGCATTTCCTGGTACTCGATCGACTCGCGCGTCGCGCGGTGGGTGGCCTCGCCGACGAGCAGGCCGTTCACGGGTGCCGCTGATTGCAGTCGCGCCGCGGTGTTGACGACGTCTCCGGCGACCATCGACTCGCCCGCCTCGGCACGGGCGCCAACCGCCACGAGCGCCTCGCCGGTGTTGACCGCGACGCGAACCTCGACGCTGCCGTCCTCGCGCGCCCAGTCCCGGACCGCGAGCCCGGCGCGAACCGCACGCTCGGGATCGTCCTCGTGGGCGACCGGCGCGCCGAAGACGGCCATGACCGCGTCGCCGATGTACTTCTCGACCGTGCCGCCGAAACGCTCGAGGTCGGCACGCACCTGCGCGTAGAAGGCGTTCAGCGCCGCGCGGACGTCCTCCGGGTCGGCGCTCTCCGCACGCGCGGTTGAGCCGACGACGTCGCAGAAGACGACGCTGACGACCTTGCGCTCCTCACGCGGCGCGGGCGCATCGGCGAGCCGCGCTCCGCACTCCGAGCAGAACTTGGCGCCGGGGGCGTTCTCGGTCCCACAGTTCGGGCACGTCACGAGCTGAGTATCTAGCGAAGGCGGCGGACCGGGTAGCCCGCCTCTTCGAGCGCGGCGATGAGTTCTTCGCAGTGCTCGCGGCCGCGCATCATGAGCGTGAGCTCGACCTCGGTCTCGCCGACGGGCAAATCGAGGCCTTCGCGATGGTGCTCGACCGAGACGATGTTCCCGCGCTCGGCGGCGATCAGCGACAGCAGCTTCATCAGCTCGCCCGGCCGGTCGGCGATCCGGGTGCTGAGCGCGAGCGAGCGACCCGCGAGCGTCAGGCCGTGCCTGGCGATCGAGATCAGTTGAGTCGGATCGATGTTGCCGCCGGAGAGGAGTGCGACCGTCCGGCCCCCGCTCTCGATCTTGCCGGCGAGGAGCGCGGCGACCGAGGCCGCACCGGCGCCCTCGGCGACGAGCTTCAGCCGCTCGAGCAGCAGCACGATCGCCTCGGCGATCTTCTCGTCGTCGACCGTGACGATCGCGTCGAGCCGGTCGCGCAGGATCGACGACGTCAGCTCGCCCGGATGCTTGACGGCGATGCCGTCGGCGATCGTCCAGCCGAAGGTCGTCGAGCCCGCGAGCGGGGCCATCGCTGCCGCCTGGACGCCGATGACGCTGATCTGCGGCCGGAGCTCCGTGAGCGCGAGCGCGATGCCGGACGCCAGCCCGCCGCCGCCGATGGGGACGATCAGCGTCTCGATGTCCTCGACCTGCTCGGCGAGCTCGAGCCCGATCGTGCCCTGTCCGGCGATCACCTGCGGGTCCTCGAACGCGTGGATGAAGGTGGCCCCGTTCGTGTCTGCATAGTCGAACGCGTCCGCGAGGCAGTCGTCGAAGCCCGCGCCGGTGAGCTCGACGCGGGCGCCGTAGTTGCGCGTCGCCTCGACCTTGGACATGGGCGCGTCCTCGGGCACGAACACCGTCGCGGGGATGCCGGCCTCGCGCGCGGCCCAGGCGACCGCCTGGCCGTGATTGCCGGCGCTCGCCGCGACGACGCCGGCGGCCCGTTCCTCGCCTGAGAGCAGGGCAATCCGGTTGACTGCGCCGCGGATCTTGAACGCACCCGTGCGCTGCAGGTTCTCGGCCTTGAGCAGCACCTCGCGGCCGGTCAGGCGCGAGAGCGTCTCGGAAGGGTAGACGGGCGTGACGCGCGCGATGCCCGCGATGCGCTCGCGCGCGGCCGCGATGTCAGCGAGGGTCGGAGCCGTTCTGATCAATCTTGAAGACCTTCTCCATGATGTCGCGAACCGCGGTCAGCGGGTCGAGCTCGCGCCGGCCGACCGCATCCAGGAGCCGCTCGAGCTCGGGGTCGTTCTCGACCGACACCTCCAGATACCGCTTCGCCCGCGCCGAGGCGACCGCGAAGACCTCGCGGCCGAGGTTCCGGCTCCGTCGGTCGGCGAGGCCTCCGCTCTCCTCCAGATAGGCACGGTGCTTCTCGATCGCGTCCCAGAGCTCGTCGATGCCCTCGCCCTTTGCCGCTTCGGTGAGCACGATCGGCGTCTTCCACTCGCTCTCACGGTCGAGCGTGAGGATGGCCCGCACCTCGTTGAGCATGGTCTTGGCCATCGGGTGGTCGCGCTTGTTGACGACGATCACGTCGGGGATCTCCATGATCCCCGCCTTCAGCGCCTGGATCGAGTCGCCGGAGCCTGGCATCAGCACGAGCACGACGGTGTCGACGACGCCGACGACCTCGACCTCGCTCTGGCCGGTGCCGACGGTCTCCAGCATCAGCACGTCCCTGCCGGACGCGTCGAGGAGCAGCAGCGCCTGCAGCGTCGCCTCGGCGAGCCCCCCGAGGTGGCCGCGGGTGCCCATGGAGCGGATGTAGACGCCCGGGTCGAGGAAGTGGTCCGTGAGCCGGATGCGGTCGCCGAGCAGGGCGCCCTGCGAGAACGGGCTCGAGGGGTCGACCGAGATGACGCCGACGGTGCGGTCGAGCGCGCGCACGTGGCGGACGAGCGCGCTCGCGAGCGTCGACTTGCCGACGCCAGGTGGGCCGGTCAGCCCGATCGAGTAGCCGTGCCCCGTGCCCGGGTACAGCTCGCGCACGAGGTCGTAGGCGAGCGGGTCGCCATCCTCGACGAGGCTGATCGCCCGCGCGAGCGCGCGGCGGTCGCCCGAGCGCACGCCCTGCGCGAGTTGTTCTCGTGTCCAGGTGCGCGGCATCAGGCGGTTGGCACCGTCTCGCCGACGGGCGCCGCGTCCTTCTCCGGGCGGGGCGCGAGCGCGTAGCCGAGCACGGCGGCGACGCCCGCCACGGCGGCGCCGAATGCCCACACCCAGCGCGCGCCGAGCGCGTTCGTCAGCAGCCCCGCGAGGGCCATGGACACGCCGAGGACCGCGTAGTTGGTGCTCATGATGATCGTGAAGGCGCGGCCGCGGAGCTCGTCGGGCGCCCCGCGCTGGACGAGCAGCACGTTGCACACGACCGCGATGCCGTTGCCGAACCCGGAGACCACCACGCAGGCCGCGGCAACGGCGAGCACGGGGGCTGCCGCCGCGCCGGCGAGGCCCACAGCGATCGCGCCGATACTCGCGCCGTAGATCGAAGCGATCCGGAAACGGCCGATCACAGAGGCGGCCATGTAGCTCCCGAGCACGAGGCCGAGCCCGCTCGCCCCGAGCAGCAGCCCGAAGCCGAAGTCGCCCGCGCCGAGCGAGTCCTTGGCGAACGTGATCTCAGCGACGTTGACGGCCGCGTACGAGACGAAGAAGACGTTCCAGGCGACGAACACGGCCAGCAGCGGGCGCGTGTGCAGCACGAGCCGGATGCCGGCAAGCAGGTCCTGGACGTGCCCCTCGCTCGCCGCACGCGCCGCCTGGAACAACCGCGCCGGGATCCGCGAGATGAGTAGCGCGGAGAGGGCGAAGGAGATGGAGTTGATCACGTACCCCGGGTCCGGGCCCCAGACGGCGACGAGGATGCCCGCGAGCGGCGGAGTGACGAGCCAGGTCAGGTTCTCGAACGCCTGCATGAGCGAATTCGCCTGCGGCAGGTCCTCCTCCCAGACGAGATTGGGCACCGACGCGTAGACGGCCGGGCGGAAGAAGCCGGTCGCGAAACCCGACACCGCCGCCAGCGCGACGATCGCTCCCGGCGAGCCGGCGAACGGCAGGACCGCGAACACCGCGCAGCGCGCCAGGTCGGAGACGATCAGGACGCGCTTGCGCGAGAGGCGGTCGACGAGCGGCCCGAGCAGCAGCCCCACGGCGACGGTCGGCAGGAAGTCGGCCGCGAGGAGCGCGGCCACCCAGACGCTCGAATGCGTGGTGTCCCAGACGTCGACCGTCAGGGCGACGAAGGCGAGCCACGTGCCGATGCCCGACCCGACCGACGCCAGGAGCAGGAGCCGGAACGCCTTCGAGGTCCCGAGCAGCTCGAGCCGCTTGCCCAGGCCGAGTTCCACGCCGGGACGCTAACAGCGGGCCCGGCCGCGGAGGGTGCGCTGGAGGTGCGCCCTCCGCAGGACGAGATCGGCTCAGCAGCCGAAGCACTGATCGGGGCGATTGCGCTCGATCAGCGTGTCGATCGCCGAGACCTGGAACCCGGGCGTGTACAGCCCGCCGCCTTGAACGGCCACGCCGGGCGTGCCGAAGAGCGTGTGCCGAGTGACGCGCGTGTGGTCGAGCGTCAGCTGCGGCGCCGGGTCGCCCGGAACGCGGCCTGCAGCCGCTGCCCGGTAGGTCCCGGCGCGTGTGGCGGCCTTACGGAGAGTATCCTCCGTGACGCCGGGCCAGAAGCACTTCGCTGTGTACAGCATCCGCCGACGGTCGCTGAGCGATGTCCCAAACGTGTCCCAAAGCCGTCTTGCCCCCTTGAAACCGGTGCGCGCACGTGGGGACACTCCGGCCAGGCCCATGGCGGCACATCGCCTCGAGTTCGGGATCCTTGGCCCGCTCGCCGTTCGCATCGACGGCTACCGCTGTGCCGGTGGGCGGCCCGAAGCAGCGGGCGCTGCTCGCCCTGCTGCTCTTGAGCGCCAACCGGGTCGTGTCGCGCGACACCCTCGTCGGCGAGCTGTTCGCCGAGCTGGGCGTCAACTCCGCCGACCATGCGCTCCGCAACCAGGTGTCGCGGCTGCGGAAGGTGCTGATGCCCGGCAGCGGCCGACGAGCCGCGCCTGGTCGCACGCGCGCCCGGGCTACCTCCTCCGAGTGGAGCCCGGCGAGCTCGACCTCGACCGCTTCGAGACGCTCGTCGATGGAGGGACGGGAGGCGCTCGCCGGCGGCGACCCGGCGACGGCGGCCGCGGCGCTGCGCGCGGCGGAGGCGCTGTGGAGCGGCCGACCCCTCGCCGACCTGGAGTTCGAGCCGTTCGCCCGGGTCGACGTCGAGCGCCTCGAAGAGGTGCGGCTCGCGGCGCTCGAAGACCGGCTCGACGCCGATCTCGCCCTCGGCAGGCACGTCGCGCTCGTAGAGCGAGCTGGAGGCGCTGGCCGAAGAGCATCCGTTCCGCGAGCGCTTCCGGGCGCAGCTCATGCTCGCCCTGTACCGCGCGAGGGCGGCAAGCCGAAGGGCTTGAGGTGTACCGCCGCACGCGGGAGACTCCTTAACGAGGAGCTCGGGCTCGAGCCGGGCGTGCAGCTTCAGCAGCTCGAGCGGGCCATCCTTGTCCAGGACCCGGCGCTCGAGCGTCGCGGCCAACGGCGGCCGAAACGCCCCGCGTTCGCCACGGACCGACGTCTGCCCGTTCAAGGGGTTGGCGCCGTTCGAGGCTGACGACGCGGAGATTTCTTCGGCCGCGAGCGGCTTGTCGATGAGCTCGTCGCGCGCCTCGGTGAGTCATCGCTGCTCGCCATCGTCGGCCCGTCGGGAAGCGGCAAGTCGTCGCTCCTCCGCGCGGGCCTCCTTCCGGCACTCGAGCGCGATGTGGTGCTCGTCAGCCCGGCGGGATGTGACAGATGTCTCGGCGATGACGCGCCCGAGCGCGTCGGCGAAGATCGCGTTCTCCTCGGCAGTGCCGACGGTGACGCGGATCGCGCCGGGCGCGCCGAACCCGCCCGTGGGCCGCACAATCACGCCCTCGCGCAGCAGCGCCTCGAAGAGCGGACGTGCGTCCGCGCCGACCTCGGCGAAAACGAAGTTCCCGACCGCCGGCCCGACGGGCTCGAGGCCCTGCGCGCGCAGCGCGTCCTCGACAGTCGGGCGGTTGGCGTTGTTCTCGGCCCGCCGGCGCGCGAGCTCGGCGGCGTCGTCCAGGCTCGCGAGCGCGGCCTCCTGCGCCGGCGTGGTGACGTCAAACGCGCGGCGAACCTTGCCGATCGCCGTGATCACCTCCGCGGGGCCGACGCCGTAGCCGACGCGCAGCCCGGCGAGCCCGTAGATCTTCGAGAACGTCCGCAGGACGAGCGCCGTCCTCCCCGCCCTGGCGTACTCGATGCCGTCCGGGTAGTCCGGGTCCTCGACGTACTCGAGGTACGCCTGGTCGATGACGGTCAGGACGTGCTCGGGAACGCGGTCGAACCACGCGTCGAGCTCGTTCCGCGTGTTCATCGTCCCGGTCGGGTTGTTCGGGTGGCAGAGGTAGACGATCTTCGTGCGCGGCCCGACCGCCTCGAGCATCGCGTCGAGGTCGTACCGGCCGTCGCGGAGCGGCACCGTGCGCGGCACGGCGCCGACCTTGCGGGCGTCGATGACGTAGCTCGGGAACGACGGCCAGCCGCAGACGATCTCGTCGCCCGGGTCCAGTACGGCCTGCGTCAGGCAGTCGACGAGGCCGTCCGAGCCCGCGCCGACCGTGACCTCCTCGAAGCGCACGCCGAGGCGCTCGGCGAGCGAGAAGCGCAGGCGATAGATGCCGCCGTCGGGGTAGCGGTTGAGCTCGCGGATGCACCGCTCGATGGCCTCGACCGCGGCCGGGAACGGCCCGAACGGTCCCTCGTTCGAGGCCAGCTTCACGACCCGATCGAGCCCCAGCTCGCGTTGCACCTCCTCGACCGGCTTGCCCGGCTCGTACGGCACGAGGTCGTTGACGGCAGGCTTGAAGAAGCTGGTCGAGATCTCGGCGAAGCTGCTGCTCACGGCGCCGACTCTACCGCCGTCCCTGGATCAGGGTTGCAACGGGATACGATGTGCTTAGGTCGCCGGGGAAGTCAATTCGAAGGCGTCTCAGGTGCGTCGACGCCCGGAACCCGTTTAGAGTCGCCGCCGGGAGAATGAGGTGAGGCGGACGACCCTCTTGGCGCTCGCGTTCGTGGCCGCGGCGTGCCTCCTGCCGGTCGGGCAGGTGGACGCGCACGGGCCGCTGACCATTCACGTGCGCACGGACGCGCAGTTCGCCGCGGCCGTGCAGGGGCTGCGCTTCTCGGGCGGGACGATCAAGCTGGCGCCCACCTGGTTCCGCGGGCTCGAGATCGGTCCGCGCGGCTGGCACCAGCTGCGCATCGTCGGCACGCGGCGCACGCACGTGGAGCAGATCCTGCTCAGGGGCACCCGCCGGGTCTCGATCGGGCCGCTGACCATCTCTCCGATCTCGCAGGACGCGCGCATCCAGTCCCTGCAGTCGAGCCGCATCGACATCCACGACGTGAAGTTCACGGCGGCCGGGACCCGGTACGCGTCCACGCTCCAGCTGCCGATCTCGAACCGGATCACCGTCCGCCGCAGCGAGTTCACCCACTGCGGCGACCGGTCGTGGCACATGGTCAACTGCATCCTCCTCTGGCAGGTCACGAACCTCACAGTCGAGGACAGCAACTTCCATGACTGCCGCGGCTGCGACTTCATCAACGGGCGCTTCGGCCACAACCTGGCGCTCTACCGCAACCACTTCGCGCGCACGGTTCCGTGCAGCATGGGCGCGTACCGGTGCGGCCACCAGGATCTCGTCCAGCTGTTCGGCGGCACGGGGCTCGACGTGCGCGACAACGTGTTCGGCGTCTACTGGAAGGGCGCCGCCCAGCTGTACGTCACGAACCGGATGCGGCACATCCGGATCGTCAACAACCTGTTCCTCGGCACCGACCCGCGCCTGCCGCGCTACGAGTCGCGCGTGGCGATGGTGATCGGCAGCGCGCAGACGAGGCACGTCCCGCGCGACGTGCGCATCGTCAACAACACCGTGCTCACGGGCGCGCGCCGGATCGACGGCTACCTCGGGTCGATCCGCATGACGAACCAGTACGGCGCCGTGCCGACACGCGCACGGCCGATCCTGGCCAACAACGTGATCGCGGTGCTCGAGGACCCGAACCAGGTTTGCAGCGAGGTGCGCGCGTCGGTGAGCAACCTGATCCTGGAGGGCGAGGGCTGCTCGAAGACCGACACGATCGGCGGCGAGGTCTTCGGCCCGGACGGCCGCCCGACGCGGTACTCGGCGTTCCTGCTGGGCCGCGCCGACCCCGGGTTCGCCCCTCGGGTGGACATCACCGGGCACCCGCGCAGCCCGGAGCCGGATATCGGCGCGTTCCAGTACACCGGCGCTCGCTAACAGGGACAGTCCCTGTTCGGAACTCTTAACAGGGACTGTCCCTGTTAAGAGGCGCTGCTCAGACCACGACGCCGTGGCCGCCGCGGCGCGGGTCGCCGGCGGCGTGCAGCTCGCCGTCGGGCCGCCGCTCGACCGCAGCCGCGCCGCCGAAGAAGAGGTTGCGCCGCCGCCAGCGGACTAGGTCGTAGCCGGCCGCCTCGAGCGCATCTGCCTCGGCGCGATCGGCACCGCCCTCGAGATGCACGTGCTGGTCGTCGACGTGGAGGCGCGGGAACGCGATCGCGTCCTCGACCGACATGCCGTGCCGGACGACGTTGACGACCACCTGGAGGATCGCCCCGCGCAGGCGCAGCGACCCGGCGCTGCCGACTACGAGCCGCGGACCCGTCGGCCCGACAACGATCGAAGGCGCCATCATGCTCGTGAGTCGGCTCCCGGCTCGCGCGCCCGTCACGTTGAGGTCGTACTCGCCCAGCATGTTGTTGAGCTGGATGCCGGTGCCCGGGACGACGATGCCTGACCCCGAGCCGGTCGAGATGGTCAGCGAGGCGGCGTTGCCGACCCGATCGACCGCAGAGATGTGCGTCGTGCCGCGCGCCGCCGGCGGCTCCGCAACAGCGGGCGCGGTCGCGATCCGCTCCAGGGCGGCCGCGATCGCGCGCTCCCCGAGGAGAGCGTCGCGCAGGCCGCCGCGGTAGAGGTCGGAGGGCCGCCACGCCTGGCGCGCTCGCGTCTGCTCGCGCAGGATCTCGACGAGCTCCGCCAGCGCAGCCGCCGTGCCCGCCGGCCGCCTAGGCAGGCGGTCGAGCAGCTTCAGCCCGTAGGCGATGAGGATCCCGCCGGACGACGGCGGCGGGTTCGAGAGGAACTCGTGCCCGTCGAAGGCTGCCCTGACCGGCCGCCGGCGAACGACGCCGTAGGCACGCAGATCGTCGCCTGTGATCGTGCCGCCGCCCGCCCGGACATGCTCGACGAGGCGTCTGCCCAGCTCTCCCTCGTAGAGGGCCGCAGCCCCCTCGCGCGCCAGAACGTCGAGGGTGTCGGCCAGGTCGGGCATGACCAGCCGGTCGCCGGTCGAGAGCCGGTGCCCCTCGGGCGCGAAGATCGCCCGGCCCTCGGGGTGCGCGCAGAGGATCGAGTCGAGGATCGCGTGCAGATACGCCTGGCCGGCGGTCAGCTCGACACCGTCCCGCGCGAGCGCGGCGGCAGGTGCGATCAGCTCGGCCCAGGGCAGCGTGCCGAAGCGGCGGTGCGCATCCTCGAGCCCGGCCACGGCCCCGGGGACGGCGCACGAGGGCGCGCCGATCCGGAACACCTGCGTCGCACCGCCTCCGGTGAACTCGACGTCGACCTCCTCCATCGCGGCAGGCGCCTCATCCGGCGGCAGGCCGAGGCCTGGCACGGCGACGAAGAAGTCGAGCAGTCGGGTGGCGCCCTCCCTCGCGGTGTGCACGAGCAGGAAGCCGCCGCCGCCCGGCCCGGTGAGCGGGCTCTCGGCCACCCACGACGTGAACGCAGCGGCCAGGCAGGCGTCCACCGCGCCGCCGCCGGCTTCCAGCGCACGCGCGCCCGCCTCCGCCGTCAGCCGGTGGCCTGCTGCGATCGCGCCGTGCACGCCGGCGTCAGCGGCAGTCGCCGTCGGTGTCGCCGAGCGCCGACGTGACGAGTGCCGTCGGGCCGTCGGCGGCGGCAAGTAGCAGGCGGCCCGACTGCCGGACGCGCAGGTCGGTCATGCCATCTCGCGCGCGCGCAACGCAGACGGCGCCCCGCTTCACGTCCCAGTACGGCATGTAGCGCACGGCCAGCCGGTACGTGCCCGGCTCGGTGACGCGCGCGGCGATGCGGTCGTGGGTGAACGCGCCGACGTGTACGCGCCCCGGGCCGCGCAGGATCGGAAGCGGATCGCGCAGCTCGTAGATCCGCCAGTCGGCCGAGCGGTAGGCGAGCCGGAGGCCGGGCGCGCCGCGGAGCAGCAGCCGGGCCTCGCGGTCGGCGCCCTTCTTGCCGAGCGGGACGGAGGGGAGCAGGACGTAGCGCACGGCCAACCGCCGGAGCCAGTGGCGGTAGCCCGCCGGCGAGAGCGGGTCGCGGTAGAGCGCGCCGTTCTCGGCGATGTCGAGCTGGCGGTACCAGCCGCGGGCGAGCGGGAAGCCGGCGCGCGGGATGTACCAGGCCTCCCAGTGGTCGTAGGTCGGGACGACCTCCACCCGGAACGCGCCGCCGCGGTGCTCGTGCAGGAAGTGCAGCGCAGGCGCCCAGAAGGCGGCGGAGGAGGCACGCGAGTCCTCCGTCCGGTTGGCGACCGCGTTCGCGTACGGCACGACGTTGTAGACGAGCGCCAGGGCGAGCGCGACGAGCGCGATGCCACGCGGCCGGAAGCGGGCCACCAGGACCGTCAGCAGCATCAGCGGGAAGACGACGGAGCGCAGGCGCGTGACGTTCTCGCCGACCGCCTCGGGGATGATGAAGAGCGCGACGGAGGCCAGCAGCCAGAAGCCGAAAAGGGCGGCGAGGATGCCGCCACGCGGTGCATTGAGCGCGACGATGACACCGAGCCCGGCAACGACGAGCACGGTGGCGAGCTCGATCCCGCGGAACGGGTAGCGGCCGCCCATCGGGAAGAGGCGCAACGCGGCGAGCTGGACACCCGCGGCGACGGTGAGGCCGGCGCAGAAGAGCGCGGCCCGCCGGTTGACCTCCCGGCGCGAGACCGCGACCGCCGCGAGCGCGATGACGAGGAACACGAAGGCCAGCGGGCTGAAGCCGAGCGTCAGCGCGCCGCAGCCGATCGCGAGCCAGATCCGCCCCGACTGCAGCGCCGCGATCGTCGCGAGCAGCATCGCGAAGCCTGCGGCGTAGCTGTAGGTGCCGGTGAAGATCGGCCCCGCGGCGAGCACGGCGAACGCGCGCGACGGCCACACCGCGGCGGAGCCCCACTCGCGCGTGCAGATCCGCTGGAAGAGGACGGCGGCGCCGACGACCGACGCGACGACGAGCGTCAGGTTCCCGATCGCCGCTGCGACCGGGTAGTACAGGAGGCTGTACGAGACGATCGGATACTGGCCGGCGAACCACAGGTTGTCCCAGAGGTAGACGTTCTGGTGGACGAGGAGCGTGCGGTAGAGGTGCGCCGGCACGTCGCCGCCGGTCGGCCCGGCGAGGACGACGACCGTCGCGGCAACGGCGGCAAGCAGGGCAGACAGCACCGGCTCGAGCCGGTTGGCTGGCATGGGAGGTGCGGCGTAGGGGGTCACATTCGGGGCCTGGTTCGCGTCGCCCGCGACGCGCCCGGACGGGGCGCGCCACGCTTGTACGGTTCGCGGATCATCCGCGTCGGCACAATCCTAGGTCTCCTCGCGGCTGCCTTCGCGGGCAGCGCGCACGCGCAGGCGTTCCGCGTCGTCGTCGTGCCGGGTCTGCAGGCGCACGAGCTGCGTACCGTCGCGTCTCACGGGGCCGTCGGCCTGCTCGTCCCGGGCGCCGGCCCGGAGACGAGCGCCCGTGCCGCGGCGGTGATGCTCGCGCAGGGCGTCGTCCGCAACTCGCTCCGGGGTGCGCCGCCGTCCGGGCCGGTGCGGATCCGGGTCGAGCAGTCGCGGTCGATCCCCACGGGCGGCCGGTTCATCGTCGTCGGGCTTCCGCAGGGCGGCGCCCAGCCGAACAACAGGCGCTACGGCATCGCGGTGGTCGCGCCGGGCTACGGGGGCCTGCTGACGTCGCCGAGCACGCGGATCCCCGGCCTGGTGTCGGTCGCTGATGTCGCCCCGACGGCGCTCGGGAAGTCCGGGGCGCTCGGCTCACGGGAAGAAGGTGATCCGCTGGGCGCACTCGCAACGCTCGACCGGCGGATCAGCGACGGGAACGCGTGGCGGACGCGCACGACGACGTGGGTGGAGATCGCGATCGGCGTGCTCGCGGTCGTGTCCGGGACCGTGGCCGTCGTCGGCGTCGCGGGCGTCTTGCTGGCCAACCTCCTCGCCGGCGCGCTCGGGATCGGCACCGGCGGCGGCGCCGCGCTGCTCCTGGCCGGCGCCGCGTGCGGTCTCGCCTTCGCCCGGCGACGTCCGCGTCCCGGCGTGCTCGCGGCGCTCATGGCCGGCGTGCTGGCCGCGTACCTCGTCTCGTTCGAGCTCGACGGCCGCTGGGTGGCGCTGTCGCCGTTCGGGCCGTCGCAGAACGCCCGCTTCTACGGGATCTCGAACCTGCTCGAGACGTTCCTGCTCGTGCCGGCGCTCGTCGGCGCCGCGGTGCTGCGGCGGCGGCCGTGGGCCGCTGCGGGCGTCGCGCTGCTCGCCTTCGTGATGATCGCCGGCAGCCGCTTCGGCGCCGACGGCGGCGGCGCGATCGTGCTCGGGGTCGGCTACGCGGTGCTCGTCGCCCTGTTCACGGGCGCCGGCCGGCGGACGCTGGTAGCCGCGGTGGCGGTCGGCATCGCGGCCGTGCTGGGCCTGCTCGCGCTCGACGCAGCGACGGGCGCGTCGAGCCACGTCACGCGGGCGCTGCGCACGGGCCCGGACGGCCTCGCGTCCGATCTCTGGGACCGCGTCAACCTGTCGTGGGACCACCTGACGGCGAACACCGGCACGATCGTCGCCACGGTGGTAGCGCTGGCGATTCTGGCCGCGCTCGTTGCACGCGTGTTGCTGCTGCGCCTGCCGGCCGCGCTGCCGCTGGCGTTCGCGGCGGCGATCGCAGCATCGATGGTCGTGAACGACTCGCCGAAGGAGGTCGCGGTCGCCGGTGCGGTGCTCTATGCGGCGGTGGAGGCGTTCGCCCTGGGGCCGCGCAGCGCGGCAGGGCTCCTGGCGACCATCCCGTCACGCGCGCGAGCGCAGGCGTTTCCGGATCCAGACACGTCGGGACAGCCCCCTTCGGGGACAGCCCCTTAGAGGTCCTGCAGGAAGCTGGGCGGCTCGAGCGGGTCGGTCCGAGGCGATGAAGGCCGCCCCGAGATCGGCTGGTCGTCGGCGATAAACGTCCGCCGCTTCGGCGCTCCGCCAAGGCCGGTCGCAACGACCGTCACCCAGACCTGGCCGGCGAGCCGCTCGTCGACGGTCGCGCCGAAGATGATGTTCGTCTCGTCGACGGCCGCCTGCTTGATCGCCTCGGCGGCCTCGTTGACCTCGTAGAGCGACAGGTCCTCGCCGCCCGCGACTGACAGCAGGATGCCGCGCGCTCCGACGATCTCGGTCTCGATCAGCGGCGACTTGAGCGCCTTCTCGGCCGCATCGCGAGCACGGTTCTCGCCGGTCGCGTAGCCGATGCCCATCAGCGCCGAGCCGGCGTCCTTCATGACGGTGCGCACGTCGGCGAAGTCCAGGTTGATGAGCCCCGGCGTCGTGATCAGGTCGGTGATGCCCTGCACGCCCTGGCGGAGGACGTCGTCGGCGAGCCTGAACGCGTCCAGCATCGAGGTCGAGCGATCGACGACGTCGAGCAGCCGGTCGTTGGGGATGACGATGGTCGTGTCGCACGCCTCGCGGAGCTGCGTCAGCCCGAACTCGGCCGTCTGCCGGCGCTTGGTGCCCTCGAACTTGAACGGCGTGGTCACGATCCCGACCGTGAGCGCGCCGAGGCCGCGCGCGATGCTTGCGACGACCGGCGCGGCCCCGGAGCCGGTGCCGCCGCCCTCGCCGGCGGTGACGAAGACCATGTCCGAGCCGCGCAGCGCGCGCTTCAGCTGATCGTAGGCCTCCTCGGCGGCACGCTTGCCGATGTCGGACTCGGAGCCGGACCCCAGCCCGCGGGTCAGCTCGCTGCCGATGTGAATCTTGAGCGGCGCCTCGCTCATCGCGAGCTGCTGCACGTCGGTGTTCACGGCGATGAACTCGACGTCGGCGACGCCTGCGTCGATCATCCGGTTGACCGCGTTCAGGCCGGCGCCGCCGACGCCGACGACGCGGATGACGGCCAGGTAGGCCGCGGTCTCCGGCGCGGGTGCTCGATGCAGGCGCGGCCCTTGCTCGGGCAGCACCTCGAGCCGGTGGACGGTCGCGCCCTCGGGCTCCTCTTTCGGCGTCTCTCGCTCCGCCGGCGTGCGCTTCGGAGTGGCCTCGCTCTTGCGGGCCTGCTCCTGGGCGGCTTCCGTCGCCTTGAACAGCTCCGCAAGCGGTCCCTCGCGGAGGCTAGCGCGCTTTCGCGCCATTGAGCACCTCCTTTGCCAGCTGTCGGTAGGAGTCCGCCGCCGGCCCGCTCGGGTCGTATTTGAGCACCGACGAGCCTTTCACCGGCGCTTCCGCAAAGCGGATCGTCTTGCGGATGCGCGTGTTGAACAAGAGGTCGCCGAAGTTCTCCTGGAGGATCTCGATCGCCTCGCGCGAGTGCAGCGTGCGACCGTCGAACATGGTCGGGAGGATCCCGATGATCTTCACGTTCGGGTTGAGGTTCTCGCGGATCATCGTCATCGTGTTCTCGAGCTGTACGAGACCGCGCAGCGACAGGTACTCGCACTGGACGGGAACGATCACGCCGCTCGAGGCGACGAGCGCGTTGATCGTCAAGAGCCCGAGCGACGGCGGCGTGTCGATGAGGATGTAGTCGTAGTCGTCCTTGACGGCGAGCAGCGCCTTGTCGAGCGACCGCTCGCGGCCGATCGTCGCGCTCATCGCCAGCTCGGCGCCGGCCAGGTCGATCGACGAGACGGCGATGTCGATCTCCGCCTGGTGGACGACGTGCTCGATCGGCAGCCGGTGCACGAGCACGTCGAACATCGACCGCGTGATCGCGTCGGGGTTGTAGCCCTGGCTCATCGTCAGGTTGCCCTGCGGATCGAGGTCCACGGCGAGCACACGCAGCCGCTTCTCCCGAAGCGCAACGGCGAGATTGAGGGTCGATGTCGTCTTGGCGACACCGCCTTTTTGGTTCGCGAACGAGATGACCGTGGCCGTGGCCGTGTCCCCTTCTTCGGACTCGGATGACGCGCTCGGTGGGCGCGAGAGAAGGCGCAGCGACATTGGCGCCTCTTTCGGCCAATCGTAACGGAGTCCTCTGCTGTTACCGCTATGCGGGCAGGGCTTCGGAGCGCGCGTCGAGCGCCGTTCGGCAGTGATCGAGGGCGCGCTCTGCGTCCTCGGTCCCTGGCCCGTCGGCGGCGAGCCAGTCCTCCGCCTCGCTCACGAGGGCGCGCAGCTCGTCGAGCACCGTCGCGGCCGGGGCGCCGGCGAGGTGCAGTGCCTCCACCCGGTCGAGACGGTCGAGCACCCGGCGCGCTTCCTCCACGCTCCCGACCGTAGCCCGTGAAATGTGACGCGTCTGTGTCGGGACGATGTCAGCTTCCTGTCATCGCGGCCGGCTCCGCGCCCAGGGAGAGCAGGCGGCCGCCCGGCCGCGGGCGTGTGCCTAGGAGCGACTCGTCGAGCGCCTCCACCAACTCGCGTCGACCATCGAAGAGCAGCGCCTCGACGAGTGCATCGCGAACGGCGTTTGCCGCCTCGGGGCCTTCGGCGCCGTCGGCGAGCGGCTTGAGCCGCGCGTGCTGCTCGGCCCGCTCGCGGCCGCTCTCCCCGAGGAGGACGGCGGCGCGCAGCGCGGCCGCCCAGATCCCGTCGCCCGCGCCGAGCAGCGAGTCGAGCGCCGTCCGCAGCTGCTCCGAGCGGAAGGGCTCGGTCTGAAAGAGCGAGAGCTCCCAGCGGTCGAGCGCCTCGCCGAGCTCCGGATCCTCGTCGGCGGCGGCAACACGCTCGCGCACGCGACGCGCGAGACCGCCGCGGAACACGTCGAGACGGGTCGGCTCGCCGGGCGGCTGAGCGGCGGCGATCGGGAGCGACGGCCTGACGCCGACCGGGTGGCGGTCGATGCGCTCGAAGTAGACCGGCCCGGTCGCCACCGGCCCGCCGACGGCGAGGCGGAGCGCGGTGACGGCGTCGGCGATCTCGGCGGCCGCATCGGGCCGCGCGGTCGCCCCGGGCGCAAGGGCATGGGTCAGCTCGAGCACGGCGGCGCGGTCCGGCTCCCGCGCGAACCGCTCGGGCAGCAGGCCGCTCGACTCCGGCCACGGGCCCGACAGCTCGCCGGTGATGAACGACCGTGCCTGCAGGCCGCCGCCGAGGTCGACGGGCGCGCCCACCTCGAGCCCGATGAGCGGCACCACGACGACGTGGCGGCGCTCGGTGCCGAAGAGCAGCCGCTCGAGCTCGGTGTACTCGCGCTCGTAGAGGTCGTCGTCCCAGTCGAAGCCGCCGCGCGCGTCGGCGATGCGAGCGACGAGGGGAAGCAAGATGGTCTCGAAGGCGGCGTCCTCGCCGGTCCGCCCCCCGGTGAGCGAGCCGGCGAAGAGTGTGGCGGCCGGCTCGCGGGCAAGCTCGTTGAGAGCGTCGCGGGCGTCGGGCAGCTCGACGAGCCGTTCGGCGCGGCCCTCGACGAACGAGAGGATCAGCGGCCGGAACTCGTAGAAGGTCGTGCGGCCACGCGCGTCGTGCTCCTCGAAGGCGAACGGGACCTCGGCGCCGTTGTCGACGTCGCGCTGCAGCGCCGCGAAGGCGGCGAGCGCGAACAGCCGCAGCGTGGCGTGCAGGTCCGGAGACCGATGGGTCACCCGAGCGGGTTACGCGGTGGGAGGCGCCACTCCTGCGCAGACCGAGGCGTCGGCCGTCTGGCGTGAGGACGCTGATCCAGGTAAAGGGCGTCTGGCCTCGACTCGGGCGGCGCGAAAAGCGCATCATCGCCCGATGCGCCTCCCACTCGCGCTAGCCCTCGGGGCGGCTGCCCTCCTTGCGTCAGCCGTGAGCGCGAAGCGCCCGCTGCCGACCCTCGCGCACTCGTGTAGCCAGAAGGTCGCAGCCACGGCGTTTCACGTGCGGACGGGCGACCGGCTGACGCTGTACGCCGCCGTTCTCGGCAACGGGCCGACGGGCATCGTCTTCGCCGCACAGCACTTCTCTACGTCCTGCGAATGGGTGCCCGAGGCGAAACTGCTCGCGGCGCACGGCTACCGCGTCCTCGTCTTCGACTACCGGAACACCGGCAACTCGCAGAGCGTGGTCGGTTCGCGGGAAGGGAGAATCGACCGCGACGTCGTTGCAGCGGCACGCGAGCTGCGTCGACGTGGCTCGACGCAGATCGTCCTCGTCGGCTCGCTGATCGGGGCGATCGCCGCGCTCGACGCCGCCCCCGCGCTCGCGCCGCCGGTGTCGGCGGTCGTCGCGATCGCGCCCCCGAATACCACCGAACCCGGCGCGATACGGCCGACCGCAGCCGCGAAGGCGCTCCAGGTGCCGATTCTCGTGCTCGCGGGAACGTGGCCGGCGTTAGCCGTGGGTCGACACAGGCGCTCTATGACGCGCTCATGAGCCCGTGAAGCAGCTGCGCACCGTGAAGACGGCGGCGTACGGCGTCGACGTGTTGAAGGACGGGGCAATGAACGCCGCCGTGCTCCAGTTCATCGCGGCCCACACCAAGTGAGTGCCGTTCCTGCGCCGACAGCTCCAGCTTGGCCCGGGCGCCGTCCGATTCTCGGGAAGGCGCTTCTCGCTTCGTCAGCAGGCTTAGAGACGGCTTTCGCCGATAACCGAGCTCAAGAAACACGCCCGCGCGGCTCGGGCCCCGGCTGGCACGTCGGGCACCAGTAGGCCGTGCGGTTGTCGTCGCCCTGGCCACGCGAGCGGATGAGCGTCCCGCAGCGCAGGCACGGCAGGCCCGCCCGATGCGTGATGTTGACCTCCGTCCGCCCCGTCTCGACCGAGCGGCGCATCAGCCGCGCCGCTGTCTCCAGCGCCTCGCGTAGCTCCTCGTCCGAGACATCGCCCACCGCGCGCCACGGCGAGACGCGCGCGTGCCAGAGCGACTCGGCCTTCCACACGTTCCCGATGCCGGCGACGAGCCGCTGGTCCGTCAGCGCGTCGCCGACCTCCCGCGCACTGTCGCCGCGGCGCAGGTTGGCGAGCATCTTTTCGAAGTCCGGCTCCGGCGCGAGGATGTCCGGGCCCAGCCGCTCGACCGCCCGCGCGTTGAGCTCGAGGACGGGGCCGCCGTAGAGGAGCGCCTGCGCCCGCTGGCCACGGAGGACGAGCCAGGGTCGCCCCACAACCGGGTCGCCCGCGGCGCGCACGCGCCAGCTTCCTGACATGCGCAGGTGGCTACGCACGGTCACGCCGCCCTCGAAGCGGAAGATCAGGTTCTTGCCGACGGCCTCGACGGACTCGAGACGCCGGCCGTCCACCTGCTCCGCCACCCCCGTCGCCCGGCCGCGCGGGTTCGGCGACTCCGCCGCGACCCGGTCGCCCACGAGCACCTGCAGCCGGCGGGCGGCGCGGTGGAGGCTGTCGCCCTCGGGCACCAGAGTCGATTTTGTCACACTTGTGTCCGATGACCGGGACCGCGGCCGGGCTCAATATCGCCGCACTCGCCCACGCTACGGGCGTCCCCGCGCACACGCTGCGGAAGTGGGAACAGCGTTACGGCGTGCTCTCTCCCGTGCGCACGAGCGGCGGCCAACGCCGCTACACGGAGGTGGACGTGGCGCGCGTCCACTGGCTGCGCTCCCGCCTCGACGAGGGCTACCGGATCGGGGAGGCAGCGTCGCTGCTGACCGCGCCCGACAACGCGCCGGCCGCGACGCCTGCGGAGATGATCGAGGCAGTGCTCCGTGCCGTCTCCGAGTCGGACATCGAGGCGACCGAGCGACTGCTCGACCAGGCGTTCACGCTGTATGACCTGGAGACGGCGCTCGAGGACATTGCGGTGCCGCTGCTCGTCGAGGTCGGCGAGCGCTGGGCGACCGGGGAGCTCTCTGTCGCGGAGGAGCACCTCGTGACGAACGCGGTGCGCGCCCGGGCGCTGCGGCGGCTCGCGGAGCCGTGGCCGGGCATCCGCGGACGTGCGGTGTTCGCGTGCGCGCCCGGCGAGCGCCACGAGGTTGGCCTACTCGCGCTCGCCGCGCTACTCGCCATGGAGGGCTGGGGCGTCGTCTACCTGGGCGCCGAGACACCGGTGGACGCCGCGCTGGCGCTCGCCCACTCGGTGGACGCAGCGGTCGCATGCTTCAGCGTCACCATGCTCGACAACCGCGACGCACTC
The DNA here is from genome assembly GCA_963710465.1 of uncultured Thermoleophilia bacterium. Taxonomy (GTDB): domain Bacteria; phylum Actinomycetota; class Thermoleophilia; order Gaiellales; family Gaiellaceae; genus JACVRM01. The sequence goes on from CAVQAQ010000009.1 coordinate 90,874, forward strand.
GTCGCCGGCCTCAAGGCCGAGCAGCGCGACGACACGGAGATCGTCATCGGCGGCCAGGCGGCCGACCGCGACCTTTCCGGCTCGGTGGGTGCGAGCTACGCCCCGTCGGCGCGGACGGCCGTGCCGGCGCTCGGGCGGCTCGGTCGGTGAGCCCGCGCCTCCGCGCGGCGGCCGCAGGTGCGGCGGCGGCGACCGTCTGGGCCGCGCTCGAGCCGCTCGACCGCCGGTTCCTCGGCTGCGACTACTCGGACGTCGCCCTGCTCGGCAAGGCCGTCTCCCGCCGGCACTGGCTGCTCGCCGGGCTGACGATCCACGCGCTGAACGGCACTGCCTTCGGGCTCGCCTTCGACGCCGCGCGGCGACGAGTGCACGTTCCGCCGCGGCGGCTCGCCCTGGCCGCTGCGCTCACGGAGCACGTCGCGCTCTACCCGCTCTCCTTCTTCGTCGACCGCTACCACCCCGCCCGCGGCGAGCCGGGCATCCCGCCGCTGCTCAAGAACCCGCGCGCGTTCGCGCAGGCGACCGTGCGCCACGCCGTCTTCGGACTTGTGCTCGGCCGGCTCGCCTAGGGACGCAGCACGGCGCGTCGCGGTCCGGCGAGGAAACCTGCCTCGACGAGCAGCGGCAGGAGCTCGCTCTCGGTGACGGGCACGCTGTCGAAGCGCTCGACGGCGAGGCGCTTGCCTCTCCCGCGCTTCACGTGCTCCACGAGCGCGCCGAGCGCCTGGCGCAGCCAGCTCGTCCTCCGGCTCGCGGAGCGGGACGAGCGTCTTGCCGCCGCGCTCGACGAAGAGCGCCGGCTCGCCGTTCAGCAGGACGACCTGGGCGCCCGCGACGCGGGACGCGCGCCCGCCCGCCCGCTTCGGCCATGGCAGCACCCCGCCGTACGGCTGCGCGGGGTCCGCGGCCGCGAGGACGAGCGCGTCTACCTCGTCCTCGGACGAATTGCGGAGCTCTCGCAGGCGCTCGACCGCGCCGCCGAGCGCGAACTGGGCACCGCCGAGGCCCTCGACGAAGTAGCCGCGCCGGCAGAGGCCGAGCGTCTCGAGCGCCTTCAGTTCGCCGTACACCGCTCCGTAGCCGCCGGGGATGCCCTCGGCCCGCACGCCGTCGCGCGTGACGATGCCCTGCCGCTCGAGAAGCAGCTCGGCGAGCGCGCGGCGGTCGGGACGCCCGGCGAAGAGCCGGTCGGTCAGCGACCAGCGTCCCTGCGTCGCGGTCAGGCCCGTTGCGCGCCGGCGCGAGAACCGCCGTTGGCGGCGCGCCGCGGAGGGAACGCCGTACCGGCGGCCGGCGCGCAGCGGTGTCCAGGCGTCGTTCGTCACCTCGCCGGCCCAGACGAGATCCCAGAGCGCCGGCAAGACCTCCTCGGCCTCGAGGTCGGTCGCCGCGACGAGGTCGAGCCAGAACTCGGCGCTGCGGCCGAGCGCCCGGCGGATGGCCGCGTGCACGGGGCCTTCGGGGCGCTCGGCCCCGGCCGGCCGGCCGAGCACCGGCGCGTCCTCCCGGAAGTAGACGGCCACGCGGTCGAGCCCGGCGCCGACCCAGACGAGCTCGCCCGACGCGCACAGCTGGTCGAGCTGGAGCGGCGAGTAGTTCGGGACGCGGCGCGGCAGGACGTCGGTCTCCCAGAGCGCCACCGGTAGCGGCAGCCCCTGCAGCGGAACGAGCGCCTCCCGCAGCGACGCGCGCCGGTCGATGCCGTGCCAGGTCGGCAGGAACCGGCCGAGCGCCTCCTGCTCGGCCGGCTCGACCTCGCGGCGTAGCGCCGCCAGCGAGGCGCGGCGCAGCCGCCGCAGGACCTCGGGGTCGCACCACTCCCGCTCGGTCCCGCCCGGGCGGAGCTCGCCGCGCACGAGCTTCTCCTCGCGCTCGAGCGCGTGCAGCTCCGACTCGACGCGGTCTGAGGGGACGCCGAACCGCTCGGCCGCCTCGGCGGTCGTGAACGGACCGCGCCCGCGGGCGAAGCGGGCGAGCAGCGTGCGCAGGGGCTGCTCTCCGGACTCGAGGAATACGTCGGGCAGGCCGCCCGGCGTCATGGCGCCGATGGCATCGCGGTAGCGGCCGGCGTCCTCGACGGCGGTGAGCGCCTCGCGCCCGCCGATGCGCACCGAGATCGCGCGCCGCTCGCGGCGGAGGGTCTCGGCGAAGCCGGCGTCGTACTCGCCCTCGAACTGGTGCCCGCGCAGGAGCAGCAGGTCGTGCAGGCCGTCGGCGTTCTTCGGCGAGCCACGCAGCTGGGCTTCGACCTCCTCCATCGCGCCCGGGTCGAGCAGGTCGCGGAGCTCCTCCTGGCCGAGCAGCTCCCGCAGCAGGTCGCGGTCGAGCGACAGCGCCTGCGCGCGGCGTTCCGCCGCAGGCGTGTCGTCCTCGTACATGTACGTCGCGATGTAGTCGAAGAGCAGCGACGAGGCATACGGCGACGCGGACTGCGTCTCGATCTCGACGAGGTCGAGCTCGCGCGTGCGGATGCCCTGCAGGAGCCGGCGCAGCGCCGGCAGGTCGAAGACGTCCTGCAGGCACTCGCGGTAGGTCTCGAGGATGATCGGGAACGAGCCGTACTTGCGCGCGACCTGGAGCAGGCTCTGCGCCTTCAGTCGCTGCTGCCAGAGCGGCGTGCGCTGGCCGGGCCTGCGGCGCGGGATGAGCAGCGCCCGCGACGCGTTCTCGCGGAAGCGCGCGCCGAAGAGCGCGGTCTGGCCGATCTCGCCGACAACGATGTCCTCGAGCTGGTCGGGGTCGATGAGCAGCTCCTCGACGGGCGGCGGCTGGTCGGCGTCGGGGAAGTGCAGCGCGATGCCGTCGTCGGACCAGATCGACTGGGCGTCGATGCCGAGGCTGTCGCGCAGCCGCCCGGTCACGGCCATCGCCCACGGCGCGTGCACGCGCGCGCCGAACGGCGTCAGCACGCAGACCCGCCAGTCGCCGATCTCGTCGCGGAACTTCTCGATGACGACGGTGCGGTCGGACGGAACGGCCCCGGTGGCCTCGGCCTGCTCGTTCAGGAAGGTCATCAGGTTGCGGGCGGCGCGCTCGTCGAGACAGTGCTCCTTCTGCAGACGGGCGAGCGCCTTCTCCTCGGGCAGGGCGACCAGCTCGCGTGAGGTCTTGCCGATCGCCGCGCCCAGCTCGTACGGCCGGCCCGACGCCTTCGCCCTTCCAGAACGGCACGGCGCCCGGGACGCCCGGGGCGGGCGAGACGAGCACGCGGTCGCGCGTGATCTCCTCGATGCGCCAGGTCGACGCCCCGAGCAGGAACGTCTGCCCCGCGCGCGCCTCGTAGACCATCTCCTCGTCGAGCTCGCCGACCCGGCCGCCGCCCTCGACGAGGTACACGCCGAAGAGCCCGCGGTCGGGGATCGTGCCCGCGTTCGTGACCGCCAGGCGGCGCGCGCCGGAGCGGCCGCGGATGGTGCCGCCGGTGCGGTCCCAGACGATGCGCGGCCGCAGCTCGGCGAACTCGTCCGACGGGTAGCGGCCGGCGAGCATGTCGAGCACGTTCTCGAGCTGCTGCGCGCGAGAGATCGTGGAACGGATAGGCGCGCCGGACGAGGTCGTGCAGCTCGTCCACGGCGATCTCGTCGTCGGCGCAGATGGCGACCACCTGCTGGGCGAGCACGTCGAGCGGGTTGCGCGGGATGACGGTCTCCTCGATCGCGCCGTCGAGCATGCGCCGGGCGACCACCGCCGACTCGAGCAGGTCGGAGCGGTACTTCGGGAAGATGCGCCCGCGCGAGACGGCGTCGAGCTCGTGGCCGGCGCGGCCGACGCGCTGCAGGCCGCGCGCGACCGACTTCGGGCTCTCCACCTGGATGACGAGGTCGACGGCGCCCATGTCGATGCCGAGCTCGAGCGACGAGGTGGCGACGAGGCACGGGATCTCGCCGCGCTTCAGCAGCTCCTCGATCTCGACCCGCTGCTCGCGGGCGATCGACCCGTGATGGGCGCGCGCGATCTCCTCTTCCGCCAGCTCGTTCAGCCGCAGCGCGAGCCGCTCGGCGAGCCGGCGGTTGTTGACGAAGATGATGGTCGAGTGGTGCTCGCGGACGAGCTCGAGCAGCGCCGGGTAGATCGAGGGCCAGATCGACTGGCTGTTGCGCTCGGTGCCCGCGTCCATCTCCTGGCCGTCGGCCGGCACCGGGTACGAGAGCGGCGTGTTGGACGGCAGCTCGCGCATGTCCTCGACGGGCATGACCACCTGGAGGTCGAGCTCCTTGGCGCGGCCGGCGTCGACCAGCTCGATCGGCCGGCCGCCGGCGACGAAGCGGCCGATCTCCTCGAGCGGGCGCTGGGTGGCGGAGAGGCCGATGCGCTGGAACGGCTCGTCGACGATGCGCTCGAGCCGCTCGACGGTCAGCGCGAGGTGGGCGCCGCGCTTCGTGCCGGCGACGGCGTGCACCTCGTCGAGGATCAGCGTGCTCGACGCCCGTCAGCGTCTCGCGCGCCTGCGAGGTGAGCATGAGGTAGAGCGACTCGGGCGTGGTGATGAGGATGTCGGGCGGGTGCCGGAGCATCTGCTGGCGCTCGCGCTGCGGGGTGTCGCCGGTGCGGACACCGACCTGGAGCTCGCTCTGCAGTCCGGCCAGCGGGCCGCGCAGGTTGCGCTCGACGTCGTAGTTGAGCGCCTTGAGCGGCGACACGTAGAGCAGCCGGATGCCGTCCCCCTTCTCGGCGTCGAGCCGGTCGAGGCCGTAGAGGAACGCGGCCAGGGTCTTGCCCGACCCGGTCGGCGCCTGGATCAGCGTGTGCGCGCCGGAGGCGATGACCGGCCAGCCGCGCTCCTGCGCCGGCGTCGGTGCGTGGAACGCACGCTGGAACCAGTCCCGCGTGCGCTCGGAGAAGACGGACAGCGGGTCCACACGACCAGATTACTCGCCGAATCGCACACGAACAAGTGTTCGTTTCAGAGCGCGAGCTGGCGGTCGCCCGCGAAGACATGAGCGGCGTGCCCGCTGTTGCGCGCCCACGACGGCGATCGCCTCGATGTCGCGCTCGACCTCCGTCGTCGTCCGGCCGGTCGCGGAGACGCGGACGATCCAGCGCGAGCGGCCGGTCTGGATCAGGTACGCGTGCCGGCGAACGAGCCCGAGCGCCTCGAGCGCGTCCCAGCGCTCGACAGCTCGACGTCCACGGCCGGCCGCGGCTGCCGCAGGGACGTGCGCGCAAGCCCGCGTGTGCCGTGCGTCAAGGCGGGCACACGGCCACGGTGTGCCGCGCGCCGTGTCGGTTCCGTGAGCGTTTCATTGAGGGTCTGAGAGCGCCGTGCCAAGCGCGGCGGCGTCCGTGCGGAGCTCCTCATCGGCGACCGGCGGCGGGTCGTCCGGGAACGGGAACGGCCAGCCGGGCCTCGGGTCGTCGGCGTAGCGCGGGATCACGTGTGCGTGCAGGTGCGGCAGCGAGTTTCCGAGGATGTCGTAGTTCATCTTCACGGCGCCGAAGTGCGCCTGGAGCCCGCGGCCGACGTGCAGCAGCTCGCGCCAGTAGGTGGCTGCCTCTGCATCGTCGAGAGCGGTCGGCTCGGCGACGTGCCGCCCGCGCCAGACCACGACTGTGTAGCCGCGCTGGACGCCGGCCCGCTGCAGATACGCGTCGGTGACCTCGCCGGCGAAGATGCGGATGCCGTAGGGCGTCTCGTCCGGCCGGCCCTGCTCGCACATCGGGCAGCCCTCGCCGCGGAGCATCGCGTAGAAGCTGTCGGGCCACTCCACCAGGCGAGTATCGTCCGGCCGGTGCCGGAGACGCCCGAGGAGCTGCACGCGCGCGTCGCCGGCTCCCTCAACATGCCGCCCGTCGAGGAGTGGGACAGCTTCCCCTTCGACGGCGAGATGCGGCCGCGCGAGCTGCGGCCGCCGGAGGACGATGCGCGTCGCAACGGCGAGGGCGGCGTCGACTGCGACCGGTGCACGGCGGGCGACGACGGGTACTTCTGGACGGACGAGCGGTGGCGCGCACGCGCGCTCGGCCCCACCGGCCTGCCGGCCGTCGTCATGCTGGAGCCGCGCGCGCACTACGCGGAGCCCGGCGACCTCCCCGACGAGCTGGCCGCCGAGCTCGGCCTGCTGCTCGCGCGCATCGAGCGCGCCGTCCGCGCGGTCCCGCACGTCGGCCGCGTGCACGTCTGCCGCTGGGGCGACGGCGGCGAGCACCTGCACTGGTGGTTCATGGCCCGGCCGACCCGCTTCCCGCAGCTGGTCGGCAGCTTCGCCGCGATCTGGGACGACATCCTCCCGCCGCTGCCCGAGAACGTGTGGCGCGACAACATCGCGATCGTCGTGCGCGAACTCTCCGCCTGAGCGAGGTTCGGGAACCTCAATATGCGTAGGCTCAGGCCGTGGCGACGAGCGACTACACGGGCGAGAGCCGCGAGCGCTGGCAGCGCATGGCGGCCGGCTGGGAGCGCCAGAACGACCGGCAATGGGCCGCCACGAACGTCGTCAGCCTCGATCTCGTCGAACGCCTGGCCCCCGCTCCCGGCGACGTGGTGCTCGAGCTCGCCGCCGGCATCGGCCAGACGAGCCTGCTGCTCGCGGAGCGCGGCGCCCGGCGGGTGATCTCGACCGACTTCGCCCGGCGATGGTCGAGGCCGCGCAGCGGCTCTCGACGCGGCTTGGCGTCACCGGTATCGAGCACCGAGTCGTGGATGCGGAGAACATCGACCTGCCCGACGCGAGCGTCGACGGCGTCCTGTGCCGCTGGGGGCTGATGCTGTTCGGCGACCCCGTGCGCGCGCTGTCCGAGATCCGACGGGTGCTGCGTCCGGGGGGGCGCTTCGGCTGCTCGGTCTGGGCCACGGCCGACGCGAACCCGTGGGCGAGCGTCGCCGGCCGGGCGATGGCCGAGGCGGGCTGATGCCGCCGCCGGCGCCGGGCGAGCCGGGGATGTTCACACTCGGCGCGCCGGGCCGGCTCGAGGAGTTCCTCGGCGCTGCGGGGTTCGCCGACGTCGAGGTCGGTGCGGTCGACATCACCCTCGCGTACGCCGACTTCGACGAGTACTGGGCGACGATGCTCGACCTCGGCGGCGCGATCGCGCAGGCGGTCGCCGGCCTGAGCTCCGCCGAAGAGCAGTCGCTCCGCGAGGAGATCGAGCGGCGGCTTCAGCCGTTCGCGACGGAGGACGGGATCGTCTTCGGCGGCAGCTGCCTGAACGCCGTGGGCACGCGACTAGGATCCGGCTGATGGCCTCTGATGCCGTGACGGTCGATGCCCTCCACTTCACCGGCGATCCCGAGGCGGACGCGTTCCTCGGCCGCGAGCCGCTGGCGCTGCTGATCGGGTTCGCCCTGGACCAGCAGGTGACGGTCCAGAAGGCGTTCTCGTCGCCGCTCGAGCTGAGCCGTCGCCTCGGCGGCCTCGACGCCGGGCAGATCGCCGGCATGGACCCGGCCGCGCTCGAAGAGGTCTTCCGGGCAAAGCCGGCGCTGCACCGCTTCCCGGGCGCAATGGCCAAGCGCGTGCAGGAGCTCTGCCAGGTGATCGAGTCCGAGTACGGCGGCCACGCAGAGCGGGTGTGGACGGACGCTGCCGACGGCGCGGACCTGCGGAGCCGCCTCGAGGGCCTGCCCGGCTACGGGGACATGAAGGTGCGCTCGCTCTCCGCCGTGCTGGCGAAGCGCTTCGGCGACGAGAACGCCCGCGACATTGCGCCGAGCCACCCGACGCTCGGTGACGTCGACTCGCCCGAGGCGCTCGAGGAGTACCAGGCGAAGAAGCGCGCCTACAAGGCGGCGCAGCGGGCCGGCACCAAGGCTTCCTGGGACTGACCCTCCGAAGAGGGTCGCGGGGCCGATCCGCGAAGCCGATCGGGTGAGTGTGCGCCTCCTCGCCGCCCTCGCCGCCGTGCTTGCGTGCCTGGCCGGCGCGACCGCGAGCGCCGGGCGCCTTCCCTCCGCCCCACGCTGCCAGGTCTTCCCGGCATCGAACCCGTGGAACCAGCGGGTCGACAAGCTGCCGGTCGCCGCGAACTCGGAAGCCGTCATCTCGTCGATCGGCCGCGACCGGGGACTGCACGCCGACTTCGGCTCGGGCCTATGGGACGGCGGCCCGATCGGCATTCCGATCACCGTCGTGGGCGCCGACCAGAAGAAGAGCCGCGTCTCGTTCGACTACGCCGACGAGAGCGACAAGGGCCCGTACCCGATCCCGAAGAACGTCGCCATCGAGGGCGGGCGCCAGTCGGACGGCGACCGGCACGCGATCATCGTCGACCGCTCGACGCTGCAAGCTCTACGAGCTCTACGCGCTCTACCCGCAGGGCGGCAGCTGGAAGGCCGGCTCGGGCGCGATCTGGAACCTGAGCTCGAATCGCCTGCGCCCGTCCGGCTGGACGTCCGCGGACGCGGCGGGGCTGCCGATCTTCCCGGGCCTCGCGCGCTACGACGAGGTTCAAGCACGGCGCGATCGACCATGCGCTGCGCTTCACGGTCTCGCGGACGCGCAAGGCGTTCGTCTACCCGGCGCGGCACTACGCGAGCGACCTCACCGACCCGTCACTGCCGCCGATGGGCCTGCGCGTGCGGCTGAAGGCAAGCTTCGACACGCGCCCGTTCCCGCCGCAGGCGCGCGTCGTCCTCGAGGCGCTGAAGCGCTACGGGATGATCGTCGCCGACAACGGGTCGGACTGGTACGTCTCCGGCGCCCCCGACCCGCGCTGGTCGAACGACCAGCTGCACACGCTCGGGCGGGTCACGGGCTCGAACTTCGAGGTGGTGGACACCTCGTCAGTGCATCCCTAGATCGCGCAGCGCCTGCCGCGCCGCGAGGTGCCCGCACATGCCGTGCACGCCGCCGCCGGGCGGCGTCGATGCCGAGCAGAGGTAGAGGCCGGGCCGGCCGGTCCGGTACGGGACGAGCCGCGGCGCCGGGCGGAAGACCGACTGCGTGAGCGTCATCGCGCCGCCGTTGATCTCGCCGCCGACGAGGTTGCGATTGTGGGCCTCGAGCGCGGCCGGACCGAGCGCGCTGCGCGCCAGGACGAGGTCGCGGAAGCCCGGCGCGAAGCGCTCGATCTGCGTCTCCACCGCCTCCGTCGCGTCGCCGGCCCAGCCGTTCGGGACATGGCAATAGGCCCATGCGGTGTGCTTGCCCTCGGGCGCGCGCGTCTCGTCCCAGAGCGACTGCTGCGCCAGCAGGACGTACGGGCGCTCCGGGCGCACGGCCTGCCCACGGCGCCCGCTCGGACGCGGCGAGCTCGGCGAGCGTCCCACCGAGGTGAACGGTCGCAGCGCGGCGGCAGCCCTCCGCCGTCCAGGGGATCGGCGCGTCGAGCGCCCAGTCGAGCTTGAACGCGCCCGGCCCAAAGCGGTAGCGGCCCAGCGCCGCGGCGTAGCGCGCGCGGCACGTCGGCGATGCGGAGCAGCTCGGGCGGCGAAACGTCGCGCGAGCACCACCCGCGCCGCCGGCACGATGTCGACCGGCGAGCCGAGGTGGATCTCGCCGCCGAGCTCGCGGAGCTCCGCCGCCAGCGCATCGGCCAACGCCTGCGCGCCGCCGCGCGGGAACGGCCAGCCGTAGAGGTGGCCGAGCGCCAGCAGCGTGAGCCCGAAGGCGCCGCTCGGCCGGTGCTCGAGCGGCAGCATCGAGTGCGCCGCGTTGCCGCCGAGGAACGCCTTCGCCCGTTCGCCCGAGAACGTCGCGCTCGGCGAGCCCGGTGGCGCTCGCGAGCGCATCGCGCGCGGCGGCCACGGCACCCGGGACGCCGAGTGCGCCGACGAGGGCGGCCCCCGCACGCGGCGACGGCGGGACGAGCGGCGCGAGCAGCACCCGCTCGACCGGGGGCCACGCGCGGACGAGCGGCCCGACGAGCCGCCGGTACGCGTCCTCGTCCGGGCCGAGCTGCAGCGCGGTCGCGTCGACGCTCCGCTCCAACGTCACGGCACTGCCGTCGTCGAACGGGTGCGCGAGCGCCGAGGGCGACTCCAGCCACTCGACGTCCAGACCGAGACCGCGGAAGAACGGCGACCCGACCGCCAGCGGGTAGATCGCCGAGCAGACGTCGTGTGTAAAGCCGGGCAGTGTCAACTCGGCGGAGCGCACGCCGCCGCCGAGCGTCTCGGCCGCCTCGTGCACCTCGACCGAGAGCCCCGCCTGTGCCAGCGTGATCGCAGCGGCCAGCCCGTTCGGGCCGGACCCGACGACGACGGCGTCGCTCAGGCCGCGCCGGCGAGCAGGAACGCGCGGTTCTCGCGCAGCATCTCGCGCGCGATCACGATCCGCTGGATCTCGTTCGTGCCCTCGTAGATCTGCGTGATCTTGGCGTCGCGCATCATGCGCTCGACCGGGTACTCCTGCATGTACCCGTAGCCGCCGAGGATCTGGACGGCCTGTGTCGTCACGTCCATGGCGACGTCGCTGCAGTAGAGCTTCGCCATCGCGGAGTACTTGGTCAGCTCGGGCGCGTCCTCGTCGACCAGTTGGGCGATCTTGTAGAGCAGCCCGCGCGCCGCCTCGCACTTCGTCTCCATGTCGGCGAGGTAGCCGGCGATCAGCTGGTGGCTGGCGATCGGCTTTCCCATCGTCTCGCGCGTGCGCGCGTACTCGAGCGCGTAGTCGGTCGCGCCCTGCGCGATGCCGAGTCCCTGCGCCGCGATCCCGGGGCGCGAGCGGTCGAGGACGCGCATCGCGATCCGGAAGCCCTCGCCCTCCTCACCGAGGAGATTGTCAGCCGGGATGCGGCAGTCGTCGAAGAAGAGCTCGCCGGTCGTCGAGCCCTTGATGCCCATCTTCGGCTCGATGCGGCCGACCTTGAAGCCGGGCGCGTCGGCCTCCACGACGAACGCCGAGATGCCGTCGTGGCCCAGGGCCTGGTCGGTCTTCGCGAAAACGACGTACACGGAGGCAACACCCGCGTTCGTGATGAACCGCTTGGAGCCGTTGAGAACGTACTCGTCGCCCTCGCGGCGAGCGTCTGTGCGCATCGACGCGGAGTCGGAGCCGGAGCCCGGCTCCGTCAGCGCATAGGCAGCGAGCCACTCGCCGGAGGCGAGCCGCGGCAGGAACCGCTCCTTCTGCCCGTCGGTGCCGGCGAGCTTGATGCCGAGGGAACCGAGCTCTTGCGCGGCGATGATCAGCCCGCTCGTCGCGCAGACCTTGGAGACCTCCTCGATGGCGACGAGCGTCATCAGCGCGCTCGCGCCGAGCCCGCCGTACTCCTCGTCGTAGAGGATCCCGAAGATATCGTGCTCGCGGTAGAGCTCGACGACGTCCCACGGGAACTCGGCCGTCTTGTCGATCTCCGCAGCCCGCGGCGCAATGCGCTCGCGCGCGAGCTCGCGGATCAGCTCGCGGATCTCCCGCTGGTCGTCTGTGAGCGGATCGAGGGGCATAGCGAAAGTGTATTCCCGGGCGTTTGCCCCCCGGCTCGGCGAGAACTCCTCGTGCGCCCCACGAGGCCAGCTCTTCCAGGAACACGCGCGGCGCGCGGCTCAGCGCTCGGCTCGACTCGCTCGGAGCAGAAACGCGGGCACGCGCAGGCGGATGAGAGCCGGCAACCGTAGGCGTGTGCCCGACGGCGCCTTCGGTCCACGCGCTTCGGCCGCGAGTTGCCGGTTCCGGGCCTCGCGGGCGAGGTCGGCTTCGTGCTCCCGGCCCAACATGCGATGGGTCTCGTACATGGTCCGCCTCCGTTCAAGGGCTAGTGAATGAGGCGACGGTGGAGCCAGCGGCTTACGCGGACCTAATGCCGGGCTAACGCGGCCTTTTCCCGCGACTCTCGGCGCCGTAAGATCACCCGAGGCCGCGAATTGCAACGGGAAGACCCAGGAGCGACACGCCTCGCCGTGCTGCTGCTCGGGCCGGTCGAGGTGAAGGCCAACGGACACTCGCTGCCGCTCGGCCGCCAGAAGCTCCGAGCCCTCCTCGCGCTGCTGGCGCTCAACCCGAATCAGGTGGTGTCCACCGATCGCGCCATCGACGCGCTCTGGGGCGCGCGGCCGCCGCCGACGGCGTCGGTGGCGCTGTACGGCCTCGTCTCCGCCCTCCGGAAACTGCTCGAGCCGCTGGGAGGGGTGATCGTGACGAAGCCGCCCGGGTACGTGCTCGAGCTTCAACCCGACCAGATCGATCTCGGCCGCTTCGAGCAACTCGCCGCCGACGGCCGCCGCGCGCTCGGCGCGGGCGACGCGGAGACCGCAGCCACGCGGCTGGCCGAGGCGCTCGTGCTCTGGCGGGGGCCGCCGCTCCAGGACCTCGAGTTCCTGCCCTTCGTGCAGACGGAGATCGGCCGCATCGGGGAGCTCCGGCTGGCCGCTCTCGAAGACCGGATCGAGGCCGACCTCGTTCGCGGCCGGAACGGCGACCTCGTCGCCGAGCTGGAGCCGCTCGTCGCCGAGTACCCCTTGCGCGAGCGGCTGCGCGGCCAGCTCATGCGCGCGCTCTACCGGGCCGGCCGCCAGGCGGACGCCCTCGCTGCCTACCGCGATGCGCGCGGGGTGCTGGTCGACGAGCTCGGACTCGAGCCATCCGACGAGCTCCAGGAGCTCGAGCGCGCGATCCTCCAGCACGACGCGGCGCTCACGCCGCCCCCCGGACCGGCGGACTCCGCGCCGGCTGCAGGTCACCGCCGCGGAAGGTGGATCGCGCTGGCGGCGGCAATCGCAGTCGCCGCCGTCGCCGCGGCCCTCGTCGCCACGCGAGACTCGAGCGGCGGCGCCGTCGCGATCCTGCCGAACGGCGTCGGTGTGCTCGAGGGCGGGAAGGTCGTTGCCGCCGGCACCGTAGGCGCCTCGCCGAGCGACGTCGCCGCCGGGGGCGGCAGCGTCTGGGTGACGAACACGGATGACCAGACGGTCACGCGCGTCGATCCCAGCACGGGCGAAGCGAGCCAGACGATCCCGGTCGGTAGCGGCCCCGGCGGTGTGGCCGCCGACGAGCACGGCGTCTGGGTCGCCAATTCACTCGACGGCACGATCACGCGAATCGACCCCAAGGCGAACGCCGTCGTCGACACGATCCCGGTCGGGACGGCACCGGTGGCGCTCGCGCTTGCCGGCGACGAGCTGTGGGTCGTCAGCAGGGACGATCAGACGCTGACCCGTCTCGACGCGCGCACCGGGAAGGTCACCGGCGCGCATCCCCGTCGGGGCGGCCCCGCGAGCGGTGGCGGTCGGCGCCGACGGCGTCTGGGTGGCCGACGAGCTTCGCAATGCCGTCTTCCGCATCGATCCGCAGCGCCGCAAGGTCGTCGACACCAGATCAACGTCGGGAACGGGCCGGTGAGCGTCGCCGTCGGCCACGGCTCGGTGTGGGTCGCAAACAACCTCGACGGCACCGTCTCGCGGATCGATCCGAGCCGCGACGTCGTCGCCGCGACGATCGCCGTCGGCGACGGGCCCCGCGGGCTCGCCGTCACCCGCGAGGGGATATGGGTGAGCAACGAGTTCGACGGGACGCTCCGGCTGATCGACCCCCGTACGAACAAGGTCGGGCGAACGATCCGGATCGGCGGAGCGGCCGGAGGGACTCGCAAGCACGGGGACGCAACTGATCGTCGCCGTCAGGCCCGCCAGCACCGCCCATCGCGGCGGCACGCTGCGCGTCGGCGCACCGGGAACTCAGGCCCTCGCTCGACACGCTCGCCGGCACACCGCGCCGTTCTGAACACGAACGACGGGCTCCTCGGCTTTCGCAAGGTCGGCGGGGCCGACGGCGGGCAACTCGTTCCCGACCTTGCCGTCGGCATTCCGGCAGCCGACCGACGGCGGCCGCACCTACACATTTCTGCTGCGCCCGGGAATCCGCTACTCGAACGGCCGGCTCGTGCGGCCCGCCGACTTCCGGCGCGCGATCGAGCGCGCGATCCCGCTCCGCCGCGACATCTCGTACTACGGCCCGATCATGGGCGCGGAGCACTGCGTCGCCAAGCCCGCGCGCTGCGACCTCTCTCGCGGGATCGTCACCGACGACCGGGCGCGGACCGTGACGTTCCACCTGCGCGCGCCAAATCCCGACTTCCTCTACGCCCTGGCGCTCCCGTTCGCGTTCGCCGTCCCGGCGAACACGCCGCTACGAGACGTCGGCAGGCACCCGTTGCCTGCCACGGGGCCCTACATGGTGGGCAGCTTCGATCCTCGCAGCCACCTGACACTCGTCCGGAACCCTCGCTTCCGGGAGTGGTCGAAGGCCGCGCAGCCTGACGGGTACCCCGACCGCATCGTCGTCACCCCGGCGTCGGCGCGCCAGCACGTGCGGGCGGCCGAGCGAGGCAGGATCGATCTCGCGTTCAACGTCCCGCCGGATCTCCAGCGGCAAGCCGAGACACAGTACGCCAGCCAGCTCCACGTGAATCCGCTCGACGGGGTGACATACCTCTTCCTGAATACGAAAGTGCCGCCGTTCGACGACGTGCGGGCGCGGCGCGCGGTCAGCTACGCGGCCGACCGCGAAGCAGGGGTGCGCAACTCGACGCGCGCGGTCGGCGCCGCCCCTACCTGCCAGATCCTCCCGCCGGACTTTCCCGGCTACCGGCCCTACTGCCCGTACACCGCTGGCGGCGGGCCGGCCGGGGTCTGGAAGGCGCCCGATCTCGCGCGCGCGCGCCAGCCTCGTCACCGCCTCGGGAACGCGCGGCATGCGCGTCACGGTCTGGGTGCCGGAGAACCACCGCGGCGAGGGTCCGTTCCTCGCGGCGCTCCTGCGAAGCATCGGCTACCGCGCGCGTTTCCGGGATGTGAGCGACCAGGCGTTCTACGGCCCTCCGCCCTTTGCCGGGCCGCCCGACCACGTCCAGGCTGGACCCACCTCCTGGTTCGCCGACTTCCCGGCGGCGTCGAACTACATCGCGACCTTCTTCGCGTGCAGGTCGCCCGGGAACCTTTCCGGGTTCTGCGACCGCGGCATCGACAGACGGATCCGACGGGCACACGCGTTGCAGACGACCGACCCCTACCTCGCGAATCGCCTGTGGGCGGCCCTCGACCGCTCGATCGTCGACCAGGCGCCGATGGTGCCGCTCTTCGCCCTCGAGGAGATCGACATGGTGTCGCCGCGGGTTCGCAACTACCAGTTCAACCCGCAGTGGGGTGTCCTGACCAACCAGATCTGGGTGCAATAGCGCAGTCGAGAGGCACGACGGGTGTGTTCCCGCGGGTTTGGATGCCCGCACGGCGCGGAACGCCAAGGCGAAACGACGAGGAGGTCTGAGATGCAGCTTCGTTTCTGGAAGGAGTCGCGTACCGACCAGGTCGAGTCGATCGCGTCACGTGCCTGGAACTGGAAGACGGCCGCCGCGGTCGGCATTGCCGGTGCGCTCGGCGGTCTCGCCTACGGCGGCGTGCGCGCGGCGCGCAGGTGGCATCCGCAGACGCCATAGCGCGTTTGCGTGCGGACGAGCGTGGGTATTCAGGCGCGAAAAGGAGGACGAAAACACATGGGTATTGGAGTAAGCCTGATTCTCATCGCCGCCGGCGCCATCCTGGTCTGGGCGGTCGACGTGGCCGTCTCGGGCGTGAGCCTCGACGCCGTCGGCTGGATCCTGCTCGCCGTCGGCGCGCTCGGCCTCGTGCTCTCGATGATCTTCTGGTCGAGCTGGGGCGGCGTCCGCTCCTCGCATCGCGAGGAAGTCGTCGTCGACCGCCGCTAGCGCGACGTCGCTTTACCGAGCGGAAACGCGTGGGGCGCTCCTGGTGCGCCCCACGCGAGACCGCTGCAATGCCTCAGCCGGCAGTGATCACAACCGACGGCGCCGACCGCGTCGACGGCCCGTGGTACACCGCCTCGATGTTGTTGCCGTCCGGGTCGAGCGCGTACGCCGCGTAGTACCCAGGGTGGTAGTGCCGCTCGCCGGGCGCGCCGTTGTCGCGGCCGCCCGCGGCCAGCACGGCAGCGTGGAAGCGATCGACCGTTTCGCGGTCAGGCGCCTGGAACGCCAGGTGCATCCGAGCGGTCGGCTCGGCATCATCGGAGACGTAGAGCTCGTCCGCCCAGAACGCGCCCTCGCGCTCACCGCCGAGCTCGCGGCCCAGTGCCTCGAGCGCCGCACCGTAGAAGCGCTTCGACGCCTCGAGGTCGCGCACGCGCAGGCCGACGTGGTCGAGCAGGCGGCCAACGTGGTACTCGGTCACGCCCTGAGCTTATGCGCTGCAGGCGCTCAAGCAGGTTCGCGGCGGCGTTGCTCGGAGCCGATTCCTCAGTGTCCGCCCGAACGGCGCGACTCACAACCGAGGGGCGCTGCCGGATAATCGCGCCATGGATGCAGTCAACATCTTCAGCGCGGAGAACACCGAGGGGAGGATCGACGTCGCTCGCGCCACCGGCTCGACGGCGACTGCCATGTTCATCTACGACGTGGATCCCGGCGCGGGCTCGTCGCCGTACCACTACGAGTCCGAGGAGGAATGGCTGCTGGTCGTCGAGGGCACTGTCGTGGTGCGTACGCCCGACGGCGAGCAGACCCTGGAGCGCGGGGATCTGGTCCGTTTCCCTGCCGGCCCCGCCGGAGCGCACAAGGTGATGAACCGGAGCGAGTCGTCCGCCAGGACGTTGTTGTTTTCGCGCGTGCAGGTCCCGGCCATCTCCGTGTACCCGGACAGCGACACGATCGGCGTTTGGGCGGGCGAAGAGAACGACCTTGTGTTCGAGCGCCGCAACGCCGTGCCGTGGGCACACGGCGAGGAGGGCTGGAACAAGGCCGGTTGAGCAGTCGTGTGGCCTCGGGAGAAATGCACTGAGGCGGCCCGTGTAACGGACCTCGCGGCGGGCGATGAGCAAACGCACCGCGCGCGCACCGTGCTGTCCCTTTCGGACAGGCCCGGTGCGCGCGCGCGAAGCCTCAGACGGTGGCGCCCGCCGTCTGCTGTACCTCGACCGGGAAGGTCGTCTCCTGCGGCGGCGCTGCGAACCCGCCGGCGATGCCGGCCGACATCGTCGGCATCAGGGTCTCGTCGCGGAAGCGCTCCCAGCTCTCCTGCGAGTCGTGGACGGCGATGATCGTCCAGCCGGTCGCGGACGGGCCGGCCGCGTGGAAGATCTGGCCCTCCGGGAGGCTCCCGTCCGCCGGATGGACGGCACCGACCGACTTCTCGTACTGCTCCTTGGTGCCCCCTGCAAACGTGTGCACGACGCCGTACGCCATGTGACTGCTCCTTTCGGGCAGGACCGAGGACTCGACGAGGATCACGAGCACGGCCCGGTGCGGCGATCCTATGCCCCTCGCCATGAACGGGCGCTGAACGGACGAGGACTTCGTCGCAAACGTCGACAGCCTGGTGCCGGCGTTCCGCCCTGCGGAAACACGACCGGTTGACGCGGGCCTCAAGATGTCTTCCGCCGGATCAGGTCACATCGGCAACGACACCAACTACGAGGAGGCAGTCATGTACGCACGGGTAGCGACATTCCACGGTGACCCTGCAGGCGTCGATCGGGCAATCGAGCAGGTTCGCGCTCAGGTGGCGGGCGACCCGCCGCAGGGCCTCGAGGGTGCGAAGCTGCTCATGCTCATCGACCGCGATTCGGGGAAGGGCCTCGGCATCACCCTCTTCGACAGCGAGCAGGCCATGCGCCGTGGCGACGCAGCCCTCAACGAGATGAACCCGGGGACGGGCGGGTCACGGGCGTCCGTCGAGTTCTTCGAAGTTCCCGTCTCCACGCTCTGACCGTGGACCCGGTGATCAGGTGCTCAAGAGAGAGTGCTCTCAGAAGATGAGGTAGAGCACTTCGCCGACCATCGCCGGCTTGTCCTGGCCCTTGACCTCGATCTCCACGCCCAGGCGGTACAGGATGCCCTCGCCGCGCGGCTCGCTCGAGACGACCTTCGCCTTCAGGCGCACCTCGGAGTTGACCGGCAAGGGCGCCGTGAAGCGCACCTTCTCGACGCCGTAGTTCAGGCCCATGCGCGGCGTCGGTGACCTTCATCATCGTGTAGAGCAGGCCCGGGATCAGCGACAGCGACAGGTAGCCGTGGCCGATCGTCGTCCCGAACGGGCCCTCGGCCGCGCGCTCCGGATCGACGTGGATCCAGTTGTGGTCGTTGGTCGCCTCGGCGAACGCGTCGATCGCCTTCTGCTCGACCCGCACCCAGTCGCTCGCGCCGAGGTCCAGGTCGCGCGCGTCGCGGAGCTCCTCCTTCGTCAGCGTCGCCATCAGCGCGCCCGGAGCGATTGCCCGCCGGCCTTCTGCATCATCGCCATCATCCCGGCCGGGGCCGCGCCCTCGGGGAAGCGCTCGCGCAGCTGCGTGAGCAGCTCGTCCGCGTCCCACTTCGCGTCCGACGAGAAGAGCTCGCCCGCCTCCCACGGGACGAGGACGTTGACCGAGCCGCCCCACACGAAGAAGACCTGGCCGGTGATGTCCTGCGCCTCGTCCGCGGACAGAGCGACGACGAGCGGCGACATGTTGCCAGGGTCGAGCGGGTCAAAGCCCTCCTCGGGCGCCTCCATGTCCCCGAACGTCATCTCGGTCATCCGCGTCCGCGCGTTCGGCGCGAGGCAGTTGACCGTCACGCCGTAGCGGACGAGCTCCTGTGCGGCGATCACCGTCAGCGCGGCGATCCCCGCCTTGGCGGCGCCGTAGTTGACCTGCCCGACGTTGCCGAAGACGCCCGACGGGCTCGACGTGTTGATCACGCGGGCGCGTACCTCGTCGCCGCCCTTCGACCGCTCGCGCCAGTACGCCGCGGCATGGCGGAGGGGCGCGAAGTGGCCCTTGAGGTGGACGGCGATGACCGCGTCCCACTCGTCCTCGCTCATGTTCACGATCATCCGGTCGCGGAGGATCCCGGCGTTGTTGATCAGGATGTCGAGGCGGCCGAAGCGCTCCACCGCGCGCTCGATCATGTGCTCGGCGGCGGCGAAGTCGGAGACGTCGTCGTAGTTCGCGACCGCCTTGCCGCCGGCCGCCACGATCTCGTTGACGACGGTCTGCGCCGGCGTCGCATCCGAGCCTTCGCCGTCGACCGAGCCGCCGAGATCGTTGACGACGACGCTCGCCCCGGCCGCGGCGAGCGCCAGCGCGTGCTCGCGGCCGATCCCGCGCCCGGCGCCCGTAACGATCGCGGCCTTGCCCTGGAGGTCTGGCACGGCGCTCTCTTACCACAGGGCGTCGCCCGGCACCACGCGGTCCGCATGCTCGGCGGGCCGCTCGCGCGCGACGTATGCGTCCTCCGCGGCCATCCACTGCTCCCACCGCTCGCGCGTGTCGTCGCCGCCGCGGGCGAGGCCGCGCTCGAGCCGGAGGTCGCGCGGCGCCTCGACCCAGATGGCATACGAGAGGTACGGACGGAACGCGGCCCGCGAGGCCGTGACGCCCTCGAGGACCACGAATGGGCCTGGCTCGACGACGACCTCGTCCCGCGGCGGGCCGCCCCAGCTCGTCGGCGTGAAGCGGGCCGCGCGGCCGGCCGCGAGCGGCTCGAGCACCTGCTCCAGGAGGGCCGGCCACCAGTCGACCGGGTTGTCCCAGCCGGCGAAGTCGTCCGTGTGCACGACCGGCGCATCGAGCTCGGCCGCGAGCCGCTCGGCGAGCGTCGTCTTGCCGGCGCCGCCGAGGCCATCGACCGCGACGATCCGCGTGGGCGAAGCGTGCCGGCGACGACCGAATCGCCTCGATCAGATCCTGCATCGCCCCATAGGATCGCGGCGTGGCGTTCGAAGGGAGCCAGGTGAACAACGCGATCTACGTCTCCGGCGTCGCCGAGTGGCCGATCGCGGCCGAGGACTGGGAGGAGCGCGCCCGGGAGGCACTCGAGCCAGGCCCCTTCGACTACATCGCCGGCGGCGCCGGCTCCGAGGCGACGATGCGCGCGAACCTCGAGGCGTTCGAGCGGCGCCGGCTGCGCCCGCGCATGCTGCGCGGGAACACCGAGCGCGACATCTCGGTCGAGGTGCTCGGCACGCGCTCTCCCGCGCCGTTCTTCCTCGCGCCGATCGGCGTGCTCTCGATCGCGCACGAGGAGGGCGAGGTCGCCGTCGCGCGAGCGGCCGCGGCCACCGGCGTCCCGCTCGATCCTCTCGAGCGCGGCCTCGCACTCCATCGAGGAGATCGCCGAGGCGATGGGCGACGCGCCCCGTTGGTTCCAGCTCTACTGGGCCAACGACCGCGAGATCTGCGCGAGCTTCGTCCGGCGCGCCGAGGCGGCCGGCTACGGCGCGATCGTGGTCACCCTCGACACGCTCATCCTCGGCTGGCGGCCCCGCGACCTGCGCAGCGCCTACCTGCCGTTCATCACCGGCCAGGGCTGCGCGCAGTTCTTCTCCGATCCCGTCTTCCGCAGCCGGCTCGACGCGCCGCCCGAGGAGGACGTGCTGACGGCGGCGATCCGGATGCTCGGGACGTTCCCGAACCTCGCGCTGACGTGGGACGACCTCGGCTGGCTGCGCGAGCAGACGTCGCTGCCGATCCTCGTCAAGGGCGTGCTGACCGGCGAGGACGCGATGCGTGCGCGCGAATCCGGCGTCGACGGCGTGATCGTCTCGAACCACGGCGGCCGCCAGGTTGACGGCGCCGTCGCCGCGCTCGACGCGCTCGTCGAAGTGCGGGCGGCGCTCGGCGCCGACGCGACCGTGCTCATGGACAGCGGCATCCGCACCGGGGCCGACGTGCTGAAGGCGATGGCGCTCGGCGCCGATGCGGTGCTCCTCGGCCGGCCGTACGCGTACGCCCTCGCGGTGGGCGGGCAGCCCGCGGTGGAGGCGGCGATCACGCAGCTGATGGCCGAGACGGATGTGACCCTCGCGCTCATGGGCGGCACCGCCGCCCGCGACCTCGACGCCACGTGGATCGCGGCGTCGTCCTGACCGAGCCCGGCCGCTTCGCGGTCGAGGAGCTGGAGCTGGGCGAACCGGGCGCCGACGAGGTGCTCGTCCGCATCGAGGCCAGCGGGGTCTGCCACACCGACCTGCACGTCGTCGAGACCGGCTGGGCGCACCGGCTTCCGGTCGTGCTCGGGCACGAGGGCGCGGGCGTGGTCGAGGCGGTCGGGCCCGGCGTCGAGCACGTCGGACCGGGCGATCGCGTCGTCCTCGGCTGGCGCTCGCCGTGCGGGCGCTGCGCCTGGTGCGAGCGCGGCGCGGCGCACCTCTGCCGCACGCCGGTGACCGCGAAGACGCGGCCACGGATCGCAGGGGGCACCGAGGCGGGCGGCGTGCTGCGCCTCGGCACCCTCGCGACGCGGATGATCGCGCACAGCCGCGCGGCGGTGCCGCTCGACGAGGGCGTGCCCGCGGAGCAGGGCTGCCTGATCGGCTGCGCGGTCGCCACCGGCGTCTGCTCGGTGCTGAAGACGGCACAGGTCTGGCCCGGCGCGCGCGTCGGGGTGATCGGCTGCGGCGCCGTCGGCCTCGCCGTCATCCAGGGCGCGCGGATCGCCGGCGCCGCAGAGGTCTACGCGATCGACGTGGACGAGCGGAAGCTGGAGACGGCGAAGCGCTTCGGCGCGACGCACACCGGTGAGGGGTCACGGCTCGACTTCGTCTTCGACGTCGTCGCGCGGCCCGAGACGATGGCCCAGGCATTCGCGATGCTCGGCCACGCCGGAACGATCGTCCACGTCGGCCTCGCCCAGCCCGGCACCGCGGCCAGCTTCGACCTCGTGCAGCTGTTCGACCGGCGGGCGCGCATCGTGGTCTCGCACGGCGGCGACCACGTACCGGCCGAGGACTTCCCGCGGCTCGCAGCCTTCGCCCGGGAGGGCCGGCTCGACCTCGGCGCGATGATCACGAAGCGGATCGGCCTGGACGACGTGCCGCAGGCGTTCGAGGATATGAAGCGCGGCGAGGTCATCCGCTCGGTGGTGACGCTGTGAAGTTCCCGCCTCCCGTGGCCGAGCTGATCGGCGTGGAGGTCGAGGAGATCGGGGCCGGCGAGTCGGTCATGACCATGGTCGCCGAGGAGCGGCACTCGAACCCGATGGGGACGATCCACGGCGGCATCCTCTGCGACCTGGCCGACGCGGCCATGGGCGTCGCGTTCTTCTCGACGCTCGAGCCAGGCGAGTCGTTCACGACGCTCGAGCTGAAGATCAACTTCCTGCGCCCGTTCTGGACAGGGAAGCTGGTCGCGCGCGGCCGGGTCGTGCAGCGCGGCCAGACGGTCGGGATGGTCGAGTGCGACATCTTCGACGAGCAGGAGCGGCTGGTCGCACGCTCGTCGAGCACCTGCATGGCGCTGCGCGGCGAGATGGCCGAAGGCCGCTAGCCGGCCCGTCGGGCTACCCCGGAGCAGTCTCTGGCCCAACCCTCGGGACAGCCTGCGGCGACTATCCGCTCGCTAAGGCCGCGCCTCGATCCGCCGGGCGGACTCTTCGTCGCCGGCCTCAAGCAGCCGGCTCACCTGCAACGTCCGCACCATCGCCTCGACCGCCCGCCGCCCGTCGGCGCCGCCGGGCTCCTCGACCGCGCGGCGCAGCCCGTCGATCTCGCCGACGCGCTCGTGCACGAGCTCGAGCGCGTCCATCCGCTCGAGGTCGCGCAGCACCTGCGCGACGAGCACGTTGTGCGTACCCTCCCAGCTCTCGAAGACGATCGCGTCGCGCCACAGGCGCGGCATCGGCGAGAAGTCCTCGATCGTCCCGTTCCCGCCGAGCGCCTCGATGCCGCGCCGGCACACAGCCGTGGCCGCGAGCGAGGTGACCAGCTTGTTCGCGTTGACGAGGATCCGGAACCAGGCCACGTCCTCGTCGGTCGCCGTGCCGGCGTCGATCCGCTCGACCAGCGCGGTCACCTCGAGCGACGAGGTGAGGGCCGCGGCCGCCTCCGCCTTCATGACGGCCAGGTTCTCCTGCACGAGCGGGTACTCGGCGATCGGGCGGCCGAACGCCTCGCGGTAGCGCGAGAAGCTCTCGGCGACGAGGTACGCGCGGCGCATCAGCCCGGCCGAGCCGAACGCGTTCAGCCAGCGAGACGTATTGAGCACGACCCCCGCCGCGATCCGGAAGCCGTCCTCGAGGGCGCCGATCGGGTAGGCGAGCGCGCCGTGGAACGTGAACTCGCCGGTCGCCAGCGCGCGCGTCCCGACCTTGTCCTTGAGCCGCTCGATCGTGAAGCCGTTCGGCTCGCCGCCGACGAGCCGCGGGACGAGAAAGCAGCCGATCCCGCGGGTGCCCTCAGGGGCGCCGCGCGGCCGCGCCGTCACGACGAACTGGTCGGCGTCGGCGACCGAGCAGAACCACTTCTCACCGTGCAGGCGCCACGCGTCACCGTCCGCCACGGCCTCGGTCGTGTTGGCGCCGACGTCCGAGCCGCCCTGGATCTCGGTGAGGAACTGCGCCCCGCGATGGCAGAGCGCGTAGTCGGGCTCGAGCAACGGGGGAAGGAAGCGCTCACGCAGCTCGTCGGAAGCCTCGCGGCGGAGCGCCCGGATCAGGCCGGCGGTGCAGACGACAGGGCAGGCGTGCCCCGCCTCGCCCGTATGCGTGAGCAGGTAGAGCATGGCCGCCTGCTCGAACGCGCTCTCGGTCGTCAGCACGCCGGACGCCCAGACCGCGCTACCGGCTCGGTGGTAGGCGGGGTCGAACTCGATCCGCGTGCCGGCGTGGATCTGCGGCCCGTTCACATCGGACGCATAGACCTCCGGGTCGATAACGCTCGCGACCGTCTCGCCGAACGCCCGTACGCGATCGAGGGCAGCCGGGTCGAGGCGTGCCGCGAACGGGCTCGCGTCGTCCCAGAAGGTGTCTGGCTGCGCTTCGCGCCAGCGGTCGAGCGCGTCCACATGTCGATGCTATGTCGCGTTAGGGTTGTGCCGTGGAGTTGCGCGACAGCCCGGAGGAGGCCGCCTTCCGTGAGGGCGTCCGCTCGTGGCTGGACGCGAACCTGCCGGCCGGTGACCGGCGCGAGTGGAGCCGCAAGATGCACGACGCCGGGTACGCCGGGCTGACCTGGCCGAAGGAGTACGGCGGCCCCGGCGCCCCGTACACGCACCAGGCGATCGCGCTCGAGGAGTTCGCGCGCTCCGAGGCGCCGCCGCACATGGGCGTGATCGGGCTCGGCATGGCCGGGCCGACGATCATGGCCCACGGCACCGAGGAGCAGAAGCGCCGCTACCTGCCGAAGATCCTGTCCGCCGACGAGATCTGGTGCCAGGGCTTCTCCGAGCCGGGCGCCGGCTCCGACCTCTCCGGCGTGCGCACGTCGATCGAGGTACTCGACGACGGCTTCGTGATCAACGGCCAGAAGGTCTGGTCGTCGTTCGCGCACATCGCCGACTTCTGCATCCTCGTCGGGCGGAGCGATCCGGACTCCGAGCGGCACGCCGGCCTCTCGTACGTGATCGTCGACATGCACGCACCGGGGGTCGAGGTGCGGCCGCTCCGCCAGATCACCGGTGACCCGGAGTTCAACGAGATCTTCTTCAGCGACGTCCAGGTGCCGCGCGAGAACCTGCTCGGCGAGATCGGCGGCGGCTGGCAGGTGGCGATGACGACGCTGCTGCACGAGCGCGGCACGCTCGGCTTCGCACTCGCCGGCGCCCTCGACTCGCAGGTGCGCAAGCTCGTCACGCTCGCGAAGGAGCACGGCGCCGATGACCCGATCATCCGCGACCGGGTCGCGGAGGAGTGGATCGAGCTGCAGGCGCTGAAGCTGACGAACATGCGCTCGCTGACGACGCTCGTGCAGACCGGCATCCCCGGCCCCGAGGGCTCGGTCTCGAAGCTGCACTGGTCCGAGCAGAACCAACGGCTGACGAAGCTGGCGATGGAGATCCTCGACGGCGAGGACGACGGCTACTGGGGCTACCAGCAGCTGCGCTCGCGCGGGAACACGATCGAGGCCGGCACGTCGGAGATCCTCCGCAACATCATCGCCGAGCGGGTGCTCGGGCTCCCGAGGTCGCGCTAGTGCAGTTCGCCTTCACGGACGAGCAGGAGCTGCTGCGGCGCGAGGCGCGCGAGGCGCTCTCGAACGGCGGCTGGTCGCGCGAGGAGCTGGCCGACGCCGACATGTCCTTCCTCGACCGGGCCGTCCTCTACGAGGAGGCCGGGCGCGCCAACGTCGGCGAGTCGTTGTTCGACGACACTGCGACCGGTGAGGAGCAGCTGGCGATGCTCGCGCTCGAGGCCGTCGGGATCGGCAAGAAGGCGCTCGAGCTCGCGATCGAGTACGCGCAGAACCGCATCCAGTTCGGCCGGCCCATCGGCGTCTACCAGGCGGTATCGCACCCGCTCGCCGACACGTTCGTCGAGACCGAGCTCGCGCGCTCGCTCGCGTACTGGGCGGCGTGGTGCGTCGCCGAGCAGGACGAGCAGCTCCCCGTTGCCGTCGCTGCCGCGAAGTCCTACTGCGCCGACACGGCCGTCGCCGCCTGCGAGCGCTCGATCCAGGTGCACGGAGGCATCGGCTTCACCTGGGAGCACGTGCTGCACGAGTACTACAAGCGCGCGCTCGCCATCCAGGCGTACGGCGGATACGGTCGTGTCCACCGCGCCCTAGTCGCGAAGTACTTGCTCGGCTGAAGACCGTCCTCGTCACCGGTGCATCGTCGGGGATCGGCGCCGCCTGCGCGACGAGGCTCGCCGGCGCCGGGTGGCGCGTGCTCGCCGGGATCCGCAGCGGTGACGCGCCGGCCGGTACCGAGGCCGTGCAGCTCGACGTGACGAACGGGGACGACGTCCGCGCGCTGGCCGAGATCGAGTCGCTCGACGCGCTCGTCAACAACGCCGGCATCGCGGTCGCCGCACCGCTCGAGTTTCTGCCGCCCGAGGAGCTGCGGACCCAGCTCGAGGTCAACGTCGTCGGGCAGGTCGCGGTGACGCAGGCCGTGCTGCCCGCACTGCGCCGCGCGCGGGGCCGCATCGTCTTCGTCGGCTCGGTCAGCGGCCGGAGCGCACTTCCCTTCATGGGCCCGTATGCCGCCTCGAAGCACGCGCTGGAGGCGGTGGCCGACTCGCTGCGCGTCGAGCTCGCGCCCTGGGGCATCGGCGTCACCATCGTCGAGCCCGGCACGATCCGGACGCCGATGTGGGCGCGCGGCGCGGAGCGCGCGCAGGAGCTCGCCGAGGGGGCGGGCGAGCGGGCGGCCGAGCTGTACGGGGAGCGCGCCGCCGCGTTCCGGCGCATCGCGGCCGAGCGCGGCGCGAACGGCGCGCCGGCAGAGGCGGTCGCGGCCGTCGTCGAGCGCGCCCTCACCGCCAAGCGCCCGCCTGCGCGGGTGCTCGTGGGGCGCGACGCACACATCCGCGCGGCGATCGAGCATTTCCCGGACCGGCTGCGCGACCGGGCGTTCCGGAAGCTGCTCTTGCGCGAGTAGCGCCGGTTCCAGGACGATACGGCCAAATCTCCGAGGAGGAAGACGCGCGATGAACGGCCTGATGATGGACTTCCAGCTGACGCTCCCGGCGCTGATGCGCCGAGCGGAGACGCTGTTCGGCGACCAGGAGGTCGTCTCGCGCCTGCCCGACCGAAGCTTCCGGACCACGACCTTCCGGGACGTGATGCGGCGGTCGAAGCAGCTCGCCACGGCCCTCGACCGGCTCGGGATCGAGCGCGGCGACCGGGTCGCGACGCTCTGCTGGAACCACCACGCCCACCTCGAGGCGTACTACGGCGTCCCGTCCGGCGGGTTCGTCCTCCACACGCTCAACCTGCGGCTGCATCCCGACGACATCGGCTGGATCGCCAAGCACGCCGGTGACCGGGTCGTGATCGTCGACCGTCAGCTCCTCCCGCTGCTCGACCAGTTCCGCGACCAGACGGACATCGAGCACGTCTTCGTCGTCGAGGACTCCTACGAGGAGCTGCTCGCGACCGGCGACGCGGACGCCTGGCGCGATCCCGAGCTCGACGAGGACGAAGCCGCGGCCATGTGTTACACGAGCGGCACCACCGGCCGGCCGAAGGGCGTCGTCTACTCGCACCGCTCGACCGTGCTGCACGCGCTCGGGGTCGCCTCCACCTCCCCGCTTGGCCTGCGCATCGGCGAGGCGGACTCGATCTGCCCCGTCGTGCCGATGTTCCATGCGAACGCCTGGGGCTACCCGTACCTCGCCGCGATCACCGGCTCGCGGATCGTCTTTCCCGGGCCGTACCTCGACCCGGAGAGCCTGCTCGAGACGCTTACCTCTCAGCGCGTCTCGTGGTCGGCCGGCGTGCCGACGCTCTGGCTCGGGATGCTGCAGCTGCTCGACGCGAACCCGGGCAAATGGGATCTGTCGCACATGGTCGGGATGCTCGTCGGTGGCTCCGCCGTGCCGCGCGCGATGATCGCTGCCTACAAGGACCGGCACGGCCTCGACGTCGTCCAGGGCTGGGGCATGACCGAGACGTCGCCGGTCGCATCGGTGACTGACTTCATCGGCGAACTGCGCAAGGCCGACCAGGACACGAAGTTCGACTACGCCGCGATGGCCGGCCTTCCGCTCCCGTTCGTCGAGATCCGAATCATGAGCGGCTCGACCGAGCTCCCCTGGGACGGCGAGGCGATGGGCGAGCTCGAGGTGCGTGGCCCCTGGGTCGCCGCCTCGTACTACGACGACGCGGAGCTGGCTGACCGCTGGACAGAGGACGGCTGGTTCCGCACCGGCGACATCGTCTCGGTCGAGCCTCGCGGGTTCATCCAGATCAAGGATCGCTCCAAGGACGTGATCAAGTCGGGCGGCGAGTGGATCTCGTCCGTCGAGCTGGAGAACAAGATCATGGCCCACCCGGCCGTGGCCGAGGCGGCCGTGATCGCGATCCCCGACCCGAAGTGGGCGGAGCGCCCGCTGGCGGCCGTCGTGCTGAAGCCCGGCAAGTCGCTGACCGAGGAGCAGCTGCGCGAGTTCCTCAGCGGCCAGTGCGCCAAGTGGTGGGTGCCCGACCGCTTCGAGTTCATCGACGAGATCCCGAAGACCGCCGTCGGCAAGTTCAAGAAGACGGCCCTGCGCGAGATGTTCGCGACCGCAGGCGCCGAGGAAGAGCAGGCGCTCTCGACGTGAGGGCCGTCGTCCTCCGCGAGACCGGCGGCCCGGAGCGGCTCGAGCTCGCACAGGTCGCGGAGCCCACGGCGGCCCAGGGGCAGGCGCTCCTGCGCGTGCGGGCGGCAGGCGTCAACTTCGCGGACGTCCTCGTGCGGCAGGGCCGCTACCCGCAAGCGCCGCCGCTGCCGACCGTCCTCGGCAGCGAGGTCGCCGGCGAGCTCGACGGGCAGCGCGTGATGGCGCTCCCGAGCGGCGGCGGCTACGCCGAGTGGGTCGCAGTCGATCCCGAGCTCGTCATGCCGATCCCCGACGGTGCGTCGTTCGAGGAGGGCGCGTCGTTCATGCTCACGTTCCTGACCGCCTGGATCCCGTTGACGCGGCAGGTGCACGTCGAGCCGGGCGCGGTCGTGCTCGTCCATGCCGGCTCGGGCGGCGTCGGCTCCGCCGCGATCCAGGTGGCGAAGCACCTCGGCGCGCGCGTGGTCGCAACGGCCAGCACCCTCGAGAAGCGGCGCGCCGCGCTCGATCTCGGCGCAGACGAGGCGGTCGACTATGAGGACTTCGACGTCGAGGTGCGGGCGGACATCGTGCTCGACTCGGTGGGCGGCGACGTGTTCGCGCGGTCGCTCGGCATTCTCAACCCGCTCGGCACGCTGGTCGCGATCGGCTTCGCCGGCGGCTGGTGGGGCCCGCTCGACCCGGCGCCACTCGTCGGGCGCAACACCGGCGTCGTCGGCTTCTACCTCGGCCGGCTGATGCGCCACCGTCCGGCCGTCGTGCGCGACGCGCTCGCCGAGCTGCTGCCGCTGTGGGAAGCCGGCACGCTGAAGCCGCTCGTCGGGGCGACGTACCCGCTCGCCGACGCCGGCGAGGCTCACCGGCTGATCGAGGAGCGGCGCAGCGTCGGCAAGGTCGTGCTCCTCCCGTGACGCTCGCGCTCGTGACGGGCGGCGGCTCGGGCATCGGCCGCGCGATCGCCGAGCGGCTCGCCGCCGACGGCGCCGACGTGCTCGTCGTCGACGTCGACGAGATCGCGGCGCAACGGACGGCACGGGCGGTCGACGGCCGTGCCGTGGCCGCTGACGTCGGTGACCCGGACGAGTGGAGCCGGCTCGCCGGCACGATCCCGGGGCTGGACATCGCGTGCCTGAACGCGGGCGTCGTCACGGGCGAGTCCGATCTGGATGACCTATCGGACGAGGCCTACCGGCGGATCATGCGCGTGAACGTCGACGGCACAGTGCTCGGCCTGCGGGCGCTGATCCCGCTGCTGGAGCGAAACGAAGGCGACGTGGTCGTCACGGCCTCCTTGGCCGGGCTGACGCCGATGCCATCGGATCCGATCTACACCGCGACGAAGCACTTCCTCGTCGGGCTCGTCCGCAGTGCGGCGCCCGGTCTGGCCGCGCGCGGCGTCCGCCTGAACGCCGTCTGCCCCGGCATCGCGGACACGCCGCTGATCGGCGACGGCCGCGCGCGCCTGGAGGCGGCGGGGTTCCCGCTGCTGGAGCCCGCCGACGTGGCCGAGGCGGTCGCACTCGCCCTGGCGAGCGGCGAGAGTGGCCAGGCATGGGTCGTGCAGCCCGGCCGTGTGCCGGAGCCGTATCGCTTCGGCGGCGTCCCCGGCCCGCGTGTGGCAGGCGCCGAGGGCGTCCGGCCACCGCTCTGAGCCCGCCTTGACAGGGACTGTCCCTGTTAAGAAGCGCACATGACGCTGCTCTGGTTCTTCATCTGGCTCGTCTGCAACCTGATCGGCGACAAGGAGGTGCTCACCTTCGACCCGGTCAACTGGTGGGCCGGGACACTCCTGTTCGCGATCGCCGTCGACCTGAGCGCGCGGACGGTGCTCAAACGCTGACGCGTTCGGCCGCCGGGACGCCGGCGGCGTCGTCCAGCGCTTCCTGCACCTGGTAGTACAGCCCGCGCGCCTGTTCGAGGTCGTTCCCGATCGCCGTCACGCCGACGCGGCCGGCGACGGCGAGGGCACTGAGCATGTGCAGGACGACGCCGGTCTCGGTCTGGGCGTCCCAGCCCAGGCGCCCGGCGGCGACCACGTCGAGCAGGTCGTCCGGGGTCAGCGACCGGTAGGCCGGCGAGTCGAGATGATCGGTAGCCGCGTACTGCTTGATGTCGCCGTACCGCGTCCGGTATTCCGCGGAGAGCGGCTCGTAGGTCCCGTCGGTCAGCGTCGTCAGCGCGAACAGCGGGTGCGTCGTCCCGCCGCACCGCAAGTTGATCTCCACCGCGTAAAGCCGCCAGAGAGCACCGCGCTTCACCGCGACGAAGTCCACGCCCGCGCGGCCGATCGCACCCTCGCGCGCGAGCCTGCGCCCGACCTTCAGCGCCTCGGCCGCAAGCCGCTCAGCGTACTCAGGGCTCGCCGGGAAGTGGCAGCCGAAGTACGTCATGTGATGCGCGCCGCCGAGGACCTGGTCGTGCGTCGACATGATGTCCACCTGCCCCGCGGGGCTGATGCGGAGCTGAACGCTCGGACTCTGGAACTCCTCGCCCTCGATCAGCTCCTCGACGATACCGCCGTCGCGGTCGAGCGCCTCCATGTACGCGTCCACGCTCGACTCCGCGTCCTCGAGCTCGAGCGCGCCGCGTAGGTCGGCCTCGGCGGCGTCGAGGTCGACGATCGCGTTGCCGAGCCCGCTCACGCCGTCGTCGAGCTTCACGATCGCACGGCGAGCGCGGCGGCTGCGGCCCCGGAGCTCGTGGAGCGCCGGCAGCACGTCGTCCTCGCCGCCGACCTCGAGGCCGACCGGGTGCGGAACGCCCTCCTCCTCGAACACGCGCCTGCTGCCGGTCTTCGTCCCGAGCCAGCTCAGCGCGGGATCGGCGCCGTAGATCGGCAGCCCGAGCTGCACGGCCAGCTCCGCCTCGGCGTCGGTGACGCAGAACGGGAGGATGATGGCGGTCTCCGGGTCGCCGGCAAGCGCGCGGATGCGGCGGATGACGCCGGGCCGCTCGAGCAGCTTCGCGGCGAGCGGTTCGTTGCGACCGTCCACGAGCGAGACCGCGTCGAAGCGGCTCCGCGCCTCCGGCGTGTCCAGCTCCGGCACGAGGCTGAAGTAGTAGTCCAGCACGCGCGGGTGGATCGGCTGGGACGTGACGTACACGACGCGCGACCGCGGGCCGTGCAGCAGGCTGAGCACGAGGCACAGGAAACGCTCCTCGTAGGCCGGGAGCACGGGATACAGCTGCTCCGGCACGTCGAGGGTGACCGAGTGGACGACCACCGTCGTCCGCTCGCGGTCGCCGATCGAACGCAGCGTGACGTTCGGCCAAAACGCGGGCAGCTTGGCCTGAAGCTCGGCGAAGGTGGCGTCAGTCACGGCTCGCGACCCGGACCAGCGCCTTGCCGCGGTTCTCGCCGTTGAGCATCCCGATGAACGCGGCCGGCGCGTTCTCGAGGCCGTCCGTCACGGTCTCGCGCCAGCGGATCTTGCCCTCGGCGACCCACCGCGCCAGCCGCATCGCCGCCTCGTCGAAGCGGTGCGCGTAGTCGGTGACGAGGAAGCCCTCCATGCGCGCGCGGAACACGATCAGCGCGCCCGGGTGGAAGTTCGGCTCCGGCCGTTCGGCGTTGTACTGCGAGATCTGGCCGCAGACGACGATGCACGCGTGCAGCGCAAGCCGGCTGTACACGGCCGCCGAGATGTCGCCGCCGCAGTTGTCGAAGTACACCTCGACGCCGCCCGGGCACGTCTCCTTCAGGCGCGCGCGCAGGTCCTCGCCCTTGTAGTCGATCGCCTCGTCGAAGCCGTACTCGCCCACCAGGTCGTCTCGCTTGTCCGCCCCGCCGGCGATGCCCACGGTTCGGCAGCCGGCGATCTTCGCGATCTGGCCGACGATATGGCCGACGGCTCCACCCGCGCCCGAGACGACGACCGTGTCGCCGGGCTTCGGGCGGCCGACGTCGAGCAGCCCGAAGTAGGCGGTGAGGCCGGTGGCGCCGACTGCATGGAGCGCGAGCGTGGGCGGGTCGAGGAACGGCGGCACGGTGCGCAGCATCCCGCCGCGTGCGACGGCGTAGTCCTGCCACCCGAGCTGCCCGACGACCAGGTCGCCTTCGGCGAAGCGGCCGTCGTTCGACTCGACGACCTCGCCGAGCGACTGGGCGGTCATCACCTCCCCGATCTCGACGTGCTTCGCATACGAGCGGGCCGTGCTCATGCGTCCGCGCTGGTACGGGTCGACCGAGGTCCACAGCATGCGGACGAGCACCTCGCCCGGGCCTGGCTCGGGGACCGGCTGCTCGACGAGCGCGAAGTCGCTCTCGGAGGGGAAGCCGGTCGGGCGCGCGGCCAGCGTGACCGCGCGGCTCGTGCCTACCTGAACCGCCACGTCCCACCGCCCTCGAATTCCCTGAGGATGCGCCGGCTGACGACCATGCGATGCACCTCGTCAGGCCCGTCGTAGATGCGGGCGCCGCGTGCCATCGCGTACATCGCGGCGAGCGGCGTGCGGTCGGTAAGGCCGAGCCCGCCGTGCACCTGAATCGCGCGGTCGATGACCTCGTTGAGGACGCGTGCGGCGACGAACTTGATGATCGAGATCTCGACGCGCGCCTCGTCGCCGGAGTCGATCTTGTGGGCGGCGTCGAGCGTCATCAGACGGCAGGCGTGGATGTCGGCCGCCGAGTCGGCGATCCAGTTCTGGATCGTCTGCTTGTCGGCGAGCCGCGAGCCGAACGCCTCGCGCTCGAGCGCTCGGGTGCACAGCAGCTCGAACGCGCGCTGCATCTGGCCGAGCCAGCGCATGACGTGGTGGATGCGGCCCGGCCCGAGCCGCTTCTGCGCGATGCGGAAGCCGTCGCCCGGCTCGCCGAGCGTGTTGTCGACGGGAACTCGGACGCCGGTGTACGTGACCTCGCAGTGCGTCGACCAGCCGTGCCCGCGGTGGCCGAAGATCGGCACCGGCGTGATCTGGATGCCGTCCACATCGGTCGTGACGATGATCTGCGTCGCGCGCCGGTGCGGCTCCGCGTCCGGATCGGTGACCGCCATCACGATCGCGAAGGCGGCGCCCTCCGCGCCGCTGGAGAACCACTTGTGGCCGTCGATCACCCACTCGTCGCCGTCGCGCACGGCGCGCGTCCGCAGCGTCGTCGGGTCCGAGCCCGGCACTTCCGGCTCCGTCATCGAGAAGAACGAGCGCACCTCGCCGGCGACGAGCGGCTCCAGCCAGCGGCGCTTCTGCTCCTCCGTGCCGAACAGGTGCAGGATCTCGCCGTTGCCCGCGTCCGGTGCCTGGCACCCGAAGACGTACTGCGCCCAGACGGAGCGCCCGATCTCCTCGTTCAGGTACGCGTAGGCGAGGAAGCCCTGGCCCGTGCCGCCTGCCTCCGGCGGCAGATGCGGCGCCCAGAGCCCCTCTTCGCGCGCACGGGCGCGCAGGCTGGAGAGCAGCCGCTCGGCATCCGCGTCCTCGAGGGCGAACGCCGGCTCGGCCGGGACGATGTGCTCGTCCAGGAAGGCGCGGTAGCGCGCGCGGAGCTCCTCCAGGCCGACGGGTGGGACGAGTTCGGCGACCGCCACCCGGTTAGCATCGCACGCAGTGCGCCTCGGCTTCTACATGGGCTATGCACCGCCGGGGACAAGCCCGCTCTATCTGATCGAGATCGCACAGGAGGCCGAGCGGCTCGGCTACTCGTCCGCGTGGGCGGCCGAGGCCTGGGGCACCGACGCGGTCAGCGTCCTCTCCTGGCTCGGCGCGTCGACGTCGACGATCAACCTCGGCACGGCCATCCTCCAGCTGCCCGCCCGGACGCCGTCGAACGTCGGCATGACGGCCGTGACGCTCGACCTGCTCTCGGGCGGCCGCGTGCTGCTCGGCCTGGGGACGTCGGGGCCGCAGGTGGTCGAGGGCTGGCACGGCGAGCCCTGGGGCAAGCCGCTGCGCAGGACGCGCGAGTACGTCGAGATCGTCCGGGCGGTCATCCGCCGCGACGTGCTCGAGTTCGACGGCGAGCACTACCAGGTGCCGTATCGCGGCGACGGAGCGACGGGGCTCGGCAAGCCGCTCAAGCTGATGGCCCGCCCGCTGCGTGACTCGATCCCGATCTACCTGGCGTCGCTGCGGCCGAAGTCGGTCGCGCTCGCTGCCGAGATCGCCGACGGCTGGCTCCCGATCTTCTTCTCGCCCGAGCGGGCGCGCGCCACGTTTCCTGAGCCGTTCGCGCGCGAGGGGCTCGAGATCGCCCCCGCCGTGCCCGCGGTCGTGGCCGACCTCGAGACCGCCCGCGACGCGCTGCGGCCCTACTACGCGCTGTACGTCGGCGGCATGGGCGCGCGCGGCGCGAACTTCTACAACGACCTGGCGCGCGCGTACGGGTTCGAGGCGGAGGCGGAGAAGATCCAGGACCTGTTCCTGGAAGGCCGCCAGCGCGACGCCGCAGCCGCGGTGCCCGACCAGCTCATCGACGAGATGGCGCTCGTCGGGCCGCCCGAGCGCATCCGCGAGCGGCTCGCCGCGTGGCGCGAGTCGGGCGCGACCGAGCTGCTGATCTCGACCCTCGACCCGGCGACGCTGCGCACGGTCGCGGAGGCGGCCGCATGACCGTCCGCGACCTGTTCGACCTGAGCGGCCGAGTGGCGATCGTGACCGGCGGCGGCAAGGGCATCGGGCTGCAGATGGCGACCGGGCTGGCCGAACTGGGCGCCGACCTGCTCCTCTGCGCGCGCAAGTCGGAGCGGTGCGAGGCGGCCGCCGAGGAGCTCTCGGAGGCCTTCGACATCCGCGCGATCGGCATGCGCTGCGACGTGTCCGATCCGGTCGAGGTGCAGGCCGTCGTCGACCGCGCCGTCTCGGAGCTCGGGCGGATCGACGTGCTCGTGAACAACGCCGGCACCGTCTGGGGCAGTCCGCCCGAGGACATCCCGCTCGAGGGCTGGCAGAAGGTCGTCGACGTCAACCTGACCGGCGTCTTCCTGTGCTCGCAGACAGCCGGCCGGGTCATGCTGGCCGCCGGCAGCGGCTCAATCGTGAACATCGCCTCGGTTGCGGGCCTGCACGGCGGCGACCCGGACTACATGAACGCGCTGCCCTACAGCGCCACGAAGGGCGGCGTGATCGCGCTCACCCGCGACCTCGCCTGGAAGTGGGGCCGCCTCGGGATCCGGGTCAACGCGATCGCGCCCGGGTGGTTCCCGTCGGACATGTCGAAGTACGTGCTCGGGCCGCACGGCGAGGAGCTCGTGAAGCGCATCCCGCTCGCACGGTTCGGCGGGCCGGAGGACCTCAAGGGCGCGGTGGCACTGCTCGCCTCCGACGCCGGCGCGTTCATCACCGGGCACACGCTGGTCGTCGACGGAGGGCAATCGGCCTAGCTAGGCCCGGGCGGCTGAGCCGGGCGATGAAACCGGTCTGAGTTGGCCTTGTGGAGGTTTCGCCCGCTGGCGTGCGACGAGATCATCAGCGAGGACGAAGGGGCATTCCACCACGTCTTAGCCCACTGTCGAGTGCGCAGAAGATTGCGCGGCTGCCAGTGCTGGAACTGCTCAACGGCCCTGGCAGCAGGTCGAGATCAACAACGTGGGACAGTTCACCGACGCGTCTCCACTGAAGGGTCCTGGAGCCGCGCTTCGTCGCAATCTCGGCGGAGGTAGCCGCGTCGCAGCATGCAGCCTACGAGGAGTGGGTCACGTTCCCTCGCGACGAGGAGAGACGACGACTGTCTATGCGGGGCGGCAGGCGGCCTCTATGTTGTGCATCATCACTTCTATGGTCTGCGCTAGCTCAGCAGCAGGTGAGAACATCAGGATCTCGGCGCTCTCGTAGGTGTACGGCGTATGGCAGGCCGGGGCGTAGAACGCGTCGCCTGCCTCGTACGTCTCCTTACGGTCGGCGAACTTGAAGGTCATCTTCCCCTTGAAGACGTAGCCCCAGTGCGGGCACTGGCACTGGTCGTTCGGCGCCCCGCTCAGGATCGGCGCGCCGTCCATGTAGCCCAGGAACGTGTCGAACGAGACCTTGTAGCCGTCGATCTCCTCGGCGAACTCGTGGACGACACCCTCGACGCGCTGCTCCTCGGACGCACTGGTCTTCGAGACCTTGGGCATGCTTCACCTCCGTCGTCGGATACGGGGGCGATGCTACGCCTGCAGGGCGGGCTCGTCGATGGTCAGCGTCAGCGCGTCGGCGTCCACGGTCGCCGCGACGCCGAGCGGCAGGGTGGAGAGGCGTCGCCCCGTGGCCGAGCGGCAGGCCGTAGAGGATCGGCACGCCAAGGTGTGCCAGCCGGCCTTCGAGGACCTCCTCCTGCGTCTTCGAGCGCGGCGAGGAGGTGAATTCGTGCCACTCGGAGCCCGGCCAGCTCGCCGACGACGATGCCGCGCACGCCCCGCAGCTTGCCGATCTGGTCGAGGTACAGCAGGGCGCGGTCGAGGCGGATCGGCGCGATGCCGACCTCCTCGAGGAAGAAGATGCTGTCGGTGAGGTCGATCTCCCACGGCGTCCCGATCGTGTAGATGAAGTCGATCAGGCAGCCGCCGACCAGCCGTCCGCTCGCCCGCCCGGCGAGAGCGAGATCGACGGTCAGCCGGTCGGGGTCGGCCGGCACCTCGCCGGTCGTCTCGCCGGCGAGGACGCGCAGGAGCCGGTCGGTGCGTGAAGGGCCGGCGGGCTCGGGGCGCCGACCATGGTCAGGCTCGGGCCGTAGAAGGTGGCGAGCCCGGCCGGTTGAAGGCGACGTGCAGGGCGGTGATGTCGGACAGGCCGATGAACGCCTTCGGGCTTCGCCGCGATCGCATCGAGGTCGAGGAGCGGGATCACCTGCGCGGAGCCGTAGCCGCCGCGCATCGTCTGGATCGCGTCGATCTCCGGGTCGGCGAATGCCTGCTGGATGTCGCGGGCGCGCGCCTCCGGGCAGCCGGCGTGCCAGTCGTCGCGCTCCAGGGCGCCGGGCATCAGCTTGCGCGGTAGCCCTGCGCCTCCACCAGGCGAGGCCGCGCTGCACCTCGGCGCGCGACTCCGGCGGGCTGCCGGGCGTGACGATCGCCGATCGTGGAGCCCGGGCGGCGCGGCGCGCGCGATGTTCACGGCGTGTCCCGGTCGAGCGCCTCGAACGCGGCTTCGACCATGCGCGGCACGCCCTCCTCGAACCGCGCGGCCTGAGGCGCCTCGCCGAGCTCGCCGCGCAGCGTAGCGGCCGTAGATCGCCTCGCAGAAGATGGACGCCTTCCACCAGGCCAGCGCCTCGAACCAGCCGAGGCGCTCGAGCGGCCGGCCGGTGCGCTCCTCGTAGCGCGCCACGAGCTCGCCGCGCGCGACGGGAAGCCCGGCGTCGCGGTCGCCGGCGACGTGCCGAGCGCCGTCGCCGGCCCGCCCGGCTCGATGTAGGTGGCGACCAGGTAGCCGACGTCGGCGCGCGGGTCGCCGATCGCGCCCATCTCCCAGTCGAGCACCGCCGACGATGCGCGGCGCGTCAGCGTGCGACGATCATGTTGCCGATCCGGAAGTCGCCGTGGACGACCGTCGCCGGCAGCGGCTCGGGGATGGCGGCGGCGACGCGCTCGGCGAGCTCGGGGCACGGGCAGCTCGCGCGTCGCATTCACGTCCCAGAGCTGCTGCCAGCGGCGCACCTGGCGCTCGAGGTAGCTCCCCGGGCGGACGAAACGGCTGCAGGTCGGGCGCGTCGACGTCGACGGCGTGGATCTCGGCGAGGTTGTCGACGAGGTCGAGGGGCGACGCGCGCCGCGCCTCGGGCGCGGCGAGGACGGCGGCAGCTCGTCGAGGACGACGGTGCCGTCGACGAACTCCATCACGTAGAAGGGCACGCCGAGCACCGACTCGTCCTCGCCGACGGCGACGATCGGCGGCACGCGGACGCCCTGCTTCGCGAGCGCGAGCTGCAGCCGCGCCTCGCGCACCATGTCGTGCGCCGAGGGCGGCAGCGGCGGCCGCGGCGGGCGGCGCAGGACGTAGCGGTCCTCGCCGCGCTCGACAGGAAGCTGAAGTTCGAGCCGCCGGCGACGCCGATCCGCTCGCGCGCAGCGGGCCCGCGGCCGAGGCCGTGCGCGTCGAGGAAGGCCTCGACCCGGTCGAGAACGACGAGCGGGTCGGTCCGGGCTCGGCGGTCGCGGCGATCTCGAGAGCCAGGCGGCCACAGTAACGGACGAACTCGGCGCGCATTCGGCACACATCGCGTCACGCGTGCCGTGATACCCGGGTCTGAACCCGGTACTGGCGCCGGGGGACGCGGGCGGCGGGGACCTGTCCCGTTAGCGGGCGGAGGCTTCGAGCCGCTCGCGGATCGCGCGGCGCGCCTCGTCGAAGACGCGCTCGTCGCCGAACAGCTGGTACTGCGCGTTGGCGGCCTGCGCGAACGCGTCGAGCTGGAACGCGATCTCGCGTGCGCTCACGCTCCGGGTCGAGCTCGCCCGAGCTCCTGCGCCTGCTCGACCGCGTGCTCGAGGTACGACAGCCAGGTGCGGAGCATCTCGCGGATGCGGTCGCGCACCGGCCCGGGCCGGTTGTTGAACTCGAACGACGTGGACGCGAAGAAGCAGCCGCCCGGGAAGACCTGCCGCTCGGAGTAGCCGATCATGTGGTCGCAGAGCGCCCAGACGCGCGCGACGCCCTTCGCGGCGCCTCGCGCGCCGGCGCGATCACCTCGGCGACGAACGACCGACGCCGCGTGGTCGACGGTCGCGAGCTGCAGCTCCTCCTTCGAGCCGAAGTGCGCGAAGAGGCCGCTCTTGCTCATCCCGGTCGCCTCGGCGAGGCGGCCGATCGAGAGCGCTCGAGGCCCTCCTCGGTCGCAAGCGCCGCCGCAGTGTCGAGGATCGCCTGCCGCGTGCGCTGCCCTTTGGTCTGAGTCAGCACGATCGTTCGATTATATACCGCCTTGTCGCAAGCGTGTCCACACTTGCGTCTTGACAAAAAAGAACGACCGTTCTATTCTGTCGCGCCATGGAGATCGACCATCTCGACCGTCCCAGTCAGCGAGCTACGAGGCCGCCAAGCGCTTCTACGAGCGGGCGCTCGCGCCGCTCGGCTTCCGATCCGCTCGACTGGCCCGACCGCCACCGCGCCTACTTCGGGCTGCCGGGCGAGCCGTCCTCTCTCTGGCTGTCCGAGTCGCCTGCCGCCGGAACCCTCGAGCTCTCGCTGCCCGCCGGAGATGCCCATGTCGGTGAGGGGTTCCACGCCGCCGCGCTCGTGGCCGGCGGCGCGTCGCAGCACGGGCCGGCGATGGACAGCGACCGCAGCGAGCAGATCTACTCGGCCCGCATCGTTGACCCCGACGGCAACGTGCTCGAGGTCGTTCACCGGGGCCTGGACGACGGCCAGCTGGCGGACGAGTCTTCCCTCGCAGCCTGAGCTGAGCAAGCCTGCGCCGCGTAGGATCGCGCCGACCGCGACCAGGGAGGAACGGTGCAGGCGCACGTGGAGCACGACGAGGTCGTCGAGCTGATCCGGCTCGACCCGACGCAGGAGGAGCACGACGCGATCCGGGAGCTCTGGAAGTCGCACTCGCTCGCCGAGGACAACCGCGACCTGCCCGGGCTGATCGCGACGCTGACCCACGACTGCGTCTACAGGTGCGCCCGGGCGGCCACCGCTGGGAGGGCCACGAGGGCGCGGCGCGCTTCTACGCCGGCTGCTCGGCGCCTTCCCGGACATCCACTTCGACCTGACCGACATCGTCATCGGGCCGCAGGGCGTCTGTGAGGAGGCGCGCGTCGCGGGGACGCACCAGGCGCAGTGGCTCGACTACGAGCCGACCGGCGAGTTCCTCACCTGGAACGTCGCGATCTTCTTCCCCTGGGACCGCGAGCGGCGGCTCTTCCGGGGCGAGAAGGTCTACACAGACGCTGCGGGCTTCATGCGCTGAGCCAGCGCGCGATCCGCTCGCCGATCAGCTCGCCGCGTCCTCCTGCAGGAAGTGGCCGCCGCCCTCGACGGTCTCGGCGGGCTCGGCGCCCGGGATCAGCTCGGCGAAGCGCTCGCCCACGCGCGGCGAGAAGACCGGGTCGGAGTCGCCGAACAGGACGAGCGCGCGGCCCGGCCACGTGCGCAGCGCCCTCGCGCACCTCGAGCATCTTCGGCCGCCGACGGGTGCTCGGTCGAGTCCGGAACGAGCTCCGGGAACATGAGCACGCCGGTCTTCGACTCCGGCGTCGGGAACGGCGCGTCGTAGCCGGCCACGACGTCGTCCGGCAATCGGCCGGGCACGTGATGCGCATCAGCTGCCCGGCCGGAGTCGGTGCCGACGCGGCGCACGAACGCGCGGAACCGCAGCCAGGCCTCGCCCGGCGGCCGCCCCGAGAAGATCCCGTGTTGATGACGACGAGCGCGCTCGATGCGCTCGGGGTGCTCGACAGCGAGCCGGAAGCCGAGCGGCCCGCCCCAGTCCTGCAGCACGACGGTGAGCGCCGCAGGTCGAGCTCCTCGACGAGCCGCGCAGCACGTCGAAGTGGCGGTCGTACGAGTACCAGCCGCGGTCCGTCGGCTTGTCCGAGCGGCCGAAGCCGAGGTAGTCGGGCGCGACCACGCGCGCCACGCCGCGCGAGCGCGCGGGATCATCTTGCGGTAGAGGAACGACCACGTCGGCTCGCCGTGCAGGAGCAGCACCGGGTCGCCCGCGCCCTCGTCGAGGTAGTGCATCCGCAGCCCGTCGACTCTCGGCGTAGTGCGGCTCCCACGCGTAGCCGGGCAGGCCGGCGAAGCGCTCGTCCGGCGTGCGGTAGAGCTCCACCGCCCGAGCCTACTGTGGTACGAACGGCGGCGTGCTGACCGAGCAGCTGGCCGAGGCCGTCCCGTTCGCCGCCGAGCTCGGCATCGAGGTGCTGGCCGCCGAGCCGGAGGAGGTGCACGGCGGGCTGGCGTGGACGCCGGAGCGCTGCACGATCGGCGGCGTCCTGCACGGCGGTGTGCTGATGGCGTTCGCCGACACGCTCGGCGCGCTCTGCGCCTTCCTCAACCTGCCCGAGGGCACGACCGGGACGACGAC
Source organism: uncultured Thermoleophilia bacterium (assembly GCA_963710465.1). Lineage (GTDB taxonomy): Bacteria > Actinomycetota > Thermoleophilia > Gaiellales > Gaiellaceae > JACVRM01. The sequence continues at coordinate 131,660 of CAVQAQ010000009.1, forward strand.
GATCGAGTCAAAGACGAACTTCTTCCGTGGTCTGCGCGAGGGCCACGTCGACGGTTTCACGAAACCGCTCCACGTCGGCCGCACGCTGATTGTCGCGCAGACCGATCTGCTCGGGCCGGACGGACGAAGCGGTCGCTCAGGTCACGCAGACGCAGGCAGTGCTCCGCTGAGAAACGCCCACTGCGCCTCGGCGGCGGCGCGTGAGATGGCCAGCGGGTACGCGCCGAAACCGTGCAGCATCTCCGGCCAGACCCGCAGCTCGGCGTCGTTGCCCGCGGCCCGCCAGCGGGCCGCCATGAAGAGGAGTCGTCGAGCAGCGGGTCGAGCGTCGCCGCCGTGAAGAGCGCGGGCGGCAGTCGCGCAGGTCGGCGTAGAGCGGCGAGACGTCGGGATCGCGACGTTGTCCGTGCGGTCCGCGGCACGAAGCAGTCGGCGAACCAGCGCATGACGGGCGTCGAGAGGATCAGGTCGCGCGTCGCCCCAGAGCCGTACGCTCGGCGGTCAGCGAGAGGTCGAAGGAGCCGTAGACGAGGGTCGCCGCCCGAAGGCGCCGCGGACGCCGTGGCGGTCGCGCAGCCGCAGCAGCGTCGCGCGCTGCGAGGTGCGCCGCCTGCCGACTCGCCGCCGATCGCGAGCGGACGGCGCGCCGAGGTCGCCGGCGGCGTTCGAGGAGCCAGAGCGCGGCGTCCTCGCAGTCGTCGGGGCCGGCGGGGTAGCGGGTGCTCGGGCGCGAGCCGGTAGTCGACGCTCGACCGTCGACAGGCCCGGTCGCCCGCGAGCCACGGCGAGCAGTCTCGTCCTGCTGTCGCCGCCGCCGAGCGTCCAGCCGCCGCCGTGGAGTGCAGGTAGACGCCCGGCCACGGTCGCAGTCGGGCCGAGCACGCGCAGGCGCAGGTCGCCGGCGCGCGTCGGATGTCGGACCGGCGTGAGGAACGGGCGCGGGAAAGCACGCCACGCTCCCGCCGCGCCGGCGGGCCGTCCTCGCGGCAGCGTGTACCCAGGCGCCCTGCGAGGCCGCGAGATCCGTTGAAGGCCCGCGACTCGAGCGAGGACGCTCAGCGGAGCCGCTCGACGAGCATGGCCATGCCCTGGCCGCCGCCGACGCACATCGTCTCGAGGCCGATCGTCCCGTCGAGCGTCTCGAGGTCGTTCAGGAGCGTGCACATGATCCGCGCCCCGGTCATGCCGTAGGGATGGCCGAGCGCGATCGCGCCGCCGTGCGGGTTCAGCTTCTCGCCGAACGGGTCGACGCCGACCTCGCGGCAGACGGGGATGACCTGCGCCGCGAAGGCCTCGTTCAGCTCCATGACGTCGACGTCCTCGATCGTGATCCCGGCCTGGCGGAGGACGCGCTGCACGGCGCCGATCGGGCCGACGCCCATGATCTCGGGCTCGACGCCGGACACGGACGAGGCGATGATCCGGGCGCGCGGCCGGATGCCGAGCTCGGCGGCGCGCGTGTCGCTCATGACGACCACCGCGGCCGCGCCGTCGTTCAGCGGGCACGAGTTGCCGGCCGTGACCGTACCGCCGGGCTTGAACGCGGGCTCGAGCTCCTGGAGCTTCTCGAGCGTCGAGCCGCGCCGCGGCCCGTCGTCGAGCTCCACGACGCTGCCGTTCACCGGGTAGGGCGTGATCTCGCGCGCGAAGAAGCCGCTGTCCTGCGCCGCCACAGCGCGCTCCTGTGAGCGCTGGCCGTAGCGGTCCATGTCGTCGCGCGAGACGCCGTAGCGCTCGGCCACGTTCTCGGCGGTCATGCCCATCGGGATGTAGACGTTCGCGATCGGCGCGTCGTCGCCGAACAGCTTCGGGTGCAGCTCCTCCGCGTCCTTGGGGTAGCCGTCGACCTGGGAGATCGACTCGACGCCGCCGGCGACGAACACATCGCCCTCCCCCGCCTTGATCGCGTGGAACGCCATGCGGATCGCCTGCAGGCTCGAGGCGCAGAAACGGTTCACGGTCGTCCCGGGCACGTGCTCGGGCAGCCCGGCGAGCAGCGCGGCGCGGCGGCCGAGGTTCATGCCCTGGCGCTCCTGCGGGAACCCGCAGCCCACGATCACGTCGACGACCTCGCCGCGGTCGAGCTCCGGCACTTGCTTCAGGGCCGCGTCGATCGCAAAGGCGACCAGGTCGTCCGGGCGCGCGTCGACGAGCGAGCCCTTTCGGGCGCGCCCGATCGGCGTGCGCGTGGCGGAGGCGATGACGGCTTCGGGCATCAGCGTGAGCGTAACGTTGCCGCCCATCTCGACCGCGTCCCAACGCGGACTTAGTGGCTGTCAGCCACTAACTCCACGCACGAGCAGGAGGCGCGCGGACAAGACTTTGTGGCTGTCAGCCATTAGCTCGCTTGGGCAGGGTTACGTGAACGCCGACTCGCCCGTCAGCAGGCGCCCGATGATCAGCTTCTGGATCTGGCTCGTGCCCTCGTACAGCGTCGTCACGCGGGCGTCGCGGAGGTAGCGGCCGACGGGGAAGTCGTCCACGTACCCGTAGCCGCCGTGCACCTGCACGGCGGCGTTCGCCGCGCGCACCGCGGCCTCGCTCGCATAGAGCTTCGCGACCGACGACTCGAGCGTGTGCCGGCGCCCCGCATCGGAGGCGGCGGCGGCCTGCCAGGCGAGCAACCGGGCCGCCTGGGTCTCGACGGCGATCTCGGCGATCAGCTCCTGCACCAGCTGGAAGCCGGCGATCGGCTTGCCGAACTGCCGCCGCTCGACGCCGTATGCCAGGCACGCCTCGAGACAGCCCTGCGCGATGCCGACAGCACCTGCTGCGAGCGAGATGCGCCCGTTGTCGAGCGCGGACAGCGCGACCTTGAGCCCGCCGCCGAGCTCCCCGAGCACCGCCTCGGCGCCGATGCGCACGCCGTCGAGCGACAGCTCGCCCGTGTCCTGCGCGCGCAGCCCGAGCTTGCCCTCGACCTTGCGCGCCGAGAACCCCTCCGCGCCCGTCGGCACGAGGAAGCAGGTCACCCCCTCCTCGGCCCGTGCGAACACGAGCGCGAGGCCCGCCCACGTGCCGAGGGTGATGAAGATCTTCGACCCCGTCAGCGTCCAGCCGTCGCCGTCGCGCTCCGCGCGCGTCTCGAGCGACGACGGGTCCGACCCCGCGCCCGGCTCGGTGAGCGCGTAGCAGCCGAGCGTCTCGCCGCTCGACAGCCCGGGCAGCCAGCGCGCACGCTGCTGGTCCGTCCCCCATTTCGCGATCGTCTTGCCGACCAGCCCGTTGTTGACAGAGACGATGCCGCGCACGGACGAGTCGGCCCGGCCGAGCTCCTCCATGACCAGGCAATAGGAGACGGTGTCGAGCCCCATGCCGCCGTGCTCGGCCGGCAGCGCCGCGCCGAGAAAGCCGATGTCGGCGAGCTTCCCGACGATCGCCCGGTCCATCGTCTCCGTGCGGTCCCAGTCGCGGGCGAACGGGACGATCTCGCGGTCGCAGAACTCGCGTGCCGTCTGGCGGACGAGCTCTTGCTCGGGGGTCAGCTCGAACTCCACCCGCCTTCTCTAACAGACGGGGCCGGTCGCACCGGCCCCGTCCGCCAATCGGATGTTGCGACGCCTAGCGGCGCGTGAGAACGAGATTGCCGAACTCGGTGAAGTGGCCGTTGTTGAAGCGGCGCAGCTTCTGGTAGCGGATCGGGAACGCGCTGTTGGGCGACGTGCGCAGCGTCGCGCCCTTGGAGCAGCCACGGATCGTTCTTGATGTCAGGTGAACGACCGCGTTCATGACCGACTGCCGCGTCGGGTTCTTGCCCGCGCGGTAGAGGGCCTGGATGAACGTGTCGGCCTTGGCCATGCCGTAGAAGAACAGCGAGTCGTCACGCGGCTCCGGGAACGACGGCGCGTACTTGGTCATGATCTGCTTGTAGAGCTTGACCTGCGGGTCGTTGGCGTAGGACGGATCCGACGGATCCTTGGCGTAGTGTCGTGGAGACGACCCCGTTCACCGCGTCCGGCGAGCCGGCGGAGGTCTGCGCGACGTCATGAACGCGTCGGTGGCGCCGACGGAGTTGACGAGCTTGTTCGGCTTCCAGCCCAGCCGGTAGGCCACGACGAGCGCGGTGATCGACTCGGTCGGCGTGGCGATCACCAGGAGCGTGTCGGCGCCGGACGCACGCAGCCTTGCCACCGGCGTCGAGATCGCGGCGGCGCCGCCGCCACGCGGGTAGCTCTGCGACGCGACGATCGCCGACGTTGCCGACCGTCTTCTGGAACCCGTAGAGCCACTCCTGGCCGTACGACGTCGTTCTGGTACAGGACGGCGACCTTGGCGTTCGGGATGTTCGCCTTCGCGTACTTGCCCATGCAGGATGCCCTCCTGGACGTAGTCCGGCTGCCAGCCGATCGTCCACGGGTGCTCCTTGTACGACGTCCCGAAATCGCTGAGGCCGGTGGACACGTACAGCTGCGGCACCTTCTTCTTGTTCAGATAGTCACGAACTGCCAGCTGGTTCTCGGTGCCGAGGCCGCCCAGCATCGCGAAGACGTGGTCCTGCTCGACCGCCTTGCGCGTCTGAACGGTGGTCTGCGCCTCGCTGTACTGATCGTCGTAGACGTTCAGCTGGATCTGGCGACCGTAGACGCCGCGCTTGCCGTCGACCTTCGACTTCCGCGAGTTGATGTAGCTGAAGTAGGCCTTCATGCCGGTGCCGATGCGCGCGTACAGCGACGCGGGGCCGCTGAGCGGCAGGGTGGTGCCCAAGGTGATGGTGCGGCTATTGATGCCGTCGGCCTGCGAGCGGCCGAACGCCCCCGGAATGACGGCCAGCGTGGCCACCATCGCGACCAGCCCGAGGACCAGGATGAAACGCTTCATAGATACGCTCCTGTTAGGAGATTGACCCCAGATTTCCAATTTCCACAACTTCAGACGACTATAAGACTCGCTTCGTTAGAGATGCAATACGGTCGACAAGCCCGGCCGCCCCGTTCGGGAGCAGGAACAGGACCAGCAGCAGGATGACGCCGTAGACGACCGACGGCACGCCGGGCGTCGTTTTGTCGACGTCGGTCGACCGGCAGGCCGATCGCCTGCGCAAAGTTGACCACCGGCCCCAGCACGTCTGCGGAGTAGGTGGGGATGTACTGCACGAACAGCGCGCCGACGATCGCGCCGAGCAGACGAACGGGGCCCCCCGACGACGAGCCCCGCGAGCAGAAGAATGGAGAGCGTTAGCGGAAAAGTGCCCGGCGTGACCCCGAACTGCAGGATCGCGAGCAGCGAGCCGGAGACGCCGGCGTAGACCGGCTGCGACACCGAACGCCATCGTCTTATACCGCGCGAGGCTCACGCCTGACGCCGTCGCGGCCAACTCGTTCTCACGGATCGCGCGCAGTGCGCGGCCTCGCTTGCCGGCGATGAACAGGAACGCGAGCGACGTAGAGAATCGCCACGCAGCGCCCAGGCGACGTAGTAGAGCCACTCGTCCACGCCGAGCGCGGCGACCGGGCTCGTCGGCAGGCCGAGGAGATCCCGCCGCTGCCGCCCGTGAGGCCACTGAACGCGATGGCGACCGATGGAACGATCACCGCGAGCGAGAACGTCGCGAGCGCGAGGTACACGCCGGAGAGCCGCAGCGCCGGGAAGCCGAACAGGAAGCCGGCGACGCCGGCGACGAGCCCGGCGACCGGGATGGTCAAGAGGTCGGGCCAGCCGTGATCGACCGACAGGATCGCCGTCGTGTACGCGCCGAGCGCCATGAAGCCGCCCTGCCCGAGCGAGATCTGGCCGGTGATGCCCGTGAGGATGACGAGGCCGACGAGCGCCGCCGTGTACATGCCGACGTACGTGAACTCGACGATGCGGAACCCGTGGACGAACTGCGGGATGATCGCCACGACGACCGCGACGGCGCCGTACCCGATCGCCTTGGGCAGCCAGGACGGCATCAGACGCGCCTCACCACGGCTTCGCCCGAGCAGGCCGGCCGGGCGGAAGAGCAGCACGAGGATCAGCACGACGAACGCGCTCGGCAGCAGGAGGTCGGGCGGGAAGGTGCTGACGAACGGGATGCTGTCGCCGTACGCACTGAGCAGCGTCGTTGCCGACGCCGATCAGCACGCCGCCGACGACGGCGCCTACGGGGCTCTCGATGCCGCCGAGGACCGCCGCCGCGAAGGCGTAGATCGAGGACCGTCTGCATCATCTCCGGCGTAAGGAAGACGATCGGCGCGATCATCATCCCGGACACGGCGCCGAGGCTCGCGGCGAAGCCCCACCCCATCGCATACATCCAGCCCACGCGGACGCCCATGAGGCGGCTGGCGACCGGTGCGATCGCGGCCGCCCGCATGGCGAGGCCGAGCTTCGTGAAGCGGAAGAAGGCCCAGAGGACGAGTCACGGTCACGAGCGTCACGACGACCACGCCCACGTCCTGGCGGGCGATGGTCGACGCCGCCGATCGTGAACGGGCTCGGGGCTGAACGGCGCCGAGGAACACCTTGAGCTCCGGCGACCAGATCCACTGCGCGAGCCCGTTGAAGATCACGAACAGCGCGATCGTGGCGAGGATCACCGTCAGCGGGATCTTGTTCTCGAACGGGCGGATGATCACCCGCTCGGTCGCGGCGCCGAGGACGAACGCGATCACGATCGTCGTGAAGAACGCGGGCCAGAACGAGAAGCCGTGGTTCGCGATCAGCGTCCAGGCGATGTACGTCGTGAACATCGCCATCTCGCCCTGCGCGAAGTTGAGGACGTGGGTCGTGCGGTAGATGAGGACGAGCGCGAGCGCGACGGCTCGCGTAGATCGCCGCCGATCGCCAGGCCGAAGACGAGCTGCTGGAAGAACTCGGACCAGGTGAACGCGAGCGGGAGAATCAGCCATCAGTAGCCCAGGTAGCTCCTGCGGACGCCCTCGTGCTCGCGCAGCTCCGCGCTCGCGCCCTCGACGGCCACCCGCCCGACCTCGAGCACGTAGGCGCGGTGCGAGACGCTCAGCGCGATGCTGCGCGTTCTGCTCGACGACGAGAACTGTCAGGCCTTCCTTCTCGTTCAGCTCGTGCACGACCCGGAACAGCTCCTGCGTGACGAGCGGCGCGAGCCCGAGCGACGGCTCGTCGAGCATCAGCAGCTTCGGCCGGGCGACGAGCGCGCGGCCGAGCGCGAGCATCTGCTGCTCGCCGCCGGACAGCGTCGCGGCGTGCTGGTTGCGCCGCTCGCAGGATCCACGGGAAGTAGCCGCAGACGGCGCGCTCGAGGTCGGCGCTGACGCCTGCCGCGGTCGCGGCGGACGTACGCGCCCATCCGCAGGTTCTCCCAGACCGTCAGCTCCGGGAAGAGCCCGCGGCCCTCCGGGACGTGCGCGATGCCGAGCCGCGCCATGCCGCTCGGGGGACTTCCCGGCGGATGTCCTTGCCGGCGAAGGTCGACCGACGCCGGTCTTCGCGACGAGCCCGGAGATCGCGCGCAGCGTGGTCGTCTTGCCGGCGCCGTTGGCGCCCAGCAGCGCGACGACCTCGCCCTCGTCCGACGGTGAGCGAGACGCCGTGCAGCGCCACGATCGGGCCGTAGCGCGCCTCGACGTCGTCGAGCTCAAGCAGGCGGGTCATTGTCCTCTGCGGTATCGGGCTCGTCCGGATCGCCAGGCAGCGGCCGCGTCGGATGCTCGTCCTCGGGGGCGCCGAGGTAGGCCTCGATCACCTGCGGGTCGGCCTGCACCTCGGCCGGCACGCCCTCGGCGATCTTGCGCCCGAAGTTGAGGACGTGCACGCGCTCGGACACGGACATGACGAGGTTCATGTGGTGCTCGACCAGCAGGATCGTGACCGCGTAATCGGCGCGCAGCCGGCCGATCAGCTGGGCGAGCTCGCCGACCTCCTCGTGGTTCAGGCCGCCGGCCGGCTCGTCGAGCAGGAGCAGGCGCGGCTTCGAGACGAGCGCGCGAGCGATCTCGATCCGCTTGAGCGTCCCGAACGGCAGCCCGGCGGCGGGCCGCCCGGCTAAGTCGGCGAGGCCGAGGTACGCCAGCGCTGCGAGCGCGTCGGCGCGCGCCTGCTTCTCGTCGCGCCAGCCGATCCGGGAGTGAGCCCCGAGCAGCACGTTGTCGAGCACGGTCATCATGTGGAAGAGCGCGAGGTTCTGGAACGTGCGCGCGATGCCCTCGCCGACGATCCGGTGCGCGGGCATCTCCAGCACGTTGCGGCCGTCGAAGACGACCGTCCCCCGCTCCGGCGTGTAGAGACGCGTGATGACGTTGAAGAGCGTCGTCTTGCCGGCGCCGTTCGGGCCGATCAGGCCGGCGACCGTCCCCTCCTCGAGCTCGAGCGAGACGTTGTCGAGAGCGAGGATGCCCCCGAAGCGGCGGTTGACGCCTTCGATGGTCAGAAGCGCCATGGACTCCATGCCGAGGAGCGGGTCGTCGACGGAGGTCTGGCGGCCGGGCGTCTGGCGAGTTCCATGGCGGGATGCCGATCATATGACGCTGGCCACTGTTGAATAGCGCCATGGTCGAGGTCGCCCCCGGAATCCTGCGCGTGACGCTTCGCCTGCCTTTCGGGCTCGACCACGTCCACAGCTACCTGCTGCGCAGCGCGGAGGGCGGCTGGACGGTCGTGGACACGGGGCTCGGCCTGCCAGATGCGCGCGAGCGCTGGGCCGCGGTGATCGGGGAGCTCGACGGCCCAGTGGAGCGGATCTTCATCACGCATTTCCACCCGGACCACGTAGGCGCCGCCAGTGAGGTAGCCGAGCTCACCGGCGCGCCGGTGCTGCAGGGCACGGTCGACCACGAGCAATGTGTCCGGGCCTGGAGCGACAGCAGCGGCGAGCGACTGGCCGCCCACATGCACGCTCACGGGCTGCCGGACGAGCAGCTCGACACGCTGCGGAGCGAGTCCGGTGCGTTGCGGTCGCTCGCCCACTTCACGGCTGCGCCGGAGACGGTGGCCGAGGGCGACAGCGTCGACGACTGGGAGGTCGTCCTCCTCCCGGGCCACGCCGACGGGCACCTGGCCCTCCTGCGCGACAACGTGCTGATCGCCGGGGACACGATCCTCGGCGCGATCACGCCTGCGGTCGGCCTCTACCCAGAGGCGCGGCCGAACCCGCTCGACGACTACCTTAGCTCGCTGCGGCGGATCGCCGAGCTCGAGCCACGCGTTGCCTTCGCGGGCCACGGCGAGCCGGTCGACTCGCCGGCCGCCCGCGCGCACGAGATCGTCTCCCACCACGACCGGCGGCTCGACGACACGGCCGGCGCGCTGCGCGGCGCGCCGCAGACGGCGTACGAGGCGTCGCTCGAGCTGTGGCCGGAGCGACTCGCGCCAGTGCTGCGCCGCTTCGCCCTGGCGGAGACGTGCGCGCACGCCGAGTACCTGGTGCACGCCGGGTCGGCCGAGCGCCACGAGGACGGCGGGCTCGTACGCTACGAGGCGGCCTCGTGATCCTCGAGAACGGCACGATCCGCACGCTCGACCGGGCGCTCCCGGTTGCCCGGGCGCTCGCGGTCGCGGGCGACGAGATCGCCGGCGGTGTCGGCGTCCACGAGCGGGCCCTGGCCAGCCCCGAGCGGGTCGACCTCGGCGGCCGCTGCGTCGTTCCCGGCTTCAGCGACGCCCACGTGCACTTCCCGACCTGGGCAGTCGCCCGGAGCGAGGTGCGCCTGGAGGACACCCGCTCGCTCGACGACGCGCTCGCGCTGGTGCGCGCCGCGCTCGCCGGCGTGCGGCCCGGCGGCTGGCTCAGGGGCCGCGGCTGGCGGGGCGCGGATTGGGGCGCAGACCCGACCCGCGGCGATCTCGACGCGGTCACGGGCGACGTTCCGGCCGCCCTGCTCGCACGCGACTCGCATTCGCTCTGGGTCAACTCGGCGGCGCTCGCCCGGGCGAACGGCGACCTCGAGACGCCGGGCGGCGTCGTGGAGCGCGATGCCGCCGGTGAGCCGACCGGCGTCCTGCGCGAGGAGGCGGCTTGGCGGTTCCGGGGCGAGCACGTCGAGATCGCCGGCGACGAGTACATCGCGGCGATGCGCAGCGGGTTGCGGCTGGCGGCCTCCCGTGGCGTCACGGCGAGTGCATGACAAGGACGGCTGGCTCGGCGCGCAGCGGTTCTTCCAGCGGCTCGCACGACGAGGGCGCCCTCACGCTGCGGGTCTGGCAGTCGCTCCCGGGGGCCCTGCTGCCGGAGCTGGAGACGCTCGGCCTGCGCTCACGCGTCGGCGACGACTGGTTCCGGCTCGGTTACCTGAAGATGTTCATGGACGGCACGCTCGGCTCGCAGACCGCGCGCCTGCTCGACGGCAGCGGTGTCGAGATCACGAGCCGCGAGCAGCTCGCCGAGACGGTGCGCCGGGCCGCGCGGGCCGGCTGGCCCGTCGCTGTGCATGCGATCGGCGACCGCGCGAACCGCGAGGCGCTCGACGCCTTCGAGGAGACGCGCGACGAGTGGGCGCCGCGCGGCCTGCGGCCACGCATCGAGCACGCGCAGCTGCTCGATCCCGCCGACATCCCCCGGTTCGCAGCGCTCGGCGTCGCGGCGTCGGTGCAGTTCAGCCACGCGACCGCCGACCGCGATGTCGCAGAACGCTTCTGGGCCGGGCGGCTCGACGGCGCGTACGCGTTCCGCTCGCTGATCGAATCGGGCGCGGTCGTCGCGAATGGCTCGGACGCACCGATCGAAGAGCTCGACCCGCTGGCCGGCATGCGCGCAGGTGTGCTGCGGACGCTCGACGACCGCCCGCCGTGGCGCCCCGAGCAGGCCGTCGCCGTTGAGCAGGCGCTCGTCGCGACGTGCGTCACCCCGGCGTGGCTGGCGGGCGACGAGCGCCGCCGCGGGAAGCTGCTACCCAGCTACCTGGCCGATCTGGTCGTGCTCGACCGCGACCCGCTCGAGGACCTCGACGGCGCGGAGGTCGTGGCGACGATGGCCGGCGGTCGCTGGGTCTACAACCCGCCGCCCTGGTCTTAGAGCAGTCCGGCGAACGCCCGGTAGCAGGCACGGGCGGCGTCGACGCCCTTCGGCATGTACTCGACGAGCACACGCTCGTTCGGCGAGTGCACGTTGCTCTCGATGAGCGCGATGCCGGTGATGATCGTCGGGATGCCCTTGTCCGCGAGCGCCGGGACGATCGGGAGCGTCCCGCCGGAGCGGACGAGTAGCGGGCGGCGCTCGAACACCTGCTCGAAGGCGTCCTGCGCAAGGCGGACGGCCGCCGAGTCCGGGGGAATCAGCCCCGGCCGCGCGTCCGACCAGCGCTCGATCTCGACATCGGTGCCCGCAGGCGCGGCCGCGCGCAGCAGCCGCTCGACCTCCGGGGCCACGATGTCGGGATCCTGGCCGGGCGCGAGCCGGATCGACACGTTCGCCTCGGCCATGACCGGCAGCACGGTCTTCTGGAGCTGCGGCGAGCCGCCCTCGACGCCGTTGACATCGACGGCCGGCTCGGCCCACGTGCGAACGTAAAACTCGCGCGCCGCATCCGGGTCGGCCGGCCGCGCTCCCTGGTCGCCCAGCAGCGCGTCGCCCGGGACGAGCGTCGCCCAGTCGGCGAGCTCCTGCTCCGTCGGCGGCACGACGCCGGTGCGGAGCGGCTCGGGGAGCCGGCCGTCGCGTGGCATGACGCCGGAGAGCGTCTGTATCAGTGCGTGGGTCGCGTTGAGCGCGGCGCCCCCGTAGAGCCCCGAGTGGAGGTCGCGCTCGCCCGTCCGCACGCGCACATGGAAGTAGACAAGCCCGCGCGTGGCGATCGAGAACTCCGGGATGCCGCGCCTGGTCATCCCGCTGTCGAAGATGAACGCCGCGTCCGCGCCGCGCTCGTCCTCGGCGAGGAAGTCGACGATCGAGTGCCCGCCGATCTCCTCCTCGCCGTCGGAGCAGATGCGCAGGTTGACCGGCAGGTCGCCCGCCTCTGCGAGCAGCTGCGCGGCCTTGAGCATGCACCAGAGCTGACCCTTGTCGTCCGCGATCCCGCGCGCGACGAGCCATTCGCCGTTCACGGTCAGCTCGAACGGCGGCGAGTCCCACAGCTCGAGCGGCGCCGGCGGCTGGACGTCGAAGTGGCCGTAGAGCAGCACGGTGGGCGCGTCGGCAGCCCCGGACGAGGCGCGGATCTCCCCGATGACGAGCGGCGCGGGCGCGCCGGTCTCGACGAGCTCGGCCTCTCCCCCGGCCTTCCGGACGAAGTCGCGCACCCAGGCTGCGGCGGCGCGCACGTCGCCGGCGTGCGCCGTGTCGGCGCTCACGCTGGGGATGCGGATGAGCTCCGAGAGCTCGTCGAGCCAGGCCTGGTCCACGGCGGGCGAGTTTATGCGAGCCGCGGGCCGCGGGTACGTTTTCGGCCTGGCCATCCGCCGTGCGATCGATGCCGACGCCGACACCCTGCGTGAGCTCTGGGAGGCGTTCACCGCCGAGGCGAGCTACACGCCGTACCCGGCACACCCGTTCACGCCGGTGCTGCTGACCGACAACACCGTCCTGGTCGCCGAGGACGATGGCACGGTCGTCGGCACCCTGTACCTCGGCACGGCGAACGCCGGCTTCGGCTTCGTCTTCGGCGTCTACGTCGTCCCGGAGGCCCGCCGGCGCGGGGTCGCCGAGGCGCTCGTCCGCGCCGCCGCGCGGATCCTGCGCGACGACGGCAGGCCGTACCTCGTGCTCGGCGTCGACACGCCGAACGAGGCGGCCCGCGCGCTCTACGCGAAGCTCGGCTTCGTCGACCAGGCCCGCACCCTCCGGGCCGACGTCGACGGCCTCCTGTGACTAGGCGACGTCGCGGAGCTTCTGCGCGTCCGCGAGCGCCCGCAACTTCTTCAGCGTCTGGTTCTCGATCTGGCGGATGCGCTCACGCGTGACGTTGAACGTCCTGCCCACCTCGTCGAGCGTGCGCGGCCGCTCGCCGTTCAGGCCGTAGCGGAGCTCGAGGACGCGGCGCTCGCGCTGGGACAGCATCGCGAGGATCCGCTTGAGCGTGTCCTTCCGGAGCGTCTCCTCGACGGCCTCCTCGGGCAGCGGCTCGTTCTCGTCGGTGAGAAAGTGGCCGAACTCCGACTCGTCGTCGTCGCCGACCGGCTTTTCGAGCGAGACCGGGATCTGCGACGAGCGGCGGATGTGCTCCACCTCGTCGACGGTCAGGTCGAGGTCCGCGGCGATCTCCCCCGACAGCGGCTCGCGGCCGAGCTCGGCCCGGAGCTTGCGCTCGGAGCGGACGATCTTGTTCAGCTTCTCGACCACGTGCACCGGCATGCGGATCGTCCGCGCCTTGTCGGCCAGCGCCCGCGCGACCGCCTGGCGGATCCACCACGTCGCGTACGTCGAGAACTTGAAGCCCTTGCGATGGTCGAACTTCTCGGCTGCGCGCACCAGGCCGATCGTCCCCTCCTGGATCAGATCGAGGAACGGCAGCCCCTGATTGCGGTAGCGCTTCGCGATCGAGACGACGAGGCGTAGGTTGGCCTCGACCATCTCCTGCTTCGCGCTGTGCTCGCCGCGCTCGATCCGCTTCGCGAGCTCGACCTCCTGCGCGGCCGTCAGCAGGTCGACCTTGCCGATGTCCTTGAGGAACAGCTGCAGGGCGTCGGTCGAGACCTCCCGCGTCGCGGAAGTGGGTGCGTCGTCCGCCTCGGGCGCATCCGCCGCGGTCTCGTCGACCATTTCGATCTGCGCCTCCTCGAGTGCGTTGTAGAACTCATCGAGCTGTCCAGGGTCGAGCTCGAGCTCGTCGAATGCGAGCGCGATCTCGTCCGACGTCAGCGACCCGTTCTCCTGCCCATGAGCGAGCAGGGTCCCGCGCCTCGTCCGTCTCCAGGATGTCTCGAACCTGCCGGCGTGCCGGCTTCCCCTCCGCTGCGTCCGCGTCCATTCGGCCCCCCTCCGATAACGCGTTTCTCACCGTAGCTGTGGGGTCAGGAGTCGTCAACGACTGGACGATCTTCGCGGGGATCCGTCTGGGGCGCATGGGCCGAAAGGCTCATCTTTTCGGCGCCTGAGTCCTACCAGCAGCGGCGGCCTCCGCGGCGGTCAACTCGACAAGCCAGCGCTTCGCCTCCCGGGCGAGCGGGTCTCCCGGGTCGATCGCCTCCGCCTTGCGGAACTGCGCCTTCGCCGCGTCGATCTGACCGCTCCACGCGAGCAGGAGGCCGAGATGGAAGCGGACGGTCGGCGCGTGCGGGAATCGCTTCGTCAGCGGCCCGAGGCGGGAGAACGCCCGCGCCGGCTGCGAGCGGGAAAAGCGGGCCACCGCGTCCGCGACGAGCGGGTCGGGGTCGTCGGGTGCGAGCCTCGCCGCCGAGGCGTATTCCCGCTGTGCAGACACCTCGCGGCCGACGCGCTGGAGCGCGATCCCGTAGGCCAGCCGCGCGTGAACGTCCGGCTTCCGCGCCGCGGCGGCCAGCTCGGCCAGCTGCTGCGCCGGGGTCTTCCCGTGGAGGACAGGCGCCGCGAAGCCGGGCACGAAGACGGGGATGCCGGGCGGCGTCTTCGGGTGGAGCAGCCGGTCGGCGGTCAGCGACGACTGCGTGTCCGGCTGCGCCTCGTACGCGTCCGTCCAGGCCTGAGCCGCGCCGGCGTTGTCGCCGCTCCAGTAGCGCGCGAGCCCGAGGTTGAGGAGCACGAGCGAGTTGTCCGGGTAGCGGTTGGCCATGCCTTCGAGCTGCGAGACCGTCCCGTTCGGCCAGACGGCGAAGGCCGAGCCGATCTGGGCGGGGAGCGAGCTGTACCGGTCGAAGACCTGTGCCGCCGCCGCGGGATGGTGGTCGGCGTAGAGGTTGACCGCCCGCCGGAGGGCGAGCCCCTGCGCGTCGTCGCGCAGGCCGAGGTCGAGCGCGAGCGGAGGCGAGCCGTCGCGGGCAGCGGTCTGGCTCGCGCTCGGGCCGTTGCTGCCGCGCCCGGAGATGAACGCGACGGCGCCGATGGCCGCGATGGCGGCCACCCCGATGACGACAAGGATCCGCGTCCGCGCGCTCATGGCGTCCCGACGATAGCCGCCCCACGACCTTGCCTCCTGGCTATTCTCGGTCGATGAAGTCGCCTCCCCTCGCTTCCCAGGACATCACGGTTGTCGACGTCGCACAGGCGCGCAAGCTGCTCGCCGGCGACGATCCGCCGGTACTCGTCGACACCCGCGAGCCGGCCGAATGGAACCAGGGGCATCTCGAGGGCGCCACGCTCGTCCCGCCGGCCACCGTGGAAGAGCGGATCGGCTCGGTCGCGCCCGACCTTGCGCGCCCCGTCCTGCTCTACTGCCGCAGCGGGCAGCGCTCCATGCGCGCCGCGCAGGCGCTCAAGGCGCTCGGCTACGCAGAGCCCATCAACGTCGAGGGCGGGATCATCGCCTGGGAGGAGGCCGGCTACCCGACCATCGTGTCGAGCACGCTCGACCGCGACAAGATCCGCCGCTACAGCCGCCACCTGCTGATCCCGGAGATCGGCGAGGAGGGCCAGCAGCGTCTGCTCGACTCCCGCATGCTGCTCGTCGGCGCCGGCGGGCTCGGCTCCCCTGCCGCGCTGTATCTGGCCGCCGCCGGGGTCGGGACGCTCGGCATCGTCGATGCCGACTACGTCGACGACTCGAACCTGCAGCGCCAGGTGCTGCATTCCACCGAGGCGCTCGGCCGCCCCAAGGTCGACTCGGCCCGCGAGCGCATCAACGGCCTCAACCCGGACGTCGACGTCGTTCCCTACGACGAGCGCCTCACCTCCGAGAACATCGACACGATCCTCGACGAGGGCTGGGACGTGATCGTGGACGGCGCCGACAACTTCCCGACGCGCTACCTCGTCAACGACGCGTCGGTCTGGCACAAGATCCCGGTCGTCCACGGGTCGATCTACCGCTTCGAGGGCCAGGCGACCGTCTTCAAGCCGTTCGAGGGACCGTGCTACCGCTGCCTCTTCCCGCAGCCGCCGCCGCCCGAGCTCGCTCCGAGCTGCGCCGAGGGCGGCGTGCTCGGCGTGCTCCCCGGCGTGATCGGCTCGATCCAGGCGAACGAGGCGCTCAAGCTGGCACTCGGGATCGGCGACCCGCTGATCGGCCGGCTGATGCTCTACGACGCACTCGACGCGACGTTCACGGAGGTTGCCCTCCGCCGCGATCCGGACTGCCCGGTGTGCGGCGAGCATCCGACGATCTCCGAGTACATCGACTACGTCGAGTTCTGCGCCGCCGCATGACGGTCACCGTTCGCATTCCACCGACGCTGCGCACCGAGACCGGCGGCGAGCGCGAGGTCCCGGCCACGGGCTCGACGGTCGCCGAGGTGCTCGACGACCTCACGCGCCGGTACCCCGAGCTGGCGCAGCGCATCTACGCCGACGGCGGGCTCGCCCGCTTCGTCAATGCCTACGTGGACGGCGAGGACGTGCGCACGCTCCAGGGCCTCGACACCGAGGTGAGCGAGGGCTCGACGGTGATCCTCCTGCCGGCGATGGCCGGCGGCTGCGCATAGCCGCACGGAATATCGGGGATAGATCAGGGACGTTCTGCCTCCTATGGCGGTCAAGACCACCTCGTCGCTCCTGGACCTCGTCGGCTCGACGCCGCTCGTCGAGCTGCCCGGCTCTCGCCGAAGCCGGGCGTGCGCCTGTTCGCGAAGCTCGAGGGCCAGAACCCGACCGGCTCGATCAAGGACCGCGTCGCCAAGGCGATGATCGAGGACGCCGAGGCGTCCGGCGAGCTCGAGCCTGGCCGCGAGCTGCTCGAGCCGACGAGCGGCAACACCGGCATCTCGCTGGCGATGGTGGCCCGCCTGAAGGGCTACGACCTCACCTGCGTGATGCCCGAGAACGCGACCGAGGAGCGCCGCCGGCTGCTCAAGCTCCTCGGCGCGAAGATCGTCCTCTCGCCGGCGGACGCCGGGACGAACGGCTCGGTGCGCGCCGCGCTGGAGCTGGCGGCGCGCGAGCCGCGCTACTTCATGCCGTTCCAGTACGAGAACCCGGCGAACCCGCGCGCCCACTACGAGGGCACCGGGCGCGGAGATCGTGGAGGCGCTCGACCGCGTCGACGTGCTCGTCGCCGGCCTCGGCACCGGCGGGACGCTGATGGGCGCGGGAGCGCGCGTCCGCGAGTCGTTCCCGGATGTGGTCGTCGCCGGCGCCGAGCCGCTGCCGGGCGACCCGGTGATCGGGCTGCGGTCGCTGGAGGACGGCTACGTGCCGCCGATCCTCGACGTCTCGAAGCTCGACCGGAAGCTGCTCGTCTCGAACGCCGAGTCCGTGCAGGGCGTCCGCGCGCTGCTCGACAAGGAGGCAATCTTCGCGGGCGTCTCCTCCGGCGGGGTCGTGCACGTCGGCCAGCGGCTGGGCGAGGAGCTCGACGAGGGCGTCGTCGTCTGCATCCTGGCCGACGGCGGCTGGAAGTACCTCTCGGCGGCGTTCTGGGCCGCAGACGACGTCGAGCAGGCCATGGAGCGCACCGTCTGGTGGTGATCCCGGCCCCGTTGCGGGAGGAGCTTCGTGCACATGCGCGCGAGGCGCTCCCGAACGAGGCCTGCGGCGTGCTGGCGATCCGCGACGGCCGCGCCGAGCGCTACTACCGCTGCATCAACCTCGACGAGAGCCCGTACCGCTTCTCGCTGAGCTTCCCCGACCCGGCGCTGCCGTTCGAGCTCGAGGACGCCGGCTACGAGATCGGGATCTTCCACACGCACCCCGAGACGGACCCGCGGCCGTCGAAGACGGACATCGCCAACATCGGCGAATGGGAGGGCGCGCCGTTCGTGATCATGCGCGCGGACACCGGCGAGCTGCGCTTCTGGCGGATCCGCGGCGGGGACGTCAGCGAAGTACAGGCTTCCGAGTAACCGCCGCGACGATCTCCTCGAGCGGCGCGTCCTTCGTCAACACGGCAACAGCTCCCACCTCGCGGAACGCCTCTTCCTCCCGCCGCGTTGCCGACGCCGTCAGGAAGACGACTGCCGCAGACGGCGCGACCGCCTTGAGCGCGGCGGTCGTCTGGACGCCGTCCATGCCGGGCAGCCGGTAGTCGAGCAGCACCACGTCGGGTGCTACGCGGCGGCAGAGCTCGACCGCTTCCTCCCCGCCCGGCACGTCACCTACGACCTCGACCCCTGCGACCTGTCCGAGCAGCAGGACGAGCGCCTCGCGAAAGACGTCGTTGTCCTCAACTACGACGACGCGGACTGCCATCGGTTGCACCGTAGCCGGGGCAGCCGACGGCCCAACCATCGCCGGAGGCGGGCTTGCCCCGCCGCGCGAAGTCGCGTCAATTCCGGATCCCGCGAAAAGTCGTCATGGCTACGCGCAGCGAGCCGGACTTTTCGCGGTGATTACACAGCCTTCTGGACTTTGCCGGACTTGAGGCAGCGCGTGCACACGTACGCACGCGTGGCCTTGCCGTCCAGCAGGACGCGCACGCGCTGGAGGTTCGGATCGAAGCGGCGCTTCGTCGCCACCATGGAATGGCTCCGGCTGTTACCGAAGCCGGGCTTCTTGCCGCAAATTGCGCAGACGCGAGACATGAGTCGCGGAGTGTAGCCGACGGTTACGGCCTGGCCGCGCTCACCGCGGCCCGCACCTGCGTGAACACGTCGGCCATCTCGAGCGCCGTGCGCGCGGCCTCGGCGCCCTTGTCGATGCGCGCCTCCGCCTGCGCGACCGTGTCGGTCGTGAGCACGCCGAACGCGACCGGCACGCCGGTCTCGAGTGCGGCGAGCTGGAGGCCCGACGCCGCCTCCCCGGCGACGTAGTCGAAGTGCGGCGTCTCGCCGCGGATGACGGCGCCCAGGGCCACGATGCACGAGTAGCGCCGCGTCTTCGCCATCGCCATTGCAGCGAGCGGCAGCTCGAACGCGCCGGGGACGGGCATGACCGTCACGGCCTCTCGCTGGACGCCCTGCTCGCCGAGCGCGTTCAGCGCCGACTCGAGCAGGCGGTCGGTGATCTCGCCGTTGAACCGCGCGATGACGACGCCGACCGTGCGGCCCTCGCCGCTGGGGGTGCCCTCGATCACCGTGTAGCCGTCGGGGACCCGCAACCCGCCGGCCGCGTGCTGCTCCGGCTCCGGCTCGAGTTGGGGTGCGGGCGGCCGTAGCTCCGGAACGATCGGCGCCACCTCGTCGGTCACGAGCGGCTCGTCGACCGCCCCGGCGATGACGGTCTGCTCCTGTTGGGCGGGCTCGATGCCCACCGTGCGCCCCTTGTCGTTCATGCGTCCTCCTGGTCGGCGAAGCGGATGTCCTGGTGGTGCAGGCGGTGCCCGAGCTTGTCGCGCTTCGTCGCCAGGTACCGCTCGTTGACGGCGTTCGGCGGCATCTCGATCGGCACCTGCTCGACCACGGTGAGACCGTATCCCTCCAGGCCGGTCAGCTTTTTCGGGTTGTTCGTCAGGATGCGAATGGTGGTCAGGCCGAGGTCGGCGAGGATCTGGTTCCCGATCCCCCAGTCGCGTGCGTCCGCCGGGAATCCAAGTTCCAGATTCGCCTCCACGGTGTCGAGGCCTGCCTCCTGCAGCTCGTATGCCTTGAGCTTGTTGAGCAGGCCGATCCCTCGTCCCTCCTGGGACATGTAGAGCAGGACGCCGCGCCCCTCGCCCTGGATCAGCGCCAGCGCGTGCTCGAGCTGCTCGCCGCAGTCGCAGCGCAAAGAGTGGAAGACGTCGCCGGTCAGGCACTCGGAGTGGACGCGGACGAGGACGTTCTGGGCGCCCTCGACATCGCCCTTCACGAGCGCGACGTGCGGCTTGCCGGTAAGCGTCTCGCGGTACGCGACGGCCGTGAAGTCGCCGTACGCCGTCGGCAGCGAGACCGACGTCGTGCGCTCGACGAGCTTCTCGCGGCGCCGCCGGTACTCGATCAGGTCGGCGACGGTGACCATACGGATGTCATGCTCGGCGCAGTAGTCGACGAGGTCCGGAACGCGCGCCATCGCGCCGTCGTCGCGCATGATCTCGCAGACGACGCCGGCCGGGTTCAGCCCGGCGAGGCGGGCAAGGTCGACCGCGGCCTCGGTCTGGCCCGCACGGTTCAGGACACCGCCGGCTCGCGCCTTCAGCGGCTGGACGTGACCCGAGTGGATGAGGTCGCGGCGGTCCTTCGCCGAGATCGCCACCTGGATCGTCCGTGAGCGGTCGTGCGCCGAGATGCCGGTGGTGATGCCCTCGCGCGCCTCGATCGTGTTCATGAACGCGGTCCCGAGCGGCGTCTCGTTGTGCTCGGTCATCGGGCGCAGGCCGAGCTCCTCGCACCGCTCCTCGGTCAGGCACAGGCAGATCAGGCCTCGCCCGTAGGTCGCCATGAACGTGATCGCCTCCGGCGTCGCGAACTGCGCAGCAATGACGAGATCGCCCTCGTTCTCCCGGTCGGGCGCGTCGACGACGACCACGAACTTGCCGTGGCGGATGTCGTCGATCGCCTCGTCGATGGTGGCGAAGGGCGAGGAAACCTGTGTCTCGACGGTCACGCCGATGATCGTAACGTGCAGGTGTTCACCGACCGACGAGGCGCTCGACGTACTTGGCGAGCACGTCCGCCTCGAGGTTGACCTCGTCGCCCGGCTCGAGCGCCCCGAGCGTGGTCACCTCGAGCGTGTGCGGGATGAGCGCGACCGCGAACCCGGTGTCGTCCAGATCGGCCACGGTGAGCGAAACGCCGTCGACGCCGACCGAGCCCTTCTCGACGCAGTAGCGGAGGACGTCGTCCGGGGCGTCGATCCAGATGCGCACGCCGTCGCCCTCGCGCTCGACCGAGCGGACCGACCCGACGGCGTCGACATGCCCCTGGACGTAGTGGCCGCCGAGCGGCTCACCGGCGCGCAGCGCCGGCTCGATGTTGACCTGATCGCCGGCGCCGAGGCGGCCGAGCGTTGTGCGGCGGAGCGTCTCCGGGACGGCGTCGAAGGCGATGCTGCCGTCGTCCACGTTCACGGCGGTGAGGCAGACGCCGTCGATGGACACCGAATCGCCGGTCGCCGCCTGCGCGGCGGTGTCGGCCGCCTCGACGGTCAGACGAACGCCGTCGGCGCCGCC
Source organism: uncultured Thermoleophilia bacterium (assembly GCA_963710465.1). Taxonomy (GTDB): domain Bacteria; phylum Actinomycetota; class Thermoleophilia; order Gaiellales; family Gaiellaceae; genus JACVRM01. The sequence goes on from CAVQAQ010000009.1 coordinate 152,581, forward strand.
GTCGACAGCCGCGACGCGGCCGAGCTCGCGGATGACGCCCGTGAACAAGCCGTCAGACTAGAAAACGAGCGCCTGCAGAGTCTCGCGAGCGACCATGTTGACCTCGGCACGGTTCGCACTCCCGTCGCGCAGTCCCTCGAGCAGCTCCTCGACCGCCTCGCGCTGCGCCTCGTCGAGCGCACCGAGGTCCGCGCGGGCGACCTCGGCCTCGAGCCGCTCGTCGCTCGAGTGGCCGGCGAGCCACTCGGAGATGGCGGTGACCAGCACGTCGGCCGGGCGGCGGGAGGTTAGAGGGTCAGGGCTCGTGGACATAGGCAGTCAGCAGCACGTCGTCGCCGTGCCTGCTCGCACTCACATCGTGCATGTGAATCGGGCCGACGGGGCCGGCCAGGATAGCCGGGCCCTCACCGGCCACTGTCGGCGCGACGAAGAGCAGCACCTTGTCCACGAGGTCCTCGCGCAGGAAGGACGTCGCCAGGGTCGGCCCGCCCTCGACCAGCAGGGACTGGACGTCCTCGGCCGCGAGCCGCTGGAGCGCCTCTACCAGCGGCTCCTCGACCAGCTCGAGATCGATGCCCTCGGGCAGCGGGCCGCGGCCGAACACGAGGCGGCGCGGCTGACGGGTCGCGCGCACGTCGCGCGCGGTCAGCGCCGGCCGGTCGGCGCGGACGGTGCCCATGCCGACCGCGACCGCGCCGGACGCGGCACGCAGCTCGTGCACGAGGCGCCGGCTCTCCTCGCCGCTGATCCAGCGCGAGCCGGGGACGGCCACGCGGCCGTCGAGGGTCGCGGCGAGCTTGAGCGTGACGAACGGGCGCCGGAGCCGTGCCCAGGTGCGCCAGGCTTCGTTCTGGCGACGGGCGCGCGGGTCGTCCAGCACCTCGACGTCCACGCCCGCCTCGCGCAGGCGCGCGATCCCGCGGCCGTCGGTGCGCGGGTCAGGATCGGCCGCGCCGACCACGACGCGGGCGACGCCCGCCGCGACGACCGCGTCCGCGCACGGTGGCGTGCGCCCGTGGTGCGCGCACGGCTCGAGCGTCACGTACATCGTTGCGCCGCGCGCCCGCTCGCCGGCCTGCTCGAGCGCGACGACCTCGGCGTGCGGTCCGCCTGCGCGCTCGTGCCAGCCCTCACCGACGACCTCGCCGTCCCGTTCGATGACGGCGCCGACGACGGGGTTCGGATGCGTGGTGCCGCGGCCCCGCTCGGCGAGGTCGAGGGCGCGCTCGAGCAGGCTCACGACGCGAGCGAGACGAGCTCGCGGTAGGCGGCGGCAGGGTCGTCCTTCCCGTAGACCGACGACCCGGCGACGAAGAGCGACGCGCCGGCGGCACGCACCTTCGCGATGTTGGTGGGCCCGATGCCGCCGTCGACCTGGATGTGAACCTCGGGCGGAAGCAGGCCGCGCAGCTCGCGGACGCGCCCGATCGCCTCCGGCATGAACGGCTGCCCCGAGTAGCCGGGCCAGATGCTCATGCAGAGCACGATGTCCGCTCCCGCTGAGGCCTGGACCGCATCGGCGACGGCCGTGCCGGGGTTGAATGCGACGCCGACGCCGAGCCGGTGCTCGCGAGCCAGCTCGATCAGCGGCCCGGTCGCCCCGACCTCGACGTGGAAGGTGACGCTGTCGCCGCCCGCCTTCGCCATCTGCGGGATATGGCGCTCGGGGTTGTCGACCATCAGGTGGCAGTCGAGCAGGCCGCCGCGCTCGTGCACGAGGCCGGCGATCGCCTCGAGGACGATCGGCCCGGTCGTGATCGGCTCGACGAAGTGGCCGTCGCCGACGTCGAAGTGGAAGACGCGAACGCCGGCGTCAAGGGTCACTTCGAGCTCCTTTGCGAGCTGCGCGAAGTCGGCCGCGTAGATCGACGGCTCGACCTCGATTTCCCGCACCCAGTCCGCCCAGCCCATGGCGCCTATCGTCGCAGCAGGCGCGCGACGAAGAACCCGGAGGTGCCGTGCACGTGCGGCAGCGTGAGCAGGAACTCCGGCCGCCGCGGATGCCGGAACGCCGGCCATTCCGCGGCGAGCGCCGGGTCGGGCTCGAGGCCGCTCGCCTCGATCACGGCCTCGTTCTCGTCCGCGTTCATCGTGCAGACCGCGTATGTGATGGCTCCGCCCGGCCGGACGCGCTCAGCCGCGGCCTGGATCAGCGCGAGCTGGAGCTCGGGCAGTGGCCGCGCCCGCCAGCGCAGGTCGGGCCGGCGCGCGAGGACGCCGAGGCCCGAGCACGGCGCGTCGACCAACGCGCGGTCGAAGCCGGTCAGCTCGGGCGGCAGGTGGAGCGCGTCAGCGTTGAGGACCGTGACGTTGGCCGCGCCGAGCCGCCGCATGTTCTCTTCGAGCTCTCGGGCGCGACCTTCATGCTTCTCCACGGCCACGACGTCGCCGGCCAGCTGGCCCGTCTTGCCGCCGGGCGCGGCGCACAGGTCGAGGATGCGCTCCCCGTCAGCGGCGCCCACCGCGAGGCCGGCGAGCTGGGAGCCGCGGCTCTGCGGCCAGACGAGCCCCTCCTCGATCCAGCGCGAGTCGATGCGGTCGACGCGCACGGCGTCCGGGATCAGCTGGTCGGGCTCCCCGAAGTCGTGAGGGTCGGCCTTGCGCCGGTTCACCCGCACGACGGTCTCGGGCTGCTCGTTCTGCGCGGCCAGGAGCGCGCGCGCGTCGTCCGCGCCGAGCTCGCGCCAGAACGTCTCCGCGATCCAGTCCGGGTAGGAGTGGCGGAGCGCAGCGGCCGGCGGCGTGTCGTCCGGCAGCCCCTCGACCAGCGCCTGCGCCCCCTCGCTCAGCCGCCGCATGACGGCGTTCGTGAACGCGACCGCGCGCTCGAGGCCGGCGCGACGGACGAGCTCCACCGACTCGTCGACCGCCGCGTGGGCCGGGACGGCGAGGAAGATGAGCTGGTAGGCGCCGAGGCGCAGAGCGGCGCGCACGGGCGGGTCGAGCTTGCGCACGGGCCGGCGTCCAAGCGTGTCGATCGCATAGTCGAGCGTCCGGGCACGCTGGACGGTGCCGTAGGCCAGCTGCTGCGCGAACGCCCGCTCGCGCGCGTCGAGGCCGGCGACGGCGCCCTCGAGCGAGCGGTCCGCGTAGGCGTCGTCCTCGAATACGCGGCGGACGACGGAAAAGGCCGCCCGGCGGGCGGGCGAGACGCTCACCGACCGTAGCCGCGCAGGAACTCGGCGCCCGTCATGCGCCGGCGGCCGTCCGGCTGCAGCTCGAGCAGCTCGACGCCGTCCACGACGAGCTCGGAGCCCTCCTGCGCGCGCCGTGCCCGCCACACGGTGAGCGGGCGTTCGTTGATCTCGGTGCGCGCGCCGATGTGCGGCGAGAGTGCCCGGATCACGTCGAGGACTTCCCGCACCTGCGTCCGACCAGTCGAGCTCGCGGTCGGCCGCGGTGATCTTCTCGGCGTAGGTCACGCCCTCGTCCGGCTGCTCGGTGAACGACGGTGCCTCCAGCACCCGGTCGAGGAGCTCGGCGGCCAGCTCGCCGGCCCGCGCGTAGACGACCCCGGCGTCGTCGTCCGGCCCGATCGGGAACGCCTCCTGGGCGGCGATCGGTCCGGCATCGAGCTCTGCGGTCGTGCGGTGGATGGTCACACCCGTCTCGGTGTCGCCGGCCATGATCGCGCGCTCGACCGGCGCGGCGCCCCTCCAGCGCGGGAGCAGTGACGGATGCACGTTCAGCCACAGCACGCGGTCGAGCAGCACGGAGGGAATCAGCGCCCCGTAAGCGGCGACCACCATGGTCGGCACGTCGATCTCGAGGTCGCCGTCGAGCTTTTCGGGCTGGCGCACGGGGATGCCGAGCCGCTCCGCCGTGTCCTTCGCCGGCGGAGCGCCGACGCGACGGCCGCGGCCGCGCGGGCGGTCCGGGCGGGTCAGGAGGAAGGCGACGTCGTGGTGGGCGGCGAGCCGCTCGAGCACGTCGGCGCCGAGCGGCGCGGTCGCCGCCACGCCGATGCGCGGGCTCACCGGTCCAGGACGGGCTGCGGCCGCAGGCGCGCGAGCGCCTCGCGGCGCGCCTCCTTCGTCGTGCGGTCGAGGATCAGGATCCCGTCGAGGTGGTCGAGCTCGTGCTGTGCAACGCGGGCGGCGAGGCCCTCGAGCTCGAGCGAGAGCTGCTCGCCGTCGACGCCCTGTCCTTCGAGGCGGACCGTCGTCGAGCGCTCGACCGGCGCGAGCACGCCGTAGAGCGAGAGGCAGCCCTCCTCGTCCGTCTCGCGCTCCTCGCCCTGCTGGGCGATGACCGGGTTGACGATGGCGAACGCGTCCTGCTCGAGGTCCGGCTGCAGGACGACGATCCGCCGCAGCACACCCGCCTGGTTGCCCGCCAGGCCGACGCCGCTCGCGTCCCGCATCAACGCGATCATGCGCTCGGCCAGGCGCCGCAGGTCCTCGTCGAACTCCTCGACCTCATGCGCGCGCATCCTCAGCACGGGGTCGGGGTATTGCCGGATCTGCGCGAGCGCGAGCCGGCGCCGCGCTGCGCGCTCGGCATCGAGCGGCTCGTCGCGCGTCTCGGTGTGGGTGTGCTCTTCGTCAGGTGCCACGGCGCCAGTCTAGGCGTGGGGTTTGGCTCTAGGGCGCCCCTGGCAATGACGTAGGTGAGCGACAGAGGGGGTTCCGTGTACGCACGTCTCAGCACCTACGAGCTTCCGGACGACGTCGACCGCGACGCCGAAGAGGCCTTCCGCGAAGCGCTCCGTCAGATCGACGAGTGCGAGGGGGTCGCGGAGGGCATGTACCTGGTCAGCTGCGACGGCGGACGCGCGCTGACGCTGACCGTCTGGGACTCGCGCTCCGAGATGGAGGCATCACGCGTCAAGGCCGCGCGCCTGCGCACCGACGCGGCGCACAAGGTCAATGCCGCAGTGGTGCAGAGCGAGGAGTTCGAGGTCGCCTTCGCGCTCTCGCGCGACTTCGCTTTGCACTAGAGCGACTGTGGATCCACGTCGACGACCGCGGTGAGGCCGGCGCGCCTCATCGCGGCGGCCGCGGCGGCGAGCAGCCGTGCCGCCCGCCCGGCCACTGCGCGTGGCGTGTGCGTCTTGGCGACGAGCTGGGCGCGGTGCCGGCCGCGCAGGCGCAGCAGCGGAGCCGGGCCGAGCAGGTCGGCGCCGACGCCTTCGAGACCCTGCCGCAACTCGGTGAGCAGCCGATCGACCGGCGCCTGGTCGTCGCCGGCGACCAGGATCCGGACGAGGTGGCCGAACGGCGGGTAGCCGAGCTCCTGCCGCCGTTCGAGCTCCTCCGCGAGGAACCGGTCGACGTCGTGCCGGGCGGCATGCAGGACGGCCGTGGAGTCGGGCTGGAACGTCTGGACGATCACGCGTCCCGGCGCGTCGCGTCCGCTGCGGCCCGCGAGCTGGGTGATCAGCTGGAACGTGCGCTCCTCGGCACGGAAGTCGGGCATCGCCATCCCGGTGTCGGCGTCGACGACCGCGGCCAGGGCCACCCCCGGGAAATCGTGGCCCTTGGCCACCATCTGCGTGCCGAGCAGGACGGCGCGGTCTGCGGCGGCGAAGCGGCCGAGCGCCTCGGCCAGCGCGCCCGGCTTCGCGGCCGTGTCGGCGTCGATGCGGATCCGCTCCAGGTCGGGGAAGCGCTTCGCGAGCTCATGCTCGAGCCGCTGCGTGCCCGCGCCGATCCGCGCCAGCTCCGGCGATCCGCACGCGGGACAGTGCTCGAGCGACGGCTCGACGGCCGAGCAGTGGTGGCAGTGCAGGCGGCCGTCCCCGTGCAGCACGAGCGCGATGTCGCAGTTCCGGCAGCGGCGGGTCGCGCCGCAGGTGCGGCAGTGGATCGCCGGCGCGACGCCGCGGCGGTTCAGCAGCAGGATCGCCTTGCCGCCGTCGCGGGCGACCGCGTCGAGCCCGGCGATGAGCGGCGCCGACAGCGGGTAGCCCGGCTCGCGGCGCAGGTCGACGATCTGGACGGGGGGCAGCGAGGCGGCGATCCGGCCGCCGAGCTCCAGCCGTTCCAGCGTCGCCCAGCTCTCGGGGCGGGGCGTCGCGGTGCCGTAGACCGCGACCGCATGCTCGAGCGAAGCCCGCTTCGCGGCGACGGTTCTCGCGTCGTAGCGCGGGTCTGACTCCTGCTTGTAGGAGGCGTCGTGCTCCTCGTCGACGCAGATCACGCCGAGGCGAGGGACGGGCGCGAAGACGGCGGAGCGCGCACCGACGACCACGCGGGCGTGGCCGACGGCGACGCGCTCGCGCTCGTCGCGCCGCTCGGCCTCTCCGAGCGACGAGTGCAGGACGGCGACCGTATCGCCGAAGCGCGCGGTGAAGCGGGCGAGCGTCTGCGGCGTCAGCGCGATCTCCGGGACGAGCACAATTGCGCCGCGGCCGCGCGCGAGGGCGCGCTCGCAGGCGCGGAGGTAGACCTCGGTCTTGCCGCTTCCCGTCGCGCCGTAGAGCAGGAAGTGCCCACCGCCTGCGTCGAGGGCGACGGCGATGCGCTCGACCGCGGCCGCCTGCGTCGGCGTCGGGGTCGGCTGTGCCGCTGCCGCCGGTACAAGCGACTCGCGCGCGACGGGCGAGGGCCGCTCGGCCCGCCGCTTGCGGATGTGGGGCGCGACGAGGGCGAGCGCGCGGCCCGCGGAAGAGCCGTAGTAGTCGGCGATCCACAGCGCGAGGTCGACCAGCTCGGGCGGCAGGGTCTCGACGACGGCGTCGATGTCGGCGGGCGCGATTCCCGGAGGCGCCTCGTCCGCCGTGGACACGACCACGCCGCGCCGCTTCGCTCCGCCGAAGTGGACGGCCACGACCGTGCCCTTGCCCACGTCATCCGGGACGGCGTACGTGAACGGCCGCGCGAGGGCGCGCGCGGTCATGAGCGGTTGGACGTCGGCGAAGCGGCGGCCCACCTGGAGAGGCTATGGCCCGGCCGGGACGGCGCGCGCCGTCACGAGGACGGCGTAGATGGTGTTCCGGTACCCGCCGGCCGCGTCGATGATCTCCCGGTAGCGCCCCTCGAGCCACTCGCGGCGGTCCGGCGCAAGCCCGAGGAACGCCGAGGATGTGCGCATGTGGGCGAGCACCTCGTCGGCGGTCTCGTCGACGTCGTGGGCCTCGGTCTCGATCGTGGCCTCCCCGAAGAGCCTGTCGGTGCCGGGCGCCGCGAGGTCGCGCCTGCAGAGCCATGCCCACACCTCGGAGACGTCGCCCCGGCGAGCTTCGGCGCCTTCGAGGAGCTCCTCGATGCTGCGTTGCGGCCAGTGCTCATCCCCGAGCTGAAGCCAGGCGTCGCGGATCTGGGTGTCGACCGGACTCGTGTTGCCGGCCAGGTGGGCCAGGAGCGCAAAGGTCCCACCTGGCCGCAGCAGCCGGGCGACCTTGGACCAGCCGACGGCAGGATCGACCCAGTGGAACGCGGTCGCCGAGAAGGCGGCGTCATAGGCGTCCTCGGGGAGCTCGACATCCTCGAAGCGCCCGAGGTGGAACGTGACCGCATCCTCGACCGAGCGACGCGCGACCTCCATCATCGCCGGGCCTGGCTCGACCGCCTCGAGCCGGAAGCCGCGGTGCGCCAGCTCGCGGGTCAGCTTGCCCGTCCCGCAGCCGATCTCCAGCACCCGCGCACCGACGGGGAGCCCCGCGCACGCCCGGTCGACGAGCGCGGCCGGGTACGTCGGCCGGACGCGGTCGTAGTCCTCCGCGATCGTGTCGAAGAGCAGGCCGCGCTCGGGCACGGCACGAGCCTACGTTGCGAGCTCGGCGGCCTCGATCACCCAGTCGGTGGCGAAGCCGAGGAACAGCCCGAGGAGCAGCATCCAGGTGACGAGGATGGGCATGTTGAAGCGGCCGTTGACCTGGAACAGCTGCTGGACGACGTAGAGGATCGAGCCGGCGGCGACGGCGAAGAAGACCACGGACAGTGCGTCGCTGACCCACATCTGGCCGACGACGGTGCCGAGGAACGTCGGGCCGCCGCCGATCAGTCCTAGCAGTGCGAGGAAGCGCCAGCTCGGCCGGTCGGCGTCCGCGGCCATGGGGCCGATGATCCCGAAGCCCTCCGTGGCGTTGTGGAGGGCAAAGCCGATGATGAGCACGAGCGCGAGCGAGATCTCGCCGGCGGCGCCGGCCTGCCCGATCGCCAGCCCCTCACCGAAGTTGTGCAGTCCGATGCCGGTCGCGATCAACAGCGCCAGCTGGTGCGCGGGCGTGAGGCGCTCGACCCACGACCGCGCCGCGTACTCGTCGATCGCGGCCGCGCCGGGCCCGACGAGCGGCGTGGAGCGCCGCGTGCGCATCCAGCGGTCGTAGTAGACGAGACTGGTCAGGCCGGTGACGAAGCCGGCGGCGAGCAGCGAGCCGAGGCCTAGGAAGCGCCCCCAGTCTCCCCCGCCGTTGACCGCGTTCTTGAGCGCGCCCTCCACCGGCTCGACGCCGTTCGTGAGCACGTCCCAGAACAGGAACAGCAGAATGCCGGTCGCGATCGCGCTCAGCCCCGCGCGGACGCGGACGTCGAGGTCGCGCAGCCGCGCGGCCGGGAGACCGAGGAAGATGGTCACGCCGGCGACGGCGCCGAGGATGAGGATCTGCGTGGTCGACACGGCTTGTAAGGGGCACCTTACACAGAGCGGCGACTAGAGTCGGACGCATGGCCGGCCACTCCGTCGACGAGTACCTCGAGACGATCTACTTCCTCGCCTTTCCGATCGGCGAGTACCGGCCCCTCACGGTCGGGTCCCCCACGCTTTCCTCGCGGGTCGCCGAGATGCTGGGCGTCTCCCGCGCGTCGGCCGGGGAGATGCTGAAGCGGCTCGAGGCCGAAGGGCTCGTCGAGCGCGGCGAGCACAAGGAGGCGCTCCTCACCGAGACGGGCCGCGCCCGCGCCGAGCTCGTCGTGCGCAAGCACCGGATCATCGAGCGGATGCTGACCGACTTCATGGGCTACACCGCCGCCGAGGCGCACGTGCACGCCGACGAGCTCGGCGACACGTTCACGGACGACATGGTCGAGCGCATCTCGGAGCGGCTCGGCCATCCGGACCGCTGCCCGCATGGCTGGCCGGTCGACCCCGACTTCGAGCAGGCCGAGAACGCCGAGCTGGCTCCGGTCGCCGAGCTGCCCGTGGGCTCGCGCGCGACGATCGTGCGGCTCGCCGAGCACGACGGCGAGCTCCTGCACTGGTTCTACGACGAGGGGCTGGTGCCCGGCAGCGAGATCGAGATCACCGCGGCCGACACCGGCACCGGCCGCTTCGCGGTGCGCACGAACGGAAGCGAGCACACGCTCGCCGAGAAGGCCGCGGCCGGCCTCTTCGTCAGGCCTGCTTGAGCTTCGCCAGCAACTGCTGAAGCGCCGCGGGCGTCAGCTCGCCGCGGTTCTTCGTGAGCGCCGCGAGGAGGGCGGTTCGCTGCGACGGAGGCATGCGCGCCTAGTTCGACGGCGCCGACCGTGCTCCTTGGGGCTACGCGGGGGTGCGCTCGGCGAGGCCGGCGGCCTCGCGGAGCACGTCGACCTTGTCGAGCCGCTCCCACGTGAAGTCCTCGTCCTCGCGGCCGAAGTGGCCGTACGCCGCGGTCTTCGCGTAGATCGGCCGGCGCAGGTCGAGATCACGCAAGATCGCGGCCGGGCGGAGGTCGAAGTGCTCGCGCGCAAGCGCCTCGATCTGACCGACCGGGATGTGCGCCGTGCCGAACGTCTCGACGGCGATCGACACCGGGTGCGCGACGCCGATCGCGTAGGCCACGTTGACCTCCGCGCGGTCGGCGAGCCCGGCGCCGACCAGGTTCTTCGCGACGTGGCGGGCCGCGTAGGCGGCCGAGCGGTCGACCTTCGTCGGGTCCTTGCCGGAGAACGCGCCGCCGCCGTGGCGGGCGGCGCCGCCGTACGTGTCGACGATGATCTTGCGCCCCGTCAGGCCGGTGTCGCCCATCGGCCCGCCGATGACGAAGTTCCCGGTCGGGTTGCAGAAGAAGAAGTCCGGGTCGTCCCGCAGCCGGCGCTCGTCATACAGGTGCGCCGGGAGCAGCGGGCGCAGGACGTGCTCGGCGAGGTCGGGCTTGATCTGCGTCTCGGCGTTCATGCCCTCGCGATGCTGCACGGAGATCGAGCACGCGCTCGATCTCGACGGCGCGCTGGCGCCCGTCCTCGTCGACCTCGTACCGGATCGTCACCTGCGCCTTGCCGTCCGGCCGGAGGTACGCCAGTTCGCCCGACTTGCGCACCTCGGACAGCCGGCGGCACGAGCTTGTGCGCGAGCATGATCGGGAGCGGCATGAGCTCGTCCGTCTCCGTCGTCGCGTAGCCGAACATCATCCCCTGGTCGCCCGCGCCGACCTGGTCGAGCGGGTCGTCGTCGCCCGGCTCGTGCTGCATCTCGAACGACTCGTCGACCCCCTGCGCGATGTCGGGCGACTGCTCGTCGATCGCGACGATGATTCCGGCCGTGTGCGCGTCGAACCCGTACTTGGCGCGGTCGTAGCCGATCTCCTGCGATCTTGGCGCGGACGAGCTTCGGAATGTCGACGTAGCAATCGGTCGTGATCTCGCCGGCCACGACGACGAGGCCGGTCGTGATCAGCGTCTCGCAGGCGACGCGGCCCATCGGGTCCTGCGCCAGGACGGCGTCGAGGATCGAGTCCGAGATCTGGTCGGCCATCTTGTCGGGATGGCCCTCGGTGACGGACTCCGAGGGAAACTGGAAGGTGCGGACGGCCATTGAGGTCTCGAGGCTAGCCGATGCCGATGTACCCGGAGAGGTTGTAGCTGTCCCCGTCCTGGGTCGCCGAGGCGACCACCGAGCGCAGCGGCTTCAGGTTCGCCTGCGTCTCGGCGTCGACGCTTGGCGCCGCCGACCTGGAGTGAGAGTACGGCACGGCCGTCTGCAGGTCGGAGTGCAGCAGCAGCGAGACCTTGCTCGGCACGTTGGCCGCGCTGAGCGCGTCGGTGAAGCGCGGCGTCCTGCGCCAACTTGTCCGAGCTGCCGTGCAGCGCCGCCATGCCCGCGCGGCTCGTGCTGATCAGGAGCTTGCCGTCGATGGCGGCCCAGCAGCACCGAGATGCCCTGTCCGGTGAAGGTCAGCTCCGTTGCGTGCAGGCCGTTGACGTCGACCGTCGAGGCCTTGCCGCTGCCGCTGAGCTCCAGCAGCGCGCCGAGCCGCTCCATCAGCTTCGTGGCCTTCGCCTCGTCGGCCTTGACCGCAACATCGATCGTGACCGGCAGCGACTCGCCGCTGGGGGCGCCGTAGACCCCGACCGCGCTCTCGTTGTCGAGCACGGGGAACACGTCGTCGTTCAGCGTCAGGCCGAGCGCCCTCTCGACCTGGGAGCCCTGCTGGGCGAAGCTCGGGTTCTGCTGCTGGTACGCATCCAGCGCCTGGCGGAGTGCCTTGCCGAGGCCATAGACATCGACGAAGAGGAGCGGCTTCGCCGGCAGCGTCTGGTCGAGCGTCGGCTCGAAGCTGGACGTAGACGGCGCGTTGTCGACCGAGCCCGTGACGTCGAAGCGGAGGCCCTGGTCCTCGGCCGAGGCCGATGCGGCCAGCGACTGGATCTTGCCGAACGCCTTCGTGATCTGGTCGCTGGAGAGCGGCTGGCCCTGCGCCGCCTTCGTCGCCCCGGCGTCGACGGTCGAGCCCGGCGCGTACGCGAGCGCCAGCCCGTCCGTCTGCACCTTCGAGATGGCGTCCTTGAACGCGCTGGTGTCGCCGAGCGAGCCGTTGCCGCGAGCCTGCACGAACAGATCGAGCGCCGCAGCCTTGTCGGACGCGACAACCCAGCCGTCCACCTGGCGCGTCACGGCCGGGTCCTTCCCTTTCTTCAACAGCGCCTCGAGCTGGTCCGGCTTCGGCGACTTCGTGAACAGCACGTACGACCCGTTCAGCCCGAGCCCCGAGACCCCGACCTCGGGGCCGAGCGCCGGCTTCAGGCCGCTCTCGTAGTTGATGCCCTGCTTCTGCAGCTCTTGCGTCAGCTGCTCGACCAGCTTGTCGCTCGACGGGAAGCGCTCGAGGAGGACGCTCGCCTTGTGCCACTGCTCGCCGTTGACGTCTGTGTTGACGGAGACGAAGTAGGAGGAGCTCGCGGGCGCGAAGTTGGCGGTCTCCGGGATGGCTCCGCTCCCGGTGCCGGAGCTACCGCCAGAGCTGCCGCAGCCCGCGACCGCCACCGCGGCGAACGCGAACGCAAACAGGACTAGGAACTTGCGCATGCCGGTCACTCCTCGCTCGGTGGGCGCGCCATCAGGTCCACGATCAGGTCGCCCGGGTCTTCGCCGCCAAGGACTCTACTCACGGCGTCGGTTATCGGCAGATCGACGCCAAGACGCGATGCCAAACGGGCGAGCGCGGGGGCGGTGGTCAGCGACTCGACGGTGCTGCCGATCGTCGTGGCGGCCGCGGTCGCGTCCGCGCCGCGCGCGATCAGCTCGCCCTCGCGCCGGTTCCGGCTCAGCCGGCTCCAGCCGGTAACCACCAGGTCGCCCATGCCGGCGAGCCCGGAGAAGGTCTCCTGGCGCGCGCCGGCCGCCGTGCCCAGCCGCGACATCTCGGCCAGGCCGCGGGTCAGCAGTGCCGCCTTTGCATTGTCGCCCAGTTCCAGTCCGTCAACGACGCCGGCGGCCAGCGCCATCACGTTCTTCGCCGCACCGCAGAGCTCGACGCCCAGCACATCGGTGTTCAGGTAGACCCGGAACGTCCCCGAGATGAGCGCATGCTGGAGGCGCTCGCCCAGGTCGCGGTCGGTCGACGCGACGACAGAGGCGAACGGCTTGCCGGCCACGACCTCCGAAGCGAAGTTCGGCCCCGAGAGGACGGCGGCGGGCCGCCCGGTGACGAGCGTCGACAGGCGGCCGCCGGTCTCCGGGTCGAGCCCCTTGCTCAGGCTGAGCACCGGCGCGCTGCCGGGCAGCGCAGCGACGACGTCGCCGAAGACGCGGCTCGGGACCGCGAACACAGACGAGGTCGGCCTCCGCGAGGGGCGCCTCCTCGATCGTGGCGCCGGCGACGCCGAGCGCGACGCCGGGGTGGTAGCGCGGGTTCTCGCCCGTCGCGTCGATCACGCGCGCGAGGTCGGCATCGCGGGCGGCGAGCGTCACCTCGTGGTCGTGCCGCGCCAGCAGGTGGGCGAATGCCGTCCCCCAGGCCCCGGCGCCGACGACGACGATCCTCATCGAGCGCCGCACGAAGTCGATGGCGACCGGCACGCCGTCCAGGCCGTAGCGCTCGCGCAGCTGGTTCTCGACCCAGTAGCCGTAGTCGCGCGTGATCAGGCTCGGGTCGTTGACGAAGAAGCGGAAGCGCGGCGGCCGCGTGCGGATCTGCGTGCCGTAGAGCAGGTTGAGCCGGCGGCGGGCGCGCGACGGCGGCTGACGGGCGCTGCGCAGCTCCGCCATGAAGCGGTTCAGCTCCGGCGTCGGAATGCGCGCGACGTGCTTGTCGAACTGCTCCCCGACGCGGTCGAGCAGGCGCGCGATCCCGCGGCCGGTCTGTGCCGACACGGCGATGACGGGCGGTCGCTGGCGCAGGCGGCCGCGCAGGTCCTTCCGCGTGTCCTCCAGGTCGATCTCCGAGATGTCCCACTTCGAGAGGACGATCAGCGTCGAGCAGTTCGCCCGCCGGGCCGTCTCGGCCACCTGGATGTCCTGCTCCACCAGCCCCTCGCTCGCGTCCACCAGCACGAGCGCGACGTCGGCCCGCTCGGCCGCCTGGAGCGCGCGCAACTCCGAGTAGTACTCGATGCCCTGCCGCTGGCGTCGCTTGCGCCGCAGGCCGGCCGTGTCGACGAGCACGAACTGGCGGTCACCGTGCTCGAGCACGGTGTCGACGGTGTCGCGCGTCGTCCCGGGACCTCCGAGACGAGCACGCGCTCCCGGCCGAGCAGGCGGTTCAGCAGGCTCGACTTGCCGACGTTCGGGCGCCCGAGGATCGCGACGCGGATCGCCTGCTCGCCGACCGGCGCATGCCCACCGCCGGGCAGCAGGTCGACGATCGTGTCGAGCAGGTCGCCGGTGCCGTGCCCGTGCAGGCCGGAGAGCGGCACCGGGTCGCCGAGGCCGAGCCGGTGGAACTCGAGCGCGTTCGCGTCCTGAGCGGGGTCGTCGATCTTGTTCGCGATCAGGATCACGGGCTTGTGCGAGTGGCGCAGGATGCCCGCGATCTCCTCGTCGCCCGGCGTGATCCCTGTCTGCGCGTCGACGACGAAGAGCACGAGGTCGGCGTCCGCGATCGCCACCTTCGCCTGCTCGACGATGCCGCGCGTGATCGGCGACTGGTCGGCGACATCGACGCCGCCCGTGTCGACGAGCAGGAACTCGCGGCCGCCCCACTCGCAGAGCAGCTCCTTGCGATCACGCGTCACGCCCGGCGTCTCGTGCACGACCGCGGCACGGGAGCCGGTGAGGCGGTTGATGAGCGTGGACTTGCCGACGTTGGGGAAGCCGACGATCGCCACCGTGCCGAGCAGCTCGCGCGGTTCTTCGTCCTCGGCGCTACTCATGCGCAACCCGCGGCGGCGTCGCGTGCGCCGGCCGGCCGAGCTCGTGCATGTCCACCAGGAAGTCCCACAGCGTCCAGATCGCGCGGCCGATCTCGCGCGAGGCCTCGCGGTAGCCCTTGCCGTTCGCCGGCAGGCCGCCGAAGTCCATCGGCTCGCCCCAGGCGACCGAGACCGGGTGGAAGTTGCCGAGCTGCCAGAACTGGGTGCCGTGGATGGCCGCCGGCACGACCGGGGCTCCCTCCTGTAGCGCGATCATCCCGGCACCCGGCTTCGGCTCGCCCGGCACGCCGCTCTTCTGGCGCGTGCCCTCGACGAACAATCCGACCGCGCGGCCCTCCGCGACCAGCTCACGTGAGAGGCGTATGGCTTCGCGATCCGATTCCCCGCGGCGGACGGAGTAGGCCCCGAACCCGCGGATCATCTGGCCGAGCCACGGCACCCGGTGCAGCTCCACCTTGGCCATGTAGTAGATCGTCCGCGGCGAGGCGGCCCCGAAGGCAGGCGGGTCGATCCAGGAGAAGTGGTTCAGCGCGAGGACGAGGCCGCCGCTCAGCGGAACGTTCTCGGCGCCGTACACCCGCAGCGGCGCGATCGCCTTCGTCAGCGGCTGGATCGTCAGGCGGCCGACGGGCCAGACTGCCTCCGCGGCGCGCATCAGGCCGGCAGCCGCTCGCGCACGAGCTGCTCGATGCGCGCGACCACGTCGTCGATCTCGAGGGCGGTGGTGTCGATCAGGTGCGCATCCGCCGCGACCAGCGTGCGCTCGGCGTCGCTGGCGTCGCGGACGCGCAGGTCGGTGACAAGGGCATCCGCCCCGATCCCGGGGCGCTCGGCCTGGCGGCGGCCGGCCCGGACGGACGCGTCGGCGTCGAGGTAGACCTTCACAGCGGCGTCCGTGGCGACGACGGTGCCGATGTCGCGCCCCTCGATGACGGCGTCGCCTGCGTCGGCCAGCTCGCGCTGGCGGGCGCGCATCACCTCGCGGACGGCCGGGTGGCGTGCGACGACGGGGACGGTGCGGTCGATCTCGGCGCTCCGGATCGGCCTCGTGACGTCGTGGCCGCCGATCGTGACCGTGCCCGACAGCTCCAGCTCGACCGGGTTCTCGCGCGCGAGCCGGGCGAGCCCGGCCTCGTCCTCGGGATCGACGCCGCGCTCGCGCGCGAGCCACGTCAAGGCCCGGTACATCGCGCCCGTGTCGAGGTAGCGGAAGCCGAGCCGCTGGGCCAGGCGGCGCGCGACAGTGCTCTTGCCGGCTCCCGCCGGTCCATCGATGGCGACGATCATGAGGTTCTCTGGGCCACAGCCTCGAGCAGGTCGAAGAATCCGGGGAAGCTTACGGCGACCGCCTCGTCGCCCACGATCCGCACCGGCTCGCGTGATACCAGGCCCGCGACCGCGCCGAGCATGGCGATCCGGTGGTCGCCGCGCGAGTCGACGGTCGCGCCGCCCCGGGGCCTGGCGGGAACGCCGCGAATGCGGAAGCCGTCGTCGAGCCCCTCGATATGGATGCCGATCGGGCGCAGGGCGTCCACGACGGCCGTGACCCGGTCGGTCTCCTTGACACGGAGCTCGGCGGCGCCGCGGATCATGGTCGTGCCGTGTGCCATCCCGGCGACGAGCGCGAGCAGCGGCAGCTCGTCCACGAGCCGCGGCACTTCCGAAGCCGTGACGTGGGCGGCGACGAGCTCGGCGGGCGCGATCTCGAGGTCGCCGGCCGGCTCGGCACCGGCCCGGCGGCGGTGCAGGACGTTGAGCCGCGCGCCCATGCGGCCGAGCACGTCGAGCAGGCCGGTGCGCGTCGGGTTGAGCCCGAGGTCGTGGATGGTCAGGTCGGAGCCCGCGAGCAGGGTGGCGGCCGCAATGAACGGCGCCGCGCTCGAGATGTCGCCGGGGACGTCGAGGGCCGGCAGGTCCAGGTGGTCGGGCGGCTTGATGGTGATCCGCTTCCCGCGCCGGACGACGCCGACGCCGGCGGCGCGAAGCATCAGCTCGGTGTGGTCGCGCGTCGGCGTTTGCTCGATGACGCTGGTCGGCTCGTCGGCGCCGAGGCCGGCGAGCAGGATGGCCGACTTCACCTGGGCGCTCGCCACGGGCGGCTCGTACGTGATGCCGCGGAGCGCCCCGCCCTCGATCACCAGCGGGGCGTGGCCGTCCGTCGTCTCGACCGTGGCGCCCATCCGGCGCAGTGGCTCGGCGATGCGCTCCATCGGACGCGAGCTGAGGGAGGCGTCGCCGGTCAGCTCGAAGCGACCACCGTTGCCGGCCAGGAGGCCGGCGAGGAGGCGCATCAGCGTCCCCGAGTTGGCGCAGTCGATCGGCCCGCCGGGGGATCGCAGGCCGCCGAGGCCGACGCCGTGGACGACGAGCTCGTCCGGGCTCTCCTCGTCGACCTGGACGCCGAGCGCGCGCACCGCCTCCACCGTGGCCCAGGTGTCGGCCGACCGGCCGAAGCCGCGGATCCGGCACTCGCCCTCGGCGACGGCCGCGACCAACACGGACCGATGCGACACGGATTTGTCGCCCGGCACGGCCAGGTGGCCGACGACGGCACTGGCTGGCTGGACGAGGCGCGGCACGGCGCGAGTGTAGGGGTGTGATACAGACGGGCCATGGCGCGGGAGCTACCGACCGACCTGATCACGCCGCTCGGCGTCTACCTGCACCAGCGCAACGACGCGGGCGGCGCGTTCCTGCTCGAGTCTGTCGAGCGGGGGCGGCTCGGGCGCTCCTCGTTCGTCGGCTCGGGCGCGCGGCTCGTGCCGTTCGAGGAACTGGCCTCCCTCGACGGGCCGGCGGTCGGCTTCCTCGGCTACGAGCACGTCGCCCGGCTCGAGCCGACGGTGCCGGTGCCCGACGACGGCCCCGACCTGCCGCCGAGCCGCTTCGTCGCCGCGGACACGCTCGTGCGCTTCGACCACGCGCTCGGCATCGCCGAGGTGCTGCGCGGCGACGCCGACGACCTCGCCGCGCGGCTGCGCGAGCCGCCACCCGTCCCGCCGCCCGTGGCCGCCGCGCCGTCCCCGACGCGCCGCTTCCCGGACCGCGAGACCTACGAGGCGAGCGTGCGCCGGGCCAAGGAGCACATCCGGGCGGGCGACGTCTTCCAGGTGGTGCTCGCCCAGCGCGCCGAGCGGCCGACCGCGGCAGGCGCGGTCGCGCTCTACCGGGCGTTGCGGCGCGTCAACCCATCGCCGTACCTCTTCCTGCTGGAGCTCGGCGAAATGGCGCTCATCGGCTCGTCGCCGGAGACGCTCGTGAAGCTGGAGGGCCGCCGCGCGAGCCTCAACCCGATCGCCGGCACCGTGCCGCGCGGCGAGGGCGACGCCGAGGCGCTGCTGGCGTCGCCGAAGGACCGCGCTGAGCATGTGATGCTCGTCGACCTCGGCCGCAACGACCTCTCGCGGACATGTTTGCCGGGCACCGTGCGGGTGGAGCGGTTCCTCGTCCCCGAGCGCTTCTCGCACGTGACGCACCTTGTGTCGGAGGTCGCCGGCGACCTGCGCCCGGGCGTCGGCGCGCTCGAGCTGCTCGAGACCTGCTTCCCCGCCGGCACCGTGTCCGGCGCGCCAAAGGTGCGGGCGATGCAGCTGATCGCCGAGCTCGAGGGGTACCGGCGCGGCCCGTACGCCGGCGCCGTCGGCTACGTCATGCCGGGGGGAGACCTGGACACCTGCATCACCATCCGGACGATCGTGCTGGCCGGAGGTGTCGCCCATCTGCAGGCGGGCGCGGGGATCGTCGCCGACTCCGACCCGGCCGCCGAGCACCAGGAATGCCTCAACAAGCTGGCGGCGCTCGAGACGGCGATCGACGTCGCCGAACAGGGTGTGTAATCGTGCCCGGATGGGGCGCGGCCTCGTCCTCGGAGCGCTGACCATGCTCGCGGCAGTCGTCGTCTCGGTCGCGCTCGCGGCCGGCGGCCCGCCGCCACCGCACGCCGTCAACGGCCACGCCGTGGCGGTCGTCGCGCGCGGCATCCCGACGCCGACGACGTTCGCCTGGGGCGCGGGGCGCCTCTTCGTCGCCGCCTTCGGCAGCGAGGAGAAGCCGACGGTCCCGGGCGGCGTCTACACGGTCGCCGGCGGACGCGCGACGAAGCTGCCCGGCTCGCCGCCGCACGTCTTCGGGCTCGCCTGGTACGCGCCGACCGGAACGCTCTTCCTGAGCACCGGCCCGCAGATCCTGGCCTGGAGCGGCTGGAACGGCCGCCGGTTCACGCACTCGCGCGTCGTCGTCACGGCGCCCGACCACTCGCCCGGCTTCAACGGCATCGCGCTCGGGCCGTCCGAGAACCTCTACGCGGGCATCTCGCTCGGCGACCGAAGACAGGACGACTACTCGCGCGGCACGAAGCCGTGGGCCAACGACGTGGTGACCGTGAACGCGGTGACCGGCGAGATCGCCTTCCATGCGACCGGCATGCGGCAGCCGTGGCAGCCCGTGTTCGTTCCGGGCCACCGCGGTCCGCTGATCTCCGACCTGGGCCAGGAGAACCTCGGCAAGAAGCGGCCGGTCGACCGCATCGTCGAGATCCAGCCGGGCGCGGACTACGGCTTCCCGTCCTGCCCCGCGGAGCCGGCGACGTGTGCGCGCTACACGCGGCCGTTCGCCACCTTCCCGGCGCACTCATCGCCGATGGGCCTCGCCGCCCTCGGCGGCCGGCTCTACATCGCGCTCTTCGGCGGCACGGGCCAGGGGCCCGAGGTCGTCTCGATGCCGCTCGGCGGGGGCGCATTCCGGCCGGTGCTGGCCGGCTTCGTCGCGCCGGTCGTGGCGCTCGGGGAGCACGGTGGTCGGATCTACGTCGGCGACCTGACCGGGACCGTGTACAGCTTCGTCCCCTGATCCTCGTCGTCGACAACTACGACAGCTTCACCTACAACCTCGTGCACCTCTTCGCAGAGCTCGGCGCCGAGGTCGAGGTGCGGCGCAACGACGCCGTCGATGCGGCGGAGGCGTTGCGGCTTGCGCCGACGCACCTGGTCGTCTCCCCCGGCCCCGGGCGGCCGGCGGACGCCGGCGCGACGATCGAGGTGATCCGCGCCCTCGCCGGCCGGGTGCCGGTGCTCGGGGTGTGTCTCGGCCACCAGGCGATCGTCGAGGCGTTCGGCGGCGTCGTCGGGCCGGCCCACGAGCTCGTGCACGGCAAGGCCGCGCCGGTGCGCCACGACGGGGAGGGGATCTTCGCGGGCGTGCCGGACCCGTTCGAGGCGGGCCGCTACCACTCGCTCGCCGCGACGAGCGTCCCGGCCGTGCTCGAAGTGTCCGCCACGGCGCCCGACGGCGAGGTGATGGCCGTCCGGCATCGCGAGTTGCCCGTCGACGGCGTTCAGTTCCACCCCGAGTCGGTGCTGACGCCCGAGGGGCGCGCGATCGCCGCCAATTTCCTGCGCTAAGCTCGTTCCATGGCTTTCTGCGAGACCTGGTCGTGGCCCGGCGCGTGGGTGCGCCGCTAGGCGCGCTCGCGCGCGTTCAGTCCCAGCCGTCTCGTTCAGAAAGGAGAATCAAGCCATGAGGGTCTTCTCGGGAATCCAGCCGTCGGGCAACCCCACGTTCGGCAACTACAGCGGCGGCTTCCGCCAGTACGTCGCCACCCAGAACACCGCCCTGGAAAGCGACGGTGCGGCGTTCTTCTGCCTCGTCGACCTCCACGCGATCACCGTCGAGTACGACCCGGCCGATCTGCGCACGCGGACGCTCGACCTCGCCGCGTTGCTGTTCGCGACTGGCCTCGACCCGGCGCGGGCAACGATCTTCGCGCAGAGCGACGTCACCGCGCATCCCGAGGCGGCCTGGCTGCTGGGCGCCGTGACGAGCTACGGGCAGCTCGGGCGCATGACGCAGTTCAAGGAGAAGGGCGAGCGGCAGGAGTTCGTCAGCGCGGCGCTGTTCGACTACCCGATCCTGATGGCGGGCGACATCCTCCTGTACCAGGCGGACACGGTGCCGATCGGCGACGACCAGCGGCAGCATCTCGAGCTCGCGCGCGACATCGCGGAGCGGTTCAACCAGCGTTTCGGCGAGACGTTCGTCGTGCCGAAGGCCGTCTACCCCGAGACGGGCGCTCGGATCATGGACCTGCAGTCGCCAACGGAGAAGATGGGCAAGACGGGATCCAGCGAGGCCGGGACGGTCCGGCTGCTCGACCCGCCCGACGTGATCCGGAAGAAGTTCCGCTCCGCGGTCACCGACTCCGGCCGCGACGTGCGCCGAGCCGACGACAAGCCGGGCGTGACGAACCTGATCGACATCTTCTCGGTGGCGACCGGCGAGGCCGCGGAGGCGATCGAGGCGCGCTACGACGGCGAGGGCTACGGCCAGTTCAAGCAGGACGTCGGCGAGGCGGTGGTCACGCTCGTGGAGCCGATCCAGGAGCGCTACCGGGCGCTGCGCGCAGACGAGCCCGAGCTCCTGCGGATGCTGGCGATGGGGGCGGAGAAGGCGCGGGCCGCTTCGGCGCCGACACTCGACGCGATGTACGACCGGATGGGCTTCGTCAGAGCCAGCCGCTCGTCCTGAACCGCCAGTAGAGCAGGCCGCAGATCGTCAGCATCACGGCAAGCGCGGAGGGGTAGCCGAACCTCCAGCCGAGCTCGGGCATGTGGTCGAAGTTCATGCCGTAGATGCCCGTGATCAGCGTCGGCACGGCGATGATCGCCGCCCAGGCGGAGATCTTGCGGACGTCCTCGTTCTGGCGGATGCTCGCCTGGGTCAGGTTCGCCGTCAGGATGCTGGTGAGCACCTCGCGCAGCTGCTGGACGCGCCCGTACTCGCGCAGCAGGTGGTCGTGCACGTCGCGGAAGTACGGCTTCGTCGCGGGGTTGATCTCCGGGAATCCGGCACGCGCCAGGATCTCCATGGGCTCGAGCAGCGGGACGATCGCGCCGTAGAGCTCGAGCACGTCGCGCTTGCGGTCGAAGATCCGCTCGGCGGGGTTCCGCCGCGAGCCCGAGAACACGTCGCGCTCGATCCCGCCGATCGACGCGTCAAGCGATTCGACGACCGGCTCGTAGCCGTCGACGATCGAGTCGACGATCGCGTACAGGGCGGCGCTCGGACCGGCTTCGAGCAGATCCGGATGAAGCTCGAGATCCTCGCGCACGTCGTGCAGGGTGTTGCCGCCGTGGCGGACGGAGATGATGAAGTCATCACCGACGAATATGAGGACCTCGCCGAAGCGAACGTCGTCGACCTCGGCGTCCCAGCGGGCGGTCTTCAGGACAAGGAGGAGCGAGTCGCCGTAGCGCTCGAGCTTGGGCCGCTGGTGTGCGTCGATCGCGTCCTCGACCGCGAGCGGGTGCAGGTCGAACTCGCCGGTCACGGCGGCAAACTCCTCCGCGGTCGGCTCGTAGAGGCCGATCCAGGCGAACCCGTGGCCGATCGTGCACCGCTCCTGGAGCTCATCCAGGGGGATCTTGTCGCGAACTCGGTGGCCGCCCTCGTAGACGGCGTAGTCGACGATCACCCTGTCGAGCGTAGCGCCAGCGGACGCCTGTAACGCACCTCCGTGACCCGCTCGCCGAAGCGCTCCTGCTTCGTCGCGCCGTCGTGGCGCCAGCCCTCGTGCTCGTAGAAGCCGCGGGCCCGCCGGTTCGTCTCCAGCACCCAGAGCGAGGCGTCCTCGAAGCCGGCGGCGGCGAGCGCTGAGATCGCATGCCCGAGCAGGGCGCGCCCGCCGCCCCGCCCCCACTCCTCGGGCAGCAGGTAGACGGCGTAGATCTCGCCGACGCGGCGCGGGTCGTCGCCCTTGTCGCGTGTCGGGCCACCGGACGCAAAACCAACGACCGTGAGGCCGCGGACTGCAACCAGGACGGCCTCGTCGCCGCGCTTCGCGGCGATGCGGCTACGCCAGCTGCGCGTCCGCTCCTCGACGGAGAGCCTGCGCAGGAACCGGTCCGGGAGCTGGCCGGCGTAGGCGGCGCGCCACGTCGCGACGTGAACGTCGGCGATGCCGTGCGCGTCGGAGACGCGCGCGGCCCGCACCGCAGGCAGATCAGCCGGCGAGCCCGACACGGCGTTTGAGCCCTTCCACCTCGTCGCGGGTCAGCTCACGCCAGTCGCCCGGCGCGATGCCCTGTGCATCGAGCCCCGCGTAGCGGACGCGCTGGAGCCGGCGCACCGGGTGGCCGACCGCCTCGCCCATCCGGCGCACCTGGCGGTTGCGGCCCTCGTGCAGCGTCAGCTCGAGGCGGCCGGGCGCCAGACGGCGCACGCGCGCCGGCGCGGTCGGGCCGTCGTCGAGCTCGATGCCGTTGCGCAGCCGGTCGAGCGTCTTCCCGTCAGGGTCGCCCGCGACCTGGGCGCGGTACACCTTCTCGACCTCGTAACGCGGGTGTGCAAGCCGGTGTGCCAGGTCGCCGTCGTTCGTGAGTAGCAAGCACCCCGGTGGTGTCGGCGTCGAGGCGTCCGACCGGCACGACCCGAACGGGTAGATCGACCAGGTCGACCACCGTCGGCCGGCCCTGTGGGTCGCGGGCCGTCGTCACGGTGCCGGCGGGCTTGTTGAGCAGCACGTACGTCAGGGGCTGCAAGGCGAGGCGGCGGCCGTCGAGCTCCACCCGGTCGCGCCGGCCCACCTCGGTGTCGAAGCGGCCCGGCTCCCCGTTGACGCGTACGCGGCCGGCGCGGATGAGGTCGTCGGCGCTGCGCCGGGAGGCGACCCCGGACCGCGCGAGGAAGGCGTTCAGGCGCACGCCGACAGTATCGAGAGCGCTGCTAGGCCGGGCGCTGGGCGGCCACGGCTTCGAGGCGGCTGCGCAGGTCTTCGGCGTCGTCGCCGAGGTCGTCCAGGCGCGGCAGCGCCGACAGGCTCTCGAGGCCGAATACCCGCTCGAAGAGCGGGGTCACGCGGTAGCGGACCGCGCCGCCCTCGTCGTCGCGGCCAACCTCGCCGAGGAGGCCGCGCTCCAGCAGGCCTGCGACCACGCCGTCGGCCGCGACGCCGCGCAGGCGTGCGATGTCAGGGCGCGTGCACGGACCGAGGTACGCCACGATCGCGAGCGTCTCGAGCGCCGCCGGCGACAGGCCGCGCTCGACCGGCCGCTCGAACAGGCGGCTGCACGCCTCGGCGGCCTCCTTCGCGGCGCGGAACGCCCAGCCGCCAGCGACCTGTTCGAGGACGATGCCGCTCCGGCCCTCGCGGTAACGCTCGGCCAGGAGCCCCAGCGCCATCTCGACGCGCTCGGCGTCGTCGTCGGCCGCGGCCGCGAGCTCCTCCAGCGAGAGCGGCTGCGAGGCCACGACCAGCAGCGCCTCGATCGTGCGGGCGAGCCGGTCGACCGGGTTCGAGCTGATCAAGCGGAGCGGGCGATCCATTCCCTCTCCTCCTCTTCCCCGCGCTCGCTGCGCGCGACACGGATGGGCGCGAACGGCGAGGCCTGCTCGAGCTCGATCTCACCGGCCTTGCGCAGTTCGAGCAGCGCGAGGAACGCGACCGCGGCCTCCGCGCGCGACAGGCCCTGCACCTCGGCCTCGAAGTCGAAACGCCGGCGGCGGGCGAGCAGGTCGCGAAAGCGCCCGAGGAACTCGGCGACCGGCGGAAAGCGCAGCGCCATGTGGGCCAGCGAGACGGACGGCGGGTCGGCGGTCAGGCGCCGCAGAGCTTCCGCGAGCAGTGCCGGATCCTGCGGGGCGACGCGGCGTGCCGCCCGCGGCGCAAGTGGCGCCGGGCCGAGGCGGAAGTAGCGCCCGCCCTCCTCTTCGAGGCGTTCCGACAGCCACGCGGCAGCGGCGCGGATGCGCCGGTACTCGGCAAGCCGCCGGGCGAGCTCCTCGGCCGCCTCCTCCGGATCCAGGTCGTCGAGCGTCTCGTCGTCGAACTCGAAGAGCCCGCGCGCCTTCAGCTCGAGCAGCGCGGCGACGAGCACGAGGAACTCGCCGCACGCGTCCAGGTCGAGCTCGTCCCGCTCGGCCAGCCGCTCGAGGAACGCAAGCACGATCGTTGCGACGTCGACCTCGGCCGGCGCGAGCTCCTGCTTGAGCACGAGCGTGAGCAGCAGGTCAAAGGGCCCCTCGAACGCGTCGAGGTCCAGCTCGAGCTCGCGCACGACCACAGGGCCGGACGCTAGCGGGATGGTCGGACGCGGCGCTTCGGAATTGCCATGGCCGGACCTTTCGGCACCGGCCGCCGCCGCTCCTGCCGCCCACGCAGGAATTGCCACCAGACGAAGAAGCCCGCCGAGGCGATGAAGAGGATGATCGACACCCACGCGTTCAGGCGCAGCGGGCCGATCTCGTGGGCCGGGTCGACCCGCAGCAGCTCCTCGAAGAAGCGGCCGAACGTGTACAGGGCCACGTACAGCGCGAACAGCGCCGGCGGCTTGATGCGCCACCGCCAGCCGACGAAGATCAGGACGCCGACCATCGATACGTCCCACAGGAACTCGTAGAGGAACGTCGGGTGGAACGTCGTGTTCGCGAGGTACTGATCGGGCCGGTTGTCCGGGGAGATCTCGAGCCCCCACGGCAGGTCGGTCGGCTTGCCGAAGAGCTCCTGGTTCCAGTAGTTGCCCCAGCGGCCGATGCCCTGGGCGAGCAGCAGGCCGGGCGCGACGGCGTCGGCGAAGAGGCGAACGCTGTGCCCGGCGCGACGGACGATGAGCGCGCCTACGAGCGTCCCGAGCGCGATCCCACCCCAGACGCCGAGGCCGCCCTTCCAGACCTCGAAGACGCCCTGCCACTTGGGATCCGGGATCTCGCTCCAGCTGGTGATCACGTGGTAGATGCGGGCCCCGACGACGCCGGCCGCCGTGCCCCACACGGCAACGCGCAGGACGAGGTCGAAATCGTGCGGCTGCTTGTCCTTCACGCCCTCCAGCGAGGGGCGCCAGGCCCATCCGCGCACCCACCGCACCCCGGTCAGCGCCGTACAGGCGGCGACCGCGAGCAGCAGCATCAGCCCGTACATGTGCACGGACAGCGGGCCGACGTCCCACGTGCCGGAGCTCGGTGACGGGATGGATGCCGCCGGGATCACGCGCCGCATTCTGCCCTGCCCCCGCGGACGGGAGCAGCGGTCAGCCTGCTAGAGCAGGATCGCGAGGGCGAGCTCAGCGGAGCAGCCGCGCTCGAGGAGGTCGACCGCGTGGTGCAGATCGATCTCATGCCGGGCAGCGATCCGGCGGGCCGCGGAGGGCTCGTAGCCGGCGCGAACCAGGGCCTCGTAACGCCAGCGCTCGATGCGCTCGGTCTCGGTCTCGGGTTGAAGTTCGAGTGCGCTCATCATCTCTCTGTTCGATGAAACGACGAGTACGGATTGCCGGTTAGGCCACCAGGAAACACCTTTACGGATGCCTTACTTCAGCCGATCGCCTCGGCGATCTTGCGGGCCTGGTCCAGCGTCAGATCGCCCTCGAGGCGGTAGGTCACTCCGCCCCGCTCCCAGAGCAGCACGCGCCCCGCCAGGCGGGCCGGCTCGAAGCCGAAGTGGCCCGTGGCGTCGGCGAACTCGACGTAGTGCGCGCCCTCGAGCCAGAGCGCCGGGCGGCCGTTCACTGCGGTCTCGGTGACGACGGTCGTCTGGGAGATCGTCTTCTGGATGTACGGCCGGTAGTCGCCCGGCAGCTCCGACAGGATCATCCGCGCGCGCCTCTTGGTCCCGTAGACGAACGACACGACGCCGCCCCGCGGCGGCTCGTGGATGTACAGCGTGTAGCGGCCGAGATCGTCCGGCGGCACCACGATGCGGAACCGCGTGCGGTCCTGGGCGTCGCGAAGCGACATCGTCGTGCCGAGGTCGGGCGTGCCGACCACCCTGCGCTCCGGCAGGCGATCCACGAACTCGAACTTGACCCCGCCGATGCCGAGCCACCCCTCGATCGCGGTACGCGCCGACGGGACGGCCAGCACGCCGGCCAGCACCACGACGAGCAGGGCGAGCGCAGCCACCAGCCAGCGACGGCGGGAGCGGCGCGGCCGCTCGAGCCGCGCGCGGACGGCGGGAGCGAGATCGGGCGCTGCGGGGAAGTCGAGGTCCGCGGCCAGCGCGCGGAGCCGGCCCTCGAGCTCGGCGTTGCTCATGCCGCCACCTCCTCCAGGTGTGCGCGCAGCCGTTCGAGCGCGCGCGAGAGCCGCGACTTGACGGTGCCGCGGGCGATCCCGAGCGCGGCGGCCGTCTCCTCCTCGGACAGCTCGAGGAAGTAGCGGCAGCTGATCACGAGCCGGTCGTCGTCGCGCAGCGCCTCCACGGCGTCGAGCAGCCGGCGTCGCTGCTCGGCGGCCACGAGCGTCGCCTCGGGGGACGGGGCCGCGCCCCCCGAGGGACCTTCGGCGGCCGCGCGCAGGGCGAGGCGCTCGCGCCGGCCGGCGGACCGGCGGCGGTTGCGCGCCTCGTTGCCGACGATCTCGAGCAGCCAGGGCCGGAACGGCGCGCCGGCGCGGAATCGGCCGAGCGCCCGGTAGGCCTTGACGAACCCGTCCTGGGCAGCCTCCTCGGCGTCGGCAGCCGAGCCGGCGAGCACGTAGGCGGTCCGGAATGCGATTCCCTGGTAGCGGGTCACGAGCTCTTCGTAGGCAGCGGCGTCGCCGCGCTGTGCGCGCGCGACGAGATCCGCGTCGTCCAGTGGTCGGCCCACCACTGCCGGTTCTACACCGGCAGCCGGGCGGCGGTTCCGGGCGGCGGCCGGAACGAGCCGGCCGCCGCCCGAGGCCCTGGCTAGGAGGTCAAGACGTTGGCGGCGCCGCGCGTCACCGTGGTGGTGAACGCCCAGTCGGCGGCAGCGTCGTCGGAGTCCTGGCCGTTCGGGTTGCGGATCAGCGAGCCCTCGACGGTGCTCGAGTCGGCGACCGTCTCCGGCAGCACCGTGCCCTCGACGAGGCTGTAGGTCGTCCCGTCGATGGTGGCTGCCGTGATCGCGCCCTCGTACGAGAGGGCGTCGAGCAGTGTGTGCGTCGTGAGGTTCACGAGCGCGACGCCGTCGGGCGCGCCGTTCTGGAGCTCGACGTCGACGACGAGGTACGCGCCGGCGGCGAGCGTCCCGGTCAGCGCCTTGCGGCTGTACTCGGTGCCGTCGCCGCCGTTGACCGGCGAGACCGCGATGCCGGCCAGATCGGCGGCCGCGTCGCCGGCGTTGTAGATCTCGACGAAGCCGTCGTGGTCGGCGCCGACCTGGTCGTAGTCGACCTCGTTGATGACGAGCTTCGGCGTGCCGTCCGGCGGGGGCGGCGGAGGAGGCGGCTCGTCGTCGCCCGCGATGCACTCCAGCGTGATGTCGTCGGCGCCGTTCACGTCGACGAGCACCTCGCCGTCCGCGCCGGCGTAGGTGGTGCAGCCGACCCCGTTCAGGTCGCCGATCTCCTCGATCGCGCCGCCCGGATCGCCCTTCGGCCCCTGCGGGCCGGCGGGGCCGGGCGCGCCGTCGGCGCCCCGTGAGCCTGCCGGACCCGGCGGTGCCCGTAGGCCCGGCCGGGCCGGGGTCGCCCTTCGGCCCGGCCGTGTTCCACGCGATCGGCAGCTCGTTCTTGCGGCACTTGCCGGCGACCGTCACGACGCGCACATAGCCGAGCACCTTCGTGCGGCAGCCGTTGATCGTCGTCGGGGTGTCGCCTGCGGCGAACGCCAGGCCCGCCGTCAGCGCGATGCAGAGCGTAAGCACCGCGACGAGCGGCGCTGCGCGTTTCCGTCCTCCCATCCGTTCCTCCTGTTCGGTGACCCTGCTCGGGGTACCGGGGAGCGGGCGGAGGCGCGAGGTGGCCGGAACGGACGGGTGCGGCGCGAGGCCTCGTCACTGCGTGAGGGCGCGCAGGAGTTGTGACGCTTCAGGCCGCTATGCGATACGGCTCGTTAGAGCACAGCCGCTTCGCCGAGCAGCGCCTTCGCCTCGGCGAAGAAGTCCGGCACCGGCGCCACCCGGTAGCCGGGCCCGAACGTGAACGTCTTGGGGCCTGCGGACGTGTCGAGCGCGACGTAGACCGGCGCCTCGCCGGGGAAGTCCTTGACGAGCGCGGCGAGCTCGCGGATCAGGCCCGCACGGGCGATGCGCGCGTCCACCTTGAGCCGAACCTCGCGCCGTTCGGGCACCGCCTCGAAAGCGGTCACCTCCATCGCGAGCACCTTGGTCTCGCCGGCTTGCTTGTGGTCGACGCGGCCCTTCACGACCACGATCCCGTCCTGCTCGAGCAGCTCGCGGCACTGCGCGTACACCGAGTTGAAGACGACGACCTCGGCGCCGCCAGTGACGTCCTCGAGCTGCAGGAAGACCATCGGCTCGCCCTTCTTCGTGGTCAGCTGCTTGACGCCGGCGATCAGGCCGCCGACGGTGACGATCTCGCCGTCGCGGCGCCGCTCGACCTCGTTGAGCCGGCAGTCGGTCTTGCGCCGCAGCTGCTCGGCGACGCCCTGGAGCGGGTGCTCGGAGACGTACAGGCCGAGGCTCTCCTTCTCCATCGCGAGCAGCTCGCGCTTGTCGTGCTCGCCCGGCGGGATGGCCGGGTGGTGCTTCGGCGCCTGCTCCGCCTCTTCTGCCCCACCGCCGCCGAGGTCGAAGATCGAGCCCTGGCCGGAGAGCTGGTCGGCGTGGTGGCGGCCGCCCCACGCGAGCGCCGCCTCGAGCAGCTCGAGCATGCCCTTGCGGGGCGAGCCGGTCGAGTCGAGCGCGCCGCACTTGACCAGCGACTCGAGCGCGCGCTTGTTGACGATCGCCGGGTCGACGCGCTCGGTGAACTCCCAGAGCGACGCGAACCGCCCACCCTCTTCACGCGCGGCGATGATCGCCCGCGCGGCCGAGTCGCCCACGTTCTTGACTGCGTTCAGGCCGAAGCGAATGTGCCCCTCGACGACGGCGAAGTCGCACTGCGACTCGTTGACGTCCGGCGGCAGCACCTCGATGCCCATCTCCCGGCACGCGTTGACGTAGAGCGGCACGCGGTCCTTCGTGTTCATCACCGAGGAGATGAGCGCGGCCATGTACTCGTGCGGGTGGTTCGCCTTCAGCCAGGCGGTGCGATACGCGATCAGCGCGTAGCAGGCCGAGTGCGCCTTGTTGAAGGAGTAGTCCTGCGACGACTCCATGTCCTTCCACAGCTGCTGCGCCACGCCCGGGCGTCGTCCCGGTCTGCGCTGCGCCCTCGAGGAACTTGTCCTTCAGCGAGGCCATCAGCTCGTGGATCTTCTTGCCGATCGCCTTGCGGAGCGTCTCGGCCTCGGCCGGCGAGAAGCCGGCGATCTCCTTGGCGATCTGCATGTACTGCTCCTGGTAGATGCAGATGCCGTACGAGTCGCCGGTGATCGCCTTGAGCCGCTCGTCGATGTACGTGACGGGCGCCTGGCCGTTCTTCCGCTTCGCGTACTCGGGGATGTACTGCATCGGGCCGGGCCGGTAGAGGGCGACGAGGGCGATCAGGTCCTCGAACTCGGTCGGCTTCACCTGGCGGAGTGCGTCGCGCATCCCGGAGGACTCGAACTGGAAGACGCCGGCCGAGTCCGCATCGGCGAGCATGCGGTAGGTCAGGGCGTCGTCGAGCGCGAGGCCCTCGATCTTCAGGCCGCCGCCGATCAGCTCGACCGCGGCGTCGATGACGTCGAGGTTCCGCAGCCCGAGGAAGTCCATCTTCAGGAGGCCGAGGTCGACGACGTCCCACATGCCGAACTGGGTGACGATCTCCTGGTCGGCGCCCTTCTGCTGCAGCGGCACGACCTCGGTGAGGGGCTGCGCGCCGATGACGACGCCGGCCGCATGGATCGAGTCCTGGCGGACGAGCCCCTCGAGCGGCTTGGCGAGGTCGACGATCTCCTTCGTCAGCGGGTCCGAGTCGTACGACTGGCGCAGCTCGGCGCCCGGCTTCAGGCACTCGTCGAGTGTCTGGCCCGGCCCCTCCGGGATGAGCTTCGCGATCTTGTCGACCGAGCCGTAGGGGATCTCGAGCACGCGGCCGGCGTCGCGGACGGCTGCGCGCGCGGCCATCGTCCCGAAGGTGATGATCTGGGCGACGCGGTCGCGGCCGTACTTCTCGGACACGTAGTTGATGACCCGGTCGCGGCCGGCCACCGAGAAGTCGATGTCCATGTCCGGCAGGTCCTTGCGCGCCGGGTTGAGAAAGCGCTCGA
Organism: uncultured Thermoleophilia bacterium; assembly: GCA_963710465.1. Lineage (GTDB taxonomy): Bacteria > Actinomycetota > Thermoleophilia > Gaiellales > Gaiellaceae > JACVRM01. The sequence goes on from CAVQAQ010000009.1 coordinate 183,079, forward strand.
ACAGGAGCCCGTAGCGCATCGGGTCGACGTCGGTTATGTCGAGCGCGTAGGCGGCGAGCGAGCCGGCCGCCGAGCCGCGGCCCGGGCCGACGCTGACGCCGTTCTGCTTCGCGAAGTGGATGAAGTCCCAGACGATGAGGAAGTAGTCCGCGAACCCCATCTCCTTGACTGTCTTGAGCTCGAACTGGAGGCGCTCCGTGCAGCTCGGGCGTGACGCGGTCGTAGCGGCGCTCGAGCCCCTGCTCGCAGAGCTCGACGAGGTAGTCGAAGGCGTCACGGCCTTCCGGCGTCGGGAACGTTGGCAGCAGCACGCGGCCGAGCTCCATGGTGACGTTGCAGCGGTCAGCGATCTCGAGCGTCCGCCGCATCGCCTCCTCGTGGCCGGGGAAGTCGAGCGCCATCTCCGCCGGCGACTTGAAGAAGAACTCGTCCGTATCGAACTTCCAGTGGTTGGGGTTGCGCAGCGAGTCGCCCGACTGGATGCAGAGAAGCGCCTCGTGGGCGCGCGCGTCCTCGGCGAGCAGGTAGTGGACGTCGCCGGTGGCGACAAGCGGCAGCCCGCGCTCCTCGGCGATGCCGGAAAGGAGTGGGTTGATGCGCGCCTGGATGTCCAGGCCGGCGTTCTGCATCTCCACGTAGACGTCGCCCGTGCCGAAGATCTGGGTCAGCCGGTCGAGCTCGGCCTCGGCGTCCTTCGGCCGGCCTTCCTCGAGAGCCTTGCAGACCCGTCCCGAGAGGCAACCGGAGAGCGCGATCAGCCCGTCTGCGTGGCCTTCGAGCAGCTCCCAGTCGACGCGCGGCTTGTAGTAGTAGCCCTCCAGGTAGCCGCGCGACGAGAGCTTGATCAGGTTCGCATAGCCCTCGTTCGTCTCGGCGAGCAGCGTCAGGTGCGCGTAGCCCTTGGCCTGCGCGCGGCGGTCGTCGGCGACGTAGACCTCGCAGCCGAGGACCGGCTTGACGCCTTGCTTGCCGGCCTCGCGATAGAGCTCGACCGCGCCGGCGAGCGACCCGTGGTCGGTGAGCGCGACCGCCGGCATGTCGAGCTCCGCCGCCCGCGCAGCGAGTGCCGGGATGCGGCAGGCGCCGTCCAGGATGGAGTACTCCGAGTGGACGTGCAGGTGGACGAACGGTGTGCCGGCGTCGGACACGGGACGCCGACAATAGCGGCGGCCTAGGACGCTTCTTTGGAGGCGAGCAGAGGAGCGAGGTCAGCCTTCCAGCGGCTGTCAGGCATCGCCCGCTTGAAGCAGTGCTCCAGGACGTCGCGGGGCGTCGTGTCTGCGGCGTGAGCAAGGAGACAGACGACGGCGACGAGCAGGTCGTCGAGGAACGCCTCGTCCGCGCGCGCGAGCTCACGTGCGTGCTGGAACGCGACGATCATCCGCTCGGCCTCGTGCCGGCGCCGCCCACGGCGGAGCTGGCCCGCCAGGGCAGTCAGGTCGAGCTCGTTCCAGTCGACGCGCCGCATGTGGCCTGTATCGGCAACAGCGCCGCAGGATTGAGCGCAGTCGGTACAAATGCGGGATGGCTCGGCTTACAGACGAGGCGCTGCGGGTCCTGCGAGAGCCGAGTTTCGCCTTCCTCGCGGTCGACGACGACGGCGGCCCGCACGTGTCGCCGCTCTGGGTCGACACCGACGGCACGCACGTGCTCGTCAACACGGCGGTCGGGCGGGTCAAGGAGCGCGCGATGCCCGAGGGGGCGCGCGTGGCGCTCTCGGTCTCGCCGCCGGGCAACCCGTACGAGCACGTGGACATCCGCGGCCGCGTCGCGCAGCGCATCGAGGGCGAGGAGGCCGACGAGCACATTCGCGCGCTCGGCCGCAAGTACCACGGCGACGACTACGCCTTCACGATCCGGGAAGGCGAGCGGCGCGTGAAGATCTGGATCGAGCCCACCGTGGTCGCGTGACCGAGTTCCCCGAGCCCGAGCCACCGGAGCCGGGGCCGGACCCGATCCCGGATCCGCTGCCGGAGCCGCCTCAGCCGAATTACAGGGGCAGCCGCCCCGGCAGCAGGTAGGCGCAGAGCCCGAGCGCGAGCACGCGCGCCGTCCGGTCGTTCTCGACCGCGGCCAGCGGAACCGTCCAGACGACGTACCAGGGCAGCAGCCAGGGAGTCGTGAGCACGAGCAGCCCGGCCGCGAGCGCGATCCGCGCGCGCCCCCTCCAGGCGGTGCGCAGCAGCCAGGCGTAGCCGCCGACGAGGATCGCCGCCCCGAGTGCCAGCGCGGCGTTCGGGGAGAGACCGAGCTTGCGCCCGATGCTCATGCTCGTCTCGGTGTGCGCCTGGTGGGCGAGGGGGCCGAACGCCGCCGAGCCAGCTCGTCCCGAATGCGGCCCACGCGATGAGTGCGAAGACGCCCACCGCGGCGAGCGCCGCGACGGCGCGGGCCCGCCGGTCGCGGCGCTCCGCGAGCAGGTGCAGCGGCAGCAGCGCGAGTGGGATCCACTTCAGCGCGATCGCCACCGCCCAGGCGGCGCCGCCCGCGCGGGGCCGGTGCACCGCGAGCCCGAGCGCGGTCACCACCAGCACCATCATCAGCGCGTCGTTGTGGCCGCCGCCCGCGAACTGGAGGGCGAGCAACGGGTTCCAGCCCACGAACGCGGCCGCGAACGCACCTGCGCGCAGAGCCGCCAGCGCGACGAGCGCCAGGACGGCCGCGGCCGCGAGGACCCGGTAGACGAGCTGGGCCGCCGACGGCGACGGCCCCGTGACGCGCGCGAGCGCGGCCGACAGGAGCGTGAATGCCGGCCCGTAGACCGAGCGCTCGTGGAGCCAGCCGTGGGCGACGACCAGCGTCGCAGCGTCGTGCGGGAAGGCGCTCGGAGCGACGGCGTACGGGTCGGCGTCATGGATGGCGGCGATGCGGCCGTAGGCCCAGTAGCTGTAGACGTCGTGCGAGAAGAAGAGCGGGCCGGCGAGCGGCGCAACCTGAATCGCCGCCGCCGCGGCGCACACCGCCCCGATCCGGACCACCCGCCGGCGGACGCTGGCAAGGCCGGCGAGATAGAACGCGAACGCTGCGGCCGCGGCGGCGAGGTACACGGTCGAGCGGCCGTCGTAGGGCGGTCCGGATGCGAGCCCGACTGGCCGCAGCGCACTGGCCGCCGCAGCCACGGCGACGAGCACGCCGGCGGCGCAGGCGAGCGGAAGCTCCGGCCGAGCGGTCAGTGCGCGGTCGAGCATGTCGGCGAGGCCCTTCCGCCCAGGGCGGCGAGGACGCCGGATGCGTCCACGTCGAACTTCAGGCCGACGATCCCGGCGCGTGGCGCCGAGACGCGCAGCATGCCGTCGTCTCCCGTCGAGAGGCAGGCGCCGCGCGCGTGCCAGTACGCCGAGCTGCGCACCGCAACCCGGTACGTCCCGGGCCTGCCGACGCGGAGGCTGATGCGCTGGGGGCCGAGCCGGAGCACACTCGCACGGCCCGGCCCCGTCACGAGCTCGCGGGGGTCGCGGAGGGCGTAGATGGTCAGCGCCGGCGTGCGAAAGACCGGCTCGAGGCCTGCCCGGCCGCTGCCGACAAGCGCCGCCTCGGCGACGGCGCTGTAGTCGGGCGGCGCGTTCGTTTGCACGACGTAGCGGACGCCGAGGCCGCGGAGCCACTGCCGGTAGGCGACCGGCCCCAGCGACCCGTAGAGCACCTCGTTCTGCGGGAAGTCGTACTGCCGGAACCAGCCGCGCGTGAGCGGAATGCCCGCGCGCGGGAGGTAGGTCGCACCCCAGTGCCCGACGGTGTCGACGACCTCGACGCGGTACGACGGGGAGAGGTGCTGCTTCAGATAGCGGATGGCCGGCGCCCAGTAGGCGGCCCGCGTGCTCGCGTCCGCGGTCGAGCCCTGGACGTTCGCGATCACCGGCTGGATGTTCCAGACGCCCGCGAGGGCGACCCCGGCGACGACCACCTTGCGCGGCCGCCAGTCGCGCAGGGCGAACAGGAGCAGCGCGATCGGGACGGCCGCGAAGCGGAGCCGCGTCACGTTGGCGCCGAGCGGCGACGGCACCAGGAACGCCGCGACGCACGCGAGCGCGTAGAGGACGAAGAACGGCCGCAGCACGCGGGCCGGCGCCACTCGCCACACGAGGGCTGCGCCGAAGGCGCAGAACAGGAGCGCCGCGAGCAGCGCTCCGGCCGGGAACGGGTAGAAGCCGCCGTCCGGGAATGCGCGCTTGACCACGGCGTAGAGCGCCCCGATGACGAGGACGGACGCTCCGGCGGCGGCCAGCGTGCGCCGGTCCACCCGGCGTCCGATCGCGATCCCCGCCGCCACCACGGCGAGGAAGGCGAAGGCGAGCGGGCTGGCCGCGAGCGTCAGGAGGGCGAGGAGCGCGAACCAGCCGAGCCGGCGCCGCTGCAGGACGCAGAGGGCGGCGAGCATGAGCGCGCTGCCGAGCGCGAACGGGAACGCGGCCGACAGCAGCACGCACGGCCAGACGACCGCAAAGGCGAGTGCCGGCCAGCGGGCGGCCGGGCCGAACTCCCGCCGCAGCAGGATGCTGAGGGCGAAGGCGGCGCCGCCGATGCTGAGGACGCCGAGCAGCCGGATGCCGGCCAGCGCGGCGAGCGGGTAGTACAGAAGGCTGTAGGTGACGAAGCTGTAGCTGCCCGAGTACCAGAGGTTGTTCCAGACTGCGAACCCGCGGTGGGCGAAGACTCCGACGTAGTAGGCGTGGGCGGCGAAGTCGGGGCCCGGCGGCAGGAGCCACGCGAACGCGGCGGCGACGATGGCCGCGACCACGGCCGCGACCACGGCCTCCGGCACGCGCACGGGCAACCGGGGAGACGCGATGCCCGATTCATCGCCGGGGCGACCTGAACGTCGCCTGATCGGGCTACGACGTCAGGAAGGCGTCTTCGAGATCGGCCCAGCGCAGGCAGTCCGCGGCCGCATCGCACAGGTCGGCGTCGTCCGCCGCCCGGGCGCGCTCGCCAAGTGCCTTGCCGAGCGCGCGGAGCAGTGCCGGCTCGCTGGAGCCACCCTCCACCATCCGCGCGAGCCGGGCCGCGTCCTCCAGCTCGCCCTGGTCGGCGCGGATGACCGCGGCGCAGGCGAGCGACGCGACGCGCGCGTCGGCGGACGCGTCGAGGCGGACGGCGGCGCGCAGCACTGCCAGCGCCTCGGCCGGGTGCCCGAGCGTGGCCAGCGCCGCCGCGAGTGCGTTCAGCGACCAGGCGCGCTCTTCGGAGTCGGCGGCCGGGGCGACCGTCAGCGTCTGGGCGATGCGGGCGAGCTCGTCGTCGTCGGCGACCGCCGCCGGCGAAAGGTCGCAGACGGTCTGCCAGAGCTCGTTGAAGGCGGCGCGGTTGGTCGGCATGGCGGCTGTATCGGCAACGGTGGGCGGAGCCTGAGCGCCGAATTCGCCGCCGTGACCGGGATGCCTGCGCTGACACCCGCCGCGGCCATCCCTACGATCGGCCGGGGTGCCGACCACGTACAACCGGATCGCCGGCGGCGGGCTCGACCGCCTCTCGGCGCTCAGCGACGGGCTGTTCGCCATCGCGATGACGCTGATCGTGCTCGAGGTGCACGTACCGCAGACGGGCGACGTCCACTCGGAGGGCGACCTGATCCGTGCGCTCGGCGAGGTCGCGCCGGACTTCCTGGTCTATGGGCTCAGCTTCCTCACGCTCGGCATCTTCTGGGTCGGGCAAGGGACGGGGCTGCGCCATCTCGCCCGTGCCGACCGTCATTTCCTCTGGCTGAACCTCGCCTTTCTCGCCTTCGTGGCGACGATGCCGTTCTCGACCTCCCTGCTGACGAACTTCCTCTCGTACCGGACGGCGCTCGTCGTGTACTGGCTCAACATCCTGTTCCTCGGCCTGACACTCCTCGCCGCGTGGGTCTACGCCGAGCACGCCGGGCTCGTCAGCGACGACGTGACGCCCGACGTCGGGGTCGCCATCCGGCGCCGCATCGTCATCGCCCAGTCGCTCTACGCATTCGGCGCGGCGCTCAGCTTCGTGAGCATCGATCTCGCGATCGCGTTCATCGTCGCCGTGCAGCTCAACTACGCCATCGCCCCTCGTATCCCGGTTCTCTCGCGGCTCTGACCCGGGAAAAAGGGGCGCCGGGGGAACCGAAGTTCCCCCTGCGCGGACCCTCGCGTCGAGCCGGGAAGCTGAGTCGCTCCCCAGCGGCGCTTCCCGGCCCGGGCCCAGACCCCAAGGGCTTGCGAGGTTCAGATAGTCAGACGGCGGCCCGCTTCGAAAGTCGGCGGCTTTCGGTAAAGGTTCTGTGAGGTCGTGTCGCACGCGGCCGCGGCCGATACGTTCTCGGTGATGCTCCGGGCCGCGGCCGTCGTCTTCCTGTCAGCGGCCGTGCTCGCAGCCGCCGCCCCGCCGGCGGCGCCCTCCGACCGGCTCCAGGTCGGGATCGCCGACTCGGCGGAGGTGCTCGAGCAACCGAGCCGGGCCTTCCCGCTGCTGTCCCAGCTCGGGGTGCGCGTGATCCGGGTGACGCTGTACTGGGGCAGCGTGCGCGGCGTCGCGCGGCGGCGGCCGACGGACGGCGTCAACCCGGCTGACCCCGCCTACAACTGGGCGCCGTTCGACCGCGCGGTGCTCGCCGCCGACCAGCGCGGGATCAAGGTGGTCTTCTCCATCTGGGGCACGCCCGGCTGGGCGAACGGCGGCAACCCGGCGAACCGGGCGCCGCGCAACCCGGTCTGGCTGCAGGCGTTCGCGTACGCGGCGGCGAAGCGCTACAGCGGCACGTACACGCGCAGCGACGGCGTGACGCTGCCCCGCCGTACACCAGTGGGTGGCGTGGAATGAGCCAAACCTCCGCCTCGGGCTCGTGCCGCAGTGGCGCCAGGTCGGGGGCAAGTGGGTGCCGCAGAGCGCGTACGACTACGCCGACATCTGCAACGCGATCTACGCGGGCGTGCACATGACACTGATCCGAGACGAGCAGGTGGCGTGCGGCGCGACGGCCGCGCGCGGCAACAACAACCCGCGCGCCCGGTGGGCGTCCGTCGCGCCGCTCGGGTTCATGCAGGCGATGCGCCGCGCCGGCGTCACGCACATCGACGCGTACGCGCACCACGCCTACTCCGACGGGCCGCGCGACGCGCCCGGAACGGTGCCCCGCAACCCGACCGCGCTCACGCTGGGCAACCTGCCGAACCTGGTCGCCGCGGTCACGAAGCTATGGGGGCCGAAGCGGATCTGGATCACCGAGTACGGCTACGAGACCTCGCCGCCGGACACGATGTTCGGCGTCCCGTGGTCCCGCCAGGCGGCCTACGTGACGTCCGCGGTGGAGATCGCGCGCCGGAACCCGCGCGTGGACATGCTGATCTGGTTCCTGCTCCGCGATGAAGCCAGATTCAGAGGCTGGCAATCCGGCCTGGTCAGCTCAAAAGGCGTCATCAAGCCTTCGTTCTGGGCGTTCCAGCGCGAAGCGCACAAGATCGAGCAAACTGAAGCCAAGCAAGAACCCTGACGTCCGGCACGCGGCCGGGGGGAGCTGAGGGGGGAAGCGAGCGAAGCGACGCTCTTTCCCCATTCGAATAGAGCGAAGCGGTCACACCAGCGAATTTGTTTTTGCCCGCCCTAGCGGAAGGGAACCAAGAACCGTCCCGCGCGGGCAAAAAAAATTCGCTGAGCCGGTGGCGGGTTCGTCCTCGCCGACCGATCGACTTTGGGCTTCCGCCTACGGCCTCCCGGTCGGGATTCGACCTACTTCCGCTCCGCGCTCAGCGCACGAGGGACACTATGGGACACGCCCAGACGGTGCAATGGCCGCCGCGGCGAAATCGTGCGCTCTTTGCGAGATTTGCTTCGCGTTAGTGCTTCGCGACGGTCGTCGCCGTTGTCCTGCTGGCGCTTCCAGAAGAGCACTGCGCCGCCGACTGCTGCAGCGATCGCGGCAGGGACGACGAGCTTGCGGCGCGTCGACGTGCCGTTCCTCGGGACCACGCGCCTGGACTTCGAGCGCAGCGCCTCCTTGGCGATCGCCCACGCGATCCACCCCGAACACTGCGTTGCGTCGGTTCATGACGGACATGTGCTGCTCCTTTCTGGTCCCGTGACGCTACAGGGCTAGGGGCCGGGTGGGATCGGCACCGTCACGGTGGTGACCTGCGGGAGGGTGACCGTGACGGTCCCGGGCAGCGTGACGGGCGGGATCGCCGCCTCGATGGCGGCGGCGATCGCCGGTGGCGCGGGCAGGGTTCGACGAGCGTCGGCACCTCGATGACGGGACCGCGGCCGAGCAGCGCGAGTCGGTGCCAGTCGATCTCGACCGCGGGCAGCGTCGGCGCGGCAACGGTGGCGACAACGGGTTGAGCTGGTGTCGGTGCGGGCGGCGGCCGTCGTCGTCGTGGACGACGGAGCCGGCGGCGCGCGGCGCGGCCCGCTGCGGGCGGGCGGCGGCATGCGGCGAGGGCCTCGGCTTCGTCATACCGCGCAGGCGCCTGACGGCGGTCGTCCTCGTCTCGCGACGGGGGGCGTGCCGGACCGCGACGCGAGACGTCGTCACCGCCGTCGCGGGCATGGTGGGCAGCGCCGCGGCATGCGCGTGCGGCCGGCGGTCGAGAGCGTGCGTGCCGGCGCCGGCGACGAGCGCCCCGACGGCCAGAACGGCGGCGCCCTTCGCGAGCAGGCCCCCGCTCGCAGCCGTCGTCGCGCCGCCGCCGAACGACCCGAGCGACGACGGCAGCGGGAAGGCCAGGCCACGGAGGGCGGCGCGCCGGGCGCGCATACGCCGCTCGAGCGTGGCGCAGTCCGCGCAGGCGCGTGTGTGCGCGCGGAGCGCAGCGGCCTCGGCGCGCGGGAGCTCGCCGTCGAGTCGGCGTGACAACGCGCGCTCGGCCTCGCCGCAGGTCAGCTCGCCCTCGAGCTGCTCACGGAGTGCGCGGCGGGCGCGGAACAGGAGCGTCTCGACCGCACTGTGCGAGACGCCGAGGGTCCCGGCGATCTCGTCGTACGAGCGACCCTCGAGCTCGCGCATGACGAGCGCTGCACGCTGATTGAACTGAAGCTGCCCGAGCGCGGTCGTCAGGTCCGCGGCCTCGAGCCGCTCGTCGACCGAGGTGGGGACCGCGTCGGCCTCGAGCTCGACCTCGGCCGGGCGGCGTGAACGCTCGCGGAAGCGCTGGCGGCAGACGTTGTGCGCGATCGTGATCAGCCAGTTGTGCGCTCGGCGGGGGCGCTCACCCCGCTCCCACGCCCGGTACGCGCTCAGGAACGTCTGCTGGGTCGCGTCCTCCGCGTCCGCCTGGTTGCCGATCACCGCGAGGGCATAGCGATAGACCGCCGAGACGTGCCGGCGGTACATCCGCTCGAATCCGCGGGCGTCGTGCGCGACCGTGGTCACAGCCGTGTCCTTGCCCGCGGCGTCCGTGGCCTAACGCAACGGGGCGCCGGTCGGCGCCCCGTTGACGTGCCTCTCCGCGAACCTCTGACAGGTATCGGCGGAAATCGCGGCCCCTCACCCGGTCGGGGGACGAAGACTTACAAGGCCCTTACAGCGTCAGAACATGCCGGGCGAGTAGCCTCGCCTGGCGAGCCGCGGACCCTCGGCACGGTTGAGCAGGTCGGCGACCTCCTCCGCCGCTCGCGTGATCGCGGCGCGGGCAACCCAGGTGGTGTTTGTGCCGCTGACGCGGTAGACGCGGCCCGGCCACTCGTCCTCCGCCTCGGCCCACATGAACGGCTCGAACGGCGTCGTCAGCGCGAGCCGTGCCAGCGCATCGGCATCGGTGAGGAGCTGGGTGAGCACCTCGGCGAGGTCGCCGCGCTCGACCTCGACGGCGACCCCCGACGGGGTGGCGAGCGCCACGCGGCGATCCTCATGCTTCGTCCAGCGGGGATGTGGCACGAGGCCGACGTGCGCCAGCTCCAGCCGCGGCGCCATCTCGCTACACCGTTGCCTTTGCCCGCTTCCGGTTCGGGATGTGGATCGCTCGGCCGAGCGCCACCAGGCCGGCCTCCTTGATCGCCTCGGAGAGCGTCGGGTGCGGCGCCATGCCGTCCGCGACCGTCTCGACGGTCGACTCGGCGTCCAGCGCCACCACTCCGGCCTCGACCAGGTCGGTCACGTGCGGGCCGACCATCACGAGCCCGAGCAGCTCGCCGTAGCTGCGTCTCGTGGATCGACTTGACCCAGCCGATGGTCGCGTCCTGCATGACGGCGCGCGCGTTGGCGACCCACGGGAACTGGCCGACGGCGACGTTGTCGCCGTACTGCTCGCGCGCCTCGGCCTCGGTGAGGCCGACGCCGGCGATCTCCGGCTCGGTGTAGATCGGGCGCGGCACGCCGCGGTTGTCGACGATGACGTCGTGGCCCATCGCGTTCTCCGCCGCGACCTCGCCCTCGCGGAACGCGGTATGGGCGAGCTGCCAGTAGCCGGCGCAGTCCCCGACCGCGTAGATGTGCGGGACGGTCGTCCGGCGGCGCTCGTCGGCCGCGATGCCGGTGCGCCGGTCGAACTCCACGCCGATGTCCTCGAGGCCGATGTCCTCCACGACCGGCCCGCGGCCGGTGGCCACGAGCATCAGGTCGCACTCGACCGACTGGTCTCCGTTGTAGAACACCCGCAGCCCCTCGCCGGTGTCCTCGACCCGGTCGCAGCGCGACTCGAGGTTGACGGCGATGCCGCGGCGGCCGAACTGCTTCGCCAGCTCCTTGGCCGCGTCGGCGTCCTCCTGCGGGATCAGCGAGGGGAGCATCTCGATGATCGTCACCTCGGACCCGAACCGGTGGAAGATCGAGGCGAACTCGCAGCCGATGATGCCGCCGCCCAGGACGACGAGCCGGCGCGGCACCTCGGTCTGGGCCAGCAGGCCGGTCGAGTCGACGCAGCGCGGCGAGTCGAGGCCCTCGATCGGCGGGCGCAGCGGGAACGAGCCGGTGGCGATGATCGCCTGCTGGAACACGACGTCCTCCCCATCAGCCACCGCGATCGTCTTCGAGTCCTTGAACCGGCCGACGCCCTTCACCCACTCGACGCCGTTGGCCTTGAAGAGGCTCGCGACGCCGCTCGTCATCTGCTTGACGACGCCGGCCTTCCACTCGTTGGCGGCGCCGAAGTCGAGCTGTGCCTCGCCGACGCGGACGCCGAACTTGGCGAAGCTCTCCTCGGCCTCCTTCAGCGCGAACGCGGTCTGTACCCACGCCTTCGTGGGGATGCAGCCGATGCGCAGGCAGGTGCCGCCGAGCTCCGGCTCCTTCTCGATGCAGGCGGTCTTCGCGCCCAGCTGGGCGGCGCGGATGGCGGCGGTGTACCCGCCGGGGCCGCCCCCGAGGACGGCGACGTCACATTCCATGGGTCTTCAGGCTCCCTAGGTCGCTGGCGCGGCCAGCGTACCGAGCCGTGCCTCGACGGCGTCGAGGCGCTCCAGCCAGGGGCGCGCGCCCAGTCGCTCGAACACCGCGCGAGCCTCGTCGAGCGGCTCGCGAGCCTCGTCGGCGCGGCCCTGCGCCACGAGCCATTCGGCGCGGTCGAGTTGGGTGAGCGCGGCGTCCGGCACGAGCGAGTACTCGTTCAGAAGCGCCGCCGCGGCCTTCAACCGCTGTTCGGGATCGTCTCCCAGTAGCCCGCGGTAGCGCAGCGCGTGGGCGCGGAGCAGCGGGGGGAGCAACCCGGGCGGCGTGGCATCGAGCTCGCCGACGAGCGCGCGGAGCGTCTCGTCGTCGCCGAGCATCCGCGCCGCGTGGAGCGCCTCCACGTAGGCGATCTTGATCTGGGCCGTCAGCTCCTCCGCCCGTGGATGTTCGAGGACTCCCATCACGTCCCGGGCAGCGGCAAGCGCGGCCGCGTGGTCGCCTTCCGTGTTCAGCACGATGGCGTCCAGGCTGTAATACCCCGTCCGATCTTGCACGTCGCCGAGGTCGTACGAGCCCTCGGTCTCGCGGAACCGCCGTCGGGCAGCCGCGACGTCGCCGCGGTGAGCGGCCAACACGATCTGGACGCCGACGCCCGAGGCCAGTGTGAGCCCCTCTTCGGGCATACCCTCGAGCGCCGCTTCCGCCTCGTCCCAGCGGCCGGTGCGCCAGAGGCACGCGGCCTGCTCGCCGAGCAGGCGCCACTCGCTCGAGCGCGCGCCGACCCGGCGCGCGAGCGCAAGCCCCCGCACGGCGTATTCGATCGCGTCGTCACAACGATCGCGAACCTCGAGCCGGTCGGTCAGGTTGTTGTACGCGCGCAGCGCCGGGTTCGGCAGGTCGTTCTCGAGCGCGATCTGGAGGGAACGCTCGATCAGCGCAAGACCGTACTCAGGACGACCCCCGACCGAGGCGATCAGCCCCGCGGTGTTGAGCGCCACGGAGAGCGTGTACGGAAGCCAGAGGCGCTCGGCGACGTCGATCGCCTGGTCGACGCGCCGCTGCGCGCGCTCGAGATCGCCGCGGAAGAAGAGCACCCGGCCGAGCTCGGCCGCGAGCGCGGCAAGGCCTTCGCTCGGCTCGGCGTCGGCCAGGAGAGCAAGGGCCTCCTCCAAGCGCTCGAGCCCGCGCTCGCCCTGGTGAAGCTGCCAGTCCGTGTTGCCGAGCAGTGCGAGGACGCGGGCCGCCTTCCCGGTCTCGCCCGCATCGCGGTACAGCTCGTCTGCTCGCTCGAGCGAGGTGCGTGCGGCCTCGAACTCGCCCCCGGAATACGCAGCCTCACCGGCTCGCGTGCGCAGTTCGGCCTCCTCGAGCGGCTCGTCGGCCAGATCGGCGGCCGCGACGAACACCCGTGCCGCCTCGACCGTCGCGGCGAGCGAGGCGGCACGGTCGCCGGCCCGCGTCAGCGCGTCACGAGCCTGCCGCTTGATCTCGGGAGCGTCGTCCGCGTCGGGCGCCAGCCGGTAGGCATCGAGGTAGTGGGAAGCGACGACCTCGACGATCTCCTGCTCGTCGGCCCACGCCGTCGCCAGGTGGGCGGCCGCAGCGAGGTGCCGCGCTTTCCGTTCCCGCTTGGACAGCGTCTCGTACGCGACGCGCTTCAGCAGATCCTGCAAGAAGCCGTACTGGCCCCGTTCCGGCGAGCGCGGGTCTGCCTGGAGCGAGAAGACCTCCTTGCGGACGAGCCGGCCGAGCAAGGCCTCGATCTCTGCAGCACTCTGGCCCGACACCGCGGAGACGCCCTGCGTCGTGAAGGTCTTGCCGAGCACGGCCGCGTCCTGGACGAGCGAGCGCTCGGCCGGATCGAGGCCGTCGAGTCGCGCCGCGATGAGCGCGTGCAGCGTCTCGGGAACGGCGAGCGAGTCGATCGGGCCGGTGGGCCGGTACACGTCGCCCTCGCGCGCCAGCAGGCCGCGGTCGAGCAGCATGCGAACCGTCTCGACCGCGTAGAGCGGAACGCCCTCGGCGCGGTTGAGGATCTCGGCGCGGAGGCCCTCCGGCAGCCCCGGAACGAAGCCGTCGAGCAGCGCCTCCATCGCGCCTGCCGATAGGGGCTCGAGCGCGAGCGTCGTCGCGTTCCGCGATCCGCCCGCGAGCCCCGGAAACTCGGGCCGCGCGAGCGCGAGGACGAAGATCGGGTGGCTGCGCGACCAGTCGAGCAGGTGATCGACGAAGTCGACCAAGCCGGGCTCGGCCCACTGGAGGTCCTCGAAGACGAGCACGCACGCCCCGGCGTCGGCGAGCCGTTCGAAGAAGAGGCGCCAGGCCGAGAAGAGCTCCTGCCGGTCGGCGTCGATGCGGTCGCCCAGGCCGAGCAGGTGGGCAAGCCGGGGCTCGAGCCATGCGCGCTCGTCCGTGTCGGAGACGTGCGTGGCCAGGCAGGCGCGCAGTTTGAAGAGCGCCTCGTCCGATGCCTCCTCCTCGCCGATCCGCGCCCGCATGCGCACCATCTCGGCGAGCGCCCAGTAGGCCACGCCCTCGCCGTACGCGAGGCAGCGGCCGCGGTGCCACCAGACCTCCTCGACGAGGCCGTCGATGTACTTCTCGAACTCCCACGCGAGCCGCGACTTGCCGATGCCGGCGATGCCCACGGCCGAGACGAGATGGGCGCGCCGCTCCTCGGCCGATGCGTGGAACAGCTCCTTCACGAGACGAAGCTCGCGCTCGCGGCCGACGAAGGGTGGCTCGAGCCCGTCCGCGCGGAGCGCCCCGCCGCGCGCGGCGGTCACCCGCACTGCGCGCCACAGCTGCTCCGGCTCGGCCTTGCCCTTGAGCGCGTGCACGCCGGCCTCCTGGTACGCGATCGCCGCGTCCGTCGCGCGCTTCGTCGACTCGCCGGCGAGCACCGTCCCCGGCTCGGCAGTGGATTGGATGCGCGACGCGGTGTTGACGAGATCGCCGGCGACCATGCCCTGCCCCTCGGCGCCGATAGTGACGGCCGCCTCGCCGGTCAACACGCCGGCCCGCGCCTGCAGGCCCGGGTCGAGCTCGGGCACGGCCGCGACGAGGTCGAGCGCCGTCCGCACCGCCCGCTCGGCGTCGTCCTCCTGCGCCACCGGCGTCCCCCACACGGCCATGACCGCGTCGCCGATGAACTTCTCCACCGTGCCGCCGTAGCGCTCGATCAGCGTCCGCGCCGTCTCGAAGTAGCGCGAGAGCAGCTCGCGCGTCTCCTCGGCGTCGCGGCCCTCGGACGCGGTCGTGAAGCCGACCAAGTCGGCGAAAAGCACGCTGACGAGCCGCCGCTCGGCAGCGGGCTGCGCGGCGGCCGCAGGTGCGGGCACCGCGCCGAGCGCGGCCCCGCATTCACCGCAGAACTTGTCGTCCGGCGGGTTCGGCGTCCCGCACGCGGGGCAGGCCAGCGCGAGCGGCGCCCCGCACTCCCGGCAGAACTTCCGCCCGGCCGGGTTCTCCGTGCCGCACGCGCCGCAGGTCAAGCAGACACTCCCGCCTGGCGGCCGGCGCGCTCGAGCCACGGCGTCGCCTCGAGGCGGCCGAACGTCTCGCGCGACTCGGCGAGGAGCGGCTCTGCCTCGGCGGCGCGGCCCTCGGCCACGAGCGCTTCGCCGTGCTCGAGCTGGGTGACGGCGAGCCAGAACGGGAAGCCGTACTCGCGGAAACCGCCAGCCGCGGTCTTGAACCCGGACGTCTCGCCGTTCATGCGCGCACGGAACCGGTGGGCCTGCGCCTCCAGGAACGGCGGCCGGAGCCCGGGCGGGAGCGCCTCGATCGTGGCGAGCACCTCGTCGGCGCGTTCCCGGTCACTGAGCGCGAGCGCGGCCTCGACGGCCCACACGAAGCCCTCCTTGACGCCCTGCTGCCCGTAGCCGAGCCGCGCGGCGAGCCCGGCGGCCTCGAGGCCCACCTCGAGCGCGGCCGCGTGACTTCCGGTCGCGAAAAGAAAGGCCGCTCGCGCGCCGGCGATCCCTGCTCTCGTCTGCATCTCGCTCGTGTGCTCGCGCTCCATCCAGGGCGCGAGCATCGCCTCGGCCTCGTCCGCCCGCCCGCGGTGGAGGTGAATCTCGAGCACGCCGTTCAACGGGCTCTGCAGGTTGCCCAGCCTTCGCGCCTCCTCCGGGACCTCTGCGTAGGCCGCGAGTGCCTCGTCCCACCGGCCGAGCATCGTCAGGACGTAGCTAAGCTCGCTGAGGCAGAACAGCTCATTGCGGCGCAGGCCCACGCGACGGGCGAGCGCGAGCGATTCCTGGTGGTACTCGAGCGCCTCGCCGTAGCGGTCGAGCGTAAAACACAGGTCTGCGAGGTTCCCGGACGCCAGCACCACGAGATCGGGCAGGTCGTTCTCGGTGGCATGGCGCAGCGCGTGGCGCATCAGGGCGAGCGCCTCCTCTGGCCGGCCCGCTCCAGTGGCGGCAATACCCTTCGCGAGCAGCCCGCGGATGAGGGTGGACGGCAGCCGCAGCTCCTGCGCGACACGGAGCGCGAGGTCGTTCGGCTCGCGGGCACGGTCGAAAGCGCCTGCGAAGACCGACAGCTGCGCAAGCCGCGCCGCGATCTCGGCGACGTCCGCGTCCGGCTCGTCCTGCGCCACCATCGCGAAGGCGGCTTCGAGCCGCTCGAGGGCTCCCTCGATGTCCCCAGTTTGGTACTCGGCCGAGGCGAGCCAACCCGACTCGCGGGCGGCGGCATGCACTTCACCTGCTGTTTCGAGTATCTCGATTGCCGCGGCAAAGAGACGCTTGGCGTCGTCGTACTCGACGTTCAACTGCGCCATGCGGGCGGCCTGGCCGAATAGCCGTGCGCGCTCGAGCTTGTCATCCGACAGCTCCGCGGCTTGCTCGTAGTAGCGGCGGGCCTCGCCGGCCGCCGCCAGTGAGCCGGCGCGGTCGCCGGCGCGAGTGAGGAGCTCACGGGCCCGTTCCTTAATCGCAGCTGCGTCGTCGGCGTCGGGCTGCGCTTCGTAGGCCGCCAAGTAGTGCGATGCGACCACCTCCACGATCTCCTGCTCGACGGTGCCGAAGCTCGCCTCGAGCTGCGCGGCGGCGGCGAGATGCCGGCTCCGCCGCTCGCGGCGGGCAAGCGTCTCGTAGGCGACTCGCCGTACGAGGTCCTGGAGGAAGCCGTACTGGCCGCGCTCTGGGGAGCGCGGGTCGGCCTGCACGGCCAGCACCTCCTTGCGGACAAGCGACGACAGCAGTGGTTCGAGCTCCGGCTGCTGGAGGCCCGCGAGCCCGGCAAGCGCCTCGCGCGTGAAGGTCTTTCCGAGCACGGCCGCGTCCTGGAGCAGGCGCCGTTCCTCCGGGACGAGCCCGTCGAGCCGGGCTGCGATCAGCCCTTGCAGCGTCTCCGGGACGTCTAGCTCGCCGACGTCGCCCGTCGCGCGGTACACGCCGTCCTCCCGGGCGAGCAGCCCACGGTCCAGGAGCATGCGGATCGTCTCGACCGCGTACAGCGGGACGCCCTCCGCCCGCGCCAGGATCCGCTGCTTGAGCTCGGCCGGCAGGCCCGGGACGAACCCGTCGAGGAGCTGCTCCATCGCCTGCGCGGAGAGCGGGTTGAGCGACAGCGTCGTCTGCCGCCCGCCGTGGCCGAACTCCGGGTGGCGCTCGACGAGCTCCGGACGCGCCAGGCAGAGCACGAAGATCGGGTGGCCACGCGACCACTCCAGGACGTACGAGATGAATTCGACGAGCGACGCATCCGCCCACTGGAGGTCCTCGAACAGCAGCACGACCGGCCCTTGGCCCGCGAGCCGCTCGAAGAGGACGCGCCAGGCGCCGAAGAGCTCGTCCTTGCCCCACAATCCACCCTCCTCGAGCCCGAGCAGGTGTGCGAGCCTCGGCTCGACGAACCGGCGCTCGTCCTGATCCGGGACGTACTGGTCGAGCGTGGAATACAGCTTCGCAAGGGCCGACTCGCGCGATTCGCCCTCGATGATCCCCGCGCGCATCCGCACCATTTCCGCCAGCGCCCAGTACGCGACGCCCTCGCCGTAGGAGAGACACCGCCCGCGGTGCCAGTACACGAGCTCGACGAGCCCGTCCACGTACTTCTCGAACTCCCAGCCCAGGCGTGACTTGCCGATCCCGGCCGCACCGACGACCGACATGAGCTGGGCCCGGCGCTCCTCCGCGGTGGCGTGGAAGAGCTCCTTGACATGCCGGAGCTCGCGGTCACGGCCGGCGAACGGCGGCTCGAGCCCGGCCGTCCGTTGCGCGCCGCCGCGCGCGGCCGTAACGCGGAGCGCGCGCCACAGGGTGAGGCCCTCCGCTTTGCCCTTGAGCGCGTGCTCGCCGGCGTCCTCGTAGGCCACGGCCGCTTCGGTCGCGCGTTTCGTCGCCTCGCCGACGAGGACGGCGCCCGGCTCGGCCGCCGACTGGATCCTGGAAGCGGTGTTGACGAGGTCGCCGGCGACCATGCCCTGGCCCTGCGCGCCGATCGTCACCGCGGCCTCGCCGGTCAACACGCCGGCCCGCGCCCGCAGCCCCGGGTCGAGTTCCGGCACCGCCGCGACGAGGTCGAGCGCTGTCCGCACGGCCCGCTCCGCGTCGTCCTCCTGCGCTACCGGCGTCCCCCACACCGCCATGACCGCGTCGCCGATGAACTTCTCGACCGTGCCGCCGTAGCGCTCGATCAGAGTGCGCGCCGTCTCGAAGTAACGGGAAAGCAGCTCGCGCGTCTCCTCGGAGTCACGGCCCTCGGAGGCCGTCGTGAACCCGACGAGGTCGGCGAACAGCACCGACACGAGCCGGCGCTCAGCCGTCGGCTGCACCACCGCAGAAGCGGGCACCGGCGTCGCTGTCAGCGCCGTGCCGCACTCGTCGCAGAAGCCCTGGCCCGGCTCATACGGGGCGCCGCACGACGGGCACGCGAGCCCGAGCGGCGTGCCGCAGCTGGCGCAGAACTTCGCGCCCTCGCGATTGGTCGCGCCGCAGCTAGGACACTCCACCGGCCATCGCCTCCTCGCTCGCAGCGGCCGCGCGGTCGAGCCACGGTGTCGCGCCCAGCGCCTCGAAGATCTCACGCGCCTCCGGGAGCAGCGCTTCAGCATCGTCGATGCGACCCTGCGTTCGCAGCCATTCCGCGTACTCCAGCTCGGCGACTGCGACCCAGAAGCGTGCCGCGATCTCGCGGAAGCGCCCGATCGCCGCCTTGAACCGCCGCTCCGCCTCGTCGTTCTCGCCGCGCGGCGCTGCGAGCGCTGCACGGAACCGCGCCGCGTGCGCGGCGAGGAAATCCGGGACCCTGCCGCCCGGAAGGCGCTCGAGCACACCGACCAGCTGCTCGGCCTTGTCGACCTCATCGAGCTCCAGGGCGGCCTCGACGCTCAGCACGAACGCTTCCTTGACAACCTCCCCCGACATTCCTAGGAACTCGCGGACCGCGAACGCCTCCTCGACGGCGGCGAGCGCCTCGGCAGTGCGTCCGGATGCCCTCAACACGAGGGCCTCGCCGTAGCGGTACGACGCGTGCTCCTGGACGTCGTCCGAGCCTTCCATCTCGCGGCACAGTCCGAGCAGCCGCTCCGCCTCGTCGACCCGCCCGCGATGGACCTCGATCGCAACGCCGGCGATCGCGACCGTCTGCAACGCCTGGCGCGCATCGAACAGCAGGCTTTCCTCCGGAATCTGGCGGATCATCGCGACCCACTCGTCCCACTCGCCGAGCGCGAACGGGGAATACCCTTGGCCGAGGAAATTCCACTCCTGCTGACGGTTGCCGATGCGCCGCGCGTAGGCGAGGCCCTCCCGCACCATTTCAGCGCCGCGGTCGTGGCGGTCGATCTGCCCGTACTGGTCGGCGAGGTTGAAATAGCCACGGAGGATGGCGGAGGGGCGGTCGTGCTCGCGGGCGACTTCGAGCGCGTGCGTGACGAGCGCCAGCCCTTCGGACCTCCGGCCGCGCGCACAGAGGACGATCCCCTTGGTGTTCAGCGCCTGGGATAGGAGCTCGGGCAGGAGCAGCGCCTCGGCCAGGTCGAGCGCCCGCTCGGTCAGCTCCAGGGCGAGCTCGGGGTCCCCGGCGAAGAACGAGATGCGGCCGAGCTCCGCTGCGAGCTCCGCAAGTGCTTCGTCGGGCTCCTCCACCGAGAGCACGGCATACGACCGCTTCATGAGGTCGAGCGCCTCCTCCGTACGGCCGACCCGCCACATCGCCCCGGCGAGCACCGCGGACACGCGCGCGGCGGGGTGCGTCGCCTGCACCGACTCGAAGATGCCGATCGCGCGCTCGAACAGCTCGAGCGCCTGCTCCGTGCGCGCACCGACGAGCGCCATCGTCCCGGCGCGCTCGAGCAGCTCCGCCGTGGCCTCCGGCTCGTCGCTCAGCTCGGCGGCCCGTTCGAAGGCCCGCTGTGCTTCCAGGGTCGCGCCCAGCGACGCCGCGCGCTCGGCTGCTCGGGACAGCGTTGCCCTTGCGCGCTCCTTGATTGCGCCCGCATCGGACGCCTCAGCAGCCGCCTCGTACGCGTCCAGGAGGTGTGCGGCCACAACCTCGGCGAGCTCGTCCTCGCCCGCCCGGTAGACGGCGTCAAGGACGTCGGCCGCGGCGAGGTGCCGCGCCTTCCGCTCAGTCCGGGACAGCGTCTCGTATGCGACCCGGCGGAAGACGTCCTGCAGGAAGACGTACTGGCCACGCTCCGGCGAGCGGGGGTCGGCCTGGATCGCGAGCACTTCCTTGCGGACGAGGCCGGCCAGCAGCGGCTCGAGCTCGTTCTCGGAGGAAGCGGTCAGCGCGGCGAGGCCTTGCCTCGTGAAAGTCTTGCCGAGCACCGAGCCGTTCTGGACGAGCCGGCGCTCCTCCGCCGGCAGACTGTCGAGCCGCGCAGCGATCAGTGCGTGCAGCGTCTCGGGAACCTCGAGCGTCTCGACCGGGCCGCTGACGCGAACCTGTTCTCCCTCGCGGGTCACGAGACCCCGGTCGAAGAGCATCCGAACCGTCTCGACGGCGTACAGCGGAATGCCCTCGGCACGCTCGAGGATGCGTGACCGCAGGTCCTCCGGAAGGCCGGGGACGAGACCCGACAGGAGCTCGTTCATGGCCGGCGTGCTCAGTGGCTCGAGGTAGAGCGAGGTGAAGCTCCGCTTGCCGGCGCCCCAGGACGGGCGGCGGTCCGCGAGCTCCGGGCGCGCAAGCGCGAGCACGAAGATCTGCTGTGTCCGCGCCCAGTCGAGCAGGTACTCGAGGAAGTCGAGCAGCCCGGCGTCGGCCCACTGCATGTCCTCGAAGACGAGCACGACCGGGCTTTGCTCGGCGAGCCGCTCGAACAGGATCCGCCAGGCGGAGAACAGGTTCTCCTGGTCGCCCGGCTGCCCCTCCTCGAGCCCGAGCAGATGGGCGAGCCGCGGCTCGACACGGCCGCGCTCCTCGGCGTCCGGCAAGTACGTCTCGAGCGCGGCGTCGAGCTTCGCGCGCGCGCTCCCGGGATCCTCGTCCTCCACGATCCCGCAGCGGCCGCGCACCATTTCGGCCAGCGCCCAGTAGGCCACCCCGTCGCCGTACGAGAGACAGCGGCCGCGGTGCCAGTACGCGTCGTCGGCGAGCCCGTCGACGTACTTCTCGAACTCCCACGAGAGCCGGGACTTGCCGATGCCCGCGACGCCGACGACCGCGACGAGCTGCGCCTTCCGCTCCTCGACCGCGGCGTGGTACAGCTCCTTGACGAGACGGAGCTCCCGCGCACGGCCCACGAAGGGCGCCTCGAGCCCCGTGGAGCGCATCGCGCCGCCCGCCCCGGCGACCACGCGGACTGCCCGCCAGAGCGCGACCGCCTCCGCCTTGCCCTTCAGTTCGTGCGCGCCCGCGTCCGCGTACACCACCGCCGCCTCGGTCGCACGCCGGGTCGCTTCGCCGACGAGCACCGCGCCGGGCTCGGCGGCCGACTGGATGCGGGAGGCGGTGTTGACGAGGTCGCCTGCGACCATGCCCTGGCCCTCGGCGCCGACGGTGACCGCGGCCTCGCCCGTCAGGACGCCGGCGCGGGCCTGCAGCGCCGGATCGAGCTCGGAGACGACGGCGACCAGGTCTAGCGCCGCGCGTACCGCGCGCTCGGCGTCGTCCTCGGTGGCCGTCGGCGCACCCCACACCGCCATGACCGCGTCGCCGATGAACTTCTCCACCGTGCCGCCGTAGCGCTCGATCAGCGTGCGTGCGGCCTCGAAGTAGCGCGACAGCAACTCGCGCGTCTCCTCGGCGTCGCGACCCTCCGAAGCCGCCGTGAAGCCGACCAGGTCGGCGAACAGCACCGAGACCCGGCGACGCTCGGCGGTCGGTTGGGCCGGCGAGGGGACGTGCTCGGCCAGCGGCGTCCCGCACTCGCCGCAGAACTTCACCGCCGGCCCGTTGGCCGCGCCGCACGCCGGGCACAGCTGCGCGAGCGGGCTGCCACACTCGCCGCAGAACTTGCGGCCGGCCTCGTTCTCGGTCCCGCACGCCGGGCAGCGCATCAGGGCCTGATGTTCTGGTTCAGCCGGAACACGTTCTCAGGATCCCATTCCCGTTTGAGCGCGACCAGACGCTCCTGCTTCGCGTCGCCGTAGATCGCGCGCGGGTCCTCGCCCTCCTCCGCGACGTCGTTGACGTAGCGGCCGACGACGGCGACGCCGGCGATGTCGGCCACGAAGCGCCGGCCCCACTCGCGGGCGGCCTCGTCCAGGTCCGCGTCCTCCCACAGCACCTCGGCGGAGGCCCAGTACGCGCCGTCGCGGCCGGTAAACGCGGTCGCCTCCTCGGGCATATCCGCGATGGCGCCGCCGCAGGTCCAGATCGAGACCACGCCGTCGATGCCCTCGATCTGGTCGTTCACGTGCTCGACGGAGGCCGAGACCATGCGCTCGGGCAGCGCCCGAGACGAAGGCGCTCTTCATGTAGAAGCGATGGCCCCATTCCGACGGGATGTCGTTCATGCGCTGGGCCTCGAGATACGGGCGCCGCTTGATGGAGTCGGCCAGCGGCGTCCCGAACGCGCGCAGCGGCGCGAGCTCGCGCTCCGCCGCCTGCCTCGGTGCCGCAGTGGTGCGCCGTCACGCGGACGACGGCGCCCATGCCCGTGTCCGGCGGCCGGAACGAGTCGGCGCCGAGCCCCGGCCCCATGTCGAACGACAGCCACAGGTCGCGCGAGCCCGACGCGGTCAGCTCCTCGACGAGCGCGCCGAGCTCGACGGCCCGGCCGATCGGGTAGATGACGCTGCCGTAGGTGATCACAGGGTCGAGCGGGTGCAGCTGGAACTCGAAGGACGTGGCGATGCCGAAGTTCGCGCCCGCGCCGCGCAGGCCCCAGAAGAGCTCCGGGTTCTCGTCCTCGCTCGCGCGCACCTGCCTTCCGTCCGCGGTGACGAGGTCGACGGCGAGCAGGCTGTCGATGGTGAGCCCGAAGGTGCGCTGGAGGCGGCCGAGCCCGCCGCCGAGCGTCAGGCCGGCGACGCCCGTGTGCGAGACCGTCCCGACCGGGCACGCCAGCGAGTGCTCCTGGGCCGCGTCGTCGAGCTCGCCGAGCAGGCAGCCGGCGGCAACGACGGCGCGGCGCCTTTCCGGGTCGATTTGCACGCCGCGCATGCGCGAGAGGTCGATGACGATGCCGTCGTCGACCGTTGAGAGGCCGGGGATGCTGTGGCCGCCGCCGCGGACGGCAACGACCAGGTCCTCGTCGCGCGCGTAGCGGATCGCCGTCGCGACCGCGTCGGGCGTCTCCGGGCGCACGACGACCGCCGGCCTGCGGTCGAACATCGCGTTCCAGATCCGGCGTGCGTCGTCGTAGCCGGGGTCACCGGGGAAGACGACCTCCCCTGCGAAGGCGTCCGTGAACGGTGCGACGGAGGTCACGAGGCGGCGATGTCCTCGACGAGCTGGATCCGGTTCCCGTCCGGGTCGAAGATGTCGAGCAGGCGCAGCTCGTCGTGCAGCTCCACGACAGTGCCGACCTCGACGTCAAGGCCGCGCAGGCGCTCGGCCTCGGCCTTCACGTCGTCGACGTCGACGGTGGCGACGCCTCCCTCCTCGGGCTCGCCCTCGGCGATGGCGATCTGCATGGCGCCGCGCTCGAGCTTCGCCCAGCGCCCGTCGGCGTCGAAGTACGTCTCGATGAAGCCGAGCTTCGAGGTGTAGAAGCCGCGTGCATCGTCGATGTCGCGGACTCGGTACCAGACCCTGGTCGCCACGGGACGACGTTACAGCGCCAGGCCTGGCAACTCCAAGAAGCTCTTTAGCGTCCTCAGGAACTGCGCGCCGTCGGCCCCGTCGATCGCCCGGTGGTCGCAGGTGAGCGTCATGCTCATCATCGGCCGGATGGCGTAGGCATCCTCGACGGCCACGGGCCGCGGGTCGGCGGCACCGACGGCCAGGATTGCGGCCTGGGGCGGGTTGAGGACGGCGGTGAACTCCTCGATCCCGAACATGCCCAGGTTCGAGATCGTGAACGTCCCTTCCTCGAGATCCTCGCGGCGGAGCTTGTTCCCTCGCGCGCGCGTGACAAGGTCACTGCGCGCCTGTGCGATCTCGGCGAGCGTCAGCCGCTCGGCCGACCGGATGACCGGCACGACCAGGCCCTGCGGCGCGGCCACGGCCAGGCCGACGTTCGCCGTCGGGAAGCGGCGGATCGACTCGCCGGTGAAATGCGCGTTCAGCTCACGGTGGCGCAGCAGAGCGACGGCGACGAGCTTGGTGAGGATGTCGGAGACGGTCGGCTTCGGGTCGAGCCCGCTCTCGACCAGCCGCCGGCGCAGCTCGTTCGTCTCCGTCATGTCGGCGGAGACTCGGAGCTGGAAGACCGGCGCCTGCCAGGCCTCCGTGAGCCGGCGCGCGATCGTCTTGCGGACGCTCGTGAGCGGGATCTCCTCGACCTCAGCGGAGACCACCGGCGCGGCCGCCGGTGCAGCGCGCTGGCGCGTGCTCGGCGCGCTCGACGTCCTCGGCCACGATCCGCCCCTCGGGGCCGGTGCCGCGCACCTGCGCGAGGTCGATGCCGCGCTCGCGGGCGATCCGGCGAGCGAGCGGCGACGCCTTGATGCGGCCGCCCTCGTGCGCCGGGGCTGCCGCGGGTGACTGACCGTTGCCGGTGGGCTCTGCTTCGCGGGCGGAGGCAGTCTCTTCGCTTCGGCTTCTCCTCCGCCGCCGGGGGAGCCGCCTCGCCGCCGTTCGACGAGACCAGTGCCGAGACGTCCTCGCCCTGCTCGCCGATCACGGCGACCGTGTGGCCGACATCTACTTCGCCCTCGGCGACTGCGATCTTCAGCAGGACGCCCGAGGCCTCGGCCTCGACCTCCTGCGTGACCTTCTCGGTGTCGAGCTCGTAGAGCGGCTCGCCCTTCTCGACGGCGTCGCCCTCGGCCTTGAGCCAGCGGACGATCGTGCCGGATTCCATGCCCTGCCCCAGCCGGGGCAGCTTGACCTCAGTCGCCATGGTGGCCCGTCCGGTCACCATGGTGAGTTCGTTGCGCGCGAAAACCAAGCCAGGCTAGGACGCAGGGAGCGGTCGTATCGTTGTTAGATACGTCCGCGACTGAGGACGACGCATGGCGCCGGTTTGCAGCCGCCAACGGGCTCGTCAGGGTGGCTGGACGGGTCACCCGTGCTGAACCGTGCGCTTGATCGCCTGCAGGACGTCGTCGGCGTGCGGGATGACGAAATCCTCCATCACGGGGGCGAACGGCAGCGGCGTGAACTTCGCGCCGACGCGCTCGACCGGGGCGTCGAGCCAGTCGAAGGCCTGGTACTGCACGACCGCGGCGATCTCCGCGCCGACGCCCATCTTCACGATCGCCTCGTGCGCGACGACGCAGCGGTTCGTCTTCTTGACCGAGGCGACGATCGAGTCCTCGTCGAGCGGCTGCAACGTCCGCGGGTCGACGATCTCCACAGACACGCCCTCCTTCTCGGCCTCGGCGGCCGCGGTGAGCGCCTCGTGGACGAGGCGCCCCGTCGCGACGACGGTCACGTCCTCACCCTCGCGCACCACGCGCGCCTGGCCGATCGGGATCGGCTCGATCTCCTCCGGCACCTCGCCCTTGATTCCGTACAGCGTGCGGTGCTCGAAGAACACGACCGGATTGTCGTCGTAGATCGACGACCAGAGCAGCCCGCGCACGTCCTCGGGCGTCGACGGGAAGACGACCTTCAGGCCGGGGATGTGCACGAGCCAGGCCTCGAGCTGCTGCGCGTGCTGCGCGCCCGGCGACCAGCCGGCGCCGCCCTGCGTGCGGATGGTGAGCGGCACCTTCAGCTGCCCGCCCGACATGTAGCGGTGCTTCGCGGCCTGGTTGACGATCTGCTCGAGCGAGAGCGTCAGGAAGTCCTCGTACATGATCTCGACGACGGGGCGCATGCCCTGCATGGCCGCGCCGATGCCGGCGCCGACGATCGCCATCTCGGAGATCGGCGTGTTGCGGATCCGCTCCGGACCGAACTCGGCGACGAGCCCCTGGGTGACGCCCATCGAGCCGCCCATCTCGGCGATGTCCTCGCCCATGACGAAGACGTTGTCGTCCTTGCGCATCGCCGCGGCGAGCGCGTCGCGGACGGCCTCGCGATACGAGATCTCAGGCATAGACGTTCTTCAAGGCGTCCTCGGGCTTGGGGTCTGTGCCCGCCTTCGCGAACTCGACGGAGCGCTCGACCGTCTCGTGCACGTCGCGCTCGACCGCCCCGACGTCCTCGTCCGAAAGCTCGAGCCGCTGCCGCAGCTGCGTGATCGGGTCGTGGTGCTCGCCGACATCCTGGATCTCGTCCTTCGAGCGGTACACCTGCGGGTCGCCGATGTAGTGGCCGTGCAGGCGGTAGGTCTCGACGTCGAGGAAGACGGGGCCGGCGCCGGAGCGCGCGTGCTCGAGCGCCTCGATCGCCTTCGCGTAGACGTCCTCCACGTCCTGGCCCTCGACCTTGATCGCGCGCATGTCGTAGGCGACCGCGCGCTTGGACATGTCCTCCCAGACCGGCGAGTGCTGCCAGCCCGGCGTCGACTCGGCCCAGCGGTTGTTCTCGCAGACGAAGACCGTGTGCGTCTTCCAGAGCTGCGCGAGGTTCATCGACTCGTGGAACGTGCCGATGTTCGTCGCGCCGTCGCCGAAGAACGCGACGGAGACTCGGGGCTCGCCGCGCATGCGGAAGGCGAGGCCGGCGCCCACGGTCGCAGGCAGCCCGCCGCCGACGACGGCGTTCGCGCCCAGGTTGCCGCGCTCGACGTCGTACAGGTGCATGGAGCCGCCGTAGCCGTGGGAGCAGCCCTCGAGCTTCCCGTACAGCTCCGCCATCAGCTCGTTCGGGTGCGTACCGAGCGCCAGCGTGTGCCCGTGCGCACGGTGGGTCGACGCCATCACGTCGCCCTCCTCCATCGCGCGGCAGACGCCGACCGCGACGGCCTCCTGGCCGATCGCTACGTGCAGGAAACCGGGGAGCTCGCCGGCGCGGAAGCGCTCCTCGACCTTCTCCTCGAAGCGTCGGATGAGCAGCATCTCGCGGAAGAACTCACGGAGCTGCTCGGTGGTCAGCGACCCCCGCTTCTCGACCTTCGCCATCTCGAAAGAAGTCTATGTACGCTGGCCGCGTTGACGCTCGTACGGCAGTGGCAGAAGCTCCGGCAGTCGCTTCCTCCGAGCTGGGGCGATCTGCTGCTCCTGCTCCGCGTCCGCGACGCGGCCCACGCCGACCGCGCTAACGCGCTGCTCGCGCCGCTGACGTCGGGGCGGAATGGCAACGAGATCCGCTTTGCCGTGTCGCGCAGGTCGGGGCCTGGCCCGGAGGCCGTTCGGCGCCTGCTCGGGCGCCTCGACGGCGAACGCGTCGAGGGGGAGCTCGTGGTCGTCACCGTCGTCGAGACGGAGCCGCAACCGCGAGGGTCGCAGACCGAGGAGCTGCCCGCCGCGCTGCTCGCGAAGCCGCTGCCCGCGCCCGACACGAGCCCGCTCGCACCCCAGTGGGACGACGCGCTGGCGCTCCTGCCGCCCGACTGGACGCGACATCTATGCCGAGGTCGAGATCACGTCGAGCGACCTGCTCGACCGCGTCGCCCTGCTGATGGCGCCGCTGAACCCCGCCCGCGACGGGGAGCGGCTCGCCTTCCGTTTCCGCTGCGCCCGCTCGTTCGGCTACGGCGCCTCGCCCGGGATGGTGCAGCGCTGCCTCGAGCGCGTCGACGACGAGCGGATGCCGGGGACGTTCCGGCTGCTGCGCGCGCTCTCGGACACGAAGCCGGTGCACACGCAGGGGCCGGTCTGGTACGTCGGCGGCAAGGCCGTCTGATGCCGGACCCGGTCTCCTGGTTCGTCATCGAGCGCGGCTGGCAGGTCGTCGACCGCGATGGCGACGAGGTCGGCACGGTCGACGAGGTGACCGGCGACGAGAACGCCGACATCTTCGACGGCCTGTCCGTGTCGGGCGGGTTCTTCTCCAACGCCCGCTACGTGCCCTCGGAGCAGGTGGCGGAGATCACCGACGGGCGGATCGTGCTGCGCCTGTCGCGCGCCGAGGTCGAGGGGCTGTCCCGGTTCCAGGAGCCGCCGGCGAGCCTCGAGGTGTCGAGCGAGAAGGCGAGCCTGACCGACCGGGCGGCTGCGCCGTTCGTCGACGAGCGCGAGACGCCCGCGCCGACCTCGTCGTGGCGGCGGCTCGTCGACCGGCTGCTCGGGCGCTAGACCGCGACCGGCGGGCGCCGTCGGCGGAGCCACCACACCAGCCCGAAGGCCAGGTTCGCGACGGCGAGGACTCCGAACGCGATCCAGCCCCACGGTGTCTCGTCGTCCGGCGCCTCCGTCGTGCTCGAGGCGGCGGCCGCTCCGGCCGCCGCGGCCGCGCCGGCGCTGACCCCCTCCGTGGTGACGGTCGTGGTGGTGGTCGACGTCACCGCGGGCGCCTGCTGGACGGCGGTCGTCGTGTGATGCGCGGTGGTCGTGTGGTGCGCCGTCGTCGTGTGGTGTGTGGTTGTCGCCTGCGCGACCGTCGCCGTCTGGGTCACCGGCACCGGGATGGTCGTCGTCACCGTCTCGGTCTGGGTGACCGTAGCGGCGGGAGGCGCCGCCTCCGTGGTCGTGCCTGCCGCGGCAACCGGCGGCTCAGTGGTCGTCGGCCGCGTCGGCGCCGGGCGCGTGCCGGTGCCTGCGGAGGAGAGCGCGGAGCCCGCCGTGCCGCCGCCGCAACCGGCTAGGCCGATCGCCACAGAGGAGCCGAGCGCCGCCCATACGAGGCGAGGCATGCCGCCCACGGTAGGCCGTCTCTCGGACGCTGCCTACCGGATCAAGGCGTCGAGCTCGCGGGCGAGCGCCTCGGCGTCGCCCTCGCTCGGGGTGACGACGAGACAGGTGTCGTCGCCCGCAAGCGTGCCGACCACGCGCGGGTGGCCGACCCGGTCGAGCGCCCGCGCGATCGCCGGGGCCGACCCGAGCTCCGAGCCGATCACGACGATGTTGCCCGCGGCGACGGCGCTGCGGCCGAACTGGGCAAGCACCGCGGCGAGCGACTCGCGGGCCGGCAGCCGCACGCGCGTGTTCGGCAGGGCGTACCGCGGCCGGCCGAGATCGTCCTCGGTCTTCTCGAGCTGCAGCTCGGCGATGTCGCGCGAGACGGTCGCCTGCGTGACGACGCAGCCGGCGTCGGCGAGCGCGCGGCGCAGGTCCTCCTGTGTCCCGAGCCGCCGCCGGGACACGAGGCTGCCGATCAGGCGGTGACGCTCCTCCTTTGCGGGGCCCCTCCCCATCAGGCCCCAGCATACGGTTGCGTGTTTGGCGGCGGCCGAGCCGCGGTACGCTCTCACCGGCATGTTGCGCAAACTGGCATGGACCGGGCTCTCCGGGATCCTCGTCGCGATCGCGACCATTGCCGCCAGGCGGGCCGCCGCCGGCATCTGGCGGATCGCGACCGGGGAGCAGCCGCCCAGCAAGAAGACGTGACGGTCCTGACGCGCGGCGACCGGCTGGTCGAGGGCGCAGCCGACAGGCTGCAGCGGCTCGCAGGGAAGTTCGCGACCCAGGGCGGCACGAAGGCGAAGCTCGGCGAGGAGCTCGCGCAGGATGCGGCCTTCATCCGCAAGCTGAAGCCGAGCCTGATGGCCGCGCGCTATCGAGACGAGGCGCCGACGAACCAGCCACCCGGCGACAACGTGCAGGCGCCGTCCGGGCCGCAGCTCGCCGCGGCCGAAGAAGAAGCGCACCGGTGGCCCGAACCCGTTCCTGGTCGTCGGCGTCGCGCTCGTGACCGGGGTCGCGCTCGCCGGGGTCATCCGCTGGAGAGGCCATGGACGCTCCGGAGACTGAGAACGGGAGCCTGGGCGGCAGCGCCAAGCAGGTCGCCGAGCACGCCAGTGCGCTCGCGCGGCTGGAGCTCGAGCTCGCGCAGCTCGAGATCAAGCAGAAGATCGCGGCGCTCGGAATCGGCGCCGGGCTGGCAGGCGGCGCGCTGGTCGTCGCGCTCTACGCCGTCGGCTTCCTGTTCGCCACGATCGCGGCCGGGCTCGCCACGACCCTCGACCTCTGGCTCTCGCTGCTGATCGTTAGCGTCGTCCTCTTCCTCGTCGTGGGCCTGCTCCTGCTGCTTGCCAGGTCGCGCTTCAGGAAGGGCAGCCCGCCGGTGCCGCGCCAGGCGATCGAGGAGGCCAAGCAGACCACGGAGGCGCTGAAACGCTGATGGCTACCGATCCCGCCAACGCCGAGAGCATCCGCCGCGAGATCGAGCACGAGCGCAACGAGCTCGCGCGCTCGGTCGACCAGCTGCGCGCGGACGTCAAGGAGGCGACCGACGTGCGCTCCAAGGTGGCCGCGCACCTGCCGGTCGTCGCTGCCGGGGCGCTCGCCGCCGGCTTCGTCCTCGCCGGCGGGATCGGCGCCACCGTGCGCCTGCTCTTCCGTCGCGGCCCCGAAGACTGACGACTGAGCCGACCCCGCCCGTCGGCCTGCCCCCGGAGTCGCCGCGGCGGCTGACGCTGTCCGAGTGGCGGGCCGCCTTCCGCCGGAGCTTCTCGAGCTTCATCGCGGACGACTGCATGGGCCTGTCGAAGCAGGTGGCCTACAGCTCCCTGCTCGCCTTCTTCCCCGCCGTCGTGCTGCTCGTCGGGCTGCTCGGCCTATTCGGGGGCTACGACCAGCTGCAGACGTTCCTCGGCGCGGTCGCTCCGAACGCGGTCGTCGATGCGATCCAGATCGCGCAGGACAGCGCGTCGGGCAAAGGCGGCTCGTTGGTCGCGGTGATCGTCGGCGGCGCCCTCGCCATTTGGGCGGCGAGCGGCGCCATGAACACGATCGTCAAGGCGACGAACCGCGCGTACGAACGGGTGGAGACGCGGCCGTTCTACCGACTGCGGGCGATCTCGATCGTCCTCGTGCTGCTGACAGGGTTGGTGACCGCCGGCATGTTCCTGCTGATCGTCTTCGGAGGGCCGATCGGCGAGGCGATCGCCAAGCGCGCGAACCTGGGGGAGCGAGTTCACGGTCGTATGGGACATCCTCCGCTGGCCGATCGCATTCGTGGCGATCCTGCTGTTCTTCTCGCTCGTCTATTACCTCGCCCCGAACTTCGAGCACCGCAGCTGGAAATGGGTCTCACCCGGTTCGTTCCTCGGCGCGCTGATGTGGCTCGCCCTGTCGGGCCTCTTCGCGCTCTACACCGCGCTTCTCGGGCTCGTACGACCGGACGTACGGCTCGCTCGCCGGCGCGATCGTGCTGCTCCTCTGGCTCAACTACTCGGCGTTCGCGCTGCTCTTCGGCGCCGAGCTGAACGCGGAGCTTGACCGCCAGGCGGACATCCGTGCGGCGGGCGGGCCGAATGCGGGCCTCACGACGCCGGCGCGGCGCCTCAGCTCGTCTTGAGCGTGGCGCCGAGCGTCGGGCGCGCGTCCGACCAGTAGCGGTACGCGCTCGCCGTCTTGAGCGTGACCTTCCACGTCACCGTGCCGGTGAACTTGGTGCCCGTCTTCTTGTTCACGCCGGGGCCCGACAGGTGGAAGCTGTCGCGTCTTCGACTTGTCCACGACCGTGACCGTGTAGCTGCCACCGGTGACCTTCGCAGTGCGCTTGCCTGCCGCGGTGCCGAGCGTGATCTTGTTGCCGGGGCCGACGTTGGCGAAGAGCTTGCCGCTCTTCGCCGTCGGCGGCGGCGGCCCGACGCGGAAGCTGCCGTGCATCGTCGACAGCGTGCGCGTCGCAGACGTACGAGTAGGTGCCGTCGACGAAGGTGACGTTCCAGGTCGCGTCGCCCGTGCCGGGCACGTCGGTCGCCTCGTTCACGCCGGGCCCAGAAAGGTGGAAGTTGTGCAGGTCGGCCTTGTCGCTGACCTGGATCGTGTAGTCGCCCGGGTCGAGCTGCGGTCACGGGTGCGCCGTTCATGGTCAGCGAGATCGTGAAGCCAGGCCCGACCGTTCCGATCAGGGTACCCCCCGCACCCTGACCGGACGGCGCGAGCACCGCGCCGAGCGCGGCGATGGCGAGAGGAGGAACAGCTTTCGCATTCGGGCGCCTTGTACGTGTCGCATCGGCGACCGGTTTTACCGTACGCGCAGGCACGGAGCTCGGCAGCCGAGGCGCTCGGCGCAGCGCGGCGACGATCCGCTGCCTGAGCGCAGCCGCGTCCTCGTCGGAGAGCGTGCGCTCGGGGGACTGGAAGGTCACGGCGAACGCGACCGACTTGCGGCCCTCGCCCACCTGCGGGCCGTGGTACACGTCGAACGGCCGCATCTCGCGCAGCTCCGGGCCCGCTGCCTCGCGGGCCGCGGCGACGAGCTCCTCGGCCGGGACGTCCTCGGCGACGACGAACGCCAGGTCCTGCTTCACCGCCGGGAAGGTGACGACGTCCTCGTACTCGGGCGCGTCGTTCGCTCCCGCGACGAGCGTCGCGAGATCGAGCTCGAATGCGCCCCACGTGCCCTCGAGCAGGGCCGGGTGCAACTCCCCGACCACGCCCGCCTCGATCGCGGCCGTCTTCCCGGGGTGGAACGCGGGTGGCTGGCAGGCTTGAACGCGGCCGGCTTGCGCAGGGCGCGGTAGAGCGCCTCGACGACGCCCTTCGCGCGCGCGAAGCCGCCCTCGAGCACCGCGGCGACTCGGACCGGCTCCTCGGGCAAGCCCTCGCGATCCGCCCTCGCGGCGCAGATAGACGTGCGCGATCTCCCAGAGGCCGATGCCGGTGTTGCCGGCGTCCAGGTTGCGTCGCACCGAATCGACCAGCGACGGCAGCAGGGTCGTGCGCAGCACGGCCTGCTCCTCGCTCATCGGCTCCGGCAGCGGGCTCGCCCTCCGGATCCCAATCAGCCGGGACGAGCGAGGGCGTGTACGCCTCGCTCAGCCCGGCGCCGGTGAGCACGTCCTCGACGACGCGCTGGAGGCGCTGCTCGCGCGTGAGCCGGCCGGTCATGTGCCGGCGGAGCGGCAGCGTCTCGGGCAGGTCGGCGAGCCGAAGCGTGCGACCTCCTCGACGACGTCGATCTCGCGCGTGACGTCCCGGGCGCGCCAGGTCGGGACGACGACGGCGTCGTCCTGTGCGATCGAAGCCGAGCCGGCCGAGCAGCTCGGACTGGCGCTCGCGGCGGGACGTCGACGCCGACGACCGCGTCGGTCCGCTCCGGCCGGAAGCGCACGACCGGCCGCTCGGGGAGGTCGCCGTGCACGTCGTTGTCGCCCACCCAGCGCGCCGTTCGCGAGCTCGACGATGAGCTCGGTCGCGAGGGCGGCCGCCTGCGGGGCCAGGTGCGGGTCGACGCCCTTCTCCCAGCGATTCGAGCCCTCGGTGCGCAGCTTCAGCCGCTCGGAGGAGTCGAGCAGCGAGACCGGCTCGAAGTTGGCCGCCTCGAGCAGCACGTTGGTCGTCGCGTCGGTGACCTCGGTTTCCTCGCCGCCCATGATCCCGGCGATCGCGATCCCGCGCTCGGCGTCGGCGATGAGCAGGTCGCGCGGGTCGAGCTCGCGGTCGCTGCCGTCCAGCGTTCGGAGGCGCTCGCCCGGCCGGGCGCGCCGGACGACGATGCGCGCCCCGGCGAGCGTGTCGTAGTCGAACGCGTGCAGCGGATTGCCGAGCGCCAGCATCACGTAGTTGGTGATGTCGACGACGTTCGAGATCGGGCGCATGCCGGCAGCCGTCAGGCGCGCACGGAGCCAGGGCGGCGACGGCGCCGATCTGCACGTCGCGAAACAGGCGCCCGATGTAGCGCGGGCAGCCCTCGTAGTCCTCGATGGCGATGTCGACAGGCTCGTCGCCGGCGCGCTCGGGATCGCCGCCCGGGCGGCGGCGCGAGCTCGACGTCGTAGATCGCGGCGACGTCGCGCGCGAGCCCGTAGATCGAGAGCAGGTCGGCGCGGTTGCCGGTCGACTCGACCTCGAGGATCGTCTCGGCGAGCGGCAGCACGTCGGCGAGCGGCTCCCCGGCTCGCCGGCTCGGCGAGCACCATGATCCCGCTGTGGTCGGTGCCGAGCTCGAGCTCGCTGCTCGGAGAGGATCATCCCGTCAGAGACGGTGCCGCGGAGCTTCGCGCGCTCGAGCTTCTGCCCGCCCGGGAGCACGGCGCCGGGCAGCGCGACGGCGACCGTCGCGCCGGCGCCGAAGTTCCAGGCGCCGCAGACGATCTGGCGCGGCTCGGCCTCGCCGACGTCGACGCGGCAGAGCTGCAGCCGGTCGGCGTTCGGGTGCTTGCCGGCCTCGACGACGCGGCCGACGCGGAACAGGCCGAGGTTGCCGTCGGTGTCCGGAACGCCGCGGTGCTCGATCGCCTTCACCTCGGCGGACGCGACGCTCAGGCGCTCCGCGAGATCGGCGAGCGGCGCGTCGACGGGCGCGTACTCCTTCAGCCAGCTCAGCGGGACGCGCATCAGAACTGCTCCAGGACGCGGAGATCGTTCTCCCAGAGGAGGCGGATGTCCGGCAGGTTGTGGCGCAGCTGGGCGACCCGCTCGAGGCCGCAGCCGAACGCGAAGCCGCTCCACTCCTCGGGGTCGACGCCGCCGTTCTCGAGCACGGCCGGGTCGACCATGCCGGCGCCGCCCATCTCCAGCCAGCCCGAGTACTTGCACGTCCGGCAGCCGCTGCCGCCGCAGATGCCGCACGAGACGTCCGGCTCGATCGACGGCTCGGTGAACGGGAAGTAGTGCGTGCGGAAGCGGACGCGCGCGCTCCTCGCCGTAGAGCGCGCGCATCACGTGGAGCAGCGTGCCCTTGAGGTCGGCGAGCGTCAGCCCCTTGTCGACGGCGAGCCCCTCGAACTGGAGGAAGATCGGGTAGTGCGTCGCGTCGATCGTGTCGCGCCGGTAGCAGCGGCCGATCGAGACCATGTAGAGCGGCGGCTCGAGCTCCTCCAGCTCGTGGATCTGCGACGGCGAGGTCTCCGTGCGCAGGACGTCGCCGTCGTCGAGGAAGAACGTCGCGCGCGGCGAGCGGGCGGGGTGCCACGGCGGGAACTCGAGCTGGTCGAAGTTGTAGTCGCGTCGTCTCGATCTCGCGGTCGTAGCGGACGTGGTAGCCGAGGCCGAGGAACGACGTCCTCGACGATCCGGCGGACCTGCGTGATCGGGTGCAGGTGGCCGCGCGCGACCTCGTCGCCCGGAAGCGTGACGTCGACGCGCTCCTCGGTGAGGCGGCGCTCGAGGTCGGCGCGCTCGAGCTCCCGCTCCCGCTCGGCGAACGCCTGCTCGAGCCGTTCGCGGACGGCGTTCAGCGTCATCCCGCTCTCGCGGTCGCGCACCCCGCGCAGGGCGAGCTTCAGGTCGCTCTTCCGCCCGAGGTAGTGGACGCGGGCGTCCTCGAGCTCGGCCGGGCTCGATGCCGCCGCGACGGCGGCGAGGGCGTCCTGCTCGATGGCGTTCGGGTCCACGGCGGCGACTGTAGACGGCGCGGCGAGAATCCCGCCGTGAAGAGCGTCTACGACCCGATCGCCCACTTCTTCGACGCGTGGAGCCGCAGCGTGATCGAGGACATCCCGTTCTACGTCCACGAGGCGCTGGCGACGAGCGGCCCGGTCGTCGAGCTCGGCGTCGGCACCGGCCGGATCGCCGTGCCGATCGCGCGCCGCGGCCTGCGCGTCATCGGCGTCGACGACTCGCCCGAGATGCTGCGCGTCTGCCGCGCCCGCGCGCGCGTGAACGGCGTCGTCGACCTGGTCGACCTGCGGCTCGGCGACCTGCGCAGCCCTCCGGTCGACGAGCGCGTGCCGCTCGTGCTCGTCCCGTTCCGCGCGTACCTCCATCTGCGCACGGACGAGGAGCGGCGGCAGGCGCTCGCCGCCGCGCGCGAGCTCCTGCTCCCGGGCGGCCGGCTCGTCTTCGACGTCTTCGCGCCGGGCGCCGACGACATCGCCGAGACGAACGGCCGCTGGCTGGAGCGCGAGCCGGGCATCGACGAGCGCGCGGACTGGGACGCGGCCGCGCGCACGTTCACGCTTCGAGTGCGCAGCGACGGCGACGAGACGGCGATGGAGCTCGCGTGGGTGTCCGCGGACGAGTGGCGCGCACTGCTCGTCGAATCGGGCTTCGAGATCCTCGGCCACTTCGGGTGGTTCGACCGCAGCCCGTACACCGGCGGCGAGGACTCGGTGTGGGTCGCGCGGCGACCGTTGTAAAGTCGCGCCGTGGTCATCGTCGTCATCGTCATCGTCGCGGTTCTCCTCCTCGCGATCCTGCTGGCCGTGCTCTACAACCGGCTCGTCCGGCTGCGGAACCGCACGGAGAACGCCTGGGCGCAGGTGGACGTACAGCTGCGGCGCCGCTACGACCTGATCCCGAACCTCGTCGAGACGGTCAAGGGCTACGCGGCGCACGAGCGGTCGACGTTCGAGGACGTCACCAAGGCGCGCACCGCGGCGCAGCAGGCGCAGGGCGTCGAGCAGCAGGCAAGCGCCGAGAACGCGCTGACCGCCGCGATCGGCCGTCTCTTCGCCGTCGCGGAGGCGTACCCACAGCTCCGCGCGACCGAGAACTTCCAGCAGCTGCAGACGCAGCTGGCGGACATCGAGCAGAAGATCGCCGTGTCACGGCAGGTCTACAACGACACGGTCTTGAGCTACGACAACGCCATCCAGACGGTGCCGACCAGCCTGATCGCCGGCGTGTTCGGCTTCCAGTCGCGGCCGTACTTCCAGATCGACGAGCCGGCAGCACGAGAGGCCCCGCAGGTCACCTTCTGATCCGGCGGCTCCTCTTGTCAGGTGCCGCGGTCGTTCTCGCCGCCCTGGCCGGCGCTCCGGCCGCGGCGGCCAAGTCGTTCTCGCTCCCGAGCGCCGACGTCCACGTCGCGGTGCAGTCCGACGGCGCGCTCCGGGTTGTCGAGAGACATCACCTTCCTCTTCGACGGGCCGTTCACCGGGGCGTACCGGGACGTGCCGGTGCGAAACGGTGAGTCGCTCGACCGACGCCTTCGTCATGGAGAACGGGCGCCGCTACCAGCCGGGCGCCTCGGCCGAGCTGGGCAGTCGAGGGCGACCCGGGCACGTTCGGTACGGCGCGCACCGACCAGGGCACGCGCATCGTCTGGCACTTCAGGGCGGCGGACGAACAGCGGACGTTCGCCGTCGG
This sequence comes from uncultured Thermoleophilia bacterium, assembly GCA_963710465.1. Classification (GTDB taxonomy): domain Bacteria; phylum Actinomycetota; class Thermoleophilia; order Gaiellales; family Gaiellaceae; genus JACVRM01. The sequence goes on from CAVQAQ010000009.1 coordinate 219,835, forward strand.
CTACACGCTCCGCGGGCTCACCGTCGCGCACGACGACGTGGCCGACGTCAACCTGAAGGTCTGGGGCGACCAGTGGAACACCGGCCTCGGGCGCCTGACGGCGACCATGAAGCTGCCGGGCGTCGCCTCGGGGCCGCGCTACCGGGTCTGGGGCCATCCGTACTGGGTGCACGGCGACGTGGCCAAGCAGCCGCGCGCCGCGTTCCTCCGGGCGCTCGGTGTGCCCGCGCACCAGTTCGTGGAGCTGCGCGTCGTCTTCCCGCGGCGGCTCCTCACCTCGACGGCGGGTGCGAAGGTCGAGCACGACAAGGCCTTCGCCGGCATCGTCGCCGCCGAGGCCGCTGACCAGGCCGCGGTCGCGCACGACCAGGAGAAGGTCGACGACGCCAAGCGCCACATCGGGCGCACGCTGTTGATCGTCCTGTTGCTCGCGCTGGCCCCCGCGCTGGCCGTGATCGCGCTCACCTACTTCCTGTACGGGCGTGAGCCCGCGACCGGCTACGACCGCGAGTACGAACAGGAGCCGCCGACGGACACCGCGCCTGCGCTCGTCCCGCCGCTCGTCCGCGAGGGGAGCGACGTCGGCGCGGCCGAGTTCACCGCCACGCTCTTCGACCTCATCCGCCGCGGCGTCTACACCGCGAAGCCGGTCACGACGGAGCGCAAGATCTGGGGCGGGCTGCGCACGCAGGAGGTGGCCGATCTCGAGCTGACGCGCGGCCAGGGCAACCACCTGGAGGCGTGGGAGCGCCCGGTCGAGCGGGTCGTCGACGGCGTGCTCGACGGCGCGTCCGAGCGGCTGTCGAAGTTCCGCGACAAGATCGAGGACGATCGCACCGCGAACGCGAAGCGCTTCAAGGAGTTCAAGGAAGACGTCGCCGGCGCGATCAAGAAGCGGCGCTGGTACGCCGACGGCTGGATGCCGCTCGCGCTCGGGATCCTCGTCTTCGTGGTCGTCGGTGTCGTCCTGTTCCTGATCGCCTACAACGGCTGGCGCCCCGTCGTGCCGCGCTGGCACGACATCGTCCTCGCGACGCTCGCCGTCTGCGCGTTCGTCAACGCCGGCGTGCTCTTCGTGGCGATGTTCGCCGGCCGCCTCTGGCGACGGCGGACGAAGGCGGCGCAGCTGGAGGCGCAGCGCTGGAACGCGTTCCGCCATTACTTGCAGGACTTCCCGCGGCTCAAGGACGCCCCGCCCGCGACGCTCGAGCTCTGGGAGCGCTACCTCGTCTACGGGATCGCGTTCGGGATCGCCGAGCGCGTGCTCCAGGGCGCGCAGCTGCACATGCCCGCGGAGCTGCACCAGGCGAGCACGATCTACTGGATCAGCCCGACCGGCGACCTCGGCGGCGGGCCGACGGCGCTCGGCATCTCCGACCTGTCGGCGGGGTTCGGATCGGCGCTCGCGCCGCCGGGGAGCGGCTCGGGCGGCGGAGGCGGCGGGTTCTCGGGCGGCGGAGGCGGTGGCGGCGGCGGAGGTGGCGGCGGCGCGTGGTGACGCGGCGGGCCACGGCGGTCAGGAAGAGCCGTCTTGCAGATGTCGCCTGAGCGAGCGCGAGCGACAGCTGGCGAACCAACGCCGTCTCGAGGAGAAGGATCTGGAAATCGAGCGGCGCCTCAGGCCGAGGAGCGCGAGCGCCGCGGCAGGACGAGCGCCTGCAAGACGACCCGCGAGAAGCGCTAGAGGAGCTCGATCGCGTCGCCGGCGGCGACGTCGCCGGTCTCGAGCACCGCGCCAGCATCCCGCGCCTGCCGTCGAGCGCCGTCCTGCAGGCCCGGGCGGATCGCCTCCATCCGCTCGCATGGGTCGCACACCATCGTGATCTCGAAAAGCGCGTCACCCACGCGCACCTGCTGGCCGATCGGCCACTCGTGGACGTCTGCGCCCTCGACCGTGAAGTTCTCGCGGATCCGGCCCGGCTCGAGGTCAAGCGCGTCGAGGTGCTGGCGTGACACGAAGAGCACCTCGCGCTTCGTCCCCGGGCGCGCGTGCGCGCAGCCCTCGAGCCCGTGGCCGGCGATCGCGAGCGCGGTGTCGCGCGCGTCCATCCGGCCGCTGTTCTTCGCGGGCGAGACCCACGACATTGCCGACGGTGGCCACGCCTCGAGGCTACCGGACGCGCCTGCGGGCCCACTCGTAGAGCCCGACCGTCCCGGCCATCGCGACGTTCAGCGACTCGGCGTCCCCCGCCTGCGGAATCGACACCACCGCCTCGCACGCGGCCGCGATGTCGGCCGGAAGGCCTTCGCGCTCGGCGCCCAGGACGAGCGTCCCCTCTCGTGGAAGCTCCGCGTCGCCGATCGGCGTCCCGTCGCGGGTGGCCAGCGCCGTCCAGGGGCGGGGCGCGGCGTCGAAGGGGACGACGGCGACGCGGAAGATCGCGCCGGCGGCCGCCCGCAGCGCCTTCGGGCCGGTCGGGTCGGCGCAGCCCGCTGACAGGGCGACGTAGCCGGCGCCGAACGCGTCGGCTGCGCGCAGCAGCGTGCCGACGTTCCCGGGGTCGGCGACCCGCCAGAGTGCAAGGCCGCCCCCCTCGGCGGCATGCGGCAGGTCGTCGCGGCGAAACACGGCGAGCACCCGCGCGTGGTGGCCCAGCGACGAGATCTCGCGCAACAGCGCGGGCGCGACGGGCTCGGCGCCGTCGACGTCCAGCGGCCGGTCGGCGTCCACGAGCACGTGGACCGGCTCGGCGCCCGCCTCGAGCCCGGCGCGCGACGAGGTCCTCGCCCTCGCAGACGAACAGGCCCTCCCGCGCCCGCTGCCGCCGCGAGGCGAGCCGCCGGACGAGCTTGATGCGCCCGTTGTTCGCGGAGGAGGATCACCCGCGCCACTCCAGCCATTGCCCGTGGTAGCCCATCCGCGCGACGAGACGCGTTGCCGGCCTCCAGCTCGAACCCGCCCTCGAGCCCCGTCTCGCTCCTCGTCGAGAAGCGCCGCGTCGAGATCCACGCGACGTCGGCGGCCGTCCACGATCCGGCGCAGCTCGGCGTAGTGCTCCGCGTCGAGGTAGACGGTCGAGACGCGTCTGGAAGACGACGGTGACGCGCGTCCCGGTCGCGGTCGGCGAGCAGCGGACGGCAGCAGCTCGACGTAGTCGCCGGCGAGGATCTCGGGCGGGTCGATCCGCGCGATCGCGAGCGCGGCGCGCAGGCGGGCTCATCCGCTCGAGCTGGTCGGGCCAGACGAAGCACTCGAGCAGCCGCGCGTCGTCGTCGTCCGTCGCGTCGAGCGGGCGCAGGTCGATGCCGCGCCGACGCGCCACGGCCGTCCGCGCGCCGGAGCAGCTCGCGCCGGCACCGGCGCCCGTTCTTCGCCCGCGAGCGTCGAGCGACCCCTCGCCCCACGACGCCGGCGCCGTAGGCGTAGCGGTAGCGGTCCCAGACGAGGTTCAGCCCCGCGCTGGCGCCGAGCTCGATCAGCTCGAGCGGCCGCTCGTCGCCGAGCGAGAGGAACGCGGGCAGCAGCGCCCAGCAGCGCTGCACCTCGTTCGTCTGCACCGCCTGCTCGGCGACGAAGCGCGCCAGCCAGTCGCGCTCGCTGCTCGAGTGCGCCGCGCACGTCGTCCCACGACCAGCCGGCCAGCCGGCCGTCGAGGACGAGGTGGTGCAGCGCCGCCGAGCAGGCGAATGGGCAGGTCCCAGCGGTCGTCGGGCGCGATGCCGCGCACGAGCGGCTCTGTCGCGAGCCGGCGGCAGAGGTCCGCGTAGAGCTGCGAGCCGCTGCGCTCGCAGGCCTCGGCCTGGCTCAGGAAGCGCTCGGCGAGCCGGTCGTTCAGGCGGCTTCGGCCAGCGCGGCCTTGGCCTGCTCGGCGATGCCCGCGAACGCCGCCGGATCGCTGACGGCGAGGTCGGCGAGCGACCTTGCGGTCGAGCTCGATCCCGGCCTTCTTGCAGGCCGGCGACGAACTGGTTGTACGACAGCCCGTTCTGCGCGCGCGGCCGCGTTGATGCGCATGATCCAGAGCTGGCGGAACGACGCGCTTCTTCGCCTTGCGGTCGCGGTAGGCGTAGACGAGCGAGCGCTCGACCTGCTCCTTCGCGAACTTGTAGCTCGAGTGTCTGCGGCCGAAGTAGCCCTTCGCCTCGTTCAGAACCTTGCGCCGCTTCTTGCGCGCGTGGACGGATCGCTTGACGCGGGGCATTACTGCTCCTCCGGAAGCTGCCGAGCAGACGCTTGACGTCGCGCGTGTCTTGCTGGCGCGACCGCGTGAGCCTGCGGAACGCCGCGCTTCCGCTTCTGCGACTTCTTCTCGAGGTGGTGGCTCTTCATTCCGTGCCGCCGCAGCAAGCGTCCGCTCGCCGTCACCTTGAACTTCTTCTTCGCTCCGCTGTGTGTCTTCTGCTTGGGCATCTCTGTGTTGACTCCTGCGTTCTTCGTTGGGCCGAGCAGCATCGTCATGTTCCGGCCGTCCTGGAGCGGCGGCTGCTCGATCGACGCCGATCTCCTTCACGTCCTCGGCGAGGCGCATCAGCAGGTCGCGCCCGCGTTCCGGGTGGTACTGCTCGCGTCCCCGGAACATGATCGTGACCTTGACCTTCGCCCGCTGGTTCAGGAAGCGAACGACGTGGCCCTTCTTCGTCTCGTAGTCGTGAATGCCGATCTTCGGCCTGAGCTTGATCTCCTTGACGTGAACCTGGATCTGGTGCTTCCGCGCGAGCTTGGCCTTCTGCTCCTGCTCGTACCGGTACTTGCCGTAGTCCATGACCCGAACCACGGGCGGGTCGGCCTGCGCGGCCACTTCGACGAGGTCGAGGCCCTTGCCGAAGGCGTACTCCAGCGCCTCTGCGGTGGGCTTGATCCCGATCTGCGCGCCGTCGTCGTCGACAAGCCGGACATTGGGCACCCGGATCGCCTCGTTGACTCGAACCTGGGGCTGAGGCGGCCGGACTTCGACCCTCGGGCCTCTGCGCGGTCTCAAATGCGTGTCACCTAGTTACAGAATCCTCTCTCGAAACGACAAAGCCGCTGCAGGCAGCGGCTCGACCCTCCAACCGACTCGGTTGAACCTCCGCGTGGCCTTCGCCCGGGAGGTGAGGAACGGGTCCGCTCCTGCTTGGCAGGCCCTCAGGGTACCTGATCAGGCGACCGCGTCCAATCGGGCTGAGCTCGACGAGAAATTCGTCGAGGCTCGGGTGCGATTGCTCGCCGCCGCGCTCGCGGACGGAGAGCTGCTCGTCGGATTCCTTGTCGCCCCAGACGACGCGTGAACGGGACCTTGTCGACCTCGGCGTCGCGGATGCGCTTCCCGACCGTCTCGTCGCGCTCGTCGACCTCGACGCGGTAGCCGGCGGAGAGCTGCTCGCGCAGCCGCCGGCGCCGCGTCGCGGTGGCCCTCGCCGACCGGGATGATCCGCACCTGGACCGGCGCGAGCCAGAACGGGAAGGCGCCGCCGTAGTGCTCGAGCAGGATGGCGATGAAGCGCTCGAACGAGCCGTAGAGGGCGCGGTGGATGACGAAGACCGAGTGCTCGGCGTTGTCGGCCCCATGTAGGTGAGGCCGAAACGCGCCGGCATCTGCCGGTCGAGCTGGATCGTGCCGAGCTGCCACGAGCGGCCGAGCGCGTCGGTGACGTGCAGGTCGATCTTCGGGCCGTAGAACGAGCCCTCCCCCTCGCCGACGACGTACTCGATCTCGTGCCGCTTCAAGCGCGGCCTCGAGCTCGCCCTCCGAGAAGTCCCACTCCTCGTCGGTGCCGAGCTTGTTGTCGGGTCGCGTCGAGAACTCCGCGCGCGGCTCGAGCCCGAACAGCGAGTAGAGGAAGCGCAGGTAGGCGATGCAGCCGTCGAGCTCCGCCGGGATCTGCTCCTGCGTGCAGAAGATGTGCGCGTCGTCCTGCGTCACGATGCGCACGCGCGTGAGCCCGCTGAGCGCGCCGGCGAGCTCGTTGCGGTGCAGCGGCGCCGCCTCGGCGTAGCGGAGCGGCAGGTCGCGGTAGCTGCGCAGCTCGCTCCCGAACAGCACCATGTGGCCCGGGCAGTTCATGGGCTTGATCGCGTAGGTCTGCCCGTCCTCGAGCGGGATCAGGAACATGTTCTCGCGGAACTTCTCCCAGTGCCCGGAGACCTCCCAGAGCCGCTTGTCGTAGATCAGCGGCGTCTTGACCTCGACGTAGCCGCGGGCGGCGTTCTGCCGGCGTCGCAGGTCCTCGAGCTCGTTCCAGATCACCATGCCCTTCGGGTGCCAGAACGGCGAGCCGGGAGACACGTCCTCGAAGTGGAAGAGGTCGAGCTGCGGACCGAGCCGCCGGTGGTCGCGCTTGCGCGCCTCCTCGAGCCGGTCGCATGTACGCGTCCAGGTCCGCTTGTGAATAGAAGGCCGTCCCGTAGATGCGGGTCAGCTGCTTGTTCCTCTCGTCGCCGCGCCAGTACGCGCCGGCGAGGCCGGTCAGCTTCACGGCTTTGATCGGAGCGGAGCTCTGGAGGTGCGGGCCGCGGCAGAGGTCGGTGAAGTCGCCCTGCGTATAGAGCGAGATGTCGCCCTCGGCGGTGTCGACGAGCTCGACCTTGTACGGCTCGTCCTGCTCCTCGAAGACCCGGCGCGCGTCGTCGGCGGTGATCTCGGCGCGCTCCCAGGTCCGCCCCTCGTCGATCTCGCGCTGGAGCTCGGCCTCGATCTTCTCGAGCGCGTCGTCGCCGATCGGCTCCGGGAACTCGAAGTCGTAGTAGAAGCCGTTCTCGATCGGCGGGCCGATCGCGACCTTCACGCCCGGATAGAGCCGGCGGACGGCCTCGGCCAGCAGGTGGGCGGTCGAGTGGCGGAGCACGTAGAGCGCGTCGGGGTCCTGCGTGTCGCGCGTGGTCAGGATCTGGATGCGGTCGCCGTCGGCGAGCGGCAGGCGCAGGTCCTGCACCCGTCCGTCGATGCGGACCAGGACGGCCTGCTCGGCCAGTTTGGGGCCGATCGCGCGGGCGGCGTCGAGGCCGGTGGCGCCGTCCGGAAGTTCCAGTTCCGACGAATCGGGAAGGGTCACGCGCATGGACGAGCAGGATACGCAGGGCACACGCGAGGACGACCGCAACGACGTGGAGCCCGGCTCCCCGGCGCCCGACCCGACGGACGAGCCGGGCGACGCGGACGACATGCCCGAGGCGGATTAGCCCGACTCGTAGACCATGAAGAGCCAGCGCGCGGTGTGGTGCTCGTCCGGCTCGCGCTCCTCGACGTCGCGGAACCCGGCCCGCCGCCACGCCCGGACGCCGCGCTCGTTCCACACGTAGGGGTCGGTCGTCACGCGCGCCCACCCGCGCGAGAGCATGTGCTCGGCGAGCGCCCGGGCCGCGTCGGGGCCGTATCCGCGCCCCCGTTCGTCCGGCACGAGGAACATGTCCAGCCCCGCCGCGTCCCCACCCGGCTCCCACCACGCCTGGATGAAGCCCACCGGCCGACCGTCAGCCTCGACGATGTACGGCTCCTCGTCGGGCTCGGCCAGCTCGGCCAGCATCGTCTCGCGCGTGTAGCTCTCCCAGTCCCAGTAGCGGGCGACCTCCGGGTCGGCATGCCAGGCGACGAGCACGTCCGCGTCATCGTCCGTGGCCCGCCGCAGCGTTGTCAGCCGACCGCGGAGCGTTTCCATATAGACACCGGATTTTCGCCGATATCAGCGGACGGAAAAGCCCTGGAAAAACCGAGAGGGGCTCACCGGATTGCAGAATATCCGGTGAGCCCCTCGTTTGGTCGGAATGGGCGATTCCTGACAGCAGTAACGTCGCCGCAATACTGTCAAACCCCTATCACCCCAAAAGGGGGTTCCCTCGCAATGCGAGGCGCTAGTTCGGCCAGGGCAATTCAGCCGCGATTGCCGCGATGAGGCCGAAGGCCAACATCAGCGATGCCAGTCGCTTCACGGGACCGTCCTTTCGTTTCGTCGAGTGGTCGGTCCCGGGCCCGGGGCGCACGTAGTATAAATCGGTAGGACCCGTGCCGCGACGCAAGTCAACACATGTCGACGACCCGGTCGCGGTAGGCGAGCGGCTGCGCGCCGCGCGGGAGCGGGCAGGCCTCACCCAGCGCGATCTGGCCTTCCCGGGCTGCTCGCCGGCGTACATCTCGCGCATCGAGTCCGGCGACCGAATCCCGTCGCTGCAGCTCCTGCGCGAGCTCGGCCGGCGGCTCGGCGTCAGCGAGGACTACCTCGCCACCGGTGAGAATCGCGCGGCGCCCGACGACGCGCGACTGCTCGACGCCGAGCTGGCGCTCCGCCTCGGCGACGCCGACGACGCGCAGCGGCTCTACGAGGACGTCCTCCAGGCGCCCTGGAGCAAGGAGGATTACGGCCGTGCACTGGCCGGCTGTGGCGAGCTCGCCTTCCTGCGGGGCGATCCGCGCGAGGCGATCTCGCAGATCGACCGCGCGCTCAGCGTCTGGGGGGCGCAGCCTGAGGACCGGCCGGCACTGGCCGAGACGCTCGGCCGCGCGAAGGCCATGCTGGGCAAGGCGGAAGAGGCGGTCGCGATCTTCCGGCGCTGCCTCGAGGCCTCCGAGCGCCGGGAGGACACGATCGAGCAGCTGCGGTTCGCCGTGCTCCTGGCGAATGCGCTCATCGACGAGGGCGACTTCGGCACGGCGGCCGAAGTGCTCGCGTCGAACGTCACCCAGACCGAAGGCGCCCGCGACCCGCTGCTCCGCGCACGCATCTACTGGTCGCAGTCCCGCCTCTACGGCATGCAGAACGAGCACACACAAGCTGCCCGGTACGCCCGGCGCGCGCTCGAGATCGTCGAGCTGGCCGAGGACGATTACTACACCGCCCGTGCGCACGAGCTGCTCGCGCACGTCGAGCTCGACCGGGACCGTCCCGAGGAGGCGCTCGCACTGCTCGAGAAGGCCTGGCCGCTGCTCGCACGCACAGCGAACCCGGTCGACCAGGCGGCGTTCCGGCTCGAGAAGGCGCGTGCGCTCGCGCAGCTCGGCCGCCGCGAGGAAGCCGCGAGCCTCGCCATGGAGGTCTCCGGGCTGCTCACAGAGGCCAAGCCCCGCCAGGCCGGCCGCAGCTACGCGCTGCTCGCGCGAGATCTATGCGTCGATCGGCGAGCCGGAACGCGCCCGTGAGCTCTACGAGCTCGCCATCGAGAAGCTGCAGCCGACGCCCGACCGCTACCTCGTCGAGGCGTACTCGAAGCTGGCGGCGGTGCTCGAGAACGAGGGCGACGCCGACGCCGCACTCACCGTGCTCAAGCGGGCGATGGACGTCCGCACGATGCACGGTGTCGGCTGAACGCTTGTCGTAGCGCCGGGTCTCGCATACCCTCCGCCGGCGATCACCGAGGACGGCACGTGAGGGGAAATCTGCATGCATCGACACGGCGGCGCCTCCGGGGCGTGCTTGCGGCTGCCCTTATCGCGGCGGCGATCGCAGTCCCGTCCGCCTGGGGCACGCTCCACCCGGTCGTCTTCGGCAACACCTTCACGATCTCGGGCGCGGTGCCGAGCGGCAAACCCGGCGAGACGGTCAAGGTCCTCGCGCGCGCGTACGGGCAGCAGAAATTTGCGTCAGCCGGCACGATCACGACGACCGCGAACGGCAACTGGATCTTCACGAGCCGGCCGCGGATCAGCACCACCTACCTCGCGGTCTGGCACGGCAACATGACCGCCAGCATCACCGCCGACCTCACACCGCGGCTCGACCTGGCGCTCACCAAGGGGATGCTCACCGTGACGGCCAGGGCCGCGAACCCGCTGCGCGGCCACTCGCTGGTCGTCCAGCTGCGCCAGAAAGGCACGCAGTGGCGCAACGTCCGCATCGTGGTGCTCGGCCCGGCGTCGCGGGCGAAGGTGCCGTTCGCCGTGCCGCGCGGCCGCAGCGACATCCGGCTCTACATGTCGAAGGCCCAGGCCGGAGCCGGGTACATCGCCGGCTTCAGCGGCGTGCTCGTCTACCGCAACGCCGCGTGACGCTCCCGGCTGCGCTCGCCGAGCTGCCGCTGGCCGTCGAGGCCTACGAGCTCGAGCGGCTCGAGCAGCCCGTCTCCCCCGAGTGGACGCGCGTCACCACCGTCGTGCACCTGCACGGGGGCGGCGAGGAGGGCGTCGGCGAGGACGTCACGTACTCGACCGAGGACCAGGATGCCTTCCAGGCCGCCGGGCCGGCCCAGCCGCTCGCCGGCAGCACGACGTTCGGCGGCTTCGCCGAGCTCGTCGGCTCGCTCGACCTCTTCCCCACCCCGCCGCAGTCTTCGGCCTACCGCCTGTACCGGCGCTGGGCGTTCGAGAGCGCGGCGCTCGACCTCGCGCTCCGTCAGGCGCGGCCGACCGCTGCACGAGGTCGTCGGCCGCGACCCACAGCCCGTCCGCTTCGTCAACTCGATGCGGCTCGGCGACCCGGCGACGATCGATCCGGTACGCGGGCGCCTCGAGCTCTACCCCTGGCTGGAGTTCAAGCTCGACGCGACCAGCTCGTGGACCGACGAGCTCGTCGCGGAGCTCGCCGCCACCGGCGCGGTCGAGTCGGTCGACCTCAAGGGCCTCTACTCCGGCACGAGCGTCGACCAGGGCCCGGACGCGGCGCTCTACCGGCGCGTCGCCGAAGGCTTCCCGAACGCGTGGATCGAGGACCCGGCGCTGACGCCCGAGACCGAGGAGGTGCTCGCAAAGCACTGGGACCGGGTCACGTGGGACGAGCCGATCCACTCGATCGCGGATCTCGAGGCGCTCCCTCACCCGCCCGAGGCGTCAACCTCAAGCCGTCGCGGATCGGCAGCCTCGCCGGCCTGCTCGCAACCTACGAGTACTGCGCGGCGCAGGGGATCCGGCCCTACGGCGGCGGCCAGTTCGAGCTCGGTCCCGGCCGCGGCCAGATCCAGTACCTCGCCTCCCTGTTCCACGCCGCCTCGCCGAACGACGTCGCGCCGCGTGCGTTCAACGAGCGCGAGCTCCGGCCCGGGGCTTCCGCAGAGCCCGCTCGAGCCCGCTCCGTCCGAGACCGGCTTCCGCTGGAACTGGCCTAGTCGCCCCGTTCGAGGGACGCAGAGTCCCTCACGGTGGGGTTGACGGGGCGGCCTTTGCTCACCGACGTACTCGGTGGATGTTCCGCCGCCGCGCCGCACTGGCCGCCGCCCTGGCTGCGATCATTCGTGTTCCCGGCCGCCGGCTTCGCGCACAACGGCGGCGCCGACGCGGTCACGGTCGAGGGCACGCTCCGGTTCACGCACTCGGACAACTTCCGCACCAAGCAGGCGCGCTACTACTACACGCTGCGCCAGGGGCACAAGCAGATCCGGCTCCAGTTCAAGCACCGGCGTCAGGACCTCGCGAACGGGATGCGCCTCCGCGTCCGCGGGCTGCTCTACAAGGGCCGCCTGCACGTCGACCACCTGGTTCGCATCAGGCGCGAGCCGCGCAGCTACGCGACGGTCTCGCCTGGGCCGCGGAAGGTCGTCGTCCTGCTCATCAACTTCACGAACGACACCTCGCAGCCGTGGACGCCCGCCCAGGCGACGTCGACGATGTTCACCGGGCCGGGCTCGGTGAACCAGTACTTCCAGGAGGAGTCGTTCGGCGCCATCTCGATGACTGGCGACGTCTACGGCTGGTACACGCTGCCGATGTCGAACGCCGGCTGCGCCGTCGGCAACTGGGCCGCCGCCGCGAACACGGCGGCCGCGAACGCCGGCGTCAACCTCGTCGAGCTACCAGCACGTGGTCTACGCCTTCCCGTTCGCGGACAGCTGCTACTGGTCGGGCCTCGCCGAGATGCCCGGGTCGCGCGTGTGGATCAACGGCTCCTTCCAGCTCCGGACGCTCGGCCACGAGCTCAGCCACAACCTCGGCGTCCACCACGCCTCGTCGCTGACCTGCCTGAGCGGCAGCTCGCGGGTCGCGTACAGCAGCTCGTGCTCGTACAGCGAGTACGGCGACCCGTTCGACATCATGGGCTCGGGCAGCGCGCCAGACGTCGCATGTACCACAAGGCGCAGATCGGCTGGCTCGACCCGCTTGCTCAGCAGACGGTCACCACCTCGGGCACGTACACGATCTCGCCGATGGAGTGGGCCGCCGGCGGCGTCCAGTCGCTGCGCATCCCGCGCGGAGCGTCCGGCCAGTACTTCTACCTCGAGTACCGCCGGCCGTTCGGCTCGTACTTCGACACCTTCAGCCTGTCCGACCCGGTCGTGAACGGGGTGAGCATCCGGCTCGCGCCCGACACCTCGGTGATCAACCTCTCCTACCTGATCGACACGAACCCGCTGACGCCGACCTTCAACGACGCGCCCCTGCGCGCCGGCCAGACGTTCACGGACTCCGTCGAACGGCGTGACGGTAAGCACCACCACCGTCACCGCGGCAGGCGCGACCGTCCAGGTGACGCTGCCCGGCTCGACGCCGCCGCCTCCGCCGCCCCCGCCGCCGGCCGACACGATCGCGCCGAGCGCGCCGGGCACGCTGAGCGGCTCGGTCGTCTCCGGCCCGGCCGTGGCACTGGCCTGGGGCGCAGCCTCGGACAACACAGGCGTCGTCGGCTACCGGGTCTACCGCGGGATCACGCAGATCGGCACGGCGGGCGGGACGACCTACACCGACCCGTCGCCGGCAGCCGGCACGACGCAGAGCTACACCGTGCGCGCGTACGACGCCGCCGGGAACCTCGGCCCGACCGGGAACACGCTCTCCGTGACGATCCCCTCCAGCACCGGCACCCCTCCGCCTCCCCCGACGCCGCCGCCGACGTCCGGCGGTTCGCCCGCCATGCAGGTCGCCCCGGCGGTCAAGGGCACGTTCCTGTCCGGCGCCGCCGTGTCTGCCTCGACCGGCACGTGGACGGGCGCGGCACCGATGACCTACACGTACTCGTGGCAGCGCTGCGGCCTGCTCGGGTCGTGCATCGTCATCGCCGGCGCGACCTCCGCCTCGTACACGCTCACCTCGCGGGAGGTCGGCCGCCGGCTGAAGGTCACCGTGACGGCGACGAACCTGAAGGGCTCCGCGTCTGCCGCCTCCACCCTCTCCAACCTGGTCGGCCGCGGCTCGACCTCCACGCCGGCGCGCGCGCGCGACGAGTGGAACGCCGGCTGGGCCGAGACGGCGCTGGCCATCGCACACGCGCCGCTCGCCCGCCGCTAAGGCGCTCTCTACAGCCGTTTTCGACCGTCGCCGGGCCCCGTGCCGGCGATTTGGCGTGCGGGCATAGAGCAGCTATACTTTTTGCAGTTACAAGACATCTCGTTAGTAGAGAGGAAGTGTGTTGCATTGCCAAAGCTCCTGTTGATCCCGCTCGAGGACACCGTCGTTTTTCCGAATATGACGGTGACCTTGACCGTGGACGCGGGGGACGAGGAGCAGGTGCTGCTCGTGCCCCGGCATGAGAACGAATACGCCCATGTCGGCACCGTGGCCGAGGTGCTCGACCGCGTCCGGCTGCCCGGCGGCGTCCGCGCCGTCGCGCTGAACGGGCTGCATCGCGCGTCCATCGGCGCGGCCGAGAGCGACGCCTCCGGCCGCCTGCGCGCCGACGTCGAGGAGCGCATCGACGAGACCCCGCCGCCCAGCCGCACGCGCGAGCTGGAGCAGGAGTACCGGGCGGTCGTCGAGGAGATCCTCGAGCTGCGTGGCGACGACGGACGTGTTGCCAGCTTCGTCCGCTCGATCAGCGATCCGGGCGCGCTCGCCGATACGGCCGGCTACTCCCCCGACCTGACCTTCGAGCAGAAGGTCGAGCTCCTCCAGGCGCTCGACGTCATCGAGCGGCTCCAGCTGGCCGTGCGCTTGCAGCGCGACCGGCTCGCCGAGATGCAGGTGCGCAAGCGCATCCGCGAGGACGTCGAGTCGGGCGCCCAGAAGCAGCAGCGCGAGTACTTCCTGCGCAAGCAGATGGACTCGATCCGCAAGGAGCTCGGCGAGGACGAGGGCTCCGTCCTCGAGGAGTACCGCACGAAGATCGAGGAGGCCGGCATGCCGGAGGCCGTGCACGAGCAGGCCGACCGCGAGCTGAAGCGCCTCGAGACGATGGGCGAGGCCTCGGGCGAGGCCTCGATGATCCGCACGTACCTCGACTGGCTGATCGGCGTGCCGTGGTCGAAGCGCTCCGAGGAGACGCTCGATCCCGTGCACGCGCGTGAGATCCTCGACACGGACCACGCCGGCCTCGACGACGTGAAGCAGCGCATCGTCGAGTACCTGGCCGTGCGCAAGCTGCGCGAGGATCGCGGTATCGAGCCGGACAAGCGCTCGGGCGCGATCCTCACCCTGATCGGGCCTCCGGGCACCGGCAAGACGTCGATCGGCGAGTCCGTCGCGAAGGCGCTCGGGCGCGAGTTCGTGCGCATGTCGCTGGGCGGCGTCCGGGACGAGGCCGAGATCCGCGGCCACCGGCGCACGTACATCGGCGCGCTGCCGGGGCGGCTCGTCCGTGCCCTGCGCGACGCCGGGACGATGAACCCGGTGATCATGCTGGACGAGGTCGACAAGGTCGGCGCCGACTGGCGCGGCGACCCGTCGGCGGCCCTGCTCGAGGTCCTCGACCCCGCGCAGAACCACTCGTTCCGCGATCACTACCTCGACGTGGAGCTCGACCTGTCGGGCGTGTTCTTCATCGCCACGGCGAACATCGCCGAGACCATCCCCGGGCCGCTGCTCGACCGCATGGAGGTCATCCGCTTCGACGGCTACACCGTCGAGGAGAAGGCCGCCATCGCCCGCGGGTACCTCTGGCCGCGGCAGCGGGAGCGCAACGGGCTGCTCGAGGACGAGGTCACGCTCGACGACGAGGCCCTCCACACCGTCATCACCGATTACACGCGCGAGGCCGGTGTCCGGAACCTCGAGCGTGAGCTCGGCCGCGTGCTCCGCAAGACCGCGACGCAGGTCGCGTCGCACCAGGCGGAGCCGCCGGTGACGATCGACGTGCCGCACGTGCGGGACGCCCTCGGCCGCCAGAAGTTCTTCCAGGAGGCCGCCGAGCGCACCGCCGTGCCGGGCGTCGCGACCGGGCTCGCCGTGACCGGAACGGGCGGCGAGATCCTCTTCATCGAGGCAACCGGCATGCAGGGCTCGGGTGACCTTGTCCTGACCGGCCAGCTCGGTGACGTGATGAAGGAGTCGGCGCGGATCGCGCTCTCCTACGTCCGCTCGCACGCCGACGCGCTCGGCATCGGCGAGGAGGACTTCGAGCACAAGTCGTTCCACGTGCACGTGCCCGCGGGCGCGATCCCGAAGGACGGGCCGAGCGCCGGCGTCGCGATGACGACCGCGCTCGCGTCACTGCTGTCGGACCGCCCCGTGAAGCACACGGTCGCCATGACCGGCGAGGTCACGCTCCAGGGCCGCGTCCTCCCCATCGGCGGCCTGAAGCAGAAGGTGCTGGCGGCGCACGCGGCCGGCCTGCGCGAGGTGATCCTGCCGGAGCGCAACCGGGCCGACCTGGACGACGTGCCGGAGGACGTCCGCAACGAGATGACGTTCCACCCGGTGATGACGCTCGAGGAGGCGCTCGGGTTCTCGCTCGAGCCCGCCTCGGTCGCGACGGCGACCCAGTGAGCCACCGCTGCAACGAGAGCACGCCGCTCCCCGAGGAGGTCCGCCGCGCGGCGGACCTCCTCGAGCGGCGCTGGCTGCTGAGCGTCCTGTGGGCGGCTCACTCCGGCGCCGTCCGCTTCAACGAGTTCCTGCGGGCGCTCGGCAGCGTCCCGCCCCGCACCCTCGCGCTTCGCCTGTCGGAGCTCGAGGAGGCCGGCGTCCTGGAGCGCCGGATCTACGACACGCGGCCGCCGCGGGTCGAATACCGGCTCACGCCGAAGGGCGAGCGGCTCGGATCGATGGTCGACGCCCTGGAGCGCCTGGCCGCCGAGACGCCCGTCCCCACCTCCTGAGCGGCTCTTAACAGGGACTGTCCCTGTTAGGAGCCGTTGCGCTTTCCGTAACAGGGACTGTCCCTGTTATGACCCGGCCGTTTCGAAAGCGCGTCGCTTGCGGTTCTTGACAGCTGCGGCGACAATGCACGCCGGTGGAGCGACAGGACCGGCTTCGATAAAGCGGGCGTCGCGGGGTCAAGACGACGTCGGTACTCCGTGATGGGACCTTTCCGTGCGTGCGAGGATCGTGTCCGAAGACCTGCGCCAACTTTGCGCACTTTGCCGTCGTCTAAGGCCCGACCTACCAGGAGGTACAAGGATGAAGAAATTGTTAGTGGCCGTCACCGCCCTCGTGGGCGTCGCGGTCGCGGCGTCCGTCGGCTCGGCCGGTACGGCTCGTACCGCCGCGTCGTCGGCATCGGCCGTGAGCTGTGGCACGACCCGCACGATCGGGTTCCTCGTGCCCGCCACCGGCCCGGCCGCCTCGATCGGCCAGCAGCAGGTCCGCTGGGCGAAGTTCGTCGTCAACCAGTGGAACAAGACGCACAGGACGGCCAAGATCGTGGTCTCCCAGCAGGACACGCAGCTGGGTGCGGCCAACGGCTCGGCCCAGGCGCTCGCCGGTGCGCAGGCGCTCGCGTCGAACAGCAAGGTTCTCGCCGTCGTCGGCGCCGCCGGCTCCAACGAGAACAAGGGCATCCGGGCGACCCTCAAGGGCGCCGGCTTCGGGTGGGTCACGGGGTCTGCAACGGCCGACGAGCTCACGACGCCGGCCGCCGGTACGCGCGGCTACTTCTTCCGCGCCGTGCCGCCGGACAGCCAGCAGGGCACCACGGTCGCCAACCTGCTGATCAGCAAGCTGAAGGTCTCGAAGGTCTACATCATCGATGACGAGGAGGCCTACTCCACCGGCCTCGCCGACACCGTCGAGGCGAAGCTCAAGGCCGCCGGCAAGTCCGTCACCCGCGACGGCGTCAGCCAGCAGGAGTCGGACTTCAGCTCGCTGATCGCCAAGATCGACCGCAGCACGAACGTGATCTACATCCCGTGGCAGCTGTCTCCGAAGGCCGCGGCGTTCGTGTCGCAGCTGAAGCAGGCCGGCAAGGGCAGCATCGCCGTCATGGGTTCGGACGGCCTCTACGCCGACGACTTCGCGGCGAGCGGCAACCCGCCGACCATCTACGACTCGATGTTCCCGGTCAGCCCGGCGCAGGCCGACGTCAAGGCGTACGAGAAGGCGCACGGCGGCAAGGGCGACTTCTTCGGTGCCCCGACCGGCGTCGCGACGCAGGTCGTCGTCCAGGCCATCGACCGTGCCTGCAAGGACGGCAAGGCGACCCGCGCGGAGGTCCGCGCCCAGATCGCCAAGACGAACATCGCCAAGTCGATCCTCGGCTTCACGATCAAGTTCACCAAGACCGGTGAGCTCTCGGGCGGCAAGTTCGGTCTCTACAAGTCGAACGGCACGATCTTCCTGCCGATCTCGATCTAGAGCACAGCACCAAACGCGGTACTGCGGGCGGCCCACCATCTGGTGGGCCGCTCGCGTCTATGAGAGGGTTCGCCGCTCAAATGCAGCATGTGCCGGACCTCATCTCGATCTTCTTCCCGCCGTGGAAGAACTGGAGCTTCTTCTGGGACCTGACGGTGAGCGGGCTGACCCGCGGCAGCATCTACGCGCTGATCGCGCTGGGCTACTCGATGGTGTACGGGATCCTCAAGCTCCTGAACTTCGCCCACGGCGACGTGTACATGATCGGCGCGTTCCTCGGCTGGTTCATGCTCCAGTGCGCTCGGCGGCGCGTCCGACCCGTTCATCGGCGGCTGGTTCGTGGTCGCGTGCATGCTGCTCTTCGCGATGGTCGGCTGCGGCATCCTCGGCGTCGGCATCGAGCGCTTCGCGTACCGGCGGCTGCGCGATGCCCCTCGCATCGCGCCGCTGATCAGCGCGCTCGGCGTCTCGATCTTCCTGCAGATCGAGCGCGCAGATCCTCTTCGGCGCCGGCTTTCGCGACTACGAGCACCGTAGACGCTCGTCGGCTTCAGCATCCACAACGTCGGCGACGTCTTCTTCTCCACCGTCCAGCTCGTCGACCGTGGTCTCTCGCCGGCGGGCTGATGGTCGCGCTCACGCTGTTCGTGGCGCGCACGCGCGTCGGGAAGGCGATGCGCGCCACCTCGTTCGACCGTGAGGCCGCGTCGATGATGGGCATCGACGTCGACCGGGTGATCTCGGTCACGTTCTTCATCGGCTCGGCGCTTGCCGGCGCGGCCGGCGTCATGTTCGGCCTCGTCTTCGGGCAGATCTACAACCTGATGGGCTTTCTCGCGGGCCTCAAAGGCTTCACCGCCGCCGTCATCGGCGGGATCGGCAGCATTCCCGGGCGCCATGCTCGGCGGCATCGTCCTCGGCCTCGCGGAGTCCTATGCGACGGGGTACCTGCCGCAGGGCTCCACGTTCCACGACCTATACGTGTTCCTACTCCTGATCATCATCCTGATCGTGCGGCCGAGCGGCCTGCTCGGCACGCCGGCGATCCAGAAGGTATGAGCAGCCCGACGACCCCGAGACGCAGGCCCCGCACCCGACGAGCCCCGCGTCGGGGTCGACTCGTGGGTCGCCTCCCACGAGCAGCGGCGCGAGGGCGCCGGCGGCGATCGCGGGATGGATCCAGGGCTGGTGGCGGCGCACGCCGCCGGCCGGGCGCCTGCTCGTCTTCTGATCCCGGCGGTCATCTTCCCGCTGGTCTCGAACACGGGGAACATCTACCGCTACGGGGTCCTGACGCTGATCTACGCGCTGCTCGCCTACGGGCTCACGATCGTCGTCGGCTTCGCCGGGCTGCTCGACCTCGGCTACATCGCCTTCTTCGGGTTCGGGGCCTACGCCTACGGCTTCCTCGCCTCGCAGCACACCGGCCGCCACTGGCAGGCGCTGGTCGTGCTGCCGATCGTGGTCATCGCGGCGGCGGTGCTCGGGATCGTCCTCGGCTCGCCGTCGCTCCGCCTGCTCGGCGACTACCTCGCCATCGTGACGCTGTTCTTCGGGCAGGCGTTCGTGCTCTTCGCCAACAACGCCAACCGCATCGACTTCCCGTTCTTCGGCGAGGTCGACCTGACCGGCGGCTCGCACGGGCCTCGAGGGCGTCGACCCGCTCGACTTCTTCGGCTGCAAGGTCTCGACGAACAAGGGCTACTTCTACGTGGCCCTGATCGATGTTGTCGTCCTGATCGTCACCATGCTGTACCTCGTCAACACAGTCGCGGACGGGGCGCGCGTGGCGGGCGCTGCGCGAGGACCCGCTTGCCGCCGAGGTGATGAGCATCCCGGTCAACCGCCTGAAGATCATGGCGTTCGCGCTTCGGCGCGGCCGTCGCCGGGCTGATCGGCTGCATCTACGAGCTCGGTGCAGACGCTCGGCGCGCCCGGCGACTACGACATCGGCCTCCTGATCACCATCTACGCCATCGTGATCCTCGGCGGCGCCGGCAGCCTCTAGGGCGTCGATCATCGCGGCGCTGATCGTGAACGGCGTCCCGGAGCTGCTGCGCAACCCGGACAACGGCCGGTGGGTCTTCTACGGGGCTGATCCTGGTGTTCGCGTACTTCCTGCCCTCCTGGAAGCGGCTCGCGCGTGCTCGGGGGCGCGATCGCCTTCGGCTTCGTGGTCCACGGCATCTCGAGCTCGTCTGGGATCGCGGCACGTCCGGGCCGCCGTGGTCGATCCGGGCGGCCTGGCTCGGCGCCGCGATCGCCACTGGATGCTGCTGCCGACGAATGCGACCCAGATCGCGAACTGGGCGTACTTCGCGCGTGATCCCTGATCATGGTCGCGACCCTGCCCGGGCTGGTGGCAGACGCTCGTCGCTCATCCCGACGCTCTAGCTGGCGGCGTTCGCCTGGGAGAACCTGCTGTTCGCCGACCAGTCGACGGGCCGACACGGCTGATGCTGCTCGGCGCCGTGCTGGTCGTGCTGATGAACGCGCGGCCGCAGGGGCTCTTCGGCACCGCCGCGTGGAGATCGTGTGACGACCGAGCACGTCGCTGCTCGAGCTCCGCGGCCTGACGAAGTCGTTCGGCGGGCTGCAGCGTCATCGACCGCCTCGACCTGCACGTCGACGAGGGCGAGATCGTCAGCGTCATCGGCCCGAACGGCGCCGGCAAGACGACGCTCTTCAACCTGATCACCGGCGTCTACACGCCGGACGCCGGCGAGATCCTGCTCGACGGCGAGTCGCATCGTCGGGCTGCCGCCGCACAAGATCACGGACAAGGGCATCGCGCGGACGTTCCAGAACCTGCGGCTCTTCCTGAACATGACCGTGCAGGAGAACGTGATGGCCTCGCAGTACGGGCGCACGCACGCGACCGTGTTCGAGTCGATCCTGCTGCTCCCGCGCGCCCGGCGCGAGGAGAAGGAGATCAAGGCGCGCGCCGAGGAGAGGCTGTCCTTCTTCGGCCAGCGGCTGATGGGCTACCGCTGGGACCAGCCGGCATACAGCCTCTCGTACGCGAACCGCCGCCGGCTCGAGATCGCCCGCGCGATGGCGACGCAGCCGCGGATGCTCCTGCTCGACGAGCCCGCCGCCGGGATGAACCCCGTCGAGACCCACGAGATCACCGAGCTGATCGGCGAGATCCGCAAGGGCGGCTACACGATCCTCGTCATCGAGCACGACATGCACGTGGTCGAGGGCATCTCCGACCGCGTCGATCGCGCTCGACCACGGCGCCAAGATCGCCGAGGGCTCGTTCGAGCAGGTGGCGACCAGCCAGCAGGTGATCGAGGCCTACCTCGGCGTCAAGGCCGCCAAGGAGGAGGCGGAGGGTGACTGAGAACGGCAAGCCGCTGCTCCAGCTCGACCGGCATCAACACCTACTACGGCGAGATCCACATCCTCCAGGACGAGAACCTCATCGTCAGGCAGGGCGAGCTCGTCTGCCTGCTCGGCGGCAACGCATCGGGCAAGTCGACGACGCTGAAGACGATCCTCGGCCTCGTGCGGCCGCGGAGCGGCACGGTCGAGTTCGACGGCGAGGACGTGACGAGCCGCCCGACCAGCTACCGGATCTCGAAGGGGATGGCGATCGTGCCCGAGAACCGGCGGCTGTTCGCGCAGATGACCGTGCGCGAGAACCTCGAGATGGGCGCGTACCTGCACGGCGGCGGCCGCAAGGAGGACTTCGACCGCGTGCACGAGCTCTTCCCGCTCCTCGACGAGCGCCGCAACCAGCTCGCCGGCACGCTCTCGGGCGGAGAGCAGCAGATGGTCGCCATGGGCCGCGCGCTCATGTCACGGCCGAAGCTGCTGCTGATGGACGAGCCGTCGATGGGCCTGGCGCCGATTCTCGTCGAGCGCAACTTCGAGATCATCAAGGAGGTTCACGAGGCGGGCGTGGCGATCCTCGTCGTCGAGCAGAACGCGAACGTCTCCCTGTCGATCGCCGACCGCGGCTACGTGCTGTCGACCGGCCGGGTCGTCCTCGAGGGCAAGGCCGCCGACCTGCTCGAGGACGAAGACCTCCGCAAGGCCTACCTGGGCCGCTGACCAGATAGCGTTCGGGCAATGAGCGGTGCAAGCCGCGGGGTCAGAGGTGTCGGGGTCGGAGTCGTCGCGCTCGTCGCGCTGATGGCGCTCGCCGTCGCAGCGTCGTTCGGCGCCGCCGGCCCGTCGGT
This sequence comes from uncultured Thermoleophilia bacterium, assembly GCA_963710465.1. Taxonomy (GTDB): domain Bacteria; phylum Actinomycetota; class Thermoleophilia; order Gaiellales; family Gaiellaceae; genus JACVRM01. The sequence continues at coordinate 241,301 of CAVQAQ010000009.1, forward strand.
GTCGTGCAAGAGGCGCGACGGTCGCAGTGATGGCCCCGCTGTCCGGCCCGGCGGCGTGGATCGGCCAGGAGCAGCTGCACTGGGCCCAGTTCGCGGTGTTCCTCAACAACCAGACGCGCGGGGCGACGAAGGTCTCGCTGCAGTCGTTCGACACGCAGCTCGACGACACCCTGGCTGCGACGCAGTCGGCGAAGATCGCGGCCACCGGCCCGGTGCTGGCCGTCGTCGGGCCGGCGGTGAGCGACGAGGCAAGCGCGGCGAGCCCCGCATTCGCGAAGAGCAAGCTCGCATTCATCTCGGGCTCGGCGACGAAGACGTCGCTCACGACCGGCGACGACAAGCTGCCAACGTTTTTCCGTACGGTGGCCACCGACTACGCCCAGAGCCAGACCGACGCCGACTTCATCCGCAAGACGCTCAAGGCGACGCAAGGTCTGGATCGTCGACGACGGTGGCACGTACGGTCATCCGATCGCCGACCGGGTCGAGCGGCTGCTCGAGATCGCCGGGCTCGACGTGACGCGCGACTCGGCGTCGCAGACATCGTCGGACTTCTCGGCGCTGGTCGCCAAGGCGCCGCCGGGGGCGCAGGTCGTCTTCCTGCCGTGGCAGGTCGGGTCGCGTGCGGCCGCGTTCTACAACGAGTTCCGCAAGCAGGGCAAGACGCCAACGTTCGTCGGCACGGACAAGCTGGATGGCCAGGACTGGCTGGGCGCCGCCGAGGGGCAGTACCTGTCCTCGTTCGCCGACGTGAAGCTACTGCCCTCGAGGTACGTCTCGAACGTCGTCAGCGGCTACACGTCCAGGTATGGCGACTTCAAGTCCACGTTCGGACCGCCGACATTCGTGGCCACCGAGGTCGCGGCGCAGGCGATTCACGCCGCGTGCACGGACGGCAAGGCGACCCGGGCCGAGGTGCTCGCGAAGGTGCGGACGACGTACCTGCAGACGACGATCCTCGGCTACGGGATGCGATTCCGGGCAAGCGGCGACTCGGCGAAGGCGAGGTTCTACGTCTACAAGGTCGTCGGCGGGAAGCGCAAGCTCGTCCAGTAGTTGGGACGAGTCCCGTACCCTCTGTCTGTGCTGGAACGTGAGTTCGAGGAGGCCGTGGAGCCGACCGTGACACCGTCGCCTGGCCCGCGCCCGCGCGACGCCGGCCCCCTGCCCGAGCGCGTCCGCCACCGCTTCCCGATCTTCGAGCGGCTTGTCTACATCAACTCCTGCTCGCAGGGGGCGCTCTCGGACTCGGTGCGCCGGTCGTACGACGACTACCTGCGCGACTGGGACGAGCGCGGCTCGCCGTGGGAGTACTGGGTGGAGCAGACCGAGCGAGCGCGCGCGGCGTTCGCCGGGCTCGTGAACGCGGCGCCGGACGAGGTCGCGGTGACGACGTCGCTCTCGGAGGGCGTCAGCTCGATCGCCAGCGGACTTCGCTACGCCGGCAAACGCTCGAAGGTCGTGCTCTCCGACTACGAGTTCCCCACCGTCGGCCAGATCTTCCATGCGCAGGAGTCGCGAGGCGCGCGCGTCGTCCACGTCCCGCCGGCTGCGGACGGGACGATCCCGCTCGAGGGCTTCGATCGCGCCATCGACGACGAGACGTTGCTCGTCGCGATCACGCACATCTCGTACCGGACGGGGGCAATGCTCGACGTGGAGCGGATCGCGCGCATGGCCCACGAGCGCGGCGCGCTCGTCCTGCTCGACTCGTATCAGGCGGCCGGGTCGGTGCCGATCGACGTGAAGGCGCTCGACGTGGACGTGCTCGCGGCCGGCGTGCTCAAGTACCTGCTCGGCTCGGCCGGGTTGGCGTTCCTCTACTGCCGGCGCGAGCTGGTCGAGCGGTTCTGGCCACGTCGACCGGCTGGTTCGCGGACCGTGACATCTTCGAGATGGATCACCGCGACTACTCGCCGGCGACCACGGCCGCGCGTTTCCAGTCCGGGACGCCGCCGGTGCCGGCGATCTACGCGGGCGTGGCCGGCATCGAGCTGATGCAGGAGATCGGCGTCGCCGAGACGCGCGAGCACGTGCTCGGGCTCAACCGGCGGCTGATCGAGGGACTGGACGAGCTGCGCGCCAGGGTGGTCACGCCGCGGCGGCCGAGCAGCGCGGCGCGCTCGTCTGCGTGAAGTCGAACGACGCGCCCGCGCTGGTCGAAGCTCTCCGCGCGAGTGGGATCGTCACCTCGTCGCGCGATTCGAACCTGCGCATCTCGGCCCACTGTTACAACGCCGTCGAGGACGTCGACGCCGTGCTCGAGGCGCTGGCCCGGAACCGGCGCCTCCTGGAGCGCGCATGAGCGCGAAGCTCCCGCCCGAGGATCAGCTCCTCTCGCTGCGCTGGAGCACCTTCGCCACGGTCGCGGTCATCATCGCCGCGCTGGCGTTCTCCGTCTACCTGCTCACGAGGCCAATCCAGGGCTAGCGCGTCGCGCCGATGAGCGCGCCGCCGGCGACGACCAGCACGGCGCCGGCGACGAGGTGCCGGCCGACCAGCTCCTTGCGGCCGATCACGAGCGCGGACAGCGCCACGCCCCACAGCGACTCGGTCGCGACGAGGGGCTGACGACGCTGACCCGGCCGCGGTCATAGGCCTCGTACAGGCACACGTAGGAGAGCCCGGCGAGGATCCCGGCCGGGGCGAAGACGACGAAGGCCCGCCGGAGGCTGGTCAGCGGGCCGCCCTTGAGCAGGCGGTACGTGACGATCAGGAGCACGCCGCCGAGCAGCGAAGCCGCGGCGCCGGCCAGCGGCGCCGCGCCGGACTCGCCGGTGAGCCATCGGACGACGTTGTCGCGCGTCGCGAAGAGCACCGTCGCCGCCAGCGCGAAGAGCACGCCGATCGCGCGGAAGTCCTGCGGGCGGATGCGCTCGCTGAGTAGCACGAGCCCGCCCGCGACGATGAGCAGCGCGCCCGCGGCCAGGCCCGCCTGCAGCGGCTCGTGGAGGAAGACGAGCGCGATCGCGACGGCAAAGAGCGGTGCCGTCCCGACCACGACCGAGACCCGCGACGGGCCCGCCGCGGCCACCGCGGCCGTGAAGAAGATCTGGGACGCGCCCGGCGCGAGGAAGCCGGCCAGCAGGTACGGCCAGAGCGCGTCGGGCGCCGCACCGTCGCCGCGGACGGTCACCGCGGCGACCCCGCCGGCGACGGAGAAGGCCACGATCGACATGACGAGCGCGGCGAGCGCCGCGTCGGCGACATGGCCGAGGCCGACGCGGATGGCCACCGTGGCTGCGGCGAAGAGCACCGCGGAGGCGCAGGCGAGGAGAACCGCAGTCAGCAGGCGACTCTAGCGTAGGTTCTCGGGCGTGGAACCGCGGGTTTGCGTCGTCGGCGCCGGCGTGATCGGCAGCCTCTACGCCGGGCACCTGCGCGCAGGTCGCGGAGGTCTCGGTGCTGACCCGGCGCGCGGAGCACGCGGAGGCGCTCGTGCGCAGAGGGCCTGCGCATCAGCGGCAAGAGCGACCTCGTCTCGCGCGTGACCGCGGCCGACGACGCGGCCGGGCTGCCCGAGGCCGACCTCGTCATCCTCGCGACGAAGGCGACCGAGGTCGAGGCGGCGGCCGAGCGGCTCGCCGGGCGCATGGCCGGCGCGACCGTGATGACGATCCAGAACGGCCTCGGCGCCGAGGAGATCGTCGCGCGGCACGGCGACTGGCCGCTCGTCTCGGCCGTCACGTTCATGAGCGGCACCGCCACACCGACACGCACATCGAGTACGAGCTCGACACCGAGACCTGGATCGGGCCGTACGCGGCACGTCCTTCGAGACGGTGCAGGGGATCGAGCGGCTGCTGCGCGAGTCCGGCCTGCAGGCGCGGGCGTTCCCCGATCTGCGCCCGGCGCAGTGGTCGAAGCTGATCTTCAACGCGACCGTCAACACGGTCGCCGCGGTCACGAACCTGCCCCACGCGGCCGCGTTCGCCGCGGTCGGCGCAGACACCGACCTGGGCCTGCTGGTCCGCGACCTGATCGACGAGGGCAAGCGGGTAGCGTCCGCAGCCGGTGTCGAGCTCCACGAGGATCCCTGGGAGATGAACGCGCACGCGGTCCAGCGCGGCGAGACCGAGGCGGCCGAGGGCCACTACGCCCACGTGCCCTCGATGCTCGAGGACGTCGAGCGCGCGGCCGGCGCACCGAGGTCGACTTGATCACGGGCGCCCTCGTGCGCGAGGCCGACCGCGCTCGGCGTCGAGGTGCCGCTGCACAGGGCGATGTACCGGCTCGTGCGCGCGCGGGAGGCGGCTATGAGGGTTTGCGTCGTCGGCTGCGGCGCCGTCGGCTCGCTCTTCGCGGCCAACCTGGCGCAGCTCGACGACGTCGAGGTGTGGGCGTACGACGTCTCGCAGGCGCACGTCGACGCGATCAACACGCGACGGGCTGCGGCTGTCGGGCGCCGGCGAGGTCCTCGGGCGGCTGCGCGCGACGACGGACGCCGGCTGAGCTGCCGGCCTGCGACTTCGGCATCGTCGCGACGAAGGCGATGCACACCGACGTCGGCGATCGCCGCGACTGCGCACGCGTTCGCCGGCGGCTGCCGTCTGCTCGGTGCAGAACGGGATCGGCAACGAGGAGGCGATCGCCGAGCACGCCGAGCGCGTGATCCGCGGCACGACGTTCCCGGCCGGGAAGATCCTCGAGCCCGGCCACGTGCAGTGGGACGTGAAGGGCGACACGACGCTCGGCCCGTTCGAGCCGAAGCCGGCGTCGATGGACGCAGATCGAGCGCACTCGCCGACGCGTGCACGCGCGGCGGGATGCCGACCACCGCGGTCGCGGACGCGCGCGGGCGCGCAGTGGCGCAAGGTGATCTTCAACGCCGCCACGAACCCGGTCGGCGCGCTCACCGGCCTCACGCACGGCCGCGTCTGCGAGCGACGCGGCGCTACGGCGCCTCGTCACCGGCCTCGTCGACGAGGGCAAGGCCGTCGCGACCGCGCAGGGCATCGAGCTCGACGCCGACCCGGAGGAGCTGATCGACTACGCGGCGCGGCCGGACGTGGCCTACAACCACAAGGCGTCGATGCTCCAGGACGTCGAGGCGCGCCGGCCGACCGAGGTCGACTGGCTGAACGGCGGCATCTCCCGCGTCGGCCGCGAGCACGGCGTGCCGACGCCCCTCAACGACGCGATTCGCGCGCTCGTGAAAGGCTCCGAGGCGTCATGGACGAGCTGAGCCGCCGCCTCGCGAACGTGCGCGCCGCCGCCGAGCGCGCCGGCGTCGACGCCGTCGTGGTGTCGCCGGCAGCGAGTACAGCGGCTTCGAAGGGGCTGTCACCTACCTGTCCGGCTTCACGATCGTCCACCGCTACGCCTACGTCGTCGTCCCGCTCGACGGCGACCCCGTCATCGTGTTCCCGTCGCGAGGCGCGGTACGTCGGCGAGCACGGCCAGGCGGAGATCGAGCAGGTCTTCGCCGCACCCGGGCGAGTGGCTCGCGGGGCGCCTGCGGCGGCCGGCGGGTCGGCGTCTACGGGCTCGATTACGTCATGACGGTGCGCGACTTCCGCCGCTGGCCGCAGGCGCGGAGGTCGTGCCGTTCGACGAGGAATTCGACCTCGCCCGGGCCGTGAAGAGCGACGCGGAGCTCGAGTCGGTCCGCGACAGCGTCCGCATCAACACGGAAGGCTTCCGCATCTTCCTCGAGCGCTACCGGCCTGGGGCACGGCGGCGCGAGGTCATGGCCGAGTGCGAGCGCTACTTCGTCGACGAGGGCTGCGGGCGGCTGACGATGGACATGGTGCTCGCGGAGCGGCGCGCCGGAATTCCTGCTCGCCCGCGAGCGACGCGTCGCTCGGCGACTTCGTCCTGCCCTCGCTCGAGATCGCCGGCCCCGGCGGCCACTGGGTCGAGGTCTCGCGGGCGATCGGCGAGCCGGACGAGGACGGCCGCCGGATGATGGAGGCCTACGAGGAGTACTTCGACGTCGCGCGGACGGCGCTCCGGCCCGGCGCGACGGCGCACGACGTGCACCGCGCGGTGTCGAAGGGCTTCATCGACCGTGGCTTCCACCTCGGGCACGTCACGGGGCACTCGATCGGGATGACGATGATCGAGCACCCGAAGATCGGCGAGGGCGTCGAGACCGAACTCGCCGAGAACATGGTCTTCTCGATGCACCCGCACGCGATCACTTCGGACGGCACGGGCTGCCTGTACATGCAGGAGACCTGGCTGGTGACCGCGGACGGCGGCGAGCCGCTCTCCGGGCTGCCGATGCGCGTTTACACCGCTGACGAATCCGTTACGCATTCGTAACAGCAGGGAAGTACGCTCCAGACGTGAGATTCCAGCGTCTCGTCCTCGCGCTCGCGGTGGCGGGAGCTCTCGCGGCCGGCGCCGCAGCGTCCTCGTCAAAGCCGCGCACCCTGCCCACGACCACACCGGTTTCGGGGCTGGCCACGAACGGCTCGACGGTCGCGGTCGCGACCGCCTGGAGCTCGAGCCACTGCGAACGCGTCCTCGCCTGGAACCCCGTGCGCGTATCGCTGGTCGGCCTGGGAAAGGGCGGCCGCTGTGACCAGACGAGCACGGGGCGCGGGATCGTCGGCCAGGCGATCGCTGGCACCCGCGTCGCCTGGATCGCCGACGGCGGCGGCAACCAGCACGACGCCGTCCTCTACACGGCGTCACTGGCCAAGCCGGCGGTCACGCACCGGCTCCTGCTCGCGACGCGGAACATCGACTCCGGGGCCGGCAACTGGGTCGGCGCGCTGCAGGGCGCCGGCTCGCTGCTCGTCTACGCGACGTGGTCGGTCTGCGACACCGGGGAGCCGGCCTTCAAGCCCTGCCCAGCGGGCGTCACGCCCGGGACGATCTACAACGCGAAGGTCTGGCGCATCGACGGCCTGACCGGCAGGAAGCTGATCGCCTCGGCGCCGGACGGGCTCTTCCCGATCGCGGTCGCCGCCGGCCGGATCCTCGTCGCCCGCGGCGACGGGACGGCCTTCGAGCTCCGTGGCGCGGACGGCCACGTCATCCAGACCTACCAGCCCGATGCGCAGACGCTACAGGCGACGCTCGGGACGAAGGAGCTCGTCCTCGCGGTGCGCACGCCGCTCGTCCCGCCGCTCTCGAAGGCGCGCATCCAGTTCATCGTCTACAACCTCGCCACGGGCGCAGTGGAGCGCACGCTGCCCGTGCCGGCCTCGGCGCTCACCGTGACCATGCCGCGCTGTGACTACCCGCTGGGCGGGCCGGCCGTGGCGTGCGCGTCGCCGGTCGCGAGGCTGCGCTTCGCGAACGCCGACGCGACCCGCTTCGTCTACGTGCTCGACACGGCCGTACACGTTGCGCGGCTGGACGGCTCGAAGGACTCGGCGCTGACGCCGGCCGGCAGGGCGCCGGTGTTCGCCGCACTCGACGGCGCGGGCCTCGTCTACTCGTACCGCGTGGGCGGCGGCGTCCAGGGGCGCGTGCAGTACCAGCCGTCGCCCTAGTAGTACTAGGCCTAGCCCCAGGCGAGCACGAGGGCGGCCACCGCGACCACCGCGGCGATGCCGAGCACCGCGAGGTTGACCGCGAGCACGATCGTCAGCGTCCGGCTGCGCGTGGGCGCGGGACGGCCGTCACCGCCGGCGCGCCACGCCACGGCCCCCGTCAGGGCGCCGATGATGAACTGGTTGAGACTCACGCCCTCCGCGTCGGCGGCGCGCGCGAGATCCGCATGCAGCGTCCGCGGCATGCGGACGAGCAGCTTGCCGCTCGGGAGCGGGTCGGTGGTCGGCTCGGTGGTCTCTTCGACGCTCTTCATCACGGTGACGCTCTTCATCACGGTCATACCGCTGACGCCCGGTCCATTGTAGAGCGACGTTACACACGTCACGAAGCCGGTTCGAGCCGAGCCCTCATGGCCGCGAGCGCCGCATGCAACAGCCGGGAGACCTGGATCTGCGTCAGGCCCAGATCGCCGGCGACCTCCGCCTGGCTGCGGTCAGCCAGGAAGTAGCGGCGCACGACCTCCCGCTCGGGACGCCGAAGCCCGCGCACCAGGCCCTCGACGACGAGCCGGTCGTCGGCGGAGCCGAGGCCCTCGCTGCCGGCCATGGCCTCGTCCAGGGCGACCGCGACCGGCCGCTGCGCGCGCTGCGTCCGCGGCACCCGCACGGGCCAGCCGCGATCGCGCAGATGGTGGCGAAGCTCGCCGCGGATCACCGGAATGGCGTACGCCGGGAACGGCACGCCCCGGCCACGGTCGTAGCGATCGGCTGCCTTCACCAGCCCGAGCGCCGCCACCTGGCGCAGGTCGTCGAGCCCGTCTGTATCCGTCACGAACCCCCGAGCGAGCGTCTCCGCGAGCCGGAGATGCGTCGTCACCAGCTGGTCACGCTCCTCGAGGCGCCCCCGCGCCATCACCATGCGCGCCACTCTACTTATTTTGTTTTTGCATTTGCAAGATATTTTGCTTAATGCTCAGCTTCGACGGGTATTTGTTCTTGTATGGATCGTCTGCGCATCGCTGCTGCCGCCTGCGCCGCCGTCGGTCTTTTCGGCGCCGCCGGCACCGCGCGCGCGGACGATGGCCTTCCGGTGGCGCCCGACCCGACGACCGTCGCCGACACGGCCGTGGCGATCGCCGGACAGGCCGCAGGCGCCGCCGATCCCGGGCAGTATCAGCCTGATACTGGGCAGTATCAAGCGCCTGTCGGCAACATCAACGTCTCCGTCCGCGTGCTCAGCCCGGGCGACGACGGCGCGGTCGACCAGGCGATCTCGGTGGCGCAGCCGGCGCCCGATACCGCGGCACCCTCTCCGTCCGTGTCGATATCGGTCAATGTAAACGTGACGACAAATAGAACGATTGTTTTTCCGCAACAAAGCGATACCGGGCAGTATCACGTGCCCGGCAATGGGTATCACGATCCGGTTGCGATCAGCGCCGACATCTCGGCCGCTATCGCGCAGCCGGCCCTCCCTTCCATGCAGGCGCCGATGCCCGAGCAGCCGCCGGCTCCGGCAGCGCTCGACGCTGCGCGACCGCTGGGGAGCGGCGGTCGAGGCGCGAGCTTCTCGCAGCCCCCGTCGCGCCGGCGCCCGTTCATCGTAAGAAGGTTCAGAGGGGCACACACCACCGGCCGGCCGTGGCCCGGACGCCGCCGCACCGCGCGTTCGTCCCGGCGCCCGCCGCCACGCCGAGCCCGCCGCCACCCGCGGCTTGGCCGGCGGCGGCCCGCGCCGTCACGCGCTCTGCGCCGCCGCACGGCAGTGGGGGAACGCGTCCACGGCCGGCCGGCCCGCCGGTGCCACCGCGGCCGTCCACTCCCGAGCAGTATTCGGGCGCGGCCGCGTCCGGCGGCGCATCGTTCTCCAACGTCCTCCAGACCCTCGGCCTGCTGGTGGCATCGCTGTGGGTCGCCGCGCTCGGCTCTGCCCGCCGGCTCGGTGACCAGGCCCGCCGCCTCCGGGGCATCGTGGGGCCGCGACCGGCCAAGCCCGGGTAGCCCTCGAAGTCAGTCCGATTCCGCCGGGACGCCGTCCCGGCATGTTCCGACGACTTCAAGAGGAGAAGACATGAGACGCACGTGCTTCGCGCTCCTCGTCGCGCTGCTCGCAGCAGCGGCGTGGGCGACGGCGGCGTCGGCCGACCTCACCCCGGTCCCGGCCCCGTCCGTCGTGCCCACGACCCAGACTGCAGGGCAGCTGGCGACGAACCAGCAGAGCGCCAGCTCGTCCGCGGCCTCCACGCAGGTCGCGCCGAAGAACACCAACGTCAGCGTCCGGGTGCTCAGCCCCGGCACGGACGGTCCGGTCTCGCAGGCGAACACGTCCACGGCCATCGGCGCCGCGGGGAACGCCAACCTGACCGGTCAGCAGATCGGCCAGAACGGCTCCGGCGACCAGCAGGCCGGGCAGGCCGCGGGCAGCGAGCAGGACGCCACGGCCGCTGCCGAGTCGGATCAGATCAAGCCGCAGAACACGAACGTTGACGTGCGCGTGCTCAGCCCGGGCTCCAACGGCCCGGTCTCGCAGGACAACACGTCGACGGCGGCCGCGATCGCCGGCAACCTGAACGCGACCGGCCAGACGATCGACCAGTCCGCGTACGGCCCGGGCGGCCAGCAGACCGCGTACGGCCCAGGCGGCCAGCAGACCGCGTACGGCCCGGGCGGCCAGCAGACCGCCGGCCAGGAAGCCGGCAGCAAGCAGGACGCCACGGCGGCGGCCGGCTCGCTGCAGGTCGAGCCGAGCAACACCAACGTCGGCGTCCGGGTCCTGAGCCCAGGCGACGACGGCCCTGTGTCGCAGCGCAACGACTCGACCGCGGCTGCGATCGCGGCGAACCTGAACGCGACGAAGCAGGACATCAGCCAGGACCCGCACGGCTCGCCGTCCCAGACGGCGGGGCAGGCCGCCGGGAACTGGCAGGGCGCGAACGCCTCGGCGCTCTCGGCCCAGATCCATCCGAGCAACACGAACGTCGGTACCCGCGTGCTGAGCCCGGGCTCCGGCGGCAGCGTCAGCCAGGCCAACACCTCGACGGCCATCGGCGCAGCGCTGAACGCGAACCTGACCAAGCAGTCGATCGACCAGTCGTCCGGCGGCGCCCAGCCGTGGCTCGGCGGGGCGTCCAAGGATGACGGCGGCGCGTACAAGGACGACGGCGTCGCCGTCCAGGCTGCCGGCCAGCTCGCGCTCAATAAGCAGGACGCGGCGGCGTGCGCCACGTCGCTGCAGGTCGCACCCGAGAACACGAACTACTCCTCGGGCGACTCCGTGAACGCAGGACAACACGTCGAACGCCGTCGGCATCGCCGCCAATCTGAACGGTCTCGGGCAGACGATCGGGCAGAACCCGGCGGAGAAGGACGGCTATGGCAAGGCCGAGGACGGTTACGGCAAGGCCAGGAGGTAGGCAAGGCAGGACGGTTACGGCAAGGCCGACGATCCGAGCAAGGATGCGTCAGCCGAACTCGCCAAGCCCGTGGGCGGCGTCAGCCAGTCCAACACTTCGACGGCGCTCGCGCTGTCGGGGAACCTGAACCTCACGCACCAGTCGATCACGCAGGACCAGAGCGGCCATCCGGCCGGGATCGACGTCCAGGCAGCCGGGCAGGCTGCCGGTAACGAGCAGCATGCGACGTCCACAGCGGCGTCGTGGCAGCTCGCGCCCACGAACCGGAACGGCGGAATCGGCGTGCTCACGCCCCTGTGCCCAAGGCCGGCGCCGCCGATCTGTGCACCCGTCTGCCGCAGCGAGGTGGTGCCGGTGAAGTGACGCGCGAGAGGGGGTGCGGCGGCGCCACGCCGCCGCACCCCACCTCCCGTTGACAGAGCCCATGGAGGTGACTACCTTCGTGTCGAAGCAAGCGCATCGGAGGGGCAGCGGTGGAAGCCGCACATCTCACGATCGTTGCTGCGGCGATCTTCTCGACCGCCCAGCGGTCGTTGGTGTTCGCGCGGCGCTCTTCGGGCTGCTCTGGCTGCTCGTGCTCGCTCCGGCGGCGGCCGCCGCCGCGGGGCCGACGCCGGAGAGCCCGCCTGCGTCGCCAGGCGCCGGAGCGCCGCTGCGACCGGAGCCTGCCGCGCACGGAACCGGCGCCGACACGCACCGTGACGAGAACGGTCGCGGCACGCCACCGCCCGGCTACCCGGGCCGCGGCGGCACCGGCAACCGTGCGGACGGTCGTGATCACGCCGCAGGCCCCGCCGGCGACCGCGGCGCCGCGACCGCGGCGCCACGGCAGGCCCAGCCGCGGCGCCACACCCCCCCGCAGCCGGCCCGCCACCCAACTCAGCCGCGGCACCGCGCGGCTCCGCCGCCTGCCCCGGCGGATTCGCCGCCCTACGGCCTCGTCGGTGTCGCGGCGCTCCTCGCGGTGCTCGGCGCCGGGCTCGCTGGCCGTGACCGTCTCCCAGCTCCGGGCGGGAGCGGCGTGACCCGCCTCCTCCTGGCCGCGGCCACGTCGCCTGCGCGCTCATCCTCGGCGCCGCTGCCGCCGCCGGCGCGGCCGACGGAACCCCGCCGCAGATCAGCTTCCAGCTGGTCGGCACCGAGGGCGTGGCCGGCTGGTACGTCACCCCGACGACGGTCCGCTGGCAGGTCGGCGACCCGGAGTCGGGCATCAAGTCCTCGTCCGGCTGCGACGCGACGGTCGTCGGCGAGACGGCCGGGACGAAGCTGACCTGCTCGGCGACGAACTTCGCCGACGTGACCACGAGCGTGTCGGTCGTTGTCCGGGTCGACACGACGCCGCCGGCGGTCACAGGGGCTACGCCCGACCGGCCGCCCGATGTCAACGGCTGGTACACGCACGCGGCGCAGTTCGCGTTCGCGGGCACGGACGCCACGTCGGGCGTGGCCAGCTGCGCCGTCGTGACCTACGCGGGGCCGGACAGCGGCAGCGCCTCCGTGAGCGGGACCTGCACCGACCGGGCCGGCAACGTCAGCGCGCCGGGCACCGCAGGTCTCCAGTACGACGCGACGCCGCCGGCGCTGCGCGGCGTGGCTGCGCGCGCGGGCGACGGCCAGGTCACCGTCACGTGGTCGCCGTTGCCCGGCTCGGACTGGGTCGATGTCGCGCGGGCCGTCGACGGCACCAAGGCGGCGCCGCGGACGATCTACCACGGCGATGCGTCGAGCGTCGTCGACCGGCAGGCCGAGAACGGCGTCCGCTACCGCTATGCGGTGATCGCGCACGACCCGGCGGGCCACGTGGTCGAGGTCGCGGTCCCGGCGATGCCGCTTGGCGCGATGCGCACGCCGCCGCCCGGGGCCACCATCGATGCGGCACCGACGCTGAGCTGGAAAGCCACGCCGGGCGCCGTGCTCTACAACGTCCAGCTCTTCCGCGGGTCGCGGAAGATCCTCAGCGCCTGGCCACGCACCGCCGCGCTGAAGCTCGCAGCACGCTGGACGTACGGCGGGCGGAAGCACCGGCTCGCCGCCGGGAACGTACCGCTGGTACGTGTGGCCGGCGTACCGGCACGGCAAGGGCTACCGCTTCGGCAAGCTCGTTGGGCGGAGCACGTTCGTGCTCAGGCGTTGAGGATGCGGCAGAGCTCGGCGGCGTCGATGTTCCCGCCGGACACGATGCACGCGACCTTGCTGCCGCCCGTACGCCCCGCGAGCGCAGCCGCCAGCGCGAGCGCACCCGCGCCCTCGGCAATCACGCGCACGCGCCCGGCGAGGACGCGGACCGCGTCCTCCACCTCGTCGAGCGTGACGACGGCGGCGTCGTCGACGACCTCCTGCAGGTACGGCCACATGCCCGGGAGGATCGCCTTCGCGCCCGCGCCGTCGATCCACGTCGGCCGGTAGTCGATCTCGACCGGCTCCCCGTGCTCCAGGGCCGCCGCCATCGCCGCGGCCGTCTCCGGCTGGGCGGAGACGACGCGGGTGCCCGGGCCGCAGCTGCTTCACGGCGCTCGCGATGCCGGTGATCAGCCCGCCGCCGCCGACGGGGACGACGACCGTGTCGACGTCCGGCAGGTCCTCGATCAGCTCCAGGCCGATCGTCCCGTTGCCGGCCATGACGCCCTCGTTCTCGACCGGGTGGATGAAGAGGCCGTCGACGCCGTCGAAGCGGTGGCTTTCCATGACGCCCCACCAGTCGTCGAAGGACATCGGGACGGCGCGGCCGCCGAGCCGCTCGATCGCCGCGAGCTTCGCCTGCGGGGCGGTATCCGGCACGGCGATGGTCGCGGGCACGCCGAGCTCGCGCGCCGCGTAGGCGACACCCTGCGCCATGTTCCCGGCGCTCGCGGTGACGAGGCCCTGTGCGACCGCCTCGCGCGGCGCCGCCATCGCGGCGTTGTAGGCGCCGCGGATCTTGAACGAGTTGACGGGCTGAAGCGTCTCGAGCTTCAGCCAGATCTCGACCGGCGCGTCGACGTCGAGACGGACGAGCGGCGTGCGGACGGCGGTGCCGGCGAGCGCCTCGCGCGCCTGCCGGATCGCCTCGAGCGGGATCAGAACGGCACCTCGGAGCCGACGCCCTGCTCCCGAGCCTTCTGCAGGACGTACTCGCCTGCGGCGAGGTCCTCCATCGCGATCCCGAGCGACTTGAAGAGCGTGATCTCGTCCCGGGACGTGCGGCCGGGGTGCATGCCCGCGAACACCTCGCCCAGCTCCGCGCTGATGTGGTCCGGGCTGACCGTGCCCTCCTTCACCGCCAGCAGGAAGTCGCCCGCCTCGTTCTCGGTCGACTCGCGCCAATCGACGAAGAGGGTCGAGGCGGCCACGGTGGCGCCGTCGAGCTCGCGCGTGCGCGGGATGCTCGATCCGACGGCATTGATGTGCGTGCCGTCCGCGAACCATGGGCGCTGCACGATCGGCGTCTCCGCGGCGGTCGCGGTGACGACGACGTCGGCGCCGCGGACGGCGTCCTCGGCGTGCGCGACGACCTCGAGCGGGAACGGGAGCTTGATGTCGTCCGCCAGCGTCCGCGCCTGCTCGGGGTCGCGGCTCCAGATGCGCGCGTGCTCGAACGGCCGCGCTGCGGCCATGGCGTGCAGATGCCCGCGCGCCTGGGCGCCGGCGCCGAGCACTCCGACCACGCGGGCGTCGTCGCGGGCGAGCGCCCGCGTGGCCGCGCCCGAGACGGCGGCGGTGCGGATCTCGGTTACGGCGGCGGCGTTGACGACCGCCTCGAGCTCGCCTGTCTCGCCGTTCGAGATGAGTACCGCGCCCTGGTGCGTGTCGAGCCCGCGGACGCGCGGGTTGTCCGGCACGACGTTGATCGCCTTCAGCGCGTAGGTGGGCCGGTCGCCGCCGCGCCACGCCGGCATCAGCCCGATCCCCCCGCCGGCGTCGGGCGGGAACGTGATCGACCGCAGCGGCTGGTAGCCCTCGCCGCGCGCGAGCCGGGCGAGCGTGTCGTGCATCAGATCGATGCACTCGTCCATCGGCAGCAGCCGCTCGACGTCGTCGTGGGTCAGGACGAGGATGCTCATCGGCAGGGCGACGCTAGCTCACGCGTCACACTCGCGTCAGAGGGACAGTCACGCGGGCGCGGCTGTTGGGAAGAGCGCCGCCAGCGCGTCCCGCTCCTCCGGGCTCAGGTGGACGTCGACGGCGCTGACGGACGGCCACAGGTGTGCGGGCCGGCGCGGGCCGCAGACGATGCCGGTCACGTTCGGGTGCGACAGCACCCACGCCGTCGCGAGCGTCGACATGTGGATGCCGCGGCGCTCCGCCTCCGCGGCCAGGGCGTCCAGGCCGTCGTAGACCGCATCGGTCTGCAGGTGGACATACGGCCCCGGCCGCATCGTCATCCGCGAGCCCTCCGGATGCGGGTCGTCGCGCGTGTACTTGCCCGTGAGCCAGCCACCCGCCAGCGGGCTGAACGGCGTGAAGCCAAGCCCGTGTTCGGCGCAGAACGGCAAGACGCCCTCCTCGGCCTCCCGGCCGAGCATCGAGTACGAGTTCTGCACCCACTCGAAGCGCGCCAGGCCCTCTCGCTCGGAGATCTCGCGTGCCTCCTCGAGGTACGAGCGGTCGACGTTCGACGCGCCGATCGAGCCGACGAGATCCTCGCGCACGAGCTCGTCGAGGACCCGCATCGTGTCGGCGAGCGGCGTCTCCGGGTCGGGCTCGTGCACCAGGTACATGTCCACGCGGTCGACGCCGAGGCGCTCGAGGGAGCTGCGGATCTGGCGGCGGATGCGATCCGGCGCGAGCCCCGTGTCGCCCGGCTCGCCGGTCGTCGAGTGGAACACCTTCGTGGACAGCGTGACCGGGTGGCCGGTGCGTCCCACCCAGCGGCCGAGCCACGTCTCGCTGCGCCAGCCGCCGTAGGCGTCGGCCGTGTCGTAGGTCGTGATGCCGGCCGACCAGGCGGCGTCGAGGATCGCCGTCGCCTCCGCCTCGTTCTCGCCCTGGCCGAAGAACTCCGGAGCCGAGCCGATGCCGCCGAAGTTCCCGCAGCCGAGGATGACGCGCGAGACCTCGATCCCGGTGCCGCCGAGCGCGCGCCGCTCCATCAAGGGCGCTCCGGCCGGCCGCCGTGGACGAGGTCGAGGTGCCGGTCGGCGACCTGGACGACAGCCACGTCCGCGCGCGGCTGGTGCGAGCCGCCGTCGGGGAAGTCGAGCGTCCCTCCGGCGCCGCCGACGCTCAGGCCCGGCAGCAGCGCGACCACCGCGCGCGGGTCGGTCGACTTCGCCTTGTCGACGCCGTCGTCCACGACCCGGATCCCGTTGTAGCCCAGCTGCACCTCGCTCCCCACCGGCCGCGAACCGTACGCGAGCCGGTAGCGCTCGTAGATCTCGTCCAGCTTCGTCCCGGGCACCGGGTAGCCGAAGGTGGCGTAGGTGACGCCGTCGCGGCGGCCCACGGTCGTGTCCAGCTCATCGAGCCCGTACGCCGTCCCGGCGGCCGGAACGGTCGACCAACCGCCGCCGGTCACGACGGTCGCCGCAGCCGGCGCCACGCCGATCCCCCACCGCGCTGCCGCGCGCCGCAGCGCCGGCGTCGCAGCCCGGAGCGAGACCGTCTTCACCCCGCGGTCGCGCAGCGTCGCGAAGAGCGCGTCGGCGCGGTCGGCGAGGCTCGGCCCGACCGGCCACGCCGTTCCCGGCGGGCGGTCGTTGCACGTTGCGAGCGTGAGCACGTCCCGGCCGGCGAGCGCCGCCTGCGGCGCGCGCCTGATCGCCCGCCGCACAGGGGAGCAGCACGACGCGGGCACCGCCGCGAACGAGCGCGGCCGCGTCCGGCGCGGTGAGAAGGCGCAGCCGCACCTTGCCGTCGATGCCGCCGACGTTGTTGACCTCCCCCACGCCGATGCGCGCCCCGCGCGCGATGACCCGGTCGCGGGCCGACGCGACGACAGCGCCGACCGTGAGCGTCCCGGGCCGCAGCTTGCGCTTCGGCGGCGACGACGAGCCGCCGCACGCCGCGGCCCCGAGCGCAAGCACCGCCGCGAGGAGAACGGCCCTCACCGCCGCCGCTGCAGCCACGCGAGCGAGAACTCCCGGCCGCCCGTGATCCCGGAGGGGCGCAGGATGAGCACCAGCGCCATGATCGCGCCGAGGAAGATCAGCCGGGTGCCCTGCGGGACGTCGATCGTGACGCCGAGCACCTTGATCCCGTCCTCCGACCGGCTGAGAAACGAGTCCATCCCGCTGACGACGAGCGCGCCGACCACGGCGCCGAAGAGGCTGGTCATGCCGCCGAACACGAGCATCGCGAGCGTCAGGAACGTGAGCTCGAGATAGACCTGATCGGTCGTGATCGAGCCGAAGAAGTGCACGAGCAGCCCGCCCGCGAAGCCGGCCAGCGCGCCCGAGAGCGTGAACGCCCAGAGCCGCTGGCGGTGGACGCTGACGCCGATGCCCTGCGCTGCCGCCGCGTCCTCACGCGAGGCGCGCAGCACGCGTCCGAGCCGCGAGCGCTGGTAGGCGAACGCAACCGCGATCACGATCAGTGCGCCGACCGTCGCCTGGAACGGGCCCGTCGTCTCGGGCACGAGCGAGAGCGTGGTCGGCCCCGGCCCGATGCCCGTCCACTGCTGGAGCACGTTGTGCGTGATCTCGAGCACGGCGAAGGTGGCGATGCCGGCCGCCAGCCCGGAGAGGCGCATGAGCGGCAGCCCGGCGACGAAGGCGAAGGCGCCGCCGACGGCGGCCGCCAGGAGCAGCGAGGCGACGTTGCCGATCGTGTGGTCGCGTAGCAGCGGGTAGAGCTGCGGCAGCACGCCCTGCTTGGAGTCCTGCGGCACGGTCAACACGCCGGCAGCAAAAGCGCCGACGGCGACGAAGCTGATCTGCCCGAACGAGAGCACGCCGGAGTTGCCGATGAAGACGTACAGCGCGACGACGATCGCCACGTTCACGAGCGCGTTCAGGAAGTAGATCTCGTTCTCCGCAGACACCGTCGTTGCGATGAGGCCCACGGCAATGACCAGCACTGCCGGCACGCCGACCTGCAGCCCGAGGTCGAGACGCCTCATACCCGCTCCACGGGCGCCTGCTTGCCCCAATTGAAGATGCCGGCCGGGCCGGACGAGCAGCACGAGGATGACCAGCAGGAACACCGCCGTCGGCAGGTAGACGGTCTTGTCCGTCGGCAGTGCGCCGTTGATGATCCCGGTCGCGAAGCCGATCGAGAACCCGCCGAGCGTCGCCGTCCAGAGGCGGTTCAGGCCGCCCACCACGACGCCGACGAGGACGACGATGGTGTCGCGCAGCGCGAAGTCGGGCTGCACGAAGGGCGTCTGCACGGTCAGGATCACGGCGACGGTCGCCGCCATCAGCGCCGAGAGGAACACGGCCACGCCCACGACCCGGTTCGCGCGCACGCCGAGCAGCCGGGCCGTCGAGACGTCGGCCGCCGCCGCGCGCATGTGCAGCCCGACGGTCGTCCGGGTCAGCAGCAGCGCCAGCGCGAGCAGGGTGCCGAGCGCGACGAGGACGGCGACGATCGTGACCTTGCGGACGTCAACGCCCCACACGGTGATCGCCTGGTTGAGCGGCGCGATCGAGGTCGCCACCTCGCCGAGCTGGCCGTCGCGCAGGTCGACCACGGTCGCGATCGCCTGGAGCATGAAAGCGATGGCGAACGTGGTGACGAGCATCACCGCCGGCGGCGCCGAGCGCAGCGGCCGGAAGACGACGAGGTCCATCGCCGCCGAGAGCGCGATCACGACCGCGAAGCACGCGAGGACGCTCCAGAAGACCGGCCATGTCGCGGTGAACGCCAGCGTGTAGGCGCCGGCCATGATCAGCTGGCCGTAGGCGAAGTTGACGAGCCGGAGGACGCCGAAGACCAGCCCGATCCCGACGGCCATGAGCGCGTAGACGGCGCCGAGGCCGATCGCGTCGACGATCGTCTGCGCGTTGACGACGGCGAGCGCGGTCATCCGCTCAGGTACGCGGCGATCAGCTTCTGCGTGTCGCCGGCGTCCTCCGGTCCGAGGGTCATGCGGAGCTCGCCGTTCGCGAGCACGTGGGTGCGCTCGCAGGCGGCGACGGTGCGCTGTGCGCGCTGCTCCACGAGCAGGATCGAGACACCGCGCTCGCGGATCGTCCCGAGCGCGGCGAACACCGCGTCGACGATGAGCGGCGCGAGCCCGAGCGACGGCTCGTCGAGCAGCAGCACGGACGGCCGCGCGAGCAGGGCGCGGCCGATCGCGAGCTGCTGCTGCTCGCCGCCCGACAGCGCGCCACCGGCGCGGCGCCGCAGGTCGTGCAGCCGCGGGAAGATCTCGTAGGCGTCGTCGAGGCTCGCCCGGCGGAGGCCGGTGCGCGCGGCCAGCCCGAGCCGGAGGTTCTCCTCGACCGAGAAGTCCGGGAAGATCCGCCGCCCTTCCGGGACGAGCGACACGCCGGCCCGCGCGATCGCCTCGGGCGCCAGGCCGCGCAGCTCCATGCCGTCGAGGGTGATGTCGCCGGCGAACGGCGGTAGGAGGCCGGTGATCGCGTGCAGCGTCGTCGACTTGCCGGCGCCGTTCGGCCCGATCAGACCGACGAGCTCGCCCTTGCCGAGACGCAGCGTGAGGTTACGCACCGCCGGCACCGGGCCGTAGCGGATCTCGACGTCGCGCAGCTCGAGCATCAGCCCGCGCCCGACTCGCCGAGGTACGCGGCGGCCACGTCGAGGTTGCGCGGATCTCGGCGGGCGTGCCCGGCGGCGAGCGTCCGGCCCTGGTCGAGCACGACGATCCGGTCGCAGACGTCCATGACGAGCGCCATGTTGTGGTCGATCAGCAGGACGCCTGCCTCGTGCCCGTCGCGGACGTCGCGGACGACGGCGGCGAAGTCGGGCACCTCGGACTCGGGGAGACCGGCGGCCGGTTCGTCCATGAGCACGAAGCTCGGGCGGGTGGCGAGCGCCCGCGCGACGCCAAGGCGGCGCTCGTCGCCGTGAGCGAGGGTCGCCGCGGGGCGTTCGCGCACACCCTCGAGGCCGAGGAGCCCGATCAGCTCGCCGGCGCGGCGCCGCGCCTCCCGCGGGCCGGCGCGCACGCCGAGCGCCGCGACCTCGATGTTCTCGCGGACGGTCATGCTCCGGAACGAGCGGCTGTGCTGGAACGTCCGCGCGAGCCCCGCCCGCGCCCGCCGGTGCGGCGGCCAGCCGGTGACGTCGCGGCCGCCGAGCTCGACGGCTGCCCGCCGTCGGCCGGTCGAACCCGGTCATGACGTTCACGAGCGTGGACTTGCCGGCGCCGTTCGGCCCGATCAGCCCGACCACCTCGTGGCGGTGCACCTCCAGCGTCACGTCCTGGAGCGCCAGCACGCCCGCGAACGACCGGGAAACGGCGGAGGCCCGGAGCGTCTCTCCGGGCCTCCGCGGTGCTTCTACCTCGGACAAGGACTAGATCTTCGGGATGACCTTCGCCTTGACGAGGCCGACCAGCTTCGCCTTGTTGTTGTTGATCTCGATCACGCGGTACTGGCGTCCGAACACGGTGTGCAGCGAGGGCGAGAAGCTGACCGTGCCGGAGATGGTCGTGCAGGTCGTGGAACTTCGACCATCTTCGCCGCGAGCGTCGCGCCGTCCGTCGAGCCCTTCGCCTGCCGGATCGCCGCGGCGACGCCGTCGACGGCCGAGACGCCGCCGAGGAAGCCGCCGGTGCCCGCATGGATCTGCTTCGCGAGCTTGTTCAGCGCCGGGTTCGGGTCGTCGCCGAAGACCGACGCGAACGTGACGAAGTAGTAGTTCGTCACCTTCGGGCTCTTCGGCAGCCAGTAGGTGCCGTCTCCGGCCCACGAGTTGAGGATCGGCGTCTTGTTGCCGAGCGAGCGGAACCCGGAGACGAACGCCGGCAGCTCACCGAACGACGTCGACGTCACGTAGACGGCGGCCTTGGTGTTGTTCAGCTGGCTGACGGCGTTGTTGACGTTGTTCTGCCCGGTCGCGTAGATCTGGTGCGACACGATCTTCCCGCCGAGCTGCTTGAAGCGGGCCTCGAACGCCTGCACGACGTTCTGGAAGTAGACGAGCCGCGTGTTCGTCGCCGTGCCCGCCGTCTTCCAGCCGCGGCTCCACGCGTACTGCGCCATCGCCGAGCCCTCGTCCTGCGCGACGTTGCCGTAGCTGAAGGCCAGCTTGCCCTTCTTGGCCCCGAAGCGCTTCGGCCCCATCTGGTCGGTGCCGATGCACGGCGCGATCGTCAGCAGGCCCTTGTTGATCGACTCCTGCACGACCGGCGTCGCGTAGTCGACGTCACACGTGGTGAAGATGACGTTGGCGCCGCTCGCCGATCAGCTGGAGCGCGCACGTCTTGGCGCGCGCCGGCGCATTCCCCTGCGTGTCGCAGGTGACGATCTTCAAGCGGTCGGCCGTTGACCCCGCCCTTGGCGTTGATCTGCTTCACGCGGATCTGGGCGGCTGCGAGCGCCGGGCTGTCGAACGGCGCCATGCTGCCCGATGCTGTCGTGGGCCCAGCCGATCACGATCGGCGACGCGTTGCGCGAGGCGCTGACGTTCGCCGCCACCGCGAGGCTCGCGAGCACCGCGAGCGCGGCGGCGAGCACCGCCACTCTCCTCGTCCTGGTCATGCACCCTCCTCGGTTCGGTTGGAGTTCGGTTTGCGGGGTCTGGGCGGTAATTAGATTTCATGCGGTTCACATAGGTCAAGTCGAGTTTCTGCTGGCCCAGCAGCGCCGGAACGCCGCCTCGGCGCGGCGCGCGAGTTCCGGGCCTGGCACACGCCAGAGCGAGTCGGGATAGGCGTCGCCAAAGGTGCCGTCGTCCGAGAAGATCTCCACGTCGTACGGCCCGCGCCAGCCGGCGGCTTCGATGGCGGCGAGCATGCGCGGGATGTGGCCCACGCCGTCGCCGGGCAGGACGCGGTCGAGCCACCCCCGCGTCGGCTCCCGGTAGTCGCACACGTGCACGCCGAGGATGCGATCGGCGACGGCCCGGAGCTCGGCCTCGTAGTCGGTGTTCCAGAGGTGCCAGGTGTCGACGATGATCCCGACCGCCGGCGCCCCGGCCTCGTCGAGCAGCGTGGCCGCCTCGCCGAGCGTCGACACGATCGACCAGTCCTGCGCGCTCCGCTGCTGGTACGGCTCCAGGGCGATGCGCACGCCGGCCTGCTCGGCCTCGTCGCCCAGCGTGCGCAGCGCGTCGACCACGATGCTGCGGGCGTCGTCGCGCCCGCCGGCCGGGCCCGTGAGCAGGACGAGGCAGTCCGGCTCGAACGGCGCGATCCGGCGGATCCAGGCGCGGTAGGCCTCCACGCGCTCCTCGGGCGTCTCTGGCCCCGGGAGCAGCGGCAGCGGCAGGACGGACGGGACGGCGCCGACGCAGTTCGTCACATCGAGCCCGCTCTCCCGCACGCGCGCGAGCGTCTCGGCATCGTCGCGCTCAGGGAACTTGATCTCCCAGAGGCCGATCCCGTCCGCTCCGGCGGCGCGATAGCTCGCCAGGTCGTCGTCGAACGGCTGCGGGAGCGTCGAGATCTGCGAGAGCGAGAACGGCGGCTCAGAGGCCAAGGCGGCCCCTGAGGCGCTTTGCCAGCGGCGGCCTCAGCAGCGCGTCCGCGACCAGGGTCCCCGAGCCGCCTCCGAGGCCCGGCCCCGGATGCGTGGACGCGCCGATATGCCAGAGCCCGTCGACCGTCGTCCGGTGCCCCGGGCGCCCGGGGAACGGACGCCAGAGGAAGTTCTGGTCGAGCTGGAGCGCCCCGGAGTACGGGTCGCCGTCGACCAGGTTGATGTTCGCGGCGAAGAGGTCGGCCGGCGAGAGCACGACGCGCTTCCGGATCGATGCCTCCAGGTTCGGGATGTGCCGCGCCAGCCTCGCCTGGATGCGGTCCGCGTACTGCTCGCGGAGCGCTTCCGTCCACTCGCCCGTCGTCTCGAGCTCGCCGGCGGCGTCGCCCCGGATCACCCACGGCAGCTCCTGGAGCTGGATCCAGAGCAGCCCGGCGCCCTCGGGCGCGCGCGACGGGTCGAGCGTCAGCGGCTGGCCGACGACGACCGTCGCCTCGGCCGGGAGCAGTCCCCGTATCGCCTCGTTGACGGCGCGAGAGACGCCGTCCAGGCCGGGCGTGAGGTGCACGAGCGCCGTTCCGCCGAGGCGCTCATCGCCCTCCCAGCGCGGGGGCTCCGAGAGCGCGTAGTGAATCTGCATGTCGGCGCGGCCGTAGCGGAAGCGGGCCGCCGCCTCGGCCGTTGGCGTGTCGGTGTGCGGCAGGAGCCGGCCGTACAGCTGGTTGGGCGTGACGTTGGCAAGTACCGCCCGGCGCGCGTGGACGACCTCGCCGTCGACGGTGCGCACGCCGCTCGCCCGCCCATCGGCGACGAGCACCTCGTCGACGTCGCGCTCGGTCTCGAGGACGCCGCCCGCGTCGCGGATCATTCCGGCCAGCGCTTCGACGAGGCGCACGCCGCCCCGGTGGGGAACGGGCATGCCGCCCTCCTGGATCGCAACCGCGATGACGCGGGCCATGTAGCCGGACGCCGTCTCGTCCGGTCCGAGCCCGGTGTGCAGCACCCACGGCGCGATCAGGCCGTGCGCGCGCTCGGAGGAGAACGTCTCGGTCAGCCAGTCGCGCGCGCTCTGGAGCAGCGAGCCGCCGAAGGCGAGCGCGCCGCGCCGGCCCAGCCGGCGATACGCCCGGGCGGCGAGCGCGGCGCCCGAGCCGGACCAGAGCTCGGTGCCGAGCACGCCGAACGCGAGGTCGGCATTCGGAAAGAACTCATCCAGCGTGCGCCGCCACGAGACGCCCTCGCCCGGTTCGAGGCGGTCGAGCTCGGCGGCGTTGGCGTCGGCGCTGCGCAGCAGGAAGGCGGACTCCCCGTCCGGGAAGAGCGTCCCCGTCGGCAGCTCGGTGTTCAGGAACTCGACGCCGCGTGCGGCGAGATCCTCGGCGAGCCGGGCATGGGCGGCGCCGCCGACCCACAGCGGGTGCCACGAGCTGAAGACCTCGTGCACATAGCCCGGCTCGGTGATCTCGGCCGTGCGGATCGCGCCGCCGAGGTAGTCGTTCCGCTCCAGCACGCAGACGCTCCAGCCCTCACGCGCGAGAAGCGCGCCCGCCGCCAGCGAGTTGATGCCGCTGCCGACGATGACCGCGTCGTACGTCACAGCGCGTCGGCCAGCGCCCGGAACTCGTCGTCGGTGACCAGGCCCCGCTTCTCGGTGCCCCGCTGCTTGACCGCGGCGAGCAGGGCTGCCTCGTCGGAGACCTCCAGGCCGAGCTCGGCGGCCCTGATGCGGATCGAGTCGATGCCGCTCTTCTTGCCGAGCACGATCGAGCGCTCGGCGGCGACGAGCTCGGACGAGTACGGCTCGATCGACGGCGGATCGTGGAACTGGCTCGCCACCGCGCCGCTCTCGCGGCGGAAGAGGTTCTCGCCGGTGACCGGCTTCCAGGGCTCCAGTGCGTAGCCGGAGATCTCGCGGACGCGCTCGGAGACGGCGCGGATCCGGTCGAGCCGCAGGTTGCTCGTCCACGCCGTAGACGGCGCGGAGCGTCAGAGCGATCTCGCCGAGGTTCGCGTTGCCGGCGCGCTCGCCCATGCCGTTGATCGTCCCGTGCAGCCAGGTCGCGCCGGAGCGGACGGCGGCGACCGCGCTGGCCGTGGCGAGGCCGAAGTCGTTGTGCCCGTGGAAGTGGACGGGCGTCCCGTCGAGCCACTGGATCGTCCGCCCCACCAGGTCGGCGACGGCCTCGGGGCCGGCGATGCCGAGCGTGTCGACGACGGCGACCTCGCGCGCGCCCGCCTCGACGGCCGTCTCGTAGGCCCGGCGGAAGAAGTCGAGGTCGGCGCGGGTCGAGTCGACGCCGAAGAACGCGGCGTGGATCCCGTGCTCGGCCGCGAAGCGCATGGCACTCGCGATGCGCTCGAGCATGGTCTCGCGGGACACACCGATCGCGTCCAGCTTGAGGTCGGAGATCGGCGACTCGATCACCGAGTAGCGGACGCCGAGGTCGACGAGCGCCTCGAGATCGGCCGGCACCGCGCGCGAGAAGCCCCAGACCTCGGCGCGCAGCCCGGCCTCGGAGATGAGGCGCACCGCCTCGTAGTCGTCGGCCGAGACGCGCGGGAACCCGGCCTCGATCCGGTCGATGCCGACGTCGTCCAGCAGGCGGGCGATCTCGAGCTTCTCCTGCGGGCCGAGGACGACGCCGACCGTCTGCTCGCCGTCGCGGAGCGTCGTGTCGTACAGGCCGACGTGGCCGTTGATGCGGTACGGGTTGTTGAGGTCGCCGGTCCAGATCACTTTCCAACCGTCCGAAAGTCGTCGGGGAACCGGCAGAGCTTCTCGGCGCCTGCCGCGGTGATCAGGTAGTTGTCCTCGACGCGGAGGCCGCCGCCGCCCGGCCAGTACGCGCCGGGCTCGATGGCCATGACCATGCCCTCGCGCAGCTCGCCGCCGCCGGCCTGGTGCGCGTAGGGCGGCTCGTGCGCGCGTGCGCCGACGCCATGCGCAATCGGATGCGACGGCTGGCCCGGGTAGCCGCCCTCCGCCAGGCGGGCGCGGACGAGGCGGTCGAGCTCGGCCAGGCTCGCGCCGGGGCGGCAGTGCTCGACGGCGGCGTCGAGCGTGCCGAGCAGCAGGTCGAGCAGCTCGTCGTACTGCGGCGTGAGCGTGCCCGGCACCAGGTTCTTGGTGTGGTCGCACCAGTAGCCGTCGACGCAGACCCAGATCTCGAAGAGCGTGGGCTCGTTCTCCTGGACGGGCCGGTCGCCGGTGGCCGTGAAGGTGCGGATGCCGGGGCCGGACCAGACGAGCGCGAACCCGCGGGCAAGCTCGACGCGGCCGTCGTAGCCGGTGCCGGCGCCGTGGACGTAGCCCTCCCAGAGCGCGGCCGCCTCGCTCTCCTTCATGCCCGGCCGGAGCTCGGTGGCAACGTGCTCCATCGCCTGCGCCGCGAGCTCGTTGGCGAGGCGCATCCGCTCCAGCTCCTGCTCGGTCTTGATCGCGCGCGCCTCGACGAGGAGCGGCGTTGCGTCGTCGACCTGCGTGCCGAAGGCGTGGAAGAAGTCGTGCGTGTAGGTGGTCGGCTCGCCGACCATGCGGTCGGAGGCCTGCGTGCCGAGCGAGAGCTCGAGACCCGACGCGCTCGTACCCTCGTTCGCGGAGGACTGCCTGAGCGACCTCGACGGCGCGGGCCGTCGGCGGGCGCGTGTCGTCGGGGTGGTAGCCGGCGAAGAGTCGGATGTCGTCCGTCCAGGCCGTGCGCGCGGCGTCGTCGGCCTGCGGCTCGAGCGCGGCGAGCGCGAGATGCCCGTCGGCGCCGAGGACGGCGACGTCGTAGCCTTTCATCGGCCAGTAGCTGGAGAGGTAGACGACGTTGTCGGGCGCGCGGACGACGAGCGCGTCGAGCTCGCGCTCGGCCATGAGCGCGAGGACGCGGTCGAGCTTGGCGTCGTCCCGCGGCCAGCTCATGCGGCTTCCACCCATTCGATCCGGCCGCCGCGCCGGACGACGTGCCCGATGCCGGTTCCGGGGTAGTGGCCACATACGACCAAGGTGTCCGTGTCGACGACCGACTCGACGAGCGCGGCCCGCGTGGCCGACGCCAGAGGCGCATCGTGGTCGTAGCGGAAGTGCCACTCGGGCTGGTCCAGCAGCGCCGGATGCGGAGCCGCGTCACCGATGAGCAGCGCTTTCGACGCGACGTCCAGCCCGACGTGACCCGGGCAGTGGCCTGGGAGGGCGACCACCCGGACGCCGGAAAGGATCTCGTCACCGCTCTCGACCATGTCGACCCGACCGGCAGCGCGGAGGTCACGGAGCACGTCCGGAAGCCACGTCACCGATGTGTGGCCGAGCGCGTATGCCAGGGCGTCGCCGTGCACCAAGATGCGCGCGTTCGCAAGGAACGCCGGGTCAGCGAGCCAGCCGACGTGATCTACGTGCAGGTGCGTGAAGAACACGATGTCGATCGCGCCGGGGTCGACCCCGGCGGCGCGGAGGCCGCCCGGCAGCAGGCCCTCCTGCTCGGCGTCCCAGCTCCACTCACCGCGGTGACCGACCCCGGCGTCGACGAGCACGGTTCGGCCGTCGTGCTGGATGATGGTGCAGGCGACGGGAAGCCGCCAGGACACGCCCGCGAAGAGCGCCGGATAGGTGGAACGGAACGGATCCCAGCGGTCGCCGGGAACATCCGGGTAGAGGTGGTCGCAGGTGCCGAGCAGCCCGACGGCGTCCGGCACGGCCGTAAGCGTGACCTCGCCGATGCCGACCTCGTACGGAGCGGCCGCGGGCACTACCAACGGACGCGAGGCGGCGCCGGCTCGCCGTGCGCGTCCTGCCACGAGATGACCGGGTTGCGCAGCACGCCGATGCGCTCGATCTCCGCCTCCATCACGTCGCCGGGCCGCAGGTACAGCGACGCAGCATCCTCGCTGAACCCGGCCACGCCGGACACCGTCCCGGTCGAGACGACATCGCCGGCCGAATAGCCGAGCGCCGAGTAGTGGGACAGGATCTCCGGGATCGTCACGGACATCCGTCCGGAGTGCGACTCCTGGCGGGGCTCGCCGTTGACGCGCAGCTCCATCGCCAGGTCGTGCATGTCCGGGATCTCGTCGGGCGTCACGATCCACGGGCCGAGCGGGCAGAACGTGTCGATCGCCTTGCAGAACGAGAAGACGCCGGACTCCATCTCGCGCCGCTGGATGTCGCGCGCGGTGATGTCGTTGAAGATCACGAAGCCGCCGATGTAGTCGCTCGCCTCCTCGGGCGAGAACCACTTGCCGGGCCTGGAGATGACGACGGCGAGCTCGAGCTCGTAGTCGAGCTCCTCGGTCAGGTGCTCGGGGTACACGACCGGGTCGTCCGGCCCGATGATCGCGTCGACGTTCT
The DNA here is from genome assembly GCA_963710465.1 of uncultured Thermoleophilia bacterium. GTDB lineage: Bacteria > Actinomycetota > Thermoleophilia > Gaiellales > Gaiellaceae > JACVRM01. Next base: position 269,016 of record CAVQAQ010000009.1, read on the forward strand.
GGAAGAAGACGATCCAGGGCGCGATCCGGTGCGACCAGTTGACCCGCTTCGACTCTTCCTCGTGCTCGCGGAAGTTGCCCGCGGTATGGAAGAACTTCTTCGGGATGATCGGCGCCCGCAGGCGGCCCTCGACGAGCGGCCAGCCGCGCCCGGTCTCGGCCGCGCCGCCGCCGCGCTCGAAGAGCGTGCGCATGTCGGGCGCGTCGAGCTCGACGACGGCGTCGCCGCGCACGTCGCCGACGACCGTCTCCCCGCCGACCTCAAACGTCCCGAGCCGCACCGGCTCGATGCTACTCAGCGGGCACGGAGCCAGGCGAGGACATCGGCCGCGTTCCGGTCGGGCGGGAACACCGGGTAGAAGACCTTGACGATGCGGCCGCCCTCGGCGACGAGCGCAAGCCGCTTGTAGAGCGTCTGCCCGTCGACGTCGAACGTCGGGAGGCCGATTGCCGCGCCGAGCCGCCGCTGCGGGTCGGCGATGACCGGGTACGGGATGTGGTTGCGCTCCGCGAACTCGAGCTGGTCGTCGAGCGTCTGCGCGGAGAGCCCGGCGACGCGTGCGCCCAGGTCGCGCAGCTCGGCCTCGTGGTCGCGGAACCCGCACGACTGCGGTGTGCAGCCGCGCGCCCCCGGGATCTCGTCCCAGCCGGGCAGCGACGGAACGCCGGGGCGGCCGGCGCGCGGGTAGACGTAGAGGACGAGGCGCTCCGCGGCCAGCTCGGCCAGGTCGACCGGGCCTGCGGACGAGTCCAGCATCAGCGGCGGCAGCTCGGTGCCGGGCAGGTGGTCGGCGGCGCCGTCGTCCTCCGGGACAGGCAGGTTCGGCGGCAGGACGTACGGATCGGCGAACACGGCAGAACCATAGGGGCTGCGGCGTCTAGGTTCCGTGCCCGTACATGCCCTGCTGGGCGGCCCCCGACGAGTTTGCGGCGCCGCGAACCGCCTGCTGCGGCGTCCTGCTTGCCGAGCTCCCGCTGGCGGGCTTTCTCCGCCGCGACCCGCTGCTGATTCTTCCGGCGCCGGCGTTCGGCGTAGCGCTCCCACAGCTTCACGGGTGCCTCCTTCGTCTCGCCTAGGACGGTACCTACCGCAGATGCGCTGCGCTATGCGCGCGTAGACCTCGGCCGTCTGGACGAGCCCGTCGATGTCGAGGTTCTCGCCGAGCACCGTGTCGAGCAGGCCCGTCGAGGTCCCGTAGTTGACCGTCGGGATCCCGTATCGCGTCAGCGCGGACGCGTCCGAGAACCAGCGCGTCACGTCGCGCTCGGGTTGCGTGCCGAACACCTCCTGGTGCGACACGTCGATGGCGGCCACGAGCGGGTGTGACTCCTCGATCTCCGCGCCGGGCGCGGTGACGTACACCTCGCCCTCGATGCCGTAGTCGGGGAAGCGCCGCTTGAGGTCGCGCACCATGTCCATGACCTGCCCGCGGGCGATCGGCATCGGCTTGGTCGGCGGCACGCGGACGTCGAGGAAGAGGTCGGTGCGGTGGGGCGTCCGCGAGACGCGCCAGCCGAATCCACCGGAGATCGCGCCGACGTTGACGATCGCGCTCGCGCCGCGGTAGGCGTTCTCCGGGTCGCCCTCCCACTCCGGGATCCAGTGCAGGACGGCGTCGAGCACCTCGCGCATGCGCAGGATCGAGTTGCGGTCGCGCCGGCCCTCGGTGAACGCGGTGTGGATGAACTCGCCCTCTGCCGAGATGCGCAGCCACAGCGAGCCGAAGTGGCCGAGGACGACCTTGCCCTCGGTCGGCTCGCCGAGGACGCACATGTCGGCCACGCCGCCGTGCGTCACGAGGTAGCGGGAGCCCGCCGCGTAGCCGCGGTACTCGGCGCCCTGCGCGTCGCCGTACTGCGTCTTCTCGATCTCGCCGCAGACGGCGGCGATCATCAGGTCGCCGCGGAGCGGCGTGTCGCCGAGCGCGCGGAGCGCCTCGACGTAGCAGGCGAGCGCGCCCTTCATGTTCGAGATGCCGAGCCCGTAGAGCCGGCCGTCCTGCACGAACGGGTCGGGCTGGAAGCCGCGGACGTGGCGCAGCCAGGGCTCGCGGCCGGAGTAGGACGTGTCCATGTGCCCGTTGAACATCAGCGACGGCGCGCCGCCGGAGCCCTCGCGGATGCCGAGGACGTTCGCGCGCTCGTCCTCGACCTGCTGCCATTGCACGTGCAGGCCCATCTCCTCGAACGTCTCGGCCATCAGCTCGGCCATGGCGCCCTCGGAGCCGGTGAAGCTCGGCGTCGCGATCGCCCGGCTCGCCCACTCGACGAGGCGGTCGCGGTCGACGGTCACGCTCACGAACGGACGTGCGGAAGCACTTCCCGCCCGAACAGCTCGATCTGTGCGAGCCGGTCCTCGCCCCAGAGCTCGAGCATGACATGCGTGCAGCCGGCGTCCTTGTACTCCTCGATCGCGGCGATGCAGTCGGCCGGCGTGCCGGCGATCGGCTTGCACTTGTCGAGGATGGCGTCGGTGACCTCGGCCTTGGCGGCCAGACGGCCGCCGCGCTCCATTGCCTCCGCGACCGGCCGGATCTCGTCCTGCTCGAGGCCGGCGAGGTCGAGCAGCGTGTCCGCCGCGCCCTGGATGTTCTGGACCTTGTTGGCGAGATACATGCCGGCGATCTCGCGCGCGCCGTCGCGGCCCTTCTCGCGGTCGTGGTCGATCGACGCGACGACCGTGCAGCCGATGTCGATGTCGGCGTTCACGTTCTCGCGGGTGTAGCGGACGAATGCCGGCGTGGTGATCGACGGCGTCAGACAGCCGTCGCCGATCTCGCCCGCGAGCGCCTGCATCTTCGGCGCGGTCGCCGCGACGTAGACCGGCGGCACCCCACGAGGCGTCTCCGCCTCGGGTTGCAGCGCAGGGACGTCGGCGCTCCAGGTCTCGCCCTCGTACTGGAAGGCGCCCCCGCCGAGCACACCGCGGACGATCTCGACGGCGTCGCGCATCGGCCCGAGCGTCTTCTTCGTCTGCATGCGCGCGTTGTTCAGGAAGATCTTGGACGTCCCGAAGCCGAGGATGAACCGCCCCGGCGCCGCCTCCTGGACGACCCGCGCGTCCATCGCGACCTGCACGGGGTGGCGCGTGAACGGCGAGATGATCCCCCAGCCGATCGTGAGGCGCTCGGTCTCGCGGCCCATCAGCGCCGAGACGACCGTCGACGAGCGCGCCTCCATGCCGTGCTTACGCCACCAGGGGTAGGCCTCGGCGAGCCAGATCGTGTCCATGCCCGCGCGGTCCATGACGCGCGCGTGCTCGAGCATCTCGTCGAGCGGCTCCATGGTGAGCTGCATCACCCCGATGCGGAACGGCGGCGCCACCGCTCAGCTCTTGTGCCGCGGGTGCACGACGAGCACGTCGCAGTGCGCGTGCCTCGCCACGTCCTGGCTGACGCTGCCCTCGAGCAGCCGCCCGAGGAAGCCGGGCTCGCGCGTCCCGACGACGATCAGCTCGGCGCCGCGCTCCTTCGCGACCTCGATGAGGGCGTCGTCGGCGGAGCCGACCCGGGTCAGGAAGTGGGTCGGCACGTCGCCGACACGGTCACGCGCACCGATCAGCACGCCCTCGGCGATCTCCTCGGGATCGATGATCGTCGCAGCCGGGTCCTCGATCGTCGGCGGCAGGCCTGCGATCGGGTCCGCGCCGTACGGCGGCACGTAGGCCGGCAGCTCGCCGACCGCGACCACGACGAGCTGCGACCCGAACGCCTTCGCGAACTCGACCGCGCGGTCGAGCGCGTGCCCGGACTCGTCCGAGCCATCGAAGCCGACGACGATCGTCTTCAAACCCATCAGGTTTCTACGTCGGCGGCCGCGGCCTGCTGCACCTGCTTGTCGAGCGCGGCGAGCACCTGCTTGACCTGCTGGTTCACGATCGGCTGGATCACCCGCTGGCCCATGGCGCCGACGGGGCCGGCGATCTGGACGTCGGCCTGCCATTTCATGTCGGTGCCGGTCGCGCCGTCGGAGAGCTCGAACTGCGTCTCCATCGAGAGCAGCGCGCCGACGCCGGTGCCCTTCGCCTTCAGCATCGCGTACTCGGGCGGGCGCTCCTCCGTCTTGTCGAACTTGATCGACATCTTCAGCGAGCCGAACCCGAGCGGCACCGCGACGTCCGCGCTCCAGTGGCGGTCGTCCTGCACCGAGAACGACTTCACGTTCGGCATCGTCTGCGCCATCTGCTCCGGGTCGTTGAGCACGTTCCAGACGACCTGGCGCGGAGCGCTGAACGACGTGCTCCCCTCGAGCTTCATCGCGTCTCCACCGTGACGTTCTCGCGCGCATGGGCGGGATCGCTCATGAGCTCCCACACACGCCAGTACGGGTTGCAGCTGTCGTAGACGACGGGCCGCCCCACAGGCCGCAGCGCGTTCTGGATCGCCGAGCAGACGGCCGACAGCCCGGCGCCGCCGCCCTCGCCCATGCCCTTCGCGCCGAGCGGCGTGAACGGCGACGGAGACTCGAGGTAGTCGGTCTTGAGCGGCGGCATGTCCATCGCGTGCGGCACGTGGTAGTCGTAGAAGTTCGGGGTCAGCAGGTTGCCCTGCTCGTCGTACGGGAAGTGCTCGTGCGTCGCCCCGCCGATCGCGTGGGCGGTCGCGCCGTGCACCTGGCCCTCGACGATCTGCGGGTTGATGCGGATCCCGCAGTCGTCAACGGCGCCGTAGTCGACGATGTCGTAGGCGCCGGTCTCCTCGTCGATCTCGATCACGCACGCGTGGATCTGCGTCGCGTAGGTCAGCGTCAGGTTCCCGAACTTGCGCTCCTTGTCCGGCACCTGGTGCGGCGGCACGTAGACGTAGCGGCAGTTGAGCGTGATGTCGCGCAGCTCGAGCGGGAGCACGGCGTTGTTCGCGTTCACGATCGCGCCGCAGGCCATGAACGGGAGCGCGGCCTCCGGGTTGCCCTTGATGCGCGCGAAGCCGTCTGCCAGCTCGATGTCCTCCGGCGGCACCCCGCCGAGCACGCCGCCCGCGAGCCGCTTGATCTCGCCCGCGAGCATGTCGGCCGCGCCCTTCACCGCGCCGAGGCCGGTCACCGCGAACTGTGACGCGTACGTGCCCGAGAAGCCGGCGTGCGAGTTCCAGTACGAGTCGTGCCCTGCGCGCACGTTCACCATCTCGGGCGTGACGCCGAGGATGTCGGCGGCCACCTGGGCGGCCGTCGTCTCGTGGCCCTGGCCCTGCGGGGTCGTCCCGATCGTCACCACGATCTCGCCGAAGATGTCGAGCTTGACCGTCGCGACCTCGTTGTTGCCCGAGAACTGCAGGTCCGGGTTGACGAGCTGCGACTGGCCGAAGTTGTTCGTGCCCGAGTCGAGCGTCGAGCCGATGCCGACGCCGAGCAGCTTGCCGCGCGACTCGGCCTCGCGGCGGCGCTCCTCGATCGTCGGGTAGTCGATCAGCTCCAGCGCCTTGTCCAGGCACTGGGCGTAGTCGCCGGAGTCGTAGACGCAGCCGTTCGGCGTCTCGTACGGCATCTCGTCTGCGCGGATGAAGTTCTTCTTGCGGACCTCGACCGGGTCGAGATTCAGCTCCTGGGCGACGATGTCCATGATCCGCTCCGTGAACCACAGGTGCTGCATGCGCGAGTAGCCGCGGTTCGGGCCGCACGGCGACTTGTTCGAGCAGACCTGCTGGAAGTCGACGCGGACGTTGCGCCAGCGGTAGACCCCTGGCGTGACCTGCGACCAGATGATGCAGCCGAGCGGCTCGTAGCGGGTGTACGCGCCGCAGTCGTCGATCATCCGCGCCTTGAAGCCGAGCATGAGGCCGTCGTCCGTGACCGGCACCTCGACGTCGAGGAAGACCCGCTCGTTGCCGTGCGAATTCGCCATGTGCTGGTCGGTGCGCCACTCCGTCCAGTTGCACGCGCGCTTGAGCTTGCGCGAGAGCAGGCAGAGGGCGACCAGCTGCGGATGCGTGCAGATCTTGTTGCCGAAGCCGCCGCCGATGTCCTGGGTGACGAAGCGCAGCTTGTCGATCCCGGTGCGAAGGGCCGGCGCCATCATGATCGCGGCGAACCCCGGGAACTGGTTGTTGCAGTGGAGCGTCCACTGCCCGGTGCCGCGGTTGAACTCGACGACCGCGCCGCTCGTCTCGAGCGGGGTCGACGAGAAGCGGTTGAAGTGCAGCCGCTTGATGCGGACGACCTTGTCGGCTGCCTCGAGGGCGCCGTCGAAGTCGCCGTAGTCGAAGTGACCGTCCCAGATCGTGTTGTTGGGGACGTCGTCGTGGAGCTGCGGCGCGTCGGGGTCAGCAGCGCGCTCCGTGTCGACGATGGCCTCGAGCGGCTCGTACTCGACCTCGACGAGATCGGCAGCGTCGCGTGCGAGCTCGCGCGTCGTCGCGGCGACCGCGACGACCGCCTCGCCGACGTGGCGCACCTTGCCGACGGCGAGCGCGAAGTCCTTGACGTTACCGCCGGGAAGCGGCGCGATCTGGAAGAACGGGTCGGTCAGCGCGGCGACCTCGTCGCCGGTCAGCGTCCCGTAGACGCCGTCGAGCTCCTCGGCCTTCGAGACGTCGATCGAGGCAATGCGTGCGTGGGCGTACGGCGAGCGGACGAAGTGGACGTACGCCATCCCGTGGCGCTTGACGTCGTCCACGAAGAGGCCCTCGCCCTGGACGAGCCGCTTGTCCTCCTTGCGCGGAACGCTGATCCCGATGAACCCCTTCTGGGGCGCCTCGGTCTCGCTCGTCGTCGGCGCGACCGTCGTCTCGCTCACGTCCCCGGACCTCCTTTTGCTGCCGCCTGGACGGCCTCGACGATGTTCACGTAGCCGGTGCAGCGGCAGAGGTTGCCCTGGAGCGCCTTGCGGATCTCGTCCTCGGTCGGGCTCGGGTTCTGGCGCAGGAGCGCGGTCGCGCTGATCAGCATCCCCGGCGTGCAGTAGCCGCACTGCAGCGCGTGGGTGTGCGAGAAGGCCTCCTGGAGCGCCGTGAGCTCGCCGTCGCCGGCAAGGCCCTCGACCGTCGTGATGTCGGCTCCGTCGGCCTGGACGGCGAGCAGCATGCACGACTTCACGTTCTGGCCGTTGAAGAGGATCGTGCAGGCGCCGCAGTTGCCGGTGTCGCAGCCGATGTGCGTCCCGGTCAGGTCGAGGTCGTCGCGCAGGAAGTGCACGAGCAGCCGGCGTGCGTCGACCTCGCGCTCGTAGGTCGTCCCGTTGACGGTGACGGTGACGAACGCGCTCGTGACCGGCTGCGCGCTCACCGGCGGGCCTTCCCGGCCGCTCCGACGACGGCGCGGGCCGCGACGACCTCGGCAAGGTGCCGGCGGTAGTCGGCGGAGGCGTGGACGTCCGCGGGCGGGTCGAGCGAGGCGCCGATCCCCCTGGCCGCGTCCTTGACCGCGCTCTCCGTGGAGTCCCCGCCGGCGAGGCGCGACTCGAGCTCCGAGGCGCGGACGGGCACGGCGTCGACGCAGCCGAGCGCCACGCGCGCCTCCTGGATCGTCCCGTTCGCGCGCACGCACGCGGCGGCGTGGACGATGGCGGTGCCGTCGCGGCCGATGGGGATGATCGCGAACCCGTCCCCGCGGCCGTCGGCCGCCGGGACGGTGATCCGGGTCAGCAGCTCGCCCGGCCCGGCCTCGGTCATGTAGACGCCGAGGAAGAACTCCTCCGCGGGGATGCGGCGCTCACCGTCGGAGCCGCGAACGGTCATCTCGGCGCCGAGCGCGACCATCAGGGGCGGGTAGTGATTCGTCGGATCGCCGGTGCAGACGTTGCCGCCGATCGTGCCGCGGTTCCGCACCTGGACGTCCGCGATCATCCCGGCCACCTCGGCGATCACGGGGCGGGTGGCGTGCACCTCGGGCGACTGCATGATCGACGTGTACGTCGCCATGGCGCCGAGCTCGAGGCTGCCGTCCGCGCCGATGCCGATCGTCCGGAGCTCGTCGAGCCCGTTGAGGTCGACGAGGACATCGGGCGCGGCGGCGCGTGCCTTCATCACGTTGATCAGCGTCTGCCCGCCGGCGAGGGCGCGCGCGTTCGGATTCGACCCGAGGATCGCCAGGGCATCCTCGATCGTCCCAGGGCGCGCGTACTCGACCTCCCGTAGAAGCACCGCCGTCTTATATCGCGGCGCGATCGGGCGCGGCAATAAGAACTAGCTCGGTGCCGGCGCCGCGTCGGTGTCGGCGTGGATGCGGCCCTTGGCCTCACGCAAGGTGCCGCCCGTGCGCCCAGCTCGCACCGCGACGATCTCAGCCACGATGGCGAGCGCCGTCTCCGCGGGCGTCCCGCCGCCGAGATCGAGGCCCACAGGGCCGTGAATGCGGGCGAGCGCCTCCTCGCTCACGCCCTCCTCGAGCAGCCGCTCGCGCCGGCGCGCCTGATTGCGCCGCGAGCCGAGCGCACCGACGTAGAGCGCTTCCGTCTCGAGCGCGGCCTTCAGCAGCGGCAGGTCGAACTTGTCGTCGTGGGTGAGGACGACGATCGCGGTCGTGAAGTCCGGCTGCACCTCGGCGAGCACGTCTTCCGGCCAGCCGACGACCAACTGGTCGGCGCTCGGGATGCGCTCGGGCGTGACGAACCTGACGCGGGCGTCGCCGACCACGGTGCGGAAGCCAACCGGGCGGGCGATCGCGCACAGCGCCTCCGCGGTGTCGACGGCCCCGTAGACGAGCAGCGTGGGCGGCGGCCCGTACAGCTCGGCGAAGACCTTCCTGCCGGGCTGCTCGAGCATCCGGTTGCGATGACCACGCAGCACGTCCGCGAAGTCGACGGCGACCTCGGCCGGCGCGTCACCGACTGTCTCCCCGGACGCCAGCACGAGCAGCTTCGTCCCCACGCCGTCGCCCTCGACGACCGTGAACAGGACGGCGCGCTCCTCGTCGCGGACGACCTGGAGGAGCCGCTCGAGCATCGCCTAGAGGCGCTCGACGAAGACGTCGATCTCGCCGCCGCACGGGAGGCCGACCGACCAGGCGAGGTCGTCGCTGATCCCGTACGAGACGAGCCGCGGCGCGCCGCCGGCGAGCACCTCGCGCGCCTGCTCGACCACCTCGCTCTCGACGCAGCCGCCGGACACCGAGCCGGCCAGCTCACCCTGCTGCGACACCGCAAGTTTCGAGCCGAGCGGCCGCGGCGCCGACCCGCGCGTGGCGACGACGGTCGCCACGGCGACGTGCTCGTCGCCGCGCTCGTGCCAGCGCTCGACCTCGCGGGCGATGTCTCTCACCCCTCCAGACTAGTGTCCCGCGAGTGCCGCTCGCCGCCCCGCTCGATGCCCGCCGCGGGCTCTTCGCCCGCCTGATCGACCACGCGCCGACGTTCCCGCCGGAGGAGCTGCCGCTCGACGAGGCGCTGCGGGCGCACGAGGCGGCGCTGCACAGCGAGCCGGGCTGGATCTGCAACCGGTTCGTCGTGCGCGCGTCGCACCTGGCGCAGCTGCCAGAGCTGCGGCCGCCGCGGCTCTCGGTCGTCATCGATGCGCCGCCCGCACCTGACGAGCGCATCGAGGCGTTCGAGACCGCCGACGACGCCTGGATGCCCCCGTCGGACGCCGAGATCTTCGTGGAGCACCCTGTCGGCCGGGGGTTCGACAAGTGGCTCGCGCGCCTCGGTGGCAGGCGGGCGAAAGTACGCTGCGGTCCGACGGCGCCCGCGGCGGAGGACCTCGCTGCCGCGATTCGGAGTTGCCGCGAGCGCGGTGTCGCCTTCAAGGCGACCGCCGGCCTGCACCACGCCGTGCGCACGAACGGGCAGCACGGGTTCCTCAACCTACTCGCCGCGGCCGCCTTCGGTGACGAGGAGGGGGCGCTCGCCGAGACCGACCCGTCCGCGTTCGCCGTCGACGCCGACGCCTTCCGCTGGCGCGACCGGACGGCCGCGCCGGAGGAGATCGCCGTCATGCGGCGCGAACTCTTCCTGTCGTTCGGCAGCTGCAGCTTCACGGAGCCGGTCGACGAGCTGCGCGAACTCGGGCTCCTGTGAGCGCGCTCGACCATCTCCCCTACGGGGTCTTCTCGACCGCCGACCGCTCGCCGCGCGCGGGCGTGCTCGTGGACGACCGCGTCCTCGACCTCGCCGACGCCGCCGAGGCCGGGCTGCTGGACGTGGACCCGGCGCTCTTCACCGCGCCCAGCCTGAACGCGTTCATGGCGGCCGGCCGACCCGTCTGGCGGGCGACCCGCGAGGCGCTCCGCGATCTGCTTCAGGACGACGTCGACTCCATTGTCCCGCTCGCGGAGGCCCGCCTGCACCTCCCGTTCGAGGTCGCCGACTACGTCGACTTCTACTCCTCACGCGCGCACGCGGAGAACCTCGGGCGGCTCTTCCGCCCCGGCTCCGACCCGCTGACTCCGAACTGGCTCCACCTGCCGATCGGCTACCACGGCCGCGCCGGCACGGTCGTCATCAGCGGCACGCCGGTGCGGCGGCCGCACGGTCAGGTCAAGCCGCCGGACGCTGACGCGCCGGTCTTCCGGCCCTCCGCCCGACTCGACATCGAGCTCGAGCTGGGGCTCGTGATCGGGACGCCCAGCGAGCTCGGCGAGCCGGTCTCCGCCGACGACGCGCTGGAGCACGTCTTCGGCGTCGTGCTCGTCAACGACTGGAGCGCGCGCGACCTCCAGGCGTGGGAGTACGTGCCGCTCGGCCCCTTCCTCGGCAAGTCGTTCGCGACCTCCATCGCCGCCTGGGTGACGCCGGTCGAGGAGCTTCCACGCGTCGCCGCGCCGCCGCAGGAGCCCGAACCGCTCCCCCACCTCCGGTCCGCCGAGCGCGCGGTCTTCGACATCGACCTCGAGGTCGACCTCAACGGCGAGACCATCTCGCGCACCAGCTCGCGCAACCTCTACTGGACGCCCGAGCAGCAGATCGCGCACCTGACCTCCAACGGCGCCGCGCTACGCACCGGCGATCTGCTCGCATCCGGGACGATCTCCGGGGACGAGCCGGGCAGCCGCGGCAGCCTGATCGAGCTCACGTGGAACGGCGCCGAGCCGCTCGAGCTCGCAGACGGCTCGACGCGCACATTCCTGGAGGACGGCGACGAGGTCGTCCTGCGCGGACACACGGCCGGTTTCGCGCTCGGCGAGGTGCGCGGCCGGATCGAGCCGGCCGCCTAGAGGGCGTTTCGCAGGAGCAGGATCGCGAGCAGCGCGCAGACGGTGATCGCGCCGACGGCGACGAGCGAGGATTCGCGCGCTGCCTGGGCGGTCGTGCGTGAGACGGGCAGGAAGCCGATGGCGGCCAGGCGCGGCAGCAGCGAGAACGCGAGCAGCAGCGCGAGCGGCGAGACAGCGGCAGGATCGGCGAGCAGTCAGCGTGCGCCGGTCCGGCGCAGCAGCAGGTCGCCGTCCGCTGCGGCCGCCGAAGCCAGGGGAACTGCGGCGTCGAGCCGCCATCGACCACGCTAGTCGTGTCGTTCGCGAGCGCCTTCTCGAGCCCCGGCGTAGGAGCCGGCGAGGCCCGGCGCCAAAAAACCGGTCAGGCGGCGAGCCGCTCGAGCGCGGCGGACGGATCAGCCGCCAGCTCGCGCCGCAGCACGGACGCCGTCGCGACCAGCGCGACCTGGGTCTCGTCGAGCCGCGGCTCGGCCGTGGTGAGCCGCTGGAGCAGGAGCCCAGGAACCAGCAGCGCCCGCGCGAGGAGGCGCTCGGACGACTGCACGGCGCGCCAGATCTCCATCGTCAGCGCGAGCGACAGCACCGCGATGAGCACCGAACCGAGGAACGCCCCCGGCACCGGCACGAACCGGTCGCCGAGCACCGCCACCGGCAGGACGAGCGCGGCGAAGTTGGTGCCGCAGCGGCGCGCGAAGCGGGTCGGCCTGGCGGCTCCACCCCACGTCTCCACCAGCCGCCCCTCCTCGACCGCCGCAATCGCACGATGCTCGGCCCCGTGGAGCGACCGGGTGCGTCCACGGAACAGCCACGCCAGCAGGACGAGCGTCACGAGGATGCCGGCGGCCGTCCCGTAGCGATGCGGCAGGAACACGAAGCCGAACGGAACGATCAGCGCCGCCGCGAGCAGCGGGCGCTCGTAGCGCCGCGCCACGCCGGTGCCGCCGAACAGCGGCGCCATCGCCGAGAACAGGCGGGCGAGCCCGCGGAGGAGCGGCAGCCGCCAGAGCCGCTCGGGCGGGCGCGGCATGACGCCTTCGCGGACGTCCCATCCGTCCGCGCGAACGCCCAGAAGCGATCACTGGCAATGACGACGCCGTCTGCGCGCGCCATGCCGCCGAGCCGGGGAAGCGACTGGTGCGCGTCTGCGCGCGCGAGCACCGCGGCGAGATCGGCCATGCCCCTAGAGTCGCCAAAACACGACCGCCCGGCAAGTGCCGGGCGGCCTATTCGTTCGTTTCTGGAGTCCTGGCTACCAGCGCCCGCGCGTGAAGAAGCCCAGCAGCGCGAGGATGAGAATCACGATGAGGATGATCCAGAGAATGCCCAAGTGAGGCCTCCTTCGTCTTTGCGGGCTGCATTCCCGGCCGCGTGACGATCAAACCGGCTAGGCCGGCACGAGGTCCAGCCGCGCGAACGCGTGGCGCGCGTGCCAGACGCCCCAGAGGGCGAGCGCGATCAGGATCGGCGTGCCGGTCAGGAACGAGACGACGATCAAGCCGCCGACGCCGCTCGTGAGCAGAACGACGAGCCGGAGCGCCGAGCGCGCCAGGCAGTAGATCCCCCAGACCACGGACTGCATGCCGAACTCGCGCCGGTAGGGCGCGCTCGCGCGAAACTCCGGCGGGAACGGGTACCAGGCGCGCGCGAACGCGCCGATCAGCGGCCGCCCGATCGCGACCGACACGAGGTACGCGATCCCCCAGCAGGCGCTGACCACGACCGGCTGCGCGAGGTAGACGGTGGCGCTGTTCGCCGCGAGGGCGACGACGGCCTGGATGACGATGAAGAGGAGCGCGGCGCCGGCGAGTGCCACGTCGAGGCCCCGCCGCTGCTGGAGCAGAACGATGAGCCCGGCGGCCACCGCCGAGGCAATGACCCCGGGGCCGAGGCCGGCGGCCCGCCAGGCGAAGTAGAAGACGAGCACGGGCACGAAGCCCTCGAGCGCGAAGTTCGGCAGCCCCCGGCCCAGCAGCATGCGCCAGGTCGGCTCGGGCAGGTCGGTCAGGCCGCTGCTCGCTGCAGCCGGCTCAGGTGTCGGTCGCACCATTCGATCCCCCATTCGCAGTACTCGAGCCCCCACCGGTAGACGAGGTCGACGTACGGCGGGTCCGGCACCCCGCTGCCGTCGTCGAGGCCGCGCAGGTACTCGAGCATCTGCCGGTAGCCCTCGCGGCGCCCCTCGAGCAGCCCGAGCGCGTAGTCGGGCGGCAGCAGGTCGGCGAAGAACAGGCGCAGCAGCGACTCGTCGCGGAGCTCGATCCGAGTCTCCATGCCGCCGAACCAGCCGTTGAGAGCATCGCGCCCCGCAGTCGGTGATGCTGAACACGCGGCGGGCGCGGCCGCCGTTCGGCACGTCATCGCCCGTGATCCAGCCGGCCTCCTCGAGGCGCTTGAGCTCCGGGTAGATCTGTCCGTAGCTCGCCGCCCAGAAGTGGCGGATGGTCTTGTCGACGATGCGCTTGATGTCGTAGCCGCTCCGCGGCTTCGAGGCGACGAGCCCGAGGACGGCCCAGGTCACGGCGTTCGGCGTCATGTATCGCCACGATATATCTGCTGCGCGGTATCTGTCAATGGGTCTCGGTCAGGCCAGGCGGACGCTTGGACTACGAAACCCTTACCCGGCTCTCAGAATCGGCGGCTTTACTGTTGCGATGCGCCGCGCGCTCGCTCTCGTCGCCGTCTTCCTCGCGTTCGCCGCCGTGCAGAACGCCGGGGCCGCGACGCCGTCGCCCACGAAGGGCGTCGTCATCGTCAACACCGACCTCGCGCTCGAGCAGGCCAGCGCGGCCGGCACGGGCATCGTCCTGACGAAGGACGGCGAGATCCTGACCAACAACCACGTCATCGCCGGCGCGACGACGATCAAGGTCACCGTCCCGGCGACGCACAAGGCCTACACGGCCGACGTGCTGGGCTACGACCCGACCGACGACATCGCGCTGCTGAAGCTCGAGGGCGCATCCAACCTGGCGACGGCGACGACGGGGAACTCGGCCAAGCTGAAGGTCGGCCAGGCCGCGCGTGCGGTCGGGAACGCCAACGGCGCCGGCAAGCTCATCGTCACGAAGGGCAAGGTGGTGGCCCTCAACCGCACGATCAGCGTCAAGCAGGAGGACGGCAGCTTCTCGAAGCTGGCGAACCTGGTCGCGACGACCGCGAAGCTCGTGCCGGGCGACTCGGGCGGGCCGCTCATCGACGCCTCGGGCCGGGTGATCGGCGTGGACGCCGCCGGCTCCGCGAGCGGGGCCAGCGCGGTCGGGTTCGCGATCGCGATCAACAAGGCGGTGTCGATCACGAAGCTGATCGCGGCGCTCCCGCGCCTCCCAGCTCGTCCACATCGGCGCGACCGCGTTCATCGGCATCGAGGCGCAGGACGGGCCGAACGGCGTGCTCGTCGGCGGGGTCTTCCCGGGCTCGCCCGCCGAGACAGCGGGCCTCGCGGCCGGCGACGTCATCACCTCGATCGACGGCACCACGGTGACCGACTCGGCAGATCTTCGGGCGATCCTCTTCGCGCATCACCCGGACGACTCGGTCACGATCGCCTACACCGACGCGAACGGCAATCCCGCCACCGCGACGGTCACGCTGGCCGACGGGCCACCCGTCTAGCGCAGAAACCGGCGGAGCTCCGCCGCGTGCGCCTGCGTCCACTCGAGGTTCGCGACGATAACCTCACGCGGCGTCACGCCGCGCCACTCGCCGCGCGCCACCCGGTTGCGGCGGTGCTCGATGAGCTCGTCGACCAGGCTCGACCGCTGGGCCGCGTCGAGGCCGTAGGCGTCGCAGAGCAGCCGGAGCCGCTCGCCGCGGCGGTCGAGGGGCAGCCCCCACTCGAGGAGCTGGCTGTCGATCCGGATGCAGGCCCAGTAGGTGCCGGCGAGCGCGACCTCGAGCACGCGCGTCATCGGCCGGGCGATCTCCCAATCGATCAGCGCCATCGGCAAGCCGTCGCGGAAGATCACGTTCGTCCAGAAGAGGTCGCCGTGACCGATCACCTCGGCGCCGCCGGCCTCGTGGCGGTGCCAGCCCGGCCGCTCGGGCGGGACGAAATCTTGCTGCGCGTCGTGCGCGCCGCGGAGCAGCCGGCCGATCGCAACGACCACATCGTCGCCGTACGGGACGGGGGCGAACGCCGGCTCGCCGTCAACGAACGACAGGATCTCGCGGCCCTCCTCGTCGATGCCGAGGAAGCGCGGCGCACCGTGGAACCCGGCCTGCTCGTACCAGCGCAGGAGCGCCTGGACGCCCGGCGGCTCCGGCGGGCGACGGACGGTGTCACCGACCCGCACGACGACGTTCATGTCGCCGCCCTCGAGCGGGATCTCGACCGTCACCTGGGGCGGGCGACCGCGGGCAGCGATGCGACCACGAGCTCGTACGAGTGCGCGACGAGCTCCTCGACCTCGTCGTCGGGCACGGAGCCGTCGAGGACGATCGTGTTCCAGTGTTTCTTGTTCTGGTGGTAGCCAGGCTGAATCGCGTCGTACGCCTTCCGGAGCAGCTCCGACCACTCCGGATCGCACTTGAGATTGACGCTGGGTGGTTCAGCGCCATGCGGCAGCAGGGCGAACATCCTCCCGCCCACCTTGTAGACGGCCACGCCTGGGCCAAAGGGGTGCGTCTCCTCCGAGCCCGGCATCGCCTCGCACAGCCTGCACACGCGCTCGCGCGTCACGTGCTCAGCTAAGCAGTTCGCCCAGAGACGTCAGGTCGATCTAGCATCCTGCAGATGCGCGGCCTGCACGCGACTTCGCGCCAGGTGAGCGTCGTGCCTCGCCCGGCGCCGGCGCTGACGATGGACACGCCGATGCCGGCCTGGCTCGCGCCGAGGCCGTTCAGTCGGCGGATCGACAGTGCCGCTCGGCTCTCTCGGATGGTGCGCGGATCGGCTCGTCGTGTCCTTCCACTGGGGCGTGGAACTGCGCGCGGCACCGGATCCGCGTCAGCGGATGTTCGCCGACGCGGCGCTGGGCGCCGGGGCAGCCGTGGTGCTCGGCGCGCACCCCCACGTCCTCGGGCCGGTCGAGCGGTCGCCGCACGGCCTGGTCGCCTGGTCGCTCGGGAACTTCGTCTTCCCTGCCGGCAGCGCGGCCGCAGAGCGGACCGCGATCCTCCGCGTGCAGCTCACTGCCGACGGAGCGGCCGGGTTCGACGTCCTCCCCGCCCGATCCGGCGTACAGCCGACGCTCGGCTGATCGCTAACAGGGAAGCGCGTGCAACACGTAGGCGTCGACGACGTCTTGCTTGCCCTTGAGACGCAGGCCCATCCGCTTCTCGACCACCGCTCCGTCAGGAAGACGCTCATAGGTCTCCAGGCCGATCAACACTCCGCCGGCGGGGGCGAGGCTCTCGAGTCGAGCTCCGGTGTTGACGGTGTCGCCGACGGATGGGTACGCCACGTGGCCGTCCCCTCCGATCTCGCGGACCATCACCCGACCGCTGTTGACGCCGACGCGCAGCAGCGGCCAGTCCGGATGCCGCTCCGCAAGGGGTGCGGCTCTGCGCTGCAACGCCAGTGCCGCGCAGGACGCCCTCCTTGCGTGGTCGTGCTGGTCTCCCCTGATGTTGAAGGCAGCCATGATGCCGTCGCCGATGAACTTCTCCACGTCACCGCCGAAGTCGCGGGAGATCAACGGCGCTGCGATACCCCAGTAGGCATCGAGCACTGCTGCGACTTCGGTGGGCGAGGAGCGCTCTGCGAAGCCGGTGAACTCGACGAGATCGGCGAAGAGCACGCTGACGTCTTGATGGCGCTCGCGTGTCGTCTGCAGGTACAGGCGCCTGAACCGCTCGTCGCGCCACTCGCGGCGAGCGGCCAACCCGACGATCAGGTAGGCGCAGATGATCAGGCCGTGCCACTCCCACCAGCTCGCATGCCACCTGCGCTCGCCGGTGACGGCCACGCCGATCATCGCTTCCGAGAGCAGGACGAAGCAGGCGATGATGGCCACGGGCAGGAAGTTGCGGCGGCGCCGGAAGATGCTGCCGTAGCGCACCGCGCTCACCGCATACAAGGTCGTTCCAACGATCGCCAAAGCCGTGATAAGGCGGTTGGACGCGGCCTCGCTGTTACGACCGCCGAGCGGCGGGAGGTTCGCGACGCTCCATACGAGCCAGGCCCCGATCGCTACCAGCACCGCGACTCGGAGGGATCCCCGTCGACGGATCAGCACGGCCCCGACCGCTGGGCGGAGGTCGACGAACGCGGAGCCGGCAGCAAAGAACGCGCTTAGAAGCAGGCCGACCGGGATCGCCACCTGGAAACCAGCGTGCTCTTGCGAGAAGAGGATCGTCGGCGTCCCGATGGCGTGGAGCCAGAGAAACCCGCCGGTCGTCATGAACGCCAGCGAGAGAAGGAGGACGCGTGCGTCGCCGCGTCGGTTGGCAGCCTCTCCGGCCGCGTACCCGAGCACGAACGCCACCGCTCCCACGATCCCGAAGACGACGAAGTGGACCCGGTAGTTCTCGATATGCGGGTCGAGTCGGGAGCGCAGCATCAGCGACGCCAGACCCACGAGCGGGAGGATTGCCGCGATCAGCCCCAACCCGACGAGGACGCCTCCGCTCACGCGCTGTCGCCGTCGTGCTCGCAGACGGGACAGACGGAGAAACCCCCTGGCTTCAGAACGAACGCGAATGTGGGAAGAAGGCAACTTCGGAATCAAGTGAGTACGCCTCCAGCTCGAGACTGGATGTCGGTCGAGCGTGAGCGCGATCGGGCAGGCTGGCCCGCGTCGGCCATAGACGCAACTGAGATTGTTTCAACCAGGCCATTCGGTAGGCCTGCGACAGCGCGGTCGGAACTAGCCGTGGCCCCGCGGCACGTCGCCGTCCCCGACCCGACAACGCGTGAGCCAGATACTCATGGCGAGCCCGCGCGCCGTTCGGGCACTCCAGCCTGAGGCGGGCCGGTAGACGGAACCAACTCGAGCACGACAACCGGGATCGTCCGGCTCGTTTTCCGCGCGTATCGATCGTAACCGGGGTAGATATCCGCGAGCGCGCGCCACAAGTCGTCGCGCTCCTCTCCCTCCGCGTCGCGGGCGCGCACCTTCCGCTTTGCGCGACCGACGGTCACGTCCGCCAGCGGATTCACGCGCAGGTTCAGGTACCAGAGCGGGTGCTGAGCTGCGCCGCCCTTCGAAGCGATAACCGCGTAGCCGTCGCCGGCTTCCGTGTACGCCAGCGGTTGCGTTCGGGGCCGTCCGCTCTTGCGTCCGGTGGTCGTCAGGAGCAGCACCGGCAGCTTGGCGATCCGACCGCCGACCTTACCGCCCGTAAGCGAATAGACGCGGCGGTGGGTGCTCCCGACGATCCGGAACAACAGGTTGGCGAGCGCGGTCCGGTTCACGCGCCCGCGGGTCATCGTTGGTCGAGATCGATGCGCACTGTCGGAGTAACGACGGAGATTCGAGCCGCGGTGGAAGGCGCAGCTTGCGGGTTTCCGGCGCCGGCCAGCTACGACTTGGCGGGGATGGTGCGCGACTCGGCTTCGCGCACGCGCCCGGCGAGCGCCTCGAGGAGCGCCCACGCCATCTCGGGATGACTCTCGAGGAAGGGGCGGAAGCTCCAGACCGGCAGCTGATAGCCGTGGACCTCGGTGTCCGCCGTCACGGTCGCGCTACGGGCCGACTTGTCGATCAGGGCCATCTCGCCGAACGCGTCGCCGGGACCCAGCCGGCCGACCTCCTGGCCGTGCACCGTCACGGTCACCTCGCCCCGCTCGATGACGACGAACGTCCGGCCGACTTCCCCCTCCTTGGCGATCGTCTCGCCGGAGGCGTAGGTGCGCTCCATGAATTCGCCCGCTAGTTGCTCGAGGAAGCGATCGTCGGCCTCGGCGAAGAGCGGCACACCTTTGATGAGCTCGATGCTCGGAGCGGGCACGTGGGGATCCTACCCCGGCGGTCCAGGACACCCCGCCGAGAACATTCCATCAGCTTTCCAAACGAGGCTCCGACCTGCGGGTTTTCCGACTGTCCTAACTGGGCATCTTTCAAACCCTCCGGAACCCCTGAAGGAGCTACTAACCCGGCATGAAGGACCTTCTCAAGAGTCTCACGAGCACGCCGTTAGGGCAAGGGTCTCGGATACAGCGTCGGGCGCGGAACCCGGGAGGCCCAGAGAGCCCCGGCGTGATGCCTTAGACGGTGCGGGGTCGCCACGGCTCGTGCTCGTGCGCGAGCCAGACCAGCTCGGGGCCGAGCGCGCGCACCCGCAGCTGGCCTTCGGTGTGCGGCTCGTCCAGCTCGCCGAACCAAACCGCCACGTCGCCGCCGACGACGACCGGACGCCCGCCAGTCTCGACGACGACCACCTGCATGCCGCGTGTGTGACCCGGCGCCGGGACGAGCCGGAGCCCGGGAAGCAGCTCAAGCTCGCCGTCGAGCGGCACGTACCGCACGCCGGGCGCCTCGACCCACTCGCGAATGGTGTAGTCGTCCTCGCTGCGAGCGTCGTCGAGCTCCCGACGCTGGACGTAGATCGGCCTGCCGGCGAAGAGGTGGTTGCCGCCGCAGTGGTCGAAGTGCAGGTGTGTGTTGACGACGATGTCGATGCCGGCGAGGTCGAAGTCCTGCTTACTCAGTGGACGGAGGCGGGGATCGAGGTCGGCCACCGCCGGGTGCAGCTCCGTCATGCCGGTGTCGACCAGCACGCGCGCATCGGGATGGTCGATGACGTGCACGTAGACCGGCATGCGCTCGCCCTCGGCGAGCAGGTGGGCCACGCGGACTGGCGTGATGGTGATCGAGGCGGGCCTAAGCACCGCTCGCTCGCGCGTCCGCTCCTCGACGATGCGCGTGGGAGGGGTGTCATCATTGAGTTCCATCGGGAGAGAGGAGGCACGATGAGCAAGGGCAAGTTCGCCGTCGCCGCGGTGCTCGTCGCCATCTGCGTATCGGCCGCAGCGGCATACGTTTCGACAAGCGGCGCTTCGAACCGTGCCAAGCCGGTAAGGATCGAGGTTTTCGCGCCCGAGCGGGGCGCCAACGCCGGCGCCAACGGATTCGGCTGGTTCGTCGACATGGAAGTCGACTTCCTAGGCATGAACCTCCAACAGGCCGGATTCAGCGGTCTGCAACTCACCGGGCCAGGAGTGCACAACAACGTTCCGCCGTTCCCCGGCTTGTTCTCGACCGGCCGGGACGACCGTCTGCCCGGCCTGGTCGTGCTCACGTCCACGACCAATGACGTGCTTCCGGGCTTCTCCGGCCCGGGGACCAACCTGGCCAACCTGTTCAATCTCACCGGCATTACCAATCGGGACAACAAAGAGACCGAGCTGTGGGACACCTGGATCGTGGGTGCGGCCATCGCCGGTAAGGATGTCGATACCACGCTTACGGTCGCGGTCGTCGACGACCTCAATCACGACGGCGTCTTCAACGATGCGCCGAATGTGGTCCCCGATCTGAACGACGACGGGCGCATCGACGCCCAGGACCTCGAGCTCCTGGGAGTCGCGTCCAACATCGTCACCGTGCCGTTCCGGATCAACGGCGCCCCTCCCACACCCTGATGTGATGCGAAGGCGCGCCGTCCCCGATGGGGCGCGCCTTCGCTTTCCGTCGGCGTGGCCTGACGGAGGCGGCTGCTGACGAGCTCGCGTAGAAAGTCTCGGTAGAAAGGAGCGCCGATGGCCCGGTCGAGCCATCGGCGCTAGAAGATCCTCGACTACCGCCAGAAGAACGGCCCGTTCACGTCGGTCGACGACCTCGACGCCGTACCCGGCATCGGGCCGGTGCGCCTGGAAACGCTTCGCGACCTGGTGGCGCAGGTAGCCGGGTCGTGGCTCGTCCCCGGCTCGAGCGCCCTGTGACGAGTACCGCTGCTCGTTGTCGGCCCGGCCAACGGCGAGATGTTTTTTGCCAGGGAGGGAAACGGGACACGGCGCGGGTGTCCGTGCGTCGTCGACTGGCGTCCGGGCTTTCCCCCCTACCAGTCGCGGCTGAACCAGTCGATGTGTTGCGTGTCTGGGTTTCATTTGAGCACGACGTGGGGGTCGGTCTGCGGTGTTGGCTCGGGCAGGGCAGGTGGCGTCAGGCCGTCCGGCCAGGTTTACGTGAGCGGCGAGGCGTGCCGCGGCTCGTAGAGCAGGACTTCGACGCCGCCGGGTAGCACCATCGTCGTCGTGATGCCGAAGCTCCGCTCCTGCGGCTCGTCGCGGAACTCGATCCCCTTCGACCGCAATTCGCTCACCGTCGCCGCGATGTCGTCGCACATGAGGCTCAGCTCGTGCTTCGCGCCGTCGGCGGGATGGACGCCGAGCTCGGACGGTGGCAGCTTGAAGATGAGCCAGCCGGGGCTGTCCTCGACGTGCTCCCAGCCGAAGGCTTCGCGCAGCACCGCCCGCAGCTCGTCCGACTGCGGCGAATAGAGAAGCACATGCGCGGCGGTGATCGGCATCCCCGAGACACTACGTCGAGGGCGCGCGTGGGGGACGCGACGGGTTGAGGCGCGGTCCAGCACCGAGCCGCCGGCTCTTGACGATGCTCTCGACTTGCAGCGCAGTCCGATAGTCGTCGACGACGATGACCGGAACCCGAGGCCGAGTGAATCTTGTCCCGGACGAGCGCGTCCATCGACAGCCGCGAGTCGCGGATCGCCTCGCGATGCGCACTTGAGCCGACCGGTTGAGGCTCCAACCGCTTCGATTCTGTGCGATTGCGCCCGATTTGGGCACAAGAAGCGCCTTGTGCCCAATCGAAGCGGGGATCGAGGCCCGCTCGGGCCTGTCGATCGTCGAACAGCGCGGCGGCTTCGGCGATCAGCTCCCACTTGGCGTGCCAGTCATCGCCGATCGTGGTGAGGACGAGCCACGTCGTGCCGCGTCGGTGTACGTCGCGAACCGCGCCGATCAGGATCGGCGGGACGACGCCGCCGACGCCGTTGCCAGCACCGCCGGCGCCGCGCGCTCATGGCCGGGTGTGGTGGCCGGCCAGCTCGGGTCGCAATCCGGCTGGCGCGGCGCCGCGTAACACCCGGTAGACCCTAGAGGAAGGAGTACTCATGCACGGAGTCCTCAGGCGCTCCACGCTCGTGGCTGCGGTCCTCACTCTCGCGCTCGTCGCGGCGCTGCAGGCGACGGCCGGCCCGCCCGGCGGCGACTACAAGGTCACGCAGCTCGCCTCGAACATCCCCGGTGCCGCCCCGGTCACGGACCCGGACCTCGTCAACGGCTGGGGCCTCGCTCGCAGCGCGACGAGCCCGTGGTGGGTCGCCGACAACGGTCCAAACCCGAGCACGAGCAAGTCGACGCTCTACAACCAAGCAGGCGCGAAGCAGGCGCTCACCGTCAACGTCCTGGGCGGTCCGACCGGCGCCGTCTTCGCCGGGGTCGCGGGCAACTTCCTGATCGCGTCGACGGCGAGCACGACGCTCGCGCCCGCGAGCTTCATCTTCGCGACCGAGGCCGGTGACATCAGAGCGTGGCGTGGCGGCTCGAGCGCGCTCGTCGCTCCCACGACGGGCATCGCCCCCGGCGCGGTCTTCAAGGGGCTTGCGATCGCGCAGCCGACGCCGGGCAACCCGCTGATCTACGCGACGGACTTCCACAACGCGCAGGTCGACATCTTCAACGGCGCCTGGCAGAACGTCACGCCGCTGGGCGCGTTCGTCGACCCGAACGTGCCGGACGGCTACGCCCCGTTCGGGATCCAGACGATCGGATCCGACATCTTCGTCACGTACGGGAAGCAGGACGCCGACGCCCACGACGAGGTCGACGGCCAGAGCCTCGGCTTCGTCGACAAGTACGACCTGCAGGGGAACCTGGTCGCGCGGGTGGCGCAGCGCGGGCAGCTGAACGGGCCGTGGGGCCTGGCGATGGCGCCGGCGTCGTTCGGGCGCTACGCGGGCGACCTGCTCGTCGGCAACTTCGGCGACGGCCAGATCAACGCCTACGTGAACGGCAACGGCGGCTGGCACCACGACGGCACGCTGCGTTCGCCCGACGGCGGCAAGCTCGTGATCGACGGGCTGTGGGCGCTTGAGTTCGGCAACGCTGGCTCGAACGGCGATCCGAACACGCTCTTCTTCACGGCCGGGCCCAACGACGAGTCGGACGGGCTCTTCGGCACGATCAAGCCCGGCTAAGTTCCATGCTCGCAACGCCCCCCACCGAGGCGGTCTCGCGGCCGCCTCGGCGGGGGGCTCCACATCGACGGACACTAGGAACGTGCAGCGGCTCTGCGGACTGCGGGAGAGCACT
Source organism: uncultured Thermoleophilia bacterium (assembly GCA_963710465.1). Lineage (GTDB taxonomy): Bacteria > Actinomycetota > Thermoleophilia > Gaiellales > Gaiellaceae > JACVRM01. The sequence continues at coordinate 292,311 of CAVQAQ010000009.1, forward strand.
GCGGGCTGCGGCATACGCATACGGGTGGTAAAAGGCTTCGAGTGCGCGCTCCGGCTCGGCCGGATCACGACCGTAACGTCGAGCTCCGGTTCGCGGTCTTCGACCCACAGCTCCCGGGTTCCTTGCGGCCAGGAGCCCGCATCAGCGTCCCGTTCGATGTGCGCTCGGCCAGCTCGCGGATGTGTTTGCGAGTCGGGGTCGTTGCTTCAGCCGTTGGTATTTCGCAGTACATGTCGTCTCCTTTATGTTGTGAGCGCGGTGGCATTGCTCGGTACCAAGGACACCGCGCGCGCACGCGTATTCCCGGCGCGGTGTTCGTTTCGTCGCTGTCAGCGCGTGAGAGATCGCGGCGGCTGCTCCGACTTCGGCGGGGCCCCCAGTACGGAGGCCCCGCGCGTCGTGCTCGTCAGGGAGGTTGCTACGGGACGAGCACGCCGTCCACGAAGAGCTGGATCGCGCCGGCGGCCAGGCCGGCGGAGTCCACGCGTGTCGCGTGCCCGCGAGGGTGTTGATCTCGAGCCGGTCGTTCGCGGCCTCCGGGTGGAGGATCGCGATCGTCGGGGCGAGACCCTTCGCCGTCACTTCGGTCGCGTCGCCGCTGACGTTGATCGTGTCGTCGCCGTTGGTGCCGTTGACGACGACGCGGTCGGGCTGGCCGTCGCCGGTGGCGCCGCCGAGGGTGCCTGCGAGGTCGACGTTCACGCTCGCTGACGTCGGTGCCGGTGAGGTCGTTGACGGTGACGAGGTCGGCGCCGCCGAGGGCGTTGAAGTCGACCCGCTCGACGCCGGCGGTGTCCATCGTGATGTTGCCCTGGGTGCGGAAGAACTTGAGCCGGTTTCCGTTCGCCGACAGGTCGACCTGCTCGGCGCCGTTGGCGCCGTTGAAGAGCATCGTGTCGGCGCCGTCCTGGCCCTCGACGCGTGTCGCTGCCGTCGCCGGGATCCCAGACGAAGGTGTCGTCGCCGGCGCCGAGGAACGCGACGTCGTTGCCGCCGTTGCCGTCGATCGAGTCGTTCCCGTCGCCGCCGAGCAGCGTCTCGACGCCCTTGCCGCCGGCGATCGTGTCGTCTCCGGCGCCGCCGTCGAGGCTCAGGGCGATCGCCTGGGCTGCGAGCGCTGCCGCCGAGATCGCGTCGTTGCCGCCGAGGCCGTTGACGTCGAGCTCGTCGTTCGGCTCCTGGTGCTGAATCGCCACCAGCGCCGACAGGCCGGTCACGGCGACACCGGAGGCGTCTCCGCTGACGTTGATCGTGTCGTTGCCGTTGGTGCCGTTGACGGTGACGCTGGTCGGTCTGGCCGTCGCCGGTGGCGCCGCCGAGGGTGCCGGCGAGGTCGACGTTGACGTCGTTGACGTCGGTGCCGGTCAGGTCGTTGACGGTGACGGTGTCGGCGCCGCCGAGGGCGTTGAAGTCGACCGTCTCGACGCCGGCGGTGTCCATCGTGATGTTGCCGGGATCGCGGAAGAACGTGAGCCGGTTTCCGTTCGCGGACAGGTCGACGCGCTCGGCGGACGTTGGCGCCGTTGAAGACCATCGTGTCGGTGCCGTCCTGGCCCTCGACGGTGTCGCTGCCGTCGCCGGGATCCCAGACGAAGCGTGTCGTCGCCGGCGCCGAGGAGGGCGAGGTCGTTGCCGCCGTTGCCGTCGATCGTGTCGTTGCCGTCGCCGCCGAGCAGCGTCTCGACGCCCTTGCCGCCGGCGATCGTGTCGTTTCCGTCGCCGCCGTCGATCGTCGTCGGGATGCTGTCGGTGAAGGCGCCGTTGCTCTCGTCGATGCGCACGAGGTCGTCGCCTGCGCGCGGCGTCGACGGCGATGCTCGCGAGCGCTGCGCGCTCGAAGCTGAAGTCGGCCGAGCCGTCGTCGCCGACGTCGACCTGGAGAATGCCGGGGTCGCCGGCCTGCAGGCGAAGCGCGATCTTGTCGCTCGCCTCGGTGCCCTTGATCGTCAGCACGCCGTGCTTGAGCTTCGGGTGCTTGAACCTGTCTGCCTTGTGTGCGTGCGAGGCCTTGGCGGCGTGGCGGCGGGCGCCGCATTCCCGGGCCGGCCGCGATCCCGGCCGCGCCGGCGACGGCGGCGGCCACGGCAACCGCCGAAGCCGACAGCCACACCGGCCGCACGCTGCGCGACTCCTTGAGTCGAATGACGTTCTTCATGTCTTCCTTTCGGAGTGGTTGATCTGTCGTGCGCTAGAGACACCGGCGGGCGGCGTCTATTCCCGGCGGCGCCCTGCGTGCCGGTGCGGCGCGCGGGAATAGCTTCGGCCGGCGCGGGGTCATTCAGGGTGTGAGCGCTCTTCTGCGCTGTCCACCCGGCGGAAGCCGCGCGACGCCGCGGCGCGCGCCCGGAGTTACCGTTCGTGTTGCCGTGTCGATGAGACGTCGTCGAGAGACGAGGCCGGCGGTCAGGAGATCGCCGAGCTGGCGGCGCTCGCCGACGGGTCGCTTGCGCCGGAGCGTCGTGCCGCGCTCGAGGCGCGAGTCGCGGCGTCTCCGGAGCTTGCCGACCGGCTTGCCGAGCAACAGCGCGCGGTCGCGCTCGCGCGGAGCGCCGCGGACGGGGTCGAGGCGCCGGCGGCCCTGCGGGCGCGCATCGAGGCGCAACGACGTGCGCGCCGCGTGCCGAGCGCCGCGCCGGCTCGTCCTGGTCGGCGCCGCTGCGACTGCTGCGGCTGGCGGTCGCCGTCGGGCTGGTCGTCTTCGGTTCGGGCACCTCCGGCGAGCGCTTCCACGCCGCCCTTGCAGCCACCGACCTCGCGCCCGGCGCCAGCGGCGAGGCGACGCTCACCAAGACATCCTCGGGCTGGCGGATCGAGCTCGACGCCACAGGACTGCCCCGCCTCGCGGGCGGGCGCTTCTACGAGGCGTGGCTGCGGAACGCCGCCGGCGTGCTCGTGCCGGTCGGGACGTTCAACGAGGGCCGGAACGTGACGCTCTGGGCGGGCGTCTCGCCGAAGGACTTCACGACGCTGACCGTCACGCGCGAGCGGGCCGACGGCGATCAGGCCTCGTCGGGCGAGAAGGTGCTCGTCGGAACGAGTGCCCGGCTACCGGCAGCGTGAGCCGCCCTCGATCCGTCGCACGACCTGCTGGCGGGCGCGGTAGAGGCGGCTCATCACCGTGCCCTCGCGGATCCGCAGGGCCCGTGCCGCCTCCTTGTAGGAGAGGCCGGTGATGTCGACGGCGACGAGGACGTCGCGGAAATCGTCGGGGAGCGCGGCGATCGCCGCGTAGAGCTCGCCGGCCTCGAGCGCGGCCTGCGGCTGGCGCGCCTGCGGGTCGGCGACGAGGTCGAGCTGGTCGGGTAGCGGGTCGGGACGCAGCCGGCGGCTCTCGGTCCGCTTCTGGTTCAGGAAGGTGTTGCGCAGCGCGCGCAGGAGGTAGCCGAGGTCGTCCTCGTTGCGGAGCAGGCGCGGGCGGGCGAGCAGGCGCGCGTAGGTCTCCTGGACGAGGTCCTCGGCGTCCTCGCGCGAGCCGCAGAGCGCCCAGGCGGCCCGGTAGAGCCGGTCGAGGTGGTCTCCGAGCCGGGCGGGGTCGAGCGTGCGCTCCATCGGGTGACGGCCGGCGGCGAGCGGTGTCATTGACAGCGAGACAGTCAGGTGTCACCGATATCGGAGCGGCGGATGCGCTGTCGCACCGTGGCAACCCCCGTCTTTACGGCGAGCAGGCCGTCGCGCGGTCAGACGCGGACGGTGACTTCCCAGAACGAGGTCGTGCCGTCGCGAGGGGTCTTTGCGCCTGCTCGGCGGAGTGCCAGAGCACGATCATGATCGTTTCCCCGCTGGAGGCATTCACGGACTGAGTGCGCCGGCAAAGCCGGGCTGGTCGTGCAGCGAGGAGCAACTCGTCGGCGACGATCCGATGCGCTTCCGCGCGCTTCTGTGTCGTGCGGCTTCGAACGAGCTGTGCGTACACGGTTGCTCCTCTCGCAGGTGAGGTGACGGTGCTCGAGCCGCGTCGCTCGCACCGTGGCGGCCCCGTCTTTATCGCGCGGAGGGGGTGGGCCACGGTGCGAATGACTCTCTGGCACCGCACGTGGCGGCAAAGGCAAACGAGCTGGAAGGAGCCGCGGCGATGTACGCACAGGTGGTCGAGCTACAGCTCGAGCCGGAGCGGCGGACGAACTGGAGTGGCTTGCTCGGTCCGGCTTGTGCCGGCCCTTCGTGAGCAGTCGGGCTTCTCCGGCGCCCTGAACCTGACCGACCGCGAACGAGGTGAAACGCTGCTCGTCTTGCTGTGGGAAACAGAGGACGAGGCGGCGCGGCCGCTCGCACGATCTGCCGCTTCCTCCGGACTCGCGCTCTGGCCGCTCGCCCACGCTCGGTCACGGTCTGGGAGGTCGACGCGCGCGCCTGACGAGCAGGACGGGGCGACCGCCGGGATTTTCGGCGCCGCCCCGTCGTTCATAACTTCGTAGTGGCGGATCTGTGTTGAGCAGCACGGTCCGGGAGGCGTCGGATACGCGTCCTGTTCGTGGCGACGCGGCAGCGAGGCCGCTGCTCGAGCGGGGCAGGAGCTGGCGCGGATCGAGTCGGCGCTCGAGGATGCGTGCGCCGGAGGCGGCAGGTTCGTGGTCGTCGAGGGGCCGGCGGGCATCGGGAAGACGGCGTCTGCTCGGCCGCCGTGCGGACGGCCGCCGTGGACCGGGAATGCGTGTGCTGCGCTCGCGCGGCGCGGAGCTGGAGCGGGAGTTCGCGTTCGGAGTCGTGCGCCAGCTGTTCGAGCCGGCGCTCGCCGAGGCATCGGAGCCCGAGCGGGCCGATCTGCTCCAGGCCAGCGGCGGTGCCGCCGCGCTGCTCGGTCTTCCGGGCGCGCCCGCCGCGAGCGGCGGCCCGTCGACAGGCATCGATCCCTCGTTCGCGATCCTGCACGGCCTCTACTGGCTGTGCGCGAACCTCGCCGCCGCCGGTCCACTTTGCCTCGTCGTCGACGACGCGCACTGGGCCGACGGTCCGTCTCTGCGCTATCTGGCCTTCCTGCTCACGCGGCTCGAAGAGCTGGACGTGGCGCTCGTGCTGGCCACCCGCCCGCGCGAGGCGGGCACCGATGCAGAGCTGCTCGCGACGGTGACGACGGATCCGTCCGCCGAGGTGATCCGGCTCGCCACCGCTGACAAGAGCCGCGGTCGCCCAGCTCGTGGAGGCGGAACTCGGCGGATCTCCCGATCCGGTTTTCGTCGAGGCGTGCCTGCGCGCGACGCGCGGTACGCCGTTTCTGCTGCGCGCGCTCGTGGAGGCCCTCGCGAAGGAGGGATCGCTCCGACCGCGCAGGCCGCGCGCGCACGTCGAGAGAATCGGTGCGCGAACGATCGGACGCTCGATCCGCCTTCGGCTCGGTCGGCTGCCCGAACACGCCGGGCGGCTCGCCCGCGCGCTCGCAGTTCTCGAGCGCAGCGACCTGTTCGCAGGCCGCGCAACTCGCAGGTCTGGACGACGCCGAGGCGGCGAAGCGGCCGAGCTGTCGACGGCGGCCGGGATCCTCGAGCCGGGCCGGCCGCTGACGTTCAGTCCACCCGATCGTCCGCAGCGGCATCTACTACGCAGATTCCGAGCGGCGAACGCGCACGAGGTCACCGCCGTGCCGCGCAACTGCTCGCCGAGCAGCCCGGCGCCGACGAGCGCGTCGCCGAGCACCTGCTCGTCAGCGAGCCCGCCGCCGACGGCTGGGTCGTCGGAGCGGCTGATCGAGGCCGCGCTGCGCCGCCGGGAAGCACGGAGCGCCCGGAGTCGGAGGCCTTGCTGCTGCGCCGCGCGCTGAGCCGAGCCGGCGCCGCCCGAATGCGGCCCGGACTGCTGCTCGACCTCGGAATGGCCGAGGCCAGCGCCGGCCTCGCAGAGTTGGGCCGAGCACCTGCAGCTGGCAGTCGACGCCGCGGCCGACGAGGCCGCCGCCGGAGCGGCGATGGTGCTCGCGCACGTGCTCAGTCGCGCGCAGCGCTTTGCAGACGGCGGTCGAGGTGCTCGATCGCGCCTCGTCGGCGCTCGAACGCTCGTCACACCGAGCTGGCGCTCCTGCTCGTGGCCGCCGCCGTCGTCCCGGGGATGAACGACCCGGTCACCGCCGCCACGTGGCCGCTCGCCGAGAGGCGTTGCGCGAGCGCGCCGCCGGCGACGCGGCGGCGCCGCCCGAGCGTCCTTGCGGTCGCAGCGTTCACGTCCGTCCTGACGAACGAGCCCGCCGAGGTCGGCGCAGATCTTGCGACGCGAGCGCTCGTGGCCGGGGGCTCAGGGTGCGTGCGTCACTCGCGCGCGAGGCTGGACGGCCGGCCGTGGTTCTCGTTCGCGGCTGGTTCTCGCCGACGACACTCTCGCTCCTCTGGGCCGAGCGCTATGACCAGGTTCGACCGCTGCTGGACGTCTCGATCACCCAGGCGCGGGCGACCGGCGACAGCAGCAGGCTCGCGGTCGGCCTGGCACATCGCGGCTGGCTCGCACTCCGCCTCGGCGATCTCGGCGCCGCCGAGGCGGACACCCGGACGGCGCTCGCTGCGGCTGAGCTGCCTGCGCCGCCGGCATGTACCGGGTACTGAACGGCGGGCGTGCTCGTCGAGGCTCTCGTCGATCAGGGGCGAGCTCGCAGCGGCAGAGGAGGCACTCGCGCCGCTCGACTCCGAAGCTGAGGGCGGATCGCTCGTCGGCGGCAGTCTCCGCTTCTCCCGCGGCCGGCTGCGGGTCGCCCAGGGAAGAGCGGCCGACGGGCTCGGCGACTTCCTGGCCGTCGGCAGCCTCCTGACGCGGCACTGCGTCACGTGTCCGGGCTACCTCCCCTGGCGATCGGAGGCGGCGCTCGCCCACCTCGCACTCGGCGATCACGAGTCCGCGCACGCCTCGCCGAGGAGGAGCTCGAGCTCGCCCGCGCGTTCGGCGCCCCTCGTGCGCTGGGCGTGGCGAAGCCGCCGCCGGCGTCGTCGCCGGCGGTGACCGGGCGAGCGTCTGCTCCGCGAAGCGATCGACGCCTTCGAGCGCGGCGACGCGAGGTTGGAACGAGCGCGAGCGCTCGCCGACCTCGGCGCGCTGCTTCGGCGGCGAAATCGGCGCATCGAAGCGCGAGAGCTACTGCGCGAGGCGCTCGACGCCGCACATCGCGCGGGCGCCGGCCACTCGCAGAGCGTGCAGAGACCGAGCTGCGAGCGACAGGCGCACGTCCGCGGCGCGTCGTCCTCAGCGGGTCGACTCGCTGACGGCGAGCGAACGGCGCGTAGCGGAGCTCGCCGGCCAGGATCTGACCAATCGCGAGATCGCACAGACGCTGTTCGTCACGGCCCGCACGGTCGAGGGTCATCTCACGAGCGTCTTCCGCAAACTGCGGCTCGACTCCCCAGCCGAACTCCCCGCCGCGCTGGCCGAAGGCGTCCCGGCGTCGCTCTGAGGCGTCGCGGGCCGGCCGGCGATCGTCGATCAGTTCGACGTGGAGCACGGCCTTGCCGCCGATG
>CAVQAQ010000010.1:0-108030 GCA_963710465.1 uncultured Thermoleophilia bacterium
TGACGACCGAGCGGGTCATGAACGAGCCGTTCGACCTGCGCTACCGGCCGCGGCACGCGCTCGTCATCGACCGCCTCGCGTGGTGGTACTTCGTGCCGCGCGAGTGGCTGAAGAAGATCTCGCTGATGGACGACGTGTACCTCCTGAACAACCCGTTCACGTTCCAGGCGATGGAGAAGCATGCGGCTTACTGCGCGATGCTGCGGCTCGGCCTGAACGTCCCCGAGACCTGGCTGATCCCGCACAAGGAGCCGCCGCGCTCCGTCCGCTTCGAGTCGGCGTCAGAACGATGGGAGGCGATGGCGTCGCGCTACAACGCGCCGTTCGACCTCGACGAGATCGCGAGGCCACATCGGCTTCCCGCTCTTCATGAAGCCGTTCGACGGCGGCCAGTGGGTCGGCGTCACGCGCGTCGCGTCGCCGGACGAGCTGCACGCGGTCTACGACGCGTCCGGTGAGCGGCTCATGCACCTGCAGGCGTCCGTCGAGGACTTCGACGTCTTCGTCCGCTCGCTCTCGATCGGCGCCGAGACGATGGTCATGCGCTACGACCCGTCCGTCCCGCTGCACGCGCGCTACAGCGTCGCGCACGACTTCCTCTCGCCGGACACTCGGCGCCGAGGTCGTCGCGATCTCGCGGCTCGTGAACGCCTTCTTCCGCTGGGAGTTCAACTCGTGCGAGACGCTGGTGAAGGACGGCGTCGTGTATCCCATCGACTACGCCAACGCTTCGCCGGACGTCGCGCTCACCTCGCTGCACTACTACTTCCCCTGGGCGATCAAGGCGCTCGTCCGCTGGTCCACGTTCTGCACCGTCGTCCGCCGGCGCATGCGCATCAACCAGAACACGCGGGCCTACTTCGACATCGGCGACCGCGACGACCTCGACTACGCGGAGAAGCTCGACGGCTACCGCGAGCTGGCCGAGGACTATTTCGACGTCGACGACTACCGGGAGTTCTGCGACACGCACCTGCCCCACCTCGACGAGGCCACGGTCGAGTACGTCGAGAGTCCGCAGTTCGACGAGCTGATCGTCTCGACCGTCCAGGCGACGTTCCCGGAGCACGAGCACGAGCACTTCGTCGCCCACTACCGCGGTCTGCTCGGCATGTGGGTGGCCGACCAGCACGCTGCAGCGCGCGTATAGCCTCCGTTTCGTGGACTTCGAGCTCACCGACGAGCAGCGGCTCATCCAGGACACGGTCCGCGCGTTCGTGGACGAGCGGGTCCTGCCGGTCGCGATCGAGAACGACATCAAACACCGGCTCGACATGGGCGCGATCGAAGGGATGGCGGAGCTCGGGATCCTCGGGATCATCATCCCGGAGGAGTACGGCGGCGCCGGCCTCGACTACGTGTCGGAGGCGCTCGCGTGCGAGGAGATCGAGCGCGGCGAGGCTGCGTTCCGGACGCTGATCTCCGTCCACGTCGGGCTGAACTCCTCGACGCTGCTGCGCTACGGCACCGAGGAGCAGAAGCAGAGCTACCTCGTGCCGCAGGCGCGCGGCGAGAAGCTCGCCTGCTTCGGGCTCACCGAGCCGGCCGCCGGCTCCGACGTTGCCGCGATGCGCACGACCGCGCGCCGTGAGGGCGACACCTACGTCCTGAACGGGCAGAAGAACTGGATCTCGTACGCCTCGGTCGCGCAGCACCAGCTCGTGTTCGCGAAGACCGACCCGGCCGCGAAGCACAAGGGGATCTCGGCGTTCATCGTCGAGCGCGACTGGCCCGGCGTCACGACGCGGGACACCGAGCACAAGCTGGGCATCTGGGCCGGCTCGACGGGCGAGCTCTTCTTCGAGAACGTGGAGGTGCCGGCCGAGAACCTCGTCGGCGAGGAGGGCCAGGGCTTCCAGATCGCGATGTACGGCCTCGACCAGGGCCGCTTCACCGTCGCGGCCGGTGCGGTCGGCGTCATCCGTGCCTGCCTCGAGCGGTCGGTCGAGTACGCGCGCGAGCGCGAGACGTTCGGGCAGCCGATCGGCAAGTACCAGTTCGTCCAGGACATGATCGCCGAGATGGTGCTCGGCTACGAGACGTCGAAGCTGCTCGTCATGCAGGCCGCGTGGATGAAGAACGAGGGCCTGCGCAACACGCGCGAGACGTCCCTGGCGAAGTGGCACGCGACGGAGTCGGCCTTCAAGGCTGCGCACCTCGCCATCCAGGTGTTCGGCTCGTACGGCTACTCGGCGGAGTACGGCATCGAGCGGTACTTCCGCAACGCGCGCGCCCCGATCATCTACGAGGGCACGACGCAGATCCACAAGATGATGCAGGCCGAGCACGCCCTCGGGCTGCGGCAGCTCAACGGCCACACCGGCGAGATGTCCCCGCTCGTCTCGTGGGGGCCACCGCTCGCCGCGGCGACGGCCTAGAGCTCCGACCGCACCAGCGCCTGCCAGGCCCTGGCCTCGTGATACAGCGCCGGGTTGTTCTCTGTCGTGTAGTACGCAAGGGCGATCACGGACTGCGAGAACGCCCAGGCGCGTGCCCGCTCCCACGTCGCGTCGTCGGTCGCCACGACCTCCCGGAATGCGTCGCGCGCGGCCTGAGAGTGCAGCTTCCAGGCGACCATCACGTCGCAGGCCGGGTCGCCGATCCCCATCGAGCCCCAGTCGATGACGCCCGCGATCCGCCCGTCACGCACCACCCAGTTCCGCTGGTCGAGGTCGCCGTGGTGCCAGACCGGCGGGCCGTCCCATGCGGGCGCGGCGAGGGCGCGCTCCCAGGCGGCCGCTAACACCGGATCGCCGCCGAGGCGGGCGAGCGCGGCGCGAAACTCGGGGTCGCGCTCGGCCAGCGGGATGCCGCGCCCTCGCGGCGCGCCCGCCGGGCTGATCGCCTGCAGCGCGCGGACGACCGCCGCGAGGTCGCAAGCCGCCGCCACGGCGTCAATCGTGTCGACGGGCAGCGTCTCCCCCTCAACCCACCGATGGATCTCCCAGAACCACGGGTACTCCTCGTTCGGCCGCCCCTGGGCGACAGGCACGGGAATCTCGACCGGCAGCAGCGGCGCGAGCCTCGGCAGCCATTCGAGCTCGGTGCTCTCCGCGGTAGTGGGTCCCCGCCTGCGCGGCAGCCGGACCGAAAGGTCGTCGCCGAGCCGGTAGATGACGTGCACGGTGCCGCCCGGGTCCAGCCGGCGGAGCGACAGGCCGGCCAGGCTCGGGAACTGCCCGGTTAGCAGGCGGCGAACGAGCCCGTCGGTAATGTCGAGCTCGTCCATGTGCATGCGAGTCACGACGTGCATTCCAGCGGAGGACGGCTGACGATGGAGCTCCCGCTCGAGGTCGAGGAGCTGCTCCGGGGGCGCAACTTCGCGCACCTCGCGTCGCTTCTGCCCGACGGGTCGCCCCACTCCGTGCCGATCTGGGTCGGCGTCGAGGATGGGCGCATCGCCTTCTTCACGGGCGACGGGACGCGCAAGGCCCGCAACCTGGAGCGCGACGGACGGGTCGCGCTCTCGGTCACCGACGACCGCAACCCCTACCGCTCCTGCTGGATCCGCGGGCGCATCGTCGAGCGTCTCACGGGCGACCGCGCGAACCAGATCGTCGACCGGATCTCCATGCGCTACACGGGCCAGCCGTTCCCGATGCGCGACCGGCTCGTGCTGCTGATCGAGCCGGAGCGCTGCGGCACGATGACGCTCCCGTTCGACCACGATCGGCCGTAGCTATGCGAACATGTGTTCTGTGTCGATCCTGCACGCGGATCTCGACGCCTTCTACGCCTCGGTCGAGCAGCGCGATGACCCGCGCCTCCGCGGCCGCCCCGTGATCGTCGGCGGCGGGGTCGTGCTCGCCGCCAGCTACGAGGCAAAGGCGTTCGGCATCCGGACGGCGATGGGCGGCCGCGCGGCGCGCCGGCTCTGCCCACACGCGATCGTCGTCCGCCCGCGCATGGACGCCTACTCGCAGGCGAGCAAGGCCGTGTACCGCGTCTTCGAGGACACGTCGCCGCTCGTCGAGGCGCTGTCGATCGACGAGGCGTTCATCGACGTGCGCGGGATGCGGCGCATGGCCGGCACGCCGCTCGAGATCGCCGCGCGGCTGCGGCACCGCGTGCTCGAGGTGGTCGGCCTGCCGCTCACGGTCGGGATCGCGCGCACGAAGTTCCTCGCCAAGGTCGCGAGCGGCGTCGCGAAGCCGGACGGGCTGCTCGAGGTGCCGGCCGAACGCGAGCTCACCTTTCTGCACGCGCTGCCGGTCGAGGCGCTCTGGGGCGTCGGGCCGGCGACGGCCGGCCGCCTGCACCGGCTCGGCATCACGACAGTGCGCGACGTGGCACGGATGGAGGAGGGCACGCTCGTCTCGATCCTGGGCCGCGCGTCGGGCCACCACCTGCACGCGCTCGCGCACAACCGCGACCCGCGCCGCGTGCGGACGCGCCCGCGGCGCCGCTCGATCGGTTCCCAGCGCGCGTTCGGCCGCGGCCCATGGACGCCAGAGTTCGTCGACTCGACGCTCGTCGGCCTGGTCGACCGCGTGATGCGCCGCCTGCGCACGGCACGGCGGGTGGGCCGCACGGTCGTCCTGCGGCTGCGCTTCGACGACTTCTCGCGAGCGACGCGCTCGCACACGCTCGTCGAAGCGACGAACGAGACGTGCACGGTGCTGGCCGCCGCGCGCGGGCTCCTGGCCGCCGCGATGCCGACGATCGAGCGCGAGGGCATCACGCTCGTCGGCGTCACGGTCGCAAACCTCGACGACGACGACCAGCTGGCGCTGCCCCTCGACCGGCCGACGGCGGCGCTCGACGCGGTGCTCGACGAGGTGCGCGAGCGGTACGGCGTGGACGCGATCACCCGGGCCGTGCTACTCGGCCGCTCGCAGGGGCTGACCGTGCCGCTACTCCCCGATTGACTCGCGCAGCAGCCGGTCGAAGTGCACGACCAGCTGCTCCGAACACGGCAGCGCCTGCCCGTGCGCGATCGCGCCGGCCCGCACGCCCTGCTGGACGCGCTCGACGAGCACGGTGTCCTCCCGCCCGACCTGGTCGTCGAGCTCGAGGAAGTCGGCGATCCAGCCCTCGTCCGCGTCGGGCGCGAAGAAGTAGTCGAGCGAGCGCCACGTCCGCTCGGCGGTGAGCGGCACGATCGGGCCGATCGACAGGTTCGGCTCGCCCGGCATGACGTTGATCGCCGTGTTCGGGAAGACGAAGTGGAACTGGCCGTGCGCGACGCGGTTGCCGGTTCCGTGACGCGGATCGCCGGTCTGGCTCATCGTCCAGCGGCCCGTGCGCAGGCCATACGCGTCGGGCGAGACGTCGATGATCCGGGAGAACCCGGGATGCGCGACCGCGCAGTGGTAGCACTCGAGGTAGTTCTCCGCACAGAGCTTCCAGTTCGCCTCGTAGGTGCTCTCGGAGCGGTGGTGGAAGCGCAGGACATCGACGTCTACCCCGCCCGCCGCCAGCTGCTCGGGCACGTCGCCGAGGGTTTCGGCCAGCGGCTCGGCCGGGTCCGGGCTCACGAACACGAACGGCCCCCAGACGTCGAGCGAGACCGGCACCAGGCCGATCCCCTCGGTCGAGAACCCGGGCTCGCGGTCGGCGCGCGGCGCAGCGCGCAGCGAGCCGTCCAGGTCGTAGGTCCATGCGTGGTACGGGCACTGGAGCGTCTCGCGCCGGCCTTCCCCCTCGCACACGATCGAGCCGCGGTGGCGGCACACGTTCACGAAGGCGTGCAGGGCGCCGTCGAGGCCGCGAACGACGACCACCGGGAGCTGCCCGGCCCGCGCCGCGACGTAGGCGCCCGGCTCCGCCACCTGGTCGGCGCGCGCCGCGTATTGCCATGAGCGCGCGAAGACGCGCCCCTGCTCGCGCCGCAGCAGCTCCGGGTCGGCGTACCAGCTCCACGGCAGCGTTTCCGGCACGGCCGCGATCCTAGATCCTACGTACCCTGCCGCCGTGCCCGCGAGGCGCCTTGAATCATCACTATGGCTAAACGGAACTATTTAGTGGAGGGCTTATCTGGTGCCGGTAAATCCTCGGTCTACGAGGAGCTGATCCGACGCGGCTACAGGGCCATCAGTACCGACCGGGCTTGGAAGACCGGCAACTCGATGTGGTACCAGCAAAAAGCTGTCGACGAACTCGAAAGCCCGGAACCAGAAGTGTTGTTTGTTTGTGGAAGCAGCCGTAATCGCGACCGCTTTCTGCCCTATTTCACCAAGGTATTCAACCTCCGCATCGACGATGACACCATGCGGCGACGCCTCCAAGAGCGCACCAATAATGACTTTGGCAAGCAGCCCGAGGAAGTCGAACTCATGCTCAGGCTCAATCGGAGCGACGAGAAACCGGCCCGAGCCATAGATGTCGACGCTACCCGGCCTCTCGACCAGGTGGTCGACGAATTGCTTCGCTTGGCAAATTGCAAAACCATGGCGAGTGACTCGACGCTGACACCATGGTCAAAACGCGGGTCCGCGATTGGTCAGTCATTCGTCATCTCTGAATCCGCGCTCCCGATCGCGCAGGCTGCTGCTAGCCCGCGGAAGCGCATCGTCCGTGGAACGTCGAACGAATTCTGGGATGTCCTGGGCCGTGAGAGCATCACTCGGAGCGAATACGCCTGGTCTGGCTACGTTCTCGCGACGCTGTTGCCGTACCTCGAGGAGCAGGGCATCGACCTTATCCACTCCAACCACGATGACGTGGCCACGACCATCTCGAAGATCCAAGAGGGACCAGTCTTTGTCCTCACGTCAGATCACCGTGAGCGTTACCTGGCACGCCTCGATCCGAGTGCGTTCGACGGGGCAGTGCTTCGCCGCTACTACGAGGAGTTCAACGAGACGGCAGCAGAGGGCGTCGGTTACGCAATGCTGGACGGGATTGCTTTCTTTCGTGACACGCTCGCGCCTCTCGACTCCGCGATCGTGGCCGTGTTCATCATCGGATAGTCCGTGCCCAGGCCGCGTGCGCTCGACGGCCCGAGCGTTCGCGAATGCCTATCTGAGACTGGTCGAGACTTGGCCGTCGAGGAGACCGACGGTATAGAGAGCGACGATCCCGGGTCGCGGCGAGCCCACTGCTATTTCGTGGCCGTTGCCGCGCGGATGATCACGGCATAGAGGTCATGCCATTCCAGTCCGTGCAGTCCCGCCGCGACTATCAGCCGGGTGGCTCGCGCTTTCGTGCGAGCTTTGCCGCGTCGGCTCCCAAGCAGCGTGGGCAAGAGCCACGCTGAGAACTGGTCTGCCAGTACGAGATGAGCACCAGCTGCCATCACCCTCGCGCACTCGATTAGTCCGGCCTGCTGGTCGCGCCAATGGTCGAACGAGGTTGTGCTCACCACGAGATCGAAGGTCGCGTCGGAGTATGGGAGCTTCTCGGCAAGACCGACTGAGAACTGCAGCCTTGGGTCTCGGGCGTTGGCTCGGGCGGCCTCGATCATGGCAGCCGCCGCATCGATCCCGACTAGTTCCACGGCCTCCGGAGCCCGCGCCGCGACTTGCCGGAGGAGGTAGCCGGTTCCGCAGCCGACATCCAGGATCCGGCGAGGGGCGATCAAGAGCCACCTTCGGATCCGGCACGGCCGCGATCCTACGTACGCTCTGGCGTGCGCCTCGTCGCCGTCGCCGTTGCGGCCGCCGCGCTGGTCCTCGCCTCCGCCGCTGCCGCCGCGCCGCCGCGGGCCGGGCTGTTCGTCCCCGGCGTCAGCCTCGGCGGCCTCCGCATCGGAATGACGCAGGCGCAGGTGCGGCATGCCTGGGGCTCGGGGTACGGCGTCTGCCGGGGCTGCCCGGACCCGACCTGGTACTTCAACTACCGGCGCTACCACCCCGAGGGCGCCGGCGTCACGTTCCGGCGCGGCCGCGTCATCGCGGTCTTCACGCACTGGGCGCCGCCCGGCTGGCACACGCCCGGACGCGTCACGATCGGCGCGCCATCGGCCGTGGTCGCCCAGCGCTACGACGCGCTGCCGCCGACGACGTGCGGGAGCTACACGGTCGTGAACGTCATCCGGCTGAACGTCATCAACGCCTTCTACATCGTGGACGACAAGATCTGGGGCTTCGGCATCACCACCGCGCGCGTGTCGCCCTGCCTGCCCTAACGGACGAGCCCCTTCGCCAATATGTCGGTGACCGTTCGCTCCGCCGCCGCGACGTCCTCGTCGCCGTCCGGCAGCCGTCCGAGCACCCAGCCGGTCAGGAGCTCCTCGAGCGCGCCCCAGATGATCCACGAGGCCAGCCGCGGGTCGAGGTCGCCGCGCAGCTCGCCGGCCGCCTGGCCGCGCTCGACGATGCGCTGGATCCCCGCCAGCACCTCACCGATCGCGTCCGCCTGCACCTGGACCTGGGGGCTCCGCGCCACCTCGCGCACGAGCACCCGGATGAGATCCGGGTCATGTCGCCAGGTGCGCAGCACGATCGCGGCCACCTGGCGCAGCTGCTCGCGGGCCGGGCCACCCGACTCCTCGACGCGGCCGATCGCCTCCAGCAGCACCTCCCACGTCTCCGTGAAGACCGCCTCGAGCAGCGCTGACTTCGAGGCGAAGTAGTGGTAGACGAGCCCGTGGGCGACGCCGGCCTCGGCGGCCACGTCGGCGACCCGGGACGTGTGGTACCCGTCGCGGGCGAACACCCGCACGGCGGCCTCGAGGATCTGGCGGCGCTTCTCGCTGACTGACCGGTCAGTCGACGTGGCCATGCGGGGACTGTAGTACGTTCGCCCGCCGTGGAGCCCCTGCGCGACCTGCTCGTCGTCGACCTCACCCGGTACCTGCCCGGGCCGTTCGCGAGCCGCGAGCTGCTCCGGCTGGGCGCCCGGGTGGTCTGCGTCGAGCCGCCGGAGGGCGACCCGACGCGGACGCTCGCCCCGGCCTGGCACGCCGCGCTGTGCGCCGGCAAGGAATCGGTCGTCTGCGACCTGAAGTCGTCGCCCGCGCTGGCCCGGGCGCTTCTCGCGCGCGCCGACGTCGTGCTCGAGGGCTTCCGCCCCGGGGTGGCCGAGCGGCTCGGCGTCGGGCCGGGCGACGCGCCCGCGACGGCCGTGTACTGCTCGATCACCGGCTTCGGCGAGAGCGACGGCCGTGCGGGCCACGACGTCAACTACCTCGGCTGGGCGGGCATGCTCGCCGACACGGCGCCGGCGCTGCCGCCGATGCCGATCGCCGACCTCGCGGCGGGCGCGCTCGGCGCCGTCACCGAGATCCTCGCGGCGCTGCTGGAACGCACCCGGACGGGTCGCGGCGCGCGGCTCTTCGTCTCGATGACCGACAACGCGCGCCGCCTCGTCTCGTACCGGCAGCACGACGACCGGCCGCTGCTCACGGGCGCGCTCGCCTGCTACCGGATCTACGCCACCGCCGACGGCCGCCACCTGACCGTGGGCGCGCTCGAGCCGAAGTTCTTCGCCCGCCTGTGCGAGCTGATCGGCCGGCCCGAGCTCACGCCCCGCCAGGGCGACGCCGACCAGGAGGCGCTGGCGGCCGAGCTCGCCGCCGTCTTCACGCAGCGGCCGCTCGCCGAGTGGCTGGAGCTGTTCGACCGCGAGGACGTCTGCGCCGGCCCGGTGGCGACGCTCGCCGAGGCGCTGCCGCCGTCCGAGCCGCCGGTCGCGCCCGCGCTCGGCGAGCACACCGAGGCGTGGCGGGCCGAGCTCGGCGGCTAGGCCTTCACCTCTTCCCCACCGGTCTCGATCTCCTTCGGCGCCGAGCTGGCGCGGCTGCCGATTGCGCCGCTCAGCTGGCCGAGCGCCTCGGTGAACTCGCTGGGGATGATCCAGATCTTGTTGGCGTCGCCCTGGGCGATCTGCGGGAGCATCTGCAGGTACTGGTAGGCGAGCAGCTTCGGGTCGGCGTCCCCGTCGTGGATGGCCTTGAAGACGGTCTCGATCGCCTTCGACTGGCCCTCGGCCTGGAGCATGGCCGCCTGCTTCTGCCCCTCGGCCTTGAGGATCGCGCTCTCCTTGGAGCCCTGGGCCTCGAGGATCTGCGACTGCTTGCTGCCCTCGGCGGTGAGGATCGCCGCGCGCTTGTCGCGGTCGGCGCGCATCTGCTTCTCCATCGCCTCGATGATGGAGGCGGGCGGCTCGATCGCCTTCAGCTCGACGCGGTTGACACGGATGCCCCACTTCCCGGTCGCCTCGTCGAGCACGCCGCGCAGCTGGCCGTTGATCGCGTCGCGCGAGGTGAGCGTCTGCTCGAGCGTCATCGACCCGATCACGTTCCGCAGAGTGGTGCCGGTCAGCTGCTCGATCCCGGCGATGTAGTCGGCGATCTCGTACGTGGCCGACTTGGGATCGGTGACCTGGAAGTAGAGGACGGTGTCGATCTCGACGCCGAGGTTGTCCTCGGTGATGACCGGGCGCGGCGGGAACGAGACGACCTGCTCGCGCAGGTCGATCAGCGGCTTCACGCGGTCGACGAACGGGATCACGATCGTCATCCCCGCGTTGAGCGTGCGGTGGTAGCGGCCGAGCCGCTCCACGACCGTGGCGTGGGCCTGCGGGATGATGCGAACCGTCCGCCAGAGCGTGAAGACGACGACGAAAACGATGACTGCCAACACGATCAGTGCTGCGAGCACCTCGTACTCCTCCTATTCGAAGACGAGCGCCGTGGCGCCCTCGATCTTTGCCACTTCCACGTTCGAGCCGGGCTCGATCACCTGCTCGTCGAAGAACGCGCGCGCGCTCCAGACCTCGCCGCCGATCTTGACCTGGCCGCCGTGCGCGTCGACCCGCTGGAGCACGAGCGCCCGCCCGCCGACAAGCGCGGCCGTCCCGCTCCGCATCGCTGCCGGCATGCGCACGTGGCGCTGCGCGATCGGCCGCAGGATCCACAGGGACCCGATCGCAGCGGCGATGAAGACGATGAAGGGCGCGAGGATGCCGAGCCCGACCGCAGAGGCGATCGCCGCGATGAGTGCGGCCACGGCAAGCGGCCCGAGAATGAAGAGGCCCGAGGTAGCAACCTCGCCGGCGGCGAGCGCCGCCGCGATGATCAACCAGATGGCCCACCCGGGCAATGCACCAAGATTGTACTTCCTTTAGACAGGCAGACCGAGCGCCGCGGGCAGCGCGTAGAGGTCCGGGAGGCTGTTCTCCCGGCCGGGATACCGCCCGTCGCGGTCGAGCAGGAAGGCCTGCATGCCGATCGCCCTGGCGCCCTCGATGTCGTCCTCGAGCGAGTCGCCGACCATCGCCGCCTCGTCCGGCTCGACGCCGAGCCGTTCGAGCACGGCGCGGAAGATGCTGCCGTGCGGCTTCGTGCGGCCGTGCGCGCCGGACGTCAGCGCGGCGTCGACGGGCAGCGCGTGGTGGGCGAGGAACTCGTCGAGGTCGCGGCCGCTGTTCGAGATGAGGCCGAGCCTGAGGCCGGCCTGCCGCAGGCGTCCGAGCACCGGCAGGACGTCCTCGTAGAGGTCGAAGTTCGCGTGCACGTCCCACGCGCGCGTCATCTCGACGGCGGCCTCGCGGGCGGCGGGGTCGCTGCCGCCCATGCCGCGCATGATGTCGGCGGTGAAGGCGACCCAGATCTCGGCGTCGTGGCGCAGCTCGGGGTGGTGCCGGAGCCGCTCGCGCGCGTCGGCGCGCGCGTCCTCGTAGCGCGCGGGGTCGAGGGTCAGGCCGAAGCGCTCTCCGAGGCGGCTGTAGCCCTCCGGGCCGAGCTCGGGGCCGGGCCGCGCGAGCGTGAAGTCGACGTCGAACAGGACGGCGCGGAGCGTCATGCGGCCTCCAGGAGCCAGCGCGCCACGTCTGCGCGCGCTTCGGCGCGGTCGCCGGTTCCCCAGGCCAGGGTCTGGGCGACGGTCCAGCCGCGGGCGCGCTCGCGGTCGAGCCCGAGCTCCGCGCAGAGGCGGTCGAGGCGGCCGAGCACGGCGCGGCGGTCGTGCCCGAGCTCCGGCGCGCGCACGATCGGCGCCGCAGCGAACTCGCGCTCGCCCGCGCAGGGGCTTCGGGTCGATGACGAGCCACGGCTCCCGCTCGGCGGCCAGCACGTTGTCCGGATGCAGGTCCTGGTGCAGGAGCACCTGCTCGCCCTGCGTCCGCGGAAGCTCGGCCAGGTAGTCGAGCGCCCCGTCGAGCAGGCGCCGCTCCCACGGGCGCCCGGCCGCCTCCCAGCCGCGCTGGAGCGTCTCGGCCCACCGCGCCGACTCCTCGGCGAGGGCGTGCACGGGCTCCGGCGCCGGTACCCAGAGGCGCGGCAGCAGGCCGAGGAGCACCTCGACCGCGCCGTCGTGCCCGGTCAGCGGCGTGCCGGGCTCGAGGCGCTCGAGCAGCAGCGCCCGGCGCGCGTCGTCGCGGGCGATCAGCCGGACGGCGCCGTCGCCGTTCCACGCCTCGAGCGCATCGGCCTCGTGCTCGCTCTCCCGGTCGCGGGAACTGCAGCTTCAGCACCGCCGGCGTCCCGTGCGCGTCCACGGGGTAGGCGAGCGAGGCGAACGCGTAGACGAACGGCGGCCCGGCGCTCGAGAGGCCCCAGGCGTCCTCGCACTCCCGCATCAGCTGCGGCAGCCGCGCGAGCCAGTCGCGCCCCTCGGGCGAGGCCTCGAGCCAGCCTAGGCCGGGATGGACCACCGGTACGCGCCCGCCTGGCGGTTGGCCAGCGACGGGAGCTGCTCGCGCACGGCCCGGAGCCTTGCGCGGTCGACGTCCGCGACGACGACGGTCTGCTCGTCGGGCGCCTCGGCGACGACGATCCCCCACGGATCGGCAATGAGCGAGCGGCCGTAGCTCGGCCGCCCCGGCCACGGCTCGCCGATCTGTGCCGCCGCGGCGACGAAGTACGTGTTCTCGACGGCCCGCGCGCGCAGGAGGAGGTGCCAGTGGTCCTTGCCCGTGTAGAGCGTGAAGTTCGCCGGGACGGTGACGAGCTCGGCGCCCTCGAGCGCGAGGATCCGGTACAGCTCGGGGAAGCGGATGTCGTAGCAGACGCTGAGCCCGACCCGCCAGCCGTCGGCCTCGGCGACGACGACCTCGTCGCCGGGCTCCTCGGCGTCCGACTCGCGGTACGAGCGCCCGCCGACGTCCACGTCGAACAGGTGGATCTTGCGGTACACCGCCGTCAGCTCGCCGTCGCGGTCGAAGACGAGCGACGTGTTGCTCAGCTTCTCGCGGCCTTCCCGGCGCTCCGTGATCGACCCGCCCACCAGCACGATCCCGTGCCGAGCGGCCCACCCGCTCATCGCCTCCACCGACTCGCCGCCCTCCAGCGGCTCGCCCGCGGCATGCAGCACATCGGGCGGCCCGATCGCGTTCCACTTCTCCGGCAGGACGACCAGGTCGGCCCCGGCCGCCGCCGCGTCGGCGACAAGACGCTCGGCGCGCTCGATGTTGGCGCCCTTGTCGGGGCCGCTCGTCATCTGCACGCACGCCACGCGGAGGGTGTCGGTCCCCATTGAGCAGGAGGTTAGCTTTGGACGATGGCGCAGACCGTCGACCGCAGGCCCCGCGTGCGCGCCTTCGAGGCCCTGCAGCACCGGGACTTCCGGCTGCTGTTCCTCGGCCAGGCGGTCTCGCTCATCGGCGACGCCGCGTTCGTCACGGCGCTCGCCTGGCGGACGTTCGACCTCGTGGGGTCGTCAAAGCTCGGGATCGTCCTCGCCTGCCAGTCCGTTGCCGTGCTCACGACGGTACTCGTAGGCGGGGCGCTCGCCGACCGCCTCTCGCGCCGGCGGATGATGATCGTCTCCGACGTCATCCGCTTCTGCGCCGTCGGCGGGCTGGCGCTGGTCGACGCGAGCGGGCAGCTGACGTTCGCCTGGATCGTGGTCTTCGCCGTCGTGATGGGACTCGGCGACGGCCTCTTCTACCCGGCGTTCGGCGGGATGGTGCCGCTCGTCGTCAACCGCCCCATGATCGCGTCCGCCAACTCGCTGATCGGCCTCGCACGCTGGGGGTCGATCCTGTTCGGGCCGGCGCTCGCCGGCCTGCTCTACGCGCCGGCGGGCTCGGCGACCGTGTTTGCGGTCGACGCGGCCTCGTTCCTCGTCTCCGCGTCGCTCGTCTGGCAGACGCGGCCGCGGCGCTTCGCGACGGAGGAGTCGGAGGGCACGCTGCGCGGCATCGCCAGCGGTGCCCGGTACGTCGCGGGCGTGCCGTGGCTCTGGGTCACGATCGGGCTCTTCGCGCTCGTCCTGATGCTGCAGTTCGCGCCGCAGCAGGTGCTCCTGCCGAAGCTCGTCGAGGGCCAGTGGCACCGGGGCGTGGGCTCGTATGCGCTGCTGACGACGCTGCTGGGCGTCGGCACGGTTCTGGGGACGCTCGCCTTCGGCCAGCTGCAGCCGCGGCGGCGTCGCGGGGTGCTCTGCTACGTGCTCTTCGTCCTCAACAGTCTCGCGCTCGTCGGCTTCGCGCTCTCCCCCTGGTACTGGCTGGCGGGCGGGCTCTCGGTCGTCCGCGGCGTCTGCATCGGATTCGCGATCGGAATCTGGGAGACGGTCCTGATGGAGCTCGTGCCCGACCAGCTGCTCTCGCGGGTCGTGTCGCTCGACTTCTTCGGCTCGTTCGGGCTCATGCCGCTCGGGCTCGCGCTGTCGGCGGTCGTCGCGAGCGTCGCGCCGGCGAGTCTGCTGATCGCGTGCGGGGCTGCCGTATCGGCGGTGCTGACCGCGCTCCCGCTGACGCGGCCGTGGTTGCGGGCGGTGGACTAGATGGCGCCCGAGAACGTGTCGCAGGCGGCCGGCCTGCCGGTCTCGTAGCCGCGCGAGAACCAGCGGCGCCGCTGCTCGGACGAGCCGTGCGTCCAGGTCTCCTCGTTGACCTGGCCCTGTGTCCGCTCCTGGATGCGGTCGTCGCCGATCGCCGCAGCGGCGTCGAGGCCCTGGTTGATGTCCTGCTGCGTCAGCTGCTCGATCAGGCCGGTGTCGACCGCGTGCGCCGCCCAGACGCCCGCGTAGCAGTCCGCCTGCAGCTCCGACCGGACGCCCTTGCTCTCTGCCCCCTGCGTGTCGCCGCGGATGGCGTCGAGGACGCCGAGCTGGTCCTGGACGTGGTGCCCGTATTCGTGCGCGAGCACGTACGCCTCGACGAACGGGGTGGGCTGGACGCCGAGCTGGTCCTTCAGATCCTGGAAGAAGCCCAGGTCGATGTAGACGTGCTTGTCGGCAGGGCAGTAGAACGGGCCGACCTGCGAGCTGGCATAGCCGCAGCCGGTGTTGATCGAGTCGGTGAAGAGGTAGGTGTCGACGTACTGGTACGACCGGTTACTGCCTGCGAAGACGCCGGCCCAGAACTTCTGGACGCTGTTGACCACGCCGACGATGCGGCAGTCGTCTCGGCGGTTCGCGTCGGCGCCGGTGCGGCACTGGGACAGGTCGGCGGACGTCTCGCCATGGCCGACGGTCTGCCCGTCGAGGGACGAGAGCTGGCCGCCGAGGGTGCCCCCGGCTCCGCCGCCGCCCGAGAACGCCTGGAGCAGGAGGTAGACGACGAGGACGACAAGCCCGATGCCGCCGCCCCCGATCGCGACGGGCCCGCCGACGCCGCGGCCGCGGACATCCGTTACCTGGTCGGTGTCGAGCTTTGCTCCCTGACGAAAGCGCACAGCACCACCTCTCCCGGGCCGCGTCGGCCGAAACGCCACTCTTCCCCGCGGGCGGCCGGAAACGAGCGAGGGGAGCCAGTGGCTCCCCTCGTGTATCGGGGTGCCCAGATTCGAACTGGGGACCTCTCCGACCCGAACGGAGCGCGCTACCAGGCTGCGCCACACCCCGAGCTGTCACAGCGTAGCGCAGCCCGGAGACGGTCACACTCTCGTCACACAGCGTCGACAGACACGTCACATGCTGCCCGCTACGTTGCTCGTAGAGACAACAGAGGAGGACGTGTGAATACCGTGACGCTGGTCGGAAACCTTGCCTCGGACGTCGATCTGCGCGAGATCGGAGACGACAAAAAGGTGGCGTCGTTCCTGCTCGCGGTCGATCGGCCGACGAAGGAGGACGCGGCCGACTTCGTGCGGGTGTCCGCCTGGGACAGGCAGGCGGAGCTTTGTGACGAGTACCTCGTGAAGGGCCACCTCGTCGGCGTCGAGGGCCGGCTGCGCAGCAGCGCCTGGAGAGGACGAGGACGGCAACGAGCGCCGGGCCGTGGAGGTCACCGCGAGCCGGGTGGAGTTCATCGCGCGGCCGAACCGAACCGAGGCCGAGACCCCGCTGGAGGAGGCGGTCATGGCCTGAGCGAGCCCTCAGTACGATGGCGCGGTGGCGCGCCGCGACGACGTGATCGCCTTCGCCGACGAACTGCTCGACCTCGGCGCCTACCCGGACTACGGCCCGATGGGGATGCAGGTCGCCGGCGCCGAGGAGGTCACGAAGGTCGGGTGCGCGGTGTCGTCCTCGCTCGAGCTGTTCCAGCGCGCAGAGGAGGCCGGCATCGACCTCCTGGTCGTCCACCACGGGCTGCTCTGGGACAACGAGCCGCGGACGATCGACGACCGCATGCGCCGCAAGCTCGAGGTGCTGTTCCGTGCGGGGACGACCCTCGCCGCCTACCACCTGGCGCTCGACGCGCACCCGGAGATCGGCAACAACGCGCTGCTTGCGCGCGAGCTCGGCGTCGACGTCGACGGGCCGTTCGCAGGCATCGGCGTGGGCGGGCACCTGGCCGAGCCCCTCGAGCCGGAGGCTTTCACGGCCCGCGTCGCCGAGCGGCTCGGCCGGGAGCCGACGGCGTTCCTCGAGGGCCCGCCGCTCGTCAAGCGGGTCGCGATCATCTCGGGCGGCGCGGCGCGTTACATCACCCAGGCGGCCGCCGAGGGGTATGACCTGTTCCTGACGGGCGAGCCGGCCGAGCCGTCGCTGCACTCGGCACGCGAGCTCGGCATCCACTTCGTCGCCGGCGGCCACTACGCGACCGAGCGGCTGGGCGTGCAGGCGCTGGGGACGCTGATCGGCGAGCACTTCGGCCTGCCGTGGGAGTTCCTCGAGCTCCCGAACCCCGTCTAGAAAGCGAGCGCCTCGATCGCGTCGACGCACTCGGTAGGGCGCTCCACGACGAGCAGGTGGCCGCAGTCGGCGAGCACGCGCAGCTCGGCGCCGAGCGCGCGCGCGTAGACGAACGCGTCCTCGATCGGCACCTGTGTGTCGCGGTCGCCCCACAGCACGAGTGCCGGGCAGCGGACCTGGCCGAGCAGCGGGCGGACGTCGTCGCGCACGAGCGCGGACGAGGCGCCGGCGACATCGGTGTGCAGCGGCACGTCGACGAGGAGCGCGTCGGCGGCCGCCGGCGCGAGCGCGGCTGGGTCACTCGCGCCCCAGCCGCCGAACACGGCGGTGCGCAGGCGTGCGCTCGACGTGATCCGCGCGCGGTGCGGCGCGAGCCGCCGGCCGGGCTGGACGAGGGCCGTCAGCGAGAGCAGCACCTCGGCCGTCCGCGTCGTCGAGCGAATGCCCGCGGCGCCGGCCAGGACGATGCCGAGCGTCGCGTCCGGGTAGCGGACGGCGTGCCGGACGGCCACGACCGCGCCGAGCGAGTGGCCGGCGAACAGGGCAGGCAGCGCGCGCTCGCGCGCGGCGAGCTCGTGGACGATCTCGGCGAACGGCGCGAGGTTCGGCAGCCCGGGAACCCCGGCCGAGCCGCCGTGGCCGGGCAGGTCGGGCACGACCACGCGGTGGCGCCGGGCGAGCTCGGGCGCGACCGCGACCCAGTTCGCCGCCGCACCGCCGAGGCCGTGGACGAGGACGACGGGTGGGTCGCCCGTGCCGGCGACGAAGTAGCGCAGGTCGACGCCCTTGACGCTCGCGCGCCGTTCCTCGAACCCCGAGAGCGTGTGGTTGTCGGCCGTCATCGCGGCAGGGTATTCTCCAGGTATGCGCTTTTCGGGGAGGCGGGCCCGCTGATTCCCGCCAACGCAGTACACGACGGTTTCTCAAGCCCGTCCGGCGATCCCGCCGGCGGGCTTTTTCGTTCTCACAGGAGGTAATCCGATGGCGAACCACCTGACGCCTGAAGAGCTGTCGAAGGAAATCGGCCTCGAACGCCAGGAAGTCATCCGGGTGTGCGTCGAGGAAGGTGTGCCCATCTACCAGGGCAAGATCGACAAGACCCTGTTCCAGGCACAGCTCCAGGCGATGGGCGGCTCGTCGACCGCCACGCAGGCGGCCTGACCCCTTAGCTCCGGGCTTCGTCCACGGACGGGGCGAGCTTCCGACGCGCGGGCCACGGCCCGCGCGTCGCCGTTTCAGAGGTTATTTCTTCGCGGCGGTCTTGGCGCGCGGCGCGCGCTTCTTCGCTGCGGCCTTCGGCTTTTCGTCTTCCTTGACCTGCTGGACGCTGCGGCGCAGCGCCTCCATGAGGTCGACGACGGGAGTCTCGGGCACCGGCTCCGGCCGCTTGATCTCCTGGCCGGCGAGCTTGGCCTCGAGCATCTCGCGCAGCTCACGCCGGTACTGGTTCTCGAACGCCTCCGGCTGGAACTCGCCGACAAGGCTCTGGATCACCTGCTGCGCCAGGTCGAGCTCGGCCGGCTGCACGTCGGTCTCGGCGACCGCCTCCTCGATCTCGGCGCGCGAGCGGACGTCCTCGGCGAAAAAGAGCGTCTCGAGCGCAAGCGAGTCGCCGTGCGGCCGGATCAGGCAGAGGTTCTCCTTGCCCCAGAGCACGAACTTGCCGATCGCGGCCATGCCCGACTCGGTCATGGCTCGGAGCAGCAGCACGTACGGGCGCCGGGCGGCGTCACCGGTCGCGGGCGCCAGGTAGTAGGTGCGGTCGAAGTAGACGGGGTCGACGTCGGCGAGCTGGACGAAGCGGAGGATCTCGATCGACTGCGAGCGCTGCAGCGCGACCGCCTCGAGATCGGACTCCTCGACGAAGACGAACTCGCCCTTGACGAACTCCCAGCCCTTGACGAGCTCCTCGGGCTCGACGTCCCGCTCGTGGAACGGGCACCAGCGCTTCTGCTTGATCGGCGTGCCGCACTCGCGGTGGAGCGTGCGGAACGCGATGTCCGAGCGCTGCGTCGCGAGCGCCAGCCCGATCGGGATGTTGACCAGGCCGAAGCTGATGGAGCCGTTCCAGATCGTGCGCATAGCTGCAACAGATTCTAGTCCGCGGGCGAGGCTCCTCCGTGCCCGGTCAGGCAACCGCCTCCGCGCCGGCCGGGGCGCTCAGGCGGGCAGCGCGCTCGAGCCAGGGCGACGCGGCGAGCTCCTCGAACGTCGCCGCCGCAGCGGCCGCCAGCGGCTGAGCGTCGTCGGCGCGACCGCGCGCTGCGAACCACTCGGCGTGCTCGAGCTCGGTCACGGCCAGCCAGAAGACGACACCGAGCTCACGGAAAGCGTCCGCCGTCGAGCGCAGCAGCGCGTCTGCCCCCTCGTCGTCGGCAAGCCGCGCCCGCAGGCGTCGGGTCTGCGCGTGGAGGTACGGCGAGCGGACGCCGGGCGGAACCTGCTCCGTCTCTCGTAGCAGCTCGTGGGCACGGTCGAGGCGCCCCAGGGCGAGCGCCGCCTCGATCGCCTCGACGAGCCCCTGCTTCACCGTCTGCGACGCCGGCCCGAACGAGGCCCGCGAGATCTCGGCGCCTTCGACGCCGAGCCGGAGCGCCTCCTCGAGGTCTCCCTCGGCCCGCCGGAGCACCGCGAGCGAGCTCAACCCCATCCCGCGGTCCTGGACGTCGGGCGCATGCTCGAGGTCGCCGTAGAGCGCCCGGAAGCGGCGCGCCTCGTCGAGATCGCCGCGGTGGATTTGGATCTCGAGCAGGCTGCTGAGCAGACTGAGCGTGACCGTGTCGCGGAGACGGTCCTCGGGGATGTCACGGCCGATCTCGATGACCTCTTCCCACCGTCCGAGCATGTAAAGCGGATAGGTCTTCTCGGCGAGCGTGCCCCATTCGCCTGGTCGGGAGCCGTTCCGACGCGCGATGGCGACGGCCTGCTCGAGGTAGCCGACGGCATCCTCGAAGCGGTCGGCCGCGAAGCTCCGGTCGGACAAGGAAAAGTAGGCAACGCTCGCCGGCTCCCACTCCTCGTGCTCGACCGCCACCTGTACAGCCTGCTTGAGGAGTGCGAGCGCCTCCTGCGGCCGCTGGTCGCCGCTCGCGAGGATCGAGCGCGCGTTGAAGCCCCACGCGATCGTCTTCGGGAGCATCAGCGCCTCGGAGATCCTCAGCCCGAGATCGAGGTACACGCGCGCCTCGTCGTTCCGCGCCGCGAAGACCAGCAGCGACGCGCGTGATACCGCGGCCTCGGCGAGGGTGGCATCCTCCTCATCGCCGAGCCCTTCGAACACGCGCTCGATGCGGCCGAGAGCCTCGATATTCCGTCCCTGCCAGCGCTCGATGGTGGCGAGCTTGATCTGCGCCCGCGCCGCCGCGCGCGGATCGTCAAGGGTGTCGTACAGGCCGCTTGCCTCCTCGAGCATGCGGTCCGCGTCGTCGTAGTCGCCCGAGCGCAGCGCTGCATCGCCCGCGCGGGCGAGGAGATCGGCACGCTGCCGCTCCTCGTCGGCAAGTCCGGCCGCCTCCGCGCAGTAGCGCATCTCCTCGCCTGCCGCACCGAGCGACTCCGCGCGATCCGCCGCACGGACGAGCGCGTCCCGCGCCTTCGCCTTCACCGCGGCGGCGTCCTCCGCGTCCGGCGCCGCCTCGTAGGCCGCGCGGTAGTGGGCCGCGACAACTTCGGCCACCTCGGCGTCGCCGGGGAACGCGGCCTCCACGTGCGCGGCGGCGGCGAGATGCCGCGCACGACGCTCGTGCCGCGAGAGTGTCTCGTAGGCGACGTGGCGCACGAGGTCCTGGAGGAACCCGTACTGGCCGTGCTCCGGCGAGCGTGGGTCCGACTGGAGCCCAAGAATCTCCTTGCGGACGAGGATCTGGAGCTGCGCGTCCGGCCGCTCTCCGCCAGACACGGCGGCAAGCCCTTCCGCCGTGAACGTCTTCCCGAGCACTGCCGCGTCCTGCAGCAGGCGGCGTTCCTCCGCCGCAAGCGCGTCCAGGCGGGCAGCGATCAGCGCATGCAGCGTCTCGGGCACGTCGAGCGACTCGATCGGCCCGACGGGGCGATAGACGTCCTCTTCCTGCACGAGCGCGCCGCGGTCGATCAGCATCCGCACGGTCTCCACGGCGTAGAGCGGTACGCCTTCGGCACGCGCGAGCACCTGCGCACGAATCTCGTCGGGCAACCCCGGGACCAGCCCCGTCAGGAGCTCCTCCATCGCCGCCTCGGCGAGCGGCTCGAGGTACGCCGAGCTGAAGTGCCGATGCCCGGCGCCCCAGGACGGCCGCCGGTCGGCCAGCTCCGGCCGGGCAAGCGTGAGCACGAAGATCGGGTGCCCGCGTGACCATTCGATCAGGTACTCGATGAAATCGAGCAGGCTGGCATCCGCCCACTGAAGGTCCTCGAAGGCCAGAACGGTCGGGTACGTTGCCGCCAGCCGCTCGAAGAACAGCCGCCAGGCTGCAAAGAGGTCCTGCTTGTCGCCTGGCTTGTGGTCGCCGAGCGCAAGCAGCTGGGCGAGACGTGGCTCGACGAACTCGCGGTCGGCGGGATCCGTCAGGTGCTCCTCGACCGTCGCGTGCAGCTTGGCCGCAGCGGAGGCGTCGTCCTCGTCCTCGGCGATGAGGCAGCGCATGCGGATCATGTCCGCAAGTGCCCAGTAGGTGACGCCCTCCCCGTAGGCGAGACACCGGCCGCGGTGCCAGTAGATCGTGTCGGCGAGCCCGTCGAAGTACTTGTAGAACTCCCAGCCCAGCCGCGACTTGCCGATCCCGGCGATCCCGGTCACGGAGACGAGGTGCGGCTTCGCCTCGTCGGCGCACGCGTGGAAGAGCTCCTTCAGCTGTCGCAGCTCGCGGTCGCGGCCGACGAACGGCGCCTCGAGGCCGACCGATTTCAGCGCGCCCTGGCGGCCCGAGACGACGCGGCTCGCGCGCCACAGGGGCACCGGCTCGGCCTTGCCCTTCAGCTCATGCGTGCCGGCGTCGGCGTAGGCGATCGCAGCCTCGCTGGCTCGTCGCGTGGCCGCGCCGACCAGGACGGTGCCGGGCTCGGCGACGGACTGGATCCGTGAGGCCGTGTTGACGAGGTCGCCGGCGACCATGCCCTCGCCCTCGGCGCCGAGCGTGACGGCGGCCTCGCCGGTCAGCACGCCGGCGCGCGCGGCGAGCCCGGGCGCGCCGAACTCGTCGCCGAGCGCCGCGACGGCGGCAACGAGGTCGAGTCCCGCGCGCACGGCGCGCTCGGCGTCGTCCTCGGTCGCAATGGGCGTGCCCCAGACCGCCATCACGGCATCGCCGATGAACTTCTCGACCGTGCCGCCGTAGCGGCCGATCAGGCTGCGGCAGGTGTCGAAGTAGCGCGAGAGAAGCTCGCGGACCTCCTCGGCGTCTCGCGACTCCGACAGCGTCGTGAAGCCGACGAGGTCGGCGAAGAGCACCGAGACGAGGCGGCGTTCCGCGGCCGGCGCGGCCGCGGCGGGGCGTTCCGGCGCGGCGGTGTCGAGTGGCGCGCCGCACTCGCCGCAGAAGCGCATGCCAGGGTCGTTGGCGGCGCCGCATGCAGCACAGGTGAGCGCGAGCGGCTGCCCGCAGCCGCCGCAGAACTTGCGGCCGGCGCTGTTCTCGGTCCCACATGCCGGGCAGGTGATCACGCCCTTCGGGACGTTACTCCCGCCCGGCGGGGGCGGGAGTGCGGCGGTCGCCACCGACTAAGCTTTCGTAGTGGCGCTCGACACGCAGGCCGCCCCGGACCGCACCGCGCCCGAGCCCGGGCAGCGACGGACGATCGGCCGCCTGTGGCGCGATGCCATCGCGACGAAGCGGGACACACCGGCGTATATGGTCGAGCGGGCGGACGGCTGGCAGCCGATTTCGTGGGCCGAGGCCGAGACCGCCGTCGACGAGGTCGCGAACGGCCTGCTCGAGCTCGGGGTCAAGAAGGGCGACGCGTTCGCGATCGTCGCGCGGACGACGTACGAGTGGGTCGTCTTCGACTTCGCGCTCGGGCTCATCGGCGCGATCGGGGCCGCGGTCTACCCGTCGAGCTCGACGCACGACGCGGTCTACATCGTCGAGCACGCGGAGTCGGTCGGCGCCTTTTGCGAGGACGAGGAGCAGCTCGCGAAGCTCGCGAGCCTCTCGCTCAGGCACCGGCTCACGTTCGCCGACTTCGACGCGCTGCGCGAGCGCGGCCGGACATTCGCGCGCGAGAACCCCGGCGCGCTGGCCGCCGCCGAGGCCGCGGTCGGCGAGGACGACCTCTTCACCTACATCTACACCTCCGGCACGACCGGCCCGCCAAAGGGCTGCATGATCCGGCACCGCAACTACTACGACATGTGCCGCAGCTCGGCGGAGGCCGGCAGCTTCATGACCGGCGACACGCTGCTGCTCTTCCTGCCGCTCGCGCACAACTTCGGCCGCCTGGCGCACCTGCTCGGCCCGCACATGGGCTACACGATCGCCTTCTGCCCGGACCCGCTGCGCGTCGTCGAAACGCTGCCCGCCGTCCGCCCGACCGTCTTCCCGAGCGTCCCGCGCGTGTACGAGAAGGTGCACACGGCCGTGCAGGCGAGGTTCGCGGAGGCCACGGGTGCCCGCGCCCGCCTGATCGACTGGGCCCTCGACGTCGGCCGTCAGGTCAGCGTTCTCAAGCAGCAGGGCCGGCCGGTGCCGCGCGGACTCGCCCTCAAGCACCGGATCGCCGACCGGCTCGTCTTCGCCAAGGTGAAGGCGCGCCTCGGTGGGAGGCTCCGCGTGGCGGTCTCCGGCGGCGCCCCGCTGTCGCGCGAGGTCGCGGAGTTCTTCCACATGCTCGACATCCTCATCCTCGAGGGCTATGGCCTGACCGAGTGCACGACCGGCGCCACCGTCAACCGCCCCGACCGGTTCCGCTTCGGCACCGTTGGGCCGGCGATGCCGCGCGTCGAGCTCCGCCTCGCCGAGGACGGCGAGCTGCTCATCTCGAGCCCGACGGTCTTCGCCGGCTATCTGAAGGACGAGGAGGCAACCCGGGCGATCCTCGACGACGACGGCTGGCTCCACACAGGCGACGTGGCGACGATCGACAGGGACGGCTTCGTGAAGATCACCGACCGCAAGAAGGACATCCTCATCACCGCCGGCGGGAAGAACGTGGCGCCGCAGGGCCTCGAGAACGCGCTCAAGGCGTCACGGTTCATCTCGCACGCGATCGTGGTCGGCGACCGTCGGCCGTACATCGCGGCGCTGATCACGGTGGACGAGACCGAGGTCGCCGCGTGGGCGGACGAGCAGGGGATCGGGACCGACCCGTCGACGTTCGCGACGAACGAACGGGTGCGGGCGCTCATCCAGGATGCGGTCGACGCCGCGAACGACGGCCGTTCCACGTTCGGCCAGGTCCGCCGCTTCGCCATCCTGCCGCGCGACTTCACCGCGGACGAGGACGAGATCACGCCGACGCTGAAGCTGAAGCGAAACGTCTGCGAGGAGCACTTCGCAGGCGACATCGAGCGCCTGTACGAGTCTGCGTAACCGCGGCCGGCGCGCGAACTTTCACCGAACCGGCACACCGGCGGCACAGCGTCGCCGGTAGCGTCGTCGCCGAGGGCGGCGGGACACGGCTTCCCCACGCTGGGTGGGGGTATGGGGTGGCGGGCCCGCGGAACCGCGCTGCTCGGCTAGAGACGACGCGCGCCGACGTAGGTCGACGCGTACCAGCCGCTGATGCTGGAGATCTTGACCACGTCGCCGGTGTGCGGGGCGTGGATGAACTCGTTGTTGCCGATGTAGAGGCCCACGTGCCCGAGCCCGTCGAAGAAGACGAGGTCACCGGGCTGGAGCTCGTCACGCCCGACCGGCGAGCCCATGCCGTACTGCGCGACCGTGTAGTGCGGCAGCGAGACGCCCATCTGCCCGTAGACGTACATCGTGAAGCCGGAGCAGTCGAACCCGGATGGCGACGAGCCGCCGTACACGTACGAGACGCCGAGGTACTGCATCGCGATGCCGACGACGCCGCCGTAGCGCGAGGGCGGCGCCGACGTGATGATGTCGGTGGACGACGTGGTGTCCGTCGTTGCCGCGGTGTCCGTGCTCGCCACGGTTACCGGGCTCGGCACGATCTGGACTGCGGCCTCCTGTTGCGCGCGCAGCCGCGCCTCGGCCTCGCGCTTCAGGATCGCTTGCTGCCGCGCCTCGGCCGCGTACATCTGCTGGATCTGGCCCTGAATCGTCGAGAGCATCTGCTTGCGCTCGCTGATCCGGGACTCGATCGAGGACTTCTCGGCCGCGCGCTCGGCGACGAGCTGCTTCTGCTCCGCGTTCGCCTTCTTCAGCGCCCGCCCGTGTTTCTGCACCGCCGCGCGGTAACGCGCCACGCGCTTCATCACCGTCGTGTCCTGGTCCTGCACGCGGTTGGCGGTGTCGACGCCGTCGATCGCGTCGCTCAGCGATGTCGAGCCGAGGACGACGTCGAGCGTCGATGCCTGCGCGGGGCTCTTGTAGAGCGCGACCACCCGATCCTGGAGGATCAGTTGCGCCTTGCGCAACTCGGTGCGGGCGAACTTGTACTGCCGGCGGTTCGACTGCAGGTCGCCCTTGATCTGGGCGAGGCGGCTATTTGCGAGGTTGTACGCGTCGATCGCGTGCGACAGGTTGGAGTCGAGCTGCTGCACCTGGTTGAGTACCTCGCTCGCCTGCTGCTTCTTGAACACGATCGAGGCAGGCTCCGCCGACGCCGCTTGAGCGGCGTAACAGAACACTGCGAGCACTGCTACGCCGAGACCGACGCCGCGCATCACTCGCTGTGTGACCCGATGTCGCGACGCCAAATCCGACGACGCGTGGAGGGGCACCACCGTCACGAAGGGCTGACCCTAGCAATGTGTCCGGACACACGCAATTGGCTACCGCCAGCCAAAAGTGCCGATCTGCACGTGTTACGAGCGGTGTCCGGGTAGGCGACAGCCCGTTAGCCGATCCGGCAACGGGCCAACCTGTTACCGTCCCGCGCCTGATCAGGCACGCCCGTCGCAGCGCTGTGGTGGCGATCGTGGTCGCCGCGGCGACCCTCGCGTTCACCGCCGAGGCCGCCCCACCGCCAGCCAGGGCGAAGGCGCGGATCCTCGCAACGCTTGCGTCCCTACAGGCCCGCGACACCGCGCTGCAGCAGCAGGCCGCGTCGGCCGCCGTCCAGCTGCGCGTTGCCCGCCGGTCGCTCGGAATCTCCCAGCGCAATCTCGGGCGGCGCATCCGCGATCTCTACGTCGAGGGCGACACGCCGCCGCTCGAGGTGCTGCTCGGCGCCAGGTCGCTCGGCGACGCGATCACCTCGCTCGACGAGCTGCGGCGCGTTGCCGACCAGGATCGCGCCTGGATCCGCCAGTGCCGTGGGCTGCGCCGCACCGTCGCCCGCCTCTCGGTCACGATCGCCGCCCGCCGACGGGCGCTGGCCATCCTGGGCGCATCCACCGACGCCGCCGCGGTCGCTCTCGACCGGACAGCGGGGCCTCATGACGTCCCCCTCCGCCGCCTCGCCGTACGGCCCGCGCCGGCGCCGCTCGTGCCAGGCACGCTCACCGTCGTCGCCACCGCCTACGTGATCCGTGGCGCGACCGCCACCGGGACGCAGACCGGACGCGGGACCGTCGCCGTCGACCCCGCGGTCGTGCCGCTCGGCGCCCGCCTGAGCATCCCCGGCTACGGCGCTGCGGTCGCATCCGATACCGGCGGCGCGATCCGCGGCGACCGCATCGACGTCTGGTTCCCCACGGTTGAAGAAGCTCGGTCCTGGGGAACACGCACCCTGACGATCACCATCCAACGGGGGTGAGCACACGGCATGCTGCAGGCGGCGCCGGCGGACATACCAGCGGTGAGCGGACGCGCGCGCGGGCCGACGGTCCTGCTCGTCGACGACCACGATCTCTTTCGCACCGGGCTGCGCACCCTGCTCGAGGAGCAGGGCATCGACATCGTCGCCGAGGCGTCTGACGGCGCCGCGGCCGTCGCGCGGGTGCGCGAGCACGCGCCCGACGTGGTGCTGATGGACATCAACATGCCGGTCATGAACGGCGTCGAGGCGACGCGGGAGATCACTCGGCTTGCGCCGCTCAGCCACGTCGTCGTCCTGACGATCTCCGACGACGACGGCGACGTCATCGACGCCGTCCTCGCCGGCGCCTCGGGCTATCTGCTGAAGGACGCGTCGGTCGACGAGCTCCTCCGCGGCATCCAGGCGGCCGCGGCCGGCGACTCCCTGATGTCGCCGACGATTGCCTCGAAGGTGATCCAGCGCGTCCGCGCCGCGAGCCCCGGCGACACCGGCCGCCCGCGCGCCGAGCTCTCCGAGCGCGAGCTCGACGTACTCCGGCTGGTTGCGAACGGCAAGGACAACGCGCATATCGCCCGTGAGCTGCACATCAGCCCCAAGACGGTCAAGAACCACATCTCGAACATCCTCATGAAGCTCGGCATCGAGAACCGCATCCAGGCCGCCGTGTACGCGGTTCGCACGGGCCTGGTCTAGGGAGTACCTTCGAGTCATGTTCGAACGAATCAAGCGGCGGTTTCGATCGCTCAACCGCAGCGACTACGCCGAAGAAGGCGTGCAGCGGGTCGAGAACAACGATGCGCTGGCCCAGGCCGGTCAGGTCCTGGGGGGCTCCGGCAGCGGGCTTCCCGGTGGTGACGGCATGCCGCCGGGCTACGTCAAGTCGTACGACGAAGGCCGGCCGCCCCACTAGGGGCTGCTACGCCGACCGCAGCCGCGTTCGCAGCAGCAGCAGCGCCTCGCGCAGCCGGGTCAGCTCGCCGTCGGCGTGCGTCCGCCGCCGTACCAGCTCGGCCAGCTCCGAGACGCGCGAGCTCGCGCCCTCGCCGACCAGCCCCGCCGCAATTGCCGTGATGCGCCGGTCGAGCCGCAGCCGCTCGGCCTCGAGCGACAGCGCCTGCGCGTAGCCGAGCGTCAGCGCCTCCTCGATGGCGG
Organism: uncultured Thermoleophilia bacterium; assembly: GCA_963710465.1. GTDB lineage: Bacteria > Actinomycetota > Thermoleophilia > Gaiellales > Gaiellaceae > JACVRM01. The sequence goes on from CAVQAQ010000010.1 coordinate 27,864, forward strand.
CGCGGTCGCCCGGCTCGGCCGCGAGCTCCTCGACCGTGTCGATCAGCGCGTACGTGTCTGCGGCCACCGAGCGATTATCCGACGTCCCCCGCGCCCGGGCATGGGCCGTCCGGCCCATCTTGCTGATCGACCAGTCCCGGTTGACGTCGGACGACGCGATGCCAACAATCTGCCTCCGTGCGTCGCTTCGCCCGCATCGCGCTGGCCGCCGCCTGCCTGGCCGGCGTCGTCGTGCCCGCCTCGCCGGCGGGCCAGGCCGACGTCGCCACCCGTCTGGCGAAGGCGCTCGCCGTCCCCCACGCCGGCGTGACGGCCGCGCTCGCCGTCGATCTCGGGAACGGCGACGTTCTGTTCCACCGCCGCGCCCAGCTCGGGCTCGTCCCGGCCTCCAACGAGAAGCTGGCCGTCACCTACACGGCGCTCGCAGTGCTGGGGCCGACCTACCGCATCGACACCACGGTGTACGGCGAGGGCGAGCTCATCGACGGCGTCTGGCACGGCGACCTCGTGCTCAAGGGCTTCGGCGACCCGACCCTGACGCGCGGCGACCTGCACCGCCTCGTCGCGCAGCTACGCGACGGAGGCGTCCGGCGGGTCACCGGCCGCGTGCTCGGCGACGAGAGCTTCTTCGACGCGATGCGCGTCGGCCCGCTCTGGAAGAGCAGCTTCTACATCAGCGAGTCGCCGCCCCTCTCGGCCCTCACCGTCGACCGCGCCAGCTACAGGGGGATCGTCAGCGCCGACCCGGCGCTCGCCGGTGCGAGCGCATTCCGCGACCAGCTCCGCAGGGCGGGCATCCGCGTGACCGGCCCGGCCGGCACAGGGCGCGCCGACGGCGCCGCCTTCCCGCTCGCCACCGTGCGCTCGGTGCCGATGTCCGTGCTCGTCCGCTGGATGAACCGCGAGAGCGACAACTTCATGGCCGAGCTCCTGCTCAAGCAGCTCGGCGCGGTCGAGAACCAGCAGGGCACGACGGCGCGCGGCACCGCGGTCGTGCGCCGCACGCTGGCCGCCGTCGGCGTACCGCTGGCAGGCGTCCGGCTCGTCGACGGCAGCGGCCTCTCGGCGTACGACCGCCTGACCGCAGGCGCGCTCGTGGGCATCCTCGAGGCGGCCTGGAAGGATCCGGGCATCCGCAAGCCGTTCGTGGCGAGCCTGCCGGTCGGGGGCATCACGGGGACGCTCTCCGACCGGCTGCGCACGCCGCCGGCGCGCGGGCACGTGATCGCGAAGACCGGCACCACCAACACGGCCTCGACGCTCGCGGGCTACGTGCGCTCGCGGTTCGCGTTCGCGGTCATGAACAACGGCCAACCCGTGAACACGGACTCGGCGCGGCGCGCGCAGGACCGCTTCGCGGCCGTTCTAGCCGCGCAGTAGCGCCTGCAGATCGTCCTCGCTGAGCACGGGCGTCCCGTGCTTCTCCGCCCCGCGCACCTTCGACGCGCCCGGCTCCTCGCCGGCGATCAGCCCCGTCGTCTTCTTCGACACGGAATTGGCGACCTTCGCGCCGAGCGCCTCGAGCGCGGCACTGGCCTCCTCACGCGTCAGCGACTCGAGGGTGCCCGTGATCACGTACGTGCTGCCGGTCAGGCGTCCCTCCGGCGCGGGCTCCTCCTCCTGGACGTCCAGCAGCGGCCAGAGCTCGGCCACGAGTGCCTTGTTGGCGTCGTCCGCGAACCACTCGACGATCGCCTCGGCGCGCTCGGGCCCGATGCCCGCGCAGGCCATGATCTCCTCCTGGGAGGCGGCCGCCAGGCGCTCGATCGTGCCGAAATGGCGCGCCAGCGCCTGCCCGGTGACCCAGCCGACGTCGGGGATGTTGAGGCCGAAAAGCACGCGGCCGAGCGGCAGCGTGCGCGAGCCCGCGATCGCGTCGACCACGTTCGAGGCGCTCGTCTCCTGGAACCCGTCCAGCTCGAGGAGCTGCTCCTTCGTCAAGCGGTAGAGATCAGGCAGCGACCGCACGAGGCCGAGCTCCCAGAGACGCCCGACGAGCCGCTCGCCGACGCCCTCGATGTCGGCCGCGGCCATCACCCAGTTGTTGAGCGTCTCGAGCCCGCGCGAGGGACAGGCGCGATTCGGGCAGCGATGCATCACCTCGCCCTCGGGCCTGACCACCTCGACGCCGCACAGCGGGCACGTCTTCGGCATGCGGAAGGGCTTCGTGCCCGGCTCATGCGGGCCGGCCGGGCCGACGATTTGCGGGATCACGTCGCCCGCGCGCTGGACGATGACGATGTCGCCCTCGCGGATGTCCTTGCGGTTGATGTCCTCCTCGTTGTGGAGCGTCGCGCGGGAGATGGTCACGCCGCCGACCTCGACGGGCTCGAGCATCGCCCAGGGATTGAGCGCGCCCGTCCGGCCGACGCGAATGGCGATCTTGTTCAGGCGCGTCTGCGCCGTCATCGGCGCCCACTTGTAGGCCCGCGCCCAGCGCGGCCGCCCGTGCAGCGCGCCGAGGCGCTCCTGCTGGTCGACCGAGTCGACCTTGATCACGATGCCGTCGATCTCGTAGTCGAGCTCGATGCGCCGCGTCTCCCACTCGGCGCTGCGCCGCGCCACCTCTTCGATCGTCTCCAGCCGCTCGGCGAAGGGGTTGGTGCGGAAGCCGTGGGCGCGCAGCCACTCGAGCGTGTCCGACTGCGTCGCGAAATCGAGACCCTCGCGGGCGCCGGTGCCGTAGACCCACACGGCGAGCGGCCTGTCGGCCGTGATGGCCGAATTCTTCTGCCGCAGGGAGCCGGCCGCCGCGTTGCGCGGGTTCGGCGCCAGCTTCTGGCCCGTGCCGGCGAGGCGCTCGTTCAGCGCGCGGAAGCCGGACAGGGGCAGGTAGACCTCGCCGCGCACCTCCAGCAGCGGCGGCGCGCCATCGCCGCGCATGCGCAGCGGCACCGACTTGATCGTCCGCAGGTTGACCGTGACGTCCTCGCCCTGGACGCCGTCGCCGCGCGTCGCTCCCCGCGTCAGCACGCCGTCCTCGTAGGTGAGGTTGATCGCGAGGCCGTCGATCTTCGGCTCGATCACGTACGCGACCGGCTCGTCGGTCGCCAGCCGCTTGCGGACGTCATCGGCCCACTTCGTGAGCTGCTCGGCGGTCGTCACCTTCTCCAGTGACCCCATGGGCGCGAGGTGCGTGACCTTCGTGAAGCGCCCCGTCGGCGGTGCGCCGACCCGCTGCGTCGGCGAGGTCGGCAGCCGGAGCTCCGGATTGGCCTCCTCGAGCGCGACGAGCTCGTCGTAGAGGCGGTCGTACTCGGCGTCCGAGATCTCCGGGTCGTCGAGGACGTGGTAGCGGTACAGGTGGTGGTCGAGCTGCTCGCGCAGCTCCTCGGCCCGCTCGGCCGGCGCGACCGCCCTAGACGACGCCAAGGAGCTCCTCCGGACGATCGATGAGCGCGTCCGGCTGCTCCGGCTGAAGCCGGTCGCGGCCGTGGATGCCGCCCCAGGCGACGCCGATCGCCGCCCATTCCGGCCGCCTTCGCCGCCTGCAGGTCGAACGGCGAGTCGCCGACGTAGGCGGCGGTCCCGGCGTCCGCGCCGAGCTGCTCGAGGGCGAGCTCCAGCCCCGCGGGATGCGGCTTGTGCTCGGTGACGTCGTCGCCGTTGACCACAACCTCGAAGTACTCGCCGAGCGGCAGCAGCTCGAAGGTGAGGTCGACGGTGATGCGGCTCTTGACCGTGACGACCCCCAGCCTCCGGCCGCTGTCGCGCAGCCGCTCGAGCACCGGCTCGATGCCCGGGAACAGGCGGATGTCGCGGTACAGCTCCATGTTGTGCGCGCGGTAGGCGGCGATCAGGTCGTCGACGCGGTCCTCGTCGAAGGCGGCCATCTGCCGCCGGATGCCGTGCCCGCCGACGCTCGCCATGATCACGTCGTCCTCGTAGCGTCGGCCGAGCACCGTCTGCGTCGCGTGGTGGAACGAGGCCAGGATGGCCGCGCCGGAGTCGATCAGCGTGCCGTCGAGGTCGAAGAGGACGGTCTCGTAGCGCACGGCTCCAATCGTATGTCCGCCCAGGCGTATAACTCGCGCATGTCCGCGACCGCGGGAGGGCGGCGGGTCGTGTCCGTCCTCGTCGCCGACGTGGCCGGGTCGACGTCGATCGCCGAACGGCTGGGCCCGGAGCGCTCGAAGTTCCTGTTCGACGACGTCGTGCGGCTGATGCGCGAGGAGATGGAGCGCTTCGGTGGAACCGTCGCGCAGCTCACCGGGGACGGCGTGCTGGCGCTCTTCGGCACGCCCGTCGGCGCACGAGGACGACTCGGAGCGCGCGGTCCGGGCCGCGGTCGCGATCCGGGAGGCGCTGGAGGCGTATGCGGCCGACGTCGGGATCGAGCTCGCCGCCCGGGTCGCCGTGAACACGGGACCCGTGGTGGTCCCGGACAGCGACGCCCCCGCCCACGAGCTCTACAACGCGCTCGGCGACACCGTGAACGTCGCCGCACGCCTGCAGACGCTCGGAGACCTGGTCGTCGGCCCGGCGACGGCACACCAGGTCGAGGCGCTGTTCGAGCTCGACGACCTCGGCGAGCAGGCGCTCAAGGGCAAGAGCGCGCCGGTCGCGGCGTTCCGCGTCGTCGGGGCCGGCCGACGCGAGACGCCGCGCCCGGAGCCCCCGCTCGTCGGCCGCACGCGGGAGGTCGAGCTTCTCGGCGCGGCCCTGGACGGCCTGCTCGAGGGCCGCGGCGCGGTCGTCTCCATCACCGGCGAGCCGGGCATCGGCAAATCGCGGCTCGTCGCCGAGGCCGAGCAGCGCTTCGCCGGGCGGGTGCGCTTTCTCGCCGGGCATGCCGTCGCGTACGCCGAGTCGATCCCGTACTGGCCCGTCCGGGAGCTGCTCCGGGACTGGCTCGGGCTCGGCGTCTCGGAGCCGGAGGCACGCGTCCGGCTCGAGCTCCGCACCGAGCTCGCACGCTCGCTCCCGGGCGACGCGGAGGACGCGTACCCGTTCCTCGCGCAACTGCTCGGCCTCGCGCTCGAGCCCGCGAACGAGGCGCGCATCCGCGACCTGGCGGGCGACGCCGTCCAGCACGAGACCTTCTACTGGCTCGAGCGGCTCGTGGGCGCGCTCGCCCGGGAGCGCCCGCTCTGCTTCGTGCTCGACGACCTGCACTGGTCGGATGAAGCGACGCTGGCGCTGCTCGACGAGCTGCTGCCCGCCGTCGAGGAGACGGCGGTCGCGTTCGTGCTCATCCATCGCAGCGATCCCGACCATCCCGCCTGGCAGCTCGTCGACCGGGCGCGGCGGCGTTTCCGCCGCTCCTTCACCGAGCTCGAAGTCGAGCCGCTCGCGGAGGCGGAGACGCGGCAGCTCGCCGAGGTGGACGCGGGCGGCGACCTGCCGGACGAGCTCGCCCGGGCGCTCGGCGAGCGCGCCGGGGGCAATCCGTACTTCGTCGGCGAGGCAGTCCGGGACCTGCGCGAGCGAGGCGCCCTGGTCGAGGAGGACGGCCGCCTGATGTTCGTGGGCGAGATCGCGATTCCGGCGGCGCTGCAGGAGGCGCTCCAGGCGCGCCTCGACCGGCTCGACGCGGAGGCGCGGGCAGTGATCACGACCGCCGCGGTGATCGGGCGCTCGTTCGGGCTGCCGCTGCTGGAGCGCCTGCTGCCGAAGACACGGCTGCCGTCGACGCTCTCGGAGCTGCAGTGGCTTCAGCTCGTCGTCGAGGAGCGCGCCGGGCCTGGGCCCGAGTACCGCTTCCGTCACGGGCTTGTGCAGGAGGCCGCGTACGGGACGCTTACGGAGGGAGGCCGCCGCGGGCTCCACCTGGGCGTCGCCGAGGCGCTGGTCGAGCTCCACCGCGACTCGCCGGCCGAGGTCTATGGCCTCCTCGGGCACCACTTCGCCGAGGCCGACGACCCCGAGCGCGCCGTGGAGTACCTGATCAAGGCGGGCGATGGCGCCCGAGCCGTCCACGCGCAGGACGAGGCGATCGCCCTCTACCGGCGCGCGCTCGGCTTCATGGACCGGACCGGCGACGACGCTCGCGCCCGCCGGACCCTACTTCGGCATCGCGCTCACGCACCACCTCGCCTTCGATTACGCGGCGGCCAACGACGCGTTCGCCGAGGCGTTCGCCAGACCGGCCGCGGCGCCGATGCGCATGGAGCCGACCGAGCGCCTCACCTGGGCGGTCGAGGCGGCGGGAGCCGGCGTGGTCGTGCCTGTGCTCGCCTACAGCACGCCGACCTGGTACCTCGGCCCGAACCTGTTCCGCGGGCTGCTCTCGGTCGCCCGCGACCTCGCCATCGAGCCAGACCTGGCCGAGCGCGTCAGCGTCTCGGACGACGGGTGCCTGTATCGGTTCACGCTCCTCCCGGACGCGCGCTGGAGCGACGGCCGGCCGGTCACCGCCGGCGATTTCGCGTTCACGTACGCCCGGATCGCCGAGGAAGCACCTGCCCCGGCGGCGAAGATGCTCGAGGGAGTGACTGCCCAGGAGATCGACGCGGCGACACTCGAGATTCGCGTCGCCGAGCCGCGCAATCACTTTCTCTCCGTGCTCGCCTCGCCGGCGCTCGCCGCCTGGCCGCACCACATCTACGAGCGCGACGGGCGTGACTGGCATCGCATGCCGCCCCTGGTCTGCAACGGCGCGTTCATGCTCGCGAGCCGCGACGACGAACGCCTGGTGCTCGAGACGAATCCGACGTGGCACGGCGCGCGCGGGAACGTCCGCCAGGTGCACGTCATGCTCGAGGAGTCGTGGGAGGACGTCGCCCGCAGGTGGCACGACGGCGAGTTCGACGTGCTCCACGGCCGGTTCGCCGAGTATGCGATCGCCGCGGGCGAGACGTTCGTCGAGCGTGCGCCGGCGATGTACACGTGGTACCTGGGGTTCAACGCGACCCGCTCACCGGTCGACGACCCCAGGGTTCGGCTTGCGGCTGCGCACGCCATCGACCGAGGCGCGCCGGCGGCGGCGCTCGGCGCGGCGGCGGCCGCGACGGGCGGCTTGATCCCGCCGACGATGCCGGGCCACTCACAACGCGTTGCTCCACCGTTCGATCCAGCCCGTGCGCGCGCGCTGCTCGACGATGCCCGCGGAGTCGTCGGCGAGATCGCGCTCGCCTACCTCGGCCTCTGGGCGGAGGCGGCGGAGAGCGTCGCCGCCCAGCTCGAGGGGGTCGGCCTGTCCGTGCGGCCGCTGCCCTTAGCCTCAGACGCGGCGCTCCTGGACGCCATCCGCGAGGGCGCACACGCATTCCTTTGGGCCTGGAGCGCAGACTCCCCGGATCCGGCCGGCGGCATGCTGGAGCCGATCCTGAGCTCCCTCCCCGTCTACAGCGACCACGAGCTGCAAGCGCTGCTCGCCCGCGCGGCATCCCTGCACGACCAGGACGAGCGCCTGCGGACGTATCGCGAGTACGAGCGCCGCTGGATCGGCGACAGTGCGGCCGTGGTGCCGCTCGCGTACGCCGACAGCGCACTGGTCGTGCGGACGGGGATCACCGGGATGTGGATGAACGAGGTCGGAATGTCGACGTTCGCGGAGGTCGTGGTCGACCGTCAGAAGCGGACGCCGGTCAGGTAGAGCCCCCACGGCGGCGCGGTGGTGCCGCCGTCGGCCCGCGGGCCGCCTTCGAGCAGCCGTTCGAGCTCGCCCGGCGTCAGCTCGAGCATCGACCCGACGAGCGTCCTGACCATGCGGCGCAGGAAGCTGCCGGCGGTGATCTCGAACATGAGCACGTGCCCCTCCCGCCGCCAGACGGCCGTTTCCACGGTGCGCAGGAACACCTGGTGCTGCGTCTGCGTGGGCGTGAAGGCGCGGAAGTCGTGCTGGCCGAGCAGCAGTGCCGCCGACTCGGCCAGAGCGCCCTCGTCGACCGGCCGCGCCACCCACCAGCTGCGCCGCCGCTCGAAGGGCGACGGCTCGGGGCGGCGCCAGATGCGGTAGCGGTACGAACGCGCCCGCGCCGAGTGGCGCGCGTGGAAGTCCTCTGCTGCCTGTTCCGCCGCCCCGACGGCTACGTCGGGGGGCAGGACGGCGTTCAGTGCCGCGGCGGCGCGTTCCGGCGGAGGCCCGCCGTCGGCGTCGAGGCTCGCCACGTTGGCGAGCGCATGCACGCCGGTGTCGGTGCGGCCGGCGATGGCGAGCCCGTCCCACGACGGGAACACGGTGTCGAGGGCGGCGCGGAGCTCGCCCTCGACCGTGCGCAGGCCGGGCTGCACGGCCCAGCCGCGGAAGTCCGTGCCGTCGTACTCGAGCTCGAGGCGAAGCCTCACGTGCCGGCCTAGCCGGCGGCTGCGGTTTCCTGCTGCTCCTGGCGCCGTCGCCGTAGCAACCGTCGCCGCTGCTTCTCCTCGGCCGGCCCCTGTGGCGAGTAGTCGACCAGCTCGAGGTAGACCATCGGCGCCGAGTCGCCCGGCCGCGGGCCAAGCTTGACGATGCGCGAGTAGCCGCCCGGCCGGTCCGCGAAGCGCGGCCCGACGTCGGCGAACAGCTTGTGCACCGTCTCCTGCTTGCGCAGGAACGCGAGCGCGCGCCGCCGCGCCGCCAGGTCGCCGCGCCGGCCGAGCGTGATCATCTGCTCGGCGATCGGGCGGACCTCCTTGGCCTTCGCCTCGGTGGTCTTGATGCGCCCGTGCTCGATCAGCGCGCCCGCCAGATTGGAGTAGAGCGCCTTGCGGTGGGCACTGTCGCGCCCGAGTTTGCGGCCGGAGCGGCGATGGCGCATGGCGCTACTCGTCGCCCCGCAGGGTCAGGCCGTGCGCCGAGAGGGTCTCCTTGACCTCCTCGATCGACTTCTTGCCGAAGTTCGGGATCGCGGCGAGCTCGTTCTCGGTCTTGCCGACCAGGTCGCCGATCGTCTCGATGCCGACGCGCTTCAGGCAGTTGTACGAGCGGACGCCCAGCTCGAGCTCCTCGATCGGGAAGTTCTCCATCCCGTGCGCGAGCGACGGCTCGGCGGCCTCCGCGGCTGCGGCGGCCTCGCCGAAGCCCTCGATCTTGTCCACGTCGGTGAAGATCGCGAGCTGCCGGATGAGGATGTCGGCGGCCTGGCCGATCGCGTCGCGCGGCTCGATCGAGCCGTCCGTCGTGATGTCGAGGCGCAGCTTGTCGTAGTCGGTGCGCTGCCCGACGCGGGCGGCCTCGACGTCGTACGAGACGCGCCGCACCGGCGAGAAGATGGCGTCGATCGGGATGACGCCGATCGTGTGCTCGGGCCCGCGGTTCAGCTCGGCCGGCACGTAGCCGCGACCGCGGCCGATCGTGATCGTCAGCTCCAGCTTGCCGTTGTCGGAGAGGTGCGCGATCTCGAGCTCCGGGTTGAGGATCTCGAGGTCGGCAGGCGCCTCGATGTCGCCGGCCGTGACGATGCCGGCGCCGCGCTTCGTGAGCCGGACCTCCACCTCGGGCGACGCGCCGTGCAGGCGGCAGATCAGGTTCTTCAGCTGGAGGATGATGTCGGTGACGTCCTCACGAACGCCCGGCAGCGTGGTGAACTCGTGCGCGACGCCCTCGATCTTCACCGAGGTGACGGCGGCGCCCTCCAGCGAGGAGAGCAGCACGCGGCGCAGCGAGTTGCCGAACGTGTAGCCGAAGCCGCGGTCGAGCGGCTCGATTACGAAGACGCCGCGCTCGGCCTCGAGCTCCTCGTGGACGATGCGCGGAATCTGAAACTCCATCAGGGACGTGCGAGTGGCCATTCAGTCAGTCCTTTCCTTGGGCCTGGGATGCCCGGTTACTTCGAGTAGAGCTCGACGATCAGCTGCTCCTGGACCGGCGTGTCGATCTCGTCACGCTCGGGCCACTTGAGCACCTTGCCGGTGAGTCCTTCGTGATCCGCCTGCAGCCACGGTGCGACCGAGGCGGTGAGGTCGGTCGCGTCGCGCACGACGGCCTCGGCGGCCGACCTGGGCGCGATCGTGACGATGAAGTCCGGACGCACCTGGAAGCTCGGCACGTTCACCCGCCGGCCGTTCACGTGGAAGTGGCCGTGGCGGACGAGCTGCCGCGCCTGGGCGCGTGAGGAGGCGAAGCCGAGCCGGTACACGACGTTGTCGAGCCGGGTCTCGAGCATGCGCAGCAGGTTCTCACCGGTGATCCCGGAGCCCCGCGCCGCCTTCTCGTAGTAGTTGCGGAATTGCTTCTCGAGCAGACCGTAGTAGCGGCGCGCCTTCTGCTTCTCGCGCAGCTGCAGCAGGTACTCGCTCTGCTTGATGCGGCCGCGGCCGTGCTCGCCCGGCGGGTACGAGCGGCGCTCGACCGGGCACTTGTCGGTCAGGCACTTCTCGCCCTTCAGGAAGAGCTTCATGCCCTCGCGGCGGCAGTTGCGGCACTTGGGGCCGAGCGCGCGGGCCATTAGACGCGCCGCCGCTTCTTCTGGCGAACGCCGTTGTGCGCCTGCGGGGTGACGTCGCGGACGCCGAGGATCTCGAGGCCGGCCGCCTGCAGCGACCGGATGGCGGTCTCGCGGCCGGAGCCGGGGCCCTTCACGAAGACCTCGACCTTCTGGAGGCCGTGCTCCATGCCCTTGCGCGCGCATGCGTCGGCGGTGACCTGGGCGGCGAACGGCGTCGACTTGCGCGAGCCCTTGAACCCGGCCGAGCCGGCGGACTCCCAGACGATCACGTTCCCCTCCTTGTCGGTCAGGGCGACGATCGTGTTGTTGAACGACGTCTTGATGTGCGCCTGGCCGACGGCGATGTTCTTCTTGACGCGGCGACGGGTGCGACCCCGGGCCGCTGCGGCACGACGAGGAGGCGCCACTACTTCGCCTTCTTGCCGCGGCCGACGGTCTTCTTCGGGCCCTTGCGGGTGCGGGCGTTGGTCTTCGTCCGCTGGCCGTTCACGGGCAGGTTGCGGCGGTGCCGGATGCCGCGGTACGAGCCGATCTCGCCGAGGCGCTTGATCGCCTGCGAGCGCTCGCGGCGCAGGTCGCCCTCCACCTGGAGATTCGCGTCGATGTGCTCACGTAGCCGCGTGACCTCCTCGTCCGTGAGGTCGCGGACCTTCGTGTCCGGCGACAGGCCGAGGGAGGCGAGCACCTCGTTGGCCGTCGACCGGCCGATCCCGTAGATGTACGTGAGCCCGATCTCGAGCCGCTTCTCGCGCGGCAGGTTCACGCCTGCGATTCGTGCCAACGCGCTCCTCCTAGCCCTGTCGCTGCTTGTGCCGCGGGTTCGTGCAGATGACCATGGTGCGCCCATGCCGCTTGATGACGCGGCAGCGCTCGCACATCGGCTTGACGGACGGCCTGACCTTCACTTCAACCTCAATTCGTGTTCGTAAAAAGCTCGGTCCACGCACGCGTAGGCGCGGACATCGCAAAGACCGCAGCAGAGCTGCGCGTCGCGGCATCGTAGCAAACGAGGCACGACCCGAGCCGGGCCTGAAGGGCCGCCCTACTGGGCCGGGCCGCTGCCGAGCGTGACCGTGACCGTGCCGTTCTGGGTGGTGACGGTGACGGTGTCGCCGGGCTGCTTGTCGAGCAGCAGCGAGGTGATCTCGGCGGGGGTGCCCGCGGCCTGGCCGTCGATCGCGGTGATCACGTCGCCGGCCTGCAGCCTGGCGTCGTCGGCCGGCCCGCCGGAGACGACGTTCGCGATCGAGGCACCGGACCCGGGGCTCCACTGGTCGATCGTCAGATTGACACCGAGGAACGCGGTGCCGCCGACATGGACGGTGCCCGAGCTGTCGCCGGACTCGATCTGCCTGGCCACCGTGAGGGCGGTTGCGATCGGGACGGCGTAGCCCTCCGACGTCTGGGCGATGTCCTGGTAGCCGTAGCGGCCCGAGCTCGACGCCGCGGTGTCGACGCCGACGACCTTGCCGTCACCGTCGAGCAGCGGGCCGCCGGAGTCGCCCGGCTGCACGTTCGCATTGGTCTGGATCAGGCCCGTGAGCATCTCGCTGCTGCCGCTGTCGTCGGACGCGGTGATCTGCTGGTTCAGCGCCGTGACGGTGCCGGTCGCGCGCACCAGCGACCCGGTGCCGCCCGCGTTGCCGAGAGCGGTCACCGTCTCGCCGATGACCACGGAGTCGCCGAGCGGCGCGGTTTTGAGGCCGCTGGCGTTCTGTGCCTGAAGCACGGCGATGTCGTGGGCGACGTCGTACCCGACGACGGTGGCCGTGTAGCTCCGCCCCGTGCCAGGGACGACGACCTTGATGGTCGTCGCCCCGTGGATCACGTGGTTGTTCGTCAGGATCTCGCCCTGGGAGGTGAGGACGATGCCCGAGCCCGCCGCCGCGGCGTCCTGGTAGCCGAGGCTCGTGTCGATGACGACGGCTCCGGTGCCTGTCGCTGCCGCCCGCGGCCACCGTCGTGCCGCGCTGGAGCGCGAGCACGACGGCACCGACCACGACCGCGAGCAGACCGGCCAGGATGAGAGCCACGGCGCGGCTGCGCCTGCGCCCGGCGTTCGGGAGGGGAGGGAGAGCGAACGGCTCGGGTGCAAGCTCGGACATGGCCCCAGTCTTCCGGGCGAACCTGTGAGCTGCCCAAGCCTGGGCTAGGAGCTGTCTAAGAATTCGCGCGGGCGTGGCGCACGAGCGGAGCCGCCACCGACGGGTGCGGCCACGTGAGGATGCGCGGGTCCGCCCTCGGTGATCGCGACCGTGTGCTCGAAGTGGGCCGCCAGTGACCCGTCGACGGTCGAGATCGACCAGTCGTCGTCGTGCAGGTAGATCTCGTACGTGCCCGCGGTGATCATCGGCTCGATCGCGAAGACCATGCCGGGGCGCAGCTCCGGGCCGCGCCCCGGCGAGCCGTAGTTGGGAATCTGCGGGTCCTCGTGCATCGCACGGCCGACGCCGTGGCCGACGAGCGCGCGCACGACGGTGAAGCCGGCCGCCTCCGTGACCTCCTGCACCGCGTGTGACACGTCGGAGAGCCGCCGCCCCGACCGGCACTCGGCGATGCCGGCGGCAAGCGCCTCCTGGCCGGTCGCAAGCAGCCGGGCCGCCTCCTCCGAGATCTCACCGACCGCGAACGTGTACGCCGCATCGCCGATGAAGCCGTCCAGCGTGACACCGATGTCGACGGAGAGGATGTCGCCGTCGGAGAGCTGGTACGGCCCGGGGATGCCGTGGACGATCATGTCGTTGGGCGACGTGCAGATCGCGGCCGGGTAGCCGCGGTAGCCCTTGAAGGTCGGGTAGCCGCCGCGCGACTCGATGAACTCCTCGGCGATGCGGTCGAGCTCTGCGGTCATGACGCCTGCGTGGATGTGCTCGGCGAGCAGCTGGTGCGTCTCGGAGACGAGGCGGCCTGCGCGCGCCATGCGCTCGAGCTCGGCGCTCGACTTGCGGATGATCACGCCGCGACCTGCTCGAGCGCGTCCTGGATCTCGGCGAACACCTCGTTGATGGTACGGCCCGCGTGAATGCCGACGAGGTTGCCCTTGCCGCGGTAGTGGCCGACGAGCGGCTCGGTCAGCTGGTGGTAGGTCGCGAGTCGCTGGGCAATCACGTCAGGGGTGTCGTCGCTCCGGCCCTCCTCGGCTGGCGCGGCGCAGCAGGCGCCGCACGGCCGACTCGTCGTCGAGCTGGAGCTCGAACACGATGCCAAGCTGGCGGCCGATCTCCTCGAGCATCGTGTCGAGCGCGTCGGCCTGCGCCATGGTGCGCGGGAAGCCGTCCAGGATGAACCCCTCGGCGGCGTCCGGCTGGCTTAGCCGGTCGCGGATGAGCTCGATCATCATGTCGTCCGGGACGAGATGGCCGTTGTCCAGGATCGGCTTGACGCGCAGGCCGAGCGGCGTCTCGCTCGGCGATCGCCTCGCGCAGGATGTCGCCCGTCGCGATATGCGGAAAGCCGTACTCGGCGGCGATCCGCTTCGCCTGCGTTCCCTTGCCCGCTCCCTGCGGGCCGAACAGGAGGATGTTCACCGCGGGCGGCGGCTATTTGAGGAAGCCCTCGTAGGAGCGCATCATCATCTGCGACTCCATTTGCCGCATCGTGTCGAGCGCTACACCGACCACGATCAGCACCGAGGTTCCCCGACCAGGCGCGTGGTCGTCTGCGAGAAGTTGAAGTAGACGACGGCGATCGTCGGCAGCGCCGCGATGGCGGCCAGGTACAGCGCACCGGGGAACGTCAGCCGCGACAGCACGCGGTCGAAGTACATCGCCGTGGGCGCGCCGGGCCTGATGCCGGGGACATACCCCCCGTGCTTGCGCAGGTTGTCGGCCTGGTCGACCGGGTTGAACTGGACCACCGTGTAGAAGTACGTGAACACCACGATCAGCACGGCCTCGGTGAGGATGTACGGCCAGTCCGTGTACGAGAGGTGCCGGTTCACGAACCCCTGCGTGGACGGGAAGTACTGGCCGATCGTCGGCGGGAACGCCATCAGCGCCGCCGCGAAGATGATCGGGATCACGCCCGCCATGTTCACGCGCAGCGGCAGGTAGGTCGAGCCGCCGCTCGTCAGACGCCGCCCCACCATCCGCTTCGCGTACTGGATCGGGATGCGCCGCTGCCCCTCCTGGATGAAGACGACCGCGACGACGACGCCGATGACCATCAGCGGCAGGAACAGCCGCTCGGAGACCGAGCCGTTGTACCAGGCGTTGATCATCAGCGGCGCGCTCGAGAGGATCGACGCGAAGATCAGCAGCGAGATCCCGTTGCCGATCCCGTACTTCGTGATCTGCTCGCCGAGCCACATCGAGCAGCACGGTGCCCGTCGTGAGCGTCAGGACGATCAGGACGAGGTTCCGGTGCTGCCGCTGCAGCACGCCCTGGCGGTGGAACAGGTACGCGTAGCCGTGGACTGCAGCGCCGCGAGGACGACCGTGAGGTAGCGCGTGTACTGGTTGATCTTGGCGTAGCCGGCCTCGCCCTCCTTCTGCAGCTGCTCGAGCTTCGGCACGACGACCGTCATCAGCTGGAGGATGATCGAGGCGGTGACGTACGGCATGATCCCGAGCGCGAACACCGCGAACTGCGACAGCGCGCCGCCCGAGAACAGGTTCAGCAGGCCGAGCACGCCGCTGCCCTGCGAGTTGAAGTAGCCCTTGATCTTCGCGGAGTCGATGCCCGGCGCCGGCATCCACGCGCCCAGGCGGTAGACGCCCAGGATCAGCGCGGTGAACAGCACCCGCTTACGCAGGTCCGGGACGCGCCAGGCATTGGCGAGCCAGCTGAACATCTAGCCCTCGTTCTTCATGTCAGAACTCGGCTCCTCGTCAGTGGAGTCGTTCTGCGGCTCCGCGGGCTTCTGGCTCGGGGGAGCCCTTTCCTCGCAGGAGCCGGCGCTTTCGAGTCTTGCCGCCGCTGGTCATCTCGCGCAGCGCGACGGCCGTGCCGCCGGCGGCCTCGATCTTCTCCTTCGCAGCGACGGAGAAGCGGTGCGCGGTGACGGTGAGCTTCTTGGTCAGCTCGCCCGAGGCGAGGATCTTCACGTCGATCTTCGTGTTCTTGATCAGGCCGGCCTCGCGGAGCGCCTCCAGCGTCACGTCGGAACCGGCGTCGAAGCGTGCCTCGAGGTCGCGCAGGTTCACGGCCTGCGTGAACGTGCGGTGCGGGCCGACCGGCATCGCGTCCCTCGAGTACGGGCCGCGCAGCTTGCCCAGCCGCATGTAGCAGCGGCATCTGGCCGCCCTCGAAGCCGGGGCGCATCTTGGCCGAGCCGGAGCGCGACTTCTGGCCCTTGATGCCGCGACCGGAGTAGCGGCCCTTGCCGGAGCCCAGGCCGCGGCCGACGCGCTTACGATCGCGGCGCGCCTCGGCGGGCTTCAGCGTCGAGAGATTGAGCTGCTCAGGCATTCGGTCCTCAGTCGGTCGCGGCCTCGACCTGCACGAGGTGCCGCACCTTCCTCAGCATACCCTGGAGCTGCGGACTCTCCTGGTGCTCGGCCGAACGGCCGATCCGGCCGAGCCCGAGCGCCCGCAGCGTGCCGCGGTGGCGCTCGCTCTGACCGATCGAGCTCCGGACCTGCGTGATGCGGAGCGCGGTCATCGGGCCGTCTCCTCCGTCTCGGGCGTCGCCTCCGCGGCCGGAGCCTCCACGGCTGCCGGAGCCTCCTCGGCTGCGGGAGCCTCTTCGCCCGCAGCCTCGGCGACGGCCACGATCTCAGGTGCCTCGGGCTGCTCCTCCTCCTTGACCTTCTTCTTCGGCGGGAGCACGTCGGAGATCCTCAGCCCGCGCGTCTTGGCGACGTCCTCGGGCCGGCGCAGGTTCTGCAGGCCGTTCACGGTCGCCTTCAGCATGTTGATCGGGTTGGTCGTGCCGAGGCTCTTCGCGAGGATGTCGCGGATCCCGGCGAGCTCGAGCACCGCGCGCACGCCGCCGCCGGCGATGACGCCCGTTCCCTCGCTTGCCGGCCGCAGCAGCACGCGCGCCGCGCCGTACTCACCCAGGATCTGATGCGTGATCGTCGTGCCGTGGCGGGGCACCGAGAACAGGTTCTTCTTGGCGTCGTCGACGGCCTTGGAGATCGCGAGCGGAACCTCGCGCGCCTTGCCGTAGCCGACGCCGACCTTCTCGTGCTCGTCGCCGATGACCACGAGCGCGGTGAACGAGAACCGCCGGCCGCCCTTCACGACCTTGGCGACGCGGTTGATCTCGACGACCCGCTCCTTGAGGTCTCTCGACTCCTGACTTTCGGTGACGCTCAAATTCTCAGTCCTCCCTCGCGCGCGCCCTCGGCGAGCGCCTTGACGCGTCCGTGGTACAGGTAGCCGCCGCGGTCGAACACGGCGCTCTCGACGCCGGCGGCCTTCGCGCGCTCGGCAAGCAGCTTGCCCACCTCCGTGGCCATGTCGGCCTTCGAGTGGTCACCCTTGACGTGCAGCCAGCTCGCAGCGGCGAGGGTGCGGGCTTCGACGTCGTCGATGAGCTGTGCCTCGATGCCCCGGTTGGAGCGGAAGACGACGAGGCGCGGCCGCTCGGCCGACCCCGAGACCTTGCCCCGCACCCGGCGGTGGCGGCGCTTGCGCGCCTCGAGCGCCGACAGCTTGGTCACGCGCGCTTCCCGACCTTCCGGCGGACGTACTCGCCCTCGTAGCGGATGCCCTTGCCCTTGTACGGCTCCGGCGGGCGCACCTTGCGCACCTGGGCGGCGATCTCGCCGACCTGCTGCTTGTCGATGCCCTTGACCGTCACCTCGGTCGGCGTCGGCACCTCGAAGGTGATGCCCTTCGGCGCGTCGATGACGACGGGGTGCGAGAAGCCGACGTTGAGCTCGAGCGAGGTGCCGCGCAGCGCGGCGCGGTAGCCGACACCCTGGATCTGCAGCTTCTTCTCGAAGCCCTTCGTGACGCCCTCGACCATGTTCGCGACGAGCGTGCGCGTAAGCCCGTGCAGCGCGCGATCGTCGCCGCGCTCCGTCGGCCGCGTGACGATCAGCCGGCCGTCCTCGCGCGCGATCGCCATGCGCATCGGCACCTGCTGCTGGAGCTCGCCCAGCGGCCCGGACACCATGACGCGGCCAGGGTCGATGGAGACGTTGACGCCGGCGGGCACGTCGATCGGTCGTTTGCCAATTCTGCTCATGCCAATTCGCCTCGCTTCGCTCGCGAATTGGTTAGCACAAGAATGTCTTGCGTTGTTCATGTGCAGTTCCTAACCATTTGCGCAGCAAATGGCGTCACCAGACGTGGCAGATGACCTCGCCGCCGACGCCTTGCTCCTCAGCGGTCTTGCTCGTGATGAGCCCCTGGGAGGTCGACACGATAGCCGTCCCCATGCCGCCCAGCACGCGCGGGAGCTTGTCCTTCGGCGCGTAGACGCGGCGTCCCGGCCGGGACACGCGCTTGAGGTTCGAGATGACGCGCTCGCGGTTGCGGCCGTACTTCAGCTCGATGCTGAGCAGGTCGTACCCGAGCGGCGCCGGCTGGCCGTCCTTGCCCTTGTGGTCGGCGCCCTTGTCGACGCGATAGTCGACGATGTAGCCCTCCTCCTTGAGCAGCCGCGCGATGTCCTCCTTGAGCTTCGAGGTCGGCATGACGGCGTGCTCGTGCATCGCCTTGTTGGCGTTGCGGATGCGGGTGAGCATGTCTGCGATCGGATCGGTCAGCATCGGACTACCAGGACGACTTGGTCATGCCGGGGATCGCGCCCTCGTGGGCGAGCTCCCGCAGGCAGATGCGGCAGAGGCCGAACTTGCGGAACGTCGCCCGCGGACGGCCGCACCGGTTGCAGCGCAGGTAGTTGCGCGTCTTGTACTTCGCTGGCCGAGCGGCCTTCACTACGAGCGACTTCTTTGCCACTACTGCTCCCCTCCGTCCCGCGCAGCCGCGAACGGCAGGCCCATGCCGCGCAGCAGCGCGCGTGCCTCGTCGTCGGTCTTCGCGGTGGTCGTGATCGTGACGTCCAGGCCCCGGATCGCGGCCACGCTGTCGTAGTCGATCTCCGGGAAGATGATCTGCTCGTGGATGCCGAGCGAGTAGTTGCCGCGCCCGTCGAACGCGTCAGGGTTCAGCCCGCGGAAGTCGCGGATCCTCGGCAGCGCGATCGAGACGAGCCGGTCGAGGAACTCGTACATACGGTCGCCGCGCAGCGTCACCTTCGTGCCGATCGGCATGCCCTCGCGGATCTTGAAGCCGGCGATCGACCTGCGCGCGCGGCGCAGCTGAGCTCGCTGCCCGGCGATGATCGTCAGCTCCTCCATCGCGGCGTCGAGGGCCTTGGACTCGGTCTTCGCCTCGCCGACGCCCATGTTGAGCGTGATCTTCTCGATCTTCGGGACGTCCATGACCGTGCTCTTCGCGAGCTCGTCCTTGAGCCGGTCGCGCAGCTCCTCGTTGTACTGCCGCTTCAGGCGCGGCACGTATTCCGTTGCGGTAGCCATCGCCTAGCGGTCGATCTCCTGGCCGCAGTCGGCGCGCTTGCAGACGCGGGTGCGGTGCCGCTCGCCCTTGACGTCCTTGACGTCATGGGCGATCCGCGTCGGCCGTTTGCACACCGGGCAGACGAGCATGACGTTCGAAATCTGAATCGGCGCCGGCCGGTCGATGACGCCGCCCGGGATCATCTGGGTCGCGCCCATCCGGCTCGGATCCTTCATCGGCCGCGGCTTCATGTGCCGCTTGATCGTGTTCAGGTTCTCGACGACGACCTTGCCCTCACGCGGCAGCGCGGCGAGCACGCGGCCCTGTTTGCCGCGGTCCTTGCCGCTCAGCACCTGGACGACGTCGCCCTTGTGGATCTTCAGCTTCGTTGCAGACATGGGTTAGAGCACCTCTGGAGCTAGGGAGACGATTTTCATGAAGTTCCTGTCGCGCAGCTCGCGGGCGACGGGGCCGAAGATCCGCGTGCCCCGCGGGTTGCGCTGGGCATCGATGATCACGGCCGCGTTCTCGTCGAACGCGATCTGCGTTCCGTCGTCGCGGCCGAAGGGCTTCTTCGTCCGGACGACCACCGCGCGCACGACCTCGCCCTTCTTGATCGTGCCCTGCGGTGTCGCGCTCTTCACGGTACCGACGATGACGTCACCTACGCGTGCGTAGCGCCGCTTCGACCCGCCCATGACCCGGATGCAGAGCAGCTCGCGCGCGCCGGTGTTGTCGGCCACGCGGACTCGTGTCTCCTGCTGGATCACCGTGCTTTCTCCAGAACCTCGGCGAGCCGCCAGTTCTTCGTCTTGGACAGCGGGCGCGACTCGACGATGCGCACGGTGTCACCCACGCCCGCCGTATTCGACTCGTCGTGCGCGTGGAACTTCGCCGACCGGCGGACGACCTTCTTGTACTTCCGGTGCGCCTTGATCGTCTCGACCATGACGACGATCGTCTTGTCCATCGCCGCGGAGACGACGACGCCGCGCCGCTCCTGGCGGCGGCCGCGCTCGCCTTCCGGCTTCGGGAGCCGGACGATCGCCTTGCGCTGGGCCGGCGTCTCGCGCACGACCTTCGTGCGCTGGCGGCGCTCGGAGCGCGGTAGGCGCTTCCGCTTCGGCTTCGGGCCGGACTGCGGCGCAGGGGCGGCCTCCTCCTGCTCGGCGGCCGGCGCGGCCGCGGCTACGGGCTCGTCACCCGCTGCCTCTGCGGCAGGCTCCTCGGCTGCCGGCTCAGCCGGCGCCTCCTCGGCAGGGGCCTCCTCGGCAGCTTCGGCCGCGACGTCCGGCACGGGCTCGGCGTCCCCGACAGCGGCCTCCTCGGCCGGCTCAGCCTCGGGCTCGGGCTCGGCGGCCACGGCCTCGACCGGCGTCTCCTCGACGGCGTCCTCTGCCGGCTCTTCGGTTGTCTCGTCTTGAAGCTTGTCGTTCTCGTCAGCCATGTGTCTTCTCCAGGGCGCGCTCTCGGCGCACGGTCAGGATCCGCGCGACGTCGCGCTTCGCGTGCCGCAGGCGGGTGTGGTTCTCGAGCCCGCCGGTTGCGTACTGGAAGCGCAGCTCGAAGAGCTCCTTGCGCGTCTCGGTGAGCTTCTCGTCGAGCTCGTCGTCGGTCATCTCTGCAAGTTCCTTGGCGTCCATCTCGGTCTTCCGTTCTCTCAGTCGAACAGCGGCGCTTCGCGCTTCACGAACTTGGTCCGGACGGGCAGCTTCGCCCCGGCGAGGCGCAGCGCCTCCTTGGCGAGCGGCTCGGGCACGCCGGCCAGCTCGAACATGACGCGGCCGGGCTTCACGACGGCAACCCAGTGCTCGGGGTTGCCCTTGCCCGAGCCCATGCGGGTCTCGGCCGGCTTCTGCGTCACCGACTTGTCCGGGAAGACGTTGATCCAGACCTTGCCGCCGCGCTTGATCTTGCGCGTCATCGCGATTCGGGCAGCCTCGATCTCGCGGTTGGTGAGCCAACCGGCCTCGAGCGTCTTGATCCCGTAGTCGCCGAACTGGACCTCCGTCTGAGCCCTCGAGAGGCCCCGGCGGCGGCCGCGGTGGACCTTGCGGAACTTCGTCTTCTTCGGGAGCAGCATCGGCTACGACCGACCCTTCCTGCTCGGCTTGTGGCCGGAGCCCTCGCCGCCCTTGGCCTCGCTCGACGGGCCGGCGGTGTCGTCGACCGTCGCCGGGTTCTCGTGCTCGCGCTTCTGCGTGGTCGTGTCGGGCGCCTCGGCGACCGGAGCCGGCGTGGTCTCGACCTGCGGCTCGATCACGGGCTGCTCGCGGCCTTCGGCCGACACGGCGTTCTCGTCGGTGCGCGGCTTCTCGACGTTCTCCTGCTGCTGGCGCGGGCGTCCGCCGCCGCGGCCGCCGCCGGGGCGTCCCGGCCCGCGGCCGCCGCCCGGACGGTCGCCGCGCTTGCGCTGGCGCACCGGGCCGAGGCCCTCACGGTCCTGGCTCCGGCCACGGCCGCCCTCGCGCGAGGCCGCGAGGCCTTCGCGCTGGCCGCCTCGCCGCCGCGCCTGGTCCTGGTCGCCCAGCCGCTGGTCCTTGCCGCCGAGGGACTCGTAGCCCTCGGGCATGATCTCGCCCTTGTTGATCCAGACCTTCACGCCGATGCGGCCGGTGGTCGTCTTGGCCTCGGTCTGGCCGTAGTCGATGTCGGCGCGGATCGTGTGCAGCGGCACGCGGCCCTCGGAGTAGGTCTCCGAGCGGCTCATCTCGGAGCCGCCGAGGCGGCCGCCGCAGGTGATCTTCACACCGTGCGCGCCCGAGCGGATGGCCGAGGCGAGCGAGCGCTTCATCGCGCGGCGGAAGCTGACACGGTTCTCCAGCTGCTCGGCGATCGACTGGGCGACCAGCTTGGCGTCGAGCTCGGGCCGCTTGATCTCGTTGATGTTGATGTGGATGTTCTTCTGCGTCATCGCGTGGATCTCGCGGCGCAGCGCGTCCACCTCGGCACCGGACTTTCCGATCACGATGCCCGGGCGCGCGGTGTAGATGTCGATCGTGATCCGCTGGTTGTCCTTGCGGATCAGGATGTCCGACAGCCCCGCGTGCGAGAGCTTCTTGTAGATGTGCTCGCGGATCTTCACGTCCTCGAGCAGCATCTGCGGGTAGTCCTTGCGGCTGGCGTACCAGTTGGACTTCCAGTCGTGGATGACGCCGACGCGCAGCCCGCCGGGATGGATCTTCTGGCCCATTAGCGATCACCTTCCGTGTAGATCGTGCGCTCCGGCCGCGAAACGCAAGCCAGGCTAGGACGCAGGGAGCGTTCGTAGCGGGACGCTACGGGCGCGACTGAGGACGACGCATGGCGCCGCGTTGCAGCGCGCCGGAGTGTGCGAGATACGCGGGAGGGGTGAGCCATCAGCTCTCGGTCTCCTCTTCGTCCTTCTTGCGCCGGCGGGAACGCTTCGGCTTCTCCTCCGCTGCGGCCTCGGGCTCCTCCGGCTCGGTGGGTGTCTCAGCCTCGGCGACCGGGGTCTCCTCGACCTCCGTCTCCTCGACCTCCGGAATGTCCGCGACGGGCTCGGCCTCGTGCGAGCGGCGCGGGACGAGGCGGCGCTGCCGCTCCTCCGGGACCGCCTCGAGCGTGGTCAGCGTCAGCGTGATGTGACAGGTCCGCTTGTGGATGCGGGCGGCGCGGCCGCGCGCACGCGCGCGCCAGCGCTTCATCGTCGGGCCTCCGTCGACCACCGCGGTCTCGACGATCATCTCGTCGCCGATCAGCCCGTGGTTCGCCTCCGCGTTGGCGACAGCCGAGCGCAGCACCTTCTCGACCTCGCGCGCGGCGGCGCGGTCGGTGAAGGCGAGCACCGTGCGCGCCTCCGGGACCGTGCGGCCGCGGATGTGCTCGACGGTGAGGCGCGCCTTGCGCGGCGCCATCCGGACCCACCGGGCCTGCGCCCGCACCTCGGCCCGTCCGTCCTCTCTGATCGTGGTCGCCATTACCGCTTCTTGACCTGAGCCTGGCGGTCGCCGGCGTGGCCGCGGAACGTCCGCGTGGGCGCGAACTCGCCCAGCTTGTGGCCGACCATCTGCTCGGAGATGAACACGGGCACGTGCTTGCGGCCGTCGTAGACGGCGATGGTGTGCCCGACCATGTCAGGGAAGACCGTCGACGAGCGCGACCAGGTGCGGATCATCCGCTTCTCGTTCACGGCGTTCATCGCCTCGATGCGGCTCATCAGCCGCTCCTCGACGAACGGCCCCTTCTTGGACGAGCGGCTCACCGCCTACCTTCCTTTCCTCGCCGGCGTCGCCGGACGATCAGCTTGTCGGATGCCTTGTGCTTGCGCCGCGTGGGCTTGCCCAGCGTCGGCACGCCCCACGGGGTGACCGGGTGGCGGCCGCCCTTGGACTTGCCCTCACCGCCGCCGTGCGGGTGGTCGACCGGGTTCATCGCGGAGCCGCGGACGGTCGGGCCGCTTGCCCTTCCAGCGGCTGCGGCCCGCCTTGCCGCCCGAAATGTTCTGGTGGTCGACGTTCCCCACCTGGCCGACGGTGGCCCGGCAGGGTAGCGGCACCCGGCGCATCTCGCCGGAGGCGAGCCGGAGCACGCCATAGCCGTCGTCCTTCGCGACGAGCTGGACGCTCGTCCCGGCCGAGCGCGCCATCTTGCCGCCCTGGCCCGGCTTCAGCTCCACGTTGTGGATGAGCGTGCCGGTCGGGATGTTCTCGAGCGGGAGCGCGTTGCCCGGCTTGATGTCGGCCTCGGGGCCGGACTCGACCGTCGTGCCGACGCGCAGGCGCGCGGGCGCGAGGATGTAGGCCTTCGCGCCGTCGGCGTAGTGAAGCAGCGCAATGCGGGCCGACCGGTTCGGGTCGTACTCGATCGCGGCCACCTTCGCCGGCACGCCGTCCTTGAGGCGCTTGAAGTCGACGATGCGGTAGCGGCGCTTGTGCCCGCCGCCGCGGTGGCGCGTCGTGATGCGGCCGTTGTTGTTGCGGCCGCCCGACTTCTTCACCGGCTCCAGGAGGCTCTTCTCCGGTGTCGTCTTCGTGACTTCCTCGAAGGTCGACACCGACATGAACCGCCGGCCGGGACTCGTGGGCTTGAACTTGCGAACTGGCATCAGATCACAGGTTGGGGGCCTGGAAGATCTCGATCTCCTGGCCGGGGTGGAGCTTGACGATGGCCTTCTTCCAGCCGGGGCGCGTGCCCTTGATGAGGCCGCGCCGCTTCGGCTTCGCGCGGACCTGGAGAATGTTGACGGCCGCGACCTTCACGTTGAACGCCTGCTCGACGGCCTGGCGGACCTGGGTCTTGTGCGCGTCCTGATGGACGCGGAACGAGTACTTGCCGTTCTCGATCTCGGCGTAGCTCTTCTCGGAGACCACCGGGGCGATCAGCACCTGGTTGAGGTTGATGCTCATGCCGCCCTCTTCTGCAGCAGCTCGAGCGCGGCCTCGGTGACGAGCGAGCGCGCGGGCCCAGACGATGCTGGCGACCTCGACCTCGGCGGGCTCGACCACGAGCACACGGGCGAGATTGCGGAACGACTTGACGACCGTCTCCTGGTCGGACAGCGCCACGACGACGACCGGACGCTCCTTGCCCCACTCCTGCAGCAGCCCGAGCGCGGTGCGCGTCGACGGCTCGTCGAACGAGGACGGATCGACGATGGCGAGCGTCCCCTCCTCGACGTGTGCGGAGAGCGCGCTGCGGAGCGCGGAGCGATAGGCCTTCTTGTTGACCTTGACGTCGAAGCTGCGCGGCGAGGGCGGGAACACGACTCCGCCGCCGGTGAACTGTGCGGCGCGGATGGTGCCCGCGCGGGCGCGGCCGGTGCCCTTCTGGCGCCACGGCTTGCCGCGGCCGCCCGACACCATGCCGCGGCTCTTGGCCGCGCGCGTGCCGGCGCGCTGCGCGTTGAGCTCGGCGCGCACGGCCTCGTGAACGAGGTGCGGCTTCACCTCGGCGGCGAAGACCGCCTCGGAGAGCGTCACGTCCTTGTTGGCGCCCAGCGTGGGTGCTTTCGGCGCGGCCACTACCGCTGCTCCTCGCGGATCTCGACGATGCCGTTCTTCGGGCCCGGGACGGCGCCCTTGACGAGCAGAAGGTTCTGCTCCGGCTCGACGGCGTGCACGGTGAGCCCGACCTGGGTGACGCGCTTGCCGCCCATCCGGCCGGCCATGCGAATGCCCTTGAATACGCGCGCAGGTGTCGCGGAGGCACCGATCGAGCCCGGTTTGCGGATGTTGTGCGAGCCGTGGGTCACCGGGCCGCGGCTGAAGTTGTGCCGCTTGATCGTGCCCGCGAACCCCTTGCCGATGCCGATGCCGGCGACCTTGACCTTGTCGCCGGGCGCGAACGCCTCGACGGTCACGGTCTCGCCGACGGTCAGCTCGGAGGCGCCGCGGAACTCGACGATGTGCCGATGCGGCGTCGGCCCCCGCCTTCTTCAGGTGACCGAGCTCCGGCCGCGACAGCTTGCGCTCTGCGACCGCCTCGAAGGCCAGCTGGACGGCCTCGTAGCCGTCCGCGTCGTTCGTCCGCACGTACGTGACCGGGCAGGGGCCTGCCTCGATCACCGTCACGGGCGTGAGCTGCCCGCTGTCGGTGTCGAAGATCTGGGTCATGCCAAGCTTTCGCCCGAGGATGCCTTTCATCAGGCGTCCCTCCGGGGCGGCGAAAGCTTGGTTAGGGCGTGAGCGCTGGTCATATCTGGTCTAGCCAATTTGCGGAGCAAATTGGCCTATAGCTTGATTTCGATATCCACGCCGGCAGGCAGGTCGAGGCGCATGAGCGAGTCGACCGTCTTCGGCGTCGGGTTGTGGATGTCGATGAGGCGCTTGTGCGTGCGCACCTCGAAATGCTCGCGCGAGTCCTTGTCCTTGAACGGGCTGCGGATCACGCAGTAGACGTTCTTCTCGGTGGGCAGCGGCACGGGGCCGGTGATCGTCGCACCGGTGCGCTGAGCCGTATCGACGATCTGGGTCGCCGAACGGTCCAGCTGGGTGTGGTCGTACCCCTTGAGCCGGATGCGGATCTTCTGTGCCACGTGCCGTCTGCCCCTCTCCGAGAAAGTCGCGTTCGCTACTAAGTGATGATCTTGGTGACGACGCCGGCGCCGACGGTGCGGCCGCCCTCGCGGACGGCGAAGCGCAGACCCTCGTCCATGGCGATCGGCTGGATGAGCTC
Organism: uncultured Thermoleophilia bacterium; assembly: GCA_963710465.1. Taxonomy (GTDB): domain Bacteria; phylum Actinomycetota; class Thermoleophilia; order Gaiellales; family Gaiellaceae; genus JACVRM01. The sequence goes on from CAVQAQ010000010.1 coordinate 53,726, forward strand.
GATCTCCATGTTCGTGTTGTCGCCCGGCATGACCATCTCCTGGCCGTCCGGGAGCTTGATCGAGCCGGTCACGTCCGTCGTGCGGAAGTAGAACTGCGGCCGGTAGCCGTTGAAGAACGGCGTGTGGCGCCCGCCCTCGTCCTTGGAGAGGACGTAGACCTCGGCGTTGAAGTGCGTGTGCGGGGTGATCGAGCCCGGCTTCGCGAGCACCTGGCCGCGCTCGACGTCCTCGCGCTTGACACCGCGGAGCAGTGCGCCCGCGTTGTCGCCGGCCTGCGCGTAGTCGAGCGTCTTCTGGAACATCTCGAGACCCGTGACGGTCGTCTTCTCGACCTCCGGGTGGATGCCCGACGATCTCGACCTCGTTCCCGACCTCGCACTTGCCCTGCTCGATGCGGCCGGTCACGACGGTGCCGCGGCCGGTGATCGTGAAGACGTCCTCGATCGGCATCAGGAACGGCTTGTCGACGTCGCGCGTCGGCTCGGGGATGTACGAGTCGACGGCCTGCATCAGCTCGAGGATCTTGGGCGTCCACTCCGCGTCGCCCTCGAGCGCCTTCAGCGCCGACACCTGGATGACCGGGATGTCATCGCCCGGGAACTCGTACTTGGAGAGCAGCTCGCGCACCTCCAGCTCGACGAGCTCGAGCAGCTCGGGATCGTCGACCATGTCGGCCTTGTTGAGCGCGACGACGATCGCCGGCACCTCGACCTGGCGGGCGAGCAGGATGTGCTCGCGCGTCTGCGGCATCGGGCCGTCGGCAGCCGAGACCACGAGGATCGCGCCGTCCATCTGGGCGGCGCCCGTGATCATGTTCTTGATGTAGTCGGCGTGACCCGGGCAGTCGACGTGCGCGTAGTGGCGCGCCTCCGTCTCGTACTCGACGTGCGCGGTGTTGATCGTGATGCCGCGCTGGCGCTCCTCGGGAGCGTTGTCGATCGACGCGAAGCGCTTGACGTCCGTGTTGCCGCCGCCTCGGCGAGCACCTTCGTGATCGCCGCGGTGAGCGTGGTCTTGCCATGGTCGATGTGACCGATCGTGCCGACGTTGACGTGCGGCTTGGTGCGCTCGAACTTCTGCTTGCCATCTCTCCTCCGTCATTCCTTCCGTCTAGGTCTGGGCGGCGACGATCTCGCCCGCGATCGACTGCGGCACTTCCTCGTACCGGTCGAACTGCATGGTGAACGTGGCCCGGCCCTGCGTCGTCGAGCGCAGGTCGGTCGCATATCCGAACATGGTGGCGAGCGGGACGCGCGCCTTGATCGCCTGCGCGTTGCCGCGCGGCTCGAGGCCCTCGACGCGGCCACGCCGCGAGTTGAGGTCGCCCATGACGTCGCCGAGGTACTCCTCCGGAGTGACCACCTCGACGGCCATGACCGGCTCGAGCAGCTTCGGGATTCGCGCGCTTCATGCCCTCCTTGAAGGCCATGGAGCCCGCGACCTTGAACGCCATCTCGCTGGAGTCGACGTCGTGGTAGGAGCCGTCGACGAGCTCGATGCGCACGTCGACGACCGGGAACCCCGCCAGGATGCCCGACTCCATCGCCTCCTGGATGCCGAGGTCGATCGACGGGATGTACTCCTTCGGGATCGTGCCGCCGGTGATCCGGTCGATGAACTCGTAGCCCTCGCCCGGGCCGGCCGGCTCGAGGTTGATCGTGGCGTCGCCGTACTGGCCGCGGCCGCCGGTCTGGCGGACGAAGCGGCCGCGGATCTTCTCGACCGCTTGCCGACGGTCTCGCGGTAGGCGACCTGCGGGCGGCCGACGTTCGCGTCGACCTTGAACTCGCGCATGAGGCGGTCGACGATGATCTCCAGGTGCAGCTCGCCCATCCCGGAGATGAGCGTCTGCCCCGTCTCCTCGTCCGTCTGGACGCGGAAGGTCGGGTCCTCCTCGGACAGGCGCTGAAGCGCGGCGCCGAGCTTGTCCTGGTCGCCCTTCGTCTTCGGCTCGATGGCGACGGCGATCACCGGCTCCGGGAACGTCATCGACTCGAGCACGATCGGCGCCGTGTCGATGGCGAGCGTGTCGCCCGTCGTCGTCTGCTTCAGCCCGACGGCCGCGGCGATCTCGCCGGCGCCGATCGACTCGCGCTCCTCGCGGTGGTTCGCGTGCATCTGGAGGATGCGGCCGATGCGCTCGGTGCGGCCGTTCGTGGTGTTGACGACGCGGTCGCCGGCCTTCACCTGGCCCGAGTAGACGCGGAAGTAGGTGAGCTTGCCGACGTACGGGTCGGTCATGACCTTGAACGCGAGCGCGGCGAACGGCTCGTCGATCGCCGCCCGGCGCGAGAGCTCGTGCTCCGTGCGCGGGTCGACGCCTGGACGGGCGGCACGTCCAGCGGGCTCGGCAGGTACTCGACGACGGCGTCGAGCAGCGGCTGCACGCCCTTGTTCTTGAAGGCGGAGCCCGGCGAGCACCGGCGTGACCGTGATGTCGAGCGTCGCGGCGCGGAGCGCGCGGCGCAGCATCTCCGGCGTCACCTTGGACTCGTCCTCGAGGTACGTCTCCGTCAGCTCGTCGTCGTGGTCGGCGACCGAGTCGATCAGCTGGTGGTGGTACTCCTCGGCCTGCTCGCGCAGCTCCTCGGGGATCTCCTCGGTCGCGTACTCGGTGCCGAGCGCGTCCGAGTAGACGATCGCCTTCATCTCGATCAGGTCGATGACGCCGCGGAAGTGCTCCTCCTGGCCGAGCGGCAGCTGGACCGGCACCGGGTGGGCGCCGAGGCGGTCGACCATCGACTGCACGGCGGCGAAGAAGTCCGCGCCGGTGCGGTCCATCTTGTTGATGAACGCGATCCGCGGCACCTTGTAGTGGTCGGCCTGGCGCCAGACGGTCTCGGACTGCGGCTCGACGCCGGCGACCGAGTCGAAGACGGCGATGGCGCCGTCGAGCACGCGCAGGCTGCGCTCCACCTCGACGGTGAAGTCGACGTGGCCCGGGGTGTCGATGATGTTGATCCGGTGGTCGCGCCAGAACGCCGTCGTCGCGGCCGACGTGATGGTGATGCCGCGCTCCTGCTCCTGCGCCATCCAGTCCATCGTCGCGGCGCCCTCGTGGACCTCGCCCATCTTGTGGGTGCGGCCCGTGTAATAGAGGATCCGCTCGGTCGTCGTGGTCTTGCCCGCGTCGATGTGGGCCATGATCCCGATGTTCCGGACGCGGTCGAGCCCGACCTCCGTCTTGGTTGCAACGTTCGACATCTCTCTCTTTCTCTCCGGACTGCCTACCAGCGGTAGTGCGCGAAGGCCTTGTTGGCCTGTGCCATCCGGTACTGATCGTCCTTCTGCTTGAACGCGCCGCCCTGCTGGTTCAGCGCGTCGAGGAGCTCGCCTGCGAGCTTCTCGTCCATCCCCTTCTCGCGGCGTTTCCGCGCGTTCTCCACGATCCAGCGCACGGCGAGCGTGCGGGCGCGGCGCTGCGGCACCTCCACGGGAACCTGGTAGTTCGCCCCGCCGACGCGGCGCGAGCGCACCTCGAGCACCGGCGTGACCGTCTTGATCGCCTGCTCGAGCACGTCGACCGGCGGCCGGCCGGTCTTTTCGCCGATCTGGTCGAGCGCGCCGTAGACCAGCGTCTCGGCGACGCTCTTCTTCCCGTCGAGCATGACGCGGTTGATCACCTGCTGGACCAGGACGGAGGTGTGCACCGGGTCCGCCGTCACGGTCCGCGGCTCGATGTCGGCGCGGCGCGGCATCAGCTGGTGGGCCTCTTCGCCCCGTACTTCGAGCGGCCCTGGCGGCGGTCGGTCACGCCGGCGGCGTCGAGCGCCGCGCGGATGACCTTGTAGCGGATACCCGGCAGGTCCTTGACGCGCCCGCCGCGCACGAGCACGACCGAGTGCTCCTGCAGGTTGTGGCCCTCGCCCGGGATGTACGCGGTGATCTCCACGCCGTTCGTGAGCCGGATGCGCGCAGCCTTGCGGAGCGCCGAGTTCGGCTTCTTGGGCGTGCGCGTGAAGACGCGCGTGCAGACGCCGCGGCGCTGCGGCGACCCCTGAAGGTGCCGGGGTCTTCGTCTTCTCCTGCGCGGCCTTGCGGCCCTTGCGCACAAGCTGGTTAACAGTCGGCACTGTTGTCTCCTGGTCTCCCAGACGGTCGAGGGTCTTCCTACACACAAAGAAGGTCGGCAGGGGCAGGCCCTGCCAACCACCTGCGGCATGGTAGCGAACGGCGTAGGGAGCCGCAAACGCGGTGGTTAGGGGCACAACCCAGCATTCGGGCACCACCCGCCTAGCCCCACGGAAAGGGATGAAAGCGGGCGACGGGCCAACTACAGTGAGAGCACGAGCCTGGCGGGCAGGGCTTGGGGCACAGCTTTCCTGGGGGGCCGGAAATGCGGGCGCAGGAAGACACCTGCGAAGACTGGAGTACGCCGTGACCACGGCGCTGGCGGCGATAACCGCGGCCCTGGCGACGCTCGTCGTCGTGCTGATGGTCTGCTCGTCATGCGGCGGCCGCGCGAGGCGCCCGCGCGCACGCTGAGACCGACCAGGCCGAACCCGTCGCCGGCATCGGTGCGCCGCCGTCGTAGAGGCGCACCCGCAAGTGTTCAACGAGGGCGAGGCCCGGCTCGAGTCGATGGTGCGCGAGCTGTCGCAGGCGCTCGAGCGGTCCGAGTACGAGAACAGGCGCGGCCGCTTCCTCGCCCAGCTGGCGGGCGCCCTCGACCTCGACGACGTGCTCGGGCGCTCCCTCGAGGCCGCGCACGGGCTCCCCGGCGTCGACTCGGCCATGATCGTGCTCCCGCAGGCGGGCGAGGGCCCCCTCGTAGCCACGCACGGCATGAGCCGCGAGGAGGCGCTCAGCCAGCCCGATCGCGCCGCCGCCCGAGAGCCGCCAGCCGCGCGCTCTATCGCTCAACTATCGCTACGCGGAGCCGGACGTCGGCCTCGACGGCAACCTCATCCGCGGGGGGCTGATGGTGCCGCTCGTCGGGCTGCGCGAGCAGTTCATCGGCACGCTCGCAGTCTTCTGGCGCGGCCGCGAACGCGACGCCGCCACCGACGAGATGCTGCTGCTGGAGGAGCTGGCCGCCACGGCCGGCCCGGCGATCGAGAACGCGAAGCGCTACCTCGAGGCGCGCCAGCTCGCCGAGATGGACGCGCTCACCGGGTTGCACAACCGCCGCCACTTCGACGAGGCGCTCGAGCGCGAGATCGCACGCGCCAAGCGCTACGAGCGCAGCCTGGCGCTGCTGCTGATCGACCTGGACGACTTCAAGCAGATCAACGACCGCGTGGGGCATCTCGGCGGGGACGCGGTGCTGGCCGACCTCGGCGAGCGCGTGCGCGAGACCCTGCGCGCGGCCGACATCGCCTGCCGCATCGGCGGCGACGAGCTCGCGGTGGTGCTCCCCGAATCGACCATCCAGGACGCCGAGCAGCTGTACGCGCGACTGCTTGCGGCAGTGAACGCTCGCCCGCTTGCCGGCGGCCAGACGGTAACCATGTCTGGCGGCGTCGCCGAGGTGACGCGCGACGACGACGCCGAGTCGCTCTTCAGGCGCGCGGACGAGGCCCTGTACCGCGCGAAGCGCGACGGCAAGGGCGAGGTCCGCTGACGCGTACTAACTCAACTTCGCCGTGAACTCGGGCGCCTGCGTCGGCGCTGGCGCCCCTCCCGCCCGCTCGACCGTGACAGCGAAGACCGCGCCCTTCGGTACGCGCCGCGACAGCGGGATGACGTACTGGGGCTGGCCGCCCTCGAACAGACCGGCCGACGCCGGCGTCTTTCCCTTCACGATCCACGCCTGGTAGACCTTGCCTGCGGGCGTCCGCTTGAGGCCGGAGATGATCAGGACGGCACGGCCGCTCGGCGTTGTCACAAGCACCATCGTCCCGTTCGAGCCCGACACGGCCACCCGGTGCGCCCCGGGCTGCCGGATCAGGCTGACCAGCTGGGCGGCACCCGACGGCGCGGGCGGGGCCACCTGATTCGAGTCATCGCCGCTCAAGATCGCCCAGGCACCGAGCGCCGCGGCGGCCGCGAGCACGGCGACGGCGGCGGTCGCGGCGAGTAGCGTCCGGACCGAGCGGGGCTTCTTGGCGGTCGGCAGCTCCGGCACGGGCTCGAGCGCGACCTCGGGCGCCGGCTGGGCGTCGTACGCGACGATCGTCGGCACCAGCGATGACGGCTCGTAGCTCGGCGGCTTTGCCGGCAGCTCCTCGGTGATCACGGCGACCGGTGCGAGCACCGGCGCCTCCTCGGCCTCCTCGTCGCCGAGGCGGAAGAACGTGACCTTCTCGCGCAGCGTGTCCGCCATGCCCGGTGCCGGCGCCCGCGCGGGCTCGCGGCGGTCCCGCGACCGCTCGACCACAGGCTCGGCCGCCTGAGCGCGCTCGGGCTCGGGCGCCGGCTCCGGCTCGGCCGGGCCGGCGACGAGCCGCTGCGACAGCAGCGCGCCCTCCTGCACCGCCGCCTGGGCGGCGTCGATCACGCGGCGGCGCCGCCCCTCGCCGAGCGAGTGGTCGAAGAAATAGACGACGACGTATCCGAGCGCGCCCGCGGCCGTGCCGAGCACGACCAGCCGCCCGAGCGACGCCCTGGCGGACGCCCTGTTCCCCCCACTGTTGTTCATGCTGCCTCCTGCTTGAGAGGCGGCCGGCTCGTAACCGCCCCGGCCGCCGGACGGCCCCCGTGCCGCTGCGCGGCAGACTACTCCCTTCCGCCTGAAATTTGACGGCAAACAGCCAAGAATGACGGTGGAGATGGAGCAAGATCCTCGCCCTGCAGTCGGCGTGAGCCAATGACGACCGCCCTCGTCGCGGCCGCGTCGGTCCTCGCGACGCTCGCGGTCGTGCTGTCCGTCGTGCTCCTGCGCGGCTGGCGGACCCCGGCCGCGGGGCCCGAGCCCGCCTTCGAGGAGCCGCCCGCCTTGCCCGAGCCCGAGCCCGTCCGCCTCGACCACGAGCTGTACCAGGTGGCCGCGCGCGCAGTGGAGTCGCCCCGGGCACCGGCCCCGGGGCCGCCGCCACGCGCTGTGGAGTCGCCGCGTGCGGCCGAGCGTCCGCTACGCGCCGCGCCGTCACCGTCCCCGAACGCCGCCGCCGGCTCAGTGGAGCTGGAGGCACTGCTCGCGCATGCGCTCGAGACGGCACGCGCGATCCCCGGCGCGGACGCAGCGCTCCTCTCGGTGACGCCCGCCGGCGAGCCGTTCGTGGGCGCGCTGGGCCTGGCGCGGCACGAGGCCGACCGGCTGGCGAGCACGCTGCCCTCCCCGCAGATGCGGACGCGCTCGATCGAGATCACCTATGAGTACGAGCGCGAGCCGTACGCCGAGCTGGCCGGCGGCCGGATCGAGCGCGGCGTCGCCGTGCCGGTGCCCGGCAGCACGCCCGCTCTGCTCGCGATCCTGACCCGCGCGCCGGCGGCCGCGCTCGGCGCGCCGCAGCTCGAGCTGCTGGAGGAGGTCGCGCGCCGGCTCGAGCCCGCACTCACCGCGGTCGGCGACGCGCCCGCGGTCCGCATGCCCGTGACGATCAGCGTCCGCGAGGTCGACCGGCGCAGCGGCCGGATGCACGCGACCGACTCAGGCGAGCGCGAGGAACGGCACGAACCCAGTCAGATCGACTGGTTCGGGCGACGGTAGCTCGTCCCGGATGCAGACGGTGCTGCGGAGCGCGGCCGTCTGGCGGGTGAGGAGCCAGTTCTCGAACGCGGTCAACTGCTTCGACTCCACCAGCGCTGCGCGGATCGCCGGTGTCGCAAGCGACAGCGGGTAGGCACCGAGCGGCATCGCCGGCTCGCCGGCGGTGACGCGGATGAAGCCTGTCGGCGTGGGGATGAGCAGCGGCTTCGCGCCGGGCAGCGCGGTGAGGACGGCGGCCGGAGCAGTCGCAGAGAGCGCGACGCCGTGCGTGCGCCGGCCGAGCCACCAGGGCGCCGGCGTCGCGTCGACGACGCGTGCCGGCTCGCCGGCGTAGCTCGTGTACCAGTCGAGGATCTCGGCGGACGTCGGCGCGGCGACGTGGAGCGACCGGCGGATCTTGAGCTCGCGCGCCTGCGTATCGATGATCGACCGGGCCAGCGACCGCGAGATGCCCGCGCGCGCGAGCGCAGCCTGGTAGCGGCCGAAGCGGCCGCCGAACCACCGGGCGACAACCTGCGTCTCGGCTGAGTCGCGCTCCGAGCTGGTCAGGTTCGTCGCCTGGCCGAGGACGAGGCGTTCCTGCAGCGCGCTCAGCGCGGCGTCCGGGTCGCCGGTCAGCCTCGTCACCGCCGCGAGCGCGGAGCGCGTCACCACGCTCGTGCCGAGCGCGCACTGCACGCCCACCGGAAGGAGCCCTTCGGTGCGCGATACGTCGAAACCGTCGCCGGCGAGTTTCGGCCCGTCGCAGAGGGAGGCGTCGCGCGTCCACAGCCAGACGCAGGCGGCCGCCTCCTTGTCCGGGTCGGTCTCGCCTTTGCTCCATACGCCCCAGCCCCACGACCAGACGGACCCGATCGCCTCCTCGCCCGCGACCTGGCGGGCGGCGAGCGCCTCGAGCTTGACGATGTCGAACCAGGCGCTCGCCGGCTCGAGCCCCTCGCGCCCTGAGCCGATTCCCTTCGTCGTGTGGAACCCGAGCATCACGCCGAGGCCGGAGGGCGGGATGCCGATCTCGGTGAAGTCTTCGACCGAGTTGCGCAGCGCGTCGCGCATCGTGCGGCTGCCGAGCAGCGGCCCCTGCTTCGAGATGCGCGGGCCCGAGAAGTAGACCTCGCGCACGAGGTCGGCGACCTGCGAGGCGTCGCGCCACCACTGCGCCGCGTCGCCGCCCGTGTAAGGCGGGCTCGAGACCAGCAGGTAGGGGCGGGCGCCGAGCGTCGAGAGCCGCCGGAGCAGCGTCAGGACGTTCGCGCGGTACTGCGTGTTGGAGTCCGACCACGGCGTCGCCGTGCCGGCGCCGAAGAGCTCGTTGAGCGCGATCACCGGGGTCGCGCAGCCCGACGAGGCGACCGCGCGCAGGTAGAGCCGGTCGGCCTGATCGACGATCCCGGCCGGGCTCAGCGGCTTCTGCGGCGTCCCGACGCGGTTGCTCAGGTGCATGTCCCAGTAGATGGTCTTCGCGCCCGCGGCGCGGAGCTTGGGCGGGACGAGGAAGTTGGAGGCGGCGGCGATGACCCCGGGCCTCGCGAAGATCTGCTGCCAGAACGGGACGGAGCCGTCGCCGAAGTCGATCCAGAGCGGGCGCTGCGCGGGCAGGTCGCAGCCGGGCGGCGTGGCGGGCGCGGCGAATGGCCGCGCGGCGGCCGCCGGGGCCAGCGTGAGCGCGACGAAAACGCCGAGGAGCAGCAGCTTCTTCAAGGCGGGTCTCTTGTAGCAGAGCGATGTGAAGGCGCTGACGCGAGGCCCGGCGTTGCCGGGCCTCGCGTCTGCCGTTGCTTCGAGCCGTTACTCCTCGTCGAGCGGTGACTTGATCTCGGGGATCTCCGCCGCCTCGCCGCCCTCGGTCGGCATGCCGTCGCCGTTGGCGTCGTGCTGCGGCTCGCCGCCGAACGAGAGATCGTCCAGAGCCAGCGACCCGCCGTCCGAGCCGATCTCCTGCAGCGCTGCGAGCAGCGCCTCGCGGTCGGCGGCCGGGGTCTCCCGGATCATGCTCTCCGTCGGCTCGATCTCGATCTGCCGGTACCGCTTGAGGCCCGTCGCAGCCGGGATCAGCTTGCCGATGATCACGTTCTCCTTCAGCCCGAGCAGGTTGTCGACCTTGCCCTCGATCGCCGCGTCGGTCAGCACCTTCGTCGTCTCCTGGAAGGAGGCGGCCGACAGGAACGACTCGGTCGCGAGCGATGCCTTCGTGATCCCGAGGATCAGCGGCTCGTGCGTCGCCTGCTGGCCCTTCGCCTTCTTCACGCGAACGTTCTCGCGCTCGAGGACGACACGATCGACCAGCTGGCCGGGCAGGAGCTCCGTGGTGCCAGCGTCCTCGACGCGGACCTTCTTGAGCATCTGCCGGACGATCACCTCGATGTGCTTGTCGTGGATCTCGACGCCCTGCGACTTGTAGACCTTCTGCACCTCGCCGACGAGGTACAGCTCGGTCGCCGTCGAGCCCTTCAGGCGCAGGAGGTCGGCCGGGGTCTGCGAGCCCTCGTGCAGCGCATCGCCCAGCTCGACGATCTGGCCGTTCTCGACGAGCAGCCGGGTGCGCCGCGGAACCTGGTACGTGACCGGCTCGAGCGGCTCGCCGTTCTCGTCGAGACCGTCCTGGTGGACGGTGACCTTCGGGCCGCGATCGTCCGGCTCGATCTCGATCCGCCCGGCGACCTCGGTCAGCTTGGCCGCGCCCTTCGGGTTGCGGGCCTCGAAGATCTCGACGACGCGCGGGAGACCGTGCGTGATGTCCGCGCCGGCCACGCCGCCCGTGTGGAACGTCCGCATCGTCAGCTGCGTGCCCGGCTCGCCGATCGACTGGGCCGCGATGATGCCGACCGCGTCGCCGATCGTCGAGAGGTCGCCGGTCGCCAGGAAGATCCCGTAGCAGGCGCGGCACAGCCCGACCTCGGCCCGGCACTTCAGCACCGAGCGCACCGGCGCGCGGAACGTCTCCACGTGCTCCTCGCCCACGCCCTCGATCAGGGCGAGGACGATGTCGGTGGTCAGCATCGTGCCCTTCTCGGCCAGCTGCGTCTTGCCCGGCTCGCCCGTCTTGAGCGGCTTGAACACGTCGGTCGCGAGGAGCCTCCCGAGGAGGCTCTTATTGATTCCGTCGGTGGACCTGAGGGGCAGGTCGATGTGATCCTCGGTCCCGCAGTCCTCCTCGCGGATGATCACGTCCTGCGCGACGTCGACGAGACGCCGGGTCAGGTACCCGGAGTCGGCCGTGCGCAGCGCCGTGTCGGCGAGGCCCTTACGCGCGCCGTGCGTCGAGATGAAGTACTCGAGCACCGGGAGGCCCTCCATGAAGTTGGCCTTGATCGGGCGCTCGATGATCTCGCCCTTCGGGTTGGCGACCAGGCCGCGCATCGCCGCCAGCTGGCGGATCTGCGTGAACGAGCCGCGGGCGCCCGAGTTGGCCATCATGAAGATCGGGTTCAGCTCGCGGAGGTTCTCCTCCATCGCACGGGCGACGGCGTCGGTGGCCTCCGTCCAGATCGTCGTGATCAGCTCGTGCCGCTCCTCGTCGGTGATGAGGCCGGTGTCGTACTGCTGCTCGACGCGCTGGACCCGCTCCTCGTGCTCGGCGAGGATCGCCGCCTTCGCGGGTGGAACCACGATGTCGTTCTTCGACACCGTGATGCCCGCCTGGGTGGCGTAGCGGAAGCCGATCGCCTTGATCCGGTCGAGGACCGCCGCGATCACCGGTGCGCCGAAGCGGCGGGCGAGGCCGGAGATGACCTCGTCCATGTCGCGCTTGGCGAGCGTCCGGTTCACAAACGGGTGCGTTGCCTGCTGATCGCCGTCCATCTCGCCCGTCTCCTCCAGCGCCGCCTCGATCTCGGCGTTGAAGATGACGCGGCCGGCCGTGGTCAGCATGACCTCGCCGTTCCGGCGGTACTCGATCGGCGTCTGGACCGAGATCTGCTTCGCCTCGACGGCGAACTCGATCTCCTCCTCGTTCTGGAAACGTGGGATCCCCTTGAGGCCGAGCTCCTTCGCGAGCTCCTGCGAGGTCTTCGTCTCCGGAGACTTGTCGGAGTAGGTGAGGAAGTAGCCGCCGAGCACCATGTCCTGCGTCGGCGTCGCGAGCGGGCGGCCCGAGGCCGGCGAGAGGATGTTGTTCGCCGAGAGCATCAGGATCCGGGCCTCGGCCTGGGCCTCTGCGGACAAGGGCAGGTGGACGGCCATCTGGTCGCCGTCGAAGTCCGCGTTGAACGCGTGGCAGACGAGCGGGTGGACCTGGATGGCCTTGCCCTCGACGAGCACCGGCTCGAACGCCTGGATGCCGAGGCGATGCAGCGTCGGCGCGCGGTTCAGGAGAACCGGATGCTCCGCGATGACCTCCTCGAGCACGTCCCAGACCTCCGGGACCATCGAGTCCACGTACTTCTTCGCCGCCTTGATGTTCTGCGCGGCCTTGCGCTCGACGAGCCGGCTCATGATGAACGGCTTGAAGAGCTCCAGCGCCATCAGCTTCGGCAGCCCGCACTGGTGCAGCTTCAGGTTCGGGCCTGACACGATGACCGAGCGGCCCGAGTAGTCGACGCGCTTGCCGAGCAGGTTCTGGCGGAACCGGCCCTGCTTGCCCTTGAGCATGTCGGACAGCGACTTGAGCGGGCGGTTGCCCGGCCCCGTCACCGCACGGCCGCGGCGGCCGTTGTCGAACAGCGCGTCGACGGCCTCCTGGAGCATGCGCTTCTCGTTGTTGACGATGATCTCCGGCGCGCCGAGGTCCAGGAGCCGCTTGAGGCGGTTGTTCCGGTTGATGACGCGGCGGTAGAGGTCGTTCAGGTCGGAGGTGGCGAAGCGGCCGCCGTCGAGCTGGACCATCGGGCGCAGCTCCGGCGGGATCACCGGAACGGCCTCGAGGACCATCCACTCGGGGCGGTTCTCCGACTTGATGAAGGCGTTCACGACCTTCAGGCGCTTGATCGCGCGCTGCTGGCGCTGGCCCTTGGACGTGGCGATCACGTCCCGCAGCGACTCGGCCTCGGCCGTGAGGTCGAGGTCCTTGAGCAGGTCGCGGATCGCCTCCGCGCCCATGCCGCCGCGGAAGTAGACGCCGAACCCGTACGGCGAGCCGAACCGGTCCTTCATCTCGCGGAAGATCTGCTCGTCCGGCTCGATGTGCTTGACGTCGAGCTCGCGGAACTTCTCCCACGTCGTCTCGAGCCGCTTCTGCGAGTCCTCGGCCGCCTCGCGTGCGTCCGCGCGCCTCGACTCGATGTCGAGGTACATCTCGCGCACCTTCAGCGCCCACTGGATCACGGCGTCGAGGTCCTCGCGGCTCATCCGCCCGTCGGTGCGCAGGCAGAGGTCGTTGGCGACGTCGCGGAGGGCCGCGGCGTCCGCATCCGGCTCGGCCTGCTCGAGCACCTCGCGCAGGAGCCCGTTGCCGAGCTCGCGCGCCTTCTCGAGCGTCTTCTGGTCGACGCCCGAGACCAGCTCGGCGTCGTCGCCCGTCAGCTCGTCGCCGCCGAGCAGGGCCTCCTGCACCTTGTTGATCCGCTTGGTGAGCGCGCCCTTCTTCGAGCCGCTCATGCCCTCGACCTCCGCATGGAGGGGGGCGAGCGCCTCGCGGATCTGGGTGGCCGAGGTCGCGACCTGCTCGAGCTCGCGCGTCGAGAGCCGGCGGTCGTCGCGGATCGCCGAGTTGCGGACGAGCTCGCGGATCTTCTTCGAGTCCTCGGTCGTGATCGTGCCGGAGACGTCGACGAAGAGCCCGGCCATGAGCTGGCGGACCTCGTCCAGGGTCGGGAGCGCCTGCTCCTCGGCCCAGTTGGACAGCCCGCGGCCCCAGAACTCGTCGTCCTCGTCGAAGTCCTTCTCCTTGCCCTTCCCGAAGTAATCGCGGCGGCGCTTGAGCCGACCCTCGAGCGCGGCGAGCGCCTCGTCGCGGTCGACGTAGATCCGCTCATACTCCGCCTTGACCTTGTCCTCGAGCTCGTTCAGGTCCTTCGCCCGGGCCTCGTCGTCCACGTGCGTGACGATCGAGGCCGCGAAGTAGAGGACCTTCTCCAGCTCGCGGGGAGCGATGTCGAGCAGGTAGCCGATGCGGCTCGGCACGCCCTTGAAGAACCAGATGTGCGAGACGGGCGCGGCCAGGTCGATGTGACCCATGCGCTCGCGGCGCACCTTCTGGCGCGTGACCTCCACGCCGCAGCGCTCGCAGATGATGCCCTTGTAGCGGACGCGCTTGTACTTCCCGCAGTAGCACTCCCAGTCCTTGGTCGGACCGAAGATGCGCTCGCAGAAGAGGCCGTCGCGCTCGGGCTTGAGCGTGCGGTAGTTGATCGTCTCAGGCTTCGTCACCTCACCGGACGACCAGTCACGGATCTGCTTGCTCGACGCGAGGCCGATGCGGATCGCGTCGAAGTCGTTGATGTCGACGGAATGTCGTCTGTCGATCAAGTTGTTCCTTTCCTTCTCCGTCGGTGGGTGACTACTCGTCCAGGTCCAGGTCGGCGACCTCGCCGGTCGCTACAGGGCCGAGCTCTTCCTCGACCTCCTCCACGGCGGCGGCCTGTGGCGACAGCTCGACCTCGGTGACGTCGTCGAGCGACTCGTCGGCCGGCAGGCTCAGCTCGCCCGTCTCGTCGACGCGGTCCTGGCCCGCCTCGACCTCCTGAGCGTCGGGCTGGCGGGCCTGCGCGCGGAGCGAGCCGGGCGAGAGGTCGATGCCGAGCTCCTCCGCGGCGCGCAGCAGCTCGTCCTCCTCCTCGCGGACCTCGACCTCCGACCCCTCCTCGGAGAGGACGTCGACGTCGAGCGCGAGGGACTGCATCTCCTTCAGCAGCACCTTGAAGGACTCGGGGATCGACGGCTCGGCGATGTTCTCGCCCTTGACGATCGCCTCGTAGGCCTTCACGCGCCCGACCGTGTCGTCGGACTTGATGGTGAGCATCTCCTGCAGCGTGTAGGCCGCGCCGTAGGCCTCGAGCGCCCAGACCTCCATCTCGCCGAAGCGCTGGCCGCCGAACTGGGCCTTGCCGCCCAGCGGCTGCTGCGTGACGAGCGAGTACGGGCCGGTCGAGCGCGCGTGGATCTTGTCGTCGACCAGGTGGAGCAGCTTCAGGATGTACATGTAGCCGACCGTGACCTTCTGCTCGAAGGGCTCGCCGGTGCGCCCGTTGAAGAGCCGCACCTTGCCGGAGCAGAAGCGGCCCTCGGGCCTGGACTCGTCGACCATGAAGTTGATCGGCGAGTCGGGGTTCTGCTTCGTCCACTCGACGAGGGCCCTGTCGACGTCCGCGACGGTCGCGCCGTCGAAGACGGGCGTCGCGACCGGCGTGGGGCCGTTCGGCGACTCGCCGTCCGCGACGAAGACGCCGTGCGCCGCGGCCCAGCCCAGGTGCGTCTCGAGGATCTGGCCGATGTTCATCCGGCTCGGCACGCCGAGCGGGTTGAGCACGACGTCCACCGGGCGGCCGTCCTCGAGGCACGGCATGTCCTCCTCGGGGACGATCTTCGAGATGACGCCCTTGTTGCCGTGGCGGCCGGCGAGCTTGTCGCCCTCCGCGATCTTGCGCTTCTTCGCGACGTACACACGCACGAGCTCGTTGACGCCCGGGGACAGGTCGTCGCCCGCGTCGCGCGAGAACGTCTTGACGTCGATGACCTTGCCGCCCTCGCCGTGCGGGACCTTGAGCGAGGTGTCGCGGACCTCGCGCGCCTTCTCCTTGAAGATCGCGCGGATCAGCTTCTCCTCTGCCGTCAGCTCGGTCTCGCCCTTCGGCGTGACCTTGCCGACCAGCAGGTCGCCCGAGCCGACCTCGGCGCCGATGCGCACGATGCCGCGCTCGTCGAGGTCCTTCAGCGACTCCTCGGAGCGGTTCGGGATGTCGCGCGTGATCTCCTCGTCGCCGAGCTTCGTCGCGCGCGCGTCGATCTCGTACTCGTGGATGTGGATGGACGAGAGGACGTCCTCCTTGACCAGGCGCTCCGAGAGGACGATCGCGTCCTCGAAGTTGTAGCCCTCGAACGGCATGAACGCGACGAGCAGGTTCGCGCCGAGCGCGAGCTCGCCGTCACGCGTCGAGGAGCCGTCGGCCAGGACGTCGCCCGCGGACACCTTCTGGCCGAGCGTCACGATCGGCTTCTGGTGGATGAGCGTGCCCTGGTTCGACCGCATGAACTTCGTCAGGTCGTACTCGTCGCGGCCCGCGTTCGCACCGCGCGTCTCGACGACGATCTTCTCGGCGTCGACGTGCGAGACCGTGCCGGTGTTCCCGGCCAGGACGACGTCGCCCGTGTCGATGGCGGCGCGGTACTCGACGCCGGTTCCGACGAGCGGCGCCTGCGTGATCATCAGCGGCACTGCCTGCCGCTGCATGTTCGCGCCCATGAGCGCGCGGTTCGCGTCGTTGTGCTCGAGGAACGGGATCAGCGCGGTCGCGACCGACACGATCTGCGCCGGCGCGACGTCCATGTAGTCGATGTCCTTCGGCAGCGCCATGACCGCCTCGTTGGCGGCGGACCGGCACAGCACCAGGTCGTTGGCGAACTTGCCCGTCTTCTCGTCGACCGGCTCCGAGGCCTGCGCGATCGTGTACTGCGCCTCCTCGGCGGCATCGAGATAGATGATGTCGTCCGACACCTTGCCGTTCCTGACGACGCGGTACGGCGTCTGGATGAAGCCGAACTCGGACACCGTCGCCATCGAGGCGAGCGAGCCGATCAGGCCGATGTTCGGGCCTTCCGGCGTCTCGATCGGGCACATGCGCCCGTAGTGGGTCGGGTGGACGTCGCGCACCTCGATCGGCGCGCGCTCGCGGGTCAGGCCGCCGGCGCCGAGCGCCGACAGGCGGCGCCGGTGCGTCAGCCCGGCCAGCGAGTTGGTCTGATCCATGAACTGGGACAGCTGCGACGAACCGAAGAACTCCTTCAGCGCCGCCACCACCGGCCGGATGTTGATGATCGTCTGCGGCGTGATCGTGTCGACGTCCTCCGTCGTCATGCGCTCGCGCACGACGCGCTCCATGCGGTAGAGGCCCACGCGGAACGCCTCCTGGATCAGCTCGCCGACCGTCCGCAGGCGGCGGTTGCCGAAGTGCTCGTACTCGTCCAGCTCGTTGCGGATCGGCTCGCGCGGGTAGATGAGTGCATCCGCGGCGAAGTCCTTGGACTCATCCGGCAGGCCGAGCTTGCGCGGCAGGTCGACGAGCTTGCGGACGAGCGCCAGGATGTCGGCGGTCGTCAGGACGCGGGTGCCCTCGGGCACGTCGACGCCGAGGCGCTGGTTCAGCTTGTAGCGGCCGACCTTCGTAAGGTCGTAGCGCTTCGGGTCGAAGAACAGCGCGTTCAGCAGGTTGCGGGCGTTGTCGATCGTCGGCGGCTCGCCCGGGCGCTGCTTCTTGAAGACCTCGACGAGCGCCTCTTCCTCGCGCGTCGTCGTGTCCTTGTCGAGCGTCAGCTGGATGAACGGCGAGTTGTCGAAGAGGGCGAGGATCGCCTCGTTCGAGGACGTGTCGAGCTTGAACCCGGTGGACGGGTCCTCGGCAGGCAGCGCGCGCAGCAGCGTGGTGATGGGCAGCTTGCGCTTGCGGTCGATGCGGGCGTAGACGACGCCCTTCTTGTCGATCTCGAGCTCGAGCCACGAGCCACGGGACGGCATCAGGTTGGCCGTGAAGACCTGCTTCGTCGGGTCCTTCGCCTCCATGAGGTAGGCGCCCGGCGAGCGCACGAGCTGCGTGACGATGACGCGCTCGGTGCCGTTGATGATGAACGTGCCATGCTCGGTCATCATGGGGAAGTCACCCATGAAGACGTTCTGCTCGCGAATCTCGCCCGTCTCCTTGTTGACGAAGCGGACGGTCATCGAGAGCGGGGCCTGGTAGGTCAGGTCCTTCTCACGGCATTCCTGGATGGAGACCGGCGGGTCTCCGAAGCGGTACTCGGCGAACTCGACCGCGAGGGTCCCGGTGTAATCCTCGATCGGCGAGATGTCGTCGATGGTCTCGCGCAGACCCTCGTTGAGGAACCAATCGAACGACGCCTTCTGGATGTCGATCAGGTTCGGGAGCTCGAGGACGTGCTTGAGGCGCGAGAAACTCTTGCGCGCGCGCGGCGCGGCGACCTTAGTGGCCAAAAGGAGAGACCTCCCTCAGAACTGGTTGTGAAAGCTGGGTGCGGACAGGCGAAGCCGAAGCGAGACGTGGCGAACCATACAGCGTAGCGGCTGTACCCACCCTCGCGCAAGGCTTTGAGGCCCGCCGTGGGGTAGGAACAGGAGTGTAGCAATCGGTGTGCAGCGGACGCCGGAGTGTGCAGGTAGAGGCGCGAACGCGCCTCTACCCACGTAGCCACGCCGCAACAGCGGCGTGGCGCGCTACTTGACCTCGACCTCGGCGCCGGCCTCTTCGAGCTGTGCCTTGACCGAGTCGGCCTCCTCGCGGGGCACGCCCTCCTTGACCGCGTTGGGGGCGTTGTCGACCAGGTCCTTGGCCTCCTTCAGGCCGAGGCCGGTGACCGCGCGGACGACCTTGATCACCTGGATCTTCTGACCGCCTGCGGCTTTGAGGACGACGTCGAACTCCGTCTGCTCCTCGGCCGCGCCGGCGCCGTCGCCGCCGCCCGCCGGCGCGGCTACGCCGGCGACCGCGACCGGAGCAGCGGCGGTGATGCCCCACTCTTCCTCGATCTTGTTCTTCAGCTGCACGAGGTCGAGGACGCTCATCTTCCCGAGCTCCTCGAAGATCGTGTCTACCGGATCAGCTGCCATCGCTACTCCTCCTCTTCCTGCTGTGTCTCTTCGGGGTTGTCGGGTGCGCCCTCTGCGGGCTCCTCCGTTGGTGCCTCGGCGGACGCGACCGCCGCGTCTTGCTCGGCGGCGGCGCTCTCACCGGTCTCGGCGTCCGCCGACGCCTGCGGCTCCTCTTGCTCGGCGGCAGGAGCATCGTCCTCCGCGGCCGCCGGAGCCTCCTCGGCCGGCGCTTCTTGCGGCACGGCGGCGGCGCGCCGCGGCGGAGGTGTCGCCCTGCTGCTCCAGCTGCTCGATGCGGGCCTCGATGAGGCCGTACAGGTTCTGCAGCGGTGCGTTGATCAGCCCGGCGATCGCGTTCAGCGGCCCCAGGATTGCGCCGAGCACCTGTCCGCGCAGCACGTCGGCGGGCGGCAGCTTGGCGAGGTCCTCGACCTCCTGCTCGCTCATCGGCCGGCCCTCCAGCAGCCCGCCGCGGATGGCGAGGATCTTCGTCGTCCGCGCGGCCTCGGAAAGTGCCTTGGCGACCGCGACCGCGTCGCCGTCGGACTCGAGAAACGCGATCCCGGTCGGGCCCTCGAGCAGCGCGAGCAGCGCATCCTGGCCCGCCGCCTCGGCGGCGCGCCGCGTCAGGGTGTTCTTGACGACGCGGAACGTCGCGCCGTGCTTCAGCACCTCGGTACGCAGCGCGTCGATCTCGCTGCATCGTGAGACCGCGGTAGTCCGCGACGAGCAGCGTCGATGCCTGCTGCAGCTGCTCCGTCAGCTCCTCGACGACACGTTCCTTCTCGGCTTTCTCCATGCTCACTTCCTCCGGAAATGACTAGGCCCGCACAGAGGCGGGCCAACGGGCGGGGGGAGATCCCCCGGCTGCGGCTCCACCTCGGCTGGACTTCTGCTCTCTCGAGCTGCCAGCTGTCTTTGGCGGCCTAGTCTGTTAAGAGCCTACAGCGGCTGTCTCCCTAGAGGATTCGGCATCAGCCGAATCCTCCAGCTCCTCGACGATCCCGCGGGTGCGCGCCGGGTCGATGTGGATGCCGGGGCCCATCGTGCTCGTGAGCGTGACGCCGCGGATGTAGCGGCCCTTGGATGCGGCCGGCTTCGCGCGCACGATCTCGTCGAGGAGCGTCGCGTAGTTCTCGAGCAGCGCCTTCTCGTCGAAGCTGCGCTTCCCGATCGGCATGTGCACGTTGGCGCCGCGGTCGGTGCGGTACTCGAGCTTGCCGCCCTTCGAGTCCTGCGACCGCTTTGGCGACGTCCATCGTCACGGTGCCGGTCTTCGGGTTCGGCATCTGCCCGCGCGGGCCGAGGATGCGGCCGAGGCGGCCGACGATGCCCATCTGATCCGGCGTCGCGATCGCGACGTCGAAGTCGGTCGAAGCCTTCCTCGATGCGCGTGGCGAGATCGGCGGAGCCGACGACGTCCGCGCCGGCCTCCTCGGCCTCGCGCGCCTTCTCGCCCTCGGCGAAGACGGCGACGCGCTCCTCGCGGCCGGTGCCGTGCGGGAGCATCAGCGTGCCGCGCAGCTGCTGGTCGGCGTGGCGCACGTTGAGGCCCGAGGTTGAAGTGCACCTCGACCGTCTCGTCGAACTTCGCCGTCCGGCCCGTCCTTGAGCGTCCGGATCGCCTCGAGCGGCGAGTAGAGCTTCTCGCGGTCGATCGACGTCGCGCGAGCGTGTTGTAGCGCTTGCCGTGCTGTGCCATTACTCCACCTCCACACCCATCGAGCGAGCGGTTCCTGCGATGACCTTCATCGCCTGCTCCACGTCGCGCGCGTTCAGGTCGTCGAGCTTCGTCTCGGCGATCTGGCGCACCTGCGCCTGCGTCAGCCGGCCGACCTTGATGCGGTTCGGCTCCGCCGAGCCCTTTTCGAGCCGCAGCGCCTCCTTGATCAGGACGGCCGCCGGCGGCGTCTTCGTGATGAACGTGAAGCTGCGGTCCTCGTAGACCGTGATCTCGACCGGCGTGATGCGGCCGTTCTCCTGCGCGGTCTGCGCGTTGAACGCCTTGCAGAACTCCATGATGTTGACGCCGTGCTGGCCGAGCGCAGGGCCGACCGGCGGCGCAGGGTTCGCCTGCCCGCCCGGGATCTGCAGCTTGATCAGCGTAAGGACTTTCTTGGCCATTTAGGGGCGCGACAGCGTAGCTGTCAGTCGAGCTTCTTGACCTGGTCGAACCCGAGCTCGACCGGTACCTGGCGCTCGAAGATGTCGACCAGCACCTTGAGCTTCTGCTGGTCGGGGTTGACGTCGACGATCTCGCCGTCGAAGTCGGACAGCGGGCCGGCTCGTCACCTTGACCGACTCGCCGAGCAGAACTCGACCTGCGCGCGCGGCCGCTCGGCCGCCGAGGCGCCCGTGCTTGAGGATGCGGTCGACCTCGCCCTGCGAGAGCGGCGATCGGCTTGTAGCCGGCGCCGACGAACCCGGTGACGCCCGGCGTGTTCTTCACGACCGTCCAGGCGTCGTCGTTCAGGTCCATGTTCACGAGCACGTAGCCGGGCAGGACGCGCTTCTCGGTCTGCACCTTCTGCCCGTCCTTCGTCTCGATCACCTGCTCGGTCGGGACGACGACGCGGCGGAAGCGCGGGCGCTGCCCCATCGACTCGATGCGGTGCTCGAGATTGGCCTTGACCTTGTTCTCGTGGCCCGAGTAGGTGTTGACGACGTACCAGCGGAACATGCGCGTCCTACTGCCGATGAGAACGTTGTTGACGAGCTGCTTGCATGATCAGGTCGATGATCCAGAGGTAGGTGCCGACGATCGTGCAGGCGACGAGCACGACGACGGTGCCCTGGATCACCTGGTTCTGGTTCGGCCACTCGACCTTCTTGAGCTCGGCCCAGCGACTCGCCGATGAAGCCGATGACGCCACCACGGTGGTGGACGCCGGGCTGTGCCTCGGCCTCGGCGGGCGCAGCGACGGGCTGCGCCCGGCGCGCGCGATCGCCCGCGCCGTCGGCACGGTCGGCTCGCTGCTGCTCACGGCGCTCACGGCGGGCCTGACGGGTCGGACGTGCCACTAGCGGGTCTCCCGGTGCGGCGTGTGCTTGCCGCACCAGCGGCAGTACTTCTCGAACTCCACGCGGTCGGGCGTGTTCCGCTTCGACTTGTTCGACTGGTAGTTCCGCCGCTTGCAGTCAGTGCAGGCGAGCGTGATTGCAACTCTTACTCCGGTGGCCATCTAGAGGATCCTTACTTGGGTGATCGACGCGAAAAACGGCAGCGACTGCCGTCCCTCCGTCTGATTCTAGCGGGAGATTCGGCGGCGCCGGCCAGGCCGGCGGCCGGCCAGCAGGATAGCGATCGCCGCGAGTGCTGCAAGTGCGACCGCCACCAGAATGACGAATTTGCTCCCACCGCCGCCCTCCGGGTGGACATCGTCGACCGCGGCACGGAAGGCGGCCGCGGAGGGCTTGGCGCTGCCGTCGGCCCAGTACAGGCCGGACTGCCAGCCCTCGAGCCGCGGCTCGTCCCAGAGCAGGAAGTTGAACCACGCGGTGACGCGAGGCTGGGCTCCAGCCAGGCGCAGCGCTGCCCGCAGCTGGCTCGCTTGCTCGGCCGGAGAGATCGTCTGCACCAGCTCGCGCCCGGTGTAGGCGGCGCGCGTCGCCGGGTCGACGGTCGTCTCGAACCCCGCCTCGAGATACCAGATGTCCGGGATCGGCTGGGCGGTTCCGCGGAACCCGCGCGTGAGCGTGCCGACCAGCCTGGCGTAGTCGCCCTCGCCGAGCGTGCCGCCGCCGTGCTGCTGCCCGGGCGGCTCGCCGGGCGTGCTGCCGTAGACGTGGTGGGCGAGCGTGTCGAGGATCGGGTTGTCGCGCCCGCTCGCGCGGTAAGCGGCGGCGAGCCCCTCCAGGAAGCGCTGCGGCGAGTGCGAGACGTTGCTCTTCGCGCGCCGGTTGTCGTTGCCCCGCGGCGCGGTCGACGGGCCGAGGACGTCGATGTCGCCGCGCTCGCCGTGGAGCGCATCCCAGCAGCGGGCGAGGAGCGCCTCGTAGCGCGCCGGCGCCAGGCTCCGGCCGTCCGGTGCGTACTGCGGGTTCCAGAACGGCTCCTTGTTCGGCTCGTTCCAGATCACCACGTCCCGGATCGCCGCGTAGTCCGCGACGATCCGGCGCAGGAAGCCGCAGTACTGGTCGCGCTCTGCCGCCGTCTGCGGGGCGTCCCGGCCACGGTCGCCGAAGACGGAGAGCACGATACGGAGCGGGCTGCTCGTGGCGGCGTCGAGCTGCGCGCGCTGCGACGCGTCGGGCGCGGTGAGGCCGGGGTGCCAGGTCAGCGTCATACGGACGGCGTCGATGCCGAGCGCCGCGGCGTCGCGGCTGATGGTGACCGGATCCGACTTCAGGCGGTCATCGGTCACGCCGACGACGAGCGGCGTGCGGCCTGCCGCGACCGGCGCGAGCGCAAGCGCTGCGAGGACGACGAACGGGACCTTCACGCGCGCGTCATACCCTCCGCGGAGGGGCGAGGGAACCGGAGGTTCCCAGATGAAACGCCCGCGGCAGACCACAACCATTCGCCGCCGAAGCCGGACTTGCTCCGGCGAGAGGCACACCCACGAGAGGCAACCATGGGACCCCAGCAACCAAGCGGCGGCTCCTGAAACCACCGAACCACACCGCCGCCCCGCAAGGAGGGGCCCGTGGGGGAACCAGGGGTTCCCCCGCGCGAGGTAGCGGCGGGTGGATTCGAACCACCGACCTGCGGGTTATGAGTCCGCCGCTCTAACCGCTGAGCTACGCCGCCGTGGCCGGGAAATGGTAGCCGGTGCTCCGCGTACGGTCAGGGGCGTGCGAGAGTCGTGCTGGCGCTGCGGCGCCGAGATGTTGTGGCTCCACCAGAGCTGGCAGTGCCCGCGGTGCCGCTGGAAGCTCGGCTGCTGTGAGGGCGATTCATGCGTCGACGATGGCGACGGGCGTGCCGACGCGCACGTGGTTGAACAGCCACTCGGCGTCGGGGACGCGCATGCGGATGCACCCGTGAGAGGCTGAGTAGCCGATCGACGCGGCGTCCGGCGTGCCGTGGATCCCGACGGCCGCCGCGCTCAGGCCCATCCAGCGCGTGCCGAGCGGGTTGCCCGGGCCGGGCGGGATCGGCTTCGCGCCCTGCGCCCACGGCGAGTTCGGCGGCGGGATCCACCACGGGTCGCGCTGCATCGTGACGATCGCGAACGTCCCGAGCGGCGTCGGATAGGCCGACTGGCCGGTCGCGACCCCGAACTCGTGCACGAAGCGGCGCCCGTTGAACAGGCGCAGCCGGTGCGAGCTGCGGCCGATGACGATCACGGGGCCGAAGTTCTGCTTCGTCAGCTTCGGGCTGACCGGCTTCGTCGCCAGCGCGATCGTGCGGTAGACCGGCGAGCGCAGCGCCTTCTCGACCCGCTGCTCCATCAGGCGCACCGCGACACGCCGGCCCGGGACCCCGTCCGCGATCACCGGCAACAGGCGCTTCGTGCCGACGAGCCGGGCGTCCACGGGCGCACGCGAGTACTTGTGGCTCAGGTACTCGACATACGTGTGGATGTTCTGGGTCGAGACGGCGACCGGGAGCGTCACCGCCGAGCGCGGCCGCGCGTCGAGCGCCTGCCGCACCGCCCGGTCGACGCTCGCGCGGACGCCCAGACCCTGCGGCCGCACCGTCGACTTCTCCGACCCGTGGAGGATGGTCAAGGGCTGCTCGAACTTCGCGCGGACGACCGCACGGGCGGACTCCGAGCCCAGACCGCCCACCTTGACCCCGTTCACCGTGACGCCCGGCGCGACCGCGGCCAACCGCGCGGAGCTCGGTGCCGCGGCACCGACCGCGAGCAGCGCGCCGAGAGCGACAAAGAGCACCTTCATGGTCGCATGATGCTACGAGAGAAACCGGTCAGCTGCAGGCGATTCACGGAATGGAGAGTCTCGCCTGCGCGTGCCCCTACGCGCAAGGGTACGGTGCCGTGATGGCCGAGGACTGGCGCGTGACGATCGCGATGGATCCGGGCGACGAGGGGCTCGTCTCGCGGGCGCTTGAAGCAGTCCGCGAGCACGACGTCGAGCACGAGGCCCGCAAACGCCTCGGCGGCCGCGTCGCCGTCAGCCGCGAGGACGACCGGATCTTCCTCTACGCCGACACCGAGGCCGCGGCACGGGAGGCGGCCGGCCTCGTCTCGACGCTGCTGGCCGAGCATGGCCTGGCCCTCGAGGATGCGATTGCAGTCGCACACTGGCATCCGATCGAGGAGCGCTGGGAGGACCCTGGCGTCGCCCTCCCGTCGACCGACGCCGAGCGCCTGGCCGAGCACGAACGGCTCGAGGCGGACGAGGACGCCGAGGCCCGCGCGAGCGGCGAAGCGCCCTGGGAGGTGCGCATCGAATTCGTCGAGCATGACGACGCCACGGCGTTCGCCGATCGGCTCGAGCAGGAGGGCTATGAGGTCGTGCGTCGCTGGACGTTCCTGCTCATCGGCGCCGACGACGAGGACGCCGCGCGCGAGCTCGCAGAGCGGATCCGGCAGGAGGCGCCCTCCGGCGCGCAGATCGAGGTCGAGCCCGGCAGCGGCCCCGTCTGGGACGTGTACGGGAACAACCCGTTCGCCTTCTTCGGCGGGCTCGCCGGTTAGCTAGTTGTCGTGACCACAGAGGTGTGAGACGCGGCTGATCGGTGGTCGGGCGCCGAGCGCGCTGTGCGGTCTGCGTCGGTTGTACCAGCGGAGGTAGCCGGGAAGCGCGCGGGCTCGGTTGGTGCTTGAGCGGTAGCTGCGGACGTAGGCCCACTCGCGCAGCAGCGTCTGGATCAGCCGCTCGGCCTTCCGTTGGTGCGCGGCCGGTAGATGCGCGTGTAGCGGCGTTCGATCTCGAGCCGCTGCGCGGCGTCGATCCAGGCGCGTGCGTGGTAGGCCTTCGCATTGTCCGTGAGGACGCGCTCGGTGATCACGCCGTGGTCGCGGTACCAGGCGACTGCGCGTTCGAGGAAGCGGAACACGAGTCTGCGTCCTGGCCGGGCAGCAACTCGGCGTAGGCGACGCGCGAATGGTCATCGACCGCGACGTGCAGATGCTGCCAGCCAACGCGACGGTTGCGGTGAGGCCGGCCGGCGTCCTCGCCGAGCACACGCTTGCCTGGCTCCCAGAAACGGCCGAGGCGTTTCGTATCGACGTGCAGGAGCTCGCCCGGCCGCGCACGCTCGTAGCGGCGGGCACAGCGAGCAGACTCACCGCCGGGCCGTGGCAAGCCGTGAGCAACCATGGCGGCGGAGCACCTTCCCGATCGTCGACGGCGGATGCGGCACCAACCCAGCCAGCCGCACCGGCCCATACGCCGAACGCCGGCGCGCAGCCAGGATGCGCTGCTCGACGTCCGCCGATAGACGACGCGGCTGCCGACGCGGCGTCGAGGGCCGATCACGCAGCGCCGCCCAACCGCCCACCTGATAGCGCCGCCAGAGCCGATACGCCGTGGCGCGACTCGCACCGCCGCTGGCCGCGGCCAGCGGCGGACTCATCCCCGCCTCGATCTTCGCGACGATCTCGCAGCGCGACTCCCACGACAACCGCTTCCGTCGCGGCCGCTCCGTAGCCTCAACCACACCGGGCCTCCTCGCTGAGCTTGGGTCTTCGACAACCGCAAGCTCGCGGGAGGCCCGGACAGATCAGATCTGTCTCAAAGGTCTGTAGTCGTCACAGCTAGCTAGTCCTCGCTGACCCAGCCCTGTGTGAGCAGGAGCCAGAACGCGAGCCCGGCGTACGGCCCGTAGCGCCGGAAGCGACGCACGATCGTCCGGTCGGCCACCTGCTTCCGCCCGGTGATGCGCGCGTAGGTCGGCCGAGTCCAGGAGTCGAGGATGAGCCGTGAGTGGCGGCCGAGCAGCATCATCGTGTGCGCCGCCGCGTACGGGCCGACCCCGGGCAGGGCGAGCAGGCGGGCCTCCACCTCCTCGTCGCTCAGCGCGGCGTCGGACGCAAATGGCTCGAGGTCGATGCTTCCCTCGGCCACGCCGGCGGCGACTGCGCGCAGGTACGGGCCGCGGTAGCCCGCCCGTACTTCGTCGCGGTAGAACGCGTCCGGCTGCGCTGCCATCGCCGCCGCGCTTGGGAACGCGCGGCCGGGGCCGGCGAGCGCGGGCTCGCCGAGGTTGTCGACGAGCGCGGTGACCATGCGCACCGTCCCTGACCAGGCCGTGTTGGTGGTGCAGATCGTCTTCACCACGGCCTCGAAGACCGTCGGCGGCCGCAGCATCCGGCCGGCGCCGGCGGTCACCCAGGCGAGGTCGGGGTCGCCGGCCGCCAGCGCATAGAAGCCCGAGAGATCCTCGTCGAGGTTCAGCATCCGCCGCGCGGCGCCTTCCAGCGCCTTCGCGGCACGCGCGCCGATGCGCGGTCCCTGCACCGTGATCGATGCCATGCCCGGCCGCGCCTCGGCGATCACGATCGTCCGTGGCCTCCCGCCCGGCACCGCGACCGTCGTCGTGTACGTGCCCTCGCCGACCACGGCCGGCGGCAGGTCGGCGACACCGTGTGAGTTGATCGTCCGCGCGAAGCTGACGGGCTCGCCACCCGGGCCGACGAGCGGGATGGTCAGGGTCGTGGTCATGGTCGTCGCTCTTCCAAACGTAGAGTCGGGCGGTGGCCATCCTCGGGATCGACGTCGGCGGCACGTTCACCGACGCAGTCCTGATCCACGAGGACGGCTCCGTCGACACGGCCAAGGTCCCGACCGCGGAACGGCACGAGGAATCCGTCGTCACGGCGGCGCGCGCGGTCGGCGCGCACGACGTCACCCGCTTCGCGCACGGGACGACCGCCGCCACGAACGCGCTGCTCGAACGGCGAGGCGCCCGGACCGCCTTCGTCACGACCGCCGGCTTCGAGCACCTCCTGCACCTGCGCCGTCAGAACCGGGCGCACCTCTACCGGCTCTGCGCGGCGCACCCCGAGCCTCTCGTCCCGCTCGAGCGCTGCCACGGCGTGACCGAGCGCGCCGGCCCGGAGGGCGTGATCGCGGAGCTAGACCTCGCCACGCTCCCCGCGGTCGATGCCGACGCGATCGCCGTCTGCCTGCTCTTCTCGTTCCGCCACCCCGGGCACGAGCAGGCCGTCGCCGAGGAGCTGCGCCGCCGCTATCCAGCCGCCCATGTCGTCGCTTCGCACGAGCTGGCGCCCGAATTCCGGGAGTACGAGCGCGCCTCGACGACGGTCGTCGACGCGTACCTCGGGCCGCTCGTGGCCTCGTCGCTCGGAGCGCTGCAGCAGGCGGCCGTCGGCGCAGGACTGCCCGACCCGCTCGTGATGACCTCGTCCGGCGGGCTCCTCCCGCTCGCGGAAGCGGTCGCCCACGCGGCACGCGTCGTGCTCTCAGGGCCGGCGGCCGGAGTCGTCGGCGCCGCGCGCGTGGCCGCGGCGGCCGGATTCGAGGCGGCGATCTCCTTCGACATGGGCGGCACGTCGACCGACGTCGCGCTGATCAGCGCAGGAGAGGCGGGGCGCTCGGCCGCGCGTGACGTCGCCGGCGTCCCGCTCCGCCTCCCGACCGTCGACGTGCACACGGTCGGCGCCGGCGGCGGCTCGATCGCCCGCCGAGACGCTGCGGGCGCGCTCCACGTCGGTCCTCGGAGCGCCGGCTCGCATCCGGGGCCCGCCTGCTACGGCCGCGGCGGCACCGAGCCGACGGTCACCGACGCGAACCTCCTGCTCGGCCGCCTCCCTCCCACCCTTGCGTCCGGGATCGAGCTCGTTGCGGATGCAGCCGCCGAGGCGCTGCGCGACATCGACCCGGCGGACGTGATCGCCGTCGTCAACGCCGAGATGGAGCGGGCACTGCGCGTCGTCACGGTCGAGCGTGGCCACGACCCGCGCGATCTGGCGCTCGTCGCCTTCGGGGGCGCCGGCCCGCTGCACGCCTGCGCGCTTGCGGAGGAGCTCGAGGTGCCGGCCGTGCTCGTGCCGCGGGCCGCCGGCGTCCTGTCGGCGCTCGGGCTGGCCGCCGGCGACGTCCGCCGGGAGCGCGTGCGCTCGCACGTCGTCCCGCTCGCCGATGCGGGCGAGCTGCCGGCCGAGGGCGAGGTAGACCTCCGGTACCGCGGACAGTCGTTCGAGCTGACCGTGCCGCTCGGGCCCGACGTGCCGGCCGCCTTCCACGCCGCGCACGAGGAGCGGTACGGCTACGCCGACCCTGAGCGGGAGATCGAGCTCGTTGCCGTCCGCACCGCCGAGGTCGGCCCCGGCCCGCCCGTGGAGCTCACGGGCGGCGCGCACGTCTCGGCGGCCGGGCCGCACCTCGTCGAGCTCGAGGGCGCGACCTGCTGGGTGCCGGCCGGCTGGAGCGGCGAGACCGACGATCACGGCACGCTCGTTCTGCGGCGATGAGCGTCGAGCTGCAGGTGCTCGGCAGCGCGCTCCGCGCCGTCGCCGAGGAGATGGGCGCGGTACTCGTCCGCTCTGCATTCTCGGCGAACATCAAGGAGCGGCGCGACTGCTCGACGGCGCTCTTCG
The DNA here is from genome assembly GCA_963710465.1 of uncultured Thermoleophilia bacterium. Classification (GTDB taxonomy): domain Bacteria; phylum Actinomycetota; class Thermoleophilia; order Gaiellales; family Gaiellaceae; genus JACVRM01. The sequence goes on from CAVQAQ010000010.1 coordinate 82,483, forward strand.
ACGAGCGCGGGCGACTGGTCGCCCAGGTCGAGCACATCCCCGTGCACCTCGGAGCGATGCCCGACGCCGTCGCCGCCGTGATCGAGCACGACCCGCGGCCGGGCGAGACCTGGATCCTCAACGATCCGTATGCGGGCGGCACCCACCTCCCGGACATCACGACCGTCTCGCGCACAGAGCTCGGCTTCGCGGCGACGCGCGCCCACCACGCGGACGTCGGCGCCGTCGAGCCGGGCAGCATGCCGGCGGACTCGCACACGCTCGCCGAGGAGGGCGTCGTCATCCCGCCGACTCGCCTCGACGACGCGACGCTCGAGGAGCTCGTGGCGCTCATGCGCAACCCGGACGAGCGCCGCGGCGACCTGCGCGCGCAGCTCGCCGCCAACCGACTGGGCGAGCGGCGGGTGGCCGAGCTCTGCGCCCGCAAGGGGGCGCAACGGCTGCGCGATGCCTCGGCGGCGCTGCTCCGGGGCTCGGAGACGCTCGTGCGCGCAGCGATCGCACGCATCCCCGACGGCCGCTACGAGGCCGACGATGTGCTCGAGTCGCGCAAGGACCTGCTGGGCATCCGCTGCGCCGTCACCGTCGCGGGCGACGAGGTGGACATCGACTTCTCCGGCACCGCGCCCGAGCACGGCGGCAACCTGAACTGCCCGCTCTCGGTGACGAGATCCGCGTGCTTCTTCGTCGTGCGCTGCCTGACCGAGCCCGACCTCCCGGCGTCGGGAGGAGCCTTCGCGCCCGTCTCGGTGCGCGCTCCGGCCGGGTCGCTCGTGAACGCGCGCCCGCCGCGCGCGGTCGCGGCCGGCAACGTCGAGACCTCGTGCCGGATCGTCGACGTCGTCATGCGCGCGTTCGGCGAGGCCGTGCCCGTGCCGGCGCAGGGCCAGGGGACGATGAACAACGTCACGCTCGGCAACGCGCGGTTCACCTACTACGAGACGATCGGCGGCGGACAGGGAGCGTGCCCGGACGCGGACGGGCCGAGTGCCGTCCACGTGACGATGTCGAACACGCTCGCCACGCCGGTCGAGGCGCTCGAGCTCGGCTACCCGATCCGTGTCGAGCGCTGGGCGCTGCGCCTCGGCTCCGGCGGCGCGGGCAGCCATCACGGCGGCGACGGCGTGGTGCGCGAGCTGCGCGTGCTCGAGGACTGCCGCCTCTCGGTCGTCTCCGAGCGGCGCGAGGTCTCGCCGCAGGGCGCCGCGGGCGGTGCGCCCGGCGAGCCGGGCCGCAACCTCGTGAACGGAGAGCCGCTGCCGGCGAAGACCGACGTGAGCCTCGAGGCCGGCGACGTGGTGAGAATCGAGACCCCGGGGGGCGGCGGCTGGGGTCAGTAGGTTGTCGGGATGGCTGTGATCGAGGCCGAGAACCTGAAGCGGACCTACAAGACGAGCACCGGAACGATCCGCCGCAGGACGCTCGAGGTCGAGGCCGTGCGCGGCGTCAGCTTCGAGGTCGGCGAGGGCGAGCTCTTCGGCCTGCTCGGCCCGAACGGGGCCGGAAAGACGACCACGATCAAGATGCTGATCACGCTGCTGATCCCGACCTCGGGGTCGGCGCGCGTGCTCGGCCGCGACGTCGTCAAGGAGCCGCGCGAGGTGCGCAAGCGGATCGGCTACGTCTTCGGCGGCGAGCGCGGCGTCTACGAGCGGCTGTCCGGGCTCGACAACCTGCGCTACTTCGCCGAGCTCTACGGCGTCCCAAGTCGCGAGCAGCGGCCGCGCATCGACCACCTGCTCGAGCTCGTCGGCCTGAAGGGCCGCGAGCAGGAGCGCGTGGAGGGCTACTCGCGCGGGATGAAGCAGCGCCTGCACGTCGCGCGCGGCCTCCTACACGACCCGCCGGTCGTCTTCCTCGACGAGCCGACGATCGGGCTCGACCCGGTCGGCGCGCGCGAGCTCCGCGCGCTCATCGCATCGCTGACCGCGGCCGGAAAGACGGTACTGCTGACGACGCACTACATGTTCGAGGCCGACTCGCTCTGCGACCGCCTCGCCGTGATCGCACAGGGCGAGATCGTCGCGGAGGGGACGCCCGAGAGCCTGAAGCAGCTCGTCGCCGACCGCACCGTCGTCGAGATCGAGACCTACGGCGTCGGCGCCGAGGCCGTCGACCGCCTGCGCGGGATCCCCGGCGTCGCCTCGGTCTGGGTCGAGGACCGCGACCAGGCGCAGCTCGTCCTCGTCCAGTCGGCCCGAGGCCTCGAGCTGACGCAGACGCTGCTCGCCCACCTGGACGGGATTCGCGTCGGCCGCGTCGCCGCGCGCGAGCCGACGCTCGAGGACGCTTACGTCTCCCTTGTCGGCGAAGGGGCGGACTGATGCGATCGGCCAGGCTCCTGCTCATGGGCTGGGTCTTCCAGCTGAAGATGCAGTGGCGCGACCCGTTCACCGGGATCTTCGCCGTGCTCTACCCGATGTTCTTCGCGACGGTCGCCTTCCTGATGTTCCGGATCCACGGCGGCGCCACGGCGCTGCTCTACGCCGTCGCTCGGTGCCGGCGTGATGGGCATCTGGGCGTGCGTCGAGCACGACAGCGGGCTCGGCGATGCAGCGCGAGCGCTGGCACGGCACGCTCGAGGTGCTCGTCGCGTCGCCGTCGCCGTTCGCGCTCGATCCTGCTGCCGGTCACGGTCGCGATGTCGACGATCGGCCTCTACTGCATGGTCGCCACGCTGCTCTGGGGGCGGCTCGCGTTCGGGATCGACTTCTCGGTCGTGCACTGGGCAGCGTTCGTCCTCGCGGTGCCGGCGACGGTGGTCACGATCGGCTGCGCCGGCTTCCTGCTCGCCGTGTCGTTCGTCCGCTACCGCACCGCCTGGGCGCTCGGGAACATGCTCGAGTACCCGGTCTGGCTGATCTGCGGCTTCCTCGTGCCGCTCGCGCTGCTTCCCTACTGGGTGCGCCCGTTCTCGTGGATCCTCGCGCCGACCTGGGGCATGAACGCGATCCGCCAGTCCGCGCTCGGCGGGACGCCATGGCCCGACCTCGCGATGTGCGTCGCGCTCGGCGGCGCTCTACATCGCGCGTCGGCGTGCTCGTGCTCGACCGGGCGCTCACCGCTGCCCGCGCCCGCGCGGCGCTGTCGCTGACGTGACCTCGCTGCGGATCTTCTTCCTCGGCGGGCTGACGAGCTTCCGCGCGCTGTTCGGCTGGGTCTCGCCCTGGATCTACATGCCGACGCTCGTGATCGGCCCGCTGTTCCAGATCCTCCTCTTCGCCTACATCGGGCGGACGACCGGGATCGCCTCGGACAAGTTCTTCGTCATCGGCAACGCGCTGCAGTACGCGTCGATCCCCTGCCTGTTCGCGATGACGAACACCGTCGCGGGCGAGCGCCACCAGAACACGCTCGCCTACATCCTCGTCTCGCCGGCTGGGCGGATCCCGATCTTCCTCGGGCGGGCGCTCCCGGTGGTCGTCAACGGCGCGTTCGTGGCGGCGCTCGCGCTGCTGCTCGGCGGCCTCGTCCTCGGCGTGCATGTCGCCGCCGGCTCACTCGCCCCGCTCGCCTTCGTCATCCTCGTCACCGCCTACTCGTGCACGGGGTTCGGCCTGATCAGCGCCGGGCTCGGGCCTGCGCATCCGCGAGACGGCCGTGCTCGCGAACGTCATCTTCGGCGTCCTGCTCATCTTCACCGGCGCGAACGTCCCGCTCGACACGCTCCCGAGCTGGATGTCCACGATCTCCGGCTGGCTGCCGATCACCCACGGCATCGAGGCGGCGAGGCGAGATCGCCGACGGCGCGTCGCTCGGCGACGTGAGCGGGCTCGTGGCCAAGGAGGCCGCGCTCGGGACCGCGTTCGCCGTGATCGGCTACGCGCCTGATCCGCCTGATGGAGCGCCAGGCGCGGCGGCGCGCGTCGATCGAGGTCGCGTGAGTCACACGCTCGCCGTCGTCCGCGGCTCGTTCCGCTTCCACCTGAAGGCGACGCTGACGTCGAGCGCAACCGTCATGTACATGATCCTCGTCCCGATCGTCTACGCGACCATCGCGTTCTTCATGTACCGCCACGGGGCGAACGAGGACGCCGTCGTCTGGATCGCGGTCGCCGCCGGGATCATGGGTCTCTGGTCGACGACGCTCGCCGGCTCCGGCATGGCGCTCCAGCGCGAGCGCTGGGCCGGGCACGCTCGAGCTGCTGTTCGCCTCTCCCCCGCCCTTCGCCGCCGTGCTGCTCGGCGTCGCCCTGGCCACGTCCACGACGGGCCTCTACTCGCTGGTCGCGACGCTCTTCTGGGGCTGGGCGTTCTTCGACGTGCCGCTCGATCCGGCGCACCCGGTCTGGTTCGCGGTCGCCGTGCCGGCGACGGTGCTCGCGCTCGGGCTGTTCGGGCTGGTGCTCGCGGCCACGTTCATCCTCTACCGCGCAGACGTTCGCGCTCGTGAACCTCTTCGAGTACCCGGTCTGGCTGATCACCGGGCTGCTCGTGCCGCTGTCGCTGCTGCCCGGCTGGGTGCAGCCGCTCGCATGGGTCATCGCGCCGACGTGGGGCATCAAGGCGATCCATGCGGCGGCCACCGGCGGCAGCCCCGGGCCGGCTACCTCGCCGCCGCGGGCGTGCTCGCGCTCGCGTACGTCGCGCTCGGCGTCGTCTGCCTCCGCCACTTCGAGCGGCTCGCCCGGCGCCGGGCGACGCTGTCGCTGACGTGAAGGGCTGGCTCCGCCTGTTCTTCAACGGCGGGCTGCTGTCGTACCGCGCGCTCTTCGCCTGGGTCGACCCGCGCGTCTACATCCCGTCGATGCTCGGCTTTCCGCTCTTCCAGCTGGTCTTCTTCGCCTACGTCGGCCGAGCGGCGTCGTTCCAGGACGACGCCTTCTTCGTCGTCGGGAACGCGATCATGACGGCGAACGCCGGCGCGATCTTCGGCACCTCGTTCACGATCGGCGGCGAGCGCTGGACGCAGACGCTGTCCGCTGTGCTCGCCACGCCGGCGAACCGCTTCGCGCTGTTCGTCGGCCGCGCGGTGCCGAACATCGCCAACGGCATCGTCGTCTCCGCGTTCTGCTTCGTGCTCGGCTGCCTGCTGCTCGACGTCTCGATCGGCCGGGACCAGGTGCCGGCGCTCGCCGTCGTCGTCGTCGTCTCGACCGCCTCGTGCGCGTGCCTCGGACTCGTCATCGGCTCGATCGGGCTGCGCGCCCGCGACGCCGTGCTGTACGCCAACCTCGCCTACTTCGCGATGCTCGTCTTCTGCGGTGTCAACGTGCCGCTCGACGACCTGCCCGGGTGGATGGCGGCCATCGGCCGCGCGCTCCCGCTCACTCACGGCATCGAGGCCGGGCGCGAAATCGCGGCAGGCGCCACACTGAGCGACGTCGCGGGCCTGTTGACGACGGAGGCGCTGATCGGCTGTCGTCTACGCTGGTGTCGCCTACGGGCTCTTCCGTCTGTTCGAGGCGGAGGGCCGGAGGCGTGCTTCCCTCGAGACCTACTGACTTCTTCCACTTCTTTCATGCAGACCGAACGCCAGCTCACCTGGGACGCGTGCCTCAACGTCCGCGACCTCGGCGGCCACCCGACGCCCGACGGCGAGACGCGCTGGGGCGCGATCGTCCGCGCGGACGCGCTCAAGCGGCTGACCGACGAGGGCTGGCGCGAGCTCGTCGGTCACGGCATCTCGACCATCGTCGATCTGCGCATGGACGAGGAGCGCGAGGCCGACCCGCCCGCTGACGTTCCTGTCCAAGTCGTCCACGTGAACGTGCTCGCCGGCTCGCCGGCGGACTACGGCGAGCGGCTGGACGCGCTCGTCGACGCCGTCGAGACGCCCGCCGAGAAGACGAAGGCCGTATACCTCGACTTCCTCGAGCGCTTCGGCCCGAACTGGGCGGCAGCGATCCGCGCGGTCGCCGACGCGCCGCCCGGCGGCGTGCTCGTCCATTGCCAGGGCGGCAAGGACCGCACCGGCCTCGTCGTCGCGCTGCTGCTGAGGCTGGCCGGCGTCCCCGACGACGAGATCGCAGCCGACTACGCCATCAGCGAGCGCAACCTGACCTCGATCCAGCAGGCCTGGGAGGCCGAGGCCGAGAACGACGAGGAGCGCGAGCGGCGCCGCCAGATCGGCTTCTGCCCGCCCGAGGCGATGCGCGGCGTGCTCGCCGAGCTCGAGCGCCGGCACGGCTGCGTCCGCCAGTTCCTGCTCGACGCAGGGGCGACCCCGGGCGAGCTGGACCGCGCCGTCGCACGACTGCGCTAGGCGGTCTGGGGCACGACCTCGGGCACCGCCCGGTGCCGCAGCCAGAGCTTCCGGAGCTCGAACGCGACCACGATCGTCCCAGCGCCGAGGATGCAGACGACCCACTGGAGCCGGTGAGGCTGACCGTATGGAGGAAGCGCTGGCAGATGCGTAGCTCGGTTCCGAAGACGATCGCTATCGCCGAGAGCCCGGTCGCGAGCAGCAGCTTCCGGTCGGCGAAGGTCTCGCCGAAATCGAGGATCGAGCGAAACGCATCCTTGACCGAAAAGGCGAGGAAGACGTTGGCGATCGAGAAGGTGGTCAGCCCCATCGTCCGGGCGACCGCCGCATCGTGCGCGTCGTTCGCCCACCAGATCACGCCCAGCGAGGTCCCGCCCATCACGATGCCCGGCGACCGCCAGCCAGAGGAGCAGGCCGGACGGAAGGATCTTCTCGTCGACGGGCCGCGGCTTCCGCTCCATCAGGCCGGATGCCGGCTGGCCGTAGCCGAGGCCGATCGCCATGGAAGACCTGGGTCGTGAAGTTGACCCACAGCGTCTGGAGCGGGATGAGCGGCACGCCGCCGACGACGTTGAAGATGCTCGCGCCGAGGAACGTCGATGATGAAGCCGACCAGCGCGGCCATCTGGAAGAGGACGTACTTCTTCAGGTTGTCGTAGAGGCCGCGGCCCGATCCGGACCGCCTTGACGATGGTCGAGAAGTCGTCGTCGGTGAGGATCATCACGGCGGCCTCCTTGGAGACCTCCGTGCCGGTGATGCCCATGGCGATGCCGATGTCGGCCCGCTTGAGCGCCGGTGCGTCGTTCACGCCGTCGCCGGTCATCGCGACGATGTGACCCTCGTCGCTTCAGCATGTCGACGAGGCGCACCTTGTCCTCCGGGCGTGACGCGCGCGATGACGCCGATCCCGTCGATCGCCTCGAGCAGCTCGTCGTCGCTCATCGCCGCGAACTCGGCGCCGGTGATCGCGCGGCCCTCGATGCCGAGCTCCCGCGCGATCGCCTCGGCCGTGACCGCGTGGTCGCCGGTGATCATCCGCACCTGGATGCCGGCCGCTTCGCCTCGGCGATCGCCGCCTTCGCCTGCGGCCGCGGCGGGTCGACGATGCCGGCCAGCGCGAGCAGGGTGAGGTCGTCGATGAGCGGGAGCAGGTCGGCATTCGGGTCGAATGCGGCCGGGTCGAAGTCCTTGCGGCCGGTGGCGAGGACGCGCAGCCCCTGCTCGCCGAGCCGCTCGTTCTCGGCGAGGTAGCGCTCGCGCATCGTCGTCGTCGACGCGACGGGCTCCAGGTCCGGGCGACGGTCTGCGTGCGCCCGGGCGAGCAGCTGGTCGGGCGCGCCCTTGACGAAGCAGCGGACGACGTCGCGGCCGCTCTCGTCCTTGCATCCGGTGGAACGTCGCCATCAGCTTGTACTCGGCGTCGAACGGGAGCTCGGCGACCCGCGGGTACGCCTCGCGGGTCGAGGCGGCGTCGAGCCCGCCCTTCTCGGCGAGGACGACGAGCGCGCCCTCGGTCGGGTCGCCGATCAGGTCGCCGTCGCTGGACGACGGCGTCGATGGCGAGGATCATCGGCAGGAGGAACTGGCTCGAGCGGGACGTCCGGCTCGCCCGGCGACGCGCTTGATCGTCGCCCTCGGTCGAGTAGCCGCTGCCCGAGACCGTGTACCGGCGGCCGGGGATCGCGAGCTCGACCGCGGTCATCTGGTTCAGCGTGAGCGTCCCCGTCTTGTCCGAGTTGATGGCCGACGTGGAGCCGAGCGTCTCGGTCGAGCGCAGCCGTTTCACGATCGCGTTCGCGCGCGCGAGCATCTGAGTGCCGAGCGAGAGGATCGTGGTGACGACCGCGGGCAGGCCCGGTCGGGATCGCGGAGACCGCGAAGGCGATGGCCGCGGTGAAGACCGTCGTCGAACGAGTCGCCGCGCGAGAGGTTGAGGACATCGAGAGCGCGACGGCGGCGCCGGCGATCAGGAGGATCTGGTTGGTCAGCGTTCGCAGCTGGCGCGTCAGCGGCGTCTCCGTCTCCTCCTCGGCCTGGAGCAGGCCGGAGATGTGGCCGACCTCGGTCTCCATGCCGGTCGCGGTGACGACGAACTCGCCGGTCCCGCGGGTCGTGTTCGTGTTCATGAAGACCATGTCGGTGCGGTCGCCGAGCGGTGCGTCCTCGGCCGCGACCGGCTCGACGCCCTTGGAGACCGGGACGCTCTCGCCGGTCAGCGCCGATTCGGCGACCTCGAGCGTGGCGGCGTGAAGCAGCCGTCCGTCGGCCGGGACGATGTCGCCGGCCTCGACGAGACGATGTCGCCGGGCACGAGCTGCTCCGCCGGCAGCTCGGCGAGGTCGCCGTCGCGGCGAACCTTCGCCTTGATGATCATCATCTTCTGGAGCGCGGCGACGGCGGCGGCGGCCTTGCCCTCCTGGCTGCAGGCCGAGCACCGCGTTCAGGAGCGTCAGCAGGAGGAGGACGACCGGTCCCGTACTGCCCGAGCGGGACGATGCTGCCGACCGGCGACGAGCAGGACGATCTGCATCGGGTCGTCGTACTGGCGGACGAACGCGCGCCAGCGCGGCTCGGTGGCGGCCTCCGCGAATTTGTTCGGCCCGTACTGCTCCCGGCGTTTAGCCGCCTCCGCCGGGTCGAGCCCACGCGCCGGGTCGACGCCCAGCTCGCGCGCGGCGTCCTCGCCGGTGAGCGTGTGCCAGCTAGGCATCGGGCGAACGCTACGGGAGCGCTACCGGGTCCCGCCGAGCCAGCGGTCGGAGCGGTTCGGCGGCAGCATCGAGACGAGGATCAGGATCACCACCGTGGCGCCGAAGTAGGTGTAGAGCGACGCGGTCCCGCGTACTGCTTCGTGGCCGTCTGTCCGAACGCGAGACACGCGAACACGAGCAGCGCAACCGCGAGGCCGACCTGGAGCAGCGACTTGTTCCGGTGGGGCAGGAACTCGAGGCGGACAAGGCTCGCGAGCAGCAGCACGAAGACGCCGAACTCGAGCACGCCGAGGATGATCCAGGCGGCGTGGGTTCCCGGGAACGTGTCGATGAACGTTCCCTTGAACTGCGCCACGAGTACTGCGGCGGGTGCCCGTCGTCGTCGAAGAGCTCTCCTTGCCGGAGTAGAACATGAGGCCGCCGACCATGAGGTAGACGCCTGCCAGCGTCGCCCAGTAGGCGATGCCGTCGAAGATCGAGCCATGGCCGACGACCGCGAAGGGGCGGCGTTCGGGGGTCGCCATGCCGCAGTGTTCGCCGCGGGGCGGGAAGAGTCCTACTTGACGAGGATCAGCATCTTGAACATCGGCAGGTACATCGAGATGATGATCACGCCGACGACGAGCCCGACGCAGATCATCATCACGGGCTCGATGATCGACGTCAGGGCCTGGATGGCGGTGTCGACCTCGTCCTCGTAGAAGTCGGCGATCTTGCCGAGCATCTTGTCCAGCTCTCCGGTCTCCTCGCCGACCTTGACCATGTGGCCGACCATCGCCGGGAAGGCGGAGTCCTCGGACAGCGGCTGGGAGATCGGGATGCCCTCGTGGACCTTCTCGCGGACCTCCATCAGGGACTGCTCGACCACCCAGTTGCCCGAGGTGGCAGCGGTGATCTCGAGCGCGGGGATGATGTAGACGCCGGCCGCCACCAGCGTCGACAGCGTGCGAGAGAAGCGCGCCAGCGTGATCTTGCGCACGGTGTCGCCGATCTTCATCGGCAGGCGCAGCTTCACCCGGTCCCAGACGCGGCGGCCGTTCTCGGTCGACTTCCACTTGCGGAAGGCGAAGATACTCACGCCGACCGCCGGGAAGATGATGAACCAGTAGCCGCGCAGGATGTCCGACGCACCGACGACCTTCTGGGTGAGCGTCGGCAGGTCGCGGTTCAGCTGCAGCTGCGAGAAGATCTTGGTGAAGATCGGGATCGCGGCAGCGCCGGCCGCGGCCGCAGCCGCAGCCCTCGGCGCTTCAGCTCAGCGACTGTTCCAGCTCGAGGCGCGCCCGGTCGAGCCGCCCCAACGCGGCTGGTCGCTGCGCTCGACGTCAATGGAGACGATCGTCTCCGGGCGGAGGTAGCGGCAGCCGATGCGAGGCCACTTGGCGCTCGACGTCGCCTGGGCGGCGGCCGCCATGAGCTCCTCCGCCTCCGAGCGCGCCGCCTGCTCGGTCTGGAACTCACCGGCCTCGATGCGCTCGCCGCCGGTGAGGCTGAGGAAGACCTTGAGCTCGCCCGTTGCCGACGGATCGCGCATGGTCTCGAACGCGGTCTCAGCCGCCGGCGGCGTGCCGTTCGTGACATCCACAGCCGAATGCTCGCTCACAGCCGAACCGTTCTCCGCCCGCCGAATCTCTCCCGCCCAACTCATGACATCACTCCCGTGTACGCGTTGAAGACCCAGTCGCCGAAGAACAAGGCAAAGACCGTGCCGAAGGCGAGGAACGGGCCGAAGGGGATGCCCATCTTCCGCGCGGCCGATCCGTGACGCGCGAAGAGGACGACCGCCGGGACCAGGGCGCTGACCATGCCGACCGCCAGTGCGACCGTCACGGTGCGCCCGCAGGCTGCGCCCATCAGCAGCGCCAGCTTCACGTCCCCCATCCCCATCCCGCGCGGGTACGCAAGCACGGCGAGGAAGAGGAAGGCCGAGGCGCCGAGCGCGCATAGCGCCCACTCGACGCTCGGGTGCAGCGCCGTGTTCGCAACCAGCACGATCCCGGCCGAGGGCAGCGTGATGCGGTTAGGGAGGATCCGGTGCTCGAGGTCGATGGCCGACAGGGCGACGAGCGTCGCGCATGTGAACGCGGCGACGACCGCGTCGCCGGTCAGCCCGAAGTGGAAGAAGCAGGCCGCCACGAGGAACGCCGTCGTCACCTCGACGAGCGGATAGCGCCAGCTGATCCCTGCGCCGCACGAGCGGCAGCGCCCCCGCAGGACCGCGAACGAGAGCAGCGGGACGTTGTCGTACCAGGCGATCCCGTGGCCGCACGACGGGCAGGTGGACCGGCCCCGGACGAGCGACATGCGCTGGGGGAGCCGGCCGGCGACGACGTTCAGGAAGCTCCCGATCGCCATGCCCGGCCAGAACGCGACTGCTGCGAGCGCGAACGCCATGGGCTTCTTATCGGCCGTGGGGCGAAGCGGGTTGAGCGTGCCGGTCATCGCCAGCTGCTCACCGTTAAGACAGGCTTCTCCACCGGCGCACCGGGCGGCAGGAAGCTGTACGTGGGGAACGGCGGGCCGGCTCCGCCCGCGAGCGTGAGATTTCGGAAGGTTCAGCGGCCGTTGCGGCCGAGCGCGTCCACCGCACGGAGCGGCGCGCGGGCGAGGCCGCGGGCCTCGCCGGGATGCGCGAGGTCGCCGCGCACCAGCGCGTCGACTGCCCGCCAGACGGGCGGCAGCGCGAGCAGCGCGAAGGTGACGCGAGGGAAGCGGTCGAGCGCGAGCTTCGCTTTCCAGGAGGCGACGGCGTGGGCGCCGATCGCGCGGTCGAGCGCCGCGGCGTACGGCTCCAGTGTGCGCGAGCGGCCGGCGAGCACGTCGAGCGCTGCGTCGGCGGCGAGCCGGGCGCTGACGAACGCCTCGTACATCCCGTCGCCGGAGAGCGGATCGACTAGACCGGCCGCGTCACCTGCGAGCGCGATACGACCGCGCGCGGGTGACGACGGCGGCCGGCGAAGCGGCAGTCGGTAGCCGCGCAGGCTCGCCACGTCGTCGCGGGGGATTCCGTGCTCGTCGCAGAGGCGCCACAGGTGATCGCGGAGGCGTGGCCCCTCGTGCTCCCAGCCGCCGACGCCCACGTTGACGTGGTCGCCCTTCGGGAAGACCCAGCCGTAGCCGCCGGCGATCGTGCCCAGTTCGACGACCGCCGTTCCGGCGTAGCGCTCCGCGCGCGCGGCGGCGTTCGGGACGTTGCCCTCGAGCGCGACACCGTAGACGATGCGCTGCTCCAGCCCCACCGAGCGTGCGGTGACGCCGTTGACGCCGTCGGCCCCGATGACGGCGTCCGCGTGCAGCGTTCCGTGCGCCGTCTCGACGGCGCCGTCGTCGCGCACTGCGGTCACCTTCGTGCCGTCGCGCAGGTCGGCGCCGGCCGCGGCCGCCTGCTCGGCGAGGTACGCGTCGAGCCGGATGCGCTGTGTCATGGCCACAAGCCGGCCGCGCGACCGGCGCGTGATCCGGCGCCCATAGCGCAGACCGAGCTCCATGCGGTCGACCTCGTGCTCGACCACCGGGGAGACATCGACCGGAACCTCTCGGAGCGCGCGACCCGTCAGTCCGCCGCCACACGGCTTGTCACGTGGGAACGTGGCGCGTTCGAGCAGCGCCACGCGCGCGCCCGCGCGCGCGAGAAGGTAAGCCGCGGTCGACCCGGCCGGCCCGGCTCCCACGACCACGACGTCGAAGCGCTCCATGGGAGCCGATGCTACGCCCCGGCTACAATCGTCCGCCCGAGGGGGTGTTCCCGAGCGGCCAAAGGGGACGGGCTGTAAACCCGTTGGCTCAGCCTTCGGAGGTTCGAATCCTCCCGCCCCCATAGATCAGCCCGTGGTGCGTGGTGGGCCGCCACGGGCTCCTGGCGGCTCAGAAAGGCTCAGAGCAGGCTTTCGTCCGGAAGCCGCTGAAGCACCGCCGGACCTCGTACGAGGCGGAGAGGGCGTTTTCGGCCCGATTGGGCACGGTTTGTCGCCACGAGCGGTCCGTGCCAAGTGATCGCCGCGTCGGCCGCGTGGAGCAGGCACGATGCGCGCTACGGCGCGTTGTGGGTTACTCCGCGCCGCCCCGCCCCCCGGCTCGCTCGCGGCGGGTGCGGAGGCCGACCTCTTTCCCTCCTGGAGCCGCGGTGAGTGGCGACCCCCGTTCGAGGGACCAGTCCGGGGAGCAGCCGCCGATGGTCGACACAGGGGCCGCGCCTGCCCTGGACGCGCCCCAGTTCGCGAGCGGGTCTTTGGCCGCAGAGGGCTCGCTCAAGGCTGGGGCGCGTCGAGGGCGGGCAGAACGTCCCCGGAAGCGGTCGCCTACGGGCCGCAGCCGGCGGCATCGTGCGCATCCTCAACTTCCAGCCGAGCTCAACCATCACCCTCACAGCGCCCGACACCGCGTGGGCATCGACGGCGTCGACGACCTCATCCGGCTCGACATCAGCGTTCGACCGGCCTGGGTGGCCGTGCGGAACGCCGCCTGAACCGATCGGCTAGCCGAGCCAGCTGCCGCGGCCGGTGCAGAGATCGAATCCGGCCAGGCACGGCGCGCCGTTGTCGCCTTCCGTGACGTCACGGAAGGCGAGAGTCGAGCCGTAGAGGGCGGCCGCGTCGACGACCCGGCCGGTCGTGGCCGCGTGCGCGGCGGCCATCGGCGTCGACGCGCTGGTCCCGCCGACGACGAACCAACCGCTCTGGCCCTTGTACTTGTACGAGTCGTAGACCGAGACGCCGGTGGCCGGGTCGGCGACGAGCGACATGTCGGGGGTGGCGCGCTTGCCGGCGCACCCCGCCTGCCCGTACTGGCCGAACCCCGCCTGGGCCGGCGTGGCCGTCTCGTAGAGGCTGCAACCGCCGCCCCCGCCCGCCCAGCCCGTCTCGCCGGTGAACGTCGCACCCGTGAACTGCAACGTCGTGCCGCCGACCGCGATCACGTTCGGCGACGCCGCGGGGTACTGCGCCGGGAGACCGCTGTCGCCCGTCGAGAAGAAGATGCTGACGCCGGGCTGCGCGAAGTGGACGTCCGAGGCCGCTTCGCCTGCGAACTCGCTGCCGCCCCAGCTGTTCGAGACGTACTGGGCGTGCGTGCGCGCGTAGTCCTCAGCCGCGACCAGGTCATCGAACTTGTCCGAGTCGGCCTCGACGAGCAGGATCCGCGCGCCGGGCGCGATCGCGTGGGCCCACTCGACGTCCATCGCGATCTCGAGCGCCCAGTCCGCGTTCTTGTGTGCGTAGTCGGCCCCGCCGCCCGCGTCGACCTTGCGGAAGCAGCCGTTCGCCGTCGTGCAGGGCGGGAGCCCGAAGCGCGCGTCGAAGACGCCGAGGTCGCTCTCGATCGCCGGATGGTCGTAGGCGTCGACGATCGCGATCGTTGAGCCGGCCCCCGCGGTCGTGGCAGTCGGGAAGCGGTAGACGCTCTTGACGGTCGCCGGCGTCAGCCCGGTCGGGTCGGCGCCCACCCATGGGCTCCCCTGCGGGTCGGCCCGGACGAGGGCGTTGCAGTGCGCGACGCCGTTCGCGAGCGTCGGGCAGACGGCGGCCGTGGAGACGTGCTGGTTCGCAGCGCCGCCGTTGGCGGCGACCGCGAGTACGCCCAGCGTGAGGGCAGGGATGGTCCGCAGAAACGCGCGCAAGTCCTCTGGATCGGCCGCCGAGCGTGAGCCGCGATCACCCGTTCGGGGTGGTCGCCCCGCCCGGGCGGGGCGACCACGATTCCTGCCGCTAGCCCAGCCAGCTGCCTCGACCCGTGCAGAGGTCGAAGCCGGTGAGACACGGCGCGCCGTTGTTGCCCTGCGTGATGTCGCGGTACGTGATCGCCGAGCCGTAGACGGTCGACGCGTTCACGACGCTGCCGAGGATCGCGGAGCGCGCCGCGATCATCGGCGACGAGGCGCTCGTCCCGCCGACCGTGAACCAGCCGGACTGGCCCTGGTAGCGGACGGTGTCGTATACCGAGACCCCGGACGCGGGGTCGGCGTCGAGCGACAGGTCGGGCGTCGCCCGCTTGCCGCCGCAGCCCGCCTGCCCGTACTGCGAGAACGCGGACTGCGCCGACGTGGCCGTCTCGTACGCGCTGCAGCCGCCGCCCCCACTCGACCAGCCGGTCTCCCCGGTGAACGTGGAGCCGCTGAAATGGAGGGTGGTGCCGCCGATCGAGAGCACGTTCGGCGACGACGACGGGTACTCGGCCGGAAGGCCGGCGTCGCCGGCAGAGACGAAGAAGCTCACACCTGACTGCACGAAGTGCGAGTCGTACGACCTCTCGCCGCTCGACTCCGAGCCGCCCCAGCTGTTCGAGACGTACTGGGCGTGCGTCTTCGCGTAGTCCTCCGCGGCGAGCAGGTTCGCGAAGCTGTTCGTCGACGCCTCGACGAGCAGGATGCTCGCCCCAGGCGCGATCGCATGCGCCCACTGGACGTCCAGCGAGATCTCCAGCGACCAGCCGGCATCGTTGCGCGGGTAGTTGGTGCCGCCGTTCTGGTCGACCTTGCGGAAGCACCCGTTCGTCGTCGTGCAGGCCGGCAGCCCGAACCGGCTGCTAAAGGTCGCGAGGTCACTCTCGGCGTTCGGGTCGTTGAAAGCGTCGACGATCGCGATCGTCCTGCCCGCGCCGGCGGTCGAGCTCGTTGTGTAGCCGTAGGCGCTCTTGATCGTCGCCGGCGACAGCCCGGTCGGGGACGACGTCGCCTGCGGATTTCCTTGCTCGTCGGTCTGCACGAGCGCGTGGCAGTGCGCCGCATCGAACGCGGGCGACGGACAGACAGCCGCAGCGGACGCGTGGTCGTTGGCCGCCCCGACTCCGCCGGCAAGCGCGAGCGCGCCTAGGGCAGTGGCCGCGACGAGCGCGTACACCTTTTGCATTGCAACTCCGATCGGTAGTGGACCCCTCACAAAGTGTGATCGGCCCCGTGCCCCAGGTCAACCAGTTCCCTCGACGGAGGGAGCCGTTCGGTCAGCCGCCGCTGATGGCCGCGATCACGTCCACGCGGGCCCCGTTCGCGAGCGGCGTGTCCAGGGCCGCCCGCTCGCGATCAACGTAGACGTGGATGTGCGGTCGGAGCAGCGGCCCGGGCTCGCACAGACGGTCGCGGAGCCCGGGCCACTGGTCGTCGAGTTGGTCGATGGCAGCGGCGACGGTCGGCGCCTCGACGTCGACGTGCCGCGGCAGCCCGTCGAAGAGCGGCATCAGCGTGCGCGGAAGGTGAACGGCGGCAGCCATCAGTCGACGATCGCGACCTCGACCGACGAGATCGCGGGCAGGTAGTCGGCGATCTGGCTCCACGCCTCGCCCTCGTCGACGCTCGCGAAGATCTGGCCGGTGCTCGTGCCGAAGTAGAGGCCTGGCTGGTCGTACGTGTCGATCGCCATGCCCTCGCGGAGCACGCCGACGAAGGCGTCGTGCTTCGGGAGGCCGCGGTCGAGCCGCTGCCAGCTCGAGCCGGCGTCGCGCGTGCGCCAGACGGCAGCGTGGCCGTCGGGCATCGTCCGCGCGTGCAGGGGGTCGAGCGGAACGACATAGAACGTGTCCCGGTCGTGCGGGTGCGTTGCGGCGGCGAACCCGAACTCGGTCGGCAGGCCCTCGGTGATCTCCGTCCACGTGTGGCCGGCGTCGTCCGAGCGGTGCATGCCGACGTGGTTCTGCTGGTACATGCGGTCGCCGTCGACGGGCGAGCGCACGAGCTTGTGGACGCAGAAGCCGACCTCCTCGTGCTCGCGCGGCCAGTCGGCGCGTAGGCCCCGGTTCCGCGGCGTCCACGACTCGGCGTCGTCCGCGGTCTCGAACAGGCCGATGCCTTGCACGATCGCCCAGAAGCGCGCGTCCTCGTCCGGGTCGAACATCAGCGCCGAGATGCCGAGATGGCCGGGCGGCTGGTTGGCCGGGTCGTCCCAGACCTCGCTGCCGGGCTGGCCCTCGAGCGTCGAGAGCAGCGACCAGGTCGCGCCGCCGTCGCGGCTGTCGAAGATACCCGGCGCCTCGACGCCGACGAGCACGCGGCCGTTCTTGACGGCGAGGTTCGAGACCTTCGAGAGCTTGCGCCCTGCGTCTGCGTCGTACGCGATCCCCTCGCTCGAGTGCTCCCACGTCTCGCCGCGGTCGGCGCTGCGCCAGACGGCCGAGCCGTGCCACTCGCTCGCAGCCGCCGCGTAGATCGTGTCCGTGGCCGCGTCGTGGATGGCGTGGTACACCGGCCAGCCCTCGCAGTACGGGCCGCGCATCGTCCAGTCGCGACGGTCGGCGTCGCTCTCCAGCAGAAACGTCCCTTTACGCGTGCCGACCAGCAGCAGCGTCCGTGGCATTGCCTCACCTCCGCGTCGAGTTCACGGTCGATCTATCAGACTGCGCCCGCGCGTGAAAGTCATCGGTTTGTTTCTTCTGCTTAGCGGGACAACGTGGAAATCATGCCGTCGCCGTGGACGATGCGGATCGTTCCGGTGCCGCCCGCCTCGACGACGTAGACGGCACCCCCCGAGACGGCGCACGAGAGGGGCGTGTCGAGGTTCCGCGCGATGATCACAGGGCCGGCGGCGTCGAGCCGCAGAACGGTCATTCCGGTGAAGTCGGTGAGATAGGTCGCGCCGCCGCCGGCGCAGATGCCGGAGACGCCGGCGATGCCGCTCGCGACCGTCGTGATCACATGCGTGGCCGGGTCGATCCGGCGGACGCGGTGATTGTCCGTGTCCGGGATGAGGAGGGCGCCGTCGGCGGCGACGAGCAGGGCGTGCGGGTGGTTGATCTGCGCGCTCGACGCGGGCCCGCCGTCGCCGGCACCGCCACGGGTGCCGGTGCCGGCGACGTGCACGGACCCGCCGGTCGCCGGGTCGATGCGAAAGACGTCGGTGGACGTCGACACGTAGACCCCGCCGTCGGGCGCGACCGTCACCGGGCCGAGGTCGGCGACCGTGAAAACCGGCGTGACCCGGCCAGAGGCCTCGATGCGGAAAAGCGTGTCGGACGCCGTCGCGTACACGTCGCCCGAGGGCGCGACCGCGACGCCGTACGGGTTGGTGATCCCGGTCGCGAGCGGGGTGACGACGCCGACGGTCGTCACGCGGACGATGCGATTGGCAGCCGCCTCGGCGAGCACGAGCGTCCCGTCGGGCGCGGCTGCGATGCTCGCCGGCTGCGCGAAGAGGACGGGCTGCGGCGCGGGCAGGCGCGCGGTGACCGCTCCGAGCCGGTAGCGGCGGCCGCCGGCGCGGACGGCGATCGTCCAGCGCCCCGCCCTCGCAAGGCGCAGGGTGGCGGCATATCGGCCGGGCGCGGTGCGGCGGGCCGGGAAGGCCGCCGTCGCCGGCCCGGATACGACCACGACCGGCTTGCCGGAAGCCCGGAAGCGGACGGTGAAGGGCTTCGCGACCGTGACCGCCGCCGGCAGGCGAGCGGTCAGGGCGACCGGCGGGGGCGCGGCTATGGCGACCAGCATCTGCGGCTCCTACACCCGCGGCGTCAGCGCGGTTCCGTCAGGGCGTCGTCTTCGGCAGCATCGCGTAGAGGCGCGTGTACCCGGTCAGGTACAGGCGCTCGCGGCCGCCGATGACGCCGGCGTACTTGCCGTCGTTGTACGTCCAGAGCTTCTTGCCGGTCTTGGCGTCGAGCGCGAACGTCCGCTGCCCCAGCGTCGAGAAGTAGACGACGCCGTCGATGACGGTCGCGGACCCGGAGATCTTCGCGCCGGCGTCGAACTTCCAGACCTCGTCGCCGGTAGCCGCGTCGAGCGCGTAGAAGTGCTTGTCGTGGGAGCCGATGAGGACGCGCCCCCGCCACACCGCCGGCGACGCGTAGACGTAGCTGCCGGTCCCGTGCGACCAGCGCAGCTTCCCGGTCGTCGCGCCGTACGAGTAGACCTTGCCGTCGGTCGAGCCGATGAAGACGCGCCCGTACGCGACGGCCGGCGTCGAGTAGAACGTGCCCTGCGGGCCGAGCCGCTCCTGCGCGGCCGCCTTCCAGGCGAGCCCGCCCGTCTTCGCGTTCACGGCGTAGACGTGGTGGTCGTACGAGCCGAAGAAGACGGTGCCGTCCGAGTAGGAAACGGCGCCCTTGAGGGCGCCGCCGGTCTTGTACGTCCAGAGCAGCTTCCCCGAGTGCTCGTCAAGCGCGTAGACGTTGCCGCGCCAGTCGCCGACGTAGACACGGCCGTCGACCACGAGCGGCGAGGTCTCGCTGGGGCCGAGCGAGAAGCGCCAGCGCTCCTTGCCGTCGCGGACGCGCAGCGCGACGAGCGCGCCGTTCAAGGTGTCGCCGCTGGCGTTGCAGGGCGGCGTGTTCAGGAACGCGGCGTAGACGGTGTAGCTGGACAGCGTCGGCGAGGAGGCCGAGCAACGGTGGAACGCCTTGCTCCAGTGCACCGTCCCGAAGCGGCGGTCGAGCGCGACCAGCCGGCCGTCGTTCGTCTGGACGAACAGGCGCCGGTAGCCGAGCGCCGGCGGGAACTCGATCAGCTTCTTCGCCTTGTACGTCCAGACCGCGCGGAACGGCGGCTCGATGCCGAGCCCCTCGTCCCAGTGCCGGCGCGCGACGTCGAAGCCGAACGTCGGCCAGCGGATCGGGTTCCGCGGGGAGCTGCGTGGGACGACCTCGTTGGTGCTGAACTCCACCGAGGACGAGCCGTGCACGTCCTGGCTCGCCTGCCAGCGGGTGTACGCGAAGACGGCAGCGGCGCCGGCGCCCAGGACGACGAGCGCGGCCACGACGAGCAGGGCTCGCTTCACGCGGCTGCGCTCTCAAATGACCCCGGCACGGCGGCGAAGGCTAGTCGCTCGCCGATCCGCCCCTCTGCGAAGGCCGCGTTAAGCGTGCAAACCGGCGTCCCGCGGTCCGCGGTAGTCCCGTTCGACCCGACCGAAACGGAGGTCGAACCATGACCAAGTACCTGACGCTGCTCGCGATCACGGCAGTCGCCGCCACGGCGACGGTCGCCGCGGCCGCCAGCTCTGGGAAGCTCCCCCTCGGCCCTGCGTCGCACGCCGAGCAGACCACCTACAAGGCCTACTACGACGGCCACAAGGACACCTACCTGGTCACCGACGTCTCCAGCAAGGCACAGGCGACGGCGATGCACATCAACTACTCCGCCGGGCTGGCACGCTCGAAGGGGCTGCCGGACCAGTACTTCGTGACCGGCAAGGCCGCCCCCGGCCAGCTCTCGGTCTTCGGCTCGGAGCCCGGCGAGAGCTCCTACAACCCGCTGTGGGAGGAGATGTTCGTCACGTGGAAGACCGGCTCGACGCCGGTGCTCCTCGTCAAGGACGACCAGATCGACTCGCTTGCGAAGCAGGGCAAGCTCACGCTCCGCAACGCCCACATCGTCCTGAACGCGCCGATCACCAAGGTCGGCTAGCCGCGCTCTGCGGGGAGCGGGCTGACGCGCTCGCTCCCCCGGGACGCCAAACCAGTAGGCGAGCGCCTCTCGCAAGGCGAGCGCGGCGGTGTCGGCGGGCTCGTCAACGGCTGCGGCCCAGGCGATGTGCGCGTCCGGACGGATCAGGAGGGCGTCGGCGGGCCGCTGATCGGCTTCGGCGGTGTGGATGTCGACGCGGTCCTGCCAGTCCCGGGCGACCTCGCGGAGGTCTGCGCGGTCAGCGAGGTCGAGCAGGATCGGCCGCCCGGTGTGCAGGGTGGTGAGGTCGGGTGCGAAGGTGCCGGTCAACGGATGGTGGCCGGGGTCGGGCATCGGGTAGCGGATGCCGGTGGCGGCGATGAGGGCTCCGATGCGGCGCAACGGCTGCTCGTCGGCGAGCAGCTCCTGGAAGAGCTCCCGGAGTGCTTCGGCGGCCGGGTCGTGTCCGCGCCGCAGTGCTACCTGGGCCTGGGCGTGAAGCATCGTGCGTGCGGCCGCGAACTGGCGCTCGTCGTTGTACGTGTCCAGCAGGCCGGCCGGCGCCCATCCGTGGATGGCGGCGGCCAGCTTCCACCCGAGGTTGACACTGTCGAGCATGTCGACGTTGAGGGCCACGCCGGGCGAGGGGAACAGGTGGGCGGCATCGCCGGCCACCAGGATCCGGCCGTCGCGGTAGCGCTCGGCCTGTCGCGCGTGGAAGGTGAAACGGATCAGCCGCGTCGGTTCTCCCAGGGGCAGATCCACGCCCAGCACGCGGCGGATGCTGTCCCGGAGCTCGGTCAAGGTCAGCGGCTCGTCGTCGTCGTAGTCGGCGGTCTCGTCCTCGCTGGTGAAGAGCCCCAGGAGCGTACGGTCGGTCGACCCCTGGGCGAACTCACCACGCTCGTTTCGTGTGAAACCGAAGGCGATCCTGCCGATCCCCGCGACCTCGAGATCGCCGTTCTCGAGCACGGTCACCGAGTCGGGCACGGTGGTCTGGGCGAGCCGCTGGACCTCCGGGTACGTGGTGCCGGGGAACGGGATGCGGGCCAGGTCGCGAACCCGGCTGCGGGCGCCGTCGCAGCCGACGAGGTAGCGGGCGGTGACGCGAGACTGCCCATCCGAACCGCGCACGTCCACGGTCACCGAGTCGTCGTCCTGGCTCAGCCCGACCACCTCCTGTCCGCGGCGGATCTCGACGCCGGCCTCGTCGGCCAGGTCGGCGAGGACGCCCTCGAGTAGCGGCTGTGGGAGCATCAGCAGCTGCATCGGAGGATCGGCCAGGCGTGTGAAGTCCAGGTGCAGACCGCCGAACGGCAGTCGGAGAGCCGGGCTGGGGGCGGTCCTGGCTCCTTCGAATCGTTCCAGCAGGCCTCGGTAGCGCAGCAGCTCCAGGATCTGCCCGCCGAGACCGCCGGCCTTCTGGGTCTCGCTGGGCTGCGGCAGGCGCTCGAGCACCACCACTTGCACGCCGGCCAGTCCGAGCTCACAGGCCAACATCAGGCCGGTCGGGCCAGCGCCCACGATGATCACGTCGGTGTCCGTCACTCGCCCCTCCATCTCCGTAGGTTCTGGCGTCGGGACGGAAATTCTGCGGCACGACCCGGGTCTTGCCGCAAGTCCCAGGTGCCCGATACATTGAGGGTGGCGGGGGGCTGTGGCGTTCTCGGTGAGAAAATCGCGTTCGTCGCCGAGAGCCGCGAAGCGGGCCGCGAACGCCGCTACGATCAGAGTCCTGCCCTCTTAGCTCAGTTGGTAGAGCACCTCCATGGTAAGGAGGGGGTCGACGGTTCGAGTCCGTCAGAGGGCTTTTAGGTGGCCGACGTCGCAGGGTTACCGCCCTCGGTCACGGCAGGTAACAAGATGCAACGACCGCAAGCAAGCCCGTACCCGCACCGTACGCGCGGCTCAAGAACTCAGAAGGACGAGGAGGCGCCATCTGCGCCTCCTCGCCGTGAAGGTCGTTCGCGGTTTCGTCAGAGCGCGGAGGGAACCTGGATCGTGCCGTTGATGATCTTGGCCTTCTCGGCGTTCATCTTGGTGATGAACGACTGCGGCACCTTGGGGCTGATCTTGCCGACGTCCTGGCCGTGGTTCTTCAGGTCGAAGACGAGGTCCTTGCCGGTGCCGAGCGTGCCGGCCTGCGCCTGCTTGTAGAACTCGTAGACGGCGGTGTCGACGCGCTTGACGCCGCTCGTGAGGATGTGCGGGCCGAGGTAGGACTGGTCGGCGTCGACGCCGATGCCCCAGACCTTCGACGACTTGGCGGCCTGGAGGGCGCCGAGGCCGCAGCCGCCGGCGACCTGGAAGACCGCCTGCGCGCCCTGGGAGATGTGCTTGAGCGCGATCTCCTGGCACTTCGGCGCCGTCGCCGGCGTGAAGTCGCCCGAGTAGTCGACGAGCACCTTGAACTTCGGGTCGACCGCTCTTGGCGCCGGCGCGGTAGCCGGCGATCCAGTTGTCGACCGACGGGATCTTCTTGCCGCCGACGGCGCTCAGCACGAGCTTCCCCGACAAGGGGCCGGACGGGCCGATCTTGGCCTTCGCCATCTGCGCGGCCAGGTAGCCGACCAGGAAGCCGGACTGCTCGGACTTGAAGGTCAGCCCGTAGGCGTTGGCCGGCTTGTCGGTGAGTGCCTCGCGCGGGAAGTCGGTGATCGCCCACTTCACGTTCGGGAACTGCTTCGCCGCCGTGTTGGTGGCGTCGGAGAGCAGGAAGCCGTTCATGACCACGGCCTTGGCGCCCCCGTTCGCCGCCGCGACGGCGTTCGGCAGGTAGTCCGACTCGGTCGCGGCGACGTACACCTTCGTCTGGATCCCGAGGTCCTTCTGGGCCTTCAGGCGGCCGAGGTTGCCGAGGTGGTTGAAGCTCTTGTCGTTCAGGCCGGCCGTGTCAGTGTTCAACGAGCCCTTGAAGGAGCCGGAGCTCCCCGTGGTGGTCGTCGTGCTGCTCGTCGACTTGGAGCCGCCCCCGCCGCCGCAGGCGGCCAGTGCGAGCGCCAGCGTAAGGCCCGCAACCACCGTGACGATGATCCGGACGCCGAAGAGGCGACCAGACACATGTCGCGAGCGCATCGGCTCTGCGTCAGTCTCATTCGACATCAGGTCTCTCCTTTTCTGAGCGCGCAGGATGTTCTATCTGTCTACGGGGCGGTGCGAAGCGTCCGCCTCAGTTCCTCGAGACGACTCTCGCCGAGCGCTGTGACCACCTCGGGGAGATCGAGCAGCCTCCTGCGCTCCTGCTCCGTCGACCAATTGCGGACGTATGGGTCCTCGAAAATCTCGTCGAGCGGCCGTCCGCGCGCGTGCTCACGCAAGACGTAACGAGCCACGAAGTTCTCATGCCTCGATGAGCCGAAGAGAAAGCCGAGCGGGTTCCGAACATTGAACATGCTGACGTCACTCCTCCTAGTCCGGTGCCGGGGCGCGCCTGGGGGGCGGCGCGCCCCGGCCGAATGAGCGGTGGCGCGGAGCTCCCTGTCTGTCGCCAGTAGGTCGCGACAGCGTCGAGTCCATACCACCGTGCCCACCATGCTCGCCGTGAGACCGTGCGGCCGCCATCGGGTCGTGGCCCCATCCGCCACCGGTTCCGGGCCCATCGCGTGCGGCCCGAGCAGGTGCCGGGAGTCGCTGCAGCGCCAATGCGACGTGATGCAGGGCGGGAAAGCCGGGCGAAGTTGATCGTGCCCGCAGCAGCACTCGGCAGCAAGCGGGGCCGGGCGGCGAAATCCGCACCGGGGTCGCCCCCGCGCCTGGGCGTGGATTGAAGACTTTGGCGACCCGACGAAGCGCCCTGCTCGTCATCACATCGAGGTGTTATGTCGTCCGCGACCGCGCGGCGATCACGATTGCAGCCGCGCTGCTCAATTGGAGTGGCACTCTTGTACGAGTACGGCTCGGCAGGGTGATGGAGGAGGCGAGGCGGGCGCGAGTGGTTTCGTAGGAGGCGCCACGCGCAGACGGTGAGGGATGATCCTGCTCTACGCGTTTGAGCCGGGGCGGAAAGCAGTCAGCAGAGGACGAGGCGATCCCGCTGCCCGTCGACCGCATCCGCCGCGGCGATGGTGAGATGGTCGACATCCAGTGGGCCGACAAGGGAGAGCAATGACGATCTTGGTCGCATACGACGGTTCGGATGGTGCGGACGCCGCGGTAGCCTCGGCGGCGAAGCTTCTCGGCCGTGACGGCGCCGACGTAGTTGTTCTCTCCGTCTGGGAGCCGCTCACGGTCGAGCTCCTGCGCGCTCAGCGCTTCGGGGGGCCGCTCGGATACGCCCCCAGTGCGGCCGAGCTGGACGCGCAGTCGGAGGGGCAGGCGCGGCAGGTCGCCGACCACGGCGCAGAAGTCGCCGCGAAAGCGGGCTTCCAGGCCCGCGCCCAAGCGGTCGCCGACGAGCGCGACATCGCGGACACGATCGTCGCTGTCGCGGAGGAGATCGACGCGGATGCCATCGTGATCGGTGCACGCGGGCTGGCCGGGATTCGCGCGATGGTTGGCAGCGTCTCGACCCACGTTGTGCAGCACGCCCATCGGCCTGTGCTAGTCGTGCCCGTGTCGGTCTAGCTGTCCTGCCTACACAGGTTGTGAACGGCTGAGAGGTCTATCCGGCCCTCCTTCGAGGCTGTGGGTCTGCCAGGACTCACTCTCGAAGGAGGGCTCGGATGTCGTTTCACCGTAACGCCAAGCTCGGCTTGGCGGGCCGCTTTGCGCTCGTCCAGGCAGTTGCTTCAGGGACGTCGTTGAAGGCGGCCGCCGCTGCGTTCAGGGTGTCGCCCGCCACCGCGCACCGCTGGTGGCACCGCTGGCTCGACGCGTCCGACGACGAGCGCGACACGCGCGCCTGTCTCTTTGATCGCTCGAGCCGTCCGCGCCGCAGTCCGCGCGAGCTCGCCGGCGAGCTGCAGCAGCGCATCTGCGAGTGCCGTCAGCGGACCGGCTGGGTCCGCGCCTGGTCGCCGCGGCCACCGGCTTCGCGCACTCGACAGTCTGGAAGGTGCTCCGCCGGCATGGTCTCTCGCGGCCGCCACGCCCGACCAAGGAGCCGGCCAACAGCTACGAGTGGCCCTGCCCAGGCGACCTGCTGCACATGGATGTCAGCCGCTACGCCCGCTTCGCACGGCCCGGACACGCCGTCACCGGTGATCGCTCGCAGCGCTCACGCAACTGGATGAGCCGGAAACACGGGTCGGCTACGACTACGCCCACGCGATCGTCGACGACCACTCCCGCCTCGCCTACGTCGAGCTGCTCGACGACGAGCGTGCCGAGACGGTGACCGGCTTTGTCGAGCGTGCCCTTGCCTGGCTGCACGCGCGTGGCATCAGCGCCCAAC
>CAVQAQ010000011.1:0-9633 GCA_963710465.1 uncultured Thermoleophilia bacterium
CTGTCAGCATCACCGGCATCGGGACGGCGGTCAATGTGCTTCGTGCGCAGGCCGCGAACGACAAGCTGAACCTCGATCCCGGCACGGGCAGCGACCGCGTGGTCGTCCAGGGCACGGCTGGAAACGACACGATCGGCGTGGCAGCGTCGGCGGTCGCCCGCCACATCTCCATCTCGGGCGGTCCTGCCGGCATTCCGATCGACGTCGTGAACTCGGAAGCGCTGGCCGTCGAGTCCCTCGCCGGAAACGACACGCTCAACGCCGGTCTCGGGCTCGCTGCGCTCACCCAGCTGACGCTGGACGGCGGAGCCGGCAACGACACGATCAACGGCGGCGACGGCAACGACACCCTGCGCGGCGGCAGCGAGAACGACACGATCGACGGCAACGGTGGAGCCGACACCGGCCTCCTCGGCGCCGGCGACGACTCGTTCATCTGGGATCCCGGCGACGGAAGCGACAAGGTGGAAGGCGAGGCCGGCGCCGACACGCTGGTCTTCAACGGCGCCGCTGTCGCAGAGAACTTCGACCTCTCCGCCAACGGCGACCGCCTCAAGCTCTTCCGCAGCGTCGCGAACATCACGATGGACGTCGACGACACCGAGCGGGTCGACCTCCGGGCCCTCGGCGGCATCGACAACACGGTCGTGAACGACCTGTCCGCGACCGACGTCAAGAACGTCGTGCTCGACCTCGCGAGCGACGGCGCAGTCGACACGACCACGATCAACGGCACGGTCGGCAACGATGCGATCGCGATCACGCCCAATGCGGGTGCGGTCGACGTGACCGGGTTGGCCGCGGCCGTGAAGATCGAGCACTCGGAGGCCGCGAACGACCTCCTGAACGTCAACGGGCTTGTCGGCAACGACACGATCAACGGCTCGGTCGGGCTCGCAGCCCTGATCAAGCTCGGGATCGACGGCGGTGCCGGGAACGACGCGATCAACGGCGGCGACGGAGCCGAGGTGCTGGTCGGCGGCGACGGCGACGACGTGATCGACGGAAACGGCGGCGCAGACAACGGACTCCTCGGAGCCGGCAACGACACGTTCATCTGGGACCCGGGCGACGGCAGCGACGTCGTCGAGGGGCAAGACGGTGCCGACGACGGCGCCGACACTTTGCTCTTCAACGGGGCCGGGGCGGCCGAGAGCTTCGACCTCTCGGCCAGCGGCGGGCGTGTGCGGTTCTTCCGCGACGTCGGCAACATCACGATGGACCTGAACGACATCGAGTTCATCGACGTGCAGGCGCTCGGCGGGGCAGACAACGCGGTCGTGAACGACACCAGCGGGACCGACCTCAAGACCGTCGACTTCGACCTCGAGGCCGCGATCGGTGGCGGCAGCGGAGACGGCGCGGCCGACTCGGTCACGGTCAACGGGACGAACAACCCCGATGACATCCAGGTCAACGCAATCGACAACGTCGTGGAAGTCAACGGGGCTCCGGTGACCGTCCAGATCGCCCATTCGGAGGCCGCGAACGACAAGCTGACCGTCAACGGCCTCGGCGGGGCCGACACGATCACAGCAGGGCCCGGCCTCGCCGCACTGATCCAGCTCGTGATCAACGGCGGGACCGAGACCGACGTCCTCACAGGCGGTGACGGCGACGACCGGATCGCCGGCGAGCAGCAGAACGACGCCATGTTCGGCGGCGACGGGAACGACACCCTCGTCTGGAACCCAGGCGACGCCAACGACCTCGTCGAGGGCCAGGCGGGCAACGACACGATGGAGTTCAACGGCGCCGGAGTCGCAGAGAACTTCGACGCCTCGGCGGTCGCCGGACGGCTCCGCTTCACCCGCAACGTCGGCAACATCGTCATGGATGTGGGCACCACCGAGCGGGTCGACCTCACGGCCCTCGGCGGCGCGGACACGGCGGTCTTCAACGACCTGTCCGGAACCGCGGTGGCCAAGGCCGACATCGACCTGGCGGGCGTGCTCGGCGGCGCTGTAGGTGACGGCGCAGCGGACACGGTCACCGTCAATGGCACCAACGGCCCCGACAACATCGCGGTGGCCCCGAACGGCGGCCTCGTCGACGTGGCGGGCCTCGCCACTGCCGTAGGGATCAGCCACTCGGAGGCCGCGAACGACTTGCTCGCGATCAACGCGCTCGACGGTAACGACAACGTCGCCATCGGCGGCGGCGTGGCGGCGCTGATCCAGACGCTCGTCGACCTCGGGCCGGGCGAGTAGCGGAACCTCCCCCTCAAGCGATCGGGGTCCTCAGGCCCCGATCGCTTCTACGCGAGGCACGTGGAGGACGATCTGGAGTTCCTACGTGAAAAGGAAGAGCTCGATCAAATTACGGATCCGACGTAGTAGTTCAGCCCCTCCCAGAGGCGTCTACGGTCGGCTCGTCGAAAGGGCGCCGATCTCCCGACGAACGGGCGCACTGCGCACGGAGAGCGCCGTCTCTCCGAACGTAGATGCCCAAACCGACGATGCACCGTTTGTCTTACGTGACTGGTAGTCCCACTTTGGTGACTGTCGGTCCGACTATTTAGTTACGCGCGCGCGAGGTGGTCACATCACGTGTAGCTGAATTCACGTGTTCTCTGCGGGTGGAGGGCCGGGGCCGTCAGACTCGCGGACCCGACCGCAGGGCCCCAAGGAGCAAGACACTCTTGGGATGGTCAATCCCAGCTGTGACGTAGGGCGTAGTCGCCGTCGAGTGCCGCGCGGCCAACGCGGGAGAGGCCGCCCTGCCCGCCCCCAGGCGTCGAAGCTAGGCGAGCCGGTTTCCTAGAGAAGGAGCAGCGCCTGCTCGAGAAACTCGTCCTAACCCGTGATCAGCGCGACTGTCACACTCCCCGCTCAACGCGATCCTGGAGTCGACGGACACTCGCGACTGCGGCCGAGCCGTCCCGCCGCTGCGCACTCGGCCCCCGCTGGACGCCGTTCGATGAGGCGGTGGTTGGTTGCACGTGCCCCGACGGGCCGGCCTACTTCGTCGTTATTCGCGAGGGCCAAAGTGCGTCGCGAGAGTGGGTTGGGCGTGACCGAGCCAACGCGGAAACGGCGCTGCGCGAATTAGATGGATCGGCCAGTGACGGGTGTCGACCGAATCTCGGCTTCTCGGATTGGGCCGACCGCTGGCTCGGATCGTTGGAACGCAAGCCCTCGACCGTCAGCTCCTACCGATCAACGGTAGTCCACGGAAAACAAGTATTCGGCAACCGCCCTGTGCGCTCCATTCGAGCAGAAGACGTCGGTCGCTTCAACATGATCCTTCGGGAGGGCGGGCACTCGGCCTCGACTCGGGCGAAGCACTTGCGTGTCTTGGGTGCGTGTTTGCAGGCGGCCGTCTTCTACCGGTACGCCGACTCGAATCCGGGTCGAGCTGCCGCCTGCGCAGAAACCCCGGCCAGAGCGGAAGGAGGCGGCGTACTTCGAGAACGCTGAGCTGCCTCTTCTGTTCGCGCAGCTGCAAGACGAGCCGTACAGGGCGCTGTGTTTGGCCGCACTGAAGACGGGGATGCGGCAAGGTGAACTGCTCGGGCTTCGCTGGTGCGACGTCGATCTCGACGAAGCTGTCGCACGAGTCCGCCGCAGCTACACCGGGGGCGCAGTCGGCACGCCCAAGAACAGAGAGCGCCGAGACGTCGATCTGATAACCGACGTCGTTGAGTTGCTTACCAAGCGGCGCAGCGCAGCATGGAGTGGGAGCGAGCAGGACCTCGTCTTCTACGCGACCTCTCCGCAGAGCTTTCTCACGCCCACCTACCTGCTTCGACGCCAGCTCTATCCGGCGATGGCCCGAGCAGGAGTCGAGCGCGCCGGGCCGACCCAGGAGCTGCGGACCTTCCACAGCTTCCGGCACACGTTCGCGAAGCGAGCCCTCGAGAGCGGCGCCGAGATCACCTGGCTGTCCCGACACCTGGGGCACTCCACGCTGAAGGTGACCACCGACATCTACGGCCATTGGGAACGCGCCGAGCGAAAGCTCCAAGCCGCCAAGATGGAAGGCGCCTTACCCGTTTGACGCGTACACCCGGCGTACACCCACAACTGGAAATGCAGATCCCCCAGTTGGCTGAAAGTTCCGGCCAGCAGGGACTTCTTCGATGGGCCGGGCAGGGATCGAACCTGCGACCTTGGGATTAAAAGTCCCCTGCTCTACCAGCTGAGCTACCGGCCCGAGGTGACGAGGGTACCCTCCCGCCGTGATCCGGATCGAGCTCACGGTGGAGATCGCGTGCCCGCCGGAGAAGGTATTCGCCGCCTTGACGGATCTCGAGCATTTGCCCGAGTGGCAGTCCAGCGCCGTTGCTTCGAAGCCGGACGGCCCGCTCGCCGTCGGCACGCGCATCCGCGAGCGGCGCAGCATGATGGGGCGCGAGCTCGACAACGAGCTCGAGGTGACGGCCTACGACCCGCCGCGTCGGCTTCACGCTCGAGGGCCGCAGCGGCCTGGTCCCGCTGAGCGTCGACCACGAGCTGGGCGGGAACGACGGCAAGACGGACCTGCACGTGCGCGCGCAGGCGAAGCCGGGGGCGTTCTTCAAGCTGGCCGAGCCGATGATCGAGCGCACCGCGGAACAGGAGCTGCGCGCCGACTTCGAGCGCTTGAAGGGGCGTCTCGAGGCCGAGAACGATCCCGGCGGAGAACGCTAGGGGGAACCGGGGTTTACCACGATGCCGCGCCCCGCTGGCCGGGGGACGATGGCGGCATGGGCGCCCTTCGCCGTGCGCGCAGCCAGCTCGTCCTGCCGCGAGGCCGGCGCGACTTCTTCGTCCAGCTCTCGATCTGGCTCGGCTTTGCGCTCGGCTACCAGGTAGCGCGCGGGTTGGCGGATCGCGGAACCGGCGAGGCGCTTGCCCACGCCCGCTGGATCGTCCACTTCGAGCAGCGGCTGCACGCCTTCTTCGAGCCCGATCTCCAGCACCACGTGCTGCACACAGGCGGCCTGTTGCTCCACGCGGTCGACTGGACCTACTGGCTCTCGCAGCTCGCGGTCGTCGGGCTAGCGCTGCTGTGGGTCTACCTCCGCCACGGCACCGCCTACCTCCGCCTGCGGGACGCGCTGATCGTGACCAACACGCTCGGGCTGCTGGTCTACGTCGCCCTGCCGACCGCGCCGCCGCGGCTCCTCCCGGGGATCGGGATCCACGACACGATCTCGCAGTCCGAGCTCGTGCAGTCACCACGGCGTGCTGGTGAGGCTCGCGGCGAACCCCTACGCCGCGATGCCGAGCCTGCACGCGGCCGACGCGCTGATCATCGGGCTCGCGCTCGCGGCGGTCGTACGCCCGGTCGCGCTCAAGGCCGCGCTCCTCCTCTGGCCGGCCTGGGTGTCGTTCTCGTTGATCGCGACCGGTAACCACTTCTGGCTCGACATCGCAGCGGGTCTGCTGCTCGCGACCGCCGGGTTCCTGGTAGCCGGTCGGCTCGAGCCGGCCCCGGCGAGCGGTCAACGCCTTCCGCGCGCGCCGCTCGCGATCAGGTCCCGGTACCAGTAGAAGCTGGACTTCGGCGTGCGCGCCAGCGTCGCATAGTCGACGTAGACGATGCCGAAGCGCTTCGAGTAGCCGAACGACCACTCGAAGTTGTCCAGCAGCGACCAGACGAAGTAGCCGGAGATCGGAACGCCGTCTGCGAGCGCCCGTCGCATCGCCTCGAGGTGCTCGGCGAGGTATGCCTGCCGCTCGGGGTCGTGGACGCTGCCGTCTGTCCCGGGGGCGTCGGTGAAGGCCGCTCCGTTCTCGGTCACGTGCGATCGCAGCCGGCGCATAGTCCTCGCGCACGCGCGAGAAGGACGCGGTGGAGGCCCTGCGGAGCAGACCTCCCAGCCCATCTCCGTGTGCGGCGCCTGCGGCTGCGCGCACGGGGCGCCGGCCGCCCTCCGGCCGTTCGCTCGACGACGGTGCGCGTGTAGTAGTTGACGCCGAGGAAGTCGAGCGGCGCCGCGATCGTCCGCAGGTCGCCCTCGAGCACCGGCGGCCCAGCGGGCGCGAAGCCGCTCCGTCACGTCGGCGGGATACTCGCCGCGGAAGAGCGGATCGAGGAACCAGCGGTTCTGCTCACCGTCGAGCTCGGCGGCCGCGGCCGCGTCTTCGGGCTTCCGCTCGCCGGAACGGCGTCGGTCAGGTTCAGCGCGATCCCGACGCTCGCGCCCAGAGAGCCGCGCGCGGATCGCCTGGCAGGCAAGGCCGTGCGAGAGCAGCAGGTGGTGGGCGGCGGCGATCGCGTCCGCCGTTGACGTGCGGCCCGGCGCGTGGACGCCCCAGCCGTAGCCGACCCAGGCGACGACCCAGGGCTCGTTGTGCGTGATCCAGTGCGTGACGCGGTCGCCGAGCCGCCGGCGACCACCTCGGCGTACTCGACGAAGGCGTGCGACCGTGTCGCGCGCCGGCCAGCCGCCGTCGTCCTCGAGCGCCTGCGGCAGGTCCCAGTGGTAGAGCGTCACGAACGGCTCGATGCCCGCTCTCGAGCAGCCCGTCGACCAGGCGGTCGTAGAAGTCGAGCCCGCGCTCGGTTGACCCGCCCGCGCCCGTCGGGCAGACGCGCGGCCAGGAGATCGAGAACCGGTAGCGCGTTCAGGCCCGAGCTCGCGCAGCAGCGCGAGGTCGCTCGCGCCAGCGGTGGTAGTGGTCGCAGGCGACGTCGCCGTCGTCGCCGTTCAGCACCGTCCCGGGAGTGCGGCAGAAGCGGTCCCAGATGGACTCGCCGCGGCCATCCTCGATCGGCGGCGCCCTCGATCTGGTAGGCGGCGGTCGCCGCGCCCCAGAGGAAGTCGTGGCTATTCCTCATCGAGCGGCCTTAACGCGAGCTTTCACCCCGTGGGGAGGATGTAGCCGGGCCCAGGCGAGCTTTGCTCGTTCGATGACCTCGGAGGCGAGGCGCCACAGGCACCAATGCGCATTTGTACGGACACGAGGTCCGGCGTGACCCCGATGGCCAGCCCGGCGCATGGCGGCAACGTTTGCCGCAGAGGTCCACGCCGTCGAATCGGCAAGGACAAGGAGGGATGGCAATGAGAATTCCCGGTAAATGGACGGCTGCTGCTGCGGCCGCGCTCGTTGTTGCGTGCGCGGCGACAGTCGCCGTCTCGTTCACGACCGGGGGAGCAAACGGAGCGGGCGCATATCCCAGTCGTCGCTCGCGCTTCCTCGCTCGCAAACCTTCTACATGAGCGGGAACCAGTGGTCGCCGAACAACGATGTAAACCCGGCGAAGAACTGGGACTACATCACCGGCCTCGTCGGCTTCGCCTATGAGACGCCGTTCCGCTACGACCCCCTCAAGGACACGTTCAAGCCCTGGCTGGCAAGCAAGGGCGTCGTGGAAGAACCACTCCACGTTCGTGATGACGGTCCGCAAGGGAGTGAAGTGGAGTGACGGGAAGGCGATGACGCCGCAGGACTTCCTCTACACCTTCAAGATGCTCAAGCTCACCACCCATCCGCAGAATCCGCTGTGGAAGGACACCGGGCTCAAGAGCGTCGCGGTGAGCGGGAACACCCTGGTGTTCAAGTTCGGCGCACATCCCGGGTACCAGCAGTTCGACTTCTACCGGTTCAACGTCGCGATCGTGCCGAAGCACATCTTCAGTCGCTACAGCAACGAAGCGCTCACGACCGGGAACCTGAAGAAGCCGATCGTGGGGACCGGGCCGTACATCTACAAGTCGGGCATCGGAACCCAGTCGCAAAGCGTCGTCTGGACGAAGAACCCGCACTGGTGGGCGACCAAGGCTCTCGGCCTGAAGGTCGCTCCGAAGTACGTCGTCGACATCAAGAACGGCACGAATGCCGCAGCGCTCTCGAACTTCTTCGCGGGGAACATCGATCTGTTCAACAACTTCGCGCCGAAGTCCGCAATCAAGGGGAGCGTCAAGACGTACTACGGCAAGGCGCCCTACCACCTTGCCGCCAACACGACCTGGCTGTTCCCGAACACCGAGCGAAGCCGCTCGACGACAGCGCGTTCCGGCATGCTCTGGCGTACTCGATCAACATGAAGCAGATCGTCGACAAGGCCTACCAGGGCCTCGTCAACAAGGCGAGCCCGACCGGGCTGCTGCCGATCTGGAACAAGCAGGTCGACAACCAGATCGTCCAGAAGTACGGCTTCTCGTACAACGCGCGAAGGCCAAGAAGATCCTCGCCGCAGCCGGCTACAAGGACACCAACCACGACGGGTACGTCGAGAACAAGGACGGGTCGAAGATCGACCTGAAGATCGTCTGCCCGAACGGCTGGTCCGACTGGATGACCGCGATCCAGATCATCCCGCTAGTGCGAAGGCGGTCGGGATCCACATCACGCCGGGCTTCCCCGAGTACAACACGATGGTCGACGACCGCGGACACGGCAACTTCGACCTGCTGCTCGGCAACGACCGGCAGTACAGCAACTCGCCGTGGACGTACTACCAGTACATCTACCAGCTGCCGATCCAGAACAACCAGACCACGACGAACTACGAGCGGTACAAGAGCTCGAAGGCATGGGACCTCACGCCGCGGTCTGGACAAGATCCCCTCGACGCAACACCCAGGCGCGTATGGCGCAGATGGCGCGCTCGAGAAGACCTTCCTCCAGAACCTGCCGGTAATTCCGCTCTGGTACAACGGCATGTGGGCCATGTTCAACACGAAACACTGGAAGAACTGGCCCTCGGCCAGCGACCAGCAGGCAGTACACCGACCGCCAGCTGGCGTAACTACTGGCAGATGACGAGCATCGACATGCTCACGCATCTGAAGCCCGGCCTAGGAGCGGAGACGGAATGACCGTCGGAACACCCCTCCCGGCTAGCGCCGGGAGGGGTGCTGCCTGGTAGGAAACGGCGAGGGATCGCTCGATGACCGGTACTCGCCCGCAAGTCGCGATCTACCTCGTCACGTTCTGGGTCGCGGTCACGGTCGACTGGGCGATCCCGCGCTTCATGCCCGGCGACCCGGTCGAGGGCCTGCTCTCGCGCATGCACGCCCAGCCCGAGTCCCCAGGCGGCGCTCACGAGCTACTACAAACAAGGCCTTCGGCTTCGACGTCCCCGTCTGGCAGCAGTACCTCAACTTCTGGGTCGCGCTCTTCCACGGCGACCTCGGGGTCAGCATCGCGATGTTCCCCCAGCCGGTGACGGGCGTGATCCGCGGGCTGTTCCCCTACACCCTCGCCCTGCTCGTCCCGGCGATCCTGCTCAGCTTCTGGGCCGGGAACAAGTTCGGCGCCCTCGCGGCCCGCCGCAAGTGGCTCGACAACACCATCCTGCCCGCTCGGCTACATCCTCACCGCCACCCCCTAGATGTGGCTCGCCATCCTGCTGGCCTGGGTCTTCGCCCACGACCTTCGCGATCTTTCCCGTCTCGGGCGCCTACGACCTCTCGCTGCAGCCCGCGTGGACGCTCGAGTTTGCCCGCAGCTTCCTGAACCACTGGTTCCTGCCCTTCTCGGCGCTCTTTCTGGTCGCCTTCGGCGTGGGGGTGATCGGGATGCGCAACATGATCCTGACCTCAACGGGCTCCCAGGCCAACTACTCGAATGACCTTGCCGTCGCTCGGCGCGCCGACGAAGCTTGTGCGCCGGTACGCGTACCGCAACGCGCTCCTGCCGCAGATCACGGTCTTCGCCCTGGCGCTCGGCACCGTCCTCGCCGGCGCGATCGTGGTCG
>CAVQAQ010000012.1:0-60105 GCA_963710465.1 uncultured Thermoleophilia bacterium
GGGAATCCGGGAGACATCCAGCACCCCCTTCCTTTGCTCCTCCGGGAAGAGCGCGGTCAGCTTTTCCCAGATCATCGTCGTCCGCGCAGTCGCGGGTGCCAGGAAGCTCGCGTCGCCGTCATACTCGGCGTAGTTGAGCTGAATGAAGGCCCGGACGTTGATCTCTTTCTGCCACAGCGCCCCGCGAAACCCCTCCCAGGGCAACTCGGTGGAGGCAACCGTGGCTTTCGGCATTCGGCGATCGCAGTCATGTCACACTCCAGCGGTGGCCGCCGGCTGGCGGCTGGCGGAAATGCCCCAGCAGTGCTCCGGTGTGCCGGGCGATCATCAGCTCTTCGTTGGTCGGAATCACCCAGGCCGACACCCTGCTGCCGGCGGTCGAGATCGCGGGCCCGTGCGCCTGCGTTGGCCACTGGATCGAGCGTCACACCGAGCCACGCCGAGGCCTCGCAGATCCGTCGGCGGATCTCGGCCGAG
The DNA here is from genome assembly GCA_963710465.1 of uncultured Thermoleophilia bacterium. Classification (GTDB taxonomy): domain Bacteria; phylum Actinomycetota; class Thermoleophilia; order Gaiellales; family Gaiellaceae; genus JACVRM01. The sequence goes on from CAVQAQ010000012.1 coordinate 478, forward strand.
TTTCGCCGATTCCCGCGGTGAAGACCAGTGCGTCAACGCCGCCCAGCACCGCCGCGAGCGCGCCGATCTCCTTGGCGGCGCGGTAGACGAAGTAGTCGACCGCCAGCCGCGCGCCGGGCTCGGGCTTGTCCAGCAGATCGCGCATGTCGTTGCTGATGCCGGAAATGCCGAGCAGTCCCGACTTCTTGTAGAGCATCGTTCTCCACCTCCTTCGGCCGACAGCCCGAGCGTCTGGAACAGATGGAGGATCACGCCCGGATCGAGCGAGCCCGGCCGCGTGCCCATGCAGAGCCCGTCGAGCGCCGTGAAGCCGAGAGTGCTGTCCACGCTCTTGCCGCTTCTTCAGCGCGCAGAGGCTGGCGCCGCTGCCGAGATGGGCGACGATCACCCGGCCGTCGGCGATCTCGGGCGCCACCTCGCGGCAGCACCGACGCGATGTACTCGTAGGAGAGCCCGTGGAAGCCGTAGCGCTGCACGCCCGCGTCGCGCAGATCTCTGCGGCAGCGGGACGAGCTCGGCCACCGGCGGCTGGCCGCGATGGAAGCTGGTGTCGAAGCAGGCGACCTGCGGCACATCCGGGCAGCCGTTCGCGCGACGGCCTCGATCGCGGCGAGGTTGTACGGCTGATGCAGCGGCGCCAGCGGGATCAGCGTCGCGCAGATCCTCGAGAACCTCCGGCGTGACGATCGGGGACCGGCGTAACGTCGCGCCGCCGTGCACGACGCGATGGCCGACGCCGAGCACCGCGCGACCCGCCATAGCGGGCGCGCAGCCAGTCGGCCAGCACCTCGAGCGCGGCGCGCCCGTCGCTGCACCGACGCGTCGAGCGTCTCGTCGGCCAGCTTGGCACCGCCGTCGTCCTTCGCCGTGAAGCGCGGCGAGGTACCGATGCCGTCGATCTGCCCGCGCGCTGCCAGCCGCCACGCCTGCCCTCGCGGGCGGCGATAGACGCAGAACTTCAGGCTCGAGAGCCGGCGTTGAGTACCAGGGCGTAATCATCCATGAGCTGCTCACCTCAGGAGCCTCGGCTGCTGCCGTCGGCATGCGCCGCCAGCACCGCGACCGCGCAACTGGCGATGCGCGATCGCACGCTGTCGGCCCGGCTGGTCAGGATGATCGGGCACCGCGCGCCGAGCACCAGGCCGGCGCTGTCGGCGTTGGCGAGGAAGCTGAGCTGCTTGGCCAGCATGTTGCCGGCCTCGAGATCGGGCGCCAGCAGGATGTCGGGATCGCCGGCGACCTCGGACGTGATGCCCTTGATCTGCGCCGCCTCGCGGCTGATGGCATTGTCGAAGGCCAGCGGGCCGTCGAGAATTCCGCCGTTGATCTGCCCGCGATCGGCCATCTTGCAGAGCGCCGCGGCATCGAGCGTCGCCGGCATCTTCGAGTTCACCGTCTCGACCGCCGCGAGGATCGCGACCTTCGGCTGCTCCAGGCCGAGCGAGATCGCCAGATCGATCGCGTTCTGGCAGATGTCGACCTTGTCTTCGAGCGTGGGCGCGATGTTGATCGCGGCGTCGGTGACGATCAGCACCTTGTGATAGGTGGGCACATCCATGAGGAAGACGTGGCTGATGCGGCGGCCGGTGCGCAGCCCGGTCTCGCGCGCGACGACCGCGGCCAGCAGTTCGTCGGTGTGCAGGCTGCCCTTCATCAGCAGTTCGGCCTTGCCCTCGCGCACCAGCTCCACGGCCTTCGCGGCCGCGCGCATGGCTGTGCGGCGCGTCCACGATCTCGCGTCGCCGCCGAGGTCGATGCCGCTGCGCTCGGCGAGTTCGTCGGATCGTCGGCCGCGGGCCCGACCAGGATCGGCGTGATCAGTCCCGTGCGCGGCGGCCTCGATCGCGCCGGCCAGCGCCGTCTCTTCGCACGGATGCGCCACCGCCGTCGGGAACGGGCTCGAGGTCCTGGCAGCGCTCGAGCAGCTGTTCGTACTTGCCGGTTCCGGTCTGTGACTATAGTCGTCATCGCTCGAGTCACGGGGCGGCCGTGCGCGCAGCCGGCCCGGTTTCCTTGAGAAGAAGCGCAGAACGATGGCGAGCGCCGACGCCGTACAGCAGCGGCTGGAAGGTCGATCTGATAGTGCTCGAGCGTCGTCGCTCGCGCCGCCGCTCGACCGGCTGAGCAATCCAGCCGAAGACCGGTCCGAGCAGCGCGCTGAAGGTGAAGTTGAGGAAGTTGATGACGCCGGTCGCCGTGCCGCTCACTCGCGGCGGGTTGGCTTCCTTGATCACCGTGTATGGCAGCATCGCCGCGCCGGAAGCGATCCCCGCCACGAGCCCGAGGACGTACGGCGGGAAAACGTCCGACCGGGCCGTAGAGAATCCAGGCCAGGCAGGCGAGCAGCACCAGGGCGCCCGCGATGATCACCGGCTTGCGCCGGCCGATGCCGGTCGGAGATGAAGCCCGAGCAGCGGGCAGCCGATGATCCAGCCGAAGGGGACGGTCGCCGAACGCATCACCGCGTCGCGTAGTCGAACCCGTGCGCTTCCTGCAGGTAGCGAACGCCCCAGACCATGTCGAAGATCGTCGTGGGGATGAACAGCAGGCCCGCGATCACGCCGCACAGGATCGATTGCGGATTCCGGAACACCGATCGCCAGCGCACCGCAGCGCATCCCGAACCAGTCGCGCGCTCGCTGCCGGCGGTCGCCGGCCGCGGGAAGCATGAACGAGCAGCAGCACCGCCGATGACCAGGCCCGCGACGCCCATCCCGACCCAGAACGCGTTCCACGTCACGCCGGCAGCGATCAGCGGGCCCGACCACGAACTGGCCGGCCGAGCCGCCGGCCATGCCGAACATCTGCGTGGCGCCGATCAGCGTCGCGGCGCGGGAGGCGGGGAAGTTCGTGGTCGCGATGTAACGCCGCGCCCACCAGCGCGAACACGCCGCCCGCGCCCTGAAGAAGCCGCCCGACGCTCGCGAGCGTCGGATTGCCCGAGGCGAAGAGCAGCGCCCCGACGCCGACCGCGGCCGCGCCGATCGGGACCACCGTGCGCGGCCCGAGCCGATCCATCGCGACGCCGGCAACCAGGCTGAACGGCGAATATCCGTAGTAGAACAGCCCGACCAGCGAGGCGACGCCGACCGCGCTCAGCCCGAACGCCTCGGACAACTGCGGCATCATGACCGCCGGCGCCGAGCGCAGCGACGTACTGGTAGAAGTAGTAGACCGCCGTGACCAGCCAGGCGATCGCGCACCGGTCGATGGCCTTGACACTGCTCACGCGTACGGCTCACCGTCAGCTCGTGCGTCACGGCTCGCCTACAGCTCAGCAGAGCACCACCGATACCGCGAGACCGCCTTCGGACGTCTCCTTGTACTTGGCGTTCATTTCCTTCGCGGTAAGCGCCATCGCGGCCACCGTGGTGTCGAAATCGACGCGGCGGTTCGACCGGGATCTCGTTGCTGGCGATCATGAAGCCGGTCCATGCCTTCACCGCGCCAAAGGCGCAGCGCTCGATGCAGGGCACCTGCACGAAGCCCGCGACCGGATCGCAGGTCATGCCGAGATGGTGCTCCAGCGCCGATTCCGCGGCGTTCGCGACGACCTGGTGGCGGTGGTCATGCGCCTGCGCGATGAGGGCCGCACCCATGGAGGACGCCACGCCGATCTCCGCCTGACAGCCGCCTTCGGCGCCGGCCAGAGTCGCGTTGTGCTTGCACGAGATAGCCGATCACCGCGGCGGCCAGCAGCCCATCGCGGATCTTCTCCTGCGGCAGCTTGCGGCCGCCTTCGCCCAGCGAGTACACCAGCGCCGGCATGACGCCGGCAGATCCACCCGTCGGCGCGGTGACCACGAGATGGCCGCGGGCATTCTCCTCCGACCCGGCCAGAGCATAGGCGGCGACGACGCCGACGCCGCGCTGCGCTGCGTACTTGTCGTCCATGGCGCGCTTGTAGACCTCGCCGGCTTTGGTCTTGAGCTTGATCGGCCCGGGCAGGGTCGCCGGGGGCGCCGCCAGTCCGGACTTCACGATGTTGACCATGGCGGTCGAGATCTTGTCGAGGAAGGCGTTGATCTCGGCCTCGCTCTTGCCGGAGACCGCGACCTCGTTGGCCATGGCCATCTGTGCGATGGACAGCTTGTTCCTGATCGGCGTGCGCCTGCAGCTCCTTCATGGTGGCGTAGGGATACTTCGGCTGCCCCTTCTTCGGCGGCTTGATAGCCCTTCCACTCGATGAACCCGCCGCCGACCGAGTAATACTCCAGCTCGAACAGCACGGCGTCGCCGGCCATCAGCTGGCAGGTCATCGTGTTCGGGTGCGGGAAGTCGCCCTTGGGAGCGTCGTAGATGATGTCCTGCGAGCGAGGCGTTGAACTTGGCGCTGCCCAGCGTGACCGGGAACGTCTGGTCGGGCTTCGCGGCCAGCTCATCGAGGAACGCCGGATCGATGGTCGCCGGTTCCTTGCCGATGATGCCGGCCAGCGCCGCGCGCTCGGTGCCGTGTCCTTTCCCCGTCGCGCTCAGACTGCCGTAGAGGTGCACCTTGAGCGCGGTGGCTTTGGCCAGCTGGTCCGGCGGCAGCTTGGTGGCAGCGCTGGTAGAAGTCGTAGGTGATCCGCATGGGCCCGATGGTGTGCGAGCTGGACGGTCCGGGTCCCACCTTGTAGAACTCCTCGAGGGTGGTCATCACCGGGCCCTTGGACTTCTTGACCACCTCGAGGTCGGGCGAGAGCGGGACGGCGGGCGGGATGGGCGGAGCCGAGGCAGCCTGTTCGGCCGTCGCGTCGGCCGAGGGGCTTCACAACCGGACAATACCGTCACGGCGCCGATCATGGCGCTGCGCATGAGGAAGGTCCGGCGGTCGAGCCCCGGCGGAGTCTCGGCTGCTGCCAGCTCGGGATCGAGGATCGACGTATCGTCGTGAGGCGCAGCGGACATGAAACCTCCGGTAGAAGCTCGCGGTTTCTCGAGGTACGGTGGGCAGAGCCCGGTTATGCAGTACTGGGAAGGGTTACGTCTGTGATCGGACCTCGGAAATGGGACTTCCGCACAATGCTCTCGGGGCGAGAGAGAATTACCGGATGGCGGGCTGTGGTACCGCGAGCGCTTCGCCGGCGGCGGCGGGCGGCAGCGGCGGATCGGCATCGTGGCGGTCGCCCGCAAGCTGTCGATCGCGCTCAGGCGCTACATCGAGACCGGTGTCCTGCCGGAGGGCGCGGTGCGCGAGCCTAACGCCCCACAGCGTACTCGATCCGCAACGGTCGTTAGGCCGCCGCATCGCCGGCGCGATCATCGACGACGACATTGCCGACGATGTGTACGAGAGGTGGAATGGCAATGACTACCGCGCGATTGCGCCTCGTGCCCGCGAACCCAACGTCAGCTCGATGAACGACAATGCCGCTACGCGCCCTTCCGGATATCCGCCGCCGGCACGCTGAAGGACGGCGCGAGGCGCGTCGGTCCCCGCACCAGTCGCGGCTCTTCGGCCGCGGGAACCCGGGTCAGCTGCCGGGGTGTGTCGCATCCGGCGCGTACGACACGAAGACGACCTCCGTATCGTCCGCCTCTCCGCGATACACGACGCGCGTGCCCTTCGCGAGCGAGATCACCTCGCCCGCTCGCGCCTGGACGCTGCCCTCGGAGCGCACGAGTAGCGCACCCTTCGTCACGATCAGCGTCTCGTCCACGGTAACCATCCATTCATGCACGGCGCCCTTCCCGTAGCGGGCGAACCGAACACGCGTCGTCGCGCTCGTGGCCAGGTCGAGCACGTCGCCGATGAATACCTGACGATCACTGGCCTGAAACCACGCCCGGGTATCGTCGATGGTGAGATGCTGAACGCTCATATCGCTCCGTGTGCGTGATGCGGAAGTCGTCATTCCCGTCATTTCGAGCGAAACACCCGTCATCCCGAGGAGCCGCAGCGACGAGGGATCTCGTCTGCGGTGCTCGTAGCCGGCCCACGAGTGACGCAGGCAAGATCCCTCGTCGCTGTCGCTCCTCGGGATGACACGCAGGCACAATCACTTGATCGGCCACGTCCCTCCAACCGCCTTGTAAACCGCCACCAGCGCCGTCGCCGCAAACGTGTGCGCCTGCGCCAGCTGGTTCTCGGCATTGAGCAGCGTGCGCTGCGCATTCAGCACCTGCAGGAAATCCGTCAGCCCCGGCGTCGAACCGCTGCTGCGCCAGTTCCGAGGCCCGCGTGCGACGCACTTCTCCAGCCCGTTCTCGTGCAGGTGCAGCCGGTGCCGGCCGCGGAAGCGCGGGTAGAGCGGCCGCTTGTACTCCGGGTACTGCTGCGTGAGCGGCTTGCGGAAGATCTGCTTCAGCGTGACGCCGAAGCCCTTGAAGGTGCCGACCGCCGGGCTGGTCACAGAGCCACCACCAGGGCCGCGGTCACGACCGCGTTGATCGTCGCGAGCGGCAGCAGCACCTTCCAGCCCAGGTTCATCAGCTGGTCGTAGCGAAGGCGCGGCAGCGACGCGCGCAGCCAGATGAAGATGCAGACGATGATGAAGACCTTGAGCAGGAACCAGAGCGGCCCGTAGCTGTCCCCGATCGGGCCGTCCCAGCCGCCGAAGAAGAGCGTCACGCAGAGGCCCGAGAGCACGAGCATGTTGATGTACTCGGCCGTCTGGAAGAGCCCCCAGCGCATGCCGCTGTACTCGGTGTGGTACCCGGCGACGAGCTCCTGCTCGGCCTCCGGGAGGTCAAACGGCGCGCGATTGGTCTCGGCGATCCCGGCGATGAAGAAGATCACCAGGCCCACGAACTGCGGGGCCGCGTACCACCAGCTGTTCGCCTGCTCCTCGACGATGCGCGTCAGCGAGAGCGAGCCGGCCATCAGCACCACGCCGAGCACGCTCAGCGCGAGCGACACCTCGTACGAGACGAGCTGCGCGCAGGTGCGCATCGAGCCGAGCAGCGAGTACTTCGAGTCCGACGCCCAGCCGCCGATGATGAAGCCGTAGATGCCGAGCGAGCCGAGCGCGAAGACCAGGATCAGCGAGATCGGTACATCGGCGACCACGCCGCTGACGTGGTACCCGCCGATGTCCCACCCGGGCCCCCACGGGATGACGGCGAAGGCGGCGATCGCGGTCGCGGCCGACAGCGCCGGGGCGGTGATGTAGAGCACGTCCACCGCGTTGGCCGGGAAGAAGCTCTCCTTGCGGATCAGCTTGATCAGGTCGGCGATCGGCTGGAGCAGCCCGAAGATGCCCGCCCGGTTCGGCCCGTAGCGGAGCTGCATGCGGCCGAGCAGCTTGCGCTCCAGCCAGGTCGTGTACGCGAACGCGGCCATGACCAGGTTCACGATCACCAGCGCCTTGATGATGTCGATCCACCAGGGCTGGCTCATCGGGGCACCGCCAGCTCGACCTCCGCGTAGCGGCCCAGGCCGCGGCAGTGCTCTTCGGCGACCCGGGCGTGGCCGGGCGCGAGCGCGCGCTCCACACGTGCGCGCAGCTCGACCGACGTCCCGTTCGTGCGGACGACAACCGGGTCTCCGGTCGCGATGCCGCGCGCGGCCGCGTCCCGCGGCGCCAGCGCGATCTCACGTCCCGGGCGCTGGAAGCCGAGCTCGTCGACCCGGTCGACGGCCGGGCCCGAGAAGAGCGGCCGGTAGCCGACCAGCCGCAGGCCCTCGGCCCCGGCGTCCGTCGGCACCTCGTCGGGGGGCGCGGCGTCGAGCGCCACGGGAGGCGTGCGTGCGGGGAGTGCGGCCGTCTCGCTGACGTCGTCGAACGCCATGCCGCCGTAGATGCGTTCCGACAGCTGCTCGAAGAGCAGGATCGGCGAGCCGGCAATCTCGACTCGGAAGCGCCGGCCCAGCTCCGCGACCACCGCGGTCTCGTCCGTCGCCGGCGGGATCACCGCGCGGCGCTGGCGCTGGAGGCGGCCCTCGAGGTTCATCGTGGTGCCGTCGCGCTCCAGGTAGCTGGTCGCCGGGATGACCACGTCGGCCCAGGACGCGAGCCCGCGCCGGTACATGGCGAAGACGAGCACCTTGTCGGCGCGCTCGGCGAGCACGCGTACGTTGGGGTCGGCGGCCGCGTCGTCGCCGGAGACGACGAGCAGGCGGAGCGGCTCCGGGTTCACATCGTCGCCGTCGTCCGCGGCGGCCCACGCGTCCGCGACGCCGCGCGCGTTCGGCGTGGATGGCAGGTAGAAGGCGCCGCAGCCCTCCCGCTCGGCGAAGCCGAGGGCGCCGGCGAGGCGGGCGAGGTCCTCGCCGCCCCGGCCGCCGGGCCCTGACCAGATGACCACGGCTCGCTCGGCGTCGCGCAGGCGCCGCCCGAGCGCGCTGCGCCGGTCGGCGAGCCGGCGGCAGGCGGCCGCGCCGTTCCCGGCCGGTGTCTGCACCGAGCCGGACACCCCGACCGTGACGATCTCCGCGCCGCGCCGACGGGCCGAGCGGATCCAGAGGTCGACGATCGGCGCGCGCTCGCCCACCGGCTCGTCCCCGATCACGACGACCAGCTGGGCCGAGCCGATCGCTGACAGCGGCGCGCGATAGTGGTCGAGCGCGGGGCTCGTCTGCTCCGGCAGCACCGCGGAGTGCGCATCGAGCCCGCCGCGCAGGAGCCGGCCGAGCGCGTAGGCCTGCTCGAGCGTCTCCGTCCCGGAGAGCGCCGTCAGGATCTGGCCGCCTGACTCGCGCAGCAGCTCCTCGGCGGCGTCGAGCGCCTGCTCCCACGGCGCCGCAGCGAGCTGCTCGCCCGTGCGCACCATCGGGGCGGTGACCCGGTCGCGCGCGTAGATCGACGGCCAGGCGAAGCGGCCCTTGTCGCAGAGCCAGCCCTCGTCGACGTCCGGGTGGTTGCGGCTCTGCACGCGCTTGACCTTGCCCTCGCGCGAGGTCACCGAGATGTTGCAGCCAACCGGGCAGAGCGTGCAGACGCTCGGCACGTTCTGGATCTCCCACGGCCGCGCCTCGAAGCGGTAGGCGGTCGATGTGAGCGCGCCGACCGGGCAGAGCTCGATCACGTTGCCGGAGAACGGCGCCCGGTAGGGCTCGTCCTCGAAGGTGGCGATCATCGACGAGGCGCCGCGGTTGCGGGCGATCAGCTGGCCGTCCTCGGCGACGTCCTCCGAGAAGCGTGTGCAGCGGTAGCAGAGGATGCAGCGCTCGCGATCGAGCGCGATCAGCGGGCTGATCGGGATGGGCTTGTCGAACGTCCGCTTCATGAACGTCATGCGCGTCTTACCGGGGCCCCAGCGGAACGTCAGGTCCTGGAGCGGGCACTCGCCGCCCTTGTCGCAGACCGGACAGTCGAGCGGGTGATTGATGAGCAGGAACTCGAGCGTCCCGTTCTGCCCCTCGGCAGCTTTCTCCGACGTCTGCGCCGTCTTGACGACGAGCCCGTCCTGCGCGGTCAACGTGCAGCCGGCCTGCAGCTTCGGCGTGCCCTCGACCTCGACCAGGCACATGCGGCAGGCACCGACCGCCGGGCCGAGCCGCGGCTCGTAGCAGAAGACCGGGATCTCGACCCCGGCCTGGATCGCGGTCTCGACGAGGCCCTGGCCCCTGGGCGCCTCGACCTCGCGGCCGTCGATCGTGAGCGTGACCAGCTCCGGCTGGCTCACGCCGGCACCTCGAGGGTGGCGTGGCGGTGCGTGCTGCTCGACAGGGGCGACGACGCCCTCGAGCGACGACTCGCCGCCAAATGGGCAGCCGCCGGCGTCGACGTGCTTCCTGAACTCGGCGCGGAACTTGTCGATGTAGCTCGCGACCGGCATGGCGGCCGCGTCACCGAGCGGGCACAGGCACTTACCGAGGATGCGGTCGCAGACGTCGAGCAGCAGGTCGAGGTCCGACTGCTCCGCGTGCCCGTCCTCGATCTTGTGGAGGATCTGCACCATCCAGCGCGTGCCCTCGCGGCACGGCGTGCACTTGCCGCACGACTCGTGCATGTAGAACTGCGCGACCCGCAGGCCGAGCTGCACCATGCAGCAGCGGTCGTCGATGACGATCACTCCGCCGGAGCCGAGCAGCGAGCCGGCCTCTGCCATCGAGTCGGCGTCGAGCGGCGTGTCGATCTGGTCCGGCGTCAGCACCGGCACCGACGAGCCGCCCGGAATGATGGCCTTCAGCTCGCGGCCGTCCGGAATCCCGCCGCCGATGTCGTAGATCAGCTCGCGCAGGGTCGTCCCCACGTCGAGCTCGTAGTTGCCGCCGTTGCGCACGTTGCCGGACAGCGAGAAGACGCGGGTTCCGGTCGAGTTCGGCGGATCGCCGATCCCGGCGTACTCCTTGCCGCCGAGCTCCAGCACCACCGGCACGGTCGAGACCGTCTCGACGTTGTTGATGAGCGTGGGCGCGGCGTAGAGCCCCGACACTGCGGGAAAAGGCGGCCGCGAGCGCGGCTGGCCGCGCTTGCCCTCCAGCGACTCGAGGAGCGCGGACTCCTCGCCGCAGATGTACGCGCCGGCGCCGCGGTGCACCACGATCGTCACCCCGCCGAGCAGCCCGGCCTCCCGCACCTGCTCGAGCGCAGCGCGCAGGATCTCGAACTCGCGCAGGTACTCGCCGCGGATGTAGATGAACACGCGGTCGCACTGGATTGCGTGCGCCATGATCAGGCAGCCCTCGATCAGCCGGTGGGGCGCCGAGAACATGATCTCGCGGTCCTTGAAGGTGCCGGGCTCGGACTCGTCGGCATTGACGACGAGGTACGTGGGCTTGCCGGTGCCCCTGGCCAGGAAGCTTGCCTTGCGGCCCATCGGGAAGAAGGCGCCGCCGCGGCCGCGGAGGTTCGACTCGATGACTTCGTCGATGATCGACTGGGGTTCCCGCGCGCGTGCGCGCGCGAGGGACTTGTAGCCGCCGATCTTCTCGTACTCGGGCAGTTGCGTCAGGTCGCGGGTGTCCGCCTCCGCCAGCAGGAGGGAGTGCCTAGGCATTCCGGAGCTCGTCGACGATCGCCGGGACGTCCTCGGCCCGGACCGGCTCGCGGTAGCGGTGATCGACCGCGACGACCGTGCCCCAGCCGCAGCCGCCGGCGCACTCGACGGTGCGCAGCGTGACCTCGCCGTCCTCGGTCGTCTCGCCCGGGCCGACGCCGAGCTCGGCCTGAAATGCCTCGAGCACATGCTGGGCGCCGACGAGCGCGCAGGAGATATTCGTGCACACCTCGACGAGGTGCCGGCCGACGGGGGCCAGGTGGAGCATGTCGTAGAACGACGCGACCGACTCGCAGTAGGCCGGCGTCGTGCCGAGCGCGTCCGCGACCTCGCGGAGCGCGTCGGGCGACAGCCAGCCGTAGCGCTCCTGCGCCAGGCGCAGCGCCGGCAGCGTCGCCGAGCGTCCGTCGGGGTACTCGGCCATCATCGTCTCGATCTCCCGCGCGAGGGTGCGAGCGCTCATCGGTCGACCTCGCCCATCACCGTGTCGAGCGAGCCGACGATGGCGATCAGGTCGGCGACGAGCGCGTCCGCCATGCATGTCGCCGTCGCCTCGAGCGCGACGAGCGACGGGGCGCGGAACTTGACGCGCCACGGCCTCGGGCCGCCGTCGGACACGACGTAGCAGCCGAACTCGCCGCGCGGCGACTCGACGGCCACGTAGACCTCCCCCTCCGGGACGCGGTAGCCCTCGGTGACGATCTTGAAGTGGTGGATCAGCGATTCCATCGAGGTGTGCAGCTCTTCCCGTGGAGGGAGCACGACCTTGCGGTCGTCCGCGATCCACGGCTCGTCCTGCATGCCCTCGAGACGGTCGAGGCACTGGACGATGATCCGCGTGGACTCACGCATCTCCTCCATGTGGACGCGGTAGCGGTCGTAGACGTCGCCGTGGAAATGGACCGGGACGCGGAAGTCGACCTCGGGATACGCGAGGTACGGCTCATCCTTGCGCAGGTCCCAGTTGATGCCCGAGGCGCGCAGCACCGGGCCCGACTGGCCGAGCGCGATCGCGTCGTCGGCGGACAGCAGGCCGATTCCGCGCGTCCGCTCGAGCCAGATGCCGTTGCGGTCGACGAGGCTCTCGTATTCGTCGACCCCTTTCGGCATCCGCCTCGTGAATGCGCGGCACGCGTCGTAGAACCCGACCGGGATGTCCTCGGCGAGGCCGCCGGTCTGGAAGTACCGCGAATGCATGCGGACGCCGGTGACCATCTCGAAGAGGTCGAGGAGGGCGTCCCGCTCGCGAAACGTGTACCAGAACATCGAGATCGCCCCGATCTCGAGCGCGGCCGTTCCCAGCCAGACCAGGTGCGAGTGGATCCGGTTCAGCTCGCAGAGCAGCGTGCGCATCCAGGTCGCCTTGCGCGGCACCTCGATGCCGAGCAGCTTCTCGATCGCGAGCACGAACGCGAGCTCGTTATTCTGGAACGCGAGGTAATCGATCCGCTCGGGGTACGTGATCGCCTTCCACCACGTCTTTTGCTCCATCGTCTTCTCGAAGCCGGTGTGCAGGTAGCCGACCACGGCGCGGAGGCCGACGACCCGCTCGCCGCTGAGCTCGATGACGAGCCGGAGGACGCCGTGCGTGGACGGGTGGTTCGGGCCGAAGTTGATCTCGAGCACGTCGCCCCCGTCGCGCAGCACCTGCGGCACCTCGAGGACGGTCGGGATGTTCGCCGGGATCCGCGTGCCCTCGTAGATCGGCGGGCGCGCGTCGGCATCGATGCCGGGGCGGCGGGTGGTAACCGTCATTCTTCGCCGGAGAAGCGGACGGGCTCGCCGCCGATCGGGTAGTCCTTGCGCAGCGGGTGCCCGACCCAGTCGTCCTCCATGAGGATCCGGGTCAGGTTCGGGTGGCCGGCGACCGGGATGCCCATCAGGTCCCAGGCCTCCCGCTCGTGCCAGTCGGCGGTCGGCCAGACTGGCACGACGCTGTCGATCTGCTCGCCGTCGTCGAGCCATACCTTGACGCGCACCCGCGGCGCGCCCTCGCGCAGCGCGAGCAGGTGGTAGTTCATCGCGAAGCGCTTCGGCTTCGGCTCCGGCTTGCGCGCGTAGCCCTGTGAGCTGAGCGTGTTGATGTCCCGGCCGGACGCGGTGCCGATGTAGCCGGCCACCTCCTTCTTGCCCCAGCCCAGGTAGTCGGCGGCGGTCACGTCGGACAGGAACCAGAAGCCCATGTCGTCGCGCAGGTAGCGGCACGCCTCGACGAGCCGCGGGGCGTCGACGATCAGCGTGACCTCGCCGTGCTCCTCCTTCGTCTCCACCAGCCCGGGCACGCCGAGGTAGCGCTCGGCGGCGGCGGGCGGCGCGGGCCTGCGCCGGAGCGGCGCGCCCTCGGCGGTCATGTGGCGACTCCGCGCAGCTCGTAGGCGGGCGGGATGCCGGCCTGCACCTTCTCGTGCAGCCGGACGATGCCCTCCATGAGCGCCTCGGGCCGCGGCGGGCAGCCAGGCACGTGGATGTCGACCGGGACGATCTTGTCGACGCCCTGGAGGACGGCGTAGTTGTTGAACATGCCGCCGGAGCTAGCGCAGGCGCCCATCGCGATCACCCACTTCGGCTCGAGCATCTGGTCGTAGATCTGGCGCAGCGGCGCCGCCATCTTGTGGGCCACGCGGCCCGAGACGATCAGCAGGTCCGCCTGCCGCGGCGACGAGCGGAACGCCTCCATGCCGAACCGCGCGATGTCGTAGCGCGAGGCGACGATCGACATCATCTCGATCGCGCAGCACGCGAGCCCGAAGGTGTCCGGCCACATCGACTTCGCCTGCGCCCACGCGACGGCCTTTTCGAGCGTCGTCAGCCCGAGCTTCTGCTCCAGATCGCCCCCGAGCTCCTCCTCGAAGACCCCGGGCCCGCGGCCCTTCATCAGCACTCGCTCGCTCTTCAGCCCGAAGTCGGCCAGCCGCTTCGGCCGGTTCACCGCCACGTCAGGGCCCCCTTGCGCCAGATGTAGACGTACGCGAGCGCGAGGATCGCGACGAAGAACATCAGCTCCCAGAAGGCGAACCAGCCGAGGTCGTTGAGCACCACCGCGAGCGGGTAGAGGAACACGATCTCGATGTCGAAGACGATGAAGAGCATTGCCGTCAGGTAGAAGCTGACGGTGAAGCGCTGCACCGGCGGCGGGCCGAGCGAGACGCCCGACTCGAAGGGGATCTCACGGACGCGAGTGCGCTTCTTCGGCCGTTGCGCGAACGCGAACGACCCGAGGATCATCGTGGCCGGGATCACGACCGCGAGGAGCCCGTAGATCAGGAACGACAGCCACTCTCCGAGCACGCGGGGGCACCGTACCAATCCCCGGACGCCCCGGCACGAGGTCACGCAAAAACCGCCATTCCATGCGCGTGTGCGGTGTCACAAAGTCCCGTCCTGCGCCCGCAGGCCGGCCCGCTACACTGAGACGGTGGCGATTGCCGAACAGCCTGTCCAGCTCGTCTCGCTGACCGAGCCGGCCGCGGCCAAGATCAAGGCGCTCCTCGCCGAGGAGCAGGACGGCGAGCTTGGCGTCCTGCGGATCGCGGTGCAGGGCGGCGGGTGCTCGGGCTTCCAGTACGCGCTCGGCTTCGACCGCGCGGCCCAGGAGGGCGATCACGAGATGACCGTGCACGGCGTCGACGTTGTCGTCGACCCGTACAGCGAGCCGTACCTGCGCGGCACCGAGATCGACTTCGTCGACGGCCTCCAGGGCGGCTTCGCCATCAACAACCCGAACGTCGTTGCTGCCTGCGGGTGCGGGCACTCGTTCCAGGTCGACGACGAGACGGGTGAGCCGGTCGCGTCCACTGGACCCGGTGACGGCTGCGGCTCCGGCTGCGCGCACTAACGCGCCGTCCGCCCTCACCGTTCAGAATCGTCCCGGCACCCGATCGAACGGAGGACGCATCGTGCGCACGGCGTACCGTTATCTCAGCTGGCTCATCTTTGCCGCCGTCATCGTCCAGGTCGGCCTCGCGGGCTACGGGGCCTTCAACGCCGCGAACAAGGCCGAGGACGCACACCACGACGACGCGCAGACGATCACGCTGGGTAAGGACACGATCGAGGACGGCTTCGGCCTGCACTGGGCGGTCGGCGAGTTGATTCTCCTGCTCACGCTCGTCGCGCTGATCCTCGCCGCCGTGGGTGGTATTCGCGGCCGTCGGCTCAAGCTCGCCGGCGCCCTTTTCGGGCTGCTCGTCCTCCAGGTGATTCTCGGCTTCCTTGGCTTCGCGACCGCATACCTGGGTGCCCTGCACCCGATCAACGCACTGTTGATCGTCGGCCTCTCGGGCTGGCTCGCGATCAGCGGAAAGCGCGACGACTCGCTCGAGCCGGTGCCGGCGACGCCGCCAGCGCCGACCCCTGCGGTGTAGCGGGACTCGGGTGGGCGGGCGCGCTCGCTAGGGTCGCGATCGTGAGCGCGCCCGACCGCCCACTGCGCGTCGCCGTGATTGGCTCCGGCCCGGCCGGCTTCTACGCCGCCGGCGCCCTGCTGACAGCGGACCCGCCGGCCGAGGTCGACCTCTACGACCGGTTGCCGACGCCCTGGGGGCTCGTGCGTCTCGGCGTCGCGCCCGACCATCCGAAGATCAAGGACGTCTCGCGCGCGTTCGAGAAGATCGCCGCCCGGCCGGGCTTTCGCTTCCTCGGCAACGTCGAGGTGGGCCGCGACATCGCGCACGACGAGCTGCGCCGCTTCTACGACGCGGTCGTCTACGCGGTCGGCGCCCAGACCGGCCGCCACCTCGGCATCCCCGGCGAAGAGCTTCCCGGCTGCTGGGGCGCCACCGAGTTCGTCGCCTGGTACAACGGCCACCCCGACTTCCAGGACATCCCCTTCGACCTCGACGTCGAGCGGGCCGTCGTCGTCGGCGCCGGGAACGTCGCCCTCGACGTCGCACGCATGCTCGCCCTGACCGAGGAGGAGCTGGCGCCGACCGACACCACCGACGCCGCCGTCGAGGCGATCGTCGGCTCGCGCGCTCAGGGAGATCGTCGTCGTCGCGCGCCGGGGGCCTGCGCAGGCCGCCTTCACGACGCCCGAGCTCAAGGAGATGGGGGAGCTGGCCGGGCGCCGACGTGGCCGTCGACCCGGCAGAGCTCGAGCTCGACCCTGCCAGCGCCGCCTTTGCCGAGGCGGACACGAACGCGCGGCGCAACATGGAGGTCCTGCGCGAGCTGGCCGCCCGCCCGCCCGCGGGCAAGCAGCGCCTCGTGCGCTTCCAGTTCTGCGTCTCGCCGGTCGCGGTCCTCGGCGACGACCGGGCCGAGGAGGTCGAGCTGGTGCGCAACCGCCTGGAGAGCAACGAGTCTGGCCACGTAAGCGCGGTCGCGACGGACGAGCGCGAGACGATCCCCGCCGGACTGGTCTTCCGCAGCGTCGGCTACCACGGCGTCCCGCTCGACGGGGTCCCGTTCGACGAGCGGCGCGGCACGATCCCGAACGAGGGTGGGCGGGTCGGCGACGGCGTCTACTGCGCGGGATGGATCAAGCGCGGGCCAAGCGGCGTCATCGGTACCAACAAGAAGGACGCGACGGAGACCGTCGCGCTGGTGCTCGAGGACTGGCGCGAGGGGCGGCTTCCGCCGGCAGAGCGGCCGGATCCCGCGGCGCCGCTCGAGCTGCTCGCCGAGCGCGGCGTCGAGGTCGTCTCGTACGCGGGCTGGGAGACGCTGGACGCTGCGGAGCGCGCGGCCGGCCAGCCCCGCGGCAAGCCGCGCGTCAAGCGCGTCACCTGGGACGATCTGCTCGCGGCGGCGCGCGGCGAGGCGGGTCGCCCGCTCAGCCCCGCCTGACGAAGCGCGGTCATGGCGCTCGCCTTCCAGGTGCTCGTGACGGGCGCGGCGGCGGGCGCGGTCTACGGGCTGGTCGCCGTCGGGCACTCGCTCATCTACCGCCTGACCGGCGTCGTCAACTTCGCCTACGGCGATCTCGTCGGGCTCGCCGTTTTCACCACGCTGCTCGTCGCCGCGGGCACCGGGCCCGTCACGCAGACGAGCATCGGCGGCGTCCGCTTCCTCGTCGCCCTCGTCGCAGGGGTGCTCGTCTGCACGGCGGCGTCGGCCGGCACCTACCTCTTCGCCATCCAGCCGTACCTCGAGCGCGGCTCCACGATCGGCTGGGTCGGCGCCACGCTGGCGGTCGCGTTCGCACTGAACGCGCTCGTCGCCCTTGTATTCACGCGCGCGAGCTACGTCATCCCCGACCCGCTGCCGTTCCGCAGGGTCGGCGACGGCGGCTACTTCGCGGTGGGCGACGTCGAGGTGCAGGCGCGCGCGTTCTTCGTGATCGCGGTCGGCGTCGCGCTCGCCGCCGCCGCGTCGCTCATCCTCGCGCGCACCCGGTTCGGGCGGGCGCTGCGCGCGATCGCCGACGACGCCGACGGGGCCAGCATGATGGGCGTCCCGGTCCAGACGCTCGTCGCCGCCGCGTTCGGGCTGTGCGGTGCACTCGCCGCGCTGGCGGCGATCGTGGCCGCGCCGAGCGCCTCGTTTTCAACGCAAACAGGGCTGCTGCTCGGGGTGAAGGGGCTCGTCGCGGCGCTCCTCGTTCGCTTCGGGTCGCCGTGGCGCGCGTTCGGCGCCGGGGTGGCGCTCGGGATTGCCGAGGCGGCGATCGCGGGGCTCACCGTCGCGGGCTACGAGCTCGGGCCGGAATACCGCGAGGTGCTTCCGATCGCGGCCGTCCTCCTGCTCGTCGCGCTGCGCCCGCCCCGGCAGGCCCTGGAGGAACAGGGATGAAACGCATCGCTGCAGCGGCGCGCGGCGCGGTCCACGACGTCCGCGCCGCCTGGGGCCCGTCGCAGACCGTCCTCGCCTCGGTCACGGCCGCGGCGCTGCTGCTGCCGCTCGTCGTCCGCGACCAGCTGACACTCACGAGCCTCGCGTCGTGGGCGTACCTCGCGCTCGCGGCAGTCGGGCTCACGTTCGTGGTCGGCCTCGCCGGGATGCCCTCGCTTGCGCAGGGGGCGCTGCTTGCCGTCGGCGCAGTCGTCGCCGCCGTCCTACGGGTCGATGGGGACTGGCCGCCGCTCGCGGCCGCCGCTGCCGGCGCCCTTGCGGCGGCCGTTGCAGGCGGTGTCGTCGGCGCGGCGGTCGGGCGTGTTCGGCCGGCGTTCGTCGCGGTGGCCACGTGGCTCGTCGCGTGGCTCGTCGCCCGTGGCCTCGCCGAGTTCCCGGCGTTTGCCGGCGGGGCGGAGGGCCGCGTCGTGCCGCAGGGGAGTCTCGCGGGCATCGAGCTCGGTGCCACGCTGTACTGGGAGCTGGGCGTGGTGCTGGTCGCCGTCGGGGCGCTCGGGCTCGCCGGCGTGGCGCGCGGCCAGCCCGGTCTCGCGCTTGCGGGGCTCCGCGAGCGGCCCGCGGCAGCACTCGCGCTCGGCGTGCCGGCGCTACGTCTGCGCACGGCTGCCTTCGCGGCCGCCGGGCTCTACGCCGGGCTCGCCGGTGCGTTCGCTGTGCAACTCGAGGGCATCGCGGATCCGGCCGCTTACTCGCCCGTGTTGTCGTTCACGCTCTTCGCTGCCGTGCTCCTCGGCGGTGCGCGCTCGGCGAGCGGCGCCGTTGCCGGCACCGCGCTCGTCGGCGTGCTCTTCTGGGTCGCCGATCGGCTCGCGTCGTCGGCCGCGGTCGCCACCGGCCGGCTGGGGACGTTGTTCGCGGCTGCGCTCCTGCTCGGTGCGCTCGCCATCCGGAGCGAGACCGTGCTTCCTCCGCTGTTTCGTCGCCGGGAGCAGCTCCCGGATGCCGCGCCGCTGACGCCGCCGCGGCCGGCTCGACTGGAAGCTCGCGGGCTGGAGAAGCACTTCGGCGGCGAGCTGGCCCTCACCGAGTTCGACCTCGTGGTCGAGCCCGGTGCGATCACGGCGCTCGTCGGCCCGAATGGGTCGGGCAAGACGACGGCGCTCCGGCTCCTGGCGGGGACGCTGGCGCCCGACGCCGGCGCGCTGCTTCTCGACGGGTCGCCGCTGTTGCGCGGCAGCGAGCGCGCGCGGGCAGTCGCGGGCATCGTGCGCACGCTGCAGGCGACGCAGGTCTTCGCCGGGATGACGGTGCTCGAGAACGCGCGGGTCGGTGCCGGGCTCCGTGTTCCGGCGACGGGCCTGGCCAGGGCGCTCGTCGCCACGCCCCGCGCCCGCACCGGATCGAGCGTCGCCCGGGGGACGGCGCTCGCCGCGCTGCGGGAGGTCGGTCTCGACGGCGACGCCGAGCGGGTCGCCGGCCACCTCACGAGCACGGATCAGCGCCTGCTCATGCTCGCCGCCGCCCTCGCCGCTTCGCCGCGCGTTCTGCTCGTCGACGAGCCGTCGGCCGGCGCGGCCCCCGAGGACGTCGCGCGCATCGCGGAGGTGCTGATGCGGATCCGCGACCGCGGCATCGCGGTGCTCGTGGTCGAGCACAACCTCGGTCTCGTCGTCCGCATCGCCGAGCGCGTTGTCGTGCTGGACGCGGGGCGGACGATCGCCGCCGGCACGCCGGGCGAGATCGGCGACGATCCGGCCGTACGAGCGGTCTACCTCGGGCAGCGCCCGACGACGTAGGAACGTGATATCGCCGGAAATCCCCGATTTGCAGGGTGATATCAGCTTGACCCGGCTCGATGGATGCGCTAAAAGCCGCTCTCCCGACGAAAGGAACTGCCTTGAAGCGATCGATTGTGGCTCTGCCCCTCCTCGCGATCGCGCTCGGCGTCGCCGGGTGCGGCGGCGAGAAGAGCGACAGCGAGAAGGCGGCGGAGGCGGCGAAGAACGAGGGCGCCGAGCGAGATCACATGCGACGGTTCGGCGCTTTCCGGGGACAGCGGTCTCGCAGCGGGCTTCCCGAAGCCGAGCGGCGTCACGTACGTGAAGACACGGCAGGACGGCCCGACCACCGTCGTCAACGCGTACTACGAGGGTGACCTCGACGGCGCGTACACGGCATACAACGACGCGTTTCCGCCGGCGGGCTACGACGTCCCCTTCCACGAGAAGGAGGACAAGGACGCCGAGGTCTCCTACGAGAAATCGGGCGGGACCACGGGACTGGTAGCACTCAAGGCCGAATGCGACAACGGCCGTATTTCCGTCCGCATCACCAGCCGCTCGGACTAGCGCTCGCGCTCGCCCTCTGCGTCGCCGCGTGCGGCGGCGGCGCAGGGGGCTCGAGCACGCAGTCCGCCACGCCGCTGACGATCGTGGTGAACGCGCCGTTCACGGGCGCGCCTGAGGTCGCGGAGGCGATCGCGAACGGCGTCGACCTCGCGGTGCAGCAGCGCACCCAGGGCGGCGTCCTGACCGCCGGCGACCACCGCTACCGCATCCGCATCTCCAAGCTCGACGACGAGCTCTCGCCGCTCCAGGCGCTGCGCAACGTCCGGACGGCAATCGACGACCACGCGCTCGCGGTCGTCGACGAGGGGACCGGCGTGGACGCCTCCTGGTCGGCGGCGAACGCGGCCCACCTGCCGATCGGGATCGTCTACCAGGGCGGCCAGGAGCTGATCGACCCGGTCAAGCGCCCCAACGTCTTCCGGATCGCGCCGACCGATCGCGGGCTCGCATTCCGCCTCGGCGAGTACGTTGTCGCCGAAGCACGACAAGGTGGCGTTCCTCGTCGATGACACGGCCTACGGGAGCCAGGGCCGGCAGGCCCTCGACAAGGCGTGGGCGTTCGACCCGAAGCAGGTCGCGGCGCAGATCGTCCTGCCGTCCGGCCAGGCCGACCTGTCGCCGCAGGTGCTCCGGGCGCAGCGCGCCGGCGCGAACGCGTTGATCGTCTGGGCGCGCGGCCCGGCGATCGCCTCCGTCGTCTCGGCGGCGCGGTCGCGCGGGTGGAACGTGCCCGTCTACACGACGCCGGCGGGCGCCGACCCGATCGTCCGCCAGCAACTCGCCGACCACCCGCAGTGGGTCGACGGGCTCACCTTCGCGTCAGGCCGCATGACCGCGGAGGCGGGGCCGGCCCCCTTCGAGCGGTTCCAGCAGTCCTACGAGAGCGCGTTCGGCCCCAACCTGGTCGGGGTCAAGACGAAGGAGGGCACGCCGGTCACGCAGCCGCCCGAGTTCGCCATGTACGCCTATGACATGACGCAGGCGATGCTCGCCGCGCTCCAGACGGCCGGCGGCGCCGACGACCCGGCGAAGTACGTCCGCGTGCTCGGGGCAACCACGGTCGAGGGCGCGAACGGCGACCATCGCTCTTTCAACCGCCGGAACCACGAGGGCGTCATCGACGACGACGTCGCGTTCGCGCGCTTCAACGACATGACGTTCGCGCCGGTCAAGGACGACCCGCTGTCGGCCTCGCTGCCGACGATCACGCAGACGCAGTGAGGCTCGCCGCCGTCGTCGCATGCGCGCTCGCCTGGCCGGCGCTCGCCGCGGCCGCCGACCGCCAGGTCGTGCTCCCCGATCCGCACGTTCCGCTTTCGCCCGAGCCGCCGCTGAGCGGCTCGACCGGGCAGGCGCGCGTGCCGCAGCCGGGCGGGACGCGGGAGGTGGTCCGTGTCGGCGTGGACGCGGAAGGACGCCCGGTCCACGTGGCGGTCGTCCAGCGCATCGAGCTCAGGGGCGTGGGCGACTACGAGTTCACCGTGCCGGCGCCGGTGCGCGACGTCTACGCGCCGGCGGGCGCTCGTGCGCAGCCCGGCCTGCTCGACGGTGCGATCGTCTGGCAGGGGTTCTCGCCCGGCCGCCGCGACCTCGTCGCCGTTGCCACGCTCGATCCCCGCGCCGCGGCTGCGCTGCCGCTGGCCCTCAGCGTCGATACGCAGACGAGCGGGGACGGGTTCAGGGTCGTCCTCGCGCTCCGCAACCGCACCGAGACGCGGGTGCAGTCATTCGCCGGGCGCGGCGACGCCGCCGGGCTGGCTGTCGTGCTCGACGGCATAGGCCGGACGTTCGCGCGCGGCCAGGCGGTCGCGCCGCCGCTCATCACCGCCGACGTCCACCCGGCGACGATCCCCGTCGAGACGCCGCTGGCGTTCCGCGGCCAGCTCATGCTCGCGCCGTCGGTGCACGGCGTGCACGTCGTCGGCGGCCGGCTCGAGGGCCGCCGTGTCGTCTTCGCGGGTACGGCCGGTGGCGCCGAGCAATCGCGGCAGCTCGTCGTCGTCACCGGCACCGGTGACCCCGCGCCGCGCCTGCGTGTCGTGGCCACGCCGGTGCGCGGCGTCCCGGCGCCTCCCGGCGGCGGCTCGTGGCGGGTTGCCGTCGCCCGTGGCCGGGCCGACGGGCGTGACCTGCTCACCGCCTCCGTCGGCGCGATGCTCGGCCTTGCCCGAGCCAACCAGTACGAGACCTTCCTGGCGACGCCCGGCGCGCCCGAGCAGGCGAGCGCGACCTACGTCTACGCCACGGCGAAGATCTCGGCCGCGGTGCCGGCTCCGAAGCCGCCGGGGAACGGCGGCATCCCGGGCGCCGTGACCGTCGCGGCGGCCCTGCTCGCGCTGGCCGCGGCGGCCGTCACCTGGGCGTACCTCTGACATACACTCGCAGCATGGCGACCGAGACCCGGCAGGAGCTGTGGGGCGCCGAGACCCGCAAGGCCGTGGACAACTTTCCCGTCTCAGGCGAACCGATCCCCGTCTCGGTGGCGCGCTGGCTCGGCCGCATCAAGGCCGCAGCGGCGCGGGCCAACGCCGATCTCGGGCTGCTCGACCGTGACAAGGCCGAGCGCATCGCCGTGGCCGCCGACCGCATCGCCGCCGGCGAGCTCGACGACCAGTTTCCGATCGACGTCTTCCAGACCGGCTCGGGGACGAGCTCGAACATGAATGCCAACGAGGTCATCGCCACGTTGG
This sequence comes from uncultured Thermoleophilia bacterium, assembly GCA_963710465.1. Taxonomy (GTDB): domain Bacteria; phylum Actinomycetota; class Thermoleophilia; order Gaiellales; family Gaiellaceae; genus JACVRM01. Next base: position 23,114 of record CAVQAQ010000012.1, read on the forward strand.
CCGGCGACGATGTGCACGCGAACGACGACGTGAACATGGGCCAGTCCTCGAACGACGTCTTCCCCTCCGCCGTCCACCTCGCCGCGCTCGCCGACCTGACCGAGGACCTGCTGCCGGCGCTCGACCGGCTGGCGGAGGCGCTCGAGGCGAAGGCACGCGAGTTCGACGACGTGGTCAAGTCAGGCCGCACCCATCTCATGGACGCCGTCCCGGTGACGCTCGGCCAGGAATTCGGCGGCTACGCCGCCCAGGTGCGGCAGGGCGCGGATCGCGTGCGCGCGACGCTCGGCCGCGTCGGCCAGATCCCGCTCGGCGGGACCGCCACCGGGACGGGCCTGAACACGCACCCGGAGTTCGCCGAGCGCGTCCGCCGCCTGCTGAGCGAGGCGACCGGCCTGACGATCTCGCCCCCGGCCGACCCGTTCGAGGCGCAGGCTGCGCGCGACGCGCTCGTGGAGGCGTCCGGCGCGCTGAAGACGGTCGCCGTCTCGCTCACGAAGATCGCGAACGACCTGCGGCTGATGGGCTCCGGCCCGCGCGCCGGGCTCGCCGAGATCTTCCTGCCCGAGCTCCAGAAGGGCAGCTCGATCATGCCGGGCAAGGTCAACCCGGTCATTCCCGAGGTCGTGACGCAGGTCGCCGCGCAGGTGATCGGCAACGACACGGCCATCACGGTCGGGGGGATGCAAGGCCACTTCGAGCTCAACGTGTTCGTGCCGATGATCGCGCGCAACCTGCTCCAGTCGATCCACCTGCTCACCAGCGCGTCCCGGTTGCTGGCGGAGAAGTGCGTGGACGGCATCGAGGCGAACCGCGAGCAGCTCGAGCGCTACGCCGAGCTGACGCTCTCGGCGGCCACCGCCCTGAACCCGTACATCGGATACGACAAGGCGGCGGAGATCGTCAAGCAGGCGTCGCAGACGGGGCGCTCGTTGCGTGAGGTCGCGCGGGAGGCCGGTGTCGAGGAAGAAGTCCTCGACCGCGCGCTCGATTTCCGCGCGATGGCCAAGCCCCACGGCCGTTAAGCCGGCCACGTCGACCGGCGACGGCGCAACCCGCGCGGTATAACCCGCACGCTCGTGCCGAGCGCGAGCCCAGCTTCGAGTCTGGCTCCAGCAGCCCGGCGCGGCTGCGGGCACCGGCCCGGGGAGCGAGGCCGTCACGGTCGACTACAGGCCGAACCTGACGCTAGCGGTCTCGGCGACGCCGTAGCGGCTCCGTGCGTGCTGAGGGAGAGGGCCCCCCGGCGGCCCTCTCGCCTTCACCCGCTCAAACCGCCCGTCGTGCGGGTTTTCACGGGGCGATATCCCCGCTAGCATTGCGCCCCTGCGGGGAGCGGCGGCCGGAACGCCGTCGATATCAGCGGAAGAAAGGGAACTGTGGCCGACAAGACCTATCGGTTCCTTCTGCGAATGCCGGAGCACCTCCGGCAGAAGCTCCTCGCGTCCGCCCGGCAGCATGGACGGAGCCTCAACTCCGAGCTCGTCCAGCGGCTGGAAGAGAGCCTCGACCAGGGATCCAACGCCGGCCGCGTGCGCCGGCTGCACGATCGGCTCGCCTCCGTGTACGCCCTACACACCGAGGGGAGAGCAATGTCTCCGAAGCGACTCCGGCTCGGGACCGGCCTGCTGGCCGTCCTCGCGTTGGTCTGCACCGCCGTCGTCGCGGGCGTCGTCCGCAGCGACTCAAGCACGACCGCCGCCTCCGCGAAGCTCGCGCGCGGCGAGACCGAGCTCCCCGCCGCCCTGGCCAGGAAGATGGCCAAGTCGGCCACGTTCTCGCCCACCACGATCCGTGAAGGCGGCGAGGCGGTCAACGACGGCGCGCAGGACTACGCCGAGCACGCGTACCCCGCCGCACAGGTCCCGTTCATGGCGATCAAGGGGTCGCGCGACGACTGGAAGAAGATGAAGGGCCATGGATTCGACGGCAACGCCCTTGGCGGGCGTTGGCTCAGCCTCGGCCCGGACAACGCGATCTACCCGCTCAACCCGTTCCGCAACCGGTTCGCGTACGTCCCCAACGAGTACGCGGCCGCGGGCCGGACGGCCCACAGCCTGATCGACCCCGTCTGCGGTCTGAAGGCCGGCAACTGCCGGCTGTGGATCGCGAATGCGGGCGGCGGCATCTGGCGGACGCTCGATGCGCTGGCCCCGCAGCCGAAGTGGCAGTTCCTGTCGTCCGACTTCGATTCGAACAACACGGCCGCGCTGGCGCTGGACCCGAACGACCCGAGGCACAACACCATCTACGCGGGCACCGGTGAGCCGAACATCTGCCGCAGTGGCTGCCTCGGCGGCGTCGGGCTCTACCGCTCGACGGACGGCGGCAACCACTGGAGCGACGCGATCGGCGCCGACGTCTTCGGCGCCCGCGGCATCGGCTCGATCGCTGTTCAGCCGGGGCACTCGAACCTCATCTTCGTCGCCACCGGCGCCCAGGGCTCGCGCGGCATCTCGAGCGTCTGCTGCAATGGCGTCGACCGCGGCGCCAACATCCCCGGCGCCCCACACTTCGGGCTCTGGCGGTCGACGGACTACGGACAGACGTGGCAGCTCGTCTCGCAGGGCGCCCCGTCGCTCTGCACGGGCAGCACGCCCACGCAGGTGTTCCTCGGCCAGACGCCGTGCTCCCCGCGCGGCGCGCGCCGGGTGATCATCGACCCGGCCGACCCGAACACCGTCTACGCCTCGTTCTTCGCCAGGGGCATCTGGCGCTCGAACGACGCCGGGAATACGTGGACGCAGATCTTCCAGCCGCTCAACGGCAACCCGTCGAGCCCCGCCACCGGGGCGGACGTCGAGCGGGCGGAGTTCGACGTCGCCACGCTCCCGAACGGCAAGACGCGGATGTACGTCGGCGTCGGCGGCGGCGTTGCTCACGCGCAGTTCTTCCGAGGTGACGACGTCCGCACCGCCCCGGCGGCGACGGTTCAGGCCGGCTGGCAGAACCTGACCGACGACGAGAACATCGACTACTGCGAAGGGCAATGCAACTACGACAACTACGTCTACGTGCCGAAGGGCCCGGACGGCAAGGCGCTGAACGCCGACCGCCTCTACCTGCTCGGCTCCTACGACTACAACAACGTCGGCGTCAGCAACGGCCGCGCCATCCTCTTCTCCGACGACGGCGGCCGGCACTTCACCGACGAGTCGATGGACAATGCGGATCCCCTGCAGCCGCACGGCGTGCACCCCGATCAGCACTCGATCGTCACGAACCCGCGGAACTCCCGCCAGTTCATCGAGACGAGCGACGGCGGGGTCATCCGCTCCGACGGCACGTGGGTCGACGGCAGCGGCGACTGCACCTCTGTCAAGCAGCTGTCGGGCGCGAACCTCGACCTGTGCAAGCGGCTGACCTCGCGCATCCCCGGGCAGCTGCAGTCGCTCAACCGGGGCCTGACGACGCTCGCGTTCTACCAGGTGTCCGCGAACCCGAACCGCCCCGGCGAGTACGCCGGCGGGACGCAGGACAACGGCTCCTGGATGAGCGACCCGTCGACGATCCCCGGCGGCCCGAACGGCAACGGGATCAACCCGCCGGGCGACCCGAAGGTGAAGCCGGACGGGGCGACCTGGATCGAGTCGTTCGTCGCGGACGGCGCGGCGAACAGCTTCGACGCGAAGAACCCCGACTACTCCACGCTGTCGTGGCAGTCGGGCTCGCTCGCGGCGAACCGGCATCCGCGCGACCAGCGGACGCCGTTCTGGATCGCCGACAACGTCAGCTTCCTGCCGCCGTACGTGTACGAGAGCCGGCCGTTCCAGTCGCAGCTGTTCTTCGACCCGAACGTCAGCATGCGGCTGTTCTTCTCGGCCGAGCACATGTTCCGGGCCGACGCCGGCGGCGTGAACCCCAAGTTCGGGTTGGCCGCGGTCGAGCAGCACTGCAACCTCTGGACCGGCGACTTCGACGTGAACGGGGACGGCACGTACGAGCCGTTCGACGACGTCTGCGACGGGTTCCGGGCGCTCGGCGACCCGGGCCCGCGCGGCCGGCTCACGTATGGGCCGGACGCGCTCTGCCCGGCAGGCAACCCGCTTGCCGCGCCGAGCGTCCCGTGCCCGGCGCCGTACCCGTACGGGGACGACCGTTCCGGCGGCCAGATCACGACCTACCAGCGGGTCAAGTCCGACAACGGCACGCTGTGGGCCGGGACGAGCACGGGCCGGCTCTTCATTACGAGGAACGCGGACGCGAAGAACCCGGCAGACGTGACGTTCACGCGCCTCGACGGGTTCTCGTCGATCGACCCGAACCGGTACGTCGCAGGCATCTACGTGATGGCCTCTGACCCGAACACCGCGATCGTGTCGTACAGCGGCTACAACGCAGTCACGCCCGCGACGCCGGGGCACATCTTCTCGGTGACGTACAACCCGGTCACGAAGACGGCCACCTGGACGCGGCTGGACAACGACCTGGGCGACATCCCGGTCAACGACGTCCAGTTCGACGAGAAGCGCGGCGTGCTCTACGCGTCGACCGACTTCGGCGTCATGAAGAAGCGGTTCAGGTTCAAGGATCGGTTCAAGGGCAACGACGAGTGGCGGCCCGCCGCCCCCGGCATGCCCGCCGTCGACGTGCCGGACCTCACGATCCTGCCGGATCAGGGCGTCCTGCTCGCCGCGACCCACGGCTTCGGCGTCTGGACGATGAAGCTCCAGGGCTAGAGCCGAGCTGACAGGAGTGACCGAGGGGCCGCCTGCGGGCGGCCCCTCGTCGTTCTGCAGGAGCCGGGCGACTGCGGGCGAACGTGAAGCCGTGACCATCGCGCGCCTCGTAGTGCTCGTCGTCGGCATCGCGGCTCTCGCCGCCGCCGTCCCCTCGTTGAGGGGCAACGCCACCTCGCTGCAGAAGCAGGTGTCGAACTGGGTCGACACCCACGGCGGCAACGGCCAGAGCGCCGAGCAGATCTCGAGCGGTGAATTCGCCTCCGCGCACGCGGGGATGCCGCCGTCGGCGCTCCGCAACCTGGTCGGCTCGCCGGCCGACGAGAACACCGTGAAGGTCGAGGGGCTGCAGCTCCAGTGCTGGTATTACGGCGTCGCCGGCGCGACAGGCGCGTACCAGTTCTGCTTCCAGGACGGCAAGCTCAGCTCGAAGCGGCGCTTCGCGTCAGGCTAGCCCTCCTACGGCAGCGCACCGCACTGCTCCGGCAGGCGCGTGAAGCTCGCGCGACTGCCGCGATCGCCCGTGGCAGTGACGGAGAAGCCCGTGCACCGGGCACCGGCCGACTCTCCGAAGCGGACGGTGAAGCCTCCGGCAGAGCCTGCCGTGACACGCTTGACGGCCATACCCGGAAGGCGGCCGACGACGCGCACGTGCTCGCCCGCTTTGAAGCCCGTTCCGCGCATCGTCACCGGGGACGGCGTCATCAGCCTGAGCTGCGCACGCGCCTGACCGCTGCTCGCAGGCCCGGAGATAACACCTGCGGCGAGCACCGCGGCAGCGACGGCGGGGACGATACGGCGCACGAATCGAGTATGCCGCAAATCACGCGGTTATTTGTTTGACTTCGGCCCCGCATGGCCAATATAAGCCATGCGATATCACCGCCTCGCCCGGGGCGATATCAAGGGTGGGCGCGGGGGCTCAGTCTGCGGAACCAAACAATCGAGCGTGGGGAGGCAAGATGCGAGCGAGAGCACTCGTTGTGCTCGCCGGCTTGGCGGCGGTCGCGGCGGTTGCACTGATCGGGGGCGCCGTCTTCAAGGGCGGCAGCCACTCGGCGGTGCGGTACTCCAAGTTCAGCCTGACCGATCCGGACAGCAAGGCGCAGACGCCGGGCCTCGGACCGGGCATGACGTGGGACACCTACCTGCAGGCGGCCGACGCCTACCCGGCGAACGCGGTCACGCCGCAGGAGGTTGGCAACGCCGAGGCGACGTTCAACGCGCTCGCCGCTTCGGACGCGAAGCACGGTGATCCGAAGGGCGAGGGCAGGAAGTGGGAGCAGGTCGGCCCGACACAGGATGCCCAGCAGCCCGGCGTGACCGCCTTCTCTGGCGCGACGAACAGCACGGCGAGCCGCATTACCGCCCTCGTCGTGGCGCCCGACTGCGGCAGCAAGGGCAACGGCAAGGACTGCACGGTCTGGGCCGGTGCCGCCGGCGGCGGCATCTGGCGCACGGACCACGCGACCGACACGAATCCCGACTGGAAGCAGCTGCAGGTCGACCAGCTCGACCAGGCGTCCGTCGGTTTCCTCGCACTCGACCCGACCGACAAGAAGGGCAAGACGCTCTACCTCGGCACGGGCGAGGGCAACCGCTGCTCATCCGGCTGCGAGGCCGGCGTCGGCATCTACAAGTCGACGAACGGCGGCGACAAGTGGACGAAGCTCGACGACGCCTGCGTCGACAACGCGACGTACCACTGCGCGACGCCCGGCCAGGACGCGTTCCTCGGCCGTGGGATCAACTCGATCGTCGTCGATCCGAATAACTCGAACCACATCTTCGTAGGCTCGGCGCAGGCCGTTCGCGGCCTCTCGCACGTCATCGGCGCCGGCGGCACCGTCCGCGCCGAGCCGGGCGCGAACGAGCCCGGGCTGTACGAGTCAACGGACGGCGGCAGCACCTTCACCGAGGTGTGGGACGGCACGAAGCCGGACGCTGGCCCGCAGTCGTTCGGCATCACCGACGTCGGGCTCGACCCGTCCGACCCGAGCATCGTTTACGTTGCCGGGTTCGACGCGGGCCTCTGGCGGCGTGACGCCGGTGCGGCGCAGACCACGTTCACGCAGGTCTTCAAGCCGCAATTCGTGCCGCCACAGTGCACGTTCGCGGCGCCGCCTTCTGCTCTGTCGGCGTGCGCGCTCAACGGCATCGACCGGACGATGTTCGCGCTGACGCCGAAGGACGGGCACACGCGCATCTACCTGACGGAGGGCACGCAGCCCACGTCAGCCTCCGCCGGCGCCAGCCAGCCGCTGGCCGCGGACTTCTGGCGGACCGATCGCGGCGAGCAGTCGGCGGCCTCGCTGGTCGGCTCCGAGTCGCTGCCGTGCGCAGCGCCCGGGTCGAGCACGGTCGCTCCACAGACGTACACCGGGTGGCAGTGCCTGACGTCGAGGACGACGGCGAGCCCGTACTGGGCGAGCTCAGCGTTCTGCACGCAGCAGTGCTGGTACGACCAGGACGTCTACACGCCGGCCGGCATGCCTGACACCGTGTACCTGATCGGGTCGAACCTGTACGGCGAGCAGCCGTGCAACACGAACGGCGTCGGCTGCGGCAACGGCATCTCGAATGGCCGCGAGGTCATCTACTCGACCACCGCCGGCGACCCGGACGGGTCGGCGACCGTGGCGGGCCTGGGCCGGACGTTCACCGACCTCTCGTACGACGCGACCGTCAATCACCCGTCGTGGTGCGCGTACGCGCCGTACTTCCCCAACGGGTGTGAGAACGCGCCGAACGGGATCCATCCCGATCAGCACGAGATCGCGATCAACCCGGCCAACCCGACCCAGATCTTCGAGGGCTCAGACGGCGGCATGATCCGCACGAGCGGTCAGTTCGCCGACGCGTCGGCGCAGTGCAACTCGCAGTTCCGGAACGGCGGCACGCCGCTGCCGAATCCGTCGACGGCCCTCGACACCTGCAAGCGGCTGCTGTCGCGGATCCCGACACAGCTCGACCACGTCGACCGGAAGCTGAGCAGCACGCTCCAGTTCGTTGGCGTGGCGATCCGGCCCAACAGCGACTGCGAGGTGTCGGGCGGCACGCAGGACAACGGCACCTGGACGAACACGAACTACTCGTCGAAGGGCCCTGACTGCAACAACGACCAGTTCACGCAGATCATCTACGGCGACGGCGGTAACGCCGGCTACGACCTGGCCAACCCGAACTGGCGCTTCAACCAGTTCACGAGCGCGTTCAGCGACTCGAACTTCGAGAACGGCGACCCGGAGAAGTGGGTCATCAACTCGGCCCCGGTTACCAACAGCGGTGAGGGCGTCGGGTTCTACTTCCCGGAGATCTCCGACCCGAATCCGGTCGCGGGCTCGCACCCGATCTACATCGGGGCCGGCCACGTGTGGCGGTCGTGGGCGTTCGGCGCGGGCACGCCGACACAGAGTGGGACGCAGAGCAAGACGCCCAACATCGCCGGCTACGAGGCCAACTGCCCGGAGTTCGTCACCTCGGGCCAGCAGCTCGGCTGTGGTGACTTCCGGCCGCTCGGCGGCCCGTACTGCGACGGGGACATCAACAACATCGTCACGCCCATTCCGTCGTGCGCGAACGCACCGGGCAACCTGACCGGCACGGCCTACGGCACCGACCGCTCCGGCGGGGCGATCTCCTGGATCTCCCGCGACGGCGCGGACACGGGCACGATCTGGGCCGCGACCGGCGCGGGCCGCGTCTTCGTGACGCACAACGGCGATGCACCCAACCCGGACAACGTCACCTGGCACCGGATCGACAGCTCCACCTCCGGTGCCTCGCCGACGCGCTACCCGAGCGGCATCTACGTCGACCCGAACGACTCGGGCCACGCGTGGATCTCGTACTCGGGCTACAACGCGAACACGTCCAGCACTCCTGGCCACGTGTTCGACGTCCGCGAGAACGGCCCCGCGGCCGGCTCCGGGACGTTCACCAACCTGCACGTGGAGAACGGCACGTCGGCCTTCCCGACGCCGTTCGACGACGGCGACCTTCCGGTCAGCGACGTCGTCCGCGACGACTCCGACGGGACGCTCTACGCGTCCACCGACTTCGGCGTCCTGCGCGGCGACCCGAACAAGAAGACCGGCAAGTACGACTGGCATGTCACGAACATGCCGCGGTACGAGGTCATGCACCTGGAGATGCAGCCCTCGAATCGCGCGCCGACGTGCTCAGGCCCCAAGAAGTGCAAGCCGGTGCTGTACGCGGCCACGCACTCGCAGGGGATCTGGAAGCTGAAGCTCAACTAGGGCTCGGCTGCCGCAGACCACACGGAGGGCCGCCTGCGGGCGGCCCTCCGTCGTTCTGTGTGCCGGGGCGATCCGGTTACTTCGGCAGGCAGTTCGACTTCGGCACGAGCACGCTCGCAGCGTCGCCGCGGGCGCCGACGGCCTTGATCGTCAGCGCCTGCGTGCACGAGGCGTACGGAGCGAGCGGTGTCGCGAAGATGCCCTTGACGTTCGTCCGCAGGGTGCGCATGTGCGTCGTGTCGTTGATGAACCGGACCTGAACCCGCTCGCGCGCGTGGAACTTGACCCCGATTACCATCTGGCCGGCCACGCGCAGCTTCGGCGTCGTGGTCGTCTGGCCGGTGGCGCCCGTGGACAGGGTGAGCGCGAGCGCGATCCCGGCGGCTGCCAGGATTGGTCGCATGCCGGGTCCCCTACCCGGTCGCCCCGCGAATCGAACCTAGTAGGCCAAGGCGCCGCGGCCGGTCTCGGCCGCGTGTCGCTGCTCGTCCGCGCGGTACGACGAGCGCACGAGCGGCCCTGAGAACACCGAGCCGAAGCCAAGCGCCTCGCCCTGCTCGCGGAACCAGCGGAACTCGTCGGGGTGCACCCAACGGTCGATCTCGGCGTGCTTGGCCGAGGGCTGCAGGTACTGGCCGATGGTGACGACGTCGACGCCGCTCGCGCGCAGGTCACGCAGCGTGTCGACGACTTCGTCGTTCGTCTCGCCGAGGCCGACGATGATCCCGGACTTGGAGAGCACGTTGTAGTCGGCGAGCTCCTTGGCCCGCCGCAGGAGCCAGAGCGCCTTGTCGTACGACGCCTTGGCGCCGCGCATGCGCCGGTGGAGCCGGCGCACCGTCTCGATGTTGTGATTGAAGACCTCAGGGCGGGCGCCGAGCACGGTGCGCAGCGCCTCCTCCTCGACACCGAGGAAATCGGGCGTCAGCACCTCGACCGATGCCTCCGGAACCTTGCGCTTGACCGCCCGGATGGTCGCGGCGTAATGGCCGGCGCCGCGGTCGGGGATGTCGTCGCGGTCGACGGACGTGATCACGACGTGGCGCAGCTCCATCCCCGCGGCCGCCTGCGCGAGCCGCAGCGGCTCGAGCGGGTCCGGCGGGTGCTCCGGCCGGCCGGAGTTGACGTAGCAGTAGCGGCAGGCGCGGGTGCAGGTGTCGCCGAGGATCTGGAACGTCGCCGTGCCCCGCCCCCAGCACTCGCTGATGTTGGGGCAGCGCGCCTCCTCGCAGATCGTATGCAGGCTCTGCCCGTGGATGAGCTTCTTGACGTCGAAGTAGCGCGAGTCCGCGCTCGGGGCGCGGACCTTCATCCAATCGGGACGGCGCGGCCTTTCGGCGACGGGCAAGGAACCCTGCATGGCGTGAAGTCTAGGGGTGCCGGGTAGGGCTAGCCTGCCGTGTGCTTCATGGTCGACTCGCGCGCCTGCGCCTCGGCCAGCGTGAGCCCGCCGGAGCAGAGCAGGTCGTTCAGCCGGTTCTCCTCCTTGTCGACGTCGGCGGCGCGCGGGTAGGGCTCCGGCCAGAGGTTGCGCGGGTCGGTCGGGTTCCCGCCGAGCTCCAGCGAGATCAGGTGGTCTTCCTGGTAGTCGGCGAGGTCGCCGGTGCGGCCGTACTGCTCCATCTGTTTGCGCTTGAGGTCGTTCGTGTAGTCGGTCGGAGGGCGCACGGTGCGTGTCCAGCCGGATTTGCAGACGGTGTCTCCGATGGTCGCCTGCGTGACGTCTGGATTGACCGCACCGGGGGTCAGATCCCAGCTCGCTCGCTGCGGCGAGAGCGCATCCGAGCCGCCGCCGTGGAAGGTGATGACCGCCAGCACCGCCGCCGCGGCGAGGGCGAGAAAGAGGTCGGCATCGCGCACCGCCTCCGACGGTAGGCGCGGGCGGGCGCCACGCCCGCAAACGGCACGGACTTCTTACATTCGTTACGTCTGGGCGGCGAGCCGCTCGTGCACCGGCTGTGGCCAGAGGCCGGCCTCGTGCGCGTCGAGCGGCTCGAGCGTGAGGTCGAGCACCTCCTCGAGCGCGGCCACGGCGTGCGGAACGACCTCGTCGACGGTGACCGGCCGGCCGAGCTCGCGGGCGATGGTCGTGAACGCGGCGCCGTCGAGCCCGCAAGCGGTGATCCACTCCGTGAACGGGGCCGGGTCGAGGTCGACGTTGAGCGCATACCCGTGCGTCGTCACCCACTTGGAGACGTGCACGCCGATCGACGCGATCTTGCGCGGCGGCGAGAGCAGCCAGACCCCGGTCATGTTCTCGCCCTCGATCCGCTCGCCCTCGATACCGAACGCGCCGACGGTGCGGATCAGCGCCTCCTCGAGCGCGCGGACGTACTGCCTGACGTCCTGGCCGTGCCGGCGCAGGTCGACGATCGGGTAGCAGACCAGCTGGCCAGGCCCGTGGTAGGTGGACTTGCCGCCCCGGTCGGTCTCGACGATCTCGACCTTCGCGACCGGTGGCACGTGCAGCTCGCCGGCTTCGGCGCGGCGCCCGAGCGTCACGACGGGCGGGTGCTCCAGCATCACCACCGTGTCCGGGATCGCGCCCTGCGAGACCGCGCCGGCAAGCGAGCGCTGCAGTGCCCAGGCCTCCTCGTATGGGACTGTGCCCGGCGTGAAGAGGTAGCCGGGACGAGCCATCAGATGCCGGCATCCTCGAGGACGATGCGTGCGTCCTCGAGCTGCTCCGGGTTGACGAGCACCTCGCGCGCCCCGGTGGGCGTGAACCCGTCGGTGGCGCCGGCGCCGAAATTCGTCGGCCGGTGGAACGAGGGGATGCCCGCGGTCTCGAGGAGGCCGCGGATCACCTCGGCCTCGACCTCGTTCGAGGCGACGGTCAACGGGACGGGCTCGCTCACGGGACTAGTAGTTCGACTCGTCCCACGTCTCCAGCCTTTGCCGAAGATCGCGGAGGAAGCGGCCGGCGAGGGCGCCGTCGATGAGTCGGTGGTCGTACGTGAGGGTCAGGTTCATAATCGGCCGGATCGCGATCACGTCATGGCCGAACTCGTCCTCGATCACCCACGGCCGCTTGACGACCGCGTAGGTGCCGAGGATCGCCGCCTGCGGCTGGCTGATCACCGGCGTGCCATGGAAGGTGCCGTAGCCGCCCGGGTTGGTGATCGTGAACGTCCCGCCCTGCACCTCGTCCGGAAGCAGCTTCTTGTCGCGGGCGCGCTGCGCGATGTCGACGACGCCGCGCGCGATGCCCAGCAGGTTGAGGCCCTCCGAGTGCTTCAGCACGGGGACGATCAGGCCCTTGCCGTCGGCGAGCTCGACCGCGAAGCCGAGGTTCACGTAGTTGCGCGTGACGATCTGGTCGCCGCGGATCTCGCCGTTCACCCACGGGTAGTCGCGCAGCGTCTCGACGACCGCGCGGGCGACGAAGGCGAGGTAGGTGATGTTGACGCCGTAGGCCTTCTGGTACTCGGGCTTGAGCCGTTTGCGGATCTCGACGACCTTCGACATGTCGACCTCGATCGCACTCGTCACGTGCGCGGACGTGTCGAGCGAGCGGCGCATGTGCTCCGCGATGCCGCGGCGCATGGCCGTCATCGGCTCGAGCTGCTCCCCCGCGTCCGCCACGGCCGGCTGCGGGACCGGCGCCGGAGTGGGCGCCGCCGCCGGAGTGGGCGCCGCCGCGGGAGCGGGCGCCGCTGCGGGAGCGGGCGCCGGCAGCAGCGGGAGCCGGAGCAGCGGGCGCCGGAGCAGCGGGCGCCGGAGCAGGCGCGGGCGGAACGACGGCTGGCGCGGCCTGCTGGGGCGGCGCGCCGGACTCGACGAACGCGAGGATGTCCTTCTTGGTGACGCGGCCGCCGCGGCCCGTGCCAGGCACGCTGGCCGGGTCGACCCCGTGCTCGGAGGCGATGCGCGCGACCACCGGCGAGACGAAGCTCTTGCCGTTCACCTCCGCAGCGGCCGGCTGCGGCGCAGGCGCAGGCGCGGGCGGCGCGGAGCGGGCTCGGCGGTCACGGGTGCAGCCTCGGCGCTCGAGGCCTGGGCTGCCTCCTCGGCGGCGGACGCTGTCGCGGGCTCGGGCTCGGGCTCGGGCGGCGCCGCGGGCTCGGGCGCGCCGGCCTCGGCGGGCGCGCCGCCGATGACGGCGAGGCGCGTGCCGACCTCCACCGTCTCGCCCTCCTGCACGAGGATCTGCGTCACCGTCCCGGTGCCGGGGCTCGGTACCTCGGTGTCGACCTTGTCGGTCGAGATCTCGAGCAGCGGCTCGTCGGCTTCGATGTGCTCGCCCTCGGCCCTGAGCCACTTGGTGATCGTCCCCTCGGAGACGGAGACGCCCATCTGCGGCATCACGACGTCGACTGCGGTTTCCGTCGCCATCAGTACTCCGCCAGCTCCCGGAGCGCGGCGGTGACGTCGTCGACCTGCGGGATGAACGCCTTCTCGAGCGGCGGCGAGAACGGCACCGGCGTGTCGGGCGCGGCCACGCGCTTGACCGGCGCGTCGAGGTCCTCGAATGCCTCCTCGGCGATGGTTGCGGCGATCTCGCCGCCAAAGCCCCCGGTGCGCGTGTCCTCGTGCAGGACGAGCACCTTGGACGTCTTGCGCACGCTTTCGAGCACCGCCTCGCGGTCCCACGGGATGATCGTGCGCAGGTCGAGGATCTCGACCGAGACGCCGTCGGCCTCGAGCTGCTGCGCGGCCTCCTCGGCCGTGTAGACCATCGCGCCCCAGGTGATCAGGCTGACGTCGCTGCCCTCGCGGTGCACGCGCGCCTGTCCGAACGGGGTGAGGTAGCGCTCGTCCGGCACCTCGCCCTTGATGCGGCGGTAGAGGTGCTTGTGCTCGAAGAAGAGGACCGGGTTCGGATCGTCGATCGCCGAGACGAGCAGCCCCTTGGCGTCCTCCGGAGTGGACGGGCAGACGACCTTGAGGCCGGGGATGTGGGCGAAGGAGCTCTCGGGGTTCTGCGAGTGGAACGGCCCACCGGAGAAGCCGCCGCCCGACGGCAGCCGGACGACCATCGGAATCGCCGTCCCGGCGCGCCAGTGCTGCTTGGCCGCGACCGTGACCAGGTGGTCCCACCCGCAGGAGATGAAATCCGCGAACTGCATCTCCGCGACCGGGCGCATGCCCATGATCGCCGCGCCGGTGCAGCCGCCGAGGATCGCCGTCTCGGAGAGCGGCGCGTCGATCACGCGCCACGGCCCGAACTCCTCCTGGAAGCCGAGCGTGACCTTGAAGGCGCCGCCGTAGACGCCGACATCCTCGCCCATCACGAAGACGCGCGGGTCGCGGCGCATCTCCTGGCGGAGGCCGTCGCTGATCGCCTGCAGGTAGGTCTTCTCGGGCATTACTTGTGGTGGGGCGTGTCGAGCTCCTCGGGCGTCGCGTAGACGCCGCGCTCGAGGTCGTGGGGCTCAGGCATCGGCGAGTCCTCGGCGCGGCGGAGCGCGTCGTTCAGCAGCTTCTTCACGCCGGTCGAGATCTCCTCCTCCTCGTCGTCCGTGAGCTCCGCGTTCTCGCGCAGCCACTCCCGGTAGCGCTCGATCGGGTCGCGCGCGGCCCACTCCTCGAAGAGCTCCTTCGGGACGTAGAAGGCGTCGTCGTGGACGGCATGGCCCTCCATGCGCAGCGTCATGCACTCGATCAATGTGGGGCCGGCGCCCGCGCGCGCCTTCTCGATCGCACGCTTCGCCTCGCGGTAGACCGCGAGCACGTCGGTGCCGTCGACCACGACGCCCTCGAACCCGTAGGCCTGGGCGCGGTCGGCGAGCGTCTCGCATGCGTACTCGAGGTGCGTCGGCGTCGAGTACGCCCACTGGTTGTTGTCGCAGATGAACACGACCGGGAGGCGGCGCACGCCTGCGAGGTTCATGCCCTCGTGCGTGTCGCCGCGGGCGGACGCACCCTCGCCGAACCAGGCGACCGCGACGCGGCGCTCGTCACGGATGCGGAACGCGAGCGCGGCGCCGACCGCGACCGGCAGCATCGCCGGCAGGTGGCTGACCATGGCGATGAGCCCGAGGTTCTGGTCGGCCATGTGGACGTTGCCGTCGCGGCCGTGCGTCGGCCCGTCGGCACGGCCCATGTACTGCGCGAAGATCCGCCACGGCTCTACCCCGCGGGTGATGTGGACGCCCATGTCACGGTGGAGCGGCGTGCCGACGTCTTCCGGGCCCATCGCCGTCGCGACGCCGACCGACGCGGCCTCGTTGCCGCGGCCCGTGTAGAACGAGCCCGGGATCTTCCCCTGCTTGTAGAGAGTGTGGCCGCGCTCTTCGATCGCGCGCGTGATCAGCATGTTGCGGTAGGCGCCGAGCAGGTCCTCGCGGTCGAGACCCGCTTCGCGGATCTCCCGCAGCGACGTGATCGACTCGGCTTCGCGCGCAATGGCCATAGAGGACACCCCCGTACGGTGGTGGGGCAACGACAGGAGGAAGGATATCGACGTGGCGGATGACTCGTTCGCCCCGCCTACGCGCAGACCCGCCTGACTACGATCGCGGCATGCCGAAGCGCAACTGGATCCAGGAGGAGCGCCGCAAGACCCTGGGCGACTGGGTCGCGTTCTGCCTCCAATGCGGCTTCCTCCAGCGCTACTTCGAGGATTCGGAGCGCGAGCTGCCGGCCGGGTGCCCGCAGTGCGCGGGCGAGCTCCGCTCGCGCTGCCCCGCCTGCGACGCGCGCTTCGCATCTGCCTTCGCCGTCGAGTGCGAGGACTGCGGCGGCCGAGCTTCGCCCCGCGGAGCAGTTCGGTACCCGCATCCGCAAGCCGGGCTAGTAGCTTAGAAGTCGAGGCGCTGCAGCGTCCCGGCGGCCAGGTTGCTCACCCAGAGGTAACTGGTCGCCGGCGCGAGCTGGCGCGGCCCGAGGCCGACGCGGACGGTTGCGGTGACCATGTTCGTCGACGGGTCGATGCGCGAGATGCTCCGGCCGGCGCTGTTGGCCGTCCAGATCGCGTTCGCGCCCGCTTTCAGGTCCTCGATGCCCGGGCCGACGGCAGCGATCTTCGCGGTCACTGCAGCGTGGCCGGGTCGTAGCGCCAGACCTCGCCCTGCTCGTAGCCCGCGACCCAGACCGAGCCGAACGCCTCGGCGACGCCGCCCGGGCCCGTCGGGCGGCCGCGACCGTGTTCGTGACGTTCCCCGTCACCGGGTCGATTCGCGACAGCGTGTCGCTGAAGAAGCTCGTCGCCCAGACCGGCTTGCGCCCGTCGTGACGTAGCGCGGCTCCTTGCCGAGCGGGATCGTCTTCACCGCGCCGGTGGCGAGGTCGACGCGGCTCACCGAGCCGTTGCCCGCGCATGGGTTGCTTGGGTCGGTGCAGCCCTTGTTGGCAGTCCAGAGGGCGCCGAGCCCGGCGACGAGGTCCTCGGGGCCCGGCCCGACGGCGATCGGCGACGACACCGCGCCCGTGTCCACGCGGACGATGCGGTTGCCTTCGAAGTCCGCCGCCCAGACCTGCCCGTCCGTCGCCGCCAGGCTCGTCCCGGCGCCGCCGAGGGGAATCCGTGCACGCGAGGCGCCGGTTACCGGATCAAGGCGCAGCACGACGTCGTCGAAGAAGCTGGCGACCCAGAGTGAGTCGTTCGCGAGCAGGACGCCCCATGGCGCCGAGCCAGCCTGAACGGCTTTCCGCGCCTGCGGGCCGGGCGCGAGGATGCTCACCCGGAACGTCGTCGCCCGCCCGGCGCGGCCGCGTTTGTCCACCGTCCGCGCGCGCAGGACATGTGCGCCGACCGCGAGCCGCGGCGTCCACGGCGAGCGGCAGACGCGGAACGCCCGCTGTCGATGGAGCAGCGGAACCCGCCGTGCTTGCCGGTCGCCGAGAGCCGGAAGGTCGGCGTCGTGTCGGTCGTCGTCTTCGGGCCGGCGATGCGCGCGACAGGCGGTGCGCCGCCCGCCGCCATCGCGAGCGACAAGCAGGCCAGCAGTGCGAGGAGGGTCACCAGCAGGCGGCGCATGCCCGGCAAGCTAGGCAGTCGCCCGAGGCCGAGCCAACTGATTCCGTAAACTCGCAAACGGCTTGCCGATCCGGTTCAGGCTCGATGACCGGCCCGAGTCGGTCCGCTTCGCGCTCGCCCCCGCGGCGGAGGCGGTGATGAGCCTTCACGTCCTGCTCTTCCCGAAGATCCACGCCGTCCAGCACCCGTGGATCCGTGCGATGCAGCGGCGTCTCGCCCGCGCTGAAGCGGGAGATCCGCGCGTTCGCGTTCCTCTACGTCGACGCGTACCCGGACTGCTTCATCCCGACCGGCGCCGACCCGACGTTCGAGCTGCAGCTCGACACGATCCGCGCGCTGAGCGACGCGGACGCGGCGCTACGAGCTCGCCCGCCCGCTCTTCTTCTACTGGGAGGCGGCGGCCGGCGGCCCTGAGCGGCTGGCCGACCCGGCCGTGCGCGACCGGGCAGTCGCGTTCGCGCGCGAGACCGCGGGCGACGCCGGCGCCGAGCTCGCGGCGGCGGCGTTCGACGACCCGGGCGCCTGCGCGACCGGCTCGTGGCGCTGCTCGAGCGCTACTGGGAGGAGGCGTTCGCGGCCGAGTGGCGCCGGCTCGAGCCGCTCCTGCGCGCAGCCGTCGCGGAGAGCGAGCGGCTGATCGCGGCAGCCGGCCCGCTGGCGCTCCTCTCGGCGGTGCCGGGACCTGCGCCGCGACGGCGACACGCTCGTCCGCCGCTCGCCGCACGAGCACACGTCGAGGTCTCGCCGGCGAATCCGCTGCTGCTCGTCCCGAGCGCCTACGTCTGGCCGCACGTGCGCGTCAACTGCGACCCGCCCTGGCCGATCACGGTCGTCTACGCCGCGCCCTTCGCCATGCGCGAGGCGGCGCGCGATGCGGTGCCCTCGACGCTCGTCCAGACCCTGCGCGCCGCCGGCGACGAGACGCGGCTCCGCATCCTCAAGCTGGTGGCCGAGCGGCCGCGGCCGACCGAGGAGCTCGCGCCGCTCGTGAACCTCAGCGAGCCGGCGCTGTCACGGCAGCTGCGGATCCTGCACGAGGCCGGGCTCGTCCGCCCGCGGCGGAACGGCTACTACGTGCTCTACGCGCTCGAGCGCGAGGCGCTCGACTCCATGCCGGGAACGCTGGCCGCCTTCCTGGGCGCGGGCGCTTCTTGACAGGGACAGTCCCTGGAGGGTTCAGCGAATCTGGGAGAAGCGGATGACCGTGACGGTGTCGGTGCCGATGACCTCACGGTTGTAGAGCTGGCTGAGCCAGCCGGCCATGTCCTCCCAGCGGCGGATCTCCGGGTTGTCGTGCTCGATCTCGCGCGGCGAGAGCTCGAGCAGCTGCTTCACCTCGACCTTGTCGATGACCGCGTCGAAGACCTTCTCGCGCGGGCTGTAGCGGGTGCCGACGAGCACCTGCACGACCATGCCCTTCGGTACTTCGCGCGACTTGTCGCCGAGCCGGATCGTCGCAGTCTTCCGTTGCGAGCGCAGCTGGTCGGCGACGACGGGCGAGTAGAAGTTGATCGCGTACATGGTCTCCACGGGGCGGCCGACGAGCGAGCAGGATCATAGAGCGTCGTCGAGGACGGCCGCGGCCCGGGTCGGCCATGTCCCGCTCGCCGCGGTACGCGAGCAGCCGCGGCGCGTCGTCGAGCGGCAGCCAGCGCACCTCGGCCACCTCGTGCGCGTGCTCGGCGCGGGACGTCGCCGATCCGGCCGCCCGTGTGGTGGACGAGGTAGAAGCTGACGACCTTGAAGATCGCGCTCGCCGGCCCACGTGTAGACGTAGCGGACGTCGCCGAGCTTGCCTTCGAGCGCGGCCCTGCAGGCCCGTCTCCTCGGCGACCTCGCGCACGGCCGTCGCCGCGGCGTCCTCGCCGGGGTCGACGCGGCCCTTCGGCAGCGCCCAGACGCCGTCCGGCTTGCCGCCGGGCCGGATCGCCGCGAGCCACCACCGGCCGCGCATCCGCCGTACCAGGACGCCTCCGGCCGAGAATCTCGCGCGGCATCGCGGCTTTGTAACACGCACGCGCCCCGGTCGCGCAGCAGCGCTTGCAGTGGGGCAGCCAGCTCGGCTAGGATGGCTCGGCACTCCCCAGTGGCGAGTGCCAACGCGTGTCACAAAGTCATAACAGGAGGTTCCATGATGGACCTGCAGCCGCTTGGCGATCGCCTGATCGTCGAGGTGCTCGAGGAGGAGGAGACCACGACGAGTGGGATCGTCCTCCCCGACACGGCGAAGGAGAAGCCGCAGCGCGGCCGTGTCCTGGCCGTTGGCCCGGGCTCGCGCGACGAGGACGGCAAGTACATCCCGATGGACGTCGCCGAGGGCGACGAGATCATCTTCTCGAAGTACGGCGGCACGGAGATCCGGCTCGGCACCGAGGAAGTCCTGATCCTCCGCGAGTCCGACGTGCTCGCGAAGGTCGTCGGCGTCCGCGAGACCGCCGGCGCAGCCGCCTAGCCAGGAAGACGGAGGAGAACAGAACGCATGGCACACAAGGAACTGAAGTTCAGCGAGGACGCGCGCCGCTCGCTCGAGCGTGGCGTGAACATCCTCGCCGACGCCGTGAAGGTGACGCTCGGCCCGAAGGGCCGCTACGTCGTGCTGGACAAGAAGTTCGGCGCGCCGACGATCACCAACGACGGCGTCACGATCGCCCGTGAGATCGAGGTCGAGGACGTCTTCGAGAACCAGGGCGCGCAGCTCGTCCGCGAGGTCGCGACCGCGACCAACGACGTCGCCGGCGACGGCACGACGACCGCGACGGTGCTCGCCCAGGCGATCGTCCGCGAGGGCCTCAAGAACGTCGCCGCCGGCGCCAACCCGATGGCGATCAAGCGCGGCATCGAGAGGGCCGTCGAGGCGGTCATCGAGAACCTGAAGTCGCAGTCGAAGGAGATCTCGGGCAAGGAGGACATCGCCCGGGTCGCGACCATCTCGTCGCGCGAGCGCGAGATCGGCGACGTCATCGCCGACGCGATCGAGAAGGTCGGCAAGGACGGCGTCGTGAACGTCGAGGAGGGCCAGACCTTCGGGCTCGAGCTCGAGTTCACCGAGGGCATGCAGTTCGACAAGGGCTACCTGTCGCCGTACATGATCACCGACGCCGAGCGCATGGAGGCGGTGCTCGAGGATCCGTACATCCTGGTCGCGAACCAGAAGATCGGCGCCGTCAAGGACCTCCTGCCGGTGCTGGAGCAGGTCATCCAGGCGGGCCGGCCGCTGCTGATCGTGGCCGAGGACGTCGAGGGCGAGTCGCTCGCGACGATCGTGGTCAACAAGCTGCGCGGCACCTTCCAGGCCGTCGCGGTCAAGGCGCCGGGCTTCGGCGACCGCCGCAAGCGCATGCTCGAGGACATCGCGATCCTCACCGGCGCCGAGGTGATCACCGAGGAGATGGGCCTCAAGCTCGAGAACACGAAGCTCTCGCAGCTCGGCCGCGCCCGCCGCGTCGTCGTCGACAAGGACTCGACGACGATCATCGACGGTGCCGGCGAGTCGGACGCGATCAAGGCCCGCATCAAGCAGATCAAGGCCGAGATCGAGAACACCGACTCCGACTTCGACCGCGAGAAGCTGCAGGAGCGGCTGGCGAAGCTGTCCGGCGGCGTCGCCGTCGTCAAGGTCGGCGCTGCGACCGAGACCGAGATGAAGGAGAAGAAGCACCGCGTCGAGGACGCCGTGCAGGCGACCCGCGCGGCGCTCGAGGAGGGCATCGTCCCGGGCGGCGGCGTCGCGCTGCTGAACGCGGCCGCGGCCATCGACGCTCGAGCACGCTCGAGGGCGACGAGAGGACGGGCGCGATGATCATCCTCCGCGCGCTCGAGGAGCCGATCCGCCAGCTCGCGGAGAACGCGGGCCTCGAGGGCTCGGTCGTCGTCGACAAGGTCCGCAACGCGCCAGCCGGGCCAGGGCCTGAACGTCGACACCGGCGAGGTCGAGGACCTCGTCAAGGCCGGGATCATCGACCCGACGATGGTCACGCGCTCGGCGCTGCAGAACGCCGCGTCGATCGCGAAGAACATCCTGACCACCGAGGCGGTCGTCGCCGAGGCGCCGGAGAAGCAGCCGGCGATGGCGCGCGGCATGCCCGGCGGCATGGCCGGACATGATGTAACGCGGAGCGGCCCACGGCGTTCCGCTAGTGGAGAGCGAGGGCCGGCGCGAGCCGGCCCTCTCTCGTTGTCGAAGGGGCGTTCCGGCCCCGCAGAAGCTGCCTGCTCGACCGACGTCAGCGCCGACTTCGCCGCGGTTGCCTGCGCGCGAGCAACCCGCCTCCGTCGGCGACAGCCCCTGAAAGCGAAACGGCGCGAGAGCGCGCCGTTTCGAGGGAGCGAGGCGGGTTGGGCCTAGGTATCGACGGGGTCGCGAGGCGCGTATCCCTCGATCATGATCGGCTCGGCCGGCCGCTCGGCCACTGCGCGAGCGCCCGATGGCAAGGTCGCGGAACTGCGCGCCGGCCGCCCGCGAAGTCGGCCTCAGAAGCCGTAGCGCTCCTCCTTCCAGTAGATCGGCGTCGTTGTGGTAGCCGTAGCGCTCCCAGAAGCCGGGCTGGTCGGTCGCGCGCGAGCTCGAGCCCGCGCAGCCACTTGGCGCTCTTCCAGAAGTACTTCGCGGGACGACCAGGCGCAGCGGCCAGCCGTGCTCCGGCGTCAGCGGCTCGCCGTCGGCCTCGCACGCGAGCAGCGCGTCGTCGTCCTCGAGCGCAGCGAGCGGCACGTTCGCGGTGAAGCCCTGCTCGGCGTGCGCGACGACGAAGCGCGCGGTCGGCTTCGGGCGCGACGAGCTTCGCGAGCTCGCGCCAGTGGACGCCGCCGAACGTCGCGTCGAAGCGGCTCCAGCGCGTGACGCAGTGGATGTCCGTGCGTGACCTCGGTCGCGCGGCAGCGCGTTGAACTCGTCCCAGTCGAGCGCGAGCTCGCTTCTCGACCTCGCCGAAGACGCGGAAGTCCCACGTCGCGAGGTCGGCGTTCGGGACCGAGCCGGCGTGCAGCACCGGCCACTTCTCGGTCAGGTACTGGCCGGGCGGCAGGCGCGCCGGGTCGTAGCCGGCCTCGCGCACCTTCTTCTCCGCCTTGGAGCGGAACACGCATCACCTAGACTAGTCGCGATGCGCAATCGTTACGCACGACGCTGCGACCGCCCGCGCGACTACGTCCGCGTCGCCGGCCCGGACGCGGAGGCGTTCCTCCAGCGCATGGTCTCGAACGACGTCGACGCTCGGCCGGCGACGTCGTGCGACGCGCTGCTGCTGACGCGCGAAGGGTCGGGTGATCGCGCCGCTCGGCGTCTGGCGCCGCGGCGACCGACGACTTCCTGCTGCTGACCGAGCCGGGGCTCGGCGAGCGCGTGCGCACGACGCTGCTGCGCGCGCGCTTCGCCGCGAAGTGCGAGATCGAGCCGAGCAGCACACGTCCGGCATCGTGTTCGGCGGCGACGGACCGGGATCCCGACGCGCGACTACGGCGAGCCGGCGGTCGAGGTGCTCGACGCCGGCGTCGAGCCGACGCTGGACGCCGACGAGCTCGAGCGCCTGCGCGATCGAGGCGCGGGACGCCCGCGTGGGGCAAGCGAGATCGACGACCGCATCCTTCCGGCGGAGGCGGGGCTGGACGAGCGCGCGGTCTCGTTCACGAAGGGCTGCTACCCGGGCCAGGAGCCGATCGCGCGCCTGCACTACCGCGGCCACGTGAACCGCGGGCTGCGCGTGCTCGGGCTCGACGGCGAGCCGGCCGCCGCGACGACGCCGAGATCGTCGTACGAGCGGCAAGGCCGTCGGCCGCGTCACGAGCGCCGTCCGCCGGCGTCGTCGCGCTCGGCTACGTCCGCGTCGAGGTCCCGGACGACGCCGAGCTCGACGTCGGCGGCGCGAGCGGCGCGGCTACACTAGATCGTCCTCGCGCGCCCGTAGCTCAGGGGATAGAGCGCTGCCCTGCGGAGGCAGAGGTCGCAAGTTCGAATCTTGCCGGGCGCATCAGCCGCGTTCGCGATTAGTGCTCAACCGAGCCGACGTCACTTTGCTGCCTCCTCTTCGGTTGTAAGCGCCTCGCTGGCGGCCACGAACTGATCCATCCGGGCCCGCGCGCTCTCCGCGCTCGACGCGAGCAGGTGGTGGCAGACGCGTTCGAGCATTCCACGGACGTTCCGCCGTAGCGCGTGACGTCGACCGCGGGATCCCACGCGCGAGCGCCCAGGAGAAGCCCGCTGTGGCGGAGCATGTGCGGCGTCACCGACTCCGGCAGCCCGGCCGCGGCGACGGCCCATGCGAACTGCCGCCGGCGGAAGTTGCCGACGCCAACCCAGGGCAGCAGAGGCGTGGCTCCGGTAGGCGTTCTGCTCCGCCGCCCGGATCGCCACTTACTCAGGAGTATTTGCGCTGGATCTCGAGCAGGTGCTGCCGGATGCTGGCGGTGTGTTTAACAGCGTCAGCCAGCGTTGCCTGAAGCTGTCCGGCGAAGTTGAAGCCCTCATCCGCGGCGATGATGTCGGCGGCGCCCAGGTCGAGGTAGTTGTCGAGCCGGTCCCGCGACTCGAGCAGGATCGCCTCGAAGTCGTCGATCAGCGAGCGTTTGTCACCTGCGGGAGTCCTTGCTCTGTCCATGGCGGCTGGTGCCGGGTCTACTCTAAACTCGGGCCCGACTCGGGCCCCCGCTTGAGCGGAGCGGGCTTTCTCGCAGCAGCCTCAGGGCCCGCTCATGGGGCTTTCAGTCTGTTTCGCTCAGGCCCGCCGTGATTGGGTCGCGATTGCGGTTTGCACCCGACGTGGCTTCGCGGTCACGTGGTGGGCCGCCGTGCCAGTCGAGACAGAGAGCCGTGGCGTCGTCACGTAGCTCGCCGCCGCTTGCCTGAGGACCGCCTGGGTGAGGTGCTGCACCGCCTCGCGGGGATGCATGTTGAGGCCCGCGGTCAGGATGGCGGCGATGTTCATTCGCTCGGCGTCGCGCTCCAGCATGCCGTCGGTGACGAAGATCAGCCGGTCTCCCACCTCCAATTTCAGGGCTTGAACTCGATAGCCGCCTCCGGCCTGCAGCCCGAACGGGCGGTCGGCCTCCAAATCAAGTTGCTCGACCTGCCCTCCTCGCAACCGAAACGGCGGCGGATGGCCGGCATTGACGATGCCCGCCGTCGTAGCTGGCGAGGTCGATCCGAACGACCAGGCCGGTAACGAACTGGCTCTCGCCCGCCTGCTCGGCCAGCGCATCATTCGCCAGCCTCGCCTGCTCGGCTAGGTCGACGCCCCGCCGGCGGGCGTTGCGTAGCCCTCCGACGAGCACGGTCGCCAACAGCGCGGCATCCATCGTGTGGCCCATCGCGTCGGTCATCGACAGATGGAGCGCGTCTCGGTCGAGCGAAAAATCGAAGGTGTCACCGCCGATCTCACCCGCCGGCTGCAGCCAGGCTGCGAGGGTGAACTGCCCGGCCTCGCACGTGAAGGCTCCGGGTAGCAGCCGATGCTGGATCTCCGCCGCCAGCGACAACGGAACCGAGCGTTGTCCCCACTCGAAGAGATCGGTGTAGCGGCGGTTTGCAATCACGACGTACGCCAAGAAGTGCGCCGCCTGAGCGACATCGGCCACCGTCTGTTCAACCGGAAAGTCATCGAGCAGGAGCTCCAGAACGCCGACGGCTTCACCACGGCTGGTCACCGGCGCGAACAACCGAGCGCCGCCATCCTCGTCGATCACCTCGACGGCCTGGCGGCCAAGCGCCCGCCCGTGCGGCGTCCCAACCAATGGCACGCGCTCGGCGGTCTCCTTCCCCTGCAAGCGCCCCTTCCCGCCGGCGTGGCCCAGTCGGATCAGCGACTGCCCGCTGAAGTCGGCGATCAAGAAACTGACCTCGCGGGCATCGATCGCCTCGGCCAGCGCGCCGGCGAGAACATCGGCCGCCGCAACCGGTGCTGCCGCCTCGACCGCGGCCAGCAAAGAATTCAAGTTCAAGGGGAAGTGCCGATGCTCACCCACGTCTGCATGCATGAAACCCCTAAGAGTTCTCAACTTCAATCCCAGCTACACTCGGGGAAGCGCGTAGACCTAGCGCTGGAAGCCGTCGAGGCTGACGAAGTTCCTCTCCGACTGCCACACCGGGCCTGAGTGCTCGAGAAAGCCCATCCAGGTTTTCCCGCCTCTGGACGAGAGGATCCTCAGATGAATTCTGCGACAAAGTCTCCCCCGAGTCACGGCACCACAGAGGGGCTGCGGCAGAAAATGCTCACGGAACGTCTCGGCGTGATGCCTGCGCGCCGGAGCAAGGGGAGCAACCTCAAGTGGAGCACCTGGAAGTGGCGCCTCGGAATGCGCGGACCCGCGTGACGGAAGAAGACGATTGGAAGCGGCGGGCGTTCGGTCGCCCGCGCTCTCCGAACCGGTTCGCCAAGCGGCCCTCGTTCCGGTGCTCGTGTTAGCCTCGCGCCCGTGCGGCTGAAGCTGACCTGCTACTGGGAGCGACTGTCCTCCTCGCGATCGTCGCGGCCGGCTGCGGGGGCTCGAAGAAGTCGGCGGCATCGACGAGCTCCGGCTGCTCCGTCGACCAGCTCAACCTCGTCCACAAGGGACAGCTGACGATCGGCACCGACAACCCGGCCTTCCCGCCCTGGTTCGGCGGGACGCCGCCGAAAGGCTCGATGTGGAAGGTCAGCGACCCGAACTCGGGTCAAGGGTTCGAGAGCGCGGTCGCGTACGCCGTGGCGGGGAAGCTCGGCTTCAAGAAGAGCGACGTCCACTGGGTCGTCGTCCCCTTCGAGCAGTCGTTCAAGCCGGGCTCGAAGAGCTTCGACTTCGATGTCAACCAAGTCTCCTTCACCCCTGCACGGGCGAACAGCGTCGACTTCAGCGATTCCTACTACAACGTCAACCAGGCGCTCATCGGCCTCAAAGGGACGCCGATCACCTCGGCCAAGACCATCGCCGACGTCAAGGGGTACAAGCTCGGCGTTCAGATCGGCACGACGAGTTACGCCTACGTGACGAAGAACATCAAGCCGAGCAAGCAGCCGTCCGTCTACAACACCTCGAGCGACGTCAACTCCGGCCTGAAGGCGCACCAGATCGACGGGATCGTCGTCGACCTGCCCACGGCCTTCTACATCACCGCTGTGCAGATACCGCAGGCGACGATCGTCGGCCAGTTCCCGACGGTGGGCACGCCAGAGCATTTTGGGATGGTGCTCGCGAAGGGCAACAGCCTCACTTCTTGCGTCGACAAGGCGCTCGCCTCGCTGAAGAGCGCCGGAACGCTTGCGAAGATTCAGCAGGAGTGGCTGTCGAACAAGGCGAGCGCTCCCGTCCTGAAGTAGCACCCGTCGCCGCGTGAGCGTCGACGCGGAAACCGGCCGCGGCGACCGCCGGTCTCGGATCCTGGGCGACCTTCGAGGGGCTCGCAACGTCGGAATCGCCGTCACCAGCACGGTCGTGTTCTTCGCGGTCATCGTCGTCGTCATCGTTACGTCGGCGGGCTGGCCAGAGGTCCGCAAGGCCTTCTTCGACCGGAAGATCTTCAGCGACTCGTTTCCGGAGATCGCGCACGCTTTCCTGCTGAACATTCGGATCTTCTGTACCGCCGAGGCGCTGATCCTCGTCTTCGCCCTCGCGATCGCTGTTCTGCGGGGGCTGCCAGGGCCGGTGCTCTTCCCGTTCCGGCTGCTCGCCGTGCTCTACACGGACCTCTTTCGAGGGATCCCGACGATCCTCGTGATCTACATCCTCGGCTTCGGCGCGCCGGCGCTCCAGCTCTCGGGCGTGCCGAACTCGCCGCTCTTTTGGGGCGTGACGGCGCTCGTGCTCGTCTACTCGGCCTATGTCGCCGAGGTCTACCGCGCCGGAATCGATTCCGTGCATCCGAGCCAGGAGGCTGCTGCCCGGTCGCTCGGTCTTTCCCGCGGCCAGACGCTGCGCTACGTGATCGTTCCCCAGGCGGTCCGGCGGGTGATCCCGCCGCTCCTCAACGACTTCATCGGGCTGCAGAAGGACTCGGCGCTCGTCGCCTTGATCGGCCCGATCGAGGCTTCAGGCAGTCCCAGATCGACGTCGCCGCGACCTTCAACTACACGCCGTACATGGCGACGGCGCTCCTCTTCATCCTGGTGACGATCCCACTCGCCCGGTTCACGGACTGGCTGATCGCACGCGACCGGCGCCGCCAGAGCGCGGGCGGTGCCGGTGAGCACCAGCGCCTCAGCGTTGAAGCTCGAAGAGGTGCACAAGTCGTTCGGCTCGGTCGAGGTGCTGCGCGGCGTCGACCTCGACGTCGGCGAGCACGAGGTCGTCTGCCTGATCGGAGCCTCCGGCTCCGGCAAGTCGACGCTGCTCCGTTGCGTCAACCTGCTGGAGCGGATCAACGCCGGCCGGATCTTCCTGCGCGGGGAGGAGATCACGCGCCGAGACGTCGACGTGAATGCCGTGCGGCGGCGTATCGGGATCGTTTTCCAGGCCTTCAACCTCTTCCCTCACATGACCGTGCTCCGGAACGTCACCCTCGCCACGACGCGCGTTCTCCATAAGCCACGAGCCGAGGCTGAGGCCGAGGCGACCGCGCTCTTGGAGCGCTTCGGACTGGCCGACAAGCGGGCCGAATATCCCGACCGGCTGTCGGGCGGCCAGCAGCAGCGGGTTGCGATCGTCCGGGCGCTCGCGATGCAGCCCGAGCTGATGCTGCTCGACGAGGTAACGAGCGCGCTCGACCCGGAGCTCGTCGCGGAGGTGTTGAGCGTGATCCGCGAGCTCGCAGATGCCGGGATGACGATGGTCATCGCAACGCACGAGATGAGCTTCGCGCGGGACACCGCGAACCGGATCTGCTTCCTCGACGGCGGCAGAATCCTCGAGCAGGGACCGGCGGAGGAGATCTTCACGCACCCGCGCGAAGCGCGCACGCAGCAGTTCCTGGAACGCATAATCGCCGCGGGGAGGCTCTAGTGGAGCGTTTGCGCGACCTTGGCCTGCGGATCGGCGATCTGGAGGCCGGACCGAGAAACGCAATCTCGGACGTCGGCGGTGTTTCGGTCGGGCAGGTCAGCGTCCGGCGAGACGAGCCGGATCCGCCGGTAGGCCGCGGCGTGGCACGTACCGGCGTCACGGCGATCGTGCCCGGTTCCCTCGACACGCTCGTCAGCCGGCCGATTGCCGCCGGCACGGCGGTCCTGAACGGCGCCGGCGAGTTGACAGGCTCGATTCAGATCGCGGAGTGGGGCTGTATCGAGACGCCGGTCTACCTGACCTCCACGATGGCGGTCGGCCGCGTCTACGACGGTGCCGTGGCCGCGGCCGTCGCGGCGGATCCCTCGGTTGGAACCGAGAACTTCGTCATTCCGGTTGTCGGGGAGTGCGATGACGGCTGGCTTAACGACGCCCGCACGGTGCAGGTCGAGGCCGCCGATGTCCAGCGCGCGCTCGACGCGGCAGGCAACAACGATGTCGAAGAGGGCGCCGTCGGCGCCGGAACCGGGATGATCTGCTTCGGCTGGAAAGGCGGTATCGGCACTGCCAGCCGGCGGGTCGGCGACGCCCACGTCGGCGTCCTCGCGCTGACGAACTTCGGCACCCACGACCAGTTGCGCGTCGACGGCGTTCCCGTCGGCCGCCTGCTCGACCCGCCTCCGCCGGGTCGTGACGCGCCAGGCGGCAGCTGCATCGTCGTCATCGCGACCGATGCGCGCGCTTGGAACGCACCAGCTGACGCGGCTTGCCCGACGCGCGGGCCTCGGGCTCGGCCGCACGGGCTCGATCGGTCATCACGGCAGCGGCGAGATCTTCGTGGCCTTCTCGACGGCCGAAGGAGACGCCGTCCATGATCGCGACCTGAATCGATTCTTCGGCGCCGTTGTCGACGCGACCGAGGAGTCGGTGCTGAACTCGCTTTGGGCGGCGGAGGACGTCGAGGGCCGCGAAGGAAGGGTGATCAGGGCGCTACCGCACGAGCCCGTTCTCGGGCTCCTCCGGGCGGCGGGAAGGATCTAGGAAGTGAGCTCGTCCGCCAGTTCGGCGAAGACCGCGACGTAGCGGTCGACCGCCGCGTCGTCGTGCGCGACGGTCAGGGTCCACTCTTCCTCGCGGCCGGGCGTCATGAAGATGCCGCGGTTCATGGAGTAGAGCCAGGCCAGATCGGTGAGCTCACCGTCCTGGTTCGCCTTGAAGGTCGCGTAGTCGACGATGCGCTCGGCCGAAAAGGTGACGCACCCCTTGGCCGCGATGCCGATCGCGTATCCCGGCAAGGCGTGGTCCTCGATGACCCGCGAACAGCCCGCAATGATTCGTTCGTTCAGGCGGTCGAGGTGCTCGTAGGCCGTCGGCGTCAGGACCTCCTCGAGGTTCGCGCGCGCGGCGGCCATCGAGAGCGGGTTGCCGTTGAAGGTGCCGACCTGGTAGACGCTGCCGTCTTCGACGACGCGCATCGACCTCGTCAGTGCCCCCGATCGCGCCGGAAGGTAGCCCTCCGCCGAGCGACTTTGCGAGCGTGACGAGGTCGGGCTGGACCCCGAACCGCTCTGTGGCGCCGCCGGCTGCGATCGTGAAGCCGGTCTTGACCTCGTCGAAGATGAGGACGATCCCGCGGCGCTTGGTCAATTCGCGGACAGCCTCGAGGTATCCCGGCTCGGGCGGGATGATCCCGAGGTTCATCATCGCTGCTTCCATGATCACGCAGGCCGGCGCGCGGCCCTCGGACTCGAGCCGCCCGATGCGCCGCTCCATCGCATCGACGTCGTTGAACGGGACCGCGACGGTGAGCTCGACGACGGCCTGGGGCAAGCCGGCCCCATAGCCGATCGACGGCAGTTCGTCCGGCGGAATCCCGGAGACGTCCCCGCCTCCGGTCGAGACCATCAAGGCATCGTTGTGGCCGTGGTAGGAGCCGAAGATCTTGACGATCGTGTCGCGTCCGGTGAGCCCCCGGGCGATCCGGACAGCATCCATCGTCGCTTCGGTGCCGGAGTTCGTGTAGCGCCATTTCGGCAGGCCCCACCGACGCTGCAGCTCCTCGGCGACCGAGACGGCGTCCTCGGTCGGCGCGGCGAAATGGGTGCCGGCCTGAACGCGCATCTCGACGGCGCGCGAGATCGCCGGGTGGGCGTGGCCCTGCGTCATCGACCCGAAGCCGTTGTGGAAGTCCAGCAGCTCGTTGCCGTCGACGTCCCAGACCCGAGCTCCCTCGCCCCGCTCGAGATAGATCGGCCAGGGCTCGCGAACCTGGTACGAGGAGGCGACGCCCCCGACGAGCGAGCTGCGCGCCCGCTCGTAGAGCGCGTGCGACTTCGGCGTCCGCTCGTTGAGCGTCCGCTCCTCCCGCTCGGTCAGCTGGCGAATGCGTTCGTGATCGATCTGGCTCGGCGCCTCGACGGCCATGATGCGACCCTACACTCGACGCAGGCCGCGCGATACTCCGGCGCTCCGCCGCGCGTGGCTACCAAAGCCTCGGCCCATACATAGCTTCTCGTCCAACTAAGTGGGAAGATCATGGGCGTTGAGATCGTCCTGTGAATGGCAGGCGACCCGAACGATAGGAGCGGCCATGCCGACCTGAACAGAGTGAAATTCGTCGACGCCGGCGAATTTGACGGACGGGGGGTATCCACCACTATTCCGAGGACCGATCCTGCGCGCGCTCGACTCGGGTGACGAGATGGAGCTGGTGCTCGATGCGCGAGTCATACGCGACGCCGAGGTCGAGGCTCACACGCTTGCGGTGGCGTTGGACCGAACCGACCTCGAGAATCTGCTCCGCGCAGACGAGGGCGAGGAGATCGGCCTGCAATTCGACGCCGAGGAGCTCGAGGCGGCCCTGGCAGAGGACGACGTCGAGGCTCACGGGCTTCGTCAGAAGGCGGCAGTGTTCGCCGTGGCGGCCATCGGAGTCGGCGCCTTCGCGGGCCACGCAGCGGCCCAGCCGACGAGCGACACGGGAGGCCGACCGGCGGCTGCGGCGCAAGGGATGACCGCCAAGGAGATCTGGGCGACGGCGCCTCCGGCGGTCAGAGCTCAGTACGCCCAACAGGACGCGGCCCGAGCGGCGAAGCTCCGCACCCCGGCGCCGTTTCACCCGGCGACGGGCGGCGGGGGAATCGAGTTCTCCGCACCGAGCTCGTCCGAGGCGGGGGCGCTTGTCGGCGGAGTCGCCTTGCTGATCACCGGCGCTGCCTTCGCCGCTCGCGGGCACCATCGGCGGCCGGTGAAGCCCGCCTAGAGAAACCCTCTAGAGAAACCCAAAGGGGCGGCCCCAAGGCCGCCCCTTTGGCGAGTGTCTCCAGGCTAGGCAGGCACGGTTGCCGGAACCGCGAGCTCAGCGAGCCGGTCCTTCAGTCGCTCGAGCTCGGCCGTGTGGGCGTCGAGCTCGGCGGCGCTGGCGCCGCGCTGTCTCAGGATCTCGCGGACGAGGACGAGGCCTCGGATGTGCAGCAGCAGGTCGTCGATCTCTCGCGCGCTCATGCCGCCAGCTCCACCTGAGACGACCTGACCGTCAATGACCTCCACCTCCGGGGCGGCCGGCTTCGACTCGACCAGCACCGCCGCGACGATCGCGCCGAGCACCGCGACGCGCCGCGAGGACGTAGAAGGCGATCTGGAAGCCGTGGGTCAGCGCCGCGCCGCCAAGCGGCGAGGTGCCCGGATGCGCGTCGACGAAGTGGGTCGTGAAGGTCGTCGCGATCGTGGTCGCCGCGGCAACGCCGATCGCGCCGCCGATCTGCTGGACTGGTGTTGATCAGCCCGGAGGCGACGCCGGCGTCGGCCTGGCCGAACGCCGGTCAGCCCGCCGATCGACATCGGCACGAAGGCCAGCGCCAGCCCGATGCCGCTGAGCAGGAACGCCGGGAACAGGTCGCTGAAGTAGTGCCCGTCCACCGGCAGCCGCGCGAAGAGCACGAGCGCAGCCGCCGAGAACGCGAGCCCGACCGGCAGGACCCGGCGAATGCCGAACCGCGTCACCAGCGCCTGCGACGACGGCCGAGAAGCTGATGATCGTCAAGCGTCAGCGCGATGTAGGCGACGCCGGTCTTGAGCGCCGAGTAGTGCAGCACCTGCTGCATGTACAGCGTGAGCAGGAAGAACTGCGAGAAGATCGCGCCGCCCATCAGCAGGCCGCTGACGTTCGAGGCGGTCAGCGTGCGCAGCCGGAAGATCCGCATCGGCAGCAGCGGCGCCGTGCGAGCGCAGCCTCGATCACGACGAAGGCGACGATCAGCGCGCGCCGACGCGGCCAGCAGCCCGATCGTCTCGGTCGTGGCCCAGCCGTGCTGCGGTCGCCCGGGTCATCGCGTAGACGAGCAGCATCAGCCCGCCGGTGATCGACGCGGCGCCGGCGAAGTCGAAGTGCCGATGCTGCGAGGTCGGCGCGGCTCTCGCGGAGCAGCCAGGGGCTTACCGCGAGCACGAGGATGCCGGCCGGCACGTTGATGAAGAAGATCCACGACCAGCTCAGGGCGCTGGTCAGCGCGCCGCCGAGCAGCACGCCGGCCGCGCCACCGCTGCCCGAGGCGGCACCCCAGATCGCCGAGCGCGAGGTTGCGCTCGCGGCCCTCGCGGAAGGTCGTCGTCAGGATCGACAGCGCGGCGGGCGAGAGCAGCGCGGCGCCGAGGCCCTGCAGCGAGCGGAACACGATCAGCGAGCCCTCCGACCAGGCCAGCCCGTCGAGCAGCGAGCTGACCGTGAAGAGCAGCGAGCCCGACCATGAACAGCCGCCGTGCGTCCGAGCAGGTCGGCGAGCCGGCCGCCGAGCAGCAGCACGCCGCCGAAGAAGATCGCAGTAGGCGGTGATCACCCACTGCAGGCTCTCCTGCGAGAAGTCCAGGTCGGTCTTGATCGACGGCAGCGCGACGTTCACGATCGCCACGTCGAGCACGACCATGAACTGCGCGGCGACGATCACCGCCAGCGCGAGCCAGCGCCGTCGATCGGTCTCTTCTGCTCGGCCGTCGCGCTGTGGCAACATTGCCTGCGTCATTCGTTTCTCCTCAATATCATTGAACTGTTCCACGATAGCAGATGCCAACGCTGGACGTGCTACAGTTATTCCGTGGCGATGGTCACAGTCGGCCAGGACGGCGAACCGCCGAGCCGCTGCGGTTCGCCAAAGGAGCTCCTGGCGAAGCAGCGGGTTCCTCCTGGTGCGGCTCGGGTCAGGAATTCAGGGCGCGCGCGATCGAGCAGCTCGAAGCAGGCCGGATTCAGCCAGTACCACTACAGCGTGCTGGCCCTCCTCGGGGAGAGGCCGCGCGAGACCCAGGCGACGATCGCCGACGCGCTCGGCCTCGACCGCAGTCAGCTGGTCGGGGTCCTGGACGGGCTGGAGGAGCGCGGGCTCGATCGAGCGGCAGCGAGATCCGAAGGACCGCCGCCGTCACGTCGTCAGCCTGACGCCCGAGGGCCGGCGGCAGCTCGTTCGACTCCGCGCCCGATCGCAACCGCCTCGAGGACGAGCTGTTCGCCCCGCTCGACGCCGAAAGCCGCGCGACGCTGCACGCGCTGCTGCTGCGCCTCGCGGGCTACCACGACCCGCGCTGCGGGCCTGCTTAGGGCTAACTAAACGAGCGCCCCCTCGTCGTAATCACTTGCCGACGGTGCGCCGAACCTCTTCGGGGTACCGTTCCGGTTGAGAGGGCAAGTAAAAGGTGGTACGAAGGCTTTCACCACCAAGCTAAAGGTGGTACGAAGGTTCTTCCACCCCCACATTCGAGGAGGATAAGTTGAAGGAGCTTCAACGCTGGGCGATCGCGGCAGTGACCGCCGTCGTCCTGGTCGGGCTTATCGCCGCCGCCGCATCGGCGCGCGTCAGCTCGACAGCAAAGGCCAGCGCGTCGATCAAGGCTTGCGCGCTGCTGCCTGACACGGTGTCGTCGACGCGCTACACGCTGTTCGACGCGCCATACTTGAAAGCCGCATTCAAGAAGGCTGGGGTCGCTGCATCAGTGCTAAACGCGCATGCAGATCCTCAGAAGCAGAAGTCCCAGGCGCAGCAGTGTCTCGCGCAGGGCGCGAAGGTGATCCTGCTCGACCAGCTCGATCCGATCTCGGGCGCCTCGATCACCAACCTCGCCGTCGCCGGCGGGGCGAAAGTGATCGACTACGACCGCCTCGTCGTAGGCAGCAAGGCTTCCTACTACGTCTCGTTCAACAACGTGACGGTCGGGAAGCTCCAGGGCAAGGGCCTCGTTGCCGGCCTCAAGGCGAAGGGGACCTACTCGAAGCACCCGGTGATCGCCGAGTTGAACGGTGACATCAAGGACAACAACGCCAAGCTCTTCAAGCAGGGCTACGACTCGATCCTGAACCCGCTCTACAAGAGCAGCACGTTCACGAAGGCGAAGTCGGGCGATCAGTACACCGAGTGGAGCCCGACGAAGGCTCGAACGATCTTCGACCAGATGCTCGCTCAGAACGGCAACAAGATCAACGGCGTGCTTGCAGCGAACGACGGGCTCGCCGGCGCAGTCGTCGCCTCGCTGAAGGCGCACGGCCTGAAGGCGATTCCGCTGACCGGACAGGACGCGACGCCGACCGGCGTCCAGTTCATCCTCGCCGGCTGGCAGAGCGGTACGGTCTACAAGTCCGTTCGCATGGAGGCCAACGCTGCCGCAGCGGCCGCGATCGCGATCATCAAGGGCACGAAGGTGCCGGGCGTCAACGGCAAGGTCAGCGGCACGAAGTCGATCCTGCTGAAGCCTGTCTGGATCACGAAGGCGAACTACAAGCTCCTCTTCACGGATGGTTTCCTGAAGAGGAAGCAGGTCTGCAACGGCGTGTACGCGAAGTACTGCAAGTAGAAGACCTTCACGGTGGGGGTGCTCGCTTGGAGCACCCCCACCGTGGTAAAACCCCGCGGTGAACGCGACACTCACGCCGACCCTCGAACTCCGTGGGGTCTCCAAGAGCTTCGGATCGGTGCAGGCATTGCAGGCGGTCGACTTCGAGGTTCGCGAAGGCGAGGTGATGGCGCTCGTCGGCGACAACGGCGCCGGCAAGTCCACGTTGATCAAGTGCGTCGCCGGGATCAACTCGATCGACGACGGGCAGATCTTCTTCGACGGCGAGCCGGTCGCGATCCACGGGCCGAAGGATGCCGCCAAGCTCGGAATCGAGGTCGTTTACCAGGACCTCGCGCTCGCCGACAACCTCGACGTCGTCCAGAACATGTTTCTCGGGCGCGAAATGCACGACCTACTGTTTCGCCTGCGGGAAGCGCCGATGGAGCAGCGCACGACGGAGACCCTGAAAACGCTCTCCGTGACGACGATTCGCTCCGTGCGCCAACCCGTTGCAACCCTGTCGGGAGGCCAGCGCCAGTCCGTAGCGGTGGCCCGCGCGGTCCTGTGGAACAACCGGGTCGTCTTCCTCGACGAGCCGACCGCTGCCCTCGGGGTCGCGCAGACGCGACAGGTGCTCGACCTCGTCAAGCGGCTCGCCGAGCAGGGGCTCGCAGTGGTGCTGGTCTCACACAACCTCGTCGACGTCTTCGAGGTTGCCGACCGGATCACGGTCCTCCGGCTCGGGCGGAACGTCGGCGTCTACGAGAAGAACAAGACGAACGAGCGGGAGGTCGTCGAGGCGATCACCTTCGGGGCTCCGGCTCCCGACGAAACGGAAGTCGTAGCGTGAGCTCGGCCGCGCCGGTCGATATCCAGGCCGCCGCCGAAGACCAGAACAGCATCGCCGCGATTCTCCGCGCCCGCTGGGACGCGATCAGGTCGGGCGACGTCGGCAGCCTGCCGGTGCTCATCGGAATCGTCGCAATCGCGATCTTCTTCAACTCGCGATCGAACATCTTTTTCAGCGCAGTCAACTTCCAGAACCTGATTCAGCAGATGGCCGGAGTGACCGTGATCGCGATCGGCGTCGTCTTCGTGCTCCTGATCGGAGAAATCGACCTCTCGATCGGCTACGTAAGCGGTCTCTGCGGCGTCACAGTCGCGTACTTCCAGCAGGCCGGGACCGGCCACCATTTCCCGGGCCTGGTCGCGCTCGGGCTCGCCGTCCTCGTCGGCGCCCTGATCGGGCTCATTCAGGGATCGATCATCGCCTTCATCGGCGTTCCCTCATTCGTGGTCACGCTCGCGGGGTTGCTCATCGCCCAGGGACTGATCCTGCAGATTCTCGGCACGCAGGGCGTGATCGGAATCCAGGACAAGCAGATCAACGACATCGCCAACTACGTACTGACGAAGAACACCGGCTGGATCGTCGCAATCATCTTCACAGTGGTGCTCGCGGGCGCCGCCTTCGGCTCCTACTTCAGCCGCAGGCGAGCGGGCCTGCCAACGGGCAACCTGCTTCTCATTCTCATCCGGCTCGTGTTCTTCGCTGGTCTGGCGTTCGTTGCCGTCGACATCTGCAACAAGGCGAAGCCTCGACCGGGCGTGCCGCTCGTCGGATTGATCTTTGTCTTCCTCATCGTGCTCGGCAGCTACGTTGCCAGCCGGACGACCTTCGGCCGCCATGTCTACTCCGTCGGGGGCAGCGCCGAGGCGTCGCGACGGTCGGGGATCAATGTCAAGCTGATCCGGATCCTCGTCTTCATGATCTCGGGCGCGATGGCGGCGATTGGTGGCGTCATTCTCGCCTCTCGCCTCAACGGAATCGATCTCACCGCCGGCGGCGGAACGCTGCTGCTCGACTCGATCTCGGCCGCGGTGATCGGTGGGGTCAGCCTATTTGGCGGACGCGGCCGGGTCAGCGGGGCGCTCTTCGGCGGGCTGATCATCGGCATGGTCGCCAACGGCATCGACCTCGTCGGCTACTCCGACGCGATCAAGTACGTCACCACCGGCGCGATCCTGGTCGCCGCGGTCACGCTCGACACGGTGCTTCGGCGCCGCCAGGCCGCGGCCGGGCGCTAGGCAGCACGACTCTCCGGAGGGCGCGCTTCCCAGCCTGGTTCGATCGCTACTCGCAGCCGGAGAACGCGAACGAGACGACCCGCGTCCGCCACGTTCCGATCACGACCGTGTCCTCGGCCAGGTACTCGGGGGCCTCTCTGCAACGCCCGGCTCGAACGCGCCACGAGCCGGGCGTTGCCCATGTTCAGCGGGCGATCGTGACCTTGTTCAGGCCTTCCGGGCGGTCGGCGTCGAAGCCCTTCGTCTGGGCCAGCGCCGCCGCGAAGAGCTGTCCCGGGACGACGAGAAGCACCGGTGCCAGGAGGGGAGTCGGGGCGGCGG
>CAVQAQ010000013.1:0-138161 GCA_963710465.1 uncultured Thermoleophilia bacterium
GGAGGAAGGCCGTGAGCCACAGGCTCACCATGCTCGGCACCGGGCCTGATCGGGCACTTCTACACGCAGACGCTCCACGGCCAGCGCGGCCGCGACCGGGTCGCACGTCGTCTACTCGCGCTCGGCGGAGCGCGCCGCGGCGTTCGCGCCCGAGCACGGCATCCCGGTGCGACGACCGACCTCGAGGAGGCGATCGCGCATCCCGAGACGGACGCCGTGGTCGTCGGGCTGCCGAACCACCTGCACGAGGAGGCGATCGCGCTGTGCGCGCAGCACGGGAAGGCGGTCCTCTGCACGAAGCCGCTGGCGCGCAACGGCGAGGAGGCGAAGCGCATCCTCGACACGGTCGAGCAGGCCGGGGTCTTCGCCGGCTACCTCGAGGACCTCGTCTACACGCCGAAGACGCTGAAGGCGGTCGCGGCCGTGCAGGCGGGCCAGATCGGCGAGGTGACGTGGGCGCGGTCGCGCGAGACGCACCCCGGGCCGCACAGCGCCTGGTTCTGGGACGCGGCGCAGGCGGGCGGCGGCGCGATCGTCGACCTCGGCTGCCACTGCATCGAGATCATCCGCTCCTTCATCGGCAAGGAGAACCGCCCGGTCGAGGTCATGTGCTGGGCGGACACGCTCGTGCACCCGATCGAGGCCGAGGACAACGCGATCGCGCTGATCCGGTTCGAGAGCGGCGCGATCGGCCAGTTCGAGGTCTAGCTGGACGTTCCGCGGCGGGATGGACCTCCGCGACGAGGTCGCCGGCACGGAGGGGACGATCTGGACGAACCACTTCCTCCGCACCGGCTTCGAGATGTTCTCGTCCGGCGAGGGCGGCGGCTACGTCGCCGAGAAGGCCGAGACGGCGTCCGGCTGGCTCTTCCCGGTCGGCGACGAGGTCGCCGAGCTCGGCTACGTCGACATGTTCACCGACATGTTCGACGCGCTCGACGAGGGCCGCGAGCCGACGCGAGACCTTCTACGACGGCTACGTCGTCAACGCGGTGATGGACGCCTGCTACCGCGTCGGCGCGTAGCGGCGCGTGGGAGCCGGTGCAGCTCGCCGATGGCGCGGCGGCGACGGCGCCGCGCATCGCGCGCGAGCGGCGGGAGCTCGACGGCAAGACGGTGATCAAGGAGGAGCAGATGCCGGACGGCCGCTGCAAGCTGATCCTCAAGGACGAGGCGACCGGCGAGTTCGCCGACGTCGTCACCGCAGGCTCTTAACAGGGACAGTCCCTGTTAAGACGGTGGTGGAGGCTTACGCCGCTTCCGTTGCCGGCTCTGCCTCGACGGCTGGCTGCGGCGCAGGCGCCCGCCGGACGAGCAGCACCGCCGCGGCCGAGCCGATCGCCAGCACCACGGCGCCGATCAGGACGATCGTGTCCATGCCGCTGACGAACGCGGCCGGGATGGCGTCGAGCAGCCCCGCCTCCCCGTGCGCCGCGCGCGTGCCCGACGACGCGACCGCCGCCGACAGCGACGAGCCGTGGAAGCCAGCGCCGCGCAGGCTCGAGCCGATGCGGCTCTGGAGGATCGCGCCGAGCACGGCGACGCCTACAGCGAGGCCGGTGATCCGCGCGGTGTTGCTGATCCCGGCCGCCATCCCCGTTCGCGCCGGGTCGACGACACGCAGGGCAGCGCCCGCGATGGTCGGGTTCGCGAGCCCCGTCCCGATGCCGGCGACGATGAAGCCCGGCAGCAGCGCGGCGTAGCCCGACGTCGGCGAGACGATCTCGAGCAGCAACAGCCCCACGGCGACGATGGCCATCGAGACGGCGAGCAGTGCCCACATCGGCTTCGTCTGCGCGAGGTTCCGGGTCGCGAGCGGAACGATGAACACGAAGGCCGTGAAGGGCAGGAAGGCGATCCCCGCCTTCAGCGGCGAGAACCCGAGCACGTCCTGGATGTAGATCGAGAGGAACGGGAAGAGCGCGAACATCCCGGCGCCGATGCAGAAGGTAGACAGCTGCACGCCCACGAACGCGGGGACCCGGAAGAGCGACACGTCGAGCATCGGCCGCTCCTCGCGCCGCTCCACGAGCACGAACACGACGAGCAGCACGGCGCCGGCGGCCAGCGCGCCGACGATCTGCGCGCTCCCCCAGCCCTCGTCGTTCCCGCGCAGCAGCCCGAAAATGATCAGGAAGAGGGCGGCCGAGAACAAGACGAGCCCCGCGTAGTCGGTCCGGTTGGCGCGCGGGTCGCGCGACTCGCGCACCTTCATCAGCGCGATCACGAAGACCGCCACGCCGATCGGCACGTTCACGAAGAACACCCAGCGCCAGCTCAGCCACTCGGTGATGATCCCGCCGGCGAGCGGCCCCGACGCGACGGCGATGCCGATCGTCGCCCCCCAGATCGCGATCGCGCCCGCGCGCTCACGACCCTGGTACTCGGCGCCGATCAGCGCGAGCGCAGTGGCGAAGAGCGCTGCCCCGCCCACGCCCTGGAGCGCGCGGGCGATGTCGAGCGAGGCGATGTTCCATGCGACGCCGCAGAGGAGCGACGCGATGCTGAAGAGCGCGACGCCGATCGTGAAGATCAGCCGGCGCCCGTAGCGGTCGGCCAGCGCGCCGCCCGTCAGGATCAACGCCGCGAGCGTGATCGCATAGGCGTCGACGATCCACTGGAGCCCGGTCAGGCTGGCGTTGAGCTCGCGCTGGATGCTCGGCAGCGCGACGTTCACGATCGTGATGTCAACGAGCAGCATGAACGTGGTCGCGCAGACGGCGATCAGCGTCCAGCGGCGGTCCTGGGGAGCGGCTGGCAAGGCGCGGAGGCTACTACCCGCCCCCGCGCCTCGCCAGACGAGTTTCAGCCGTCGAACGACGTGAGCGGCTTGCCGGTCTCGAGCAGCGTCTTCAGGCCGCTCAGGACCATCATCCAGCCCTGCCCCGAGACGCCCTCGGCCGTCAGCGGCGACTCTTCGAGGCGGTCGTGGGTCACCGTGAGCAGGCAGTACCCACCGTCCCGGGGCTCGATCTCCCAGGTGACCCGGCTCGCCGGCTCATCGGCTACCTCGGGGCTGTAGCGCGACTTCCACGCGTGCACCATGCGGCGCGGCGGGTCGAACTCGAACACCTCGTCGTCGCCCCACACGGACCCGTCCGGGCCGAGCGACTCGTAGTGGTCGGGGACGACCGTGATGCGCGCCCCGTGGAAGTACTGCTGCGTGAACTGCGGCGTCGTGATCGCCTCCCAGAGCTTCTCCGGCGTCGTCCGGATGAAGATCGAGTAGACCTGGGTGGCGAGTGCGGGAGCCGTGGTAGTCGTCATGCTTCCTCCTGTTCCAGCATCGTCTTGAGCTCCGTGAGCGCCGACACGTGGCGCTCGGTGTACTTGTCGATCCAGCGGTCGTGGATCAGCCGGATGGGCACCGGGTTCAGGTGATGCAGCTTCTCCCGGCCCGACCGGCGCGTGACGACGAGGCCGGCGTCCTCGAGCACCCGCAGGTGCTTCATGACCCCGAAGCGAGACATCTCAAGCTCGGACTCGAGCTCGGTGAGCGTGCGGCCGTCGCGCTCGAAGAGCCGGTCCAGCAGGGAACGCCGCGTGGGGTCGGCGAGCGCCTTGAAGACCCGGTCGTCGTCGCCGTGCACGGGCCAGATGTTATGTGACCAAAAGGTCACATGTCAAGACAGGGCCGCCACCAGCCGCCGCGCCTCCGCCTCGACGTCGGCGGCGCGCGTGAGCGACGACCCGGCCCCGACCGCCACCGCGCCCGCGTCGAGGAACGCCCGCGCGTTCGACGCATCGATCCCGCCGGTGACCATCAGCGGAACATCGGCAAGCGGCGCCAGCAGCTCGCGCACGTAGCCGGGCCCGACGGCGCTGCCCGGGAAGAGCTTCACGAGCGCGGCGCCGAGCGACCACGCCAGCTCGACCTCGGTCGGCGTCAGCGCGCCGGGGATCACGGGGACGCCCAGCGCGCGGCAGCGCTCGACCACCTCGGGCACGATCGCCGGCGAGACGCACGCCTCCGCCCCGGCCTCGACGGCCGCGTCCACCTGCTCGGGCCTGCGCACCGTGCCGGCGAGCACCGACACGTCACCCCTGGCGCGTAGCCGCCGGATCGTCGCGGCCGCGTCATCCGAGTCGAGCGTGACCTCGACGACGCGGATGCCGCCGCGCACGAGTGCGTCGACGGTGCCGTCGGGCCGAGCGACCCGGCGCAGGATCGCCACCAGCCGCTCAGCGCGGATCCGCTCCACCACCGACACGCGGCTGCGAGCATAGGCCCGTATGCCGACGGTCATCGTCACGGGCAGCGCGGGCGGGATCGGCTCCGCCACGGCGGCCGCCTTCGCGGACGCGGGCTGGGACGTGGCCGGAATCGAGGCGGAGGAGGACCCGGCCGCGTTCTTCGGCGCGCTCGACCGGCTCGACGCGCTCGTCTGCGCGCACGGCATCAGCGGGCGGCGGCTCGGCGACGGCCCCGTCGACACCTGCACGGAGGAGGCGTGGGCCGCCGTCCTCGACACGAACCTCAGCACCGTCTTCCGCTACTGCAAGGAAGCGGTCCCGCTCCTGCGTTCGTCCGGCGGCGGCGCCATCGTCACCGTCTCGTCCGTCCTCGGGCTCGTCGGCGGCGACCAGGACTTCGCCACGCACGCGTACGCAGCCTCCAAGGCCGGGCTGATCGGGCTCACGCGGGCGATGGCCGTGACGTACGCCGCCGACGGGATCCGCTGCAACGTCGTCTGCCCCGGCCTCGTCGCGACGTCGATGAGCCGCCGCGCCCAGGAGGATCCGGCCATCCGTGCGCGGCTCGCCGAGCTCCAGCCGCTGACCGGCGACTTCGGCCGCCCCGAGGACGTCGCGCGTGCGGCCTTCTACCTCGCCACGGCGCCGTTCGTGACCGGGGCGGTGCTCACGGTCGACGGCGGCTGGACGGCGCGATGACGCGCCGGGTCGGGCTCGACGTCGGCGGCACCAACGTGAAGCTCGTCGTCCTCGACGGCGACGAGGTCGTGGACCGCGCGACCGAGCCGACCGCGTCGGAGAACGGGCCCGAGGCGGTCCTCGACCGCGTCGCCGGGCTTGCGCGGGACGCCGGCCCGGTCGCCTCGGTCGGCGTCGCGTTCCCGGGGCTCGTCGACGCCGAGGGCCGCGGCATCCTCTTCCCGAACCTCGCCGGCGACTGGGCCGGGCGGCCGATCCGCGAGCCGCTCTCGCGTGCGCTCGACCTTCCCGTCGGGCTCGTCAACGACGGCCACGCCTTCGCGCTCGCCGAGGCGCGTGTCGGTGCAGCGCGCGGCGCCGACGACGTGATCTGCATCGTGTGCGGCACCGGGATCGGCGGCGGGCTCGTCCTCGGCGGGCGCTTGCACCTCGGCGTCGACGACCGGGCCGGCGAGATCGGCCACCACACGGTCGTGCTCGACGGGCCGCGCTGCAACTGCGGCAACACGGGCTGTCTCGAGCTGTTCGCCGGCTCGAGGGCGATCGCACGCACCGCGGGCCAGGGAACCTTCGACGAGGCCCTGGCCGCGGCAGCGCGAGGGCGATGCCGCGGCCGTCGACGCGATCGAGCAGGCCGGCCGGCTCATCGGCGTCGCGATCGCGAACCTGACCATCTTCGTGACGCCGCAACGCGTCGTCATCGGCGGCGGCGTCGCCGAGGCAGGCGACCTCCTGCTCATCCCGCTGCGCGCCGAGATCCAGCGCCGCGCGGGCAACGTCGCGCCGCTCGAGCACATCGAGATCCTGCGCGCGACGCTCGGGCCGGACGCGGGAGCGATCGGTGCCGCGCTGTTCGCGGCGGATTAATCTCACGCGCGAAAGGAGGCGGCATGTACGCGATGGTGGTCAGGTTCGAGGACGGCCCGCAGGATCTCGACGACGGGATCTCCCACGTGCAGGAGGAGGTGGTTCCCGTCGCGGAGGAGACGCCCGGCGTCGCCGGCTTCTGGCTCGTCGACCGCGAGTCGGGCGAGCGGCTCTCCGTCATGGTCTTCGAGGACGAGTCGAGCGCCGAGGCGGTCTTCGGCGCCGTCGGCGAGCGCCGTGCCGCCGACCCCGACCGCAACCGGCCGTCGCCGGTCGGCTCGAAGCGCTACGAGGTCTACGGTCTCGCAGGGATCACGACAGAAGGGAGTGCACATGGCAGGTAAGGCGGACTTCACCGAGGAGGAGTGGGAGACGCTCCAGAAGGGCGTGACGGGCGCCGGGCTGCTCGTCGCAGTCAGCGACCGGGGCTTCTTCGACACGTTCGGCGAAGCGACGACGATGGCGAAGCACCTCGCGGCCGGGCGCGAGAGCTCGAGCGCGCTCGTGCGCGACCTGGGCGCGACGACGAAGGGCTCGGGCTTCAGCATGCGCTCGTCGCCCGAGGAGCTCGAACAGCAGACGCTCGACTCGATCCGCGCGGCCGTGCAGCTCGTCGAGCAGAAGGCACCGGACGACGTGAACCCGTACCGGGCCTTCGTCACGGACGTGGCTCAGTCGGTCGCCGAGGCGAAGAAGGGCGTGTCCCCGGGCGAGCAGCAGGAGCTCGGCAGGATCCAGGAGGCGCTCGGCGCGTAGGCCCTCCTGAACCCGAAAACTGGCGTCGGCGCACAACCGCTGTGACAATCACTGTGATGTCACAGCTCGCCGAGCCACTTCCGACCGCGCGCGATGCCGCGGAGCGCCATGCCTGGCGCGAGGCCTACGACGCCTTCGGCGCCGCCGCGCGCGCCGACCTGACGCCCGACGACCTCGAGGCGTTCGCGGACTCGGCGTGGTGGTCGGGCAAGATCGAGGAGGCAATCGCGCTTCGCGAGCGCGCCTACGCGGGCTTCGCGGCCGCCGGCGACCGCCGGCGCGCTGCACGGATCGCGCTCGCGCTGAACTGGGATCACGTCGGCCGCGAGGCCTACGCCGTCGCCGGCGGCTGGTTCGCGAACGCCGAGGCCATGCTCGCGGACGAGCCCGAGTCGAGCGAGCATGGGTTCCTGGCGCTCACGCGCGGCATGAACGCGCTGTTCGGCGGCGGCACCGTCCCCGAGGCGCTCGCTGAGATGGAGCGGGCAAAGGACATCGCCCGGCGCTTCGGCGACCGCGACGTCGAGATGATCGCCATCGTCGGCACCGGGCGCACGTTGATCCGCGGCGGCGAGGTGGAGCGCGGCCTCGCGATGGTCGACCAGGCGA
This sequence comes from uncultured Thermoleophilia bacterium, assembly GCA_963710465.1. Lineage (GTDB taxonomy): Bacteria > Actinomycetota > Thermoleophilia > Gaiellales > Gaiellaceae > JACVRM01. The sequence goes on from CAVQAQ010000013.1 coordinate 7,126, forward strand.
CCGCCTCTGCGGTCTGCGGCGACCTACGGCCGTTCACGACCGGGCTCGTCTACTGCATCACGATCAGCACCTGTCAGGACCTCGGCGACCTACGACGGGCCGCCGAGTGGACCGAGGAGGCGAACAAGTGGTGCGACCGCCTCGAGGTCTCCGGCTTTCCGGGTGCGTGCCGCATCCACCGGGCCGAGATCATGCGCCTCCGTGGCGACTGGGACGGCGCCGAGCGGCAGGCGCAAGAGGCCTGCGACGAGCTCGAGGACTTCCAGCGCCGCCTGACTGCGGGCGGGTACTACGAGATCGGCGAGATCCGCCGGCGCCAGGGCAACTTCGCGGCGGCGGAGGAGGCCTACGCGCGTGCGAACGAGCTCGGCCAGGACCCGCAGCCGGGCCTCTCGCTGCTCCGCCTCGCAAGCGGGCAGGTCGACGCCGCCGCGTCCGGTCTCCGGCGCGCCATGGTAGAAGCGACGCAGCCGCTTCTGCGGCTCCGTCACCTGCTCGCGCAGGTCGAGGTCGCGGTCGCCGGAGGCGATCTGGCCACCGCGAACACGGCCGCCGACGATGCCGAGACCATCGTGGACGCCTACAAGATCGGCGGCGCGCGGACGCCCGCATTCGACGCGGGCCTGCACCTCGCGCGCGGGCGCATCGTCCTTGCTGAGGGCGATGCCGAGGCGGCCGCAGAGCTCCTGCGCCGCGCTCGCGACGAGTGGCAGAACGTCGGCGCGCCCTATGAGACCGCCCAGGCGAGGCTCGCGCTGGGCACCGCCTTCCGGCGTGCAGGTGACGAGCCGAGCGCGACCGGCGAGTTCGAGGCCGCCCTGGCGACGTTCGAGCGGCTCGGAGCGCGGCTCGACGAGGCCCAGTGCCGCGACCTGCTCGGCCGGGTGGAGGCGTCGATGACGTTCCTCTTCACCGACATCGTCGACTCGACGAAGCTCCTTGGCACGCTCGGGGAGGAGAAGTACCGGCGCCTGCTCGCCCGCCACGACGAGGTCGTGCGCGAGCAGATCGTCAAGGGCGGCGGCGCCGTGGTCAAGAACACGGGCGACGGCTTCTTCGCCTCGTTCGACGACGTAGGTGCGGCCGTCCGCACGGCGATTGCGATCCAGAAGGCGCTCGCCGACGAGATCTTCGCGCCCGACGTGCGGATCGGCGCCCACAGCGGCGCCGCGTTCCGCACGGGCACCGGCTACACCGACTACGGCGGCGAGACCATCCACCTGGCCGCGCGGATCGGGGCGGCCGCCGGCGCCGGCGAGATCCTCATCAGCCGCGAGTCGCTAGACGGCGTCGCCGGCGCGTTTCGGCTTTCCGAGCCGCGGGCGGAGATCCTCAAGGGGTTCGAGGACCCCGTCGAGGTCGTCGCGGTCGACTGGCGTTAGACCAGAGCCGGGACCAGGACCAGGCGCGCGTTCGTGCGCCGCGTCCCGCTCGGGACGATGATCCGCGAGAGCAGCGTCTCGAAGCCCCTGGCGACGACACGCACGTGGATGTGCGGCGGTAGGCCCTCGTACGAGATCGGCCGGGGACTCTCGTACCGGAACCGGCCGGCGCGGTTCGTGAGCACGGTGGCGCTCAGCTTGCGCACGTAGACGCCCCTCGTGTTCGACTGCCAGAACTGCACCTGGGCATTCGGGACCGGCTTGCAGTTGACCGCCGAGAGCACGACGCCGGTAAGCACATGACCGGTGCCGGTCTTGGCGCGGAGCGGAGGCAGCCCCTGCCCGAACGGGCCGAAGGCGTCGTTCGGCGTGGCCGGGCACCCGCCCGCGGCCGGAGCAGGGACTGCGCGGGCGGCCGTCACGGCCCCGAGCAGCAACACGAGCACTCCGAGGCGGCGCATATCTGCGAGTACTACCGCGAACGTCAATCGGATGCGAGCGCGAGGAGCTTCGTCACGGTGTTCCAGTTGCGCGCGGTGCCGACCGTGCCGAGCCCGTCTGCGATCAGCGCCGCCAGCTTCGAGCGCTGCAGCCCGTCCGGGTGCCAGCTGTAGACCTCCTGCCCGTGCAGGACCGCCTGCTCGCGGCCGAAGTCGTCCTCCAGCGCCCTGGCGCGCGTGGCAGTGGGCTTGTCGGCCAGAAAGGTGACGAGGTAGCGCGAGCCGCTGTCCGCGACCTTCGCCAGCGGATTGCGGTCGACCACCTTCTGCAGCTGTGCGCGGCTGCGTACGACCACGCGCGTCTCGAGCCCGAGCCGCTCCGCGAACAGGCCTTCCAGCTCGCCCTCGAGCGCCCGGCCGGATTTCTTCGCTTCGAGCACGACGTTCCCGCTCTGACCGTGCGTGACGACGTCCTCGTAGCCGTCCAGCGCCTCGCGGAGCGCCGCCATCGGCACGCGCCGGTTCCGGCCCACGTTGATCCCCCGCAGGAGAACGACCTGCCGGGCCATCAGCCCGGGCGCACGGCGGCGTGGATCTCCCGCGCCATCGCCGCGATGCTCTCGGTCAGGTCCTTGTCCTGCTGCGTCAGGTCGGTGTTCGCCTGGATCAGCTGCCGGAGATCGTCGTTCTGGCGCTTGACGAGGTTTTCGCGGTCGCGGAGATGCCCGATGACGGCGTCGCGGTGCTTCTCGTCCTTCTCGGCGGCGATCTTGTCGCGATCGGCCTGCCGCGTCTGCGCGAGCAGGATCAACGGCGCGGCGTAGGCCGCCTGCAACGAGAACGCGAGGTTGAGCAGGATGAACGGGTACGGGTCCCAGCCGAGGCTCAGGCCGAGCGCGTTCAGCGTGATCCACAGCGCAACGAGGATGGTCTGGCCGACGATGTACTGCGGCGTGCCGAAGAAGCGGGCCGCGCCTTCGGCGTAGCGCCCGAATGCGTCCTCGCCGAACGCCGACTGCGTCACGGCGCCGTATTCGCGGCGCCGCTCGCAAGCCCTCGTGGTATACCCGAGGTGCTATGCGAATGCTTGCCGCCCTCTGCCTGATCCTCGCCTCCGCCGTGGTGGCTGGAGGCGCGCGGTCCGCATCCGGACCGACGCTCGCGCAGCTCGCCGGAGCGCACGTCGTGATCCGCATGCGCGGCCCGGTACCGAGCGCGGATCTGCTGGCGCGCATCAAACGCGGCCAGGTCGGCGGCGTCGTCCTGTTCTCGAACACGATCCCGCCCGAGGGCCCCCTACCGCTCGTCCGGCAGCTGCAGGGGGCTGCACGCGCCGGCGGCCAGCCGCCGCTCCTGATCGCCATCGACCAGGAGGGCGGCGGCGTCAAGCGGCTGCCCGGCCCGCCGACGGAAGCGCCGAGCCAGATGCGCACGAGCGCAGACGCGCTCGCCCAGGGGCGGGCGTCGGGGCGCTACCTGCGCGGGCTCGGCATCGGCGTCGACCTGGCGCCCGTGCTCGACGTGCCCGTATCGAAGTACGCGTTCATCTACTCGCGCGCGTTCTCGACCGACGCGGCGACGGTCAGCGCCAACGGCGTCGCCTTTGCCCGGGGGCTCGTCGAGGGCGGAGTCGCCGCGACCGCCAAGCACTTCCCGGGGCTCGGGCGCCTCGGGCGCAGCACCGACTACGGGCCCGGGAAGGTGACGGCGTCGCGCAGCGCGCTCGCGGCACGCGACCTCGTGCCGTTCAGGGCGGCGATCGCCGCCGGCGTGCCGGTCGTGATGGTCGGGACGGCGGTGTACCCGGCGTACGACACCGTCCCTGCGGCGACGTCGCCGGCGATCGTGAACGGGCTTCTGCGGCGCACACTCGGCTTCCGTGGCGTGACGATGAGCGACGACCTGGCGACGCGCGGCGTGAGCCCGTGGTTCGATGCCGGGGAGGCAACGGTTCGCGCCGTCGGCGCCGGCGTCGACCTGGTCTACGTCGCCGGGAACGGCGGCAGCGGGGGCGATACGGTCGGCGAGCAGGCCTACGCAGCGCTGCTGAAGGCTGCGAAGAGCGGCCGGCTGAGCCGGTCGGCGCTGCAGGCGTCGTACGACCGCATCGTCGCGCTTCGCCGCCGCTACGACTGAGCCGTAGCCTCGGCGGGGACGCTGCTACGCTCCCTCGACTATCTGAGCGAGTACCGGATGCGCAGCACGCGCCTCCCTGCCCGTTCTTGAGCAGTGGAGGAGGTGTTTCTATCCATGGCAACCGGAACCGTTAAGTGGTTCAACGCCGACAAGGGGTACGGGTTCATTACCCCCGATGAAGGCGGCAAGGACGTGTTCGTCCACCACAGCGCGATCGAGGGTGAGGGCTACAAGACTCTCGCCGAGAACGCGAAGGTGTCGTACGAGCCCGCCGAGGGCGCGAAGGGCCCTGAGGCGAAGAGCGTCACGCTCGCGTCCGCCTAGTCACTCGCAGGCGGCAACTGCCGCGGCTCGCCGGCCCGGCAGTTGCCGCCTGTGCATCACTACGCCAGGAGGCTGGATGGCGACGAGGAACGCCCAGACGCAGGCAAAACGGGCACGGGAGCTCGCCCTGCGCGAAAAGCGAGAACGCAAGCGTGAGAAGAAGGAAGCACGGCGCGCCGGTGTCGATAACCCGGACGGTCTCGTGGAAGTCGCCGAGGACCCGGGCGCCCTTGCCGTCGAGGGAGAGCCGGCCGATCCGGCCGAGTGACCTGATGCCGCCTACCCTGTGGCGGAGCATTCGTGACCGTTTCGCCGCCGCTACAGGTCCGCACCAGAAGACCGCCACCTAGAAAGCGCTCGCACCGCGGCCGTTGGCTCGGCCTCGCGGCCGTCGTGGGCGTGGTGGTGGCGGCGGTTGCCGTCGTCTGGGCATTCTCGGGCGCCAGCCTTGCAACCGACCGCTCCGCCCTCGGCCGCGTCGACCTGCAGCCCTTTGCCGGCCGGCTCGTCAGCGTCTCTGCGCGGTCGGCGAACGGTCGCGTGATCCCGCTCACCGTCTCGAATGGCCGGATAACGCCACGCCGGCGGATCGCGCCCGGCGAGCGCATCACGCTTTCCGTCGTGGTCCGGCGGCCGGGATGGACAAGCTGGGCGCTCGGCGCCGAGCGGCGCGAGACGCTGACCGTCAAGGCTCCGGCCGCGCACGTGGCCAACCGCTGGGTCACGGTCGCCCGGGACGGGCACGCGCAGGTGCGGTTCGACACGCCAATCGACCGCGTCTCGCTCGCGCGCGCCACGGTGGTGGGCCGAACCGTGACGCTGCCGACGAAAACCGCGGCGGGCGCAATCGAAGTCGCAGCGGCGGCGCGGCCGTGGGAGACCCTCGGCGCGCCCGTGCGCATCACCTGGTTCCCGCGAGCCGGCCACCCGGTCGTCCTCGCCGCGCCCGGGCCGAACGCGCGCGCCAACCCGCTCGCCCCGATCCGGCTCACCTTCTCGAAGCCGGTTTCGCAGATGCTCGGGGGGAAGGAGCCGACGCTCGTGCCGTCAGTGCCCGGACGCTGGACGACCCCGGACGACCACACGCTTCTCTTCCAGCCCGGCGGTAATGGCGCGCCCTTCAACTCCGACCTCGTCGTCCGTTTCCCGTCGGCGGTCTCGGTCATGAGCGCCCACAGCGCGCCTCACGCCACGAAGAGCTTCCACCTCTCGGTCGCACCGGCGTCCTTCCTGCGCCTGCAGCAGCTCCTCGCACAGGAGGGCTACCTGCCGGTCGACTGGACGCCGGCGAAGCCGGGCGGGCCACTGACGATGCGCGACCAGCTCGCAGCGGCGGTCGACCCGCCTGATGGTGACTTCGCGTGGCGATACCCGGATACCCCGCACGAGCTGCAGGCGCAGTGGAAGACGGGTGAGCCCAACGAGATCACTCGGGGCGCCGTGATGATGTTCCAGGACGAGCACCACCTCGCCGTCGACGGCATCGCCGGCCCGAAGGTGTGGCACACGGCGCTCGCCGATGCCGTCGCCGGCAAGCGGCGAACCGCCGGCTACAGCTACGTCTACGTCCATCGGAACCTGCCGCAGCTCCTGACGCTCTGGCACAACGGCCAGACCGTGCTGACGTCGCCCGGCAACACCGGCGTCCCCGCGGCGCCGACCGCGCTCGGCACGTTTCCGGTCTTCGAGCACATCCCGGTCGGAACGATGAGCGGAAACAACCCCGACGGGTCGCACTACAACGACCCCGGGATCCGCTGGATCAGCTACTTCCACGGCGGCGAAGCCCTGCACGCGTTCACCCGCGCGTCGTTCGGGACGCCCCAGAGCCTCGGCTGCGTCGAGCTTCCGCTCGACACCGCGGCGAAGGTCTGGCCCTACACGCCGATCGGGACGCTCGTCACGATCGAGGACTAGGCAGGGCGCTCAGAGGAGTAGGTTCGCAGCCGGGGTCCGGGCCGAAAGGAGGCAACGGTGACCGAGGCGAAGCAGGTTCTCGAGCAGGCCATCGAACGCTGGAACGCCGCCGACCGGGACGGGTGGGCCGCTCTCTATACCCACGATGTCGTCTACGAGGCGCCCGGCGGCGACCGCATCTCGGGGCTGGCGGACCTGAAGGAGCAGTACTTCGACGCGCTTCTGACCGCGGCTCCCGACCGCAGCAGCAAGGACGTTGTCCTCTTCGCGGAGGGCAATCACGTCGTGGAGGAGGCGCGGTACACGGGGACGCACACGGGGCCGTGGCGCAGCCCGGGCGGCGCCGAGGTTCCAGCGACGGGCAAGACGCTGGACTTCCCGTTTGTCGGAGTCTTCCGAGTGGACAACGGCAAGATCAGCGCGATTCGCATCTACTACGACCGGATCGAGGTCTTCACGCAGCTGGGGCTGATGCCGGGAGGCTCGTCGACCTAGCCCCGCGAGCTCTCTCGAGTGTCGCGATCTGCACAGGCTCCTTCCCGCTTGCGAAGGCTCGGATCGGGGGAGCTAACGCACGACGGCGCGCCGGTAGCGCCATGCGGACAGCGGCCCGAAGACGGCGATGATGGCGAAGCACCAGGCGACGGCGAGCCAGACGTCGTTCCCCGCGGGGATGCCGATAAAGAGCGACCGGGCGGCGTCGACCATCGTCGAGAACGGATTGTGCTCGGCGATGGGCTGCAGCCAGTCCGGCATCGTGGCGACCGGGACGAACGCGGACGAGATGAACGTGACCGGGAAGAGAATTGTGAACCCGTACGCGTTCGCGGCCTCCGGCGACGAGGCGATCAGCCCGATGAAAGCGAAGACCCAGGAGAACGCGTAGCCGATGAGGAGACACAGCACGAGACCGGCGACCACCTCGGGCGGGCTCGACGAGAACCAGAAGCCGACCGCGAAGCCGACGCAGAGCATGATCGTGAGCTGGATGATGTTCGTGCCGATGTCCGCGGTCACGCGCCCGGTCAGCACGGCCGGCCCCCACATCGGCAGCGAGCGGAAGCGGTCGATGAGCCCCTTCTTCAGGTCCTCGGCGAGCCCGAGGGCCGTCACGAACCCGCCGAAGACCATCGACTGGACGATGATCCCCGGGATGAGGAATTCGGCGTAGTTGTCGTAGCCCGGCGTCTGGATCGCGCCGCCGAAGACGTACACGAAGAGCAGCACGAACATGATCGGCTGGACGGTGAAGCCGACCAGCAGGTCGGGCTGGCGAGGGATCCTCAGGAAGCTCCGCTTCGCGAGGACAAGTGTGTCGCCCGCCGCATACGCAAGCGCCTTCATCGCCGGACTGCCTCTTCGGCGACGAGGTCGGGTTCCTCCTCGCCGGCTTCCGCCGCTTGACCGGTGAGCTCGAGGAAGACGTCATCGAGCGTCGGGCGGTTCACCCCGATGTCGTCGATGCTGATACCGGCCTCGTCGAGCCGCCGCACGATCTCCGCGATCTCGCCGCGACAGCGGGCGAGCGGCACCCGCAGCGTTCTGTTCTCCAGGACCGGCCGCCCGTCGACGATGTCCTCGAGTGCAGCGATCGCCGCTTCGCCACGGCCGTCCTCGAGGTGGACTTCGAGCCGGTCGCCGCCGATCTGACGCTTGAGCTCGTCCGACGTTCCCTCCGCGATGACCACCCCGTGGTCGATCACGGCGATGCGATCGGCGAGGCGGTCGGCCTCGTCGAGGTACTGCGTGGTCAGGAGCACGGTGGTGCCGCCCGCGACGAGGTCCTCGATCGTGTGCCAGAGCGCCAGGCGGCTGCGGATGTCCAGGCCCGTGGTCGGCTCGTCGAGGAACAGCACCGGCGGGCGCGCGACGAGCGCCGCGGCGAGGTCGAGACGGCGTCGCATGCCGCCCGAGTAGGTGCGGACGAGCCGCCCACCCGCGTCGGCGAGGTCGAAGGAGTCGAGCAGCTCGTCGGCCCGCCGCCGCGAGACACGGCGGCCGAGGTGGTAGAGCTGCCCGACCATCTCCAGGTTCTCGAACCCGGTCAGATTCTCGTCGACGGCGGCGTACTGGCCCGCAAGGCCGATGCGCTCGCGTACGCGGCGGGGCTCGCGGCGGACGTCTGCACCGGCCACGCGCGCCTCGCCGCTATCCGGCTGCAGCAGCGTCGTGAGGATCCGCACGGCCGTCGTCTTGCCAGCGCCGTTCGGGCCGAGCAGCCCGTAGACGGTCCCGGCCTCCACCAGCAGGTCGACGCCGCACAGCGCGGCGACGTCGCCGTAGCTCTTGCGCAGCTGGTGCGCCTCGATGGCGGGTCCGGCGGCACTCAATGCGACCAACCGTTCAACGGTAGTCACCGGGTCGTCATTCCGTCGCTCTCCAGCGAGGATTGGCTGTGTCCTACGACCTCGGCTCGACGACCCTGGTCACGACCCAGCGGTGCTTGCCGATCTTGCGGTCACGGACGAACCCGAGCCGCTCGTACGTCGAGAGGGCACCGTTGAAGAGGAAGCCGGCGGGCACCGAGCCGGCGTCCTCCGGATAGCCCTCGACCGTGCCGCCGCCGAGGCCCGCGATGAGGTCGACGGCACCCGCGAGCGCCGCAGTCGCTACGCCCTGACGCCGGAGCCCCTTCCCGACGTAGCAACACGCGATCCGCCAGTCCGGCGAGGTCGTCTGACCCTTTTCGTATACGGCGCGGCTCTTGATCCGGGGCACCTCGCCCGGCACGCCGAACTGGCACCACCCCAAGCAGTTCTCGCCGTCGAACACGAGCGCCGCATGGGCCGATCCCGCTCGCACACGCTCGAGCTTCCGCTCGCGATTCTGCGCCGGCGTGGTGTCCTTGTTGACCCCCTCGGGGTGGAACCCCATGCACCAGCAGCCGCCGAAGACGCCGTTGTTGCGCTCGACCAGTGCGGCGAACGCGGCCCATGTCGACTCGTCGAGAGCCTTGACCGTGTACGTCCGTTCGACGATGGGCCAAGCCTAACCGCGGCGGGAGTGCTCGCCAGGCGGCCGGGCCTTAGGATCGGCCGGTGAGCGACGTCGTCCTGGTCACGGGATCGTCCAGCGGCATCGGCCGGGCGGTTGCGGAGCGGTTCGCCGGCGACGGCGCGAGGGTGATCGTCAACTCGTCGCGGTCGGTCGAGGAGGGCGAGACGCTCGCCCGCTCGCTCCCGGAGGCCCTGTACGTCCAGGGCGACGTCTCCCGTGAGGAGGATGCGCGGCGGCTGGTCGCGACCGCACTCGAGCGGTTCGAACGGCTCGATGTCGTCGTCAACAACGCGGGCACGACGAGACGCCTGCCGTTTGCGGACCTCGAGGGCGCCGACGATGAGTTGTGGCGGCGGATCCTGGGCGTGAACCTGATGGGCCCCTGGTACCTCAGCCGTGCGGCGGTGCCTGCGTTACGCGAGGCGCAGGGAGCGATCGTCAACGTGGGATCGGTCGCGGGGATCATCGCGGGAGGGAGCTCGCTGCCATACGCCGTCTCGAAGGCGGCGCTGCATCACCTGACCCGCACCCTTGCGCAGGCGCTGGCTCCCGACGTGCGCGTCAACGCGGTCGCGCCCGGGCTGGTGGACACGCCGTGGACGGCGGGATGGGAAGCGAACGAGGCGGTCGTCGCCCGTACACCGCTTGGTCGTGCGGCGACGCCGGCGGATGTCGCGGACGCTGTCGTCTCACTCGCTCGCACGCCGTTTGCGACGGGCCAGGTCCTCGTCGTCGACGGCGGGCTGACCCTCACCTGAGCGGGAGATCGGCACCGCTTCTCTTCGCCTGGCGCTGCTTGCCGCTGAACGCCCCGCGCCTCAGCGGCTCAGCCTTGAATGATGTTGAGCACGTTCGAGACCATCGGCTGACCGGGATCGGCTCCAAGGGCGGCCATGATCGGGATCAGCGTCGCGGCAAAGGCATCGAGCGACTCCTGAGAGTCCCAGATGTCGAACACCTGAGTCTGTCCGTCAGACTCGAGCGCGACGTGGTGGCGCCGACCGGCGGGAGCTCCGGCACCAGCCGCTTCCAGCTGCCTGATCACCTGGTCGTACTCCGCAACCGTGAACGAGCTCGGTGTGAAGTAGAAGCCAAGCGCCATCGTGGTGTCCTTTCGCCGCCGGTGTTGGGTGTGCAGCATCTCAAGCCGAGGCGTAGCGACTGGATAGTTGCTCGCTGAGCAGGACCTGTGTCGAATCGGGCCGTCGCCGTTCGTGGAGAAGGTGGAGGGTGGCCGCAGGAGCCACCCGGCAAAGGAGGAGACATGACCGAGTACCTCATCGCCTTCAACGACGAGTGGGTGCCCGACCACACGGTCGAGGAGCTGCGCGAGAAGTCGAAGGCCGTCAGGGCGTTGGTGGCAGAGATGAAGGCGCCGGGGTCTTCATCTTCACCAACGGCCTGGACGATGCAGCCCCCGTGTTCAGTGTCGATGCGTCGAGCGGCACGCCGCTGTTCACCGACGGTCCGTACATCGAGACCAAGGAGCACCTCGGCGGCTTCGCTGTCGTGGCTGTGGCCGACGAGGAGGCGGCGCGGCTGTGGGCGGGAAAGATCGCGGTGGCCTGCGGTTGGCCGCAGGAGGTGCGACGCTTCCGGGTCCCCATGCAACTTCCAGAGAGTTCTTGACGGAGTCGGCGGGCGTTCCAGCCGGCTGGGCAACGTACGGAAAATGTCGCCCGAAGCCGGCCTAGAATCCGGGCCGGCTGGCCACCGCCGATGTCGACGTGTAACCTGAGAGGGCTCGAGGAGCCGAAGCGCGGAACGCTTCAGACGCTTCGCACCACCATCCTCGAGATCGTGCCCGAGGCTGAGCAGGTCATCTCCTACCGTGTACCTGCCTTCCGAGTCAGAGGTAAGACTGTCGCCGGCTTTGCCGCATTTCGCGACCACTTGAGTTATCTGCCGTTCAGCGTCTCGGGTCCTGCCGCGACTAGCCGATGACCTGGAGGGTTACACGATGACGAAGAGCGCCCTTCACTTCGCGGTCGACCGGCCGCTTCCACAAACGCTCGTCAAGAAGCTGATCGCTGTGCGGCTCGCTGAAAACCGGTGACGCTCGCGCCGGCGAACTTCGCTCCGACCTGCGCGAGCGTCGCTACGCCGGAGTTCAGCCGCTACCGACCGCTGCGGTCGATCAGCTCGATGCGGTAGCCGTCTGGCTGGTTGTCAACGTTGAGCTGAGCCGTCGGCGTCGAGGACGTCCCCCAGCCATTCCAGCGCGACCTGGTACCGCTCGTTTGCCCGGCCACCGTGGTTGCCGGGGTTCTCCGTGTGCTCGTGCGCGATTCCGGCTTCGTCGAGGTGGTGGCTGAGGAGCCGGTGACCCCAATGCAAGTTGTAGTCGTCGGCGGCGCCTGCGTCGAGGAGGATGCCGGACAGTTTGCGGAGATTGTCGAGACGGTCGTGCACGTTGACGACGGGGTCGAAGGCGAGCCAGCGGTCCCAGACCTCCTGGATCAGCTCCCCGCTCGGCCAGGCAACGGGCAGGTCGACGTAGAACGGCGGGCGATCAGGATTGGGTGAGTACGTCGCGGAGTAGTCGTAGACGAGCTCCGACCAGACGTTCCCTTCGATCGGTCCGTTGGGCTCCTCCGGCCAGATGCTGTCGAAGTACTTGTACGGCATGAACTTGTGGGTCATGTCGAGGAAAGAGTCGCCCGAGAGCATGGCGAGCGCGCCGAAGGCGCCAGGGTTGCGCGAGGCGACGTTCCAGGCGCCGAAGCCTCCCGACGAGAAGCCGAACACGCCTCGGCTGCGGGCGGTGGGGATCGTCCGATAGGCGGCGTCGACGGCGGGGATGATGTCGTGCAGCAGGTACTGCTCGAAGTTGCCGGTCACGGGCGAGTCAACCCACTGGCCGCAGCCCCAGCGCGACCAGCCGTCCGGGATGGCGACGATCATCGGGGGCACGCCCATACGCCGAAAGACGGGTTCGAGAACGTCCTCGATCGGCGGCCGCCACCGCACCTCGTCGGTCGCAGGGGTGACCATCTCTGCCGCGGTCGTGCCGTACGCCTGCAACAGGTAGGCCGTGGGATACCGGCGATCCGAGTCGTCGTAGCCCGGGGGGAGGTACACGAACAGATCTCGCTCGCTCGGATCGCCCAGCAGGTTGCCGGCGAGATGCGAGCCCTCGATCCGTGTGTGGACGATCACCGGCGAACGACCCTACGCCACGCCGCGCGCGACGGCTGGCTCGGTCGAACCCGGTTACTTGCCGCTGCGGTCGATCAGCTCGACCCGGTAGCCGTCTGGTTCATTGTCAACGTTGAGGTGACACGACGGCTGCCCGCGCGAACTCCACGATGCGCCGGCCTGCCTCGCGAATGCGGTCTTCCGGTTCGTTGCTGAAGATGAAGCGAACCTGGTGTGCGCCGAAGTCGTCGCTGCCCCACCCGCGCATCGGCGTGACGGCGACGTCGACGTGTTCGAGCGCGCGCGTGCAGAAGGCGTCGGCGTCGAGACCCGTTCCCTCGACGTCGGCGAGGAGCCACCAGCCACCTTCCGCGGGCACCGGCTCAACGCCAGGCGCGTCGGCCAACTCCTCGAGGAGTGCCTGCTGGTTGCGTTCGAACGCGGCGACGAGTTCGTGCTGCCAGCCCTGCGGCCCCGTGAGTGCCGCCTGCGCGCCCGCCTGAGCGAACCCGCTGGGCATGATCCCGTTGAAGATGTGCGTGTCTTCGAGGGCGCTGGCGAGCTCGCGCGGAGCCGCTGCCCAGCCGATGCGCCAACCCGGCATGCCGTAGTTCTTGGAGACGCAGCCAACGGTGATCGTTCGCTCGCGGAGCGCGGGAATGCCGGCCGGCTGAACGACTTTTCGATCGCCGAAGACGACCCGGTCTGCGGCGCCGTTGAAGATGACGATCGCGTCGTTGTCGACGGCAGCTTCGGCGATAGCCTCCGTCTCGGCCCGAGTCAGGACCGTGCCGGTCGGCATCACCGGCGAGGCGACGAAGATGGCGCGGCACGAGCTCGCCTCTTCGCGGAGCCGGTCGAGGTCGAGATTCCAGCGCGACGATGTCCGCTCGAGGTCGCAGAACACCTGCTCCCCGCCGGCGAGCCGCACACGCTGGGCCATGCCCGAGTAGGTGGGGTTGGTGAGCAGCACCCTGTCGCCTGGGTTGATCGCAACGAGCAGTGCATTGAGCAGTGACTCGCCGGCCCCTCCGCTGATCACGATCTCGCTCTCCGGGTCGTAGTCGAGACCGAAGTCCTCGAGGAAGCGAGCTGCCACCCCCTCGCGCAGGCCGCGTAGCCCTCGGAGGGGCAGGTAGCTGTTGAACTCGTCCCGGCCGACCGCGTTCCGCGTCGCCTCGACGACGTGCTCGGCCGGGATCAGGTAACTGTCCGCGTTCTCCAGGCGGTACGCCGACCGTCGCTCGTCGGCGAGATCCGCCATGTCGGCCATCGTCATCCGCATCATGCTGCGGACGCGCTGCGAGATCACAACTGCCATTGCTCCTCCAGTCGTGTTCGAGGAAGGACAGGGCGGAACTTCGGGAACCGGCCGGGATCGAGAGCGCGGTACCAGTCGGGAACCGGTCGACCGCAGATCTCGTCCGCGAGCCGCGCAGCGGTCGCAGGTGCCGCCTGCATGCCGAGGGATGTGTGGCCGCCGTGAACGAGGAGGCCGTCGGCGCCGGGTACACGCCCGACGACGGGAAGACCATCGGGGGCCGTCGGGCGCAGACCTGACCAGGCCCGGCGAACTCCGACGTCGGCGAGGCCCGGCGCGGCGGCAACGGCACGCGAGGCGAGGCGGCCCGGCATGTCGGCGCCCTCCGGGACAGCGTCGAGCGAGAGCGTCATCGCCGCCCCCACGAGTGCACCGCCGTCTCGCTGCGGGCAGAGAAAGACGGCATCCGCGAGTGGCGGATCGGTGCGACCTTGCGCCAGGTCAGCGAGTCGCCGAGGGGCCCCGACCGCGCCGAGCACGTCCTGGTCGGGCCAGGACAGCTCTTCGACCATGCACTCGAGCCGGAATGGCAGCGGGTCGGTTCGGAGCAGCCAGCCACGGCCACCTCGCACGGGTGCTGTCGGAAGCAGGCCGGCGAGCCAGGGCCCGGTTGCGACGATGACGAGGTCGGCTCGAACGGCGCCGCCGTCGGTCAAGACTCCCTGGCCGGGGTAGACCTGTACGACTCGACAGTGGGTGGTGATCTCGGCGCCTGCCTGCCGGGCGCGCACCGCGAACGCGTGCACCGCTGCCTCGGCCTCGAGGGCGTATGTGCCGCCCACGAGGACGCCGCCGGCCGCGGGTGCGAGATAGGGATAGGCAACGGCGAGCTCTTCTGCCGTCATGCGCTCTGCCCGAATGCCCGCCGTGACGAAGGCCTGCGCCTTGGCGCGGGCACGTTCGAGCTGGCTCTCGTCCCGTGCGAGGAGCAATTCGTCGTAGCGCGCCAAGCCGAAGTCGACGGGGCCCTCGGCAAGCTCCTCGTAGATCGCCACCGTCTCGCGCAACATTGCAGCCACCTCAGGCTCGGTCTGGTGCAGGAGCGTGCCGGTGTTCTCGCCAGAGGCAGCCGATGCGAGGCGGCTTTGCTCGAGGAGTGTCACTCCAATGCCGCGCTCGGCGAGAGCCGCCGCTGCGGTGACGCCCGCGATCCCGCCGCCGACGATCACGACCTCTGTCACGCTGCCTACCATATATGGTCACGCAATGACCGTAAATGAGACCCGGCAGGCGCCTGCACCTCACCTCCAAACGATGGCCGCAAACGTCCGCCGCCTCCGCCGGGCGCGCGGGATCAACCTCGACCGGCTCGCCGCAGCGAGCGGCGTCGGCCGGTCGACGCTCGCACGGCTCGAAGCCAATCAGGCGAACCCAACGGTCGAGACGATCTTCGCGATCGCGGACGCGCTCGGCGTCTCGATCGGCGTGCTCCTCGCAGAGTCGGCCGCGCCAGGGGTCTTCGTTCAGCGAGCGGCAGACGCCGTCCGGGTCACGGGAGCGGTCGAGGCGTCCATCGTCGATCGACTGCCACTCGCGGGAACGGCGGAAATCCTGTCGATCCGCTTCCCCGCGGGGAGGCGACGGAAGGCCAGGGCACACCCACCAGGCGTAGTCGAGCACCTGCTGATCACCGCAGGAGCCGTCGAAGCGGGACCTGTGGGGCAGACGGTCGTTCTCGAGACGGGTGACTTCCTGCGTTTCCCCGCCGATGTCCCGCACGTCTACGCCGCGCGTACGGCAGACGCCTTCGGAGTCGTCGTCATGACGTATCCACACCCGGGCTGAGATCAGGGTCGCCCGACCCAACCGCCGGAAACTGGTTCAGCCGCGATGAGCGTCGCGATCGCCCCGGGGAGGGCGAGGAGGCCGTTACCTGCCGCTGCGGTCGATCAGCTCGATCCGGTAGCCGTCCGGATCGTTGACGAAGCAGAGCCGCGACCCGCCCTCGCGGACGCGGTACGGCTCGCGCTCGGGAGTGATGCCCTGGCCGGCCAGCTGCTCGAGCGACGCATCCAGGTCGTCCACCGCCAGCGCAATGTGCCCGTACCCGGTGCCGAGCTCGTACGTGCGGCCGTCGCGGTTGTAGGTCAGCTCGAGCACGTTCTCGTCGTCGCCGAGCGAATAGAAGTAGTTCGTCGCCTCGACCTCGCCGTTCCGGACGATGTCCATGTCGCGGCTGAAGCTGAAGCCGAGCGCCTCGTAGAAGCGCCGGCTCGCCTCGGGATCGGTGATGCGCACCATCGTGTGGAGGAAGCTCGCCATGGGCGGCATCCTGCCAGCCGCGCCGCAGCCCGGCGTGGGCTACGGCGCGGCCGGCTGCGATGACTACGTGACGCGCAGACCCTGGAGCACCGCGTCCACGCGCTCGAAGCCCGCTTCGGCTCCGGCCTCGACGCCGTACTGCATCGTCGTGTCGCGCTGCTCGGTCGTGTCGAAGTGCATCGTCTGCGTCAGCTTCGTCCGGCCGTCGACCTCCTCGAACTCGAGCGTCTGCAGGTGGTCCTGGAAGGTCTGCACGAGGCGATCCGGCGGGTCGACCTCGCGGTACTCGCCCTCGACCTGGCCGTACGCGGTGCGGAAGCGCCAGCGGCCGCCCGGCCGGACGTCCATCTCCTCGACAACAGTGCCGTCGCCCCACCACTCGGGGATCAGCGCCGGATCCGTCCAGACGCTGAAGACGTGCTCGCGCGGAGCGTCGAAGACCCGCTCCACGCGAATCTCCAGCTCGTTCGGGGTCGTTACCTGGGTCTTCATCGTGTTTCTAATCTCCTTTCGTGCGTTCGACGACATGCGCGAAGCGGTCGAGCCGCTGCAGCCACGCGGTGATTCCCTCGAAGGCGTACGGCGCGAGCGTGCAGCGCCGCGCGCGCCCGACCTTCTCGGTGAGGACGAAACCTGCGCCCTCGAGGACGAGGACGTGCTTCTTCATCCCGGTCAGCGACATGTCGAACGGCTCGGCGAGCTCGCTGATCGTCGCCGGGCCGAGACCGAGCCGCTCGAGCACGGCACGCCGTGTCGGGTCGGCAAGCGCTGCAAAGGCCCTGTCCTCATACTGAACCATTCGGTTCAGTATACAGAACCCGTGCTACGGGTGGAGGCGTAGCCGGTCGACGACCTTGTCGACCGTCTTGCGGTCGGACCGGAAGGCAATCCCGACGAGGTCGAGCTCCTCCGCAGGGACGCCCGCGACGGCCGCGCGGTTCGCCTCGTCGTGCCCGGTCTCGAACAGCTCGCGCGTGTAGACGGCCGGCGTCACGTCACGGCTCATCGCCCGTTCGTAGGCGCGGCGGAGGCCGGCGGCGTCGGCGGCGTAGACGAGCACCGGCTGCACGAACATCGGCAGGTACTCGTTGCCGGAGCCGTCGCGATACGGCTCGCCGACGACCCCGGGAACCGTGCCGGCGATGCCGCTGACGAGGAAGGCGGTCACGTTCGTCTTCTGCCAGACAGCGAGGTCGTCCAGCAGGACGACGGCGATCTTCGTGTCGAAGTCGATCAGGTCTCAAACAGTCTGGCGATCGCCGCCGCGGCCCGGGCCGCGCCGCCGGCCTCGACCGGGCGGTACGTCGGCGCCGGCGCGGACAGGAGCTCGCCGATGGCACCCGCGATCCGCTCCGGGTCGGCTTCCGCGTACTCGAGCCAGGTCCGGGCGCCGTAGCGGTCGAGCCGGTTCCGCACGTGGAAGCGCTGCTCGAAGTGGTTCGCGAGCGGCATGCGACGACAAACGGCCGGCCGAACGCGACGAGCTCCATCGTCGTCGTGAGCCCGCCCTGCACGACCGCGACGTCGCACGCCGCCGCGTGACGGTAGAGCTCGTGCACGTATCCGCGCACCTCCACGCCGTCGACGCGCGGAAGGCCTGCCGGATCGATCCGCGGCCCGGCGACGACCAGGGAGCCCGGCAGCGCCCGGCACGAGGGCGACCGCCTCGATCACGCGGCGGAGGAGCGGCTCCCCGACGCCGGATCCCCCGACCGAGACGAGACAGACCGGCTCGTCGCCGTACCCGAGCTCGCGGCGCAGCGCCTCCCGGTCGAGCGCGCCCGGGTCGAAGCCGGGGATGTAGCCGACGAACTCGTAGTGCCGCTCGGTCCAGTCGCGGATGCGCGGGAGCCCGGGCCCGAAGGTCGCATCGACGACGTCCGCGGGCTCGCCCACGAAGATCGCCACGTCCCGGACGCGCGGAAAGCGCTCGACGTGCTCGATCATCTCCGCGTTGAAGTCCGCGGTCAGGAACGCCTCGCGCTCGCCACCGGAGGGCATCGGCAGGTAGCCGACGAAGTCGGTGAGCCACGCGTACGGCGCCGTCTTCAGCTCCGGGTTCTCGTGCAGGAAGTAGTCGAGCTCCCACGCCTCGTCCCCGATCCAGACGTCGAACCGATCCTCGGAGACCACGTCGTGGAACAGCATGAAGTTCGCACAGAGGATCTCGTCCATCCGCCGGAGCGCCTGGAAGGCGTGCAGCTCGTGCTCGCCCGCCTCGAGGTCGATGTGCTCGGCCTCGCTCGCGAGCGCGGCGCTCGCGGGATGGATCGTCTCGCCGCGCTCGCGCAGCACCCCGTCACCGGCGCCTGCGCGAGCCATCGATCTCGAGGCCCGGCACCGCGCGGCGGAGCTCGTCGGCGATCGCGACGTCGCGCCACGCATGGCCGAGGCCGATCGGCGAGGAGACGAAGAGCGCGCGCCGCGTACGCGCCAGGCTGGGCACCCACCGGCGGGCGGCGGGCGGGCGGGCGGACACGCGATCGACCAGATCGCGCAGCAGGAGGTTGAACGCGACGGGGTAGCGCCCTGCGGCCCGTGGCCGGCGCCCTCGAAGCAGGACGAGCTCCCCGCCGGTCAGCTCTGCGAGCGCCACGCCACGGTCGTAGCGGATGATGTGGTCGTCCGTCCCGTGCACGACGAGCGACCGGGCCGCGCACCTGCCGGCAGGCCGCCTCGACCTCGGCCTTGTCCGCCAGGCCCGCGGAGAAGGGCTGGCGCTGCGACCAGCACCTCCGCGGTCGTGTCGTGCGCGAAGGCGACGAAGTCCTCGATCTGCTTCGTCGAGTGCGGCTCCGGGAAGATCTGGCCGATGAAGAAGTCGACGAAGCCGTCGTAGTCGCGCAGCCAGTAGTGCTTGTTGTACTTCGCCCAGCCCTCGTCAGTGGTGAGCTCCTCGTCAACCAGGCGTAGGCGGCGCGCGCGGGATCCGGCGGGACGATGAAACGGGATTGTGCCGCCGACGAAGCATCGCCGCCGAGGACGCGGTCCGGATGCCGCGCCGAGAGGTGCAGCGCGTAGCAGCGCGCCGAGCGAGACCCCACGACGCACCGCGGCGTCGACACCAGCCGCGTCGAGGACGGCGGCAGCGTCATCGGCGAACTCGACCGCGTCGTACGCCTCCGCACTCGAGCGGCCTGTCGGAGAGGCCGTTCCCACGGCCGTCGAAGGTCACGACCCGGTCGTGGCGGGCCAGGTACGGGACTGGCCCTTCCACATGCCGGGAGTGGACGATCGACCACGGGGGCAGGAGCACGACGCCGGCTCGCCGGTGCCGAAGCTTTCCCAGTGAGATCCGGACGCCGTTGCGCTCGACGACGCCCGCCGCGTCCGGCTCGTGCGCCCGTGTGCCGGTGTCGCGCCGCGCGGTCGATCGTTGCTCACGGCCTCGCTTCGAACACGAGGTTGAACGGGGTCTCCGCCGCGCGCCGGAAGCGGCTGAACCCGCCCGCCGAGACGACGTCGCGCGATCCGCGCCTCGCCCGGCCTGGGCGCCGAGCGCGAGCCCGACCTCCTGCGAAAGCGAGGCGGGCGTGCAGAGGAACGTCGAGAAGCCGTAGTAGGCACGCCCGACCGGGTTCAGGTTGTCCTCGATCCGGTCGCCCGCCATCGGCTCGACGATCATCCACGTGCCGTCGTCGTCGAGCAACCGGCGCACGCGCCGCGCGGCGCCGACGGGGTCGCCCATGTCGTGCAGGCAGTCGAACATCGTCACGAGGTCGTACCCGTCACCGGGATGCGTCGGCGGCGGCGACGCCTCGAAGCGTCACGCGGTCGGCGACGCCGGCTTCCTCGGCCCGCTTGCGTGCGGTCTCGATCGAGCCCTGGTGGTAGTCCGAGCCCACGAAGGTGGAGTTCGGGAACGCCTGCGCCATCAGGATCGTCGACGCGCCGTGCCCGCAGCCGATGTCGGCGACCTGGCGCCGGCCTCGAGCTTCGCGACGACGCCGTCGAGCGCCGGCAGCCAGGCCGGGACGAGGTTCGCGTTGTAGCCGGGGCGGAAGAAGCGCTCGCACGCCCTCGAACACATCGTGGTTGTGCTCGTGCCAGCCGAAGCCCTCGCCGCGACGTGCCTTCTCGACGACGTGCGGCGAGTCGATTACCGCTCCGAGCGCGATCTGGAAGAACCCGGGCAGGAAGGCAGGGCTCGTCCTCGTGGGTGAGCGCGATCGCCTGCTCCGGCGGGAGCGTGTAGGTGTCGTCGGCGGGGTCGTACTCCACGTACCCGCCCGCCGCCTGGGCGTTGAGCCACTCGCGGACGTAGCGCTCGCTGACGCCGCTGCGGCGCGCGAGCTCGACGGGAGTGAGGCCGCCTGCCCCGGCGAGCGCCCGGTAGAGGCCGAGCCTGTCGCCCATGACGACGAGCGCGGCGTTCAGGGTCGCGCCGACCTCCTCGACGGCGCGAAAGACGAACTGCTCGAGCTTGGCGCCGTCGACGGCGATGGGCTCTTCGAGTGTGGTCATGAGTGCCTCCTCAGGTCGATTGGTGGCGACGCTACGAGCGAAGGGCCACAATCGGGCCGGTGGGGGCACCTAGTTCTTCCACCGCTTTCCCGGGCCTCGCATCGGGGAGGCCCTGCTCGGGCGAACCGCCGAGCGGCTGGCGCTCGACCGCCTCGTCGCTGACGCGCGGGCCGGCCGGAGCGGAGTGCTCGCGCTCGTCGGCGAGGCCGGCATCGGGAAGAGCACGCTGCTCGAATACGCCGCCGGCTGCGCCACGGGCATGCGTGTCCTGCGGGCGCGCGGCGTCGAGTCGGAGGCGGGGGTGCCGTTCGCCGGCCTCGCCGAGCTGCTGCGCCCCGCGCTCGCGGCGATCGACCGCCTTCCCGGCCCGCAGGCGCAGGCGCTCTCCGGCGCGCTGGCGCTCGCGCCGGCGAGCGCGCAGGACCGGTTCGCGGTCGGCGCCGCCACGCTCAGCCTCCTGTCCGCCTACTCGGATGACGGCCCGCTCGCGCTCCTTGTCGACGACGCGCACAACCTGGACGGGTCGAGCGCGGAGGCGCTGCTGTTCGCCGCCCGGCGGCTGGTCGACGACCCGGTCGCCCTCGTCGTGACCGTGCGCGAGGGCGAGCCGTCGCTGCTCGACGGCGCCGATCTTCGGGTCATGCGCATCGGCGGGCTCGACCGGCCGGAGGCGACCGAGCTGCTCCGGGGCGCCGACGTCGCGGGCGAGGCGGCCGACCGCCTCTACCGCGCCACCGGCGGGAATCCGCTCGCCCTGCTGGAGCTCGCCGCCGACGCCGGACGCCTGCCGCTCACAGCTGCGGACGTGCCGGTGCCGCTGTCCGCGACGATCGCCGAGGCGTTCGCGCGGCGGCTCGACCCGCTGCCCGCAGATACCCGGCGCCTGCTCGTGCTCGCCGCGGCCGGTGACCCGCGTGACGGCGACGCGCTCGCGCGTGCGGCCTCAGGGTCGGGGCTCGAGCTCGCGGCCCTCGTCCCGGCCGAGGAGGCCGGGCTCGTGCGGCTCGACGCCGGACGCGTCGAATTCAGGCACCCGCTCGTGCGCTCAGCCGTCTACACGCACGCGACGCCGCAGGAGCGACGCAATGCGCACGCGGCGCTTGCCGCGGCGCTCCCCGACCGCGACCTCGACAAGCGCGCGTGGCACCTCGCCGCCGCGAGCGTCGGCCCGGACGAACAGGCGGCCGCCGCGCTGGAGCAGGCAGGGGAACGGGCGCGCGCCCGGAGCGCGTACACGGTTGCCGCCGGGGCGTACGAGCAGGCCGCTCGCCTGACACCGCGGCCGCTCGTCGCGCCGAGCTGCGCTTTGCCGCGGCGGAGGCCGCGGCGCTCGCCGGAGGCGGCGATCACGCGTTCCAGTTGCTCGAGGACGCCGAGCCGGATGCGGAAGCCGATGAGCTCCGGGCGCGGATCGACCATCTGCGCGGACAGCTCTTCTTCCGGCGCGGGCCGGTGATGAAGGCGTACCCATTGCTCGTCTCGGCGGCCGAGCGCATCGCCCCGAGCGACCCCGAGGCGGCCGTGGTCATGTTCGCGGAGGCGGTGCACGCGTGCTTCTACGCCGGCGCCCTGGAACCGATGGCAAGTGCCGCTGGGCGCGCCGTCGCGCTCGCGGACGGACTGCCCTCGCGCCGGGCCCAGTTCTTCGCCGCCATGTCCCACGCGATCCTGCTGGTGCTGGACGGCAACGGCGAGGCCGGCGCCGCGGCGGCGCGCCGGGCGGTCGCGATCCTCGAGGAGTCCGATGAGCTGCGCGACGATCCCAGGCTCCTGGCGTGGGCGTCGCTCGGGCCGATGTGGCTCCGCGAGGCCGTGACGGGCCGCGGCCTCATCGCGCGGGCCGCCGACCACGCGCGAAGCCAGGGCGCCGCGGGCGCGCTGCCCGACCTGCTCCAGCACCTCGCGCGCGATCAGGCGACGACCGACCAGTGGGTCGCCGCCGACGCCAACTACGAGGAGGCGATCAGCCTGGCGCGCGAGACCGGGCAGCGAACGGAGCTCGCCGCTGCCCTGGCCGGGAGGGCGTGGCTCGAGGCGCGGATGGGCCGCGAAGCGGCATGCCGGGGACACGCGGCCGAGGCAATGCCGCTCTGCGAGGAGCTCGGCATCGGGACCTACGGCATCTGGGCAATCCAGGCGCTCGGCGACCTCGAGCTCGCACTCGGCCGGCCCGAAGCCTCCGTCGTGCAGCATCTGGCGCAGATCGCGGCCCTCGAGGCGCGCGGGATCGCCGACGTCGACCTCTCGCCCGCCCCCGAGCTCGTCGACGCGTATCTCCGGCTCGGGCGGACGGGCGAAGCCGTCGACGCCGCGCGGGACTTTGCCCTGCGCGCGGAGGCCAAGGGGCAGCCGTGGGTGCTCGCACGCGCCGCCCGCTGCCACGGCCTCCTCGCGGCAGACGGCGGCGAGTTGTTCTTCGAGGAGGCGCTCGAGCTCCACGCCCGCACGCCGGACATGTTCGAGACCGCCCGCACCCACCTGGCGTACGGCGCGCGCCTCCGCCGGGCGCGCAGGCGCGTGCGGGCGCGTGAGCAGCTCCGGGCAGCGATCGAGCTGTTGGACGAGCTCGGCGCCTGCTCATGGGCCGAGCAGGCCGCGCGCCGAGCTCGCCGCGACCGGCGAGACGGCGCGCCGGCGCGACGCCGGCGCGCTCGACCAGCTCACCCCGCAGGAGCTTCAGGTCGCGCGCCTGCTCGCGAACGGCAGGACGACCCGCGAGGCGGCGGCGGCGGTCTTCCTGAGCCCGAAGACCGTCGAGTACCACCTGCGCCACGTCTACCAGAAGCTCGGAATCGCCTCCCGCGACGAGCTGGCGGCGGCGTTTCGTCAGCCGTAGGTCGAGCGACCCACGAGCAGCGACGCATTCGGCGGATACGGGTCGAGATCGTCCATGAACCCCGGCTGCGCCGCGACGCGGCCGAGCCACGCCTCGAACGCCGAGTACGCCGAGGTGTCGATGTCGATCTCGACGGCGAGGTGGGCGTACGCGTAGACGGCGATGTCGGCGATCGTGTAGCGGCCCGCAGCCAGGAACTCGCGCGTGGCGAGGTGCCGCTCGAGCGCGCGCCAGCACCTCGAAGGCATTCCTCCGCCGCTCGAGCGCGGGCTCGCTGTCCGGCGCGAGGCGCCCGGTGACGAGCCGGAAGCGCAGCCCGCCGATCGCCGGCATCACGTCCGTCTGCTCGTAGAGCAGCCAGCGGCACACCTCGGCCTGGTCGTAGGCGTCGTCGGGCAGGAACGGCGTGCCGACCGCGAGGTACCAGAGGATCGCGTTCGACTCGATCAGCGTGCGACCGTCGTCGAGCTCGAGCACCGGCGTCGAGCGGAACGGGTTCAGCGCGGCGAACTCGTCGGTCAGCGTGTCGCCGTCGAAGATGTCGACCGCGACGCGCTCGTACTCGCGGCCGAGCTGCGCGAGCAGAAGCCGGACCTTGAAGCAGTTGCCCGACGCCGCGTAGTCGTAGAGCCGCATGCCGCTGAAACGCGCGCGCCCGCTCGCCTGTGAGGTCAGCGCTTCGCCGGCAGCGATCGGGCGTACGCCTTGCCGATCTCGACCCAGCGCTCGAGGTCGGCGTCCGCTGCGACGTCGGCGGCGTCGACGCGGAGCCAGCCGGACATCTGCCGGCCGCGCATCTCCATCAGGTACGCCGGTGTCGTCGTCGTCAGCGCGTCCGATTCGTCGGGATCCGCGTGGACGAGGATGCCGCCCTGCCCGCTGGCGGCGACGGCCATGTTCCCGCCGATCAGGAACGCGAGGCCGCCGAACATCTTCTGCTCCGTCAGGTTCGGCTCCCCGGCGACGAGCTGTCGGATCCGCTCGGCGAGCTCCTCGTCGTAGGCCACGGGGCGATTATGGACGACGTTCGAGCGCGATCCGCACGCCGAGGCCGACGAGCACGACGCCGGTGAGCCGCGAGAACGCCTGCCGGACAGGCGCCCGCCCCAGGACCGTGCGGCCGCGGGCCGCGATGGTCGCGTAGGCGAGCAGCCACGCCCAGCCGAGCGCGCTGAAGAGCAGCCCGAGCACGATCAGCGCACCCGCCGACGGGTGCGCGCCGGCGAACTGCGGCAGCACGCTGGTGAAGAAGACGGCGATCTTCGGGTTGAGCGCGTTGTTGATCAGGCCCTGGCGGAACGCGAGCAGGTCGCGCGGCGCGGACCGCACAGCCGCTTCACCGAGCCCGTGCTCGCGCGTGAAGAGCGTCCGCAGGCCGAGGAAGACGAGGTAGGCGGCGCCCGCGAGCTTCACGACGGTGAACGCGGTCGCGGAGGCGGCCAGCAGCGCGGCGAGGCCCAGCGCCGCGGCGCAAACCCAGAGCAGGATCCCGACGTTGATGCCCGCGGCCGTCAGGAGCGCGGCGCGGCGCCCGTGCACGAGCGCGTTCTTCGTGACGAGCGCCATGTCGACGCCGGGCGTGACCACGACGAGCGTCGCGAGCGCCAGGAACGGCAGGACGTGCACGGCTGTAAAGCTACGCGGGCGCGCCGGCGTCGACCCAGCGCTTGAAGACGGCGACCTGCTCGGCAGGCCAGGCACCGTCGCACGGCATGGTGCCTGACTCCAGCTGCGCGAGAATCGCGTCGGCGTTCGCCGCCACGTCGTCGTGCGCCCAGAGGTCGAAGGCCCATTTCATCGACTCGCGGTCGCGCTCGCGGAAGAGCGGCTTGATGTTTTCGGCGAAGCCGACGGGCTCGCCGGGGGTGGGCAGGCTCATGGGATCGGGTACCTCCTCGATCGGGGCCAGGGCCGATACTCGCGCATCCGGATAGGCGTCACAAACCCACCACCAGCGCGGAACGGGCATGTTGGGGGGCGGGTGCGCCCCCGGCGTCGAGTTCTCCTTCGCGATGCGCGAGCCCCACTCGATGTAGGCGACGAACGCCGCGCGGAACTCGGGGTCGTCCGGGAGCCCGGCATCGTCGGCCGAGCGGCAGATCAGCTGCGCCCAGCGCGCCCGCTGCTCCTCGGTGAGCGCCTTGCCGAGGTGCCGGCCGACCATGCGGTCGTACCCGCCGTACTCCTCGGTGTAGCGCTTCGGGCCGCCGAACACCTCGCCGAGCCAGGCGGCGACGCGGTCGGGGTGGTCCGGGCTCATGTTGGCGAAGAGCGGGGCGAGCAGCGGATCGTCCGGCACGTACCGGCCGTAGAAGATCTGCGTCATCCGGAGCAGCGCGGGAAAGCCGCCGGCCCACTCGAAGAGCGTCGGCTCGCTGGACATCGGCCCGATACTCATAGCACTGCCGCCGCCGCGGATCGGCCGACGGTCTGGTCGATCTGGTCCGAACGGATCCGTCAGCCGACCAGTGCCTGACTACTGCTCGTAGTTCTCGACGACCTCGCTCCGCCGCACCTCGGCCGATCGGGATCGAGCCCGGCATCCACGCGCGGCGCGGCGCTGGCGCAGCAGGTCCCAGCACTGGTCGAGCGAGACCTTGACGGCCTTCGAGCCGGCTGCCGGTCGTCGTCCGTCGCGGTGCCGTCGGACTCGCGGCTCCAGAGGTCGTGCTCCTCGTCGACGAGGTGCTCGATGGAGTCGTGGATCTGCGGGTCTTCCATGGGGCCTCCCCTGGGTCAGAGCTCGTCGGCGACGAGCTCGAGGTCGACCACGCGTTCGTCACGCGCGATCTTCACGGTCACCGGCACGCCGATCAAATCGCCGGTCATCAGGCGCTGCAACGCGGTTACGTCCTCCACCGCCGTCCCGTCGAGGGCGAGGACGAGGTCGCCGGCGCGCAGGCCGGCCCGGTCAGCCGGGCGGCCGTCCACGACCTCGACGATCTCGACGCACCCGCTGCGGCCGAGCTCCCGGGCCAGACGGGGCGGGAGCGGCCGCCCGCCGAGCGCGGCGCCGAGGTATGCCCGCCGGAACGTCCCAGTCGTCATCAGCGCGCCGACGATGCGGCGCGTTGCCTCGTTGATCGGCACCGCGAGGCCGAGGCCGACGCCGGCGACCGCGGTGTTGATCCCGACCACGGAGCCGCGGGCGTCGGCGAGCGCGCCGCCCGAGTTGCCAGGATTCAGCGCCGCGTCGGTCTGGATCACGTTCTCGATCAGGCGTGACGCGGAGCCCGAGCGTGTGGGCAGCGCGCGGCCGAGCGCCGAGACGACGCCGGCGGTCACTGAGCCGGCAAACCCGTGCGGGTTGCCGATGGCGACCACGAGCTGGCCGACACGGAGGCGTTCAGCGTCGCCGAGCTCGGCATGTACGAGCCCGCCCGCGGCGGCGCGGATGACCGCAAGGTCGGACAGCGGATCGCGCCCGACGACTTCGAAGGCGAGCTCGCTGCCGTCGGCGAACGAGGCGTGGCCGCCGCGGCTGCGGTCGACCACGTGCGCCGACGTGAGCATGAAACCGTCCGCGGTGATGACGACGCCGCTGCCCCCACCCCGCCTGACGCGGAGGTTGGCGACCGACGGCGAAAGCCGTTCGGCGACGAAGGTGACCGCGCGCGAGTAGGCGTCGAGCGCGTCGTCGCCCGGGACGTCGTCGGAGACGAGGCGAACCGCGTCCATCGTCGGGCCACCGTAGCTCGCCCACGGAGGGCTACGTCGTTCCGCCATGCTCTACCGGTGCCCGCCGTCCGCCTGGAGCTCCTGTCCGACACGCACGTCGAGGAGCTCGAGCGTCTCGCCGCCGACCCCGAGGTCCAGCGCAACACCTACGTCCCCGAGCCGCCGCCGCCCGGGTTCGGGTGCACGTGGCTCGAGGCCTACGAGAAGGCGCGCGAGGCGGGCACGCGCGAGGGCTTCGCCATCCTGGACGGCGACACCGACGCGTTCCTCGGCCTCGCTGCCGCCGTGCACCTCGACGAGGATGCGGGCGAGGCCGAGCTCGGCTACATCCTGGCGCCGGAGGCACGCGGCCGCGGCGCCGCGACCGGCCGCGTTGCTGCAGCTGACCGACTGGGCGTTCGGCCGCGGCCTCGTCCGGCTCGAGCTGCGGATCGACGCCGGCAACGACCGGTCGGTCCGCGTCGCCGAGCGCTGCGGCTACACGCGCGAGGGGCTGCTCCGCTCCGTCCACTTCAAGGACGGGCGGCGCACCGACCTGCTTATTTACTCGCGGCTTCCGGAAGACCCATAGGCGCGCAGCGCGGCTCGTGCCGCTCTGCGAGCTTCAGCAGCAGGCGGTGCAGCTCGTCGCGCTCCGCGTCGTCGAGCGGCGCGAGGAACTCGTCGTCCAGCCGCTTCGAGAGTGCGCGCAGCTTCGCGAGCGCCTTCGCGCCGTCCGCGCGTGAGCACGACCAGGTGCCGGCGGCGGTCGGCCGTGTCGCGCTGGCGCTGGATCAGGTGCTGCTCCTCGAGCTCGTCGAGGATGCCGACCAGCTGGCTGCGGTCGTAGCCGAGCGCGTCGGCGATCGCCGCCTGGGTCTCGCGGTGGCCCTCGTCGAGGGCGGCGAGAACGGCGTAGCTGTACGGGCTGTGCCCCGCCTCCTCGAAGGCGGCCATCGCGCGCCCCTTTGCGCCGAAGCCGAGCCGCTTCAGCAGGAACAACGTCGAATCGACCAGCTCCGCGGGAAGCCGTGGGCTCGCGTTTCACATTCTGAGTCTTCACATCGATGGTCATAGCAAAATCAGTGTAGCGCAACCGATAGTGGGTCTGTATAATCGTGGACGTCATCCACGATAGGGGGATTCACTAGTGGGATTCGCTTCAGTAATCAAACACGGCGCTGGCTCGTTCTGGCGCTGACCGTAACAGCACAGTTCATGGTCATTCTCGATGTCGCGGTGGTCATCGTGGCCCTGCCCGAGATCAAGAACGACCTCGGCTTCTCGCAGGAAGGCGTCCAGTGGGTCGTCACTGCGTACTCGATCGTCTTCGCCGGCACGCTGCTCCTGGGCGGTCGGCTCGCCGACCTGCTCGGTCGCCGCCGCATTTTCGCGGCCGGCGTGGCGGTGTTCGCCATCGGGTCGCTGCTCTCAGGCATCGCGTGGTCCGAGGCAGCCCTCGTCGGGCGCCCGCGCGCTCCAGGGCTTCGGCGGCGCACTGCTCTCACCCGCCGCGCTCGTCGATCATCATCACGACGTTCTCCGAGGGCCGCGAGCGCAACCGCGCGCTCGGCATCTGGGGCGGCGCAGCCGCCGCCGGCGGCTCGGCGGGCGTCCTGCTCGGCGGCCTGCTGACCAGCTACGCCGGGCTGGCCGTGGATCTTCTACATCAACCTGCCCGGTCGGCCATCGTCACGCTCGCCGCGACGCCGTTCCTGCTCGCCGAGAGCCGCGGGTTCCTCGACGCATCGCCACTTCGACGTCGCCGGCGCCGCAACCGTCACCGCCGGCCTGATGACGCTCGTCTACGGGCTCACGTACGCAGGCGAGCACGCGTGGGGCGACGCGCAGACGATCGCGCTGCTCGCCTCGTCCGCCGTCCTCCTGGCCGCGTTCTTCCTGATCGAGTGGCGGTCGAAGGCGCCGCTGCTCCCGCTCCGGCTCCTGCGCTCGCGGACGCTCTCTGCCGCGAACGCGACCATGATCGGCGTCGGCGCGCTCGCCTTCGGCAACTTCTTCCTGGTCACGCTCTACCTGCAGGACGTCCTCGGCTACTCGGCGATCGAGACCGGCGTCGCCTTCATCGCGATCACCCTCGTCGATCGGCGTCTTCTCGAACATCGGGCCGGTGCTCGCAAGCCGGTATCGGCGTTCGCCGCGTCCTCAGCTCGGGCATGGCGCTGAGCGCGCTCGGCGTCCTGCTCTACGCCCGATGCCGGCCGGCGGCCACTACTTCTGGGACGTCTTCCCCGCGCTGATCGTCACCGGCATCGGCCTCGGCCTGACGTTCGTGCCGGTCACGATCGCCGCGCTCCAGGGCGTCTCCCCGGCCGACGCAGGCATCGCCTCCGGCCTGATCAACACCACGCGCCAGATCGGCGGCGCCGTCGGCATCGCCGCCGTGACGACGATCGCCGCCACCGTCGCGGCCAACGACACGGGCGTCACCCACGCCGAGGCGCTCACCCACGGCTTCCACGCCGCGTTCTACGCCCTCGCAGCGATCGCGCTCCTCGGCTGCGCTCACCGCTGCGGCATTCCTCGGCCGGACTCGCATCGAGGCCGAGCCGGACCAGCTCGACGACGTGGTCATCCTCGAAGAGGCCGCGTGAAGGGAGGAACCATGGAGACCACCAGCACGTTCCGCGAGCTCGACGACCTCGTGATGCACCTGAAGGGGCTCGTGATGGTGCGCCGCCTCCGCGAGGAGAGCGGCGCCGGCTCCGACGAGCTCGGCATGTTCAGCGCCGAGATCGACACCGTCCGCAACCGGCTCGCCACGCTTGTGGCGAGCCGGCCGCGCGTCTAGCGCGCAGTCCAGCCCAGGTCCATGACGAACGGGGCGCCGGTGAAGGCGCGCCCGTCCGGGCCGAGCAGGAACGCGACGGCCGCTGCCACCTCCTCGGGCTCGATCATCCGCTTGACCGCCTGGCGCTCGAGGATGACGTCCTCGAGCACGCGCTCCTCCGGCAGGCCGTGCGCCCTGGCCTGATCGGCGATCTGCGCCTCCACGAGCGGCGTCCGCACGTAGGCCGGGCAGACCGCCGTGGCCAGGATCCGTCGGCCGCGCCCTCGAGCGCAAGCGTCTTCATCAGCCCGATGACGCCGTGCTTCGCCGAGACGTAGCCGGCCTTGAACGGCGACGCGGTCAGCCCGTGCGCCGACGCGATGATCACGATCCGCCCGTCGCCGCTCGCCTTCAGCGCCTCCCAGGCGTACTTCGCGAGCAGGAACGGGCTCGTCAGCAGCAGGGCGAGCAACGCGTCCCAGCGCTCCTCCGGGAACTCCGCCACCGGCGCGACGTGCTGGAAGCCGGCGTTCGGCACGATCGCGTCTAGGCGTCCGTGGCGCTCGAGCGCGGAATCGACCGCGGTCCGGTTGCCTTCACGAGTGGTCAGGTCGGCCGCGACGCCGCCCGGCCCGGGCTCGAGATCGACCGCGACGACGGTCTCACCGTCGGCCTCGAGCCGCTCGACGATCGCTCGGCCGATGCCGCGCGCAGCGCCGGTCACGAGGACGACGCGCCCGCTCACGGGTCGACGAAGCGCAGGAGCAGCTCGGCCGCGCAGACCGGCTTGTCGCTGCCCTCCCGCTCGACCGTGGCCTCGATCGTCGCCTGCCGGCCACCTGGCACCGGGTCGACGACGGCGACGTGGAAGCGGCCGCGGATCCGGCTCCCGGACGGGACGGGAGCCGGGAAGCGGACGCGGTTCAGCCCGTAGTTGATCGTCACGCCGTCGTGCGCCGGGGCGACGTCGTTCCAGAGGTGGACGAGCAGCGAGAGCGTGAGAAAGCCATGCGCGACAGTCGTGCCGAAGGGACCGGCCGCGGCGGCCTCGGGGTCGATGTGGATCGACTGGCGGTCCTCGGTCGCGGCCGCGAAGGCGTCGATGCGCGCCTGGCCGATGTCGACCCAGCTGCTCGGGCCGAGGTCGTCGCCGGCGTTCACGCAGGCCCCCAGCGCACGACCGTGGCCGCCCAGGTGTAGCCGGTGCCGGCGGCGAGCAGGAGGACGATGTCGCCGTTGCCGACCTCGCCGGCGCGCACGGCGCGGTCGAGCGCGAGCAGCGGGTCGACGCCGCTCATGTGGCCCGTGTCGTCGAGGTACGGCGCGCGGGCCGAATCGACGCCGAGCCGGTCGAGCACGACGTCGTGCATCGAGCGCTTCATGTGGATGCCGGCCAGCAGGGACACATCGGCCAGCGTCAGGCCGGCCTTCGCAAGCGCGCCCTCCGCGACGGCGGCGAAGTTGTCGAGGCTCGTGGCGTCGAGGCGCTCCTTCATCGCCGCCGGGTCGGCGACGTCGAGGCGGTACCTGCCGTTGCCGTCGACCATCCACGGCGGCTCGACGCTGCCGCCCGACGGCACCTTGACCTGCAGCGACAGCGACCCATCGGTGATCGCGTGCGAGGCGAGGATCTCGTTGGCGGGGTGGTCGCGCTCGATCAGAGCGGCGGCGGCGCCGTCGCCGAAGTTGAACATGAAGCGCGAGCGCTCGTTGGTGTAGTCGAGCAGGTACGACTCGCGCGAGGCGGCGACGGCGAGGACACGGCGCAGCTCGGGCTCGGCGGCGAGGTAGTCGCGGCAGAGGCGGAGCGCCATCGGCGTCCCGTGCGACACGTTGTCGAACTCGAGCGCGAAGGCGTTCACGCAGCCGAGCCGGTGCGCGATCCACGGCGCCGCCTGCCAGATCGCATAGTCCTTCCACTGCGAGCCGTAGTAGACGACGACGTCGATCGACGCCGGGTCGATCCCGTGGTCGTCGAGCAGCCGCTCGCCGGCGGCGACGGCGAGGTCGCTC
This sequence comes from uncultured Thermoleophilia bacterium, assembly GCA_963710465.1. Taxonomy (GTDB): domain Bacteria; phylum Actinomycetota; class Thermoleophilia; order Gaiellales; family Gaiellaceae; genus JACVRM01. The sequence continues at coordinate 38,801 of CAVQAQ010000013.1, forward strand.
ACGTGCTCGTCGGTCGCGGCGATGTGCTTGCCACGTAGCCCGAACTTGTCGATCACCACCCCCTCGGGAATGCCGCTCGCGGTCGCGACCTCGGCCGCCGTCATCCAGCGGTCCGGCAGGTAGGCGGCCGTTCCGACGATGCCAACGCGTGTCACTTCGCCCCCAGCGCCCGGCCGATGAAGGCCTCCAGCTCGAGCAGCTCGGACTCGGGGATGCCCTGCCAGAGCGTCCGGATCCCGAACAACTCGGCGATCCCCATTAACGCCCACCCGATCACGACCGGGTCGGCCTCGGCGATCTCCCCTGCCTCCATGGCTTCCCTCAGCCCGGTCTCGTAGCCCTCGCTGAAGCGCTCGTAATGCAGCTTCAGCGCGTCGGGCGCGACGAACTCGGCCTGCCGCATCACGCGGTAGAGCGCCGGGTTCTCGGCCGCGAAGCGGAAGTAGGCCCGGAAGCCGAGCACCTCGCGCTCGAGTCGCGTCGTGCCCTCCTTGGCCGCCTCGTTGACGTAGTGGCGCACGCGCCGGTTGAGGTCGAGCACGACCTCCTCGAACACGTCCTGCTTCGAGCCGAAGTAGAGGTAGAAGGTGCCCTGGGCGACGCCCGCGGCCTCCGTGATCTTCACGATCGACGCCTCGTGGTAGCCGAGGTCGGTGAACACGTCCTCGGCCGCCGTGAGCAGCTTGGCCCGCGTGCGCGCTCCGCGGGCGCGCAGGCGGCGGCCGTCGGCCCCGGTCGGAGCGGCGAGATCCGTCACGCGAGCGCCTCGTGGGCGGCGCGCAGCTCGTCCTTCAGCACCTTGTTCATCGCCGACCGCGGCAGCTCGACGACGAACGTGAACGACTTCGGCACCTTGTAGCGGGCAAGCAGCGAGCAGCTGTACTCGCGCAGCTCGTCCTCGCTCGCTGTCGCGCCGGCCTCGAGCACCACGAACGCGGCGCCGACCTCGCCCCAGCGTTCGTCCGGCACGCCGACGACGGCCACGTCCCCCACCGCGCCGTGCTGCATGAGCACGTGCTCTACCTCGGCCGGGTACACGTTCTCGCCGCCCGAGATGAACATCTCCTTGAGCCGGCCACGGATGCGGTAGTAGCCCTCGGCGTCGCGCTCGGCAATGTCGCCCGTGCGCAGCCAGCCGCCGTCGAACACCTCGGCGGTCGCCTCCTCGTTGCGCCAGTAGCCGGCGAAGACATTCGGGCCGCGCACGACGAGCTCGCCCTCGACCGCGCCCTCGAGCAGGTCGCCCGTGGCGGCGTCGCGGAGCGCGCAGGTCACGTACGGGTACGGCTTGCCGGCGTAGCCCAGCTTCCGGCGGGCGTCCTCGGGCGGCAGGCAGAGCACGTTCGGCGCCGCCTCGGTCAGCCCGTAGCCCTGGACGATGTCGACGCCCCGCCGCTGCCACGTCTCGAGGAGCGTCTCGGGCATCGGGGCCCCGCCGACGACCGCGCGTCGCAGGCTCGACAGATCGGCGTCGGCGAAGCCCGCCGCCTGCGAGAGGAACAGGTAGATGGCCGGGACGCCCATCAGCTGGGTGATGCCGCGCGACTGGATCAGCTCCAGGCAGCGGTCGGCGTCGAACTCGCGCACGAGCACGACGCGCGCGCCCTTCCACCACGCCAGCAGTGGGTGCACGTTCCAGCCGCCGCAGTGGAACTGCGGCAGCACCTGGAGCACGACGTCGTCGCCGGACACGCCGGTCGAGAGGTCGAAGCCCAGGTTCGTCCAGAAGCAGTTCGCGTGCGTCAGGACGGCGCCTTTCGGGCGGCCGGTCGTCCCGGACGTGTAGACGAGGAGCAGGCCGTCATCGTCCTCGACCTGTCGCGGGATCGGCGCCCCGCCATCGCCCACTTCGCCGAGCGGGCGTCGCTCGGTCGCGGCGGTGAGCCGTGCGGCGAGCCCGTCGTGCTCCGGATCGACGAGCAGCAGCGCCGGCTCGGCGTCGGCGAGCTGGTAGTCGAGCTCGGCCGGCGACAGCCGCCAGTTCAGCGGCATGAGCATGAAGCCCGCCTTCGCGCAGGCGAAGAACGCCTCGACGTTCTCCGGCGAGTTGGCGGTCAGCGTGGCGAGGCGGTCGCCGCGGCGCAGGCCTGCGTCGAGCAGCGTCCGCGCGAGGCGGTCCGAGCGCTCGTCGAGCTCGCGGTAGGTGATCGTGCGGCCCCGGTCCGGGGACTCGATGGCGACTCGGTCGGGCGTCAGCGCCGCGCGGTCGCGGATCCAGCGGTCGAGCGTGAGCAGCCCGGTCACAGCAGGAAGCTCCGCAGGTCGGCGGCCACGCGCTCCGGCTCCTCCCAGAAGAAGAGGTGGCCGAGGTCGTCATAGAGCTCGAGGCGGGCGCCGGGGATCACCTCGGCGAGCAGGGGAGCGTTGCGCACGTCGACGACATGGTCGCCGGTCCCGTGCTGCACGAGTGTCGGTGCCTGCACCTCGCCGAGTCGCGGCATCGCGTCGAAGCCAAGCGACGCGCCCGCCTGCGCCTGCCACCCGGCCATGTTCGGCGGGTGGGCGAGGCGGTACGCGAAGATCTCCTCGACCAGCTCCGGTCGCTCCGCAACCGTGCAGTCGGCGAGCGCGTTCTCGACGCCGAGCCGGTACGCCTCCTCGGGCGCGAGCGTCGGGAAGCGCGCGACCAGGTCGAGCGTCCGTTGGGGAATCGGGTACGTGCTGTGGCCCGGGGTCGTGCAGGCGAGCACCAGCCGGTCGACGCGCTCGGGCGCGGTGAGCACGAGCTCCTGCGCCACCATCCCGCCCAGGCTCGTGCCGACGACATGCGCGCGCTCGATGCCGGCGGCGTCGAGCACGCCGAGCGCGTCGCCGGCCATCAGCGCGGTCGTGTACGGCCCCGGCGGCGCGTCGCTCTCGCCGATGCCGCGGTTGTCGAAGAGCAGGACGCGGAAGTCCTCGGCGAGCAACGCCGGCAGCGGCCCCCAGCCGTGGCGCTCGTAGCCGAGCCCGTGGATCAGGAGCAGCGCCGGACCGTCGCCGAGCGCCTCCCACGCGATGTGGACGTCGCTCATAGGCGTGCCACCTCCTCTTCCTCCTGGACGTCGCCGTGCGTCCCCTCGAGACCGACGGCCTGCTCGAGCGTCTCGAGGCCGCCGCGGCGCGGCCCGAGCCGGGCGAGGCCGACGATCCCGCCGGGCAGGAAGTAGACAAGCAGGATGAAGAGCACGCCGAGGACGAAGAGCGGCTGCGACAGCGGCTTCTCGAGGAAGGACGGCAGCTGCTGGACCCAGTGCCTGTGCGAAAAGTCGGGCAGGCGGTAGTCGAGGAAGGTGTAGAGCCCCGCGCCCAGCACCGCGCCCCAACGCGTGCCGGTGCCGCCGATTACCACCATCAGCAGCAGCGCGAGCGTGAAGCTCGGCGTCGTCACGCTCGGGTCGGCGCGTCCGATCAGGAGCGCATAGACGACGCCGCCGCCGGTGGCGAGGAACGACGCCAGCACGAAGGCCATCAGCTTGTAGCGGAAGGGCTGCAGGCCAAGCACCGAGACGCGCTGTTCGTTCTCGCGGATCGCCTGCCAGATCCGGCCGGGCGACGAGTCGACCGCCCAGGCCACGATCACGAAGACGACGACCAGGTAGCCGAGGGCGATCCAGTAGAGGTACTTCGTGTTGAAGACGCCGACCATCCAGCTGGGCAGGTGGTCGAAGTTGACGCCGACACCCTCCTCCCCACCGGTCCACTGGCGCGGGTTCTTCTGGACGAGCGTCGAGCCCACGGCCGCGAAGGCCAGCGTCACCATCGCGAACGCGATGCCGGCGACGCGTAGGCTCACTGCGCCGAGCACAAGCGGAAGCAACAGCCCGACAAGCGCGATGAAGAGCAGCGTCGGCGCCATGCCCCAGCCCCATTTCGTCGTCGCGACCGCGGTCAGGTAGACGCCGACCGCGACGTAGAGCGCGTGCCCGAAGGACAGCAAGCCCGTGTAGCCGAAGAGCAGGTCATAGGACAGCGCGATCCCGCCGAAGCAAAGCATCAGGCCGAGCAGCTGCAGCGTCCCGGGGCTGTCGAGCGGCGACGTGAAGACGCCGTGCGTATCCAGCGAGATCTTCGGCACGAGCGCGAGCACGCCGAAGACGACGACCGGGATCAGGATGCGGCCGTAGCGCCTCAATGCGTCGGGCTCCACTTGCCGAAGAGGCCGCCGGGCCTGATAAGCAGGGTGATCGCGAGCAGGAGGACGACCGAGACGTCGCCGATTCCGGACGACTTGTAGTTCACGTACTGCTGGACGAGGCCGACCATCACGGCGGCGACGGCCGAGCCGACGATCGACCCGAGCCCGCCGATGACCACGACGATGAAGGCGAAGATGAGCAGCGAGGTACCCTGCGTCGGGTCGATCTCGCTGAAGTGGATCCCGGCCAGGACGCCGGCGAGCGCCGCGGCGAGGCCGCCGATCGCGAACACGAGCGTGAACGCCTTCTTCACGTCGATGCCGAGCGCCGTCACCATCGCCCGGTTCTCGACGCCCGCGCGGATGATCAGGCCGTACCGCGTGAAACGCAGGAAGGCGAGCAGCCCGGCAAGGACGCCGGCGGCCACGAGGATCTCGACGAAGTTGTAGTTCGGGACGTGCGCGCCGCCGAGGCCGGTCGTCCCGTTCAGCCAGCTGGGGACGTCGAGTGTGTGGATGTCCGGGCCCCAGTACGCCTGGACGAGCGCGACGAGCGCGAACGACAGCCCGACGGTGACGAGCACCTGCTCGATGTGACGGAGGTAGAGCGGCCGTATGAGGACGAGCTCCACGAGCGCGGCGACCGCCGCGCCGGCGACGAGCCCGATGACGACGCTGACGGCGAAGCGCAGGCCGGTCGAGCCGATCGTGCCCTGGAGCTTGACGCTGCTCCACCACGCCATGTAGGAGCCGACGGTCAGGAAGGCGCCGTGGGCGAAGTTGAGGACGCCCATCAGCCCGTAGATGAGCGAGAGGCCGGAGGCGATCAGGAAGTAGAGGGCGCCGAGCGCGAGCCCGGTCACGGTGAGGAGGATGAAGGTGCTCATCAGGCGACCCCGAGTAGCGCGCGGACGCGCTGCGGGTCCTCGAGCAGGTCCTTGGCCGGCCCGCTGTAGACGACGCGGCCCTGGTCGAGCACGATCGCGTCGCGCGCGAGCCGCTCGACGACGCGGAGGTTCTGCTCGACGAGCAGGATCGTCTCGGTCTCGCTCACCTTCGCGAGCACCTCCGCGACCTGGGCGACCAGCAGTGGGGCGAGGCCCTTGGTCGGCTCGTCGACCAGCAGAACGCGGTTCTCGTTCAGGAGCGCCCGCGCGATCGCGACCATCTGCTGCTGGCCGCCTGAGAGCGTGCCGGCACGTTGCCCGCCGCGCTCTTCGAGCTCCGGGAACAGCTCGTAGACGAGGTCGTAGCGCGCCGCGCCGTTGCGGACGGCGAGGCGAAGGTTCTCCTCCACCGTCAGGCCGGCGAAGACTTCGCGGTCCTCGGGCACGTAGCCGACTCCGAGGCGGACGATCTCGTGCGTGGGGAGCTTCGTCAGGTCGGCGCCGGCGAGCGTCGCCCGGCCGCGCGGCTGGACGAGGCCCATCAGGGCGCGCAGCGTCGTCGTCTTGCCGACGCCGTTGCGTCCGAGCACCGCCGTGACGCCGCCCTCCGGGACGCTGAACGACACGCCCTGGAGCACGTGCGACTGCCCGAGGTAGACGTGCAGGTCCTCAACGCGGAGGAGGCTCACAGCGGCTCCCCGAGGTACGCGGCCTGGACCTCTTCGTTCCGGAGGATGGCCTCGGTCGTGTCGACGGCGAGCAGGCGGCCGTTGTGCATGACGGCGATCCGCTCGGCGACGCCGGTGACGACCGAGATGTGGTGCTCGACCATGAGCACCGTCTTGCCCTCCTGCTGCTGCACGGACTTGATCAGCTCGACGAGCGGCGGGACGTCCTCGATGCTCATCCCGGCCATCGGCTCGTCGAGCATGATCACGCGCGGGTCGCCGCAGAGCACCATGGCGAGCTCGAGCTTGCGCTTGTCGCCGTGGGCGAGCGCGCCTGCCGGCCATTGCTCGCGCGCGCCCAGGCCCACGCGGCCGAGCGCCCAGCGCGCCCGTTCGACCGCCTTGCGGACGCCGCTCGCGCGGCGCCAGATCCGCATCGTCCCGCCCACGGCGGCCTCCGCGGCCAGCCGCGCGTTCTCGTAGACGGTCAGGCGCGGGAAGACACTCGAGACCTGGAACGTCCGGCCGAGGCCGGCCGCCGCCCGCCGGTACGGCGCGTCGTCGGTGACGTCGCGGCCGTCGAGCGTGATCGCCCCCGAGGTCGGCCGGTAGAGCCCCGACAGCAGGTTGAAGAGCGACGTCTTGCCGGCGCCGTTCGGGCCGATGATCCCGAGGAACTCGCCCTCGGCAACCTCGAGCGAGACATCGGCGACGATGGTGGCGCCGCCGATGTCAAGCCCGAGTTGCCTGGTCGCGAGGAGAGGCTGAGCGCCCACCGCGCGGTATCTCCTGCGTCTAACCGCTTGGGAACGTCGCCACGGGGGGCATCAGGTTCCCCGGCGAGAAGCGCTTCACGAGCACCGGCTTCTGCTTGCCGTTCGCCTGCGTCACCAGCTTGACCGCGAACATCGGCTGGATCAGCGCGTGGTCCTGCTGGCGGATCCGCTCGGTGCCCTTCGGGCCCACAAACTGCCAGCCCTCGAGCGAGCTGATCATCTTGTCGACGTCGTCGCCGCCGGTCTTCTGCACGGCGTGCACGATCATCTGCGCGGCCACGAACCCGTCCGGGGTGAAGATGTCCGGAACCTGATTGCGCTTGCGCATGGTGTTGACCAGCCAGTCGTTGACCTTGTTGTCAGGCGCGTTCGAGACGTAGTGGGACAGGAACGTGATCCCGTCCGGGAACGAGGACCACGTCGCCCGCTCGGCGAGCCCCGTCGTGACCGTGGTCGAGCTGAGCACGTTCTGCTGCTGGAGCGCCTTCCACATCGCAGGGCCGGTCGTGCCGGCCCAGGCGACGAAGAGCAGGTCCGGGTTCTGCGACTTGGCCTGCGACGCGAACGGCGTGAAGTCGGTCGCGGTCAGCGGCACGAGCACCTTGTTGACGGTGTGCCCGCGCGAGCCGAGTACCGCGGCGACCGCCGCGAAGTTGCCCTGGCCGAACGCCGAGTCCTGCGCGAAGACGGTGATCTTCTTGCCGACGCCCTTCCCGAGGATCTCCTTGGCGGCCAGGATGTCCTGGTACGTCTGGCGGCCGGAGCGGAACGTGTAGCGGTTCGCGCCGGTGATGCCGTCGTTCGCCGCCGGGCCCGGAGATGAAGAGCACCTTGTTCTGGGCGGCGATGGGAGCGAGCGCCAGCCCGACGCCGGAGGAGGTCGCGCCGGCGATGATCTTGTAGCCCTGGCCGATCAGGTCCTTGGCCGTCGTCACCGCGTTCGCGGCAACACCGGCGTCGTCGTTGAACGTGAAGACGATCTTGTGGCCGTTGACCGTGTTCGTGCCGTGGGTCAGGTACTTCATGCCGAGGCGCAGACCCTCCTCGTACATGGCTGCCGTAGTTGGCGAGCAGCCCCGTCCTCGAATAGATGATCCCGACCTTGACGGTGCTGGCCTGCGTGGACGCGGCCGTCGTCTGGGCGGTGACCCCTGCAATCGCCAGCAGCGCGACGGCTGTGACGAGCAACGCGAGCCGACTCCTGGTCCCGCGATTCATCCGTGCCTCCTCTTAACGTCGTAAAAACTGAGACCCGATTCAGGTCTTAGTGGCGCGACCCTACGCCGCTCGTGCCGACGGTGTCAAGTTCTTCACAATCGGCGGCGCGGCGGCCGCTGCACCGAGGGACCCCTCCTCAGGCGGGCTATCGGCCCGCGCCAGTTATGACGAGCTTTCGGTGGGTTTGTTGCCGAGGTCCTCGGCAACCAGGCCGAAGAGCACGCTGTCGACCCACTCCGCCGCGGTGCAGGTACGCCTTGCGGCGCACGCCCTCGCGCACGAACCCGAGCGCTCGGCGTGCGCCATCGCGCGCTCGTTGAAGCCGTAGATCTCGAGCTGGAGCCGGTGATAGCCGAGCTCGTCGAGCAGGTAGCGCTGGAAGATCCGCGCCGCCTCGTCGGCGAGGCGCCGGCCGCGAAAGTCCGGATGCACGGCGAGACCGCCGAGGTTGGCGATGCGGCTGCGGCGGTTCGCGACCTCGAAGCCCATGGCGCCGGCGCGCTCTCCGTCGGCCTCGATCACGAAGCGCCCGAAGTCCCCCGGCTCCGTCTGCGAGCGCTCGACCTCGGCGCGGAGCGCCGTCCGCGTCGCGTACGCGTACCGCGGCGAGGAACGGCTCCACGTCGTCGTGCGAGAAGAGCTCGACGAGGAAGTCGACGTCCTCGGGCTCCGCGCGGCGGATCCGGATCACGCGGTGGCCGCCCGGCGGCGGCGCCCGAGCCCGACGGCGCCGGATCCGAGCGCGACGCCGGCGAGGATGATCACGAGGCCGCCGATGGTCGCAAGCGTCAGCGGCTCGCTCAGGAAGATCGCGCCGTAGACCAGCGCCGTGGGCGGCATCAGGTAGGTCACCAGCGTCGTCCGCGAGGCGCCGTAGAGCCGGAACATCCGGAAGAGCACCAGCTGGGCGAGCGCGGTGCCGCCGATGCCGAGCGCGAGGATCGATGCGATCGCCTTCCAGCCCGGCATGGAATGGGGCGCCTGCACGGCGGCGAACGGGGCCAGGACGATCGCCGCGCCGACGACGGTGCCGGCTGCAAGGACAGGGCCGGCGAGCTCGCCGCTCCGCGCCTGGCCGTACAGGGCGCCGCAGGCGTAGGAGAGCGACGCCACCACGACCGCCAGCGTGCCGGCGACGGCCCACCAGCCTCCGCCGGGCTGCGCGCCGGCGAGCAGGACGACGCCGCCGAGGCCGAGGACGATCCCGGCCAGGCGGGCGCCGGTCGCGCGCTCGCTGGGGCGTACCTTGATCGCGATCAGCACCACGAAGAGCGGAACGGTCGCGTTGGCGACCGCAGCGACGCCGGAGTCGATATGGGTCTCGCCCCAGGCGATGAGCGTGAACGGGATGGCCGCGTTGATCGTCCCGAGCACCAGCGCCGGCACGGCGGCGGCTCGAAGCTCGGCGGCTCCCCGGCGGACCCCGCGCGTGGCGAGCACGAACGGCACGAGTAGCAGTGCGGCGAGCGCGACGCGGATGAACATGAGCGTCGCGGGCTCGACGTCGCGGACGGCGACCTTGATGAACAGGTACGAGGCCCCCCAGATGGCAGCGAGCAGCGAGATGGTGGCGACGTAGCCGCGACTCACGGAGCCGGCTCCGGGAGCGCCTGCCGTCGGCGCGTGAGCCGGATGCCGCCGGTTCCGAGCGCCACGCCGCCGAGGATGAGGGCCAGGCCGAGGATCGCCATGGGGCGGACGCTCTCGTCCAGGATCAGCGCGCCGTAGGCGACCGCGATCGGCGGGACGAGGTAGGTGACGAGGATCGCCTTGGACGCCCCGGCGCCGGCGATCAGACCGTAGTAGAGGACGTAGGCAACGGCGGTGCCGACGATGCCGAGCGTGAGCATCGAGCCGGTGACCTTCCAGCCCGGGAGGTGATCCGGCGCCTGGGCGATTCCGAACGGCGTCGTCAGCAGCGCGGCGGCCAGCATCGAGCCGGTCGCGACCAGCAGCGGCTGGACGTGGCCGAGCGTGCGGCCGCCATAGAGCGCGGCGAGTGCGTAGAGGGCGGCGGAGAGGACGACGGCGCCCGCGCGGATCGGGCTCGAGCCGCCGCCGGGAAAGCCGACGAGCGCGGCGACGCCGACCAGGCCGAGCAGCAGGCCGCCCAGCCGGATGCCGGTCACGCGCTGGCTGCGATCGATCCAGATCGCGAGCAGTGCGGTGAACAACGGCGCAGACGCCTGGAGGATCGCGGTCAGCCCCGAGCCGACGTCCTGCTCGGCCCACGAGATCAGCCAGAACGGGAGGGCGGAGTTGAGCAGGCCCATAACGACGAGCGGCTTCCACGCGGCGCGCAGCCCCGACGCGGTGGCGCGAGCGCCGACCGTCGCGATGGCGACGGGCACGAGCACGAGCGCCGCGAGCCCGACGCGCACCCAGATCAGCGTGGCCGGCTCGAGCTCGCGGACGCCGACCTTGATGAACAGGAACGACGCGCCCCAGATCGCGGACAGCGCAAGCAGCATCACCAGGTGGCGACGGCTCATACCGACTCCAACGCGCGAGACCCCACCTGTGTGAGAACGATGACGGACCCCCATCCATTCGGGCCCGTCTTAACAGGGACAGTCCCTGTTAAGACGCGGCTGCCCGGCCGAAGCACCGTCTAGCATCACGCCTCTGACGTCGGTCGCCGCACAGCCGCTTCACCGGACGCTGGGCCTGACGGACGGCGAGCTGGACCGAATCTGCGAACTGCTCGACCGCGAGCCGAACCACTTCGAGCTCGCCGTCTTCTCGCTGCTCTGGTCGGAGCACTGCGCGTACAAGCACTCCGCGCCGCTCCTCAAGCGCCTGCCGTCGACCGGCCCACGCGTGCTCCAGGGGCCGGGCGAGAACGCCGGCGTCGTCGACCTGGGCGACGGCCAGGCCGTCACGTTCAAGGTGGAGAGCCACAACCATCCGTCCGCGGTCGAGCCGTTCCAGGGGGCGGCGACGGGCGTCGGCGGCATCCTCCGCGACATCCTCGCCATGGGCGCGAGACCGATCGCGTTCCTCGACGGGCTGCGCTTCGGGTCGCCCGACCACCGCTTCGAGCGCGCCGTCGAAGGTATCGGCCACTACGGCAACTCGTGCGGCGTCGCGACCGTCGGCGGCGAGGCCGTCTTCGACCCGGCCTACGAGGACAACTGCCTCGTCAACGCGATGTGCGTCGGGCTGCTGCCGGTGGACCGTCTCACGCGCGCGGGCGCGCGGGGGACCGGCAACGCGATCGTCCTCTACGGCGCGACGACCGGCCGCGACGGCATCGGCGGCGCCAGCGTGCTGGCCAGCCAGGACCTGGCCGAGGGCAGCTCCGAGAAGCGGCCGTCGGTTCAGATCGGCGACCCGTTCACCGGCAAGAAGCTGATCGAGGCGTCGGGCGAGCTGGTAGAGCGGGGGCTTGTCGAGTCGCTGCAGGACTGTGGCGCCGCCGGGCTCGCCTCGTCCCTGTCGGAGATGGCCCGCGACGCCGGCATCGACGTGCGCCTCGACCGCGTGCCGTTGCGCGAGGACGACCTCGAGCCGTGGGAGGTGATGATCTCCGAGAGCCAGGAGCGGATGGTCGCGGTCGTCCGCCCCGACCGGATCGACGAGGTCTTCGAGGTGTGCAGCCGCTGGGAGCTGGCGCACGCCGTCGTCGGCGAGGTCACCGACACCGGCGACCTCCGCTGCTTCGACGGCGAGGAACTGCTCGCGGCGATCCCGGCGAGCGCGCTGACCGAGGAGGCGCCGCGCTACCACGTCCCGCAGACGCCGCGCGAGCCGCAGCCGCCGGCGCCGCCGGTCGACGGCCCGCCGACGGTCGAGGCGCTCGTCGACCTGCTCGGCTCGCCGAACCTGCGCAGCCGCGCCTGGATCTACCGCCGCTACGACCAGCTCGTCGGCTCGCGCACCGTCCGCCGCCCGGGCCTCGACGCCGCCGTGCTGCGCCTCGACGGGACGCGAGGCCTCGCCGTCTCGCTCGACGGCACCGGCCGCATCGGCCGGCTCGACCCGCGCACGGGCGGCGCGCTCGCGGTGCTCGAGGCAGCGCGCAACGTCGCCTGCGCCGGCGGGGAGCCACTCGCGGTGACGGACTGCCTCAACTTCGGCAACCCGGAGAAGCCGGAGATGGCGTGGGAGCTCGCCGAGGCGATCGAGGGCATCGCGGAGGCGTGCGAGGCGCTCGGCATCCCGGTCGTCTCAGGCAACGTCTCGCTCTACAACGAGACCGGCGGCCGCGCCATCCACCCGACGCCGGTGGTCGGCTGCGTCGGGCTCGTCCCGGACGTCCGTCGCGTGCCCGGCACGTGGCGCGAGGCCGACGCGATCTACCTTGCCGGCGCGCCCGCGCTGACGCTGGACGGATCGGAGTACCAGGCGCGCTATGGAAAGCTCGCCGGCCGGCCGGCACCGCTCGATCTCGAAGCGGAGGCGCGCCTGATCGCGTTCCTCCACCGCACGGCACCTGCCGCCAGCCTCGTCCACGACGCCGCTGAGGGCGGGCTGGCGGTCTGTCTGGCCGAAGCCGCTACCGTCAGTGGCATCGGCGCCGACCTGGATCTCGAGGACGACGTGGTGGCGCTGTTCGCCGAAGGCGGCGGGCAGGCGATTGTGGCCGCCGACGCCGGGCTGACCGCCGACGTTCCGCTGCGCCGCATCGGCACCGTCGGCGGCAACACGCTGCTCGGTGTCCCCGTCGCCCGCCTGGCCGAGGTACACGCGACCTGATGTGCGGCATCGTCGGCATCCGCGCCCCCGGCCGCGACGTCGCCCGCCTCGCGTACTTCGCGCTCTTCGCGCTGCAGCATCGCGGCCAGGAGTCGGCCGGCATCGCCGTCTCGGACGAGGGCCGCCTGACCGCGCTTCGCGACATGGGCCTCATCACGCAGGTCTTCTCGGAGCAGAAGCTGAACGGGCTGCACGGGGACGTCGCCATCGCGCACACGCGCTACTCGACGACGGGCTCGCCGCACTGGCAGAACGCGCAGCCGCTCGTCCAGCACGGCCGCGCGCGGACGGTCGCGCTCGGCCACAACGGCAACCTGACGAACACGACGGTGCTGCGCGACGAGCTCTGCGCGGAGGGCATCCGGCTGATGTCCACCTCGGACACGGAGGCGATCGCAGCGCTGATCGCGAACGACGAGCGGCCACTCGAGCAGGCGGTCGCGGGGACGATGCGCAAGCTGGAAGGCGCGTACTCGGTGGTCGCGCTCTCCGAGGGCAAGCTGGTCGCCTTCCGCGACCCGCACGGCTTCAGGCCGCTCGAGCTGGGCCGCCTCGGCGACGACTGGCTCGCAGCCTCGGAGACCTGCGCGTTCGACCTCGTCGGCGCGACGCACGAGCGCTCCCTCGCCCCCGGCGAGCTCGTGCTCGTCGACGAGGACGGCATGCACTCGGTCGCCGCACGGGAGCCCGAGCGTCGGGCGCTCTGCATCTTCGAGTACGTCTACCTCGCCCGCCCCGACACGGACCTGGACGGCGTCGAGGTCTACGGCGCGCGGGTGCGAATGGGCGAGCAGCTCGCGCGCGAGGCGCCGGCCGACGCAGACATGGTCATGCCCATCCCGGACTCCGGCACGCCGGCCGCGATCGGCTTTGCGCGCGCAAGCGGCATCCCGTTCGGTGAGGGCCTGATCAAGAACCGCTACGTCGGACGCACGTTCATCCAGCCCGAGCAGGGCATGCGCGAGCAGGGGATCCGGATGAAGTTCAACCCGCTGACAGAGGTCGCAGGCAAGCGGGTCGTGATCGTCGACGACACGATCGTCCGCGGGAACACGACGCGGCAGATCACGACGATGCTCTTCGACGCGGGCGCGCGCGAGGTGCACATCCGCGTGTCCTCGCCGCCGCTGATCTCCCCGTGCTTCTACGGCATCGACTTCGGCGACACCGACCAGCTCGTCGCGAGCAGCCGCACCGTGGAGGATGTCCGCGAGCTGCTCGGCGCGACCTCGCTCGCCCACCTGTCGCTCGAAGGCATGCAGGCGGCCGTGCAGCGCCCGGAGTCCGAGATGTGCCGCGCGTGCTTCACCGGCCGCTACCCGGCCGCCGCGCCTGTGCAGCTCGAGAAGCACAGGTTCGAGGAGCAGGAGCCCGCCCGCATCCCGGCCGGGCTCCCGCGGTAGACCAGCGCTACTGCTCGAGCACGCGGCTCGCCTTGGCGACGCCGCGGCTGATGAAGTAGCCGAACGTCAGCGCGGCGGTGACCACCATCCACGCGTATGCGTCGACGTTGTCGTTGAACCACCAGATCAGCGAGAAGACGATCTCGAGGAACAGCCAGAGCGCGAACTCCGCGTTGCCCGGGATCGGCAGGCGCGCGATGTCGGTGATCGCGATGCTCGTGGGTGCACCGCCGCCTCCGGACGCCGTGCCGGCAACGATCGTCTCGCCACCGAACGGCGGTGGTGGCGGCGCCGGGGGCGGCCCGGGTGTGGCCGAGGACTCGGTCGGCCCGTCGGGTGGCATGGTGGACATGACTCCCTCCTTTTCTCAGGCCGCGTGGCCCGGGACGTGGACGATCTCGAGCTTCAGACCGTCGGGGTCGTAGAAGAAGACGGCGTAGTAGCCGGGCGTGTACCCGAACTCCTGGGGGTCACTCTCGACGTCGGCGTCGTGGCTGCGGAGCCACTCCGCCCGTTCGTCGACGACCGAGCGCGACTGCGCCTCGAACGCCACGTGGTGCAGCCCGACCGAGTAGCGGTCGTAGCCGGGGCCGATCTGGGACGGCTGCGCGGCACGGATCCCGATCGACGTGCCGGGGCCGCTCAGGTACCAGATCGTCTCTCCGCGCTCGCCCTCGACCTCGCTGATCCCGTGCCAGCCGAGCGGGCCGAGCAGGTCGCGGTAGAACGGCAGGCTCCGCTCCACCGAGCGGACGACGAGGTCCACGTGGTGCACGCCGGAAGATCGCAACAGGCGTCACTTCCGGCTGGCAGGCGCGAATCCTGCCTATGCAGGCGGCGGACGGAGCTCCGCCCCGCGCCCGTAGCGCACGGCACGCTTTGCCACCTGGGGATCGATCCCGCGCTCGATCAGCTCCTGCTTGAGCTCGCCCTCCGCGGCCAGCTTCAGGAACAGCCAGGCCAGCGCCGCGAGGGTCACGAACGAGCCCTCGAGCATCATCACCGTGCCCGCCCAGCCCTGGTCCTGCAGCGGCGTGACCCCGTGCGCCCGCTCGCCCGCCGCGTAGAAGGGGTAGAAGGCCTTGCCCGACCAGAGGAAGACGTTCCCGAGCACCGTGGTGATCAGCCGCACGGCGACGATGTAGCCGAGCTTGGCGGCCGTCCCGAACCAGGCCGGGCCGGGCAGCACCTCGACGACCGGCGCCCACATGAGCGCTCCGCACCCGAAGAAGAGCCCGTGCTCGAGGGCGTGCACCGAGTCGTGGTGCAGCGCCGCCTCGTAAAGGTAGGGCAGGTGCCAGACGTAGAGGTTGACCGCCCAGATCGGCAGCGCGACCAGCGGGTGCGCCAGGACGCGCAGCTTCCCGATCACGGGTAGCGCGAGCACCGGCCGGAGCAGCGGCCCCGTCAGCGAGGCCACGAACGCGAGCGGCGCGAGGTCGCCGAGCAGGACGTGCTGGACCATGTGGACGGCGAACAGGTCTTCCTCGCCGTACGCGTCGATCGGCGTGACGAGTGCGACGAGAAGCAGGACGATCGACAGCCAGAAGAGCGCATGCCGCCAGCCCGGCACCGGCTGGCCGCGCCGGGCGAGCGTGCGCGCGCGCCACTCGTACGCGACCGCCAGCCCTGCGATCGGAGCGAGCTGAAGTGGTGCAAGGCTCCAGTCCGTCCAGGCAGCGTGGGCCAGCGGTGTTAACACTTCGGCGCGAGTGTAGGCGTCCCGGTCGCCCTCTAAACTCCGCCGCTCACGTGGAGTCGAACACGTACGAGGCGGCTGGGGTCTCGTTGGCGGCAGCGGAGGCGATCGTCGACCGGCTGCGCGCTGCGGTGGAGTCGACCGGCGCGCGCGGTTTCGGCACCTTCGCCGGCCTCTACCCGCTGAACGAGCGGCAGCTGCTCGTGGCGTCCACCGACGGCGTCGGCACGAAGCTGATCCTCGCGCGCGAGCGCGGGCGCCTGCGCGACTGTGGGCGCGATCTCGCCGCGCACTGCATCAACGACGTAGCGACGACCGGCGCCGACCCGCTCTTCCTGCTCGACTACCTGGCGGCGAACCGCATCGACCTCGAGCAGGTCGCCGAGCTCGTCGAGGGCGCGGCCGAGGTGTGCCGCGAGACCGGGTGCGCCTTGATCGGCGGGGAGACCGCCGAGCTCCCAGGCGTCTACCGCGACCGGGAGCTCGACTTCGCGGGCACGTGCGTCGGCCTCGTCGACCGCGAGCGGCTCGTCGACGGGTCGCGTGTCGAGGCCGGCGACACCGTGATCGGCTTCCCGTCGGCCGGCCTGCACGCGAACGGGTTCACGCTCGCGCGGCGCGTGCTGGAGGACGAGCCGTACGACGGCGACGACCTGCTCGCGCCGACGCGGCTCTATCTCGACTCGGTACGCGAGCTCGGGCCGCGCGCGAAGGCGCTGGCACACATCACCGGCGGCGGTATCCCGGGCAACCTCTCGCGCGTCGTCCCGAGCGGCCTCGAGGCGGAGATCGACTGGGGCGCCTGGCCGCGGCCGCCCGTCTTCGAGTGGCTCGCGCGGCACGTCGACGAGGAGGAGCTGCGCCGCGTGTTCAATCTCGGCATCGGCTACTGCGCGGTCGTCGCGGAGCCGCAGCCGGGCGAGCTCGTCATCGGTCGCATCGTGTGATCGGGGTGCTCGTGAGCGGCGAGGGTACGAACCTGCAGGCGCTCATCGACGCCGGACTGCCGATCGCGGCCGTCGCGTCCAACCACGCCGGCGTGCGTGCGCTGGAGCGCGCTCAGCGGGCCGGCATCGCGACGGGCGCATTCGTGCTGGACGAGTACTCCGACCGCGCCGCTCGCGACGCCGCGATGGCGGCCTGGCTCGAGCAGCACGATGTCGACTTCGTCGTCTGCGCCGGTTACATGCACCTGCTCACGCCGGCGTTCCTCGACCGCTTTCCCGACCGCATCGTCAACACGCACTCCGCGCCGCTGCCGGCGTTCCCGGGCGCGCGCCCGATCGAGGACGTCCTCGACGCCGGCGTGCCGGAGACGGCGGCGACCGTCCACTACGTCGACGGCGGCGTCGACACGGGCGCGGTCATCCGCGCTGAGCCGGTGCCGGTGCTTCCGGATGACACGCCCGACACGCTGCGCGCGCGTGTGCAGGAGGTCGAGCACCGCCTGCTCCCCGAGGTCGTCAGGGAGCTGATCGCCTGATGCGCGCGCTGCTGTCGGTCTACCGCAAGGACGGCCTCGAGGACTTCGCGCGCGGCCTGGCCGAGCTCGGCGCCGAGCTCGTCGCAAGCGGTGGCACCGCCGCGACGCTCGAGGAGGCGGGGCTCGAAGTCACGCGGGTGGAAGAGCTCACCGAAGTGCCGGAGCTGCTCGGCGGGCGCGTCAAGACGCTGCACCCGCGCATTCACGCGGCGATCCTGGCCCGGCGCGACGACGAGAGCGACCTCTCCGCCCTCGACGAGCACGACATCCGCCCGTTCGACCTCGTCTGCGTGAACCTCTACCCGTTCCAGGACGTGGCCGGCCGCTTCGGCGTACGCGAGGAGGAGGCGGTCGAGATGATCGACATCGGCGGCCCGTCGATGCTGCGCGCCGCGGCGAAGAACTTCCTCTACGTCACGCCGGTGTCGAGCCCCGCGCAGTACGACGAGGTGCTCGCGGAGCTGCGTGACACGGGCGAGGTCTCGTCGGCGACGCGGCGGCGACTGGCGGCAGAGGCGTTCGCGACGACGGCGGCGTACGAGGCCGCGATCGCGAACTGGTTCGCCGGCCGTGAGCCGTTCCCCGAGCGGCTGACGCACTCGTACGTGAAGGTGCAAGAGCTCGCGTACGGCGAGAACCCGCACCAGCGGGCGGCCTACTACGCGGACGCCAATACGCGGACGCACCTGCTCTCGAACGTGAGCCAGCTCCACGGTCGGCAGCTGTCGTTCATCAACCTCTACGACCTGTCGGCAACCCGGATGCTGCTGCGCGAGTTCGCCGTGCCGGCATGCGTGATCGTGAAGCACGCGAACCCGTGCGGCGTCGCGGTCGGGGCGACGATCGAGGACGCCTACGAGCGGGCGCTCGCCGCCGACCCCGTATCGGCGTTCGGCATGGTCGTCGGTGTCAACCGGCCGGTCGGCGCGGAGCTCGGGCAGGCGCTGGCAACGCGCTTCATCGACGTCCTGCTCGCCCCCGGCTACGAGCACGGCGCGCTCACGGCGCTGACGGAGAAGCCGGCGACGCGAATCCTGCTCGACCGCGAGCGCCGTCGCGTCGACCCCGCTGAGAAGGAGTTCAAGCGCGTCCCCGGCGGGCTGCTTGTCGAGGACCGCGACCTCGACACGGAGGACCGCGACTCGATGGAGGCGGTGGCCGGCTCGCCGAGCGAGGGGTGCTGGGGGGATCTGCTGTTCGCGTGGCGCGTGTGCAAGCACGTCACCTCGAACGCGATCGTGATCGCCAAGGATCTCCAGACGATCGGCATCGGCGGCGGCCAGACGAGCCGTGTCGACTCGGTGCGGATCGCGCTGATGAAGGCGCGCGAGCACAACCACGACCTCGACGGCGCCGTCCTGGCGTCCGACGCGTTCTTCCCGTTCGCCGACGGGCCGCAGCTGGCGATCGACGCCGGGATCACTGCGATCATCCAGCCGGGCGGCTCGAAGCGCGACGACGAGGTCGTCGAGGCGGTGCGAGATGCGGGCGCCGTGATGGTCCTGACGGGGCGGCGGCACTTCCGTCATTGACCTACATTGCGACCGTGGCTCGCGAATACCCGACGGTCCTGGATCTGATCGGCAACACGCCGCTCGTCCGCCTGCAGCGGATCGGCATCGACACGGGCGCGACCATCCTCGCGAAGCTCGAGTTCATGAACCCGGGCGGGTCGGTGAAGGACCGCATCGGCCTGCGCATGATCGAACGCGCTGAAGCGGAGGGAACGCTCAAGCCGGGCGGGACGATCGTCGAGCCGACCTCCGGCAACACGGGCGTCGGGCTCGCGATGGCGGCCGCCATCAAGGGCTACCGGATGATCTTCGTGATGCCCGACAAGATGAGCCAGGAGAAGATCTCGCTCCTACGCGCCTTCGGCGCCGAGGTCGTGATCTGCCCGACCGCCGTCGACCCCGAGTCGCCGGAGAGCTACTACAACGTCTCGTCGCGGCTCGCCGAGGAGATCCCCGGCGCGTACAAGCCCGACCAGTATTCGAACCCGGCGAACCCGCAGTCGCACTACGAGACGACCGGCCCCGAGATCTGGGAGCAGACGGGGGGCGAGCTCGACGCGCTCGTGATCGCGCTCGGCACCGGGGGCACCGTGTCCGGCATCGCGCGGTTCCTGAAGGAGCAGAAGCCGGATGTGCTCGTCGTCGGCGCCGACCCGGAGGGCTCGATCTACTCGTCGCAGGTGCACCCGTACCTCGTCGAGGGGATCGGCGAGGACTTCTGGCCGCAGACCTTCGACCCGTCGCTCGTCGACGAGTACGTGACCGTCTCGGACCGCGACTCGTTCCTGACCGCGCGGCGCCTCGCCCGCGAAGAAGGCATCCTCTCCGGCGGCTCGGCCGGAACGGCTCTGCACGCCGCCGTCGAGACCGCGCGCAAGCTCGGCCCGGGCAGCACCATCGTCACGCTCTTCGCCGACGGCGGCCGCGCGTACCTGTCCAAGTTCTACGACGACAACTGGATGCTCGAGTACGGGTTCCTGGAGCGGAAGGCGCCGGTGCCGTCCGCCGGGGAGGTGCTCACCGCCAAGCACCGAGAGGAGCCGGACGTGCCCGAGCTCGTCGCCGTGGCATCGCACGAGAAGCTCAGCCGCGCGATCGAGCTGATGCAGCGCTTCTCGATCTCGCAGCTGCCCGTCGTCCGCCACGAGCCCGCCGAGTCGCTCACCGACTACGTCGGGTCGCTCCAGGAGCGCAGCCTGCTCGACCGCGTCTTCAAGAATCCGGACACGCTGAACGCGGACGTGGCCTCGGCGATGCAGCCTCCGCTCGCCGCGGTTGACGCGCAGGTCTCGGTGGACGAGGTCTTCGCCCGCTTCGCCGACGGCAGCCCTGCCGTTCTCGTCGTGCGCGGCGGCACGCCGGCCGGAATGCTGACCCGCTCCGATCTGCTCGAGTATCTCGCGCACAGCCGCGAGCCGGCGCTCCGCTAGCGTTCCGCGCCGACATGGCGCGCGTCCTGGCAGCACTCCTCGGCGTGGCGGTCATTGGTCTCGCCGGCTGCGGCGGCGGCAACGAGAAGCAGTCGCTGGTCGCGACTGGCGGAAAGCCGGTGCTCACGGTCACGTCTCGATTGACGAGCACCTCGTCTCGCCGAGGTACACGCGGCTCTCGATCCCCGGGACGTACACGCTCCAGATCGAGAACGAGGGTACGGTCGCGCACACCGTGACCATCGAGCACAAGGGGCGATCGCTCGTGACGCCCATGATCGCGCCGGGCAAGATGTACGAGGTCGCCATCGACATCTCAAATCCCGGCGATTACGACCTGTCGTACCCGGTCGGCGGAAAGGACGTAACCGGGCTGATCACGCTCGGGAACGTCTGACGGGCAGAGCGCCCTACACTCACCTAATGGACTTCGAGACGCGCGCGATCCACGCCGGCCAGGCGCCGGACCCGACGACCGGTGCGATCACCACGCCGATCTACCAGACGTCGACGTTCGTCCACGAGGAGGTCGGCGTCAACAAGGGCTACGACTACTCGCGCTCCGGCAACCCGACGCGCACGGCGCTCCAGGAATGCCTCGCGGCGCTCGAGAACGCGGAGCACGGAGTCGCCTTCTCGTCCGGGCTCGGGGCCACGACCACGCTGATGCACCTGGTCTCGCCGGGCGAGCGCGTCGTCTCCGTCAACGACGTCTACGGCGGCGTCTACCGGATGTTCTCCCAGGTCTACGAGCCGAAGGGCTACGACTTCACGTACCTCTCGTCCGAGACCGTCAACGCCTCGCTGGCGGAGCACCTCGACGAGAAGACGCGGATCGTCTGGCTCGAGTCGCCCACGAACCCGCTCCTGAACATCGTCGACATCCGGGCGGCGGCCGAGGCTGCGCACGCCGCGGGCGCGATCGTCGTGGTCGACAACACGTTCGCCACGCCGTACCTCCAGCAGCCGCTCGACCTTGGCGCAGACGTCGTCGTCCACTCGACGACGAAGTACCTCGGCGGGCACTCGGACGTGATCGGCGGCTTCGCCGCCACGAACGACCCGACGATCGCCGAGCGCCTCCGCTTCCTGCAGAAGTCGCTCGGCGCCGTGCCCGGCCCCTTCGACGCCTGGCTCGTGCTGCGCGGCGTCAAGACGCTCGCCGTCCGCATGCGCCAGCACTGCGAGAACGCCCGGCAGATCGCCGAGTTCCTGACCGGCCACGAGGCGGTCGAGAGCGTCCTCTACCCCGGCTTGCCCGGCCATCCCGGGCACGACATCGCGCGCCGGCAGATGCGCGACTTCGGCGGGATGATCTCGTTCCTCGTCGAGAGCGAGGAGGAGGCGGTCGCGCTCGTCGCGCGCACGAAGATCTGGAAGCTCGCCGAGAGCCTCGGCGGCGTCGAGAGCCTCATCGAGCACCCGTCGCGCATGACGCACGCGTCGACCGCGGACGCGCCGTTCGCGGCGCCGCGGAACCTCGTCCGGCTCTCGGCCGGCATCGAGTCGGCCGGCGACCTGATCGAGGACCTCGCCGCCGCCCTCGTGCGCTCCCCTGCGGCCACCACGTAGGAACCCGGGAACGCTGTGCGGTGTACACCGCACATGAGACGACTTACACCCATCATCGTGCTCCTCGCCGTGCTCGCGGCGGCGCCGAGCGCCTCCGCGAAAGGCCCGAGCCACGCAGAGATCTCCGGCCCTGGGCTTAGAAATCCGATCGTCTTCAAGGGATACGGCGAGCCCGGCGCCGACAGCGCGTTCGGCCGCCTCGTCGACGGCCTCGGGTTCTTCCCCGCGGCGTTCGGCCAGCAGCCGAGCCCCATGCTCTCGGCGCGTCCTCGCGGGGATCTCGGGCCCAGGTATGCCGTCCGGTACCGCGTCCCGACCGGCGGCCGGCCCGCGACGATCACCCAGACGCTCTACCCCTACGCCGCAGGGGGAGCCCGTGGTCTACACGCGGCCCGGCCAGCCGCTCTACGGGAGGACGACCCCCGGCGGCTGGTTCCGCGTACTCCCGACGGTCAAGCCGCTGCTCGTGCGACGCGGCCTCCCGGCGACGGCGCCCGCGCCGGCTGCCCCGTAGAGCGGCTGAACCGCAGCTTCCCGGCCTCGACAACCGCCTCGTCGGCTCCGGTCTCGTCGCGAACGACCATCACTAGGATCGTCGCATGGCCGGCCCGCTCGACCTGCTGCACCTCGGCCGCGAGAGGGTCATCGGCGCGTACCTGCTCGACACGCCGGAGGGGCCCGCGCTCTACGAGAGCGGCCCGTCCAGCACCGTCGACACGCTGAGGCAGCGCCTCGCCGAGCGCGGCCTCGAGCTCACGGACATCCGGCACCTGCTGCTCTCGCACATCCACCTCGACCACGCGGGCGCCGCCGGCGTCCTCGTGCCGCGAGCATCCGGGCCTGACCGTCCACGTCTCGGCGATCGGCGCGCCGCACCTCGTCGACCCGGCCCGGCTCGAGAAAAGCGCGCGCCGCCTCTACGGCGACCTCTTCGACGAGCTCTGGGGCGAGCTCGCGCCCGTCCCCGAGGCGAACATCCGCGTGGTCGGCGATCGCGTGCTCGGCCTCGACTGCTTCCCGTCGCCGGGCCATGCCCGACACCACGTCTGCTACCTCGACGCCGAGGGGATGCTCTACGCAGGCGACGCGGCCGGCGTCCGCATCCAGCCGAGCGAGTTCGTCTTCCCGCCCGCGCCGCCGCCCGAGTTCGACCGAGACACGTGGCTCGAGACGCTGGACGAGATCGAGCGGCGGGCACCGCAGCGGCTTGCGCTCGTGCACTTCGGCGTCGCCGATGACCCCGGCCGCCATCTGGCCGAGCTCCGGGAGCGCATCGAGCGCTGGTCGGCCGAGATCGAGGCAGGCGCCGAGCAGGACGCCTTCATCGAGGAGCGCGAGGCCGAGGTCGGCACCGCTGCCGCCCGAGCAGCGCGCGTCGTACGCGCAGGCGATCCCGTTCTGGCACTCGTACCTCGGGATGCGCCGCTGGGCGGAGAAGCGGCGCGAACGCGCGGCGTGAGCCGCCTCGGCGCGCTCCGCGAGCGCCCGTTCCGCCTCCTCTTCTTCGGCCGCACTGCATCGCTCCTCGGCAGCGCGTTCGCCCCGGTCGCGCTTGCATTCGCAGTCCTCGACAACCTGAACGGCTCGGCCACGGACCTCGGCGTGGTCCTCGCCGCCATCTGGATCCCCCAGGTCTTCTTCATCCTGGTCGGCGGCGTCTGGGCCGACCGCCTGCCCCGCAACCTCGTCATGGTCGTCGACCGACCTCGTCATGTTCGCGGCGCAGGGGACGGTCGCGGCGCTCCTGATCAGCGGCCGCGCCGAGCTCTGGCAGCTCATCGTCCTGCAGGTCGTCCGCGGCATCGCGAACGCGTTCTTCTTCCCGGCCTCGACCGGCCTCGTACCGAGCGTCGTCAGCCCCGGCCGGCTGCAGCAGGCGAACGCCCTCCTTCGGCTGCGCCAACAGCACGACGTCGATCGTCGGCGCCGGCCTCGCCGGGCTCGTGGTCGGCGGCGTCGGCGCGGGCTGGGCGCTGGCGTTCGACGCGGCGACGTTCCTCGTCAGCGCAGCGTTCGTGGTCCAGGTCCGGGTGCCGGTGGCGGCGCGCCACGCGGCCTCGAGCTTCCTCCACGAGCTCCGCGAGGGCTGGGGCGAGTTCCGTTCGCGCACGTGGCTGTGGGTGATCGTCGTCCAGTTCATGTTCATCAACGCTTCACGAGCGGGACGTACCTCGTGCTCGGGCCGGTGGTCGCGAACGAGCATCTTGGCGGCGCCTCGGCGTGGGGATTGATCGTGGCGGGCTACGCAGCGGGCAGCGTGGTCGGCGGCCTGATCGTGCTGCGCTGGCGCCCCTCGCGCCTGCTCCTGGCGGGAAGCCTCGCGGTCCTGCTCGGCGACGCCGGTCTGCTTTCTGCTGGCAGTTCCAGCGTCGGTGGCGGTGCTGGTGGCGGCATCGGCGCTGAGCGGAATCGGCGTCGAGCTATTCCAGGTCATGTGGGACACCGCGCTGCAGCAGCAGATCCCGCACGACCGCCTCTCGCGGGTCTCGTCCTACGACGCGCTCGGCTCGTTCGTCTGCATCCCTATCGGCCTCTCGCTGGCCGGTCCGCTCTCCGCCCTGCTCGGCGTCAGCGGCGCCCTCGTCTTCGCCGGCTGCGTGAACGTTGTCGCGACCTTGATCGTGTTCACGGTCCGAGACGTCCGCACGTTGCGCCGGACCGACGGTGCGCTACGTGGCCCAGCCGGTGACGAGCCAGCGCCGCCCGAGGAAGCGGTGGCCCATCAGCACTAGCCGGACGAGGATGAGGACGAGCAGCGCCGCCCAGACGCCGACGATGCCCCAGTCGAAGGCGACCGCCGAGATCCCGACGATGCACGACACCGCGCTCGCGGCGACCATCGACCACGCCAGGTAGCGACCGTCGGCGGCGCCGATGAGGATGCCGTCGAGCGCGAAGACGGCGCCGTTCAGCGGCTGCATGAGCGCGAAGATCGGCCACAGCGCCTGGGTCCGGTCGATCACCGCCGGGTCACTCGTGAAGAGCCGCGGCAGCACCGTGACGAGTGCAACCATCAAGATGGCGAACACCGTCCCCACGGCGACGGACATCCAGACCATGCGCACGCTCGCGTCGTAGGCGCCGTCGCGGTCGCCCCCGCCGAGCATCCGCCCCACGATCACCTGCCCGGCGATCGCGACCGCATCGAGCAGCAGCGCGAGGAAGATCCAGAGCTGCGAGCCGATCTGGTGCGCGGCGAGTGACGGATCGCCGAAGCGGGCCGCCGCCGCGCCGGCGACGATGAACGCGGCGTAGAGCGACGCCGTCCGGACGAAGATGTGCCGCCCCAGCGTCAGCAGCCGGTGCATGAGCCGGCCGTCGATGCCGAGCCGGCCGCGCAGGCTCGGCGCCATGGCGGCCACGAAGGCGACGCCCATGACCGCCTGCGCGAGCACCGTCCCCCAGGCCGACCCCGCGATCCCCCAGTCGAAGCCGTAGACGAACAGCAGCTCCAGCACGAGGTTCAGGACGTTCGCCGAGATGAAGATGATGAGCGGCGTGCGCAGGTTGGAGCGTCCGCGCAGGTACCCCTCCCCCGCCCGCGCGACGAACGCGAACGGCAGCCCGAGCGCCGCGATGCGCAGGTACTCGACGGCGTAGTCGGCGGTCTGCCCCTCGCCGCCCATCAGCGAGACGATCGGGACGGCGAGCGCGACGACGAGAAGCGTCAGGCCGGCGCCGAAGCCGAGCGAGAGCCAGAGCGCCTGCACACCGAGCCCATGCGCGGTCTCATCCTCGCCGGCCCCGGACGCGCGCGCGACCTGGGCGGTCGTCCCGTAGGTGAGGAAGTTGAAGATCGCGAACACGGCCGAGAGCACTACCGCCGCGATGCCGAGCGCGGCGAGCTGCGAGCTGCCGAGATGGCCGACGATCGCGGTGTCGGCCAGGACGTAGAGCGGCTCGGCGGCGAGCGAGCCCAGCGCGAGCGCGGCCAGCCGCAGGATCTCGCGGTCGTAGCCCGACCGGAGCGGGATCAAGCGCGCCCGAGGTGGCGCTCGTACGCCGCGACGTAGTCGGCGACCATGCGCTCGCGCGAGAACCGCGACTCGACGTACCGTCGGATCTCGAGCGGGTCGAGAGCGTCTGCTCGCTCGAGCGCCGCGGGCATCTCGCGGTAGTCGTCGACGATGATCCCCGAGCGGCCGTCCTCGATCACCTCCGGCACCGCGCCGTAGCGCGTCGCGATCACCGGGGTGCCGCAGGCCATCGCCTCGATCATGACCAGCCCGAACGGCTCCTCCCACTCGATCGGGAAGAGCGTCGCGCGCGCGTCCTGGAGCAGCTCGACCTTCTGGCCGTGCGGCACCTCGCCGAGGTACTCGATGCCGTGGTGCCCGAGGTGCGGCTCGACGAAGTCGGCGAAGTACTCGAGCTCCTCGGGGTCGCGCTTCTTCCCGGCGATCAAGAGCGGCAGGCCGAGTTCGACGGCGACCGCGATCGCGCGGTGGCAGCCCTTGTCCGCGCTCATGCGCCCGAGGAAGAGCAGGTAGTCGCCCCGGTGAGGCTTCGCCGGATAGAGCGAGAGGTCGATCGCGTTCGGCACGGTCGCCACCCATGGGAGGTCGGGCTCCGGCGAACGCTGGTTCTCCGAGATGGAGATCAGCCCGAGCTGCGGCACGATCATGGCGATCTGCGCGTAGATCTCGCCCGGCCGTCCGTTGAGCGGCCCGTGCACCGTATGCACGACGGGCGTCGGGACAGCGGCGGCGAGTGTCGACGTGTAGGGGCCGGAGTGGTCGTTGATGATGTCGAACTCGTCTGCGCGCGTGTAGCAGGCGAAGGCGTGCCGGAACTCGACCTCCGTCGTCCCGATTGCGGCGCTGGGGGCGGTCTTGTACACGAACGCGAGCGTCCCCTTCGTGCGCGAGTCGCCCGACGCGAAGAGCGTCACCTCGTGGCCCGCGTCGACCAGGCCGTCGGCGATCAGCGAGACGACGAGCTCGATACCGCCGTAGCCCGGCGGCGGGACCGGGAACCAGACCGGTGAGATGACGGCGATGCGCATGGTCAGCCCTCCTCGATACGGACGCGTCCGTCCAGGACCTCGACGTCCCAGTGGCGGTCGAACGCCCGCACGCCTGACAGCCGCAGGCTGCCTGCCCACGACGGCAGGTCGGCCTGCGCGCGCGTGACCAGCGCCTGGCGGCGCCGGTCCGGCTCGAGGCCGAGCAGCGTCTGGAGCAGGAGCACCGGCGTGCCGGCGGCCCAAGCCTGCGGGCGGGCGGCGGTCGGGTAGGAGATCGGGAACGAGGTCTCCGCGCGGCGGAAGCCGGCGAAGACCTCGGGCAGCTGGTACTCGAACTGGCGGCCGACGCCGATGATCCGGCGCACGATCCGCAGGGCCTCCTCGCGGCGCCCGGCGCGGGCCAGCCCGGCGGCGACCAGGGAGTTGTCATGGGGCCACACGGAGCCATTGTGGTACGAGATCGGGTTGAAGCCGACGTCCGCGCTGGACATGGTGCGGATGCCCCAGCCTGACCAGAGATCGTCGCCCATCAGCGCGTCGACGACCGCCGGGATGCGGGCCGGCGGGACGATCCCGCTCCAGAGCAGGTGGCCGATGTTGGAGCAGAGCGAATCGACCGGCCGCTTGTCGCCGTCCAGCGCGAGCGCGTAGTAGCCGCCGCGCGCCGGCACCCAGAACGCCTGGTCGAACCGCTCCTGCAGCTCTGCAGCCTCGCGCTCCAGGCGCTCCGCAAGCTCGCGCTCGCGCCAGACCTCGCGCGCCAGCTCGGCCATGCGCAGCTTCGCGTCGTAGACGTAGCCCTGCACCTCGACCGGCGCGATCGGCGTCCGGGCGAGCGTGCCGTCGGAGAAGCGCTGCGAGTCCCAGGAATCCTTCCACGACTGGTTCTCGAGCCCGGTCGGCACGCGGCGCTCGTACTCGACGAAGCCGTCGCCGTCGTGGTCGCCCCAGCGGTCGATCCACTCGAGTGCGCGCAGTGCGGGCTCGCGCAGATTGCGGACGAGCACGTCGTCGTCGGTCCACCGCCAGGTCTCGGAGAGCAGGATCAGGTAGAGCGGCGTCGCGTCGCTGGTGCCGTAGTAGGCCGTGAACCAGTTGAGCGCGGCCTTGCCGCGCCGCACCTCGTGGACGATCTTGCCGGGCTCGGCGTCGATCGACGGATCGTCCTCGGTGGCCTGCAGCTCGGCGAGCGCCTCAAGCGCGCCGCGGGCGAGGTCGGTGCCGAAGACGAGGGTCTGGAGGCCCGTGATGATCGTGTCCCGACCGAACACGGTCATGAACCACGGCATGCCGGCGGCGGGCAGGCGCGCCATGCCGTCGCGCGTCCCGCGGATGCGCAGAGAGGCGAGATCGGCGATCGACTGCGAGAAGCAGTGATCCAGGTCGACCCAGGAGCTGCGCAGGCTCGGCACCCGCAACTGCCAGGCCGCCAGCGAGTCGCGCACTCGGGCGAGCTCGTCGCCGAAGCGCCGGCGGGCGGCGACCGGCTCGACGCGGATGCCCTCGAGCGAGACGACGACGTCGACGCGCACCTCCCAGCGGCCGTGGGCCTCGAGCTCCACGTGCCAGCGCACGGTGCCGCCGTCCAGCTCGCCGGGCCGCGAGAGGTGGAGCTGCGTGGTCGCCTCGCTCCCGTTGCGGTCGGCGAGGACGAGCTCGTCGGGGGTGGGATGCTCGACCGGGACGAGCGGCGGCAGCGGGGCCGCGCGCTCGGGATCGCCGAGCGCGAAGTCGTACTGCTTCACGGCGAAGATGTCCGCGAAGTCGCAGCCGGTCTGGAGCTCGACGTCGACGGCGAGCGGATGGCCGGACAGGTTCTGGAGCATGATCAGCTCCTGCATGCCGTCGCCGACGAACCGCTCGCGCGTCACCGCGAGCTGGTCCTGCTCGAGACCGCCCGCGATCGGGTTGCGCAGGTAGAAGGCGGCCGAGAAGTACTCCACCTTCCCGGACGAGAGCAGCAGCGGCACCTCGCCGTTGACGCGCAGCGCGAAGCGTGAGAGGAAGCGCGTGTCGCTGGCGTAGAGGCCGTGCGTGGGGCCGTCGAGGTCGCCGCGCTCGTCGCAGATGCAGAAGGTCGACCCTTCGAGGATCGTCAGAGCCATGGCTACTCGGAGCGGTAGATGCGGCCGCCGCTCGACTGCGCGGTGGCCTTCACCACGAGCTCGTCGATGTTCACGTGCTGCGGTCGGCTGAGCGCGAAGAGGATGCATTCCGCCATGTCCTCGGCGGTCAGCGGCTCGACGCCCTTGTACACGGCCGCGGCGCGATCGGCGTCGCCGCGGAAGCGCACCCGCGAGAACTCCGTCTCGACCAGGCCCCCGTCGACGGTCGTGAGCCGGATCGGCCGCCCGAGTAAGTCCTCTCGCAAGGCATAGGTGAACCCGCGCACCGCGAACTTGGAGGTGATGTAGACGGCGGCGTTCTCGTACGCCTGCCGCCCAGCGATGGAGCCGATGTTGACGATGTGCCCGCCGTCGCGAATGTGCGGCAGGCAGAGCCGCGTCATGCGCAGCAGCCCGGCAACGTTCGTCTCGAGGACCGTGTGCTCGTCCTCCTCCGTCGACTCCCAGAAGGGCTCGCGGCCGAGGGCGAGGCCGGCGCTGTTGACGAGGATGTCGATCCCGCCGGTCGCGGCGACGGCTTCGGATACGAACTGCTCGCTGCTCGCCGGGTCCGTCACGTCGAGGCGCAGCCCGACGACCGCATCGCCGAGCTCGGCCAGGCGCTCCACCCGCCGCGCGCCGGCGACGACGGTGACGCCCTCGCTCGTGAGCAGGCGGACGGTGGCGGCGCCCATCCCGCTGGACGCGCCGGTGACGACGGCGGTCTTGCCGCGAAGCGACGACATAGGCGGGGCAGCCTACGTCAGCGGCCGAGCGGACCGCGCCGGCGGTACGGCGCGCCGATCGCGACCCGGCGCATGGGGCTGCCGGCGTGCTCGACCTGGAGCGTCGTGTGGGTCAGCGAGAAGCGCTCGGCGAGCACGTGCTCCAGCTCCTCGCGGACGGCGTGGCAGTCGGCGCCTGGGTCCACGAGCACGTGCGCGGACAGCGCGGGGAAGCCGCTCGTGATCGTCCAGATGTGCAGGTCGTGGACCTCACGCACGCCGGCGTGCCCGACCATCGCCGCGCCGACCGCCTCGGCGTCGATGTCGCGCGGCGTCGTCTCGAGCAGCACCGCGACGGAGTCGCGCAGGATCGTCCACGAGCTCGCGAGGATGAGCACCGCGATCGCGATCGCGACGATCGGGTCCGCGTAGCGCCACCCGGTTGTGAGCACGATCACGCCCGCGATCACGACGCCGGCCGAGCCGAGCAGGTCGGCGAGGACGTGCTGGAACGCGGCCCGGACGTTCAGGCTGCCCTGGCGGCCGCCCCAGGTCACCGCCGCGGCGGCGAGGTTGACGCCGATGCCGATCAAGCCGAC
This sequence comes from uncultured Thermoleophilia bacterium, assembly GCA_963710465.1. GTDB lineage: Bacteria > Actinomycetota > Thermoleophilia > Gaiellales > Gaiellaceae > JACVRM01. The sequence continues at coordinate 68,661 of CAVQAQ010000013.1, forward strand.
CGCGACCATCCAGCCGCCGAGCGTGTCGGGCGGGTCGTGCAGCCGGCCGATCGCGGCGATGATGATCCAGATCGAGATCGCCACGAGCGCGACGCCGTTCGCAAGCGCGGCGAGGATCTCTGCGCGCCGCAGGCCGAAGCTGCGCTGCGGCGTCGCCGGCGTCGCCGCGAGCCAGGTGGCGCCGAGCGCCAGCCCGAGGCTCGCCGCGTCGGTGACCATGTGCCCCGCGTCCGCGAGCAGCGACAGCGAGTTCGCGACCAGGCCGCCGACGATCTCGACGACCATGAAGGCGAGGATCAGCGCGAGTGCGATCCCGAGGCGGCGGCGGTCGGTGGCCAGGCGCTCGCCGTGGTCATGGTCGTGCATGGGCTAATGGTTGCAGCAGGCAGCTGATGGAAACCGAATGGCCCTTTCGTACGTCTAAAAGAGGACCTGACCCGTCGTAGACCGCATCTACACTGAACAAATGACGACCGTCGCTGAGCCGGTCGGCACCGCCTCGCGCGATCAATCGGGCGAGTTGATCGTGCAGTGGCGCCGCCTGATGAAGGCGGCCACGGTGGTCGCGCTGCTCACCAGCCCGGTCGTCTTCGTCTGGTTCTACGAGCGCATCGGCTGGGGCATCGGCTGGTCGCTGCTCGCCACCTTCATCGGCGTCATGGCGTTCCGCGGCGCGATGGACCTGCTGTTCCGCCGCTTCATCCCGTGGCCGAGCCTGTTCGGCACCGACGACGCGGGGCTGCACGAAGAGGACGTCATGAACCGGCGCCGCGCCTGGTACTGGGCCCACAAGTTCCGGGTCGCGGTCTGGCTCAGCCTCGTGGCACTGGCCATCTACGGCGTCTACCTCGCGATCGGCGGCACCGCCCTCGTCCAGATCATCCCGCTCGTCATCACGCTGCCGTTCCTGCTGCTGATCAACTTCGCGATCCTCTTCGGCCCGATGGCGATGATGGGGATCTCGCAGATCCAGGCCTTCGAGCCCGGCGACGCGGACTGGGGCGTGAAGCTGCAGGACGTCCGCGGCCAGCCCGAGGCGAAGGAGGAGGTCCGCCGCGTCGTCACGCTCTGGCAGTCGGGCGAGGCCTTCGAGAGCGCGGGCGGGAAGCGCGAGCGCGGGCTGCTCATGCTCGGCGCGCCCGGCACCGGCAAGACGATGCTGTCGAAGGCGATCGCGACCGGATTCAACTCGCCGTTCGTCTCCATCCCGGGCTCGGGATTTGCGCAGGCGCAGCCGCTCGACGCCAAGGTCCTGACGCCTCGCGGATGGACGACCATGGGTGCGATCCAGATCGGCGACGAGGTCATCGATCCGGAAGGCGGGACCGCGCGGGTCATCGGCGTCTTCCCGCAGGGAGAACGCGACATCTATCGGGTGACGTTCTCCGACGGCTCGTCGACGGAATGCGACCTCGACCACCTCTGGCAGATCCGCCGCCACCGGGGCAGGTCGTGGCGCGTCGAGGCGCTCGGTGCGATCAAGGAGAGGCTCGAGCAGGACTCACGCCAAAACCGGCCGTACATCCCGCTCGTCGAGAACCTCGAGTTCGAGGAAGAGGAGCTTCCGCTCGACCCGTATCTCCTCGGCGTATTGCTCGGTGACGGCTGCCTGACGATGGCGACGCCGGCACTCATCGCCGCGGAAAGCGAGATCGTCGAGGCGGCCGCTGCGCGGCTCCCGGACGGTGTCTGGGCGCAAGAGAACGGCGGGAAGCGGGATGCGTACTACCTGACCGCGGGAAGGCGAGGTCCCGTACCTAACGAGTTGACGAAGAGACTCAAGGCGCTCGGGGTGTACGGCCACGGAGCCCTGACGAAGTTCGTCCCCGACGCCTACAAGTACGCGAGCTCCGAGACGCGACTCGAGGTACTCCGCGGGCTCATGGACACCGACGGCTACGCGCGGCAGGACGAACGGAGCGAGGCAATCTTCAGAACCAGCTCGCCGAGCCTGGCAGACGACGTCGTCTTCCTCGTCCGTTCTCTCGGCGGCACGGCCGCGAAGCACGCGACTGGCAGCGAGACGTACCGCCACCCCATCCACGGCGACCGACCTGCCGCTCCCGCGTGGTATGTCCAGGTCGCCCTCGGCCCCGACTGCAATCCGTTCCGGCTCTCGCGAAAGCGCAACAACTGGTCGCGCGCCTGGCAGCCGTCGCGGCGGATGGTCTCGATCGAGAAGGTCGGCCGGAAGCAGGCGCAGTGCATCAAGCTCGACTCGGAGAACGAGCTCTACGTGACCGACGACTTCGTCGTCACCCACAACACGTTCATCGGCATGGATGCCGTGATCGTCCGCTACCTCGCGTGGAAGGCGAAGAAGCTCGCCCGCAAGTGGGGCGGCCAGTGCATCGTCTTCATCGACGAGATCGACGCGGTCGGCATGCGCCGCTCCAGCCTCGGCGGCGGCTATGCGGGCGCGTCGACCGCCGGCTCGATCCACGACCACCTCTTCTACGGGCCCAACGGCGCGCTCAACCCGAGCGGCGACATGGTGCTCGAGACGCGCGCGTGGCGCGAGCGGCTGTTCGCGCAGCGCGCGCCGGAAACCCGTTCGCCGTACCCGCCGATCGTGCACCGGCTTGGGGGCGCGGTCAACCAGGTCATGCCGGGCATGTTCGGCGGCGGCGGCGGCCAGCTCGCGCTCAACCAACTGCTCGTCGTGATGGACGGGATCGGCAGCCCGCCGTTCATGCGCAAGGTGTTCACGAACCGCTTCAACACCTTCCTGGACGCGATCTACATCGTCCCGCGCCGCATCGGCAAGCACAGCCTCCGGGTCAGCCCGCCGCGTCAGCGCAGCGAGCAGATCTACTTCATCGGAGCCTGCAACGTGCCGATCGAGATGCTCGACCCGGCGCTCACCCGGCCGGGTCGCATGGGCCGTCACATCTGGTTCCGGACGCCGACGAAGAAGGACCGGCTCGACATCCTCGACCTCTACATCAACAAGGTCTCGCATGAGCCCGAGCTGGACGAGCCACGCCGCCGCGACGAGCTGGCGAGCATCACCAACGGCTATTCGCCGGCCATGATTGAGCAGGTTTGTTCGATGGCGCTGACCCACGCGCACCACGACGGGCGCGAGCGCTTCGACTACGAGGACATCGTCGAGGCGATGACGACCGTCGAGTCGGGCACCGCCGTCAACATCGACTACGTCCCGCACGAGACGCGGGCGGTCGCGATCCACGAGGCCGGCCACGCGGTCGCCAGCCACGCTTACATGAAGGGCGCCGAGTCGACGCGCATCTCGATCCGCCGCCGCGGCCAGGCGCTCGGGCACCACCAGGCCCTCCAGAAGGAGGAGCGCTTCAGCGCGTGGCAGAGCGAGCAGATGGCCCAGCTCGTGTGGGGCCTCGGCGCGATGGCGGCCGAGCGTGTCTTCTACGGCGAGAACTCGACGGGCGTCGGCGGCGACGTGCAGAGCGCGACGGCGATGGCGGCATTCATGGTCGGGGCGTCGGCGATGGGGCCGGAGCCGATCGACCTCGGCAACAGCTACTCGCGCGGGGAGTTCGCAGAGGACGCGAAGCAGCGCATCGAGAAGCGCTTCGAGGGCATCGGGCAGCAGATCCTGAACCGGACGAGTGGTGGCGGCCCGATGGGCGACAACCCGATCGGGAGTGTGCTGAGCGACCCGCAGAAGAAGCGCTCCGCCGCGATCCTGCTCGGGCAGGCGTACGTGAAGGCGTACGCGCTCGTCGACCACAACCGCGCCGGCGTCGAGCGGGTGGCGGACGTACTCGTGACGCGGAAGGAGATCCACGGCGACGAGGTGCTCGAGCTGCTCGACTCGCTCAACCTCGAGATCCCCGAGGTCGATCTCCTGGAGGAGCGGACATGGCCGAAGATCTGAACCGCAAGGAATCGACGCCCACCTTCGCGGCGCCCGCGCCGCCGGCGGACGATTCGCTCGTACGCCGGGCGCCGCCGCAGTGGGAGTCCGCGCCGCACGCCGGGCGCTTCCTCATCGCCTACGCCGCGCTCGGCCTCGTCCTTTCGATCACCGTCATCGCGCTGGCGGTCGGCCTGACCCGCAACAACGGCTCGAACACCGTCCCGTGGTCGTCGTGGACGCCGACGGCGTCCGGCACACCGGAGGTGAACCAGATCGTCGAGCATGTCGGGACGCGCTACCGCCTGGCGAGCGGCCGCCAGATCGTGGCGGTCATTCCGCGCTCCCCGGGAGCCGAGAACCCGCCGATCTCGACCGCCGCGGTGGACAAACAGGCGCTCTTTCCGAGGGAGCAGCAATACAGCACGTACCCGCTCGACAACGGGATGATGTACATCCTCTGCGGCGGCGGCACGCGCTGCGCAATCAGCGAGGGCCGGCCGTCGCAGGCTCGCGCGCGACTGTTGCGCCGCGAGGCGCTTGAGCTCGCGCTGTACACCTTCCACTACGTGCGCGGCGTCGATTCGGTGGTCGCGTTCATGCCTCCGGCGTCGACCGCCAAGCCCAGTCAGGCGGCCCCGTCGACCGCGCTGTTCTTCCGCAAGAGCCAGTACTCGCCCTTCACGAAGGTGCCGCTCGCCCAGACGCTCCCCGGACAACCGCCCGCCGGAGAGCTGTCGCAGGAGGGCCAGGGCCAGCTCGTCGACCAGCTGACGCTGCCGTCGCTCTTCAGCTACCAGCTGCAGCGCAGCTCCGACGGCTCGAGCGGAATCCTGATCTTCAGCCCGGCTGCCTGACGCACATGGCCTACGAGGCGGCCGTCGCGCGCGCCCGCGCACGCCTCGAGCCGCTGCGCCTCTACCCGAAGCCGATCCGCGACGACGTCCGCGTGGTCGTGCTGCCGCTCTGGTTCCGGCTGCCGTTCATGCGCCGGTATGTCGGCTACGCGCTGATCCGGACGATCCTGCTGAAGCAGGAGGAGGCGTCCGACGACCTGATCACGCACGAGCTCTGCCACATCTGGCAGTTCCAGCACCGGCCGGTGCACATGTGCTGGACGTACATGACGACGCGCTACGCGACCAACCCGTACGAGGTCGAGGCCCGCGCGGCGGTGGCCGCGGCAAACCCCCTTAGCTAGGAACCGGCAACGGGTCGAGCTCGGCGACGACGGTGGCGCCGCCGGCACGCTTGGCCGCATAGAGCCGCTTGTCGGCCCGGTGCAGTAGGTCGAGCTCCGGCTCGCCAGACACCCACTCGGCCACGCCGCAGGAGCAGGTTGTGCCGGGCGTCGATGCGCGCATCCGGTCGATGACGACCACCGCCTCGGGAAGCGGGCAGCCCGGGAGCAGCACCGCGAACTCGTCGCCGCCGTAGCGGGCGAGGAAGTCCTCCGTCCGGGTGTGCGCCTGCCACGCTCGCGCGCTGTCCTGGAGCAGCGCGTCGCCGGCGAGGTGGCCGAACTCGTCGTTGACCGCCTTCAGCCCGTCCAGGTCGATGAGCGCCACCGAGAGCGGGCTGCCGCTCCGCCGTGCGCGTGCGAGCTCCCGGGAAAGCTGCTCGTCCCAGCTGCGCCGGTTCGGGAGCAGCGTCAGCGGGTCAGTCGCCGCCAGCTCGGCAAGGCGCGCCGCCAGCCGGCGGCTCCGCGCGACGAGGCGCAGGACCGTGTAGCCGGTGACGGCGACCACGGTGACGGTGATCCCGGTCCAGCGCCACTCGCTGGACGGGTAGCGCGGGTCGCCGGCGAGGATGATCGGCGTGACGAGCGCCGCGGCGACGCCGGCCACCGCGATCGCAACCGCGGCGCCCCCGCTGTACAGCGCGAGCCAGAGCACCGGCAGCACGAGCAGCGCCGCGTAGCCCGAGCTGGCGCCGCCCTCCATGTCGCGGAGGATCATGATCACCGGCAGGAAGGCCATCGCCGGCAGCACCTGGCAGACGCGCGGGAGCCGGTGCCACGGCGCGGCGATCGAGACCGCCGTCACCCCCGCGCCGATCGCAAGCACCAGCAGCAGCTCGGTCGTCCGGTGGGGCTCGGGCGGAAGCGCGAGGAAGCCGAAGGCGACCGTCAGCGCGAACAGGAACGGCAGTAGCTGGCGGACCCTGCGCCGGACCAGCGTCCTGTGCGGATTCATACGAAAGCTCATCGGCAGGGGCACGGGCGGGGATTAGCGCACGAACTCGACCGCACCGATCTTGCGGCTTTACGCGGAGAACGCTTCCGGGGCTGTCCCGGCGTCAGTAGCTCGCCCGGATGCGACCGTCAGATAAGGCAATGAAAGGAAGGGAAGGAGCGTCATGAGGCACTTGCGAGCACCAGCACTGCTGATCCTCGGCCTCGCCCTGGTCGCAGTCCTCGCCGCCTCCGCAACCGCGAAGACGACGAAGTTCACCGCGACGTACGCCGGCACCGTCACCGAGAACGTCAACGGCCAGACGGTGATCGCGACGACGAAGGGCACAGGCAAGGGGACGCTGATCGGCAAGAGCACGGTCAGCGGCATCATCACCGCCACCACGTCCGACCAGGCGTGCGCCCCGTTCGGCGGCCCCGGCAGCATCGTGGGCACCGGCGGGAAGATGAAGGTCACGGTCGTCAACTCGCGCGGTTGCGCCGCGTCGCAGGACGCCCAGGACGACATCTCCGTCGCCGGGTTCGTGAACGTCAAGGGCGGCACGGGCAAGTGGAAGGCCGCGAAGGCCAGCCTGCATTACACCGGCCACTACAACCGGTCGAGCGGGGCCTTCACGGTGAAGCTCACCGGGACCCTGAAGTACTAGGGCCGACCAGAGGAGTGAGAACAATGAGCAAACGGATTCTCATCCTGCTGGCGGTGTCACTCGCCGCCTTCGGGATCGTCTCGGTCGGCTCTGCCGCCGACCCCCCGTACCCCGCCGCGAAGGTCGGCGACCTGTTCCTCTCGGTGCAGATCGTCAACACGACGGGTGCGATCGTCACCCAGGTCAAGCCCGGCGACACGGTCATTTTCCGCGCCTACGCGCTCGACCCGAAGACGAAGAAGTTCCTGACCGGGCCCGAGAAGCGGTACTTCTACATCGAGATCCCGGGCGTCGCGAACGCGAAGTTCGCGTACACCCCGACGGGCATCGGCGCCACGCTGCTGTACCCGTGGACGGCGAGCTGGACGGTTCCGGCGAACTACGCGCTCGGGACGGTCAAGTTCCGCGCGCTGGTGCGGCCGAAGCAGTCGCCGAAGCGCGGGTCATTCCTGCAGACTCCGGTCGCGAGCTCGCAACTGACGGTCACGACCACGCCGCAGGCCTCGCCGGCCGACGGGCCGCCGCAGAGCGCGTCGCCGAACGCACTGGCGAGCGCACCGCTCGGTCTCTACGTCGACAGCGTCAACGGGACGAGTCCCGCAGGCGCAGCGAAGCGGCCGGTCGGCTGCACGCAGACGAACGTCTACAAGCGTGGTGAGCAGTTCGTGCTCCGCGCCTGGGGCTTCGAGTTCACCGACGGTGCAGTCCTCTCGATGGACAACGTCGTGGATGCCCACTTCACCGTTCCGGGCATTCCGGACACCGTCCTGAACTGGGGGTCGCACGGCGCAACCGGCGCCAAGGTCTCGTTCTGGTCGAACCAGTGGCAGATCCCGGCCACGTACCCGCTCGGCAGCATCGCCGTGCTGGTCACGTTCAAGACCCTTTCCGGCGCGACCGCGACCTTCCCCTACGCGATCACGATCATCCCGTAGCCGTCACGGCGGCTGGAAAGCGAGCACCCAAATGAGCACCCACTCACTCACACACCGGATCAGCCGGGTCGCGGTCACCGCTGCGATCGCGGTCACCGGCGCCGTGCTGCTCACAGGCAGCGCGTCCGCCGACGTCAAGGCGCTGACGCCGCCGGCCATCCCCGGCGTCGCGGCGCTGCCCGGCCCGCTCTCGCCCGCCTTCAAGACGGCGGCGACCCTGGGCACGCTGACCACGAAGCCGGACATCGGCCTCCCGGGGACGAAGTACACGGTCTCCGGGACGGGGCTGCCGGCGAACAAGACCGTCTCGCTCGTCTGGAACACGGCGAACGTGACCTGGCTCGTGGACGCCCGGCCCGACAGCGTCGACTACCTCGGCCGCAAGGCCGACAAGATCAACGTCGTCGTCGGCAGCGCGACCACGAACGCGACCGGCAGCTTCTCCGTCCAGCTGAAGGCGCCGAAGGACTTCGGCGGCATCCACGACATCTACGCGGTCGTCGACGGCACCCAGCTCGCCAAGGGCGGCTTCCTGATCGCCCGGCACGCGACGATGACGCCGAAGCGCGGCCCCGTGGGCACGATGATCACGCTCACGTACACGGGCCTCGGCGCCTCGCTCTACGAGGGCGGCGCCTCCGCCTACTACGACAACAAGTACATCGGCGCGGTCATGGCCAACTGGACGCGCGGCGTGGCGACGGTCAAGTTCCGCGCCTCGGGCCCGGTCGGGCGGCACACGGTCGTCGTCGCCGACGCGATCAGCGTCAACTACCTGAACATCCCGCAGTCGCCCATCCCGTGGGCGGTCGGCGGGCGCTTCCCGTTCACGGTCACGAAGGACGCCGGCGCACCGCCGACGCGGATGGACTGGCCCGTCAATGTGGCCCCGACGCTCGACGCGCGCACGACGATGAGCGCGAGCGGGCTCGCCGCCTCGACGACGGCGACCGCGAAGCTCAGCTCTACGGCGGGCACGGTGCTGTCGAAGGTCGACGTCACCGCCTCGGGCCTGACCCCGAGCGCGGCCGTCAACCTCGTCTGGTCGACGGTCGTCGGCAACCGCGTCAACTGCACGGGCACCTGCTGGACGTTCGTCTCCGTGCCGCTCGGCACCGCCACCGCGGCGCCGGACGGGACGCTGACGAGCAACGTCACGATCCCGGACGGGCTCGGCGGCTGGCACGTCGTCCAGGTGCTGCAGAACGGTGCAGACCAAGGCGCAGGTGCCCTACTTCGTGAAGCGGAGCGTCGTCGGCGGCGGCAAGACCCTCAAGGTCAAGGCCGGCCACCCGTTCACGATCCACCTCAAGGGCGTCGGCTGGACGCAGCTCGACAACACGATCGCGGTCGACTACGACAACAGCTACGTCGGCTACGGCTGCGGCTTCAACTCGAACGGCGACGTCGTCCTCAACCTCGTCGCGACCGGCGAGCCGGGGACGCACCTGATCGACATGTACCCGCTGCTCTACACGCAGCAGCCGTCGTACTCGAACACCCCGTACGGGATGGTTCCCGTGCTGACCTACGCACAGGACGTTCCCGGGCTGGCGCTGGGCTACCAGCTGCCGGCGATCCGGATGGCCATCCAGGTAGTCAAGTAGGAGTGGGGTCCGGAAAGACGTGCGGGCACGAGAGGTGAACCGGTGCTCTTCACCGCATCGGGCACGCACATGACGGGCCGCGGCATGCCGACAGGCGCCGCGGCCCGTCCGTTCTTCGTCCGCTTCCGCTGGCTCGTTCTCGCGGTGTGGCTCGTCGTGCTCGCCGGCGGCGCGGCGGCGTCCACGTGGCTCCCGGGCCACCTCGAGACTTCGTACGCGGTGCGCGGCACCGAGTCCGCGCGGGCGGCGTCGCTGCTCGCACGCGACTTCGGCGTGCGCTCGGAGGGGACCTTCGCCGTCGTCTTCCGCGTGCACGACCGCCGGGCACAGGCCGGAGTGCAGCAGCGCCTCGTCGCAGCGGCCCACACGCTGCCCGGCGGGCGGCTCGACACCTTCCGGAGCGGCTTCGGCGTCTCGTACGGCGAGCTCGCCACCTCGCTCTCGCTGCACGATGCCAAGGGCTGGACGGAGCGGCTGCGCGCGCGTGCTCGCCGCCCAGCCGGGGCCGCGCGCGCTCGTCACGGGCGAGCCGGCCGTCCAGCACGACCTCGACCCGACGCTGGCCGCCGACGCGCACCGCGGCGAGGCGCTTGCCCTGCCGATCGCCGTCGTCGTGCTGCTGTTCGTGCTTGGGCTGTCGTTCGCGCTCGCCGTCCCCTTCGTCTTCGCAGCGTTCACGATCGGCGGGACGCTGCTGCTCCTCGACGTCGCGGCGCGCTTCTTCGTGATCAGTCCATACGCGGCGAACCTCGTGAAGCTGATCGGCCTCGGGCTGGCGGTCGACTACTCGCTCCTGATCGTCACGCGCTACCGGGAGGAGCTGCGCGGCGGACGGTCCCGCGACGAGGCGATCGCCCGGACGATGGCGACCGCAGGCCGCGCCGTCGTCTTCAGCGGGCTCGCCGTCGCGATCGGGCTCGCGCTGCTGCTCGCCGTGCCGGTGCCGTTCATCCGCACGCTCGGGCTCGGCGGGCTGCTCATCCCGCTCGTCTCGATGGCCGGCGCGCTGACGCTCCAGCCGGTGCTGCTCTCCTTCCTCGGCCCGCGCGCCGTCGAGGGCATCCACCTGCCGCTGCCGCGCGTGCCGTGGGCGCGCGTGGCGCGGGGGGTGATGCGCCGGCGGATTACGGTCGCCGCTGCCGTGGTCGGCGTCCTGCTCGTGGCCGCCGCACCGGCGCTGACGCTGCGGCTGACGCCCGGCTCGCTGGACAGCCTCCCCGGCTCGACGGAGTCCCAGCGTGGGCTCGTCGAGATGCGGCACGCGTTCGGGCCCGGCGCGCTCACGCCGACGCAGGTCGTCGTCGCGCGGCGCGCGGCGGCCCGCACGGCCGACCGGATCGCGCGCGACCGCGAGGCCTACGTCGTCGCGCGTGGCCCGTACGTCTCGGCGGACGGGCGCACGGAGCGGATCCTCGTCGTCGGCCGGCACGAGTTCGGCGCGCCTCAGTCGCAGGCGCTCGTGCAGCGGCTGCGGCAGCTCCCGGGCACCGCCGTCGGCGGCGCCGCCGCCCAGGGCGCCGACTTCTTGGCCCGCGCTTACGGGTCATTCGTCTGGCTCGTGCTGTGCGCGCTCACCCTGACATACACGGTGCTCGCGTTCGCGTTCCGGTCGCTGCTCCTGCCGCTCAAGGCCGTGCTCCTGAACGCGCTCGCCGTGGCGGCGAGCTACGGGCTGCTCGTGCTGGTCTTCGGCCAGGCCATCGACGGCTGGGTGCCGATCTTCCTGCTCGCAACGCTGTTCGGGCTCTCGATGGACTACGAGGTGTTCCTCGTCTCGCGCATGCGCGAGGCGCACGACGCCGGCGCCGACGACGCCGCGGCGATCACGGCCGGTCTCGAGCGGACGGGCGGGCTGATCACGGCGGCGGCGCTGGTCATGGCGGTGTCGTTCGCCGGCTTCGCCGTCGGGAGCGTCCCGGCGCTGCAGCAGTTCGGGCTCGGCCTCGCGCTCGCCGTGCTGATCGACGCGACGCTCATCCGGCTGCTGCTCGTCCCCGCCGCGATGGCGATCGTGGGCCGCTGGAACTGGTGGCTGCCGCGCCGCGCCGCGGTGCTCGAGCCGGAGGTCGTGCAGTGAAGCGCCTCGCCGCCGTGGCGGTGCTCGCCGCGCTGCTCGCGCCCTCGGGCGCCACGGCCGCGCAGACGGTGCGGCTGACGATTCAGCACGTCGTCCAGAACTGCCACGTCTGGAAAGGCCGCGGCCCGTCGGCGAAGGTCACGGTTGCGCGCGGCGCACGGGTCGTGATCCGCTCGGACTGCCCCATGGACTTCGACGTCGCACAGGTGAAGGGCCCGAAGGTCGCGCTCGGCGACCCGCGGCTCTACACCGGGCAGTCCAAGACGCTCGTCTTCCGCAAGGCGGGGACCTACCGGTTCTCCGTCACGAACGTGCAGACCCCCGACGAGCGCGGGCTCGTCGTGCTCGGTCAGGCGAACATGCTGGCGTTACGGTCGTCGTCCGGTAGCTAGTGGACGGGCACTCTTCGTCGGAAAGATCGCCGACCCAGGACGGAACGTCCGGCGGCGAGGCGACCTTGTCGGAGAGCGCAGCCCACTAGAAGCGAAACCATGACCTGCGCACGGTGTAGATGTCGCCGGAATGCCGGCGGGCGCCATCGCTCGTCCGAGGGATTGCCGCCAGACCTGACAACGCCGGCGGGACGCTGTCAGTGACTACCGCCGCGCGACGACGATCGTCCGGCTGAAGCCGGCGAGGTAGCCGGCGCCGGCCTGGTTCACGCTCATCGCGATGCGGAGCCGCGAAGTGCCGCGCGGGAGCGTAAGGCGGAACACCGCCGCCGAACGCGTTCCGAGCCGGACCCGCTTCAGGGTCACCCAGGTGCCGGCCTTCGTCTCGCGCTGAACCTTGACCGTCCGCCGGGCGAACCCGTGGGCGGCGACGACGCGGGTCGAGAACCGAGTCGCCGCAACGCGTTTCAGCGAGATCGCGGGCCGGACGCCGACGACGGTGGGCTGGCTCACGCCGGTGAGCCAGCTCGCCTGGTACGAGGTCATGACGGTGGGCTTCACCGCGAAGCTCCACGCGCCGACGGCATTGGTCGCGACCGTGGCGATCAGCCGCGGCGAGCCCTGGCCGTACTCCTGGGCGTAGACGGTGACGACCTCGCCCTGCTTCTTGACCGGCACGAGGCCCGAGAGCAGCACGGGGCTGCCGTAGACGGCGGTCTGCGTCGTCGCAGCGATCGTGACGCCGGCGGTCGTGAAGGTGACGTCCGCGCCGCGGCTCGTCCCGGCGTCGTTCGTCGCCACGACGCGGAAGTGATACGTCATGCTGGGCCGGAGGCCCGAGATGCTCGCGGTGACGGTCTTCGCGCCGAACGCGGACCCCCCGCTCTTCGTCGGCGTCTTCGCGCCGTAGAACGTGCTCTCGCCGTACTCGAAGTACCAGGTGGTGTGCCTCCCGCGCGCGTCCACTGTCCCCGTGGGCTGGGCCGTCGACGGCCCGACCGCCTGTGCCGTGCCCGTCCGCACGACCGGGGAGCCGGCCGTGCTGAAAGTACGGTCGCGGCCCGCCGTCGTCCCGGACGCGCTCGAGGCGACGAGCCGGTAGTGGTAGGTCGTCCCGGCCTTCAGCCCGCTGATCGAGGCGGACTCGCTCACCGCCTTGGTCCCCGAGCCGGCGCTCTTGGCCGCCGTCTTGGTGCCGTAGCTCGTGCTCGTGCCGTACTCGAAGTACCAGTTCGTCGCGACACTGTTCGGATTGACCGTGCCCGTCAGCTTCGCCGACGTGAACGTGATCGAGCTCACCGATCCGGTCGCCACCGTCGGGGCGCCCGAGGTCGAGAACGTCCTGTCCGCGCCGCGGCCGGTGCCGGCGTCACTCGTCGCGACGAGCCGGAAGTGGAAGGTGCGGCCCGTCGCCAGGCCCGTCAGCGGCACGATGACGGCAACTGCCGCCGAGCCGGCGCCCGCGCTCTTCGCCGGCGTCTTCGTGCCGTAGCTCGTGCTCGTGCCGTACTCGAAGTACCAGGTCGTCTCGCGGCCGTTCGGGTTCACGCTGCCGGCGAGTGTGGCCCCGGTGAGCGTGATGCCGGTCGCCGCCTCGGTCGAGACGCTCGGCACCGAGGCGGTGCTGAAGATCCCGTCGCCGCCGCGCGCTGTCCCCGAGGTGTTGGTGGCAACGACGCGGTAGTGATAGGTCGTGCCGGCTGCGAGCCCGGTGAGGCCGGCCGAGACGGCGGCCGGGGTGGTACCGGAGCCGGCGCTCGTGGAGGCGGTCTTCGACCCGTAGCTCGTCGTCTTGCCGTACTCGACGAACCAGGTCGTAGCGGCGCCGTTCGGATTGACGGAGCCGGTCACCGTCGCGGTCGAGGGGCCGACGGCGGTCACGGGGCCGGTCGTCGCGCTCGGCGTCGCGGCCGCGGCGGGCGGGACCGAGACGATCAGCGCGGCCGTCGCGATGGCGAAAAGGGCCTTGATCACGGTCCTGTGGTACCCAGCGCCGTGTTAGGCAGCTGTAACGAAAGCGGAAGGATTGTGAAGCCGTTGCGGCCGCTGCGAGACTGCCGCGATGGCGCGGTACGACCGGATCGGTACGACGTACACGACCACGCGATCCGCGGATCCGCGGATCGAGGCGGCGATCTGGGCGGCGCTCGATGGCGCCGAGTCGGTCGCCAACGTCGGCGCCGGCTCGGGAGCCTACGAGCCGACGGATCGCGACGTCATCGCGGTCGAGCCTTCGAGAACGATGATCGAGAAGCGTGCCCCGGACGCTGCACGAGTCGTCGAAGGGCTCGCCGAGGCCCTGCCGCTCGAGGACCAGTCGGTCGACGCCGCGATGGCCGTGTCGACGCTCCACCACTGGGCCGACGCTCCGAAGGGTCTCGCGGAGCTTCGTCGCATCGCTCGGAAGCGGATCGTCATCTTCACCTGGGACAAGGCGTACGCAGGACGGTTCTGGCTGCCGCGCGACTACGCGCCCGAGCTGGACGCCTGGACCATCGGCAGGCTGCCGTCGATCGCCGAGATCTCGAAGGTTCTCGGGCCGCTGGAACGGCGGCCCGTTCCGGTTCCGCGCGACTGCCGTGACGGTTTCCTACGCGCGTTCTGGGGGCGACCGGAGGCGTATCTGGACGAAGGGATTCGCCGGAACATCTCCCAGTTCAACCTCGTCGACGCCGGCTCGGTTGCACGAGGAATCGACCTGCTCGCCCGCGACCTGGCCGACGGCGCCTGGGACGCGCGGAACGGGTATCTCCGCGAGCTCGATGAGCTCGACCTCGGCTACGTCCTCCTCGTCGCGCGCCTGGACGCACGGTGATCGATGGCGGTGCCGGGCTCGAACCAGCGACCCCCTTGCTTGTCAGGGCGCTTGGAGCCTCAGTCCGTACTGGTCAACGACGGCGAAAGGGCTTGGTCGGGCGCGCTGGTCCGAAGGAGCTTCAGCCCGATTGGTCAGGGTGGGTCAGGTGATCCTGACACGAAACCTGACACGCCAGGAGCGGCCGTCGCACTTGCGCTGCGCCCGGCACGGGCACTGACAGGGCGTTCATGACGCCAACGTGGGCGTCGTCGTCGCAGTATGAATGGGCTCACGCGCACCGAGTCTTAGCGGCGATTTCCTTGCGCGCACGCGCGATTCGGCGGCGAAGCCGAAGCCTGTCGTTTTTCACCTGCTGATGGGCAAGGCGTCTCTGGAGCTTCGCCACCATCGCTCGCAGCGCCTTGACGCGCTTGAGATGCGTCGCGCGTTGCTTGGCGCACGTCAGTTTCGGTTTCGCGTGGTGCCCGGGCGTCGTCTTGGTGTTGGAGGGTCCCGGTGGGGTGGTCGTTGTCGTCGTAGGCGTGGTCGTGGTCGGCGGTGGGGGCGTCGAGTTCGCGACGAGGAAGGGGAGCACGGCGACGCCGGATTGCTCGCCCGAGGAGCGTTTGAAGATGTTCTGGAAGAAGAGACGATGCACGCCGTCGGTGAGCTTCGTCGTGTCGATGGCGAGGTCGTAGTTCTTGTAAGCCCAGTTCCCGGTTGCCGGAGGGTCGTCCATGACGACCGTTCCCAGAATGGGCGGCATGTTGTGCAGCTTCGGGTCGATCAGGGCGCGGCTTCCGCCCTTCTCGCCCTGGATCGTGATGTGGAAGATGCCCGACTTGGGGACGAGCTGTCCCGTATCGCTGTTCCAGAGCTTCGCGATCTCGGAGCGGGCGACCATTGCCCGCGCGTAGTTCGACCCGTTTCCGGTGGTGTCCGCCGTGAACCACGATTCCCCGCCGGTGTACGCGTCGGCCGTAAGCACGCTCGGCGACGTCGACGGCGGGTTGCTCGTCACGAAGTTCACGGGCCAGTGGGTCAGCGTTCGCAGCTGGCGGCAGTTCAGCGTGTCGGGGCAGTCAGTGAAGTAGTCCTGGATGAAGGGGTTGAGGTTGCCCCAGCCCGACGGCGCCCGCGAGTAGTCGAAATCGAAACTCACCCAGCCCTCGCACTGCATCGTCGTGCACGGGACGCCCGGCCACAGCCTGAGGTTCCGCAGATACGGGCCCTTGAAGACGCCTTCGATATCGACGTTGAAGTTGAGCGGCAGCGGAGCGTACTGCCCGTTGACGCCCTGCATCATGTGCTCCTGCCACTTCAGGTCGAGGTGCAGCGTGCCGCCGGACACCGTCTGGTAGAGCGGGACACACGCGCTGACGTGAACGTGGCCCGTGCGGTCCTGGAACGGCTCGGCCATCGTGTGGCCAGGCATCGGCGTCCACCAGGCCTGCGTCTCCAGGTAGTAGCGCTTCTCGGGGTACATGGTCTGCGGCGCGTCGGCAGGCGCGCCGGCACACGGGTAGAGCGTCGCGCCCTTGGCGGAGACGCCGGCGAAGGCGAGAACCGACAGCGTCGCCGCAACGGCGACGACCACAACGACCACGAACCAACGAAGCCCACCACCGCCCGCCGCAGGAGCGGGTCGCTTCGAGCCGCGCTCGCCGACCGTCCAGCGCGGGCCTTGCGTCCAATCGTACGAGGGCGTGTTGTTCATCGGGGCGGACGACCCAAGCTAGCGGTTACGCCGGAGGAGCGGTTCCGGACCGATCTCGGAGTCGGCGGCTTTTCGAACCAGTCCCTGCCCTCATCGCTCGGTACCAGAAGCATCACACCCTCGATCGAGGGATTTTGTCGGCTAGCTGATCTGCCCACACAGGTTGTGAACGGCTGAGAGGGAGTTAACCGGCCCTCAGGTCATGGCCGTTGATCGGTCTCCCGCGCGAAGAAAGTCGCTGCCTTCTTCACTGCCTTCTTCACGATCTCGCGCTCCTCACGCAGGCGCGCGTTGTCGCGCCGCAACCGGCGCAACTCCTCCCGCTCGTCACTGCTCAGCCCCTCACGTTCGCCCGCATCGATCTGCGCCTGGCCAAGCCAGTTACGCAACGACTGCGGCGAGACGCCGAGCTCGCGTGCAAGCTCCGGCAACGGCAGCCGCTCGAGCGGGCCAGCCGAACAGCCTCGGCACGAAACTCGGGCGGATACGGCGGTCTCGTCTTCGACACCTCGACTCCTTCCCGCGCCCCAAAGCCGCAAGCATCGAAGTGTCAACGAAACCGGGTCAGCCTCACATCAGCCGCATTCACAACGTCCGTGGGCAGGACAGCTAGCCGCGCGCGAGAACCCGCTGTTCACTAGCACGTACGCGCGAACTCGTTTTGCGTGATTCGGGCAAGAAGCCCTGCTATGAAAGCAAGGTTCCTCACCGGAGCACCCGAATGTCGAACCGGGACTCTGTGTCCCCCCGACTGCCCAGCTCGACCGCGGCGGCGCGTCCGGCGGCCGCCGCTGAGCACGACCGATGCTCAGTGGGTATGCCGCGAACGTGACCGAGCGTCTGCCCGCACGTGGCGGCCAAACGCTTTACGAGCAGCATCAACACTTCTTGCCACATCACCACATACTGCGAGTGGTGGATGGCACTTGCGGTTGCACGCCTGAAGGTCGGTCCGTGCGCGTCGGCGTTGTCGCGTCGATTCGATTGACATGCCCGCGTGGGCGCGGGAGCCGTGTGACCTCCTCTTGGCGACCGAGGTCATCGAGCTTCGGATGGACTTCGGTGGGACGCCGAGCTCGACGCAGCGCTTGCGACTGACAGTGCCTGCGGAGAAATGGACTGCCTACGCTCGTCGGCGTAACCAACTAGCCGCGGCCCGACGAGTCGTTCAGATCGGACGCCCGGAAGAGATCCTGCCCTTGGTCGAACCGGCCTGGCGCGCGAGGCAGGCGGAGTCGTGGAACGGCGAGCCTGCGGCCACTTGGGAGTGGATCTCCCGGGCAGCGGTTGACGCCCAGCGCCTGCTCCTCCTCGGGACGCCAGACCGGCCGCTCGCCTGCCTGGTGATCTCGAACGGACGGCGGTACGGCCTCGCGAGGCACCTTGGGCGGAGCAAATTCGCCCCGTGTCCCGGCACAAAGCCGGGCGACCTTGCAGAAGCCATTCGTCAGGCGCCACGCACGATTCCGATTTCGCTGCGCCTCGTCGAGAGCGTGTTCGCAGACGCAGTAGCAGGAAAGCGCGGCGTCGTTCGTCTCTACCACAGCGACCAGTTGTTCATCCGGCGTCAAGCTTGGAACGACTACATTCGTGCGCGCTCGCAGAAGCTGAGGTGGAAGCTGAAACGAAACAGGGCGAAGTTCACGGCTCTCCCACGCGCCGAGCTCTCGGTACTTCCCGAGGGCGGGACCGCAGCTGCGGTCCCCGAGCTGGCAAGGCTTGAAGCCCGAGGTCACGGCGTGAAAACTGTCCTCAGCGATGCGATCGCGGCCGATGTGATCAGCCGTCTCGACGCGCGCGGTCGTGTCTCGACTCACGTCGCACGGATCGACGGGGAGATCGTGGCTTACTCGATCTCCTTCGTCTCGCCGACGCGGGCCGTCGGGTACACAACGACGTTCCGCGGCGACTTAACCGGCTTCTCACTCGGATCACTGGTTATCGCCGAGCAAATCAAATCAGCGCTCGAGCACGGGAGGGAAGTCGATCTCGGCCCAGGACACAGAGATATCGAAAGTTTCAAAGACGGATTTGCCGATTTCCGGTGTCCGCTTTGGGGCATCTGGGTGCTCCCGCCGGGCCTCGGAATGGCGGCGAAGATGGCGATTCCAGTCCGGAGGAGCCTGTTGCGAGCCTGGGACACGCGGCCGACGCGCTCAGCCCGCTGGCCTCGCAGCAGCGGCGAAAGCGCTGCAGGTCGTGCCGATTAGGGTTCGGGCTTCGCTGAGTCGGAGTTGGTAGCGACCGCGCAGTTCAGTGGCCGGACGTTGACGCCTGCTACCCACTCGCCCCAGCAACTCTGGTCGGTTCCGTACATCAGGTCGCCAGCAGCTACTCGCACAGCCCAGATCGCGAGTGCCTGGTCGATGAACCAGCGGAGCTGGAGTCAGGGTGGTCGGGGAAGCCTGCCTAAAGGACGGCAAGACGCTCTACCCCATGCTCGAGAAGGCCGTCGCCGGAGACGACCCGCAGCTACGCCGCATCTACGAATTCAACCTCCGTACTCAGAGCTACACCGGCCGGCTCCGCTGGTACAGGCTTGACCCAGGCGCCGTCTCGATCGGCGACTTCACCCAAGCCGATGAGCACCGGTTCGTGGTTATCGAGCGCGACAACAACCAAAGGCGTCTCCGCCCAGTTGAAGCGCATCTACGAGGTCGATTTTCGTGAAGTGAACGCCGACGGGACGCTCGTCAAGAAGCTGGCGGTCGACCTGATGAACATCGCAGATCCGGCCGGGGTCTCGCTCC
Organism: uncultured Thermoleophilia bacterium; assembly: GCA_963710465.1. GTDB lineage: Bacteria > Actinomycetota > Thermoleophilia > Gaiellales > Gaiellaceae > JACVRM01. The sequence goes on from CAVQAQ010000013.1 coordinate 87,615, forward strand.
CCGGCCGGCCGAACGACATCGGCCTCGGCGAGACGTTCTCGTTTCCCTATGTCACGATCGAGGACGTTCTGCCGCTTGACAGGGAGCGCTTGCTCGTGATCAACGACAACAACTTCCCATTCAGCACGGGCCGGAATCTAGCCTTGCCTGACTACAACGACTTCATTGTCGTGCGGACGGCTCCTCTGAACTAGGCGCACGCGCTGGTGGCGCGCTGCGCTAGCGGCGCGCCACCGGCTCAGCGTCTCCCGATCCCCGTCAGGGAATCGACTCGTTGTCCGGGTGGTCCTTGCGCCACTGCTCCTGGTAGCGGTCGGCCTCCTCGAACTCGTGCTCGGTCCGCTCATGCTCAGCCTCGGTCTCTCCCGCAGGACGCTCGGCGCGGCGATTGCGGCTCATTGCGCCCCCGCCGACGATGAGGAAGGCGACGGCGACGCCGCCGAGTATGAGCCACGGGAGCACGCGCACCACCTTACGTTCTGGCCGCACGCGCCGGGAGTGTCACCCGACCCGCTCGACGTCGCGTGCGACCTCATGCTCGAGCTCTCGCAGTCGCTCGCGCAGCGGGAGCTTCGGCGTCCGCCCGGTTCGAAGCGTGTCGAGAGCGCGCAGGCGGGAAAGCACGCATTGACCCGGCGACTGTGTTGACATCTCGTCGGACCAGTCAGGTAGACGTGGGCCGCTTAGGCCCCGAGACGAGGAGGTTCAGCAGTCATGGAGTCAGGCAGTGCCACGACCAACGCGGAGTCGTCCTACCCGCTGCAGTTCTCGGTCGAGTATCCCGACCGGAAGCTGAATCGCCTGACGAGCGCCTTCCGGCTGTTCGTCGCGATCCCGATCCTGATCGTGTTCATCGCCGTCGACGGCGGCGTGGCGTCCGGGGCGTACAACCAGGGCCAGAACACGGCTCGGACGACGCTCGGCGCCGGCGGGATCCTGGTGCTCGGGCCCCTGCTCATGATTCTCTTCCGCCAGAAGTACCCGCAGTGGTGGTACGTCTGGAACCTAGAGCTGACCCGTTTCAGCAACAGGGTGGGCGTGTACTTCGCGCTCATGGATGACCGTTACCCGTCGACCGACGAACGGCAGGGAGTCAAGCTCGATGTGCCGTACCCGGACGCGAAGGAGGGCCTGAACCGCTGGCTCCCGCTGGTCAAATGGCTCCTGGCGATCCCGCACTACATCGTGCTGTTCTTCCTCTTCATCGGCGCGCTCGTGGCGGTGATCATCGCCTGGTTCGCGATTCTCTTCACCGGCCGCTACCCGCGAGGCCTGTTCGACTACGTCGAGGGTGTGCTGCGGTGGGGCAACCGGGTCGGCGCCTACGCGTTCTGGCTGGTCACGGACCAGTACCCGCCGTTTCGGCTCGGGCCGTGACTTAGAAGTGATTCGTGTACGAGAGGAAGCGCCACCCATCCGGAGTGGCGAGCAATTGGTAGCTCGTCCAGGTGTTGCGGATCACCTCGCCCTCCCCGTTGACGGCGTTCCAATGCACAGTCGCGAAGACGGAATGCTCGCCGAGTTGGCGAGCGTCGACCTCGACGGGCTTCCAGCCCACGACGCCCTTGAGCTTGTAGGCGACGATCAACTTGGCGAAGTGATCTCGCACTGTGGCTCGGTCAGGCATATGGGTTGCCTCTCCTCGTCGGATCGCAAGGAACGGCCAGAGGCAGAGATCGGTCACGCCCTCCACATCGCGATCTGAGTAGAGGCGGCCGTACTCGTCGAGAGTGGACAGCACCGAGGCGGTCACCGCAGCGACTCTGGCTGGTCCCCACGGGGTGGTCAACGCGAGGAATGCCCCTTGTTTGCACGCTCGCTACGAAGTGGGCGGTGCCGGGCTCGAACCAGCGACCCCCTGCTTGTAAGAGAGGAACAGCCTGTCTACGGCTGTCCCAGCGCGTCGTCCTCTGGCCTCGGATTCCGCATTGCAAAGCGGAAGTCGTGGGGACCGAGGTGGACACGGGAGGCCAGCAAGGGACGGGCGGATGTTGCCCAAATGTTGCCCACGGTGGTTGTCGTCAGAGACAACTGCACCTCTAGGGTCCGCTACGCGAATACGCTCGAGCGAGTACAGGCCACGGCCCTAGCGAGATTCAGGGGATTGCTAATCCCACGTGGCCGAGTTCGCGCGCTAGGCGGGTCGCCACCCGAGTTGAACCGGGGATCTCTCGTCCGAGGCAACGAGCAGTCCCGGCACCGGCCAAAGCGAGCAGCGGTCCTCCTTCGTGCGTGACCGCGGCAAGCTGCTCTGGATTCAATCGATCCAGCGCTAGGCTCGATGAGGGGGCCGGCGGAGCTACGAACATATGTTCGTAGCACATCGCATGGGCCCTCCGAGGAACAGCCATAATGTTGTTGGCTGTCTCGACAACAGAGGTCTTTTGACAGAGAGCCGTTTTCCTGCCTGCCCTGGCCCTTTGCGAACTTACGAGAGCCAAGTTGATTGTGACGTTAGATGCAACCCCGAACCGGGTAGCCGTTTGATTGGTTGATGTTTGTTCGTCGAAAGGAGGCTGTGCAGTGTCCCGTTATTCGCCCTCATCCTCCATCGAGGTGCTCGATCGCGTACTGCGCGACACCTCGGCCCCAACCGGCGCTCGGCGCCGGCTGCTTCAACGCGCGGCGGTGGGCGCCGCCGGAGTCGCGGCGGCGAGCGCGGGCATCCTTGCCTCCAGTGCGCTCGCAGATGACAGGCCTCACGGCCCGAGCAATGGTGACGGCTCGATCGACGACTGGGGCGTCTTCACGTCCACGACCGAGGCGCTCACGGTCACGATCCTGGACGAGCTGCTGCGCCGTACGAGCCTGCATCCCGAAGTCCCAAGCGAAGTGTCGCTCACCTTCGACGCCGTCTACGCAGCCGAGCTTGACCACTGGAACTTCATCAGCCAACACTTCAACCCGAGCACGAAGCGCTTCTGGATTCCGGACGGCTTCTTCGGCGGCGCGGACGATGCGCTCGACCTGACCGCGGTTGGCAAGGGAGTCTCCGGGGGCGAGACGCTCTTCGTCAATACGTATCTGGTCGGCGTTACGACGTTTGCGAAGGCGGGGGACTCGAAGTTCGCGCGCTACGCGGCCGAGGCCGCCGGGGACGAGTCCGAGCACCGCGTGCTTGGGCAAACGCTCGCCGGCGCAAGCCCGCCCAACAACCTCGGATTCGAGGAGTTCGTCTTTGACAACGTCGGTGATATCGAAGCCGCCCTGGTCGGCGCCGGCTTCGGCTTGGGACAAGAAGGCACGAGCCCCGGTCGCTTCTACGACTTCCCGGACCCTCCGATGGCCCCGCCGATCCCGATCAGCTCGAACGAACCGAAATAGCTCGAACACGAGGCGAACCGGTAGGGAAGGAAAACACCCAAACACGCGATGGCACGGTTCCTGCTGAACCGTCCAGGAGGTAGCAGACATGACGGAAGCGAGCCTTTACGAACGGCTCGGTGGCTCATTCCCCATCGCGGCGGTGGTCGACCACTTCAGCGACGCGGTCGTGCGCAACCCGATCACCGGTCAGGGGTCGAAGGACCCCAAGCTAGACGAATGGAGCACCGACGATCTGGGCAGGCTTCCAGGCCTGAAGTTCCATGCGCACTCTCTGGGTCTGCGACATTGCGGGAGGCCCCCAGGGCTACGCAGCCACGAAACCGGGCAGTGCTGATCTCGGCCTGGAGGAGGCCCATCGGGCGCTCGAAATCTCTCCCGCAATCTTCGACGAACTCGTGGCTGAGCTTGGGCGATCGCTCGACCACTTCAACGTGCCGGAGAAGGAGAAAGGGGAGGTACTCGCTGCCTTCGCCGCCCACAAAGGCGAGGTGACCGAGGGCTACTCGCAGCAGTACTGAGTCCTAACTCACGAACGTCTCGTTCACTGGATTAGCTGTTGTCGCAGCGGCGGCGCTGGCGGCACCGCTCGCGCTCGGGCTCTTCCCCCGGATTCGGTTACCGTCGATCGTGCTCGAGATCGTGCTCGGGATCGTGATCGGACCTGAGGTATTGGGCTGGGTTTCGATCGACACGCCGATCCAGGTGCTGAGCCTGCTGGGGCTTGCGTTTCTCCTCTTCCTTGCAGGTCTCGAAGTCGAGTACGAACGCTTTCGAGGTCGCCTCCTCCGCCTCACCGCGCTCGGGTACGCGATCTCGTTCGGGCTCGCAGTGCTGATCGGTCTTGGACTGCACGCAGGGGGGCTCGTCAAGTCGCCGCTTCTGATCGGCATCGCCCTGTCCGCCACCACACTGGGGATTGTGATTCCGGTCCTGAAGGACGCAGGCCAGGTCGCTACGCCGTTTGGACAGCTGGTCGTCGCGGGGGCGTCGATCGCCGAGATCGCGAGCATCGTCTTGCTCTCGCTCTTCTTCTCGGGCGAGGCCGGCGGCATCGGTGTGAAGCTGCTTCTGCTCAGCCTGTTCGCGCTGTTCGTCCTCGCGGTCGGCGTCGCCGTGCTCGGCGTCGAGCACTCGATGCGGATCTCAGCGGCGCTCGAGCGTCTACAGGACACGACAGCGGAGATTCGCATCCGCGCGTCGTTCCTCTTGCTCGTTCTCTTTGCCGTGCTTGCCGACCGGCTCGGCCTCGAGGCGATTCTCGGGCGCCTTCCTCGCCGGCGCGATCGTGAAGCTCGTCGACCGCGACGAGACGATGACCCACCCGGAGTTCCGCCAGAAGCTCGAGGCGGTGGGCTACGGCGTGTTCGTCCCGGTCTTCTTCGTCGCGACCGGCGTTCAGGTTCGAGCTGAACGCCCTGTTTGCGAGCCCCACGAATCTCGCGCGCGTGCCGGTCTTCCTGGCCGCCTTGCTCATTGCCCGCGGCCTGCCGGCGCTTGTCTACAGATCGCTGACGACACGTACCCAGACACTCGCGGCCGCGCTGTTGCAGGCAACGTCGCTCAGCATCCTGATCGTTGCGGGCCAAATCGGTGTGCAACTCGATCTTCTTCGCCCCGCCGTCTACGCGGCGCTTGTCGCAGCCGGCCTCCTGTCGGTGGTGCTCTTCCCGGTGACGGCCCTGACGCTGCTCCGCTCGGCAGAGCAAGGGCCAAGCGACGTCCTCGAGGCGGCGGGATGAATCAAGCCGGAGGTGATGATGCGCCGTCCTTGCTCGATGGCGTAGTCCTGAGCGCGATCGGTCTCTGGGCCGGTCGGCGGGACGAGCGCCGCGGCGCTTCCCATCCTGCCTGCTCAGGCGACCTCGAGCAGTTGCGGTACGCCTGAATGCGACCGAGAACTTGGTCGGTGCTTCACAGGGACGAGATCAAGTACGCGAAGAGCGGTGACGTGTCGATCGCGTTCGCCGTCTCCGGCGAGGGGCCGCGCGACATGATCTTTGCTCACGGGTTCGAGGCAATATCGAGATTCGACTCGACTGGCACCGCCTACGCTGTCCCGTTCGACGCATAGCTCGCCATTCGCGGCTCACGCGCAGGCCAGCCTTGCGGTGGGTCGCCGTCGCGCAGTTGCAGCGCCGATGCGACGGGACCGAGAAGTCCGGGCGCAGATGGTCGAGATGCCAGGGCTCGCCGGCGGCGATCTTCAGCCCGCACCGGCCGCAGGGGACCTGGCCGCTCGCATTGTGTCGCTCACGGCCCGAGTCGACGGGCTGCGTCTGCGGCCTGTGCCAGCGCTGTCGCAGCCGCGAAGAACTCTGTCGATTGCCCGATGAACAGCCCGTCGGCCGCCAAGGCGTGGACCGCGCCTATGGCAGCGCCGTCGGTCTCGGTTGGGCGGATGATCGAGCAGATCGGGAACTTGCGGTCGAAGAAGACCGTCGGCTCGGGCATGATCAGGTTGGTCTGGGTCAACTCGCCGTCAGCGTTGAGGTCGGGGAAAGTGAGCCCGGTGATCGGATCGGTCAGCGGCGGCGCATTTCCGGCCTTGTCCTGCCAGGTCTGGAAGTGCATCGTCTCGGTCGGGCCGATGCTGAGCAGGATGCGCAGAGCATCGGCGTTCGTGACTCGTTGCGCGAGTGAGGCGTAGAGGCTCGTGCCGCCCTGCTCGATGAAGCCGAAGTGGAAGCCGGCGGTGTTGGCGATCGCTTGCAGGTGGTCGGGTGGACTGAGGTCGTCGTCGCTACGGGGAATGGCCGGGTGCTGGCCGACGGCAAGATCGGGGACTGCTTGCGGCAGCGCGTCGCCGAGGTCGGGGTTCTGTGAGTCACTCCGGTAGCGCGTCCAGTAGCTGGTGTCGATGGTCAGCTGCATCAGGTTCGTGAGGCGCCCGATCTGCTCCGCGCCGGTCGCTTTGCTGCTGGGCAGCGTGCGGAACTTGTCCAGGTTGATCGGGTCTGCGCCGTGCGCCTCCAAGAAGGCGTTGATGAAGTTCGCGTGACTCTGCTCGTCGTCGGCGTTGTCGTGGATGTACTGGTCCATGTCCTCGTCCAGCACTGCAAGAGCGGCGGTGTAATCAGGATTCCCGCTCCCGCCGGCAACCTCGCTGTCTTGGACCCCGCCGAGCTCGTTGTACTGCTTCCACAGATCGGCCTCGAGGAGCTCTGCGGCTGCCAGGAACTGGAGAATGGCGACGTCTCCTTTGGTGAGGCCGCGGCCGCCATGCGCTGAGGCTGCTGGCGGATCGGCGAGCAGACGGCCGGCGCCGGCGGCTCCGGCGCCCACCGCGGCTCCCTTGAGCATGAAGGAACGACGGTTCATCAAATGCTGCGCGCTGTTCGTTTGTTTCCACGATCTCCTCCCTTCCCGAGAAGCGCTCGACGACGCTTTATCGACGGGTTCAGGGTTGTCTGAGGCATGGTCATCTCCCTGTCGCCTCCCTTCTGGCTTACCCGGATCGGCGTCGCCGAACGCCGCTCTCAAACATGGAGATTTCGCAAATTGCGGGGACTTCACAAAATGGAGATTTCGCAAATTGCGGGGCCTTCAGATCCCGCAGCACCGTCAGGGGTCGGAGTCACTCTTTTAGTCGGATCCGCCTCCTCACGCCACCCCTCGGCCCTTGCGCCGCCTAGATGCCTTTTCGGTTATGTCCCTGAGCGCCTGCGCCGCTTCCGGGTAGCGATTGCCGGTGAGTGCGGCGAGGCAGGACGCAGCAAAAACCAGCTCGTCGATCGTCGCTTCGTCGGCAGCCAACGTTTTCGCTCCGCTCGGTGAGTCCCCCGTATCGCGCTCGTTTCGCTGCCGCCTCGCCCAGGTCTACTCGCAAACCCGCGCACCCATGGACGCAGATCCCGGGGGGACCGGGCCTTGGTCCTCCGGTTCGCCAACGGCTACCGCGTCTGGCAGGTGGTCCACTAGCGCGACCGAGAGCTGGTTCGCCAAGCGCCCGACTTGTGGACCTGACGCGACTGCCGCCACGTAGAACTCTGGGATGCTCGCCCCCGCGGTTATTGCTGCCTGTCTCACGCTAGCCAGCGGAACGTCCGCTTCGAGGACGGTGTCGGACGGGATCTTGAGCGTCCGCGTGCCGACGAACTGGTCGAGCTCGATCGGGCCAGGAACCTCGTATGGACAGCCGGCGGCGTACATGCTCGTCGGCAACTTTCGCTTTGGGGCCAGCGCGGCGACGCATGAAGGCACGCCGAACGTTCCGGCCGGAAAGGTGCTCGTCTCGCTCGGCGACTTCCCGGACGTCGGCGCCTACCGAAGCTGGCCGCGAGCAGAGCGACTCCGACTGCCCTCCGGACAACACGGTCGGCGCGTCGGCTGGCGCGTTCGCTTCCGCGGACGCGCCGTTTCGGCCAGTGTTCGTTTCGGCTCCAAGCAGGACCCGCGAGCCCGCGGCCTCGCGAACCGCATCCTCGCGACGGCGGCGCTTGGTTGACAGTCAGCCAGCGATGAGTGCGGGTGGGATGCGGCGGCACCGTGACCTGATGAGTTTCGTGCCGGCGCTCGTCGCGCGGTGTTGATCGTCGCAGACTCCTTGAAGTCACCGCGTGGGGCGGGCGGGGCCGGACCGAGAGTCGTTGCTTCAGTGCATCTTCCGACCACGCCGCGATCGATCGTGGTCTCGAGCGACGGTGTCTGGCTGACGACGTTTCGCAGCGTCAGCCGCATCGACCCGAAAACGAACGCGATCGGACCCCAGCGGCAACTACGGCCGATCCTCGGCGCACTGGCCTTCGCGGGGCGGCGCCTCTGGGTGGCGCGCAACCCGATCGTCAGCGGGAACGGCGCTGCTCCGGTGCACAGCCAGCTGTGGTCGGTCGACAGCTCGAACGGACGTGTGCATGGGCAGCCGATTGGATTCCCGCTCATCGCCGACGTAGCGGTAGCCAGGGGCGCTCTGTGGGTCGCGAACGGCGATCACGCAGAGTTTGGGCGCCTGTTTCGGGTCGACCCTGGTCGGCGGACGATCACCGCGACAGTCAAGGTTGCCGGCGCACCCTCGGATGTCGCGTTGGCGCGTGGCCTGCTTTGGGTGGCGTGCGCTGATACCGGCAAGCTCGTCCGGGTGGATCCGCAGACCGCGGCCGTCGTCGGCAAGCCCGTGCGTGCTGGCACGGCGTTGCTGTCGGTCTCCGCGAGCCCGCTCCGCCCTTGGGTCAGCGACGGCTACGCCGGCGCGGTCAACAGCGTCGATCCGCACACGGGCAAAGTCGTGACCCATACGAAGCTTCGCTACGTCTCCGGCGTCGCCGTCGGTAACGGCAGCGTCTGGGCGACGGTCAGCAAGCCGAGCGAGCTCGTTCGGCTCGATCCGAGCACGGGTCGGAAGCTCGGTCGCCCCATCGCAATCCCGGGGACCGCCTCCGATGTCGCTATTGGCTTCGGCTCGGCCTGGGTGCTGACCGGCCGCGCGGTGGTCCGCGTCAAGCTTTAGCTCCGGCTGATGCCGTGGACAGAGCGCGTAACGGCCTCGATGTTGTTGTCGTCGGGGTCGGGCGGCGCTTTCAGCCGAGGTGCTTAGCGGAGGCGACGATGGTCGCCGAGCAGCGTTGGCCCGAGGTCTTTGAGTCAGAGATGTAGCGCCGCATCTGCGGGGCTTTTCAGAGCCATGAGCGGTGCCGGGCTCGAACCAGCGACCCCTGCTTGTAAGAGAGGAACAGTCTGTCTACGGCTGTCCTGACGGCTCTCCTCTGACCTCGAATTCCGCATCGCCAGGCAGAAGTCGAGGTGACCCGCGCCTGGAGCTCACCTGCGCGGTTCCAGGTGAACGACTTCGGGGAGTCACCGGGAAGTCAGGGAGCGAGGGGAGGAGGCGAACGTGGCTGAGCGGATGATCGAAGCGAACGGCGTCGAGCTCTGCACGGAGCCGTTCGGCGACCCGGGCGATCCGCCGGTTCTGCTGGTCATGGGGATCGGTGCGTCGATGCTCTGGTGGGAGGAGGGTTTCTGCCGGCTGCTTGCCGAGGGCGGCCGGTTCGTGATCCGCTACGACCACCGCGACACCGGCCGCTCGGTCACCTATGAGCCGGGGCGTCCGCGGTACACCGGCTCCGATCTCGTGGCCGATGCCGTCGGTGTCCTCGACGCGTACGGGCTCGTGGCCGCGCACGTGGTCGGCGTGTCGGCGGGTGGGGCGTTCGCGCAGCTGCTCGCGCTCGGCTTTCCCGACCGCGTGCTGTCGCTCGTCCTCATCAGCACGTCTCCCGCGACCCGCGGGGAACGCAGCCTTCCCTCGGCGACCGAGCGCTTCGGCGGCTTCCTTGCCTCAGCTGAGGTGGATTGGTCGGACCGAGGGTCGGTGATCGAGTACCTGGTCGGCCTACGAGCGGATGCTTGCGGGGGGCGTGCGTCCCTTCGACGAGGCGGCGTGGCGTGAGCTCGTCGGCCGCGACGTCGAGCGCGCCCGTGACATCGCCGCCTCCCAGAACCACACCATGATCCCGGAGGGCGACGTTCCGTCCGAGCCGATCTCGTCGATCGCGGTGCCAACGCTCGTGATCCACGGCACCGCCGACCCGATGTTCCCGCTCGAGCACGGGCAGGCGCTGGCCGAGGAAATCCCAGGCGCAAGGCTGCTGACGCTGGACGGAGCCGGCCACGGCGTCGATCGAGCCGACTGGGAGACCATCGCCCGAGCGATCCTCGAGCACACCGCCAGAAGAGACGGAGAGACCACCTAGCCATCAATGAGGCGACCGCGGGGGCGCTTGAGACCCCGGATCGAAAGGAGACGCTGATGAAGCAGCCAGTGACTGAGCTCGACACGCGATTCAGCGACCAGGACGCAGTCGCGACCGACTGGGAAGAGACTCGCCGCGCGCTCGAGGACGCCGAGCTGTTCTGGATCTCGACCGTCCGAGCCGACGGTCGACCGCATGTCACGCCACTCGTCGCCGTCTGGCTCGATGACGCCATCTATTTCGCCACCGGCCCCGACGAGCAGAAGGCCGTGAACCTGAGAACCAACCAGAACGTGATCCTGACGACCGGTTGCAACGAGTGGGAGCGAGGGCTCGACGTCGTGGTCGAGGGCGAGGCCGTCCAGGTGACGGACGAGAGCGTCCTCGAACGTCTCGCAGAGACGTGGGCGACGAAGTGGGACGGGCGCTGGCACTACGAGGTCCACGACGGCGGCTTCCGGCACGAGGGTGGGAGCGGCGCGGTCCTCGTGTTCTCGGTGAAGCCCGCCAAGGTGCTCGCGTTCGCCAAAGGGCACCTTCGGCCAGACGCGCCACCGGTTCTCGGTACCTGCGCGCCGCACTTGACGCGTCGCTGCTCAAGGGCGGCTTGCGCGATTCGGTGTGCCGGCGACGGTCACTGCTTCGTGTTTTCGGTCGGCGGGTTCCAGATGATCTCCCAGAGGTGTCCGTCGGGGTCGCGGAAGTAGCCGGAGTAGATCCCCCAGGGGCGATCGTGGGGTCGCCCCGTGAGAGTCGCGCCGGCTTGTTCGGCTTGGGCGAGCAACGCATCGACCTCGGCTCTGTTCTCGACGAGTTGTCCGATGCTGAACTCGCCCGTCTTCGGTGGTCCGAAGGGAATGTCGGCGTCCTTGGCGAGTTCGCTGCGGGGGTAGAGCGCGAGCACGAGGCCGCCTCGGAGGCGGAAGATCACGATCGCGCCAGCTGCGTTGGTCTCTTCGTCGACGAACTCGGTGGCCACGACGCCGGTCGTCTCGAGGCCGAGGCCGTCGCGGTAGAAGGCGAGCGAGCGGTCGAGATCGCCGACGGCAAGTGTGATCACGTCGATGTGTGGTTCCGTCGCCTTCCTCCTAACTACGTGTCGAGGATGGTCATGTGACTGTTGCCTCTGTCAATCCCGGCGCCGAGGCGTCGCCGCGCCCAAGCTGTCGTAGCGCCGCCGTTCTAAGCGGGCGATCGAGCAGTGGGCGGTCCATCAGGGTCGCGCCTTCACTCCGCGCTCGAGCAGCGCGACGACGGCGGCGATCCGCTCCGCCCGCAGCGCCGGGTTGCGCTTCGTCGCGTCGATCCAGCGCAGATAGGCCCTGCGGTAAAACTGCGCCAGCTCGTCCCAGAACGCGGCGGCCGCAGGTGACGCGTCGAGCGCGGCGGCGAGATCGGGGGCGAGATCCTGCCGCTGCGGCCCCTCCGGCTCGAGCTCGACACGAACGCGGTCGCCGGCTTTCAGGCCGCAGCCTCGACGCCAGGCGGGGCCGAGCACGAGCGCCGGCGAACCCTCGATCGACTCGACCGCGCCGCGATATCGCATTCCGTCCACGGTCCCCGCCAGGTGTCTGACCTCTGGCTCGCCGGGGAGCGGCAGGTAAACGCGGCGCCTCCTGTCGCTCCGCAGAGTGGCCTGAAACCGCAACATGGCTACGACGCTACCGGGCGCGGAGCCGCCGTTGCCCGACGCGATCTCAGCCTCCTAGTCGTCGAGGCCATCCTCCATCGCCTGCCTGTGGCGGCATCGGGCGGGTTCCACTCAAGTCGTCAGCGCGGCGACAACCGATCAAGTCGCCAACCGAGACGAGATGCCGTCGACGACTGGAGAGGCCGGCGCCTGAGCGGATAGCTCCTTATCTAGGGGCGCACGTCCAGGCGCCAGTCGTTGCAGGTCATGAAGTGCCCCCCTCGGAAACTCGAACTCGCACTCCTCGAGCAGCTCGAAGCCGAGCTTGCGGCAGATCGCGTTCGACGGCGCGTTGTCGACGTTCGGGAAGGCGTGCATGAAGCGGTGCTCGTCGTTGCGCTTGGCGAGGTGATCGCTTGCGCGGTCGCCGCCACCGCGAAACCGCGGCCCTGGAATTCCGGCACGACCATCCCAGCCGCTCGAGCAGCGGCAGGTCGCCGCTGCCCCAGGGGTCGAGGGTCACCGTCGCGCTCACTCCGCGAAGCCTAGTTAACCGTCCTGATCGTTCAGGGCTGCAGACCGGAGCACCCTGGGATGTCAGAGGCTTTGCAGCCAGCTCGAAGAGCCGGCGAGAATGGTCCTATGTACGAAAAGGGAAGTAGTAGTAGGTACTACGAATACGCGCGCGTACGCGAGGGCGCGCGTCGTGCGCACGCGCACCACCGACCGGGGTGGCATTTGCCTAGGATGTGCGCCGGAGACGTCGATGGCAGCTCGGCGGAGCCGTCTTGGAGCCGGGATCGGCGCAGCTATGGCGCCTAGAGGCTTGATGTGAAACGAAGCCCGTTTAGATCCGCTTCGCAGCGAAGCTGTCCAGGATCCGGAGAACCGTGGCGCGCGTAGCTCCGCTGGCCCGCTTCCCGAGGACGACGTGGATCTGGAAGAACCTCCCGGCTTGGCGGAATCGCAACATGTAGCTGGCCCCGAGGCACTCGTAAGTCGCGTAGTTCTTCAGCCTGAAATGCCTCGGGCGTGGCGGAAAGGCGCGCGTGAATATGTCAGGCCCGTACTCCCAGCCAAAGATGAAGGCACCCGTTGGTGGCATCCGGTCGAGGGCTTCCTTCGGCTGGCACCCATCGGCTCCGCTGCTCCCGCGTGGAAGAGGGTACGAGGCCACGGCGAGGATCTGCGGCGGCGAGGTCACGGGCGTGAGCCGCCGTGCGGTCGCGAACCAGCCGGGCGGGTAGCGGACGCTGATTCCCTGTGAGCGAAAGGTGTGCGGGTCCGCGCCCGTGAGTGCGAGCACGCTCAGTAGGAGAGCCAGAGGTCTCACGGTTGACTGGACTACGAACTACCGCTCGCTGAAGGTCCCGCCGCTTCGACTTTCACATCGAGCCTCTCGTTATCCGCGAACGGCGTGACCCGAGTCGCGAGTGGTGACGCGGGCAACGAAGTACCCGACGCAGTCCTCGAGTTCGAGTTCCTGCAACCCCAAACCACGGCCGCAGCGCCACACGCAACCGTCGACTTCGTCGCTCAGGGCTGGACACTTGCTAAGCCGATGCTCTACAAAAAGGAGAACATGATCCGTTCGGCAAGAACACGACCACGCTCTCGGCCTCGAGGCCGCAGACTGGCAGATCCCGGCCGGCCTCGAGCTGGTCGAGCCAACTGGAGCGACCGTGGAGCGTTGCCTCACGAAGTCAGAGTTCTTCAGCAAGCAACAGGCTGGCGACTACGTGGGGCTCAGTGCCAAGACGATCGAACGGCTGATCACAAGAGGCGAGATCGAGGCCTTCAAGCTCGGCGGCAAGATCCGCATCCGTTGCGAAGCGATCGAGGCGTGGATCGCCGAGAATGTCGTGGCCCCGAGCATCCACGACGTCTAGGCGCGCAGTGTCGATTCAAAGACGACAACGTAAGACGGGACCCGTCTACCGCGTGGCTTGGCGCGACGGCCAGGGGCGGCAGAAGTCCAAGACGTTCACGGGTCGTAGAGATGCCGAGGCCTTCGAGGCGAAGGTTCGGTTGGCGAAGCGGCAGGGCGAGCTCGCCTCCCTCGACGCCGGCCGTCAGCCGTTCCGTGCGTTCTCCGACGAGTGGTGGGCCACGCACGCTGAGACGACGCTCACGCCGAAGACGCGCGAGCTCTACAAATGGCTCCTCGACAGCCAGCTCCGGCCGCGGCTCGGCGACGTCCAGCTACGCGCACTGACCGCCGAGCAGATCCAACGCACCGTCGCCGCGATGCTCGCGGAGGGCGTGCCAGTCGAGACCACGCGCAAGGCGCTGACGCTTCTGCGTGGCATGCTCGAGCGCGCCGCCGAGTGGGGGCGCATCCAGCACAACCCCGCCCGCTTCGTCCGGAAGCCGGGCGCCGGAACGGACGCGGCCAGTCGAGGCCCTCTCCCCTACGCAGGTAGAGCAGCTCCTGGGCGTACATGTTCGCGAAGGGCTCTATCCGGGATGCGGACCCTCCGTGTCGGTTCTCTAGCGTACGCCGGCCTGCGTCCAGGGGAGGCTCTGGCGCTCACGTGGGGCGACCTTGGCAAGCAGACAATCCGTGTCGACAAGGCTGTCTCCCTCGGGGCCGTCAAGAGCACGAAGAACCGACAGAGCCGAACGGTGCACCTCCTCCCCCCGCTTGCTAATGACCTTGCTGAGTGGCGACTGGCGTCAGGACGGCCGGGCGACGGACCGGCTCGTCTTCCCGACGCCCGCCGGTACGGCGTCGTCAGAGCAGCCATCTCCGGAACTGGCGGCGGCGGCGTTTAACACCAAGGCCGCTACCGCCGTGGGCATCGACGCGGTGCCTTACTCGCTTCGTCATAGCTTCGCCTCGCTCCTCGTAGCGGAGCAGCGGAACCTCGCGGAGATCGCGGGCCAACTAGGGCACTCGCTGATGGTGCTCTCGAGCACCTACACACATGTGATCGAAGAACTCCGCGGCAACGAGCGGGCAACAGCTGAGGACGTGATTCGGGCCGCTAGAACCGCTTCGGCGGATTCGCATGTTGCCCAAACGTTGCCCGCTGCTCTCGAGAGACCCTCAGGACGGGCCTAGCCGCTAGGCGCAAAGCCGCCTATTTACAGGCTATTCCCGTCATGGGCGGTGCCGGGCTCGAACCAGCGACCCCCTGCTTGTAAGGCAGGTGCTCTCCCAACTGAGCTAACCGCCCGGGCGGCATCACAACGCCGTCTCGCGAGCGTAGCCGAGGCCGGTGTCAGCCGACGCGCTCCAAGTCGCTTTCGACTTCATGCTCGAGCTCGCGCAGCCGTTCGCGCAACGGGAGCTTCGGCGTCCGCCCGGTTCGGAGCGTGTCGAGCGCGCAGGCGAGGAAGCACGCGGCTCCGAGCGAGGTGTTCCAGTTCGCCGCCGCCTGGTCGATCATCGAGCCTGTCGAGGGCACGACGTAGCCGGCGATCGCCGAGATGCCGAAGAAGACGCACCCGAGCAGGTTGACCGCGGGCTGCCACCAGCCTGCGCCGTCTCGTACCGGCACCAATCCGTGCCGGCGGCGCGGCGAGGCTGCGTACGCGATCGCGCCCGAGATGAGGAAGCAGATCGAGCCGCGCCAGTCCGGCCGCCAGACAAGCTTGTTGTACTCGGTGCTCGTGAGGGCGGTGTGCATCGCCTGGTAGGTGGTGACGTTGAAGAAGAGCGTGCCGGCCGACTGGACGATGGCCGCCCACCAGGCCGCGCGCCCGCCGCCGGCCGATCGGCGCTCCGGCCAGGCGAGGGCGCTCTGGAACGCCCCGCCCGCCGTGAACAGGATCGACCCGACGAAGAAGGTCACGGCGTCGGCGGACTCGCCGACGAGCTGGGCGTAGCCCGGGAACGGCCCGACGAGGAAGCACGCCGACCCGAGCGCGAAGAGGAGCGCCATCCATCGGCGGCTGGTCATTCCCCCTTCCTCTCGTCTCGCCCCGCAGACCGCATCGTCTGATGCGGGTGATCGGCGAGACTCGCGCGCATGCGCATCGAGCCGACCGTCTGATGGACGTCCTGACCGGGACCCGCGTACTCGATCTCACCAGCTCGCTCGCCGGCCCCTACTGCACGCAGCTGCTCGCCGCGCTCGGGGCCGACGTGATCAAGGTCGAGCGGCCGGGAGCAGGCGACGAGGCGCGCGACTGGGGGCCGCCGTTCCACGACGGGTCGAGCGTGATGTTCTTCGCTGCGAACGCCGGGAAGCGCTCGCTCGCGCTCGACCTGAAGACGTCGCCCGGACGCAATGCGGTGCTGCGCCTGGTCGAGCGCGCGGACGTCTTCGTCCAGAGCCTCCGCCCCGGCGCCGCAGAGCGGCTCGGACTCGGGCCGGCCGCCGTGCGGTCGCGAAACGATCGGCTCGTCTACTGCTCGATCCGCGCGTACGGAGCCACCGGCCCGCTGGCCGACGAGCCGGGCTACGACCCGCTGATCCAGGCGGCCGCCGGGATCATCAGCGTGACCGGTGAGCCTGACCGCCCGGGCGTGCGCGCGGGCGCCTCGCTCGTCGACCTCGGCACGGCGACCTGGGCTGCGCTCGCCGTCGTCGCCGCCCTGCTGCAGCGGGAGCGGACCGGCCGCGGCGCCGAACTCGACGTCTCGCTCTACGAGACGGCGCTCGCGCTGGTCCCGTACCAGCTGGCGGAAGCAGCCGCGACCGGGCGCGCGACCGGCCGGCACGGCAACGACTTCCCGCTGATCGCGCCATACGGCGTCTTTGCGACCGCCGACGGTGAGCTGATGATTGCGGCCGCGAACGACCGTCTGTTCCGCTCGCTCTGCGACGTGCTTGGCCTGCCGCAGCTCGCGGCGGATCCGCGATTCGCGAGCAACGCCTTGCGATCGGAGAATCGCGATGTCCTGACGCCGCCGATCGCCGGACGGCTCGCCGAGCAGCCTTCGGCGCACTGGGTCGAGCGCCTGCGCAGGGCCGGCGTTCCGGTGACGGCGGTGCGCGACGTCGCCGAGGTCGCGCGCGACGAGCAGACGGCGGCGCTCGGGATCCTGCAGGAGCTCGGCGGGCACGTGACCGTCGGGCCGCCCGTGTCGTTCGACGGCGAGCGCCCGATCTATCGCTCGGCGCCGCCGCGCGCAGGCGAGCACTCGGCGGAGGTCCTGGCCGAGGCCGGGTTCAGCGCGGCCGAGATCGCCGAGCTGATTAGTTGAGGATCCGAGCTGCCAGGTCGGGAGCGCAGCCACCCACGACGACGAGGCGCTCGAGCGCGTGCAGGTCAACGTCGGCCGAGGCGATCTCCTCGGCTTCCGGCATCCCGTAACCAAGGTCGAGCAGCCGGCAGAGGCGCCAGTAGTACACCCGCTCGGCCTCTTCGAGGCCTGACCAATCCGCCACGTATCCGCTCATCGCCGTCTCGTCGCTCCTGTCACGATTCCCTCGTTCCACGGGTTGTCGGCATGTGGGACAT
This sequence comes from uncultured Thermoleophilia bacterium, assembly GCA_963710465.1. Taxonomy (GTDB): domain Bacteria; phylum Actinomycetota; class Thermoleophilia; order Gaiellales; family Gaiellaceae; genus JACVRM01. Next base: position 104,673 of record CAVQAQ010000013.1, read on the forward strand.
ACGGCTTGAGACGAGGAGGAGCCGCGAAAGTAAGGGGATATAGGAATCGGCCGAACCCGGACGCCGAACTCGGACGCCCGGCCGGCATCTCGTCCTGTCCTTCTGGCCAGCTTCAGAAGGGAGGGAGGGAGTGACTGACGACAGCGAGGGAATTCATTGGCGGATCTCATCGAAGCCTTCGCGAACCTTCGCTACGACGGGCTGAATTCGCCGTGCTCGGACGAGTTAAGGCTGGCGTGGCCGGACATGGGCCGCGGGCGGCGCGGATTGGTATGAGGCAAAGCATCTGCCCTCAAGGGGCCTCATCCACGTGAAAGACATCGGAAAAGACGCGCTCCTTGGAGCGATCGCTTCGCCTTGCCGAGAACCGGCCTTCGCGCTTGAAACGCGCTGCGAGAACGCTCTCGGCGCTCGCCAAAGATCTCGGAATCCCTCGCTCATTTTGAAGGATCCCGTAAAGCGGTTGTAAGGCTTCTTCGCCCGAGGGATGCCCGCGTCTCGACCTGGCCAAATACTGGTTCCAACGAGTTCAATTCGACCAAGGAGACCTCACATGAAACGGATGCTGTTTGCGCTCGCGGTCGTCGCTCTCGCGGCGCCGTTTGCGGCCCTGGCAGCCGATCCCGGATCGGGGAACGGCGCGAGCCCGGCGCAGGCCTGCAACACCGAGCAGACGGCGATGGGTCACGACGCGTTCAAGGCGCTGTACGGCACGAACGCCGACAAGTCGAACGCGTTCGGGAAGTGCGTGGCGAAGAAGGCGACCCAGCGCGCGAAGTCGCAGTCGAACGCCGTCTCGGCTTGCCGCGCGGAACAGGCCGACACCACGTTCGCCGCCAACCACAGCGGCAAGACCTTCGACCAGTTCTACGGCACCGGCAAGAACGGGAAAGACGCGTTTGGCAAGTGCGTCTCGTCGAAGGCGAAGGCGGCCAACAACAGCGCCGACGCCAACGTCCTCGACGCGGTCAAGCAGTGTAAGGCCGACCGTGCGAGCGACCCGGCCGCATTCAAGAACACGTACGGCAAGAACCGCAACAAGGCGAACGCCTTCGGCAAGTGCGTCTCGCAGACCGCGAAGGCGAACGCGCAGAACAACACCACGCAGCCGTAACGAGGTTCCGGGAGGCACGTCAGCGGGGTGCCGAGAGGCGCCCCGCTTTTCGTGCATGGCTGCGACGCCTGGATGATGCCGATGACGACGAGATCGCGTCGAAGATCAACTCGTTCTCGGAGGACGTCGCCTGGGGACGGCAAATGACCCTGATCTCGACAGGGATTGCTCCGGCCGTGTGGCGCAGAAAATCTCGTGAAACGCAGGAGTCGTAATCGCTTCCTATATGAACCCGACGAAGACGAGTGGCGAGATCGATAAGGGGCGGACTGACGAGTCGGGGCCGCCTCCCGCCCTCAAAAGGCGAAACCCCGCTATCCGCCACCCGGGGGCACCATCAACGCCACCACCGGTGTCCGGGTTCGGTCGATTCCTATAACCCGCCCCGAAAGTAAGCTGGTCGTCAGGCCCCCATCGACTAGTGGCCCAGGTCGCGGCCCTTTCAAGGCCGTAGCGCGGGTTCGAATCCCGCTGGGGGCATCAAGACGGACGCAAACCAAGCCGAACCGCATGATCAAGCCATGTAGCGCGTGCGATTCGGGCTGTTTCTGCGATGCGGTGCTGTCCCGGTGCTGTCCCGGGATCTCGGCGCGAAGCGGTCGTAGACTCGCACCCGTGCCGCAGCGCCGGTAGGAGTCCCGGCGCTGCGAGCCGGGTTCGCGGGGGTGGGGTAGGCCAGTGTTACGAGGCGGTCGCGGTGACACGCCCGAGGTGGGTCTTCGCGGGCCACGCGCCGATGTCGCCGGTGATCAGATCGGACGGGCCCCCGGAGCATGGCGGCTCTCGGCGAACCTCGGCAGGTCGTCGTCCGGCAGCGGCTCCCATGCCGCCGCATAGGCGACGAACTGCCGCACGGTCGGGCGAATGCCCGGGTCCTCGTCGAACGTCCCCATCCGGATGCCCACGGATTCGGGGTGGCTCGGATTGCGGCCGAAGATCGACGATCCGCAGACGCCACAGAACCACTTCTCGCCGCCGTCGGGCGGCTGCCACATCCGCAGCTGCTCCTCGCCCGCGACGATCCTGAACGTGCCCGGAGCCGGGTGCGCCGAGGCCGACGCTGCCGTACCAGTACGGCGCTGGCAGCGCCGGCAGTGGCAATAGCTCGCGCGGACGAGCGACTCCGTCACCTCGTAGCGAACGGCGCCGCAGTTACAGCCACCGGTGAGCGGACGTTCCATACCCCGCGCGAGTGTCTCACGCGCAGAGGGAAACTCTCGGCCCGCCAGCCGCGGCCGTCACGTGGTTCCCGGCGTAATCAACTTGATCTCGGGCCGGCCCACCGCGACGGACGGGGCAGGGGGCCTTCGTCGTGCTGTCCCGCGCCGCGCGGGTGGCACTCAGGACGGTCGCAGCGCGAGTCGAGCCAGTCGAGCGGCGGCAGCGCAGCCCCGCCGAGCACACGCGTCGATAGGAATCCTGGCCGCCGCGCCGGCTACTCCGCGAAGGACCTGCGCCGGCCCGGAATCCGCGTCGCGCTCGAGCAGCTGGAGCGCACGCGCGCGGACGGTCTCGTCGTCGCGAAGCTCGACCGGCTGTCGCGGTCGATGCTCGACTTCGCGGCGGTTATGGCAAAGGCGCAGAAGCAGGGCTGGGCGCTCGTCGCCTTGGACTGCACGGTCGATACGACGACGCCGGCGGGTGAGGCCATGGCGCACGTGCTCGCAACGTTCGCGCAGTTCGAGCGGCGGCTGATCGGCGAGCGGACCCGTGAGGCGCTAGCGGCGAAGAAGCGCGCGGGCGTGAAACTCGGCCGCCCGCGGACGATGCCATCAAGCGTCCGACGGCAGATCCGGGCGATGCGCGCCCGCGGCCTGACGCTGCAGGCGATCGCCGACTCATTGAACGAGCAGCACGTGCCGACAGCTCAGAAACCTGGCGCGCGCTGGCACGCGAGCACCGTGCGAGCTGCCCTAGAGGCTTGATGTGAAATAGAGGCCGGTAGAGCGGCGCTGACGCCGTACGAGCGCGCGACTACGCGAGACCGCCGTCGAAACTCGCAATCAGATCGTCTAGTAGATCGTTGGCAACTCGTTGACCTTCGTGAGTGCCTCCTCCAAGGTCGAGGTCTGGTAGATCTCTACCGTGTTCCATTGGCCGAGCCTGGCTTGGAAGGCAAACTCGCGCACCGTGCTCATGTCGTCAGCCTCGACGGCGACAAAGACCATGTGGTTGTTCATGGGGACGTATGTCGCCAGGAGTTTGACGCCCAACTTCGCGGCCAGCTCGGGTATCTGACCGGCACCCTCCTGCGAGAGTTTCCTAACCGTCTCATTGGCTGACGGGCATAGGTCGGGTGGGTGCTGACCAGCGATGAGGTACTGCACCAGGATCCTCCCTTGATCGAAGGTGGACGAGGCTAACACCATCGAGTTTCACATCAAGCCTCTAGCGGCTGCCTCGCGCTGATGGACACGCGGTCGCTACAGCTGATCTTGCCGCCCACTGACATCGCTCGGAGGGCCTGCCGCGCTGGGCAGGACGGATCAAAGAGGCATAACGTCGGGTGACAGCACGCTCGCGTAGGCGACGCACGCTTCGTCAGGATCCGCCGATTCTCTTGACCGCTCTGAGCGCGCCGTGCGAGAGTCGCCAGGTTAGGCAAGCACTCAAGGATGGCCTGCATGAAGAGGGTCGTGCGCAGGCACTCAGCGGTTGTCGCCCTAGTCGCTTTCTTGGCGGCGGGGATGGCTAGCGCCGCGGGAACGCCTGACCTCAACGACGCGGGCGACCCGCACGAAGGCATCGGCCAGAGCGACACGAAGCCGCTTCAGCACGGGACGAGCTACGCGGCGAGCAGGTTTGCCGTCAGCGTGAAGGTTCGGCCGCCCGACACCCTTTGGGGAGGCGACCAGCTCGAAAGCGGAAACTACCGCTTCATCCAGTTGAACCACCTACACGTTCCAGGTACGAGCCCACTCACCGGCGACGGTTACATCACACTCGAGAGCGCGAAAGTTGCTACGCCGTCCGTCGCAAAGACGCTCGCGAACCTGAGAGCCACTCCGCACGTGAGTTTCGGTCTGACCAAGACAACGCGGGTTGGCGGTCTTCGGGGGAGCATGTTCGACGCGACGATCACCGGGAGCGACCTCAGCGGCACGTGCCCTGGCGGTCACGCGTGTCCGGCCGTGGTTTCGTTCGCCCCCTTCCTCCCCAACCACCACTGCGGCTTCTGCGGCGACGCGAAAATCGACCCCCGCGAAACGCTGGACGTCAAGGCAGCCATCAAGGGTCAGCTCTTCCGAATCATCGTGCTCAGCGCCCACGGCAAGACCGTCGTCATCTACGTGGAGTCGTCCTACCCCGAACAGAAGAAGTTCCCGCCAACCAAGATCTACCCGACCTTCCTGCCGTACGCCGAAAAGATGCTCGCAGCGGTCTCGTTCGGCTAGCCACCTCTGAGCTTCCAGCAGCGACGCTCGACGTCTCGCTCGGGCCACTGGGGAACACTGGCGCAAGCGACACCGCTATCACCTGAGGAGCGTGGAGCGTAGGGCAGAACGGCGTTGGTCAGGAGAGAGGACGCTCGCGCAACCGAAGTTCTTGGGCCTTGGGGGCGACAACGATCGCTCGACTGGCGATCTCGACACGCGTCGCTGTCAATCGGTAATGACCAAGAGGAGCCACGCGTTCGCAGTTCCCCCGACCAGCACGACAATGACCGCTGCCGCGAACAGATAAACACCCCATCCCTGACCCAGAAGCAGTAGTAGACCAGCCGCAGTCAGAAGGAGGCAGGCCTTTCCATGTCCGCCGCGGATGCCATCTTGCCGCCTTAGCAGCTGTGCTTCGCGATGCTCACGTCGTCGATCGGCCGCTCCGCGATCGACGCGGTCTTCCGCGAGTTGGAGGTCGTCGTCTTCCCCGGCTCGACCCGGCCGCATGTCCGCGGCGCGGACTACCTGGCCCTCGTCGAGCGGTCGACGTACGGCGACGACCGCGTACGGATCACATGACCCCCGCTACTATGTGTCGGACACGACACACGAAGGTGGGTGGCCCGGCGCGACTGAGGATCGCCCGGGCTGTGGATCACCAGGAGGCACCTGATGACCGGCAGCAAGCGTAGGCCCAACCGGCTCCGCGAGCACCGCGAGGCCGCCGGGCTCACCCAGCAGGAACTCGCCGACAAGGTGGGCGCCGGACGCGTCACGATCGTCCGTGCCGAGCAGGGCAGCCAGGCACCCTCCGTCGAACTGGCCGACCGGCTCGCCGACGAACTCGACACGACGATCGACGCGCTCTTCTCGTACCGGGAGGGCTACAGCTACGCCGACGGCTATCGCGACGGCTACCGCGACGGCTACCGCGACGGCCGCCGCGACGGACGCGACGACCGCGAGCGAGCCGCTGCGCATGTCGAGGCCGACACACCGCCCGACCCGGACCCCCACGGGATCGCCGCCTTCGTTGCCGAGGCTCTGAGCGCGAAGCCGTCCGCGCCGAACCAGTGGAGGGTCTGGCGCCTGAACAATCCGCGCGGCACGCGGCGCAAGCTCGACGCGGTCGTCCTCGTCGCGGTCGACCGCGCAGGTCCGCGCGAGGCCAAGCGGCTGTTCGACCAGGTCGTCGAGACCTGGCGTCGCGACAACGACACATCGGTCGGCTGATGGCTTCCGTCTGGATCAGGACGCGCACGACCTCGAAGGGCAAGAAGCGCTACCGCACCGCACGACCTGCACCACAGGCGAATCAGGCTGCTGCACCTGGGCGGCGTCCCCTGGGCGAGGATCGGCCAGGCCGTCGGCCAGCGCAACCTCGCCGTCACCGCGAACACCTACTCGCACGTCCTCGTCGACGAGACCGAGCTCGACTACGCGACACTGCTTGCAGGATGAGTCCCCCGGCAGCGAAGGCCAGTGTTCTGGGTCAACCGGAATCCGAACAATCCGAAACGACACGCCGACCCCGACTGCCGGGGTTTGCGGCTCGGCCGCCAGTGCAGCTGAGCTGGCAGCGCTTGCGGCTTTCACGATCCCATGCAAGCTTTGCGTCCCCGGCGCCCGAGAGCTCGCCGCCGAGCGTCCGGTCGATTTCGAGCAACGATGAGCTCAAGAAACGTGCAGTCGCAGCGACGCGGTGCTGTCCCAGTGCTGCCCCCGACCGACGAAAGCCGCGATTAGCAGGGCTGTTCGAATCCCGCTGGGGGCATGTCTCCTGCGCGTCTAGGGCTGTGACCAGTGAGGGCAACCTGCGTGAGCAAGCTGCCCTGACGGTGGGTCCGAGACCGACGGGCCTACTTCTGCTTCGCCGGTGCGGGACGCGTGACGATCAAGGCCCTGGGATGTTGCGCGGGAATGCTGAGGAGCATTTCGTTCTCGGGAGTGACCGAGAGCTCCTCGTAGGAGATCACCCGGGTGCGGACGACGCTTCCGTCTCCCTGCGGGTTGTCGAGATATGCCGGCCGGTAATCGGTCTGACCGAAATATCCGACCACACCGTTGGGAAGCTCGATCTTGTAAAGGGACTGGCCGCCGATCGTGACCGTTCCGCCGACCTGTGCCGTCCCGTTGACGAGCGCCGCGCGAACGCTTTCGATCGGATCGACCAGCGTCGGTGACGTCGCGTCCGGATGCTGGTAGATCGTGTTCGTGCGGGGGTCGTAGAGCGAGGACGTCGTGCCGTCGGCCGCGCCCTCGACTTGCTGACCGTCAGATCCTTTGATCAGCCGGATCGCGTAGGGCGCGTTCGTCTCCTGCCACCACTCGACCGAAACCTGCGTCCCGTCGTGCTGCACGCCGGCCTCCTTGACGTGAACGATGATGTTGGCAGGCGGGCTGATCGCCCCGGCCACGTGCGCAAGGATCGCCGCGTTCGCAGTGGAGGGGCCGGATCCGCTGGTTCCGATCAGCGCGACAGCAGCTGCCGCGAGTGCTGCGGCGGCCGCGACCGATCCAAGGGCAAAACGGGTGCGACGGCGGATCTGCGGACGCTCCTGCAGTTGCTCGCCGAGTGTCGCGCGAATCGCAAGGCGCAGACGCTCGTCGTCCGCCTGAGGTTCGCCTAGCGTCCTCAAGTCGCGCTCGAGCTCGTCAGTCGTCATCGGGATACCTCCCTCGTAGCTGTTCGATAGTCCGGTGCACGCGGACGCGCACGGTTCCCGACGGGGCGCCGACGATCGCTCCGATCTCGTCGAAAGCGAGGCCTGCGCCGTAGCGCAGCCCGAGCAGGTGCTGCTGCTCTGGTGTGAGCAGACGGATCCGCGTGTGCAGTTCCGCCGCGCGTTCGTACGCCAGAAACCGCTCCTCCACGTCCGGCTCGAAAGCGGTCGCCTCGTTGCGAAGCGGCACGGCGGCGGGTTTTCGCTGGACGTCCCGCACCGCGTTCCGCGCGATCTGGAACAACCAGCCCGCGAAGGTGCCGTCCCCTCGAAAGCGCCGAAGCTGCGCAAGCGCCGTGGTGAACACCGTGCTCGCGACGTCCTCGCAGGTCGACGCGTCGCGAATCCGCAGCCGCACGTAGCCGAGAACACGATCGAAGTAGCGTTCGTACAACGCGAGAAACGCCTGCGGATCCTCCCGTGCCGCCGCCACCAGGACCGCATCCGGATCGAGCGTGCGGGCGCGTAGCGCAGGCGCCCCGAGCGCAACTCTCACCTCCATGACAGGCTCATCCTCCACCGTCCTTTCCGGTCCGTGTGACCCAGGGACGGGAGGAGCAGAAATCCGTTACATGCCGTTCAGCCGCTACGCAGGGCTCCTCGCTGGTCACAGGGGATCCTGAACGTGACCGCGCCGCTGGCCTGGTCGTTGTCGAGGATGCTGACCGTCCTCTCCATCGCGACCGGCCGGAGGCTGCCGATCCCGCCGTGGAACGGGTTATCGAGAAACCACAAGAGGAGCAGCGTCGAGGTGATCACGACCGCCACGCCGCCCATCATCGTCGCCTGGACGACGGCGCGCTCGGCGCTGTCGGCGAAGAAGAGCATGAACACGAAGATGGTGACCGCGCTGATCAGCAGCACGATCCACAGTGGCAGCGGGATGACGCCCTCGGCCCCGTGGGTCCGATCGGCCCGCGCGTCCTCGCGGTCGGTGCGCTGGTCGAGCCACTTCGAGTACGCAGCCTGCTCGGAAGCGGACCGCGGCTCCACCGTCCTGAGGGCCTGGAACATGACCACGGTCCAGGGGTTGAGCGTGTCTCCGACGGTGCCCGCCTGCATCTTCGGCCACTCCTGGTGGATCACGTTCCGCGCGTAGCAGACGAGCTCGCCCGAGAGCCGGCCGCGCACCGCGACGGGGAAGAACTGGGCAGTCTCGACCTGCTCCGCGACGATCTGCGCCTCTGCCTCGGCGCCGCTCCGAGCGGTGTCGTAGCTTTCGAATGCAAGGAACACGACGAATCCGAGCAGCACCGCGAACCCGGTCGCGAGGACGCCGAAGACCCCCGCGGCCCGGTCGCCGTCCTCGAAGTAGCTCCCGGCCGGGGCCGAGCGGCGGACGAGCAGCATGGCTGTGATCGCCACCGCGGTGACGCCCACGACGATGAGCCCGGCCCAGAGGATCGTCACGACGCCGTCACCAGACCAACCCGCTCGGTACGGCCGCCATGGAACGATCCTGACTGAACGGCTCGGCCCGGTCCCTGCCTAGGGTTCGGTCTCATGGCGTTACCGATCGAAAACGACCATCCAGAGACCGCATGATCCGCGACCGAACCGCCGGCGACGACGAGCCGATCGTCGCGCTCTCGCTTCGCGCCTGGGAGCCGGTCTTCCGCTCGGTCGCGGCCGAGCTCGGCCCCGAGCTGAACACGCTGCTGCACGGCGAGGACTGGCGCGACCACCAGGAGCGCGAGGTCCGCGACACCCTGGCACGCGACGGCATGCGCACCTGGGTGGCGGACGAGGACGGCCAGGTCGCCGGCTTCGTCTCGGCCGCCGTCGTCGACCCGCGTCGCCTGATCGGCGAGATCGCGATGCTCGCCGTCGACCCGGCGAGCCAGCGCCGCGGCATCGGCGCCGAGCTCACCGAGATCGCCATGGACTGGCTGTGCGAGTCCGGCATGCGCGTCGCCTTCCTCGGCACCGGCGGCGACGAGGGCCACGCGCCGGCCCGCCGCGTCTACGACCGGGCCGGCTTCACTCGCTTCCCGGTCGTGCAGTACTTCAAGGCGCTCTGAGCACCCAGAGCGTCGGCCGCAGCTTCCCGAGCAGCAGGAACATGAGCCAGTGGAGGTTCGCCTCGGCGTGCGCGACCAGCTCCTCCCCGAACTCGCTGACCAGCTTGTCCCGCTGCCGACGGAGCCGCGCGAGTCGCAGCAGGGCACGCGACGTCGGCTGCGTCCGCTCCTCCTCCCACTCCCGCCACTCGGTGCCGATCATCTCCTTGCGCTCCACCTCGAGCCGTGCGCGGGTGAACGCCGCCTCGACCGCCTGCTCGTCGAGGCTCGCCCGGACGAGGGTCAGAGACTGGGCGAGGAGCGCCTCGTCGACCGGCTCGAGCCGTTCGGTCGCGACCGGGGTGTAGAGCACCACGCGGCCGCCCGGCCGCAGCACGCGCGCCACCTCGGCGAAAGCGGTGTCCAGCGGCTCGACGTTCCCAAGCATGTCGCGGCACCACACGAGGTCGAACGCGTCGTCCGCGTAGGGGAGCGCCTCCATCCGGCCCTGGTCGAACTGCACGCCCGGCACGTCGGGGAAGCGCGCCACCGCGTCGATGCCCACGCCGCGCGCGCCCGTGCGCCGGACGAGCTCGGCGAGGTACTTGCCGTCGCGGCACCCGATGTCGAGTACCGCCGAGCCCGGCGAGAGGTATGCCGCGGCGACGTCCAGCATCGACTCCGGCCCGCGTGGATCGAGGCTGCTGTCGAGCCGGTCGTAGACGGCCCAGGCCTCCGGCCCGTACACGCGCACGAGATCGTCCACCCGACGGCGGACGCTACTTCACGCGAAAGAGCGCGCTGCGCAGCGTCTGCCCGCCCGCGCGGACGACGACGCGGAACGACCCGCGCGCGAGGCGCCGCTGCGGGAACCGGATCGCGGTCGCTCCCTGCCGCAGGCCGCCGCGGCCACACCGCGTACGAGCCCTTGGGCGTCCCGTCGGCCCAGAGCACGCCCGACTGCCACAGGTTCAGCTCCGGCTGGTCCTGAGCCGGCCGTACACGGACACCACGACGCGGACGCCCATCGAGGCCGCCAGCTCGAGCTGCGCCGCGTCCTTCGCCGTGAGCGTCGTGCGGCCGACGGCAGACGCGCTCAGCGAAACCCCCTCCCGCAGACCCCGACCTCCCCCGCACCCATTCGAGGTCGCGAGGGAGCGCGCGTCAAGCGCTCGGCAGCTCCATAACAAACGTGGCGCCGTGGCCCGGCTCGGAGGTGACGACGAGCCGGCCGCCCATGCGCTCGACGAGCTGCTTCGCGATGTAGAGCCCGAGGCCGGTGCCGCCGACGCCGGCGGCCATGTCCGGATCGAGGCGATAGAAGCGCTCGAAGATCCGCTCCTGCTCGTTGCGCGGGATGCCGGGGCCGTTGTCGACGACCGCGATGCGCACGGTCTCGCCGCCGTTGGCGACGCGCACCTCGATCGGCGCCTCGTCGGGCGTGTACTTGACCGCGTTGTCGACGAGGTTGTCGAGCACGCGGCGCAGATCCTCGGGCGACCCGGTCGCGCGGGGCCGCTCCTCGGCGTCCAGCGTGATCGGGCGACCGGTGCGAGCCGCCGCGTCGTGGACGACGGCCTCGGCGACGGCGACGGCGTCGAACGGCTCCGGCCCGCCCGTCGACTCGCCGGCCGCCGCCTTGCTGGCGGTGAGGATGTCGTCGACGATGCGGCCGAGGCGCTCGGCCTGGTTGCCGATGATCCCGATCAGCTGATCGCGCACCCGCTCCTCGATCGAGGGCGTGCGCTGGAGCGTCCGCGCAGCGCCGTAGACCGCCGCCAGCGGCGTACGGAGCTCGTGTGACACCGTCGCGATCATCTCGGCGCGCATCTCGTCCAACCGGCGCTCGCGCGTGACATCGCGGAAGGTGTAGACGCGGCCGTCTTCGGTCTCCACGGTCACGACCCCGAGCCAGCGCTCGCGGCCGTCGGAGCCGACGCGCACATCGAACGCGCCCTCGTGCCCGCGCAGGAGCTCGGGCGGCTCGTTGCCGAGGAGCTCGTCGGCCTGCATCCCCAGCAACGATTCGGCCGCCGGGTTGAGGAAGGCGACCGCACCGTCGTCGACCTCGAGGACGCCGTCCGAGAGCTTCGAGAGCAGCCGGTCGGCCTGCGACTTCTGGCGCCGTAGCACCCGCGTCTGGGCGAGAGCCGGCGCGAACAGGTAGGCGAGCATCGCGACCGCGAGCAGGGCGACGAACGCGACGACGACCGTCGTCCGGCTCGCGTCCGTCACGGCGGCACGCACGGCGGAGTCCTTCCGTAGCACTGCAATTCGAAGCCGGGGCAGCTGGACGCGCAGGTTGGCGGAGAACGACCGGTAGCCCACGCCGCCGAGCCGGATCTCCTGCGCACGCGTCGTATCCGCGGCGCTGCCGCCGCGGAAGACGACGAGCCGCTCGTCGCGCTCGAGGCCTGTCGCCTCCTTCAGACGCCTGAGGACGGCCCGGTTCAGGTGGACGGGGACGACGACCTGACCCACGCGGCGGCCGGAGTCGACAACGTCGACGCTGGCCGTCAGGCCCTCCGAGCCCCGGTGGTCGCCGGGAAGCAGGAGCAGCACGCCGCCCGTGCGCCGCTCGAGGCGGGCGAGCGCAGCGCGGTCGTGCGTGATGAACGCTCTCTGCACGCTCGCCGAGATGGCCACACGACGGGCCTTCTCATCCGCGCCGTCAAGGATGCGCTGGTACTCGTTGACCGACTCGCCGAGCGCGTTGCGGAGATGCGCGTCGATGCTGGCCGTTTCACGGCGGGCCGCCAGCTCCGAAAGCGCCCACGTCCCCGGCAAGAGCGGAACGAGCAGCACAAGCAGGAACGCGAACTGCGTGACACCCCCACGGCGCACCAGGCGGCGTATGCCGCTCCACATACCCCGTTTCGGGGGATGGAGCGGCCGGTTGACCCGACCTACCATCTGAATACCTCTGTCGGCGGCGCAGCGGTCCAACATGAGGTCACTTTCGGGGTCAATCAGCAAGCTGGTGGCGGTGGCGGCGACGCTCACCGTGTCCATTGCCGTGCCCGCGCTGCTGGTTCAGGTGGGTGCGCTCGACGCCGTTGGCCGCGAGCTCGCAACGCCGGCGCCCAGCGGCGCACTGGTGGTCGTGGCCACCTCGCACGCGAAGCCGGTCGCCGTGCCGCACCGTGTGGCGCGGCAGGCGCGCACTTCGGTACTGCTGCAGCGGAACGTTGTGCGGTCGCGGACGCGGGCGACGGCTGCGCCGCGCGCGACGCAGATCTCGAACCCGGTCTCCGTGCGCACGGCCGTGCCCGCGCCGGCCCCGGCAACACCGTCGAGGCCGCCGCCGACCACCACGACGCCGACGACCACGACGCCCTCGACGCCGGTCGCGCCGTCGACGCCGACGACCACGACGACGCCGCCGACGCCGGAGCCGCCGGTCACGCTCCCGCCGCCGCCGAACATCGTGACAGTTCCCCCGCCGCTCGGCACGGACATCTTCCACGACGGCAGCCCGATCGCCGTGGCGGTGACCGTGAAGGCGAACATCTACGCGCCGCCGCCGAGCACGGACGGCCCGCCGGTGACTCCGACGCCCTAGAACTCGCCGGCCTTCCACCGGCGCGCGCCGAAGCGCGCCGCCAGCGGGTTGAAGAGGTTGACGAACTGCACCTTCGCGGCAGTCGCCTGCTGGTCGAACCGGCCCGCCTGTGCGAAGTCCGCGTTCTGCGCGAACGTGCATGGGCGCGGCGTCGCGCCCACCGCCACGAAGCCGTCGCGGTAGTGGCGGTCGGCCTCGATCGACTTCGCGATCGCCAGCTGGAGCTTCGTGATCGCCTGGCGCGCCGCAGCGGTCGGCTGGGGGAGCGGCCCGAGCTGGAGCAGCACCGACTGCCGGTTCCCCTCGGCGGCGCTCGTGATCCGTTCCGCCGCGAGCCGGGGCGAAATCTCGCACTTCAGGCCGGCGGCGATGGCGGCGCCGACGTCTGCACGCCCCGACGACGACTGTTCGAGCAGGTTCTCCACGCGGTCGACGAACGTCCGCAGCTGGCCGTCGCCCCCACCGCGCCCGTGGAGCCAGAACGCGCCGCCCGCGGCGAGCGCGAGGACGGCGAGCGCGGCGACGAGCCAGAGCAGGAGGACCGGGCGGCGGGGAGGCGGCGACCGCAGCACGCGAGTCACCGGCTCGGACGGCGGGCGCGTGTCCTCGGCCGCCGCCGTCAGCGCGGCGGCGAACGCGCCTGCCGTCGCGTACCGTTCCTCCGGCCGCTTCGCCAGCGCGCGCCGCACGGTGGCGTCGACCCCGGGCGACACGCCGGGCGCGGGCGGCTCGTCCTCGAGGTGGGCGCGCAGGGTCGCGAACTCGCTGTCGCGCGCGAACGGCGGCCGGCCGGTCAGGCAGTGGAAGACGACGCCGCAACGGGATCCTGATGATCAGCCATTTCCAGCGCCTCAGAAGGGGGACGAGTTCGGTTCCGACCTCGTGCTCCGCGGGGCGAGCGAGCGGCTGGCGCCGATCATGCATGACGGCGACCGCGACGGCATTGGGTCGCGCCGTCTGCAGCGGCGGCAGCATCCGGCGGCGACAAGATCGAGCACCCCATGGCGATCGTGATCCTCGGCGGCTCGGTCGATCGACGTCGCTGAACCTGTTCCTGCTCCCGGCGCTCTACCACCGGTTCGGTCCACGCCGCCGACGGAGGGCACGGGCCCCGGTCGGCGGCCCGGCCGATCGCCTGAACCGGCGGTCAGGCGGAGCGTACGCCGGCGAAGGTACGCCGGTAGGCCGCCGGCGAGACGCCCCGCGAGCGGGTGAAGTGGTGGCGCAGCGCCGCCGCGTTGCCGAACCCGACCTCGGCGGCGATCCAGTCGACCGGGTGGTCGGTCTGCTCCAGCAGCTCCTCGGCCGCCTGCAGCCGCTGCCGGGTCACCCACGCGTGCGGGGTGGTGCCGGTCTCGTCGCGGAACCGGCGGGCGAAGGTCCGGGGCGACATGTGGGACGAGCGCGCGAGGGCGTCGACGCTGAGGTCGTCGGTGAGGTGCTGGGTGATCCAGGTCAGCAGCGGGCCGAGCGACTCGACGTCGCAGTCGGGCACGGCCCGGGCGATGAACTGCGCCTGCCCGCCGTCGCGGTGGGGAGGCACCACCATCCGGCGGGCGGCCGCCGCGGCGTGCCGGGCGCCGAACTGCTGGCGCATCAGGTGGAGCGCGGCGTCGAGCCCCGCTGCCGAGCCGGCACCGGTCACGATCGGCGCCGTCCTGCACGTAGAGCACGTCGGGGTCGACCAGCGCCTCGGGGTGGCGGTCGCGCAGCTCGTCGACGTGGCGCCAGTGGGTGGCGCACCGACGTCCGTCGAGCAGCCCGGCCTCGCCGAGCACGAAGACGGCCGTGCAGTGGGCGAAGACGTGGGCGCCCCGGTCGTGACGTCGCGCGGACCGCCTCGACCACCTCCGGGCGAGGGTCGAGGAAGTCGCGCTTGGGGGTGACGCACGACCAGGTCGGCGTCGGCGGCCGTCGGCGAGCCCGTGGTCGACGTGGAGGTCGAAGCCCGAGGCGCCCTCGACCCGGCCCGGCCGCGGCGTGGCGACCACGAAGTCGAACACCGGGTTGTCGTCCTCGGGGTGGTAGGGCTCGCGAACACCTCACACATCGACGCCGAGCCCGAACGGCTCGGCGTCCGTCCTGCACGACCAGGACGACCTTCTTCATGGGGACAGCCTGACGCATGACTGGCAGAAAATCAATGAACACTGACATTTCTGCCACTGGTGGCGGGATATGAGCGGAGGCAGACTTACTGCCATGAACACAGACACCATCATCCTCCTGGTCGTCGCCCTCGCCTCCCTGGCCGCGCTCGCCGAGACGCTCCGCGGGCCTTCCGCGACCGGCCGGCCACGCAGGGCCCGCCCCGCTCCCACGAGTCAGACCGCCAGTTCGCGCCGCCCTCCTCGTGGGCGGCATGAGCCCGCCCACCCCGCCCGACCCCAACGACGACGACGGCCCGCCCGGATGACCCGGGCGGGCCGTCGTGCGCCATGGTCCGAAGATTCGCCCGGACCGTGTCAACCCAGAGCGCCTCCTCCCGGCCCTATAACAGGAGAAGGGTCCAACGGTCGAGGAGGCAGCCGTGCGGGTATCGCAGCGGGAGGACTTCGAGTGGGTGTTCCACTCGGCCTACCCGTCGGTGCTCCGCACGACGTTCCTGATTCTGCACGACCGGGGGCGGGCCGAGGAGGTCACCCAGGACGCGTTCCTCCGGTTGTACGAGCGGTGGCGCGGATTGCATCTCGAAGAGAACCCCGAGGCATGGGTCACGCCGGGTGGCCGTCCGAGCCGCGATCCGCTCCGCCCAGCGCACCAGGCTGCGGAGCGCTCCCCCGCCCGACGACGGCCCGCCCTGGTGGGACGACCTGCCCGACGTCGACCTGGCCCGGGCCGTTGCGTCCCTCGCCCCGCAGCAGCGGGCTGCGGTGGCGCTCCACTACCTCGACGACCTGCCGGTCGAGGAGGTCGCACGCCACCTCGGCGTCACGACGTCGCACCGTCAAGCAGCACCTGTTCCGGGCCCGCAGCCGGCTCGCCACCCTGCTCTCCGAGCCCGTGGAGGTGACCCACGATGTCGATCGATGAGCGGCTCCGGACCGGGCTGGTCCGCAACACCGACCACCTGCTGCCCGACGTGGAGCAGGAGCTCGACGCGACGTACGGCCGGGCGCGCGTCCGACGGGTGCGGCGCGGTGGTCTCGCCCTGACCGCGGTGGCCGCGGTCGCGACCGCCATCGTCTGGTACGGCGACCCCCGGCCCTCCGGGACGCCGAGCCGGTCGCGCCGGACCCGACCCCTCGGTCGGCCACCGACCTGCGGGGCGTGAGGGGCCCGCTCGAACCCGGGACCTACTCGCTCAGGGTGTGGGGCAAGACCGGCACCTCCCCCCTTCCCCGGGCCGTGGTCGAGGTGCCCGAGGGCTGGTACAGCGACGGCGGCTGGGTCATCGACTCCGGCAACTACCTCGACGAACCCGAGCAGATCGGCCAGATCTCGGTCTGGCAGGTCGACCGGGGCTTCACCGACCCCTGCCACCCCGGAAGGGTCACCGACCCCGGGCCATCTGTCACGGACCTCGTCCGGGCCGTGGGCCGCCAGCGCGGCCCGAGCTCCCCGCCGCGACCGATCGTCCTCGACGGCTACCCCGGACTCGCGCTCGAGGTGACGGTGCCCCCTGCCATCGACCTCAGACGCTGCACCGCCGACCACTTCGGCCAGTACGCACTGTGGCGAACCCGGGGCGAGGCCGTCCACGCCGTGGACACGGCTGGCGTGGTCAACCACCTCCACGTCCTCGACGTGGAGGGCACCCGTCTGGTCGTCGTCGTCACCGCCTACCCCGACCAGCCGAACGAGCAGCCCACGGACCTGCTCGCCGTCGCCGAGACCATCACCTTCCAGCGGCCTGACTCCTGATTCCCGCTGCCCCACCCACACCACCATGCAAGGAGAGTGCGATGAAACCTGCCCGAGAACTGGTCACGACCGGCGCGATCGCTCTGGTGCTGGCTGTCGCCGGCTGCAGCGGCCCCGACTCCGACGCCCGGGCCGAGCCGACGTCAACGCGCGACACGACCCCGGCTGACTCGGGACCCACCGACCTGCGGGGCGTGAGGGGCTCGCTGGACCCCGGCGCCTACTCGCTCAGGGTGTGGGGCGACACCGACGAGGCCGCCCTTCCCCGGGCGGTCGTCGAGGTGCCCGAGGGCTGGTACAGCGACGGCGGCTGGGTCATCGACTCCGGCAACTACCTCGACGAACCCGAGCAGATCGGCCAGATCTCGGTCTGGACGTCGACCGGGTCTTCACCGACCCGTGCCAGGGGGGCGCCGCCACCGACGCGAGAGGGACCGTGGACAGCCTGGTCCACCTGCTCGTCCGCCAGGGCGGCCCGAGCACGCAGCCACGCAACGCCACCCTCGACGGACACCCGGGGGTCCGCCTCGAGGTGGAGGTCCCGCCCCTCGCGCTGGAGCGCTGCGCCGACGGGCAGTACTCCCTGTGGCGGGCCAGCGACGGTGGCGTCCACAGCCTCGACGTGGCCGGCGTGGTCAACCACCTGTGGGTTCTCGACGTCGACGGCACGCCGCTCGTCGTCGTGGTCACGGCCTACCCCGACCAGCCGAACGAGCAGCCCGAGGACCTGCTCGCCGTCGCCGAGACGATCACCTTCGAGCCGCCCACGGCCTGAGCAGGTGTGGCAGGCCCGGACGCACGAGGGCCCGGCCCACCTGACGGTGTGCCGGGCCCTCGACGTGGTGCGGGTCAGTTCCCGCCGGTGAGCTTCTCGCGGAGCGCCTGCAGCGCCTCGTCGGAGGCCAGCGAGCCGCCGCTGGCGTCGCTGTCACCGCTGCCGCTGTCGGTGCCGGTGTCGCCGGAGCCGGAGGAGTACGACGTCGCCTCGCCGGCCTCGACCTCGGCCTTGGCGGCCTCGGCCTGCTGCTTGACGTGGGCCTCCCAGCGGGCGTGCGCCTTGGCGTACTGGTCCTCCCAGGTCGCGCGCTGCTCGTCGAAGCCCTCGAGCCACTCGCCCGTCTCGGGGTCGAAGCCCTCGGGGTAGACGTAGTTGCCCTGCTCGTCGTAGGTGGCGGTCATGCCGTAGAGCGTCGGGTCGAAGTCCTCGACGTCGGCCGCGGTGCTGGTCTCGTTGGCCTGCTTGAGGGACAGCGAGATCCGGCGCCGCTCGAGGTCGATGTCGATGATCTTGACCATGACGTCGTCGTTGACCTGGACGACCTGCTCCGGGATCTCCACGTGGCGCTCGGCCAGCTCGGAGATGTGGACCAGGCCCTCGATGCCCTCCTCGACCCGGACGAACGAGCCGAACGGCACCAGCTTGGTGACCTTGCCCGGCACGATCTGACCGATCTGGTGGGTGCGGGCGAAGTGCTGCCAGGGGTCCTCCTGCGTCGCCTTGAGCGACAGCGAGACCCGCTCGCGGTCCATGTCGACGTCGAGCACCTCGACGGTGACCTCGTCACCGACGGTGACCACCTCGGACGGGTGGTCGATGTGCTTCCAGGACAGCTCGGACACGTGGACCAGGCCGTCGACGCCGCCGAGGTCGACGAACGCACCGAAGTTGACGATCGAGGACACGACGCCCTTGCGGATCTGGCCCTTCTGGAGCTGGGTCAGGAAGCCGTGGCGGACCTCGGACTGGGTCTGCTCCAGCCAGGCGCGGCGCGACAGCACGACGTTGTTGCGGTTCTCGTCGAGCTCGATGATCTTCGCCTCGAGGGTCTGGCCGACGTACGGCTGCAGGTCGCGGACGCGACGCATCTCGACGAGAGAGGCGGGGAGGAAGCCGCGCAGGCCGATGTCGAGGATCAGGCCGCCCTTGACGACCTCGATGACGGTGCCCTCGACGACGCCGTCCTCCTCCTTGACCTGCTCGATGGTGCCCCAGGCGCGCTCGTACTGGGCGCGCTTCTTGGACAGGATCAGGCGGCCTTCCTTGTCCTCCTTCTGGAGGACCAGGGCCTCGACCTTGTCGCCGACCTCGACGACCTCGTTGGGGTCGACGTCGTGCTTGATGCTCAGCTCGCGCGACGGGATGACGCCCTCGGTCTTGTAACCGATGTCGAGCAGGACCTCGTCCCGGTCGACCTTGACGATGGTGCCATCCACGATGTCACCGTCGTTGAAGTACTTGATGGTCTCGTCGATCGCGGCGAGGAAGTCCTCCGCCGAGCCGATGTCGTTGACCGCCACCTGGGGCGCGTCCGTGGTCTCGGGAAGGTAGGTGCTGCTCGTCATAAGGGAAGTGGATCCTCGGTGGTCAGATGTCGTCGGGCGCGCGCAACTGGTCGGTTTCACTACCGGTGGAGATCGCCGCGCCCCGAACGTCCGGGACAGGCACTGATAGCGAGCCTGGTGGATCCACTCCGGTGGGACCCGGGCAGACCTGAAGGCGCAGTGTCCTAGATTACGCCGCCCCGCGTGTCGGAGTCCAACTCGCCGTGGTCGGCCCGGCTAGCGGCGAGCCCGACGAGGCCCCGCCGCCGGCGAGGAGGGCGGCGGTGCGGCGCGCGCGCCGCGGGTCGACCACCCCGTCGTGGCCCGGCGACTGGAAGACCACGGTGGTGCGCGTCGGGAGCACGTCGGTGGCATACCGGAGCAGGTAGGGACGCCAGCGCCGCGCGTCCGAGCGGAGGGCGATCACGACGACCGGCGACGAGCCACGCTTCGCCCGGTGGTCGGCGGCGACGTCGACCGTCCAGCCGGGGAAGGCGTCGAGCAGGTCGGCGGACGCGCGACTACTGAGGCCGTGCCCCGCGATCAGCCCGCTGACGGGGATGTCGTGGGCGGTGCGAGCGGTGCCCGCGACGGGCGCGGGTGAGGGCGTCGACCCGGCAGTGGAGAAGGTGACACCGGTGGCCACGGTGACGAGCAATACGTAACTGAACGAAAAAAAAAAAAAAAAAAAAAAATCCCCGTATTGCTCACTCATTTCTTTCCTAAAGTCATTATCTTCTGACCAAGATCGGATACTCCCCAGTGTCTATCAATGTGTTCAGCCCACTCTTCAAAATCACTGTCAAGCGATAATCCTTGCTTAAAGTTATAGGTTCATACTTTGTTCTTCCTGCTAATTTTCTAACTGTATTTGATTCGCCCGCCTTGCCTCCACTCAACGACTTCAGTCGTTCGCTTTAATGCACTCATTTTGCTTATAAGGGCAACAGGTTCAGCCTTTCCATCAAAGAATATTTGAAATTTAAACGTTCTAAGGGGGACAATTGATTTTGCATTTGCTTGTGCTGACATCTCTCTTTCTGTTCACCACGCTCTCCTTCTTATGTCTGCTGTTGAGCCACTTTTTGGCTCAGCCTTACTATTACAAATTCTGCAGGCTTGAGTGGAGCAACCCCACCAGCACATTTACAATTCCATTTTGCTGATCGGTTTCTGTTGTGGTCTCCTTATCACATTTTACAAAGAATGCTTCCTCTGGAGTGGAGCCCTGAAGAGCATGCTGTCTGAAAGAATCAACATAAACCCCCCAATGGACAGTCTCAGGCATCCAAACCGGCGTGTCATTTGCTTCAAATACAGCCCATTGAATGCCATCATATATGCTTGATTTTAGAAAATTAGCCATTCGCCTTAGGAACATAGCGCCAGGCGATATCACGGGATATAGTTCTTGAACCCCAAACCACTGTACCATATCAGGAAATGTTCTAACGCATTCACACCAGCTAGTTTATCACCCCTTGGTCCATCTGTAAGAGTAGCAATTACACCTTGATGTCCTGAAACTCCAGCTTCTGTACCAGCAGGTGCTTTCCATACTCCTCTTACATTATCGATTCTTGCACATATCCCCGCAATAAAGCCAGAAGGAGGGAGCGCAATTTTGGCATTTCGACCTTTCGCTATCTGATCTCGACCATATATCCATGGAAAATAAAGTGCGCCATAGCCGGGCTATTATTTGGTTGAAATTCGGGGTTAGTTACAAACTCTTTTACTTCATTCTTGTTAGCTTTATTGACTGGAACGTCTGCTATGAAAAATGCATCACCCAAGCCATTTCTATGACTTTCAGCATATCTAAATCCCTCATCCATGACCTGATACTAGTAAAGCCCCAGGCTTGCAATCAAACTGACATCTGTAATAGTATCAAGTGCGCTTTTTCCAACAGTTCAGTGGTCGACAGTGTCTCCATCAATGACATCTCTGCCTGCAGTCGCTCCGGCTACTTGTAGCCCGGATCTAGTGCAGTTAGAGGTACGAGGGCTGTTCCACCTCCACCACCAGTTGTTCCCCCAGTCTGAGGCTCTTCTGGTTTAAGTGTAGGTTTGTCACCATAATTTACTTCGGAGATCTTGATAAATCTCGAATTTCCATTATGTAGTATCAACAGATTCTCTTGGCCCTTATCCATAATCACACCATCAAATGATTCAAGGACATTCTTCCCGCGATTAGTTTTTACCTCAATCTTGTAGGTGATTTTCTATCTGCTCGACTCTTCGGGATCTGGGATATCGATAGTCCCATTTGTTACACCCACGAATAGTTTGTTGCCACCAGCGCCAGGAGTCTTTGCATTTATGGTGAAAGCGTCGCCATTTTCACCAGGTACTTCACGGAAGCAGAAACGGCGTCAGGTGCCAACCCGAACTGTAGCATTTTCTGCCACCATTTTGAAAGAATGCCCAGACAGCGTAAGGGAGGTATATGTTATCGTCAAGCGGAACAGTGTGTCTTAATTCCTAAGAAGTCTTTTGTAGTAAAGCCTCCAAACGTGTCGAGGAAATCCATGAAACTAAAACCATCGTTGCCTCATCTACTGGACTCTTTTCTGTCATTCCTATGAATGCCGCAGGTGAGAAGTAGATGCCGTTGTGATTGCTCTTGCTGCTGGTGGTACTTCTACTATATAAACACCTGGATAACTTAATTCTACCAAATTACTACAACAATGAAATTTGCTACGATTTAAGGATGCTAGGCCGCACCAAAAAGGGTTTGTGTAGATTAAAGAGACAGTACACCCAAATTTAACGTGATTGGCAAAGCAACCTGTTCGGTGCAGAGGAAGAACCATATGAAAGTCATTAAAAATATGCAATTGTAGCCGACTCTCCAATTATAGGGCTCAAGGACGATCGACAGCCTTAAGAGATTTAGAATATTAGGTTACAAAAAAATAGGTGATAAAAAACCAAGTTGCAATTAACCATAGGACTTCCGGACAATTTCGTTCTAGAAGAAGTAAAGAGCCAGTATGTCGTGCCTGACTTGAAAGTTTTTTTTTCAGATAAGATGGCTTTATTTTATCAACCGATAATACGAAAGAGGTGATCAAATTTTTGATGATGAAGGTGATAATAGTCCTGCTACACAACCAGAGGGAATTTATTATCGGATAGTGAATGATCCATCAGACGGTAAGTATTGCATACAATACTATGTTTATTGGCTGAAACAAAATTGTACAGGTTTTCTTCACGTTAGTAACCATAATTATGATTATGAGCCAATCTTTATTTTTATCAAGCCACCAAATCCAATACCTTTCGCAATAGTTAATGCAGGAAACAGTAGATCCTTAGGACTACATTTTTGCCGTTTTCATAAAACAGAAGTAAGAACTAATTATTATTCTGATAAGATCAAGTGGAAGCCCCCTGTTGCATTCAAAACCTCCCCAGCTCCCTACTATCCATTTGGCGGACAATCCCGGAGTAATGGGAGAAAATTGTGTCAAGAAATATCCTCTGCCAGGCCGGTATATTTTGAGGGGATATGAGCCACTATTTGCAATCGACACATGTTTCCATGCCTTTAGCGGAGCGGAGGGAGCCCTTAAAGGAAAACGCTTTGACATAACATTGAAGAAACTTGAAGACATAATTCTTAGTGAATGGTTCTGGGAGCACCATAAATCAGCTGATGAAGAACCTTTTGGACATGACGTCAGCAATCCATTTGATTTCCCTTTTATCAAGTATGCAGACCCAAAACCATTTTTGAGAAAGTAGGCGGTAGAACTAGCATGCAGTATTTCTTTCGCTGACCCCCAAACACTTTAGCCGTAACTATTCAACTTTTTCTGATCCTTCAGCACGAGGATTTTGATATCCAGTGTGAAGGTAATTGTCGATAAATTTGTACACATTCAAATTTTTCGGCGCCGAAAAATAATGCTTTCACTTTTTCCTTCACCCTAATTTGAAAAACCATGATTCCACCTTAAGCATCGCCAAATATTACTTTCTAACTTCATTAGCAGAAGCCTCTGATGGAAACTTTTCTCAACAATTCCAGATGGATGGGGGCTTTTGCCTTTGTGCTTGAAGAGAAAGATGGAGAAAAACTAGCTATTCCCTTTGTGCGCTTTTTTGTCTGAACTCACTTGCCATCTTTTTGAATTGTTCACTAGTTTGCGTACCAGTTCCCTAATCCCGGATTTGAAGTTAATACTGTTATACGAACTTGTAAGCCTTGATGCCTTAGCTCAAGGCCAACTTCTTTGCATTTTTTAATCAATGATTCGTATTCAACATTTAGGGATTTCTCTTTGGGGATCACCTTGCATCATACTCATCGACTCCTTGCTGTTGCGCCACACTAGGATCATTTTAATAATACTTTTCTCTTTCAATCCCGTGACTACCGCTCGTTGCATCTTAAAAGTTTAATACACTGTCACAATCATGAGCGTTTTTTCTCGTTCGCATTTGAAGTGACAATTATCAGTCTATGAAATGCAAACATACAGCATCAAAATACTATCAAAATGCGATCGCTTGGAATGTCGAACTAAAGTTCAATAAATTATTAATCTGATAAACATCAATTAACCTGTTGTTGATATTCTTGCCTCAACCGCAGACTTTCCGGGATGTATACAATTTTCATTTGTTGAACCTAATGCTTTGTCAAAGAAAGCCAAGTGAATCAAGCAAATCTCTCTATCCCGTTGGCTGTATCATAGCTACCTCGATCTGTTAATTGCAGATATATGTATCTCGCACCTTGAACAGCGGATATCAGATATTTCATAAGCGAATTGCCAATATCCGACATGCTAATAAACTGCTCTCGATATACCGAGTTGATAATGAATCAGTCTTAACTTTTCTCTTCTTCTTATTCTTCTTCTCTTGAAGAGATCACAATCAGCTCGTAGTCTGACTTTGTCCATAGTTATATCTGTCTGCTTTCTATACACATCCAAGAAATTGTTGACCAAGCAATATTGCTAACTCAGAGAAAGCAAATTCCGCTCCATAGTAGCGAAGTAGAAGGGGTTCCCTTCACATTTTCTTCTTTTTTTAATCAAAAGATTAATTGTGCACTCAGCATAGCCTTATGTTGCATTAGGATCAGTAAACTATCCAGTTATCTTCTGTCTGTTCTATTATTACAGCCAATTTGTTCATGGCAATTTTCAATGCAGTAATTGAGTTATCAAACGACCGTTGATTTCTTTCATATATCTCCGCGATTGTAGCGATTGAATTTATTTACATCAAATCCCGAAGAAATTCTTCAATCTCTATAATGTATTAACTAGTCCGCCTTGACGATATTTTGATGCATCTTTGCAATTTTTGCTGACCCTCGCTGCATTTTTGCATCATCGACAAAGCATAACTCTTCTGCCAGGGAAGGGCTGATGGCTCTAGTTAGAAATACTTTCAATTACTTCAGGTGGTTAATGGGGAGGTAAGCTTGATCCGTTTATCGACATAGTCTTATGTTCTTCTAGATCTTCTAGCCGCTAAATCCGCAAATCTCGCTCAAACCTAGTTCGTTTACATAACTTCTAAAAGCATGTGCTTCCTCGATGGGGTTAAGAGATTTTCTATGGATGTTCTCTATCAATGAGACCTCAAAAGCCTGTTTATCGTCAAGTTTTACGATATGGCAAATAATCTTCCTCCACCCTAGACTTTTGCAAGCCTGCAATCTTCTGATTCTCCGGATGATCTCGAAAATATTTATCCTGCCTTGTTCTAATTATACCTAGTTGCAATAGCCCTTTTAGCTGAATGGGAATGAGCCAGTAGCCCACTAAATTTGACGAGGCAGTTCGGAAACATTCAGGAGGTTGTTTTATCCTGTAAATATCAATTCCTCGGCCATGAGGCCCGCAATCAAATTTGAAGTTCGATAGCGACTTTGTCAACGACGAGGATTGGGGCGTAACCTCAGTATATAATAATATCGTAAGATTGTGGTAGAAAATATGATAATGCTCATTAAAATATAGTTTCTTTTTCAATTGTCAAATAATGGCAAGATTTTCAAAAATTGGTAAACACTTCCACTTTATGCAAAAAAAGATTATGCCTTTCATTGAATGTCTCTCTAGTGTAGATAGTAATGTTATTTCATTGCACACCAGATAACTCTGTCTGGCAACCTTATTGCTTCAAAAGAAAAACATTCTTCTGTGCCATGAATACGATTGTTGAACATAAGGAATTTGGGACGAAGCGTTCAATCCTGTTCTAGGATTATTCAACCAGATGTACAAAAATTGATTCAAGAAGAGGGCGGTAGGTAGCGCAATAAACTCTTTTGTGCAATATTCAAATATTCCCTAAATCAATAAGTTCGACAATTAGGAAGTTGCGTCAATCGCTTTACTTGTTGCTGTAGCTATCCATTTTAGGACGATTGATTGATACCATCACTGCAGATTAACAAAGCCGCGAAACCTAAAAATTAATGCGGTGATGTGATAAATTATCATGATGATACGACTCAAAAGCGCATCTTCTTAAAATACATAAATTTAGATTCCAAGTCAGATACTTGATATTTCGGAGACTAAGTCAGTTTACACTGTTCAATCCGCGGTACATTCTAACAAAAATGCTTCTCAATATCACTAGCGACTCCCGAAGATTGAACAGTGTAATGAATTTACGAAGAAGATGTTTGGAGATTGATATCTCTGAATTATGAGGTGATACAGGGATAATAACTCTCGAATAGTTTTATGATTTCAATGGCACTGTATGAGTCAACAAGCTGTTAAGTCCAACAGAGATATCTGAGATTATTCCGTCAAAGCCCTCAGGAAAGATACAAAGTCTCGGTTGCATTAAAAGATTCACTAGAACACAGGCTTAAACTGTACAGGGTATGTCGAAAGTATAGATATTCCAGCAGATTTCGGAAAAACCTTCGAAATATAACTTTGGCTTTCGAGTATTACAACCTCAGTCAAAGAAAACAATCAGGCAGTCCAGGTTTGGATGCGCTCGACCATCCTAAGCGGGCTTAAGCTAGTGCGATCCCCCGCCAGGCCCTTTTCGCGCTGGCCAATCACGGTCCGTCTGGGCTCCGACGCGTCCTAGCCACCCCGTCACGGTGTGGCGGGTGGCGGACGTAGAACCGAGTTGCGCAAGTCATCGTCACCGCGCGGTCTGACGGGATTGAGCGAGTTCGCCTCAAACTCGATAAGGG
Organism: uncultured Thermoleophilia bacterium; assembly: GCA_963710465.1. Taxonomy (GTDB): domain Bacteria; phylum Actinomycetota; class Thermoleophilia; order Gaiellales; family Gaiellaceae; genus JACVRM01. Next base: position 130,841 of record CAVQAQ010000013.1, read on the forward strand.
GAGTACCCGTCCCTATCCCGAGACTCTAGCAACACGCCTAACGAGTAGTAGGGCAATAAAGTCCACCCTGGCCAATTGCTTCCCGGTCCCCTAATGAGCGCGCGATCCAGTACGCAATCCGCAGATCGGCCTCTCTGCTCGCTGAAGATCGCCCCACGCTGATCTTCCACCGCAAGAACTACTTCTATCCCGACAACCCGAAGGCGTACCATGATGCTTCGACTTCCGTCGCGGTGGAACGGGCGCCTCGGCGACGTCCGCATCCATCGCGACCTGGAAGAGGACGCAGCGAAGCTCGTCCACGACTCGGCGCAACCGGGCGAATCCACGGCTCCGGAGCCTCGCTGGTCGACTTCAACCCGCGGCGGCACGCCGCTGGTCGAGATCGTGACCCAGCCGCGCGCTGCACGCGACCTGACAGCGGCGCGCGGAAGTGACTGGTCGCCGCGCACGACGATCCGCCAGATCGGGGTCTGGACGTGAACATGGAGGAGGGCAGCCTGCGTTGCGACGCGAACGTCTCGCTGCGCCCAGCGGGCAGCGACTTAGCCCGCACGAAGACCGACGAAAGAAGATGTAAACAGCTTCCGGTTCATGGAGCGGGGGGTCGAGGCGGAGATCGAGCGCCAGGCGGCGATCCTCGACGGTGGTGGTCGGATCGAGCAGCAGGCTGCGACTCCCGACCCGCGCACCGGCTCGCTGACCGCTGCGTCGGCAAGGAGTACTCGGACGTCCGCCATCTCCCGGAGCCCGACCTGGTCCCTCGCCCCACCCGCGACGACCGCGGCCGCCCGTGAGGGACTGCCGACCCTCCCCCGCGGAGCGGCGCGAGCGCTACAAGGAGGCAACCGGCTCCGCGGACGACAAGGCGACGGAGATCGTCTTCGGGCGACGCTGGCATTTTGATGCGGTCCAGGAAGCGGATCGGCATCTCCACCGTCGGTCGTCGTATGGGTCACTGGCGAGCTCAAGGTCGCGATGGAGGCCGTCGCGCAGGCGCCTCGGCCGCAGCCCCGGTACACGGCCGCAACGGTCGAACTGGTTCACAGCAAGCAGATCACGCGTGGCCGCCGAGGTACTGGCGCCCAGGTCGCGGAGGACGTCGATCCGACGACCATCGTCGAGCGCGAGGAGCTGCGGGGATGCAGGGCTGAGCTGGAGATCGTCGAGCGCGCGATCAGGCCGATCCCGAGGCCGCCGAGCGGGTCCGGGTCGGGCAGCGAGGCGGTCGGGCCGGCCTGGGCCTTGCGTAGACCAAGGGCTCGGCGGACGGGCAGGTCACCCGGCTGATCCACCAGAAGCTCGGCGCCGGTCAGGTTTGTCGCGCCCGTCACTTTGTACAGGTTTCGTTACAGCGACATGATGACGGCTTGAACGTCGTGATCGTAGGCGGCGTTCGGCCGCCAGGTTGGCCGCCCCGCGCAACGAAGCGGCTGCTGGCGAAGCAGTCGGCCCGCCTGATCCTCGTCAACGACGTCAGCTTTCGCGCTTACACGCTGTTCTCTGCCAGGCGGCGGCCGGCGGCCCCCAGCCAGGCACGTGGTCACGCCGCTCGCGCATCCAGCGACGAGCCCGCGCCGCGCGCTCACTCGCCACCACCCGGCGCGCACGTGGTCGAGCTGCGCGGCCACGCGGCCGGGCCGAGATGCTGGGCTACGACGAGGTCGCTGGCGCTCGGCTCGGTCGCGGCGCTCGCTCCACCCCGGGCTCGACCGACACGCGATCCGCGCTCCAGAGCCTGGCCGACGATCTGGCCGCGCACGCCGCCGACGCTCAGCAGGCGAACGCGACCAAGGACCGGCGCCTGAGCCGCTGACCTACGTCTTCGTGGGCGACCTGGTTGAGGCCGCCGGTCGCAGGTTCGCCGTCGACGCAATCGACCGGTATCCGCGAGCCCGCCGGCAGGGACGCCTGGACCCTGATCGAGGCCGCCGATCGCGCCGCTCAGGCGCCGATCTACCTCGCCGACGACGCGTCCGACGCGCCGGCGATCCATCTGCCGGCACCCGGAATCGAGGAGGCGGCCGAGGACCGACCCTGCCCTCGACCGGCGAGCGGGTTCGTACTGGACCCGGACCTGGACGGCCGTGCTCAAGCCTGACCGCCGCTGCTTGTGACCTTGCCCAGCGAGATGGGGCCGCGTGCGCGGTACGAGCGGATGCGGGTCGAGGCGAGCGGTCCTGGGTGATCGGCGACTGCGCGCCGCATCCGCACCCACGGCGAGGAGCTGGCCGGCGCCTCGACCTGGCGGCGACATGGCGGTCTGCCAGGGCCCTGGCCGCCGACAACATCGCGGCTGGACCGGGGTCGACCCGGCTCGGCCTCCGCCAGCCGGAGGCGTTGCTGCACCTGGCCTGCGACATGGTCTGGACAAGATCGACCGCCTGGAATCCGCGGCTCTGCTGGATGGCGCGGACCTACCACACGGGCCAGATCCCCGGCCTCGCGCGGAGATCTGCGTGGTCGTCGATCTGGATGCTCGGGCTGCCGTTCCGGCGTGACACGGCCTAGGTCGGCTCGATCGCCATCCGCTGTGGCTCTGAGTGGCGAGGTCATGACCTGGGCGGCACCCACCGCCCGATCGACTGACGTGGCCTGCGGCTTCTACGCGGTGCTCGCCGTCGGCTTCGGCCTCGCCACCGGGTCCGGATTTATTCGCCGTGGCAAGGGCAGCTCTGTTTGGGATCTGGTTCGCGGTCGGCGCGGCGCTTCCGGTGCTCGGCCTGATCGCGGTCCTGCTGTATCGCAAGCCACGCCGAGCCCGAGCGCCGCTGCCCGCAGTGCGGCGTATTCACAAAAGTTCACGACCCGTCTCGACCAGCTGCGGCCTCGACATGGACCTGCCGCCGGTCAGGAGCTGTCCCGGCCCCGCCTACCGCTGGCGCCAACCTCGCCGCGCGGCTCAGCGCAGCCAGGTGCGGACCATCGTAGGTTCCGCGAAGCCCATGCCGTAGCGGACCACAGCGGGCTTTTTGAGCGCCCGGAGAGCCGGCTGGCGACGGTCACGGGCACCTCCTTCGCCGGGATCCCGCGCTTGATCGCCTCGATCATGAACTCGGAGGTGTGGAACTGCTCCGCGCAGAACGCCGCGGAGCACTCGGTGCGCACGGCCCTATAGCCGTTGAACAATCCGTGACGTGGGTGCGCGTGATGCACGAATACCTCGTCGAGCAACCACCGCGCTTGCGCCAGCAGGCGCGTTCCGCCGCCTCGCCGAGCACCCGGGAGCCGCGCGCCATCGCCACCTCGCCGTCCAGCACCGGCTGCACCAGGCGCGGCATCTCCTCGGCAGCGTGGCCGCGTCGATAGTGAGCAATACATGGAACCGAGCCAAGAAGTGACAGCAGCTCGGTGTGCCATCGACGACACCTGCGATCGCGGCGCGTAGGAACCGGTCGAGAACTCATCGTTGCTGAGCCGACTCAGAAAGCCCGGGGTTGCCGAGTGGAATCGGAAGAGCTCGCCTGGCCGCTCTCGATCTGGTCAGCGATCTGACCGCCGTCCCGATCGGATCGCGTACGCCTGCTCCGTGGCCCGTCTGGAGGGCTCGACGAGCCGCCGCAGTGTCCATTCCGACGATCTCGTTTTGTCGTCGGAGAGCGGGCACCAGAGTCGCCAGCCTGCACATTCGGGTTATTCTGCCCCAATAAGGCCATTCAATCGTTCGGCATTCAGACCGTGTCATTCGTGGCCATATCTTTGGTCGAGGCGGTGACCTGGCCGGGCGCAGCGCTCGGCGTGCCGCCGGTGCACCAGCGTCCCGACTGCGGTGACGCGTCGCCGACCAGCCGTTGGAAGAGGCCGGGATCCGCGTTCCAGGCCGGAGGCACGGACAGCTGCAGCACGGCCACGTCCTCGGTTGGGTCAGATCCCAACGACGGATGCTTCGTACGTCTTTCCGGTGCTGACGACCGTGACGGTGATCAAGGTCGCGCCGCGCACCACGTGGTTGCTGGTGAGGATCTCGCCGTTCAACGTCAGGACCATGCCGGTGCCGCGGCTCGAGCGCTCTGGTACCCAGGACGGTGTCGATGCGACGACGCCGACCTGTGGTCCGAGCTCGCATCCGGTCGAGCCGCCGAACCGTTCCGCGAGCGGGCCCGCGGGACCACCACAGTGCCCTGACTGCGGCCGCGTGCTGAGGCCGCCGCCGCGTTCCCATTGCCCTGACTGCCGTCCCCCCATCCGAGACCGCCGAGGCCGCCGAAAGACCACCCCATGGGTTCTCGTCAGATCCGACCGCCGGAACCGGAACGGCCCGATCCAGACCGTCCCGCCGCTTCCAGTCTCGCGGCACGGCAATCTGCCAGGGGCCGCACGTGCCCGACCAGTCGTGACGGATTGCCGCTGCTGACGCCGATGGCGACACCTGCGACCGCGACCGCGGTTCCCGATACCCCCGACGATCGGCCAACGCTTGTGATGCTTGCGCCGGACGGCTTCGAATCCGGAGCGGGCGGATCGGTGGCGCCGCCATATAGGCCATCGGGTACGGCGTCTCCGCGCGTACGGTGCCTCGGATGCGTACGGCCCCTCTGACGCGACCGGCGCTTCGGATGGATTCTGCGACGTGGGCAGCATATCGCGTCTCCCCGCGCATACGGCATCTGGGGACGTGCGGATCGCGGAGGTGGGCGGCTCGGTCGACCAGGTGGGTCGCTGTCGTAGCGGTCGTTCATCGAGTCTTTCGTAGCTCGTCGGGGTGTCGGGGTATGCGCCGACAGATCCAGCAGACGCTCGCCATCCATGCGTTTCCTGAGCGGCGGCCAGGACTCGTTTGTGCAATTGCGGCAGGTGGCGGACCAGGGGGTGCATACGCGTCTCGGGATGCCGCGGAAGATAATCGCCGACGACACTGGAAACAGCAGATGAGTGGCGTCCTTGACAGCGATGAAAGGTTCCGATGACGCGGCCGACCCCGCAGAACGTGACATTCCCGAGCGACGGCCGGCAGGCCCATGGCTATCTGAACAAGCCGGATCGAGGATCCGGGCCTGGCCTGATCGTGATCGAAGAATGGTGGGAGCTCTGACGACCACATTGCGGACATCGTGGATCGCCTCGTCGGCCAGGGTTTCGTCGCCCTCGCGCGGCGACCCGGCGGACGGTCGGCGCATCAGCAGACGCGGCCGCGAAGATGCTCGCGGAGCCCGTCGATCAAGCCGCGCGCGATCTCGCCGGGGCCGTCGACTTCCTGTAGCGATCCGAATGTCATGTCGCAGGACTGGGTATCATCGGCTTCTGCGAGGTCGCGGCTTCGCCATCAGCGGCCGCCCAGCAGGACGATCGGGACCACGCCGCCGTCGCGTCTAGGGGTCGCGCACCGGCCGTCCCTGATAATACCGCATGGTCATTGCCCCCATCAAGGACACTACGGCGAGCAGGACGATGTACCGGTCGACAGGCGAAGGCCGAGAGCCCGAATACGGGAGAGACCGGATTCGGGCTCGGTCGAGTCTGTCTCTCGGCCGGCCACACGTTCCACAACGACAAGGACTACGCGCACCTACAACCCGGAGCTAGCGTCGTCTGCGTCGAGCCGGGCCGTGGCCTTCCTCAAAGACAAACGCGTGATCGTCGACCCCACCGCAGCGCGGGTCGAACCGGCGCGTCTCCACATCGGGGAGCTGATCATCCAGCCGTAGGCAGCGACTTCTTCATGCGAGCCACATACGTGAGACCTATCACCCGCAACGGTGTCGAGCAGCATGCCGAGATCCTGCGGGTGGGGCCAGTGGGACAACTTGGCCGCGACGATCCGGCCATCGTCATCAGCCCGAGACGACAGCGGGTCGTGAATGCCCAGGCACAGCAGGACATGGCGGTCGGAAAGGGAACCCAGAACCTGTTCGGTACAATGCCGCCCGGGAGCCAGCCCGTCGTGGGGTCAGTGGCGACGCCCCGCGGGAGTCGGGGCGCGCCGGCAGAACCCGCACTCGTCCAGCCACCATTCCGCACGACGTCCTCGTCGGCGACGTGACCGTCGTCGGCGGCGCCGTCGAACTGGCCGACATCTTGTAGAGTGGTCGCGAGGCCACCGTCGTGCAGCACCGCCCCGGCTGGGTCCACCGCGCCATCGGCGTCCCGTCCGCGCCAAGACGAGACCAAAGGAGGTCACTGAGCAAGTCAGGCATGCGACGTCCGGTTGCGCGCTCGCAGACCCAGCCGAGAACGTCGGTCTCGCAGGATCGGCAGTCGAACCGCCCACCGTGCGCTCGGTCGGCCTTCAACCGTACAAGGTAGTCGTAGATCGACGTTGGCAGGTCGTCCTGGCGACGGGGTGCCCAGCCCATGACCTGTTCCCAACAGCCCAACGTCGCATCTGGGGTCAAGGTATGCCTCGGAGAAGGCGACGCCAGAACGCATATCGAGCACGTCGCCAGCGACGCGTCCGCATAGCCGGACGAGCGTAGATCAGGTACGTGGCAATTGCGTCTGCTGGACGGCAGCACGCCGCGGTCGATCAGGATGCCCACCGCGCACCCGACGATGGACTTGCTGACCGACATCAGCAGGTGAGTGCGGGCGGCGTCATACCAGCGAAGTAAGCCTCGGCGGCAACGTCCGTCCGTCGTGCAGTACGAGATAACCGTCGGTGTAGGTGCCGGACAGCACATCGCGGACCGAGGCGGAAGATCCGTCGGTGCGCTCCAGGCCGACATCCAGCGGTGCGGCGGGGCCGTGCTGGAGCACCTGCACCTGCCCGGTGCCCCGACTGAACCCGCGCCGTCGGAACCACTTCACGCAAGGCGGAGGCCAACCAGCCAGGTATTGGCCGCCGCGGTTTGCCAGTTGGCCAAGCGCCAGCGCTGATCAGGCGGCGGGGGGAATCCCTGCATCACCATCGGCAGCACCCCATCCCGTCTGTCGCATCCGCGCGCCGCGTGCCGGTATCCGGCGCCAGACTACGGTTTGGATCTCGCTGCCGCCGCGCCCGTACCCACCAGGTACGCAAGTGCACCTGGCTACGCGACCGGAGGTCGGGTGCTCCAGCGCCTCCGCGCCTACCACTTCCTCATCGACGCCGTCCGTTTCGTCGACTGGAAGGCCGTCGAACGCAATCGCGCACACGGCGTCGGCGATATCGACGGAATCGAAATCTCTTCGAGGGCGATACCACTCCACCAGCGAATCCACCAGACCGACAGGAGCCGCTGGCCGTGACCGCGGGGTCGACGTCGGGTCGTACGTCTCGACCGCCTCGGCCCGAGTGACGAGCAGCGGCGACGACCCGATCGCAACCGTCGGCGGCGGCCCATCGCCCGACGTTCTCGAACTGCGTGTTGCCCCGCGACCGCAGCAGAAGCGTGACATACGGCAA
>CAVQAQ010000014.1:0-226512 GCA_963710465.1 uncultured Thermoleophilia bacterium
CAGCACGCGCTCGACGCGGATGCCGTGGCGGGCGTAGAAGGCGAGCGCTCGGCGGAGAAAGCCGATCGCGGTTGCGGCCTTCTCGTCGTCGAGCACCTCGGCGTAGGCGAGGCGGCTGTAGTCGTCGACGGCGACGTGGACGATTCCCAGCCGACGGGTGCGGCGGCGGCCGGCCGCGTCGTGAAGACGCGGTGTAGTGCTGCGTGCCGCCGGGACGCGCCAGCCGGCGCCGCTTCGATCCGCCCGAGCGCTTGACGTCGATGTGCACGAGCTCGCCTGGCCTGCCGCACTCGTAGCGGACCGCCGGCTCGAGCCCGATCCGGCCGAGCCGGCCCAGCCCGAGCCGCGTCAGGATCGCCGAGACGGTCGAGAGCGGCATCGCGAGCGACTCGGCGATCTCGGCCGCGGTCAAGCGCAGCCGGCGAAGCGCCACGATCACCGCGACCCGATCGGCCGGCGTCCGATTCGCGACCCGCCGCGGCGCCGAAGAGCGATCGAGAGACCCGCGCGCGCCCTCACCTGATAGCCGCCGCACCCACTTGCGCGCACAGCGCACGCTGACGCCCGCGGCCGCGGCCACCGCCATGAGCGTCCACCTGATCGAGCACCCGACGGCCAGCAGCCGCCGACCGTTCCAACTGAGCGCGGCGTTACGGTGAAGCTTCATCCGGATCCCCTCCTTGGGACTGGGGTGCCTTAGGCAGCCCCCAGCCTCCAAGGAGCCCCGGATCGGAACCAACGTCCTTAGGAACTACAGCTAGCGGTCCCCGCGGAAGACCGCTTCGACGTTGTTCGTCCGGGTCAATGACGAACGCGGCGTAATACCCGGCGTGGTAATGCGGGCGAAGACCCGGCGCGCCGTTGTCGCGGCCGCCGGCTTCGACAGCGGCGCGATGGAACTGTCGACGGTGGCTCGGTCGGCTGAAGACGAAAAGGCCACATGAACGGGAAACCGCCGGGGGTCCCCTTCCCCGATCCAGAAATCTCCACCGCCCTCGATGACGAACCCAGGCCCCGGCGGGCTCTTTCCACTACCTTCACTCCGAACGGCTGGAGGGCGCGCTCGTCGAGGTACGGCTCCGCCTCAGGTCACGTACTCGCAGGGCCAAGTGGTCGATGAGGGGAAGCGTCACGGGCAGCGACACGCCCTCGAGCTTAGGGTGCGATCTCCGGGGAACATTTCTGAACTGGGGCACGTCAGGGCCCTATCGCGCTGAGTAGGGTGGCGTCGTCAGGACAGAACGGGCTGGTCAGGGAGGACGCTGCGCCCAGGTGACGATTCGGCTCTTTGGCTTGGCTTGAGCCAACGCTCTAGGATTCCCTGGCCGAGTTCATCCCGCCCGACTTCGATGTCCCGCTCGGACTCGAGACTTCCGAGTTCGTCCTCGAGCCGCTCGGGCCTGAGCACAACGAGCTGGACTACGACGCCTGGACGTCGTCGATGGAGCACATCGCGGCGACGCCCGGGTATCCCGACGGCTCCTGGCCCGAGAGATGACGCGGGACGAGAACCGCGCGGACCTGCAGCGCCACGCCGACGACTTCCGCACCCGGAAGGGGTTCACGTACACGGTGCTCGATCCCGGAAGCCGCGACGTGATCGGGTGCGTCTACATCTACCCGCTGCCCAACAATGACTACGACGCCTGCGCGCTCTCCTGGGTGCGGGAGAGCCACGCGCACCTCGACACCCCGCTCTGGCGCGCTGTGAGTGAGTGGCTCGCATCCGACTGGCCATTCGCCAGCGTCGAGTACGCGCCGCGCCCCTAGGCGCGTCCCAAGCAGCCGTGCAACTCAACTCGGTCGTGGGAGATTCCCGAACTCTAATGAAGGGGTCCGCGGTTCGAATCCGCGCGTCGGCACTTTAGATTGCAGCGACGAAGATCTCGGATGAGGTTCGGTAGTGCCGCGCGGCGAGCCGGTGGACTGCTAGCCCACCGGCCTGCCGCATGGCTCCGCCGGCTCGTCTAGCAAGCAGGGTCTGCCGGGATCAGCAACGGGCCCGTTTCGGGTGCCTCGAAGAACGTGGCGATGAACACCGTCGGCTCCGTGCCGGGGTTGTAGGCGCTGTGGACGTGACCGTGCCCGGAATCGACGAACGCCTGTCCTGGCGAGTACGTCGTCTCGTCGCAGGTGCCCGCCGCGACGTAGGTGAGCGAGCCGGAGATGATGTTCACGATCACCGGCCCATAGTGCGTGTGCCAGGGGAACCGGGCGCCCGGCTGCACCGTGTACCTGACGTCGACCGTGCGGGACGGGTCGTCGACCTGGACCACCGTCGTGCCCCCGTGGTGCGTCTTGAGCTTGAGCTTCATGTCGATCAGGTCGGGGAAGACCGAGCGAGCGGTGAGCGGCTCCGCCGCGATCGGCGGCGGCGGATCCACCGCTGCCGACGGGACGACGTTGACCGCGGCGGCGGCCGCAAGGATCAAGAGCGCGGCGCCGACGATGAGCATGGCCCGCTTGCTCCCCCTGCTTCCTCTGATCATCGATCTACTCCTCTCTGGATGGGATGGACGAGCGTCGGCGCGAGTGCACGCCTTACGACGGTCATTGCTTCTCCTTTCCGGTGGCTCCGTCGTGCTCGAGCCCGAGCCGTGCCTTCCGGACGACGTCGAGCGCGAGCTCGACCGTGAACTCGATTCCGTGCGCCTCCGAGGCATGCCGTCGGATCTCCTCGACGGCGGCCTCCTCGTCGCGCGCACGTACCTCATAGCCGCAGTCGCAGCGGAGCGCCTTGTCACAGAACATGTCGCGGGCGATACTTCGGACGCGCTGGCTAGAAGGTTGCTAGAGCAGGGCTAGCAGCGGCGCTAGCGCGGTCGGAAGGAGGGTTGTTGAACATTCGGATCTCCCTAACGGAGCGTCTTGCCGTCGAGGCGGATGGCACCAGGCTGGGCGAAGAGCGCTTTCCCGGCCGCCAGGGGCGCACCCTGTTCGCCTACCTCGCGGCGCAGGAAGGCCGTCCCGTTCCGCGCGACGAGCTTGCGGAACTCCTCTGGGGCGACGAGCTTCCCGCGACCTGGGAGAAGGCGCTCAGAGTACTGACGACCAAGCTGCGCGCGCTGCTCGTCGAGTGCGGCATCGACGGCTCGGCCGCGCTCACGAGCGCGTTCGGCTGCTACAAGCTCACGCTGCCCTCGGGCACGTGGATCGACGTGGATGCCGCGGCGGTCGCGGTCGACCGCGCCGAGGCCGCGTTTGCCGGGGGCGGCGTCGCCGAGGCCCGCGCGCAAGGCCTGCTGGCGACCGCGCTCGCTCGGCGGAGCTTCCTTCCGGGTGAGGACGGCGCGTGGGTCGAGGAACGTCGTCGGGACCTCCGCGAGCTCCTCGTGCGCGCGCTCGAATGTCTGTGCGATGCGTCGGTCGCGAGCGGAGAGCCTGCGGAAGCGGCCCGGTACGCGGGCGAGGTGACGGAGCTCGAGCCGTTTCGCGAGAGCGGTTATCGCCGCCTCATGGAGGCGCACGTGGCTGCGGGCAACCCGGCCGAAGCGCTTCGCGTGTACGAACGCTGCCGGCGCTTTCTCGCGGACGAGCTCGGCGCGTACCCGTCTGCGGAGACGGAAGCGGTGTATCTGAAGATCATCCGAAGCTCGCCGAAGAGATCGATCGCCGATGCGGTCGGCGGCGATTCGACAGCGATGCTGCCCGCTTCGGGCGCTCCGCGGCGACGTGTGCGTCGCGGGGTCGCGATCGCCGCGGCGGTTGCATCGCTCGCCGCCGCCGCCGCAGCAGCCGTGTTCTTGTTCCCGCGCGGCAGCGAGGCGGCTCCCGTGCCGCTTCCGAACAGCCTCGTCCGGCTCGACCCGAAGACCCTCGAGCCGACGAAGGTGATTCGCATCGGACCGAGAGCGGACTTCGTCGTCGCCGCCGGTGGCTACGTCTGGATCACGCACGGCGTCCTCCGCTATTCGGAGTCCGAGGGATTGCGCGATGCCGGCGACCGCAGGCTCACGCGGGTGGATCCGGCGACCGGTGAGGCTCAGGTCGTCGGCGGCGGGCTCGCGCCTTGTGGGCTGGGTGCCGATCCGTCCGGCGATGTCTGGGTGGCGAACTGCTACGCATCGGGGCCCGGTGCGAACGTCGTGCGCGTCGACGCGCGAACGCTCGAGTTCGAGGAGACCTGGCCCGTCCGATCCGGCAGCGGCATCGTGAGGGGCCTGGCGTATGGCGGCGGCTCGTTGTGGGTGGGCGATGCCGACGACGCCGCTCACACGGTAACCGAGGTCGACCCGCGGACCGGTCGGCAGCGCACCGTCCGTTTCGACGTTCAGCCGAAGTGGCTGACTTGGTCGGAAGGCTACGGCGACCTCTGGATCGGCGACTTCCTCGGCGGAGGTGTCTCGCGAATGCACGCGGAGACCGGAGCCGTGAAGACCTACGACCTCGTTGCCGAGAATCCGGGCTACCTCCTCGTACAGGGCGATTCCGTCTGGGTCGGAAATTGGAGCAGTCCCTACGTCGTGCGCCTCCCCGCGTTCGGATCAGGGCGCTCGCGTCGGATCCCGTTGCCGGTGACCGCCGAGGCCGCGGGTGTGACGACCCTTGCGGCCGGTGCGGGCGGCATCTGGGCGACTGTGCCCGACGACCACGCCTTGTGGCGGATCGACCCGAAGAGCGGTCATGCGACTCGAATCGGGCTGCGGTACTACCCATGGGGTGTCGCCCTGAGCGACGACGGGATCTGGGTCAGTCTGCGTGCGCACGATGCCTGATCGAACTGAGGTAGACGTAGCGGCACCGTGGCAACAATGGCTACGTTCAGCGTTCGTTCGTGTTCGCTGAACTGTTCGCTCGGGACGCGGTTTCGTCAACGGTGGGTGAGGAGCGAACACGGGCGAACCAGTGCGAACGTCCACTCCGCCTGGCTCGCGCGGGACCGTCCCGTGCTCCTCGCCGTACGACGGCGAACTCGCAGTCGAGAGCCAGGCCCCATCGCGCTGAGTAGGAACGATCAATAGGGCAGAACAGTCCGCGTCAGGCGAGAGCACGCTCGCCCAGACGAGACAGCCGTCGCTTGGACTGCGAGAATCTGCTGCGTGAACGAAGCGAGGCTTGAGGACGCTGGCTCCGGGCTTGCCCCCGTCACGGAGGGTTGGTTTGTCGTCAACGTGCGCGATGCCGAGTGGTTCTCTTCGGAGACGAGGGGCGCGGCGTGTTGGTTCGCCAACGAGTACGGCGAGTCTCCGATCGAGTTCGCGCAGCTCGGGATCAATGTGACCGTCCTCGAGCCCGGCCAGAGCAGCGTCTACCACGCCGAGGCGAATCAGGAGGCCTTCCTCGTTCTGGCCGGTGAGTGCAGGCTGCTCGTCGAGGGCGAGGAGCGACTCCTCCGAGCCTGGGACTTCTTCCATTCACCTCCCTGGACGGAGCATGCCTTCGTGGGAGCTGGCGACGCCCCGTGTGTGGTCCTGATGGTTGGCGCGCACGTAAGCCCGGAAGTGCGGTATCCGGTGTCGGACCTCGCAGCGCGCTACGGCGCGAGTGTGGAGAAGGAGACATCCGATCCGGAGCAGGTATATGCGACGGCCGAGCGTTTCCGGCGACAGCGGCCGTCGTACTGGTCACGGCTGCCCTGGGGCTAGAGCCGTTCGCGGTAGCCGTCAGGCGTCATTCCCGAACACTCGCGCAGGCGAGTGTGTCGCTCCCGACGCTTGCGTCTACGGCGCAGTCCGGTGTGTGCGGCGGGTCGGGTGCAGCGTCGTCAGCAGCAGGGCCGCTACCGCGGCGGCGGCGAGTCCGACTCCGATGCTTGACCAGGGGAAGCCGTGCGAAGGGCCGGTCTGGGACTGTGCTCCCGCGCCCCGGCCTGCGGAGGCGTGAGGCCACGGTGGAGCCAGGTGAGATTGGGATCTGACCGGGACGCGAAAGCCGGTCTGGGACTGTGCTCCCGCGCCCCTGGCCTGCGGAGGCGTGAGGCCACGGTGGGCCAGGTGAGATTGGATGACCGGGACGCGAAGGCCGGTCTGGGACTGTGCTCCCGCGCCCTTTGCCGCAATCAGCTTGTAGTAGTCGTGGTGAAGTCGGTAGGGGTCCGCGAGTGCGGGGCTCGGAGCGATCGCGAGGATCGCCAGTGCGAGTAGGGGCGCGGTCGCCTTGATCGTGAGTTCTCCCTCCGTTGACTGGATTGGCGGCAGGTAGGCATGCCTTCTCGCAGATACTCCTGACAGGAGCAAGATATACTCCTGCGTGGAGTAAATGTCAAACCGCGACGAACACCAGCTGACGACGACGAGCCACGCGATCCTTTGTCTGCTCGCGATCCAGCCCTGGTCGATGTATGCGCTCGCGAAGCAGATGCGCAGAGACCTCCACTACGTACTGGCCGCGGGCCGAGAGCAACATCTACGTCGAGCCGAAGCGGCTGGTCGAGCTCGGCCTTGCACGCGCGGAAACCCAGAGGGTCGGACGTCGGCCGCGGACGATCTACTCGATCACACCGAAGGGACGGCAGGCGCTCAAGCGGTGGCTACGAACCGAGAGCGCACCCTCCCGCTACGAATCCGAGACGCTCTTGAAGATCCTCTACGGAAACTACGGAACGAAAGACGACCTGCTCGCGCAACCTTCGCCGCTTCGCGGCCGAAGCCGAGACCGCCAAGCAAGCCGAGCTCACCTTCGCCCAGGAGTACCTCCGAGGCGAGCACGAGCTGCCCGAACCGCTCCACCTGTCCACCCTCTTCCAACGGCTAATGCTCGAACAGGCAGAAGCACGTCTGCGATGGGCAGAACGGGCAGCCGACCAAGTCGAAGTCTGGCCCGACGCGGCCACCGGCGACCTCGAGGCCACCCTCAACATCCTTCGCTCCACACTGCAGACAGCCGAACAAGAAGACCGCTGACGATCACCGAATAAGCAGACGGCCGTCAGGGGTCATTCCGGGCAACATGGGCCAGGTGAGACCACCGCCGCCTGGCGCATCGATGGAGCGCCTACGCGACGTCCGATCACTTCGTGGCCATCTGCGGTCTGAGCATTGACGGTGGGCTCGGGCGCGAGTCTGCGCCGGGAATGCTCATCTGCCACAACGATGTCAACCCCGGCAACGTCGTGTACAGGGATGGGCGCCCGTACGGGTTGATCGACTGGGACCTGGCTGGGCCTGCCGAGCCCATCGAGGACGTTGCGCGTGCGTGCATCCTGTTTGCGCCGCTGATTCCGGACGACGTCGCTCAGCGGTGGGGCTACGAGGAGTCGGAGTTGGCGCATCGGGTCGCGCGCCTTCGTGCCCTGTTGCATGCGTACGGCGGCGCCTGGGAGGCTTCGTTGCTGCTGGATCGGATCGAGGCGCTCGAAGACCGCGACCTCTGTGAGCTTCGGACGTTGGGAGTCGCAAGGCGTCTCGCCCTATCACGAGTTCCTGGAGACTGGATCCGAGGAAGCCGCAGAGCGCGATATTGCGTGGCTTCGCCAACATAGGGTCGAGGTCGAGCTTCAACTCGAGGTCTAGTAACCAATGGCGACCGGTTCACGGGTCATTCCGGAACACTCGCCCAGGCGAGCATCTCTACGGTGTCGCCGCGGCGAGGTGGTCGATTCTTTGCCGGGGCGACTCCCCAAGTTGGACGTGGTCGCCCTTCACCCAAAACGCAGGACGACCGGCTTCATCCGTGATGTGCGTGGAGCTGCAAGCCTGAGCGTATGTCACATCAAAACGCTCTAGATTTCCGGTCACGCTCACGGAGCAGCCAGCGACGGTACTCCCGGATGGGCCAGTGTTCTGTTCCGGAATGACCCCTGAGCGATGGCACTGAAGCACGCACCAGCGCCTGTCTCGCCTAGGTTTGGATGACCGATTCTGCCACGCGAAGGGGTGGTGATCCGATCTGCGTGGCGATGCACGACTTTCCACGCGCCGCCCTCTGAGCGAAGCACGCTCGTGACTCGCAGTCCCCTGAAGCCGTCTCCTCTTGGGTGCGAACTTTGGCTTCGCGAAGTGCTCGATTCGAGGCCGGATCCGCGCGATCGCGGCAGCAATAGGCGCCGTCGCATGTCTCCCCGCACACGGTCCGACACCACCTCGAGCACGCGTACGAGAAGCTCGGTGTACACACACGCACGGCCGCGATTGCACGACTGAACTACAGGCGGGGGAGCGGCCTTGCGGCCGCTCCCCCGGTGACACCTCAGTGCACGAAGTCGAACTGGGTCTCGTGGATGTACTGCTCGACCTGCGCGGCCGAGATTCGCCGCCTGCACGTCCGCGTTCCGGAAGTGGATTCCGGCCCAGATGCGCGCTTCGAGGATCTCGTTCGTCACATCCGAGAACCGCGTGAACGCACGGTGTTCACCGGGAATCGGCCGCTCACCAGATAGAACGGAGTGGGCATCTCGTCCGTCCCGAAGAACGAGGCGAAGGCGTGCATGCTGGCACTGGCCTGGGCCGTCGCGCCGGACACGTGATCCGGATACGGCGGCGTGACCAGCGGCCGCCCGATTCCGCCGACCGGCAGCGGGCTGACAGGGGTGCGGCGAGAACGGGAGAGACGGACTGAACAGCGGCGTCCAGGTCGGGTCGGCGACCGTGTCCGCATTGCCGTCGGTATCCGCCTTGCCGGATCGCCGTGATCGGCCGCCAGAACCTGTAGTGGTACTTGTCGTTCCATGCGTTGATGATCGCGTCCGCCGTACTCAGGTCGAGCAATCGCGAACAGGCGGGCGCTGTCGCTCAGATCGAGCCCGAACTGGTCGACGAACCTGCGCGCGAGGCCGTTGTAGTTCGCGCGCGGGTTCGTCTGCCAGAAGACAGCAGCGTGGGTCTGAGCCGCAGTCCGTGATCGCGCTGTCGATCGTGCCGAGCGACTTGACCTCGTTGTAGTCGGCGGCGTACTCAGGGCTGTTGAGCGAGTACGGCCCGGCCGTTCGGAACTGCGACGGGCTGTTCAGGAGGAACGGCTTCGCGTTCGCCACCCACGTGGTCGGGTCGCAAGCCGGAACCCCGGTCGCGGCCGGCAGCGGCTGCCACACGCCCGGCTGAGGGCGGTACGAACGAGCACCCGAACTGCCCGGCACGACCGTCGTGACCCTCGCGCGAGCATCGCGTCGGCCGCTTTCGTGCCGACCTCTGATGCCCTGGTCCTTGCGCGCCGTCGTCGATGCCGTCAAGCGAGGCGGCGTACGCAGTGTCCAGCGCCCCCGACGGGAACAGCGCGGTCAGCACCTTGTACGCCGCAGTCGCAGCCGCAGCCTTCTGCCGACGCCTTCGGGAAGCTGCGATTGATCAGATACGGCTTCCCGTGGCGGTCGACAGCGTTGACGGCACCGTAGACGGCGCCCTGCACCATCGCCACGAACACGGCCCCGGCCGGCGGCGCCGAAACGATCGCCGGCTGCGTCGGCGCGTTGATGGTGTTGACGGCGATCTCGTTCCACTTCGTGACTTCGTTGGCCTGCGCCACGGCCGGAGCGCGAGCGCCACCAGCACTGCGACTGCGACGAAACCGAATCGTGGAGTCTTCATCTGCCTCCCCTCCGACCCCAGTGTTCTCGGTCCAGTTCCCTCGACGAGCATACGACGACTCGCCTTCCCGTCTACGGAGCGTGCGACTGACGCTGCATCGATTTCGCCTGCCGCTGGAGCCGTACCGACCCGGTCATAGAGCCTGAGGAGTGAGGTCCCGGCCCCTGCGCGACCGTCCTCTCGTCTGACGCGCTCATCAGCGGCACAAGGCTTACGGTGCCAAGCCCTTGAGTAGGAAGATCGAAGGAAAAAACGCACGTTACATCGGCCTCAGGAGAAGAAGGACGCCTCGCCCAGGCGAGGGTACAACGGCGAACTCGTGGTCGAGAGCCAGGCCCCATCGGGCTAATGTAGCGTGGATCAATAGGACAGAACAGTCCTCGCGCTGACGTCGACCGCGGCGCGCAACGCTACAAAGCCGCGATTCGGCCGTCGCTGCGCGCCTCTTCCCGACTCCAATCAGGCCAGCGAAAACGTCGTTCCAGCCGAGGTGCAACGGCCCTTGGGGCTGAAGGGAGGCGCAGAACAGCTCATATCGTGACGCCACGGATGAAGAGGAAGGGCTTCACCAGAGTCGTCGTCGATCGAGGTCAAGCGGGGACGAAGGGCTACATCTACAAGATGGATCACGAGTTCGCGCGCGTCGTGCTCAGGCTCTGGACGAGAGCTCGAGCTAGGCCGAGAGCCCGCTGACGTCACATCGTCGGACGCCAGCCTCGCGCCTGCCGCGGACGAGCCCGCGGCAGGCCTAGGGAACCTGAGCCTCGATCTTCCCGGTCGTCGCGCGACCGTGCTCGTTGACGGAGAGCAGATAGCGCACATCGTGGCCACCTAGAATTTGAAGAACCGGCGGCGACTCTTCCCCAGGAGCACGGCCTCGGTAGCGCGTTGCGACTCGATCCGGTAGCCCTGCGCGCGCTTCGCTTCCAGCGTCTGCTCGAACTCTTGCTGCCTGGACGATAGTGCTGTGGCCATGACGGCCCTTTCTGCGTCGGCCTCGCTGCCGGACTCGTCCGCCGGAAGACGCGAAGGCGACAGGTTCGTTCCGAACACGCTCCCGTGCAACAAAGCGCTGTAAAATCAGGATATCACGGAGTGTTTCTTATGACAAAAATGCCAGAAAAACACCATGATCATTTGGGGAATCAAAACGGGACAAAAACTTGGTTCAGAAATTCATGCTAGTATTGCCGGGCGTTGAGGCTTAGCGCGGAAGCCGGTGGGGACTCCAAGTTCCCCCTCGACTGTCACACCTGGCCTGAGTGCCCAAGGAGAGCGTCTCGGAGTCGTTCTCGGCCTTTCAAGAAGTGAGGAGCAGCACATGCATGCCACCGTGAGACGGTACGAAGGTGTCGACGTCAGTCGCACCGGCGAGTTGAAGACGAAGGTCAACGAGACGCTCATCCCGCAGCCTGAGCAAGGTGCCCGGGTTCAAGAGCTACTACCTCTTCGAGGCCGGCAACGGCGTCATGAGCTCGTTCAGCCTCTTCGACAACTCATCCCACGCCGACGAGGCGACCCAGCTCGTCGCCAGCTGGGTGCGTGACGAGAAGCTCGAGTCCGTGCTTCCCAACGCGCCGAAGATCACCTTCGGCGAGATCATCGCCGAGAAGAACGGCAGCGCAGTCGCGTAAGCACCTCGCGGCCTGATGCACGAGAGAGGCCCGGCGACGGGCCTCTTCTCATTGTCCGAGCAGCGACCCTCGCCACGGCTCGCATCGCCTCGCCTCGACCGAGGAACGGCTCGGACGCGGCTGCTACCGGTGCCCTTCAGCCGGGCCGGAACGCCCGGGCAGGCGAGCGGTACGACGGCGGACTCGTAGTCGAGAGCCGGGCCCATCGCGCTGAGTAGCGTGGAGCGTTAGGGCCACGCGACGGCTCCTTGTTCGGTTCCAATCGAGTGGCGGCCTTCGAACAGAAGAGCGCCGGTGCAGACCCTGGTGACACCGGACCTCCACGCATCGGGCGGAAACGCTTGCGGCCGCCGCGATCTTCGTCACGGAGATCAGAGAGGCGATCACGAGCGCGGCCGCGAATGTCTTGCCCATTCCCTGTTCTCCCCTCTCAGCTTAGGCTCGTGTCAAGGACGCTTCTTCGCGGCATCGTCGTTCAGTCGGCGGGTTGAGGGAATACGACGATCGTCGTATCTTGCGGTCATCGCGAAGCTCACCACGACAGATCTCCGGGCCGTGCTCGAGGTTCTCTACGACCTCGGCTCGCTGACTTCGGCCGATCCGTTTCCGCTGCCGGTGCTCGATCGGTTAGGGACGCTGCTCGGAGCGCACAAGACCGGGTATGGCGAGTTCGCGATCACCGACGGCGGTCGCAGCTTCTCCACCACGTACTCCGTCATGAATCGCACCGAGCCGGCATGGGTCGCGGAGACCGCCGCGCGGTTGTGGCTCCAGGACCCGATCAATTGTCGTGTCCATGCCCGCGTGATTGAGCCGATGGCGGTCTCCGACCGGGTGAGCATGCAGGCGTTTCACCGCCTCGACTTTTTCCAGGATGTCTATCGCCCGTTCGGAACCGCCGATTCCGTTCGCCTCTTCCTGCCGGCGCCAAATGCGATGTCCCGGTTTCTCTTTTTCGACCAGGAACACTGGGGCCTGAGACAACGAGAGCGTGATCTACTTGGACTTCTCCGTCCCCACCTCGCGCTCTGGCGGAGCCGGTGGAGCGCCCCCGCCGCTCCAGCCGTGCGCGAGCTCACGGCGCGGGAGTGGGAAGTCCTCCAGGCGGTCGCGGACGGCGCGACCAACGGCGAGATCGCAGATCAGCTCTGGATCTCTCCGCACACCGTCAGAACTCACCTCCAACACATCTTCGAAAAGCTCGACGTCCGCACACGCACAGAAGCTGCCGCACTCCTCCGCAACGCCGGCTCGTCGTCAAGCTCCTCGACCACGAAACACTCGCGCCGCTACGTCTTGACTTGATCCCGTAGGCGAAGCCGGTAACCCACCCAGGCGAGAGGACGCTCGCCCACGCCGGCCGCTACTTCCTGAGTAGCGTGGAGCGTTAGGACAGAACGGCGTTGGTCCAGGAGCGAGAGGACGCTCGACCAGGTCAGGGATGTGTCGCTCGGGCTGTAAGAATCCGGTTCTTGACCGAAGCGCGGCTTGAGGACGCTGGCTCCGGGCTCGCCCCTGTCACCGAGGGCTGGTTCGTCGTCAACGTGCGCGATGCCGAGTGGTTCACTTCGGAGACGAGGGGCGCGGCGTGCTGGTTCGCGAACGAGTACGGCGACTCTCCGGTGGAATTCCCGCAGTTCGGGATCAACGTGACCGTCCTCGAGCCTGGCCAGAGCGGCGTCTATCACGCCGAGGCGAATCAGGAGGCGTTCCTCGTTCTCGGCGGCGAGTGCAGGCTGCTCGTCGAGGGCGAGGAGCGACGCCTTCGAGCCTGGGACTTCTTCCACTCGCCGCCCTGGACGGAGCATGCGTTCGTGGGAGCTGGCGACGGGCCGTGCGTGATCCTGATGGTCGGCGCACACATAGGCCCGGAAGTGCGGTACCCGGTGTCGGAACTCGCGGCACGCTACGGCGCGAGCGTGGAGAAGGAGACATCCGATCCGGAGCAGGTCTATGCGACGGCCGAGCGGTTCCGGCGAGGGCGGCCGCCGTACTGGTCCCGCCTGCCCTGCTAGAGCCGTCGCAGTAAGCTTCGGGGGACATCCAGGAACGCTGGCCCACGTCTCAACGTCCTTTCGGCCGTAAGCAGTTTCCAGTGCCCCTCGGATACGACGTCGAAGATCCCGTCGACCACTTTGATGGCGGTCTCGTCGTTGATCGCGTACGCCGGACCCGACAAGCCGCCCGCCCAGCGTTCCGCGTTGGCCATCGTGTTCCAGGGCAGGTCCTCGTTATCCAGGTGCGGGAAGATCGAGAAGTCGACGATTCCGAGCGTTTCGTCGCCGCCGGTGGGCGGCTTCCAGCCGACGAAGTCGTCCCCGATCCTGGGGGTCATCACCATGCTCCCGGCGCTCAGCCCGACCCAGACCGTCTCGTCCAGCGACGGCAGCAGGTCTGCCAGCCCGGACTGCCGCATCCAGTGGCACAGGTACAAGGCATCGCCGCCTGAGGCCAGCAGGACGTCGGTCTCCTGGACCAGGGGAACCCAGCGTTCTTCGTCGATGCTGGGTAGCGCGGTCAGCTCCAGCACTCCCAAGGACTTCCAGCCCAGCTCGCACATCGGGCAGCTGGGTTCTTGTCCGCTGATGAACTGCCACGCCTTCTCGCCGGGACCGACCCAGGGGTGCCCGTACATCGCGGTGGGGATGCAGAGGGCGCTGGACTCGCTGATCGGTTTGCCCAACAGGTCGACCAGCGCGTCGTGGATGCTCGCGTTCTTGATGCCAGCGGACGTGAGAAGAAGCTTCAAGTTGCCTCCCGAATTCGATGATGTAGGCGAGAACGTTCTGGGCGCTTGCGGATCCGTACGCGGTAGAGACTGGCAGGCCAGCGAAAACTCATCGGTTCCGGCCAGATCCAGCGTCACTTCTTCAGGGGACATTCCCGAACACTGGCGCAGGCGAGCGCTATCGCGATTGAGCTGGACGCCGCGGGGGCACTATGCGTGGGTTGGCGTTCTTTGACGGGTTCACGCTCGAGCGGATCGACGGCGGGGCGGGCGCGAGCTTGCGCGTTCGGCACGGAGGCGAAGGGCCGCCGGTTGTGCTGCTTCATGGACATCCGCGCACGCACGCGACGTGGCACATGGTCGCTCGCGGCTTGCGCCTCACCACACCGTCGTGTGCCCCGACCTGCGCGGATACGGCGAGTCGTCGAAGGTCGCGCCGTACACGAAGCGCGCGATGGCGTGGGACGTCGTCGGCGTGATGCGCGCGCTCGGCCACGAGCGCTTCGCCGTGGTCGGCCACGACCGTGGCGCCTACGTCGCCACGAGGCTCGCGCTGGAGCATCAGGCGAGGGTCGAGCGGCTCGTCGTGCTCGAGGCGATGCCGCTGATCGAGAGGCTGGAGCGGGCGGACTGGCGCTTCGCGCTCAGCTGGTGGCACTGGTGGTTCTTCGGCCAGCTGGGCAAGCCCGCCGAGGCGTTCATCAACGCGAACCCGATGCCTGGTACCGGCAACACCCGAACAGATGGGTGAGCAGGCGTATGCCGACCTGCGACGCGCACTCCGCGACCCGGAGGTGGTGCACGCGATGCTGGAGGACTACCGCGCGGGCCTGCGCGAGGATCGCGAGCATGACGAAGCCGACCGCGCCGCCGGCCGCCGGATCACATGCCCACTTCTGGTTGTCTCACTGCTCCAGGACGACCCGGAGCTCGACTACGGCACCGATATCGCCGAGATCTGGCACGCGTGGGCGACCGACGTTCGCAGCGCAGCGATCGACTGCGGCCACCACGTCGCCGAGGAGAAGCCGGACGAGCTTGCCACGCTCCTCCTCGACTTCCTCGCAGCGACCCCGGCCACCCTGAGCGGCCGACACCCCAGGCCGGACTCGTCGAGCAGCCTCGGGGGTCATTCCCGAACACTGGCCCATGCCAGGCTCCCCACCACCTGAGGAGCGTGGAGCGTTAGGGCAGAACGGCATTGGTGCGCGGGCGGAAGGAGGAGCGCCTCGCGCAGGCGAGGGGACTAGTGCTTTGGCGGCCTGCGAAGGTCGCTCTGCTTGACGGCGAAGTCCGCGAACTCGATCACCGCCCGGTGTGCCTCCGTGACATCCGCGCGGTACCAAGCAAGACCTTCTTCGACGAAAGTCGCCCACTCCGGATACTGCTCAGCCGCCCACGCGACAGCAGCCTCCTTCGAGGTCTGCTTCCCGGTCGCGAGCGTGTACAACGCGCGGCAGAGTGTCACCACGATGTAGCCCTGCTGGGCGGGTCCGTACCCGACCGACGGCGTGCGAACGATGTCTTCCATTCGCCAAGCTGGTCCGCAACCGCCCGCTTGAACGTGTTTGCGAGACGACGCCCAACCTCAAGCGGCGAAGGCCGGCGAGGATCTCGCCCTGTGTGCAGACGCTGTACCGGTTAGGAGCCAGCCCGTGCCGACCTTCCGGAGGTAAAAGGCTCACCTGGGCTGATTGCGGCGATTCTGCCTGAAGGGACTTCGGTGAACGACTGGAGTACCGCGTGGCTGCGTACCCGACTTCGATGCGTTCTGTCCAGGTTGGGTGCGCCGACACGAAAGCCGTGAAGTGACGCCAGGGCGTCGAACTGGTCACCCTCTTCGACCTCGCGAGTGATTACAGCGAACAGATCGAGGTCGCTCTTGCCGTCGTAAAACGCCCCGGACGCAAGCCAGCCGAAGAGGTACAGCCCAATCAGCTGGTCCCGAGCTCCCTCATCAGAAGCGACGTAAGTTCCGGAGCGTCTCGCGAGGATTGTCCATCACCGAATCAGATCACCAAGTGGTGCCTTCGCAAGCGCGCGCAGGTGCTGCGTTCTCATGGGGTGGCGGCCCCGCGGCTCTCGTGAGCAGGGCGACCAGGGCTATGCGACCCGGGGCGGCCCGGGTCCGTTCACCGGCGGTCCCCTACCTGGATCACTCAGGTGCATTCCGGAACACTGGCCCAGGCGAGGCCAGCAGGCAGAACCGCGGATGGCCAACCGCAGTTTGCCCTTCTCTTTCGCAAAGGTGACGGTACGAGTCCCGGTATCGGTGTGGCAGCCGGGAAAGGGCCGACCGCCGTGGGTCTTAGCACGACCGTGCTCGTGACCGAGCCGAAGTGGCTGATCCTGCCGCTTCCGCAGAGTTTCCGCGCAGAACCGCAGGGTGAGTCTTGAACTGACCATCGAACTGCCTGATTAGCGGTGCCGCAGGAGCTGCCGTGGCGAGCAGTCCAACGAGAACGAGGGCGGGCGCAGCTATCCCAAGCGCGAACGATCTCTCCTGAACACGGCCCTCCTTGTCTCAGCGATCACGGCAGGCTCGACCTCCCACGGCCGCGTTTGAGGGACCCAGCACAGGCGGAGGTTGTCGCGCATCCCGCATCCAGTCCGAGAGTCGTGGCTCATCGCCTGCCCCCAGGACGGTTTTGGCCGCGGATGCGGACGGCCGAAGACCGAGGGGCCGGACGAGGTGAGCTGCGAGTGTAAGTCGCAGAGTGGATCCGGCGATGTTGCCTTGAAGGTGATTCGCGACAAGCCGGCTCCTTAGCGTGCCGGCTGAGGCCGCGCTCTTGGTCCGACCCCGACATAGACGAGCTGAAGGGCGGCGTCCCGAGGGTGGACAGGGCCTAGCACGCCAGGACTGGCTTCCTCGAGCTGCCACCACGAGTAGAGGCCGGCCTCAGGCAGGGAGGCCTCGATCGGCATCGAGATGGACGACGAGTTGTAGAAGTCACGCAGGAACGCGTGGTCCGGCTGGGACGAAACGCCCCGACGACCGATGAGAGGGCGCTCGGTGCTTACTTGCCGACCCGGAACAGGGCGATCACGAGCGCGGCGTATACCAAGTTGCCGACGATGACCGCGACCGTCAAGAACACGTCACTTGCCCTTGCCATTGCCGTTGCCGTTGCCGTTGCCGTTGCCGTGCCGTTGCCGTTGCCGTTGCCGGGGTGCCCCGCGCTCGTGTCGGAGGCCGACCCGCCCGGCGGCCCCGTGTGCTCGTGGTGGACGCGCCGTACCCGTTTCCGGGCCGCGTCTGCGGCGGAGCCGCCTTCGCGGCAGCCGATTCCGCGAGTGACGGAACTGCCGGGACGGCGGGGATCTGGTTAGTCGGAGAGGGCTTCACCGGCGGCGACGGCGCAACCGGTCTGGCTCGCGAGTGCCGCGTGGGTCTCGGCCCAGGCGCGGAAACGGTCGCGGCGGGCGGCTTCGCGGCGTGGGCCGGTGACGCGACCGGTCTCGCGACCGATGGAGCCGGTACTGCGCGACGCGTCCGGGCACGAGGGCGACGAGGAGGCGACGTCCGCGCGGAAGGCGGTTGCCTCGTCGGCGACTCGATCGCCGCAGGGGTGAACTCCACGACGCCCGCGACTACAGGTCGCGGCGCCAACGGCGCCCCGGACACCAGTGGCCCGCGATCGAGCGCGGACGTCGAGAGCCCCCACACGGCGGCGGTCGACGCCAGTGCAGCGAGCGAGAGAATGGACGCCCTCACCAGACGATCATCGGCGCATATCGCGCGGAGTTGAGATCGAGGTGCTGCGCCAGGGCCGAGCTCAACTAGGCCGTCCTCAGTCCGCGAAGCCGCTCACTATCCGCATCGCGAGCGAGCGTGAGCGCTCCGACGAGCACAAACCAACGCTCAACGCGCCGATCGTCACGATGCGACGGCGAACGACGCGAGTCTACGCCAGGCGTGTGCGCGACTGTTCTTCGCCTGACGCGCTCATCAGCGGCACAAGGCTTACGGTGCCAGCCCCTGAATTCGGAAAGGCGGCGGGGTCAGCCAATACATCCGCAAGCTCCCAGCCGAGTTCGTTCTCGAGCTGCTCGAGCGAGTCTCGCCGAGCCCTGGAGTCCGCCGGGCGGCTCGCGGTACCCCTCCCTTGTTGCCGTGATTGCCAACGTCGCAGTAACGGTATATCGTCACCTGTGACCCTCGGGGCCCCTTGACTCGGGCCCTCGTACCGCAAGTGGCGCCAGAGCAGCTGATCGTGGAGCCCAAAGAGAACGGCGCCTTGCGCCCAAAATCTGCCTGTTTATGGCTAGATCAAGCCGTCGGCGAGGGGCGCCAATAGATGGCGCCGAACGGCTCCGATGGCGCCGATCACCCGCGCATCGAGCTCCAGCGCCGACAACATTCGCGAGGTAGCCCCTTTGGAGTCCCGCGCGTGAGAGAAAAGGCCAGCGTCCGTCCCTTTGGACCAAAAAGAGCGTGTCCGACCCGGCTGGAATCCGCCTAGGTAGGGCCGTTCATCGTGCGGCCAAGGGGTCCAAGCGGGTCGAAGCGATGGACCCCGTTGGCGGGTTGAAGCAACTCGTCGCGCCGCCAGTAGGCACCAGCCGGCGTGGAACGACCCCCTGTTCCCCGTTGAGGCAGTACTTCCGAGGGATCTGGAAAGGAGATCAGCCTGACATTCGCGCTTCCCTGTTTGCTTCTTGCAACTCTGGGTCAAATTGTGGCCGATGGATCAGCAACGATCGGGAGGAGGGAGAGATGCGGAAGCGACTGAGCGTGGTGCTGGGCCTGCTCGCAAGCGCACTCGTCTTCGGCGCGGTTGCCGGCGCCCAAACGGCGGGTGGGAACGTTCGCGTTACGGTTGACAATGGCGCCAACGGCCCGTACCTGAGCGCGGATCAGCTGGCCGGGGGAACGTATACCGACGCGGTGCTACAGCGTTGCGGGATCGACCGCAGGATGCAGAACGAGCCGACCCTGGCGATCGACCCGCGCAACACCAACGGTCTGGACGTCGGGCTCCAACGACTACTGCACGGTGCCGACAGCGGCGGATGCCTGGGCGGGGTTCTACCGCAGCACCAACGGCGGGGCGACCTGGACCGACAGCCTGCTGCCTGGCTACAACGGCGACACCTCGCCGCAGGGCACGAGCTCGCCGCTGCAGCAGATGGTGGCCGGCGGCGCGCTTGCCGCCGGTGACCCGCTGCATGGCGTGGGACGGCGCAGGGCAGACCTGTTCTACATGGGCAACAACTTCAACCGCGGCATCCGAAACGGCGAGTCCGGTGCGGACCCGGGACAACACCGGTGACATCTGGGTGGCGACCTACGCGCCGGCAACCCGGCTGACACCAGCACCGACGGGTCGCGCTATGTGCGGACCGTCATTCTCGCCACGAACACGTTCGGGCTGGGCCATTTCAACGACAAGACCGACCTCGGCGTCGATCCGGTGACCGGCAACGTGTACGCGGCCTGGTCGGACTTCCACGGTACCGGCTGCAACGAGATCCTGTTCAGCCGGTCGACCGACCACGGCGCGACCTTCAGCGCACCGCTGAAGATCTCCAGCGGGATCTGCGGCAACCGGGCCCGTCATCGCGATCGGCCCTGGCGGCCAGGTCTACGTCGCCTGGCAGGGAACACCGGCGGCTCGCTCGGCCAGGAACCGGGGCGAACGGCGCCGCGTTCGTTGTCTCCACCGACTTCGGGCAGACCTTCAGCAAGGCGCGGCTCGTCGGCGACCTACGACCCGTTCATATCCGAGCCAGTTCTCGGGCAACGGCGCCCGCGAGTGCGGCGACGCCCCGTTCGCCTGCCCGACCGGGCAGACCTTCCCGCGCTTCGACCTGGCCGGCCCGTCGACTCGCCGCCGACAACGTGAACGGCACGCTGGTGCATGGCCTTCCAGGTCGGCAAGCCTCCGGCCAGGGACAGATCGAGTACGTGTTCTCGACGACGGCGGCAGCACCTGGAGCAGCCCGACGCTGCTCGCGCCGAGCGCGACCGGGCACCAGTTCTTCCCCTGGATGACCGCCTCCGGTGGCCGGGTGAGCGCGATCTGGTACGACTCGCGCGGCGACACGAACTACGCGCCCACCCGGGCGCCGTGCAACAACGCCACCGGGCGACGTCCGCCTGCCTCAACGTTCGGTACGCCGAGTCCATTGACGGCGGCAAGACCTGGGGTATCAGCATCCAGGTGACCGACACACCGACGAACCCCAACTACGAGCAGTTCGGCGGCCGGCTTGTGCCGTTCTTCGGCGACTACATCACCGTCGCCGCCGCAAGGCGACACGATCGGTGCCGTCTGGACCGACCAGCGCAACACCGTAGGGGCGCCCGACACCATCACGGGGACAACGACGGTGCGGACGTCGCCGGCGACCCGGAGACCGGCGGTACCTGCACGTCGTCGCTTGACGACCTGCTTCGACGGCACCGGCGGGCTCGACCAAAACATCTACTCAGCACAGATCAGCCCATAGCGGCTTCACACGCCCTTTGGCCCGGACCTCCGCACGTCGGAGGTCCGGGCCTTCCACAACGGCGGGGAGCTCTGATTGCCCTGCCTCATCGTTGCGGGCTGGCTCGAGTGGCAAGAGAGAGGCGGAGTCGCTGAACTCGCCTTGTGGCGTTTATTTCTGGTGAATTCCCGCACGCTGGCCCAGCCAGACTAAGCGCTCATCTCTGACTAGGGTGGCGTGTTAGGACAGAACGGGCTGGTCAGGAGAGGACGCTCGCCCAGGTGACGATTGGGTTCCCGGCTCCGCCTGAGCCAACGTTCTACGATCGGTTCCTTGGCCGAGTTCGTCCCGCCCGACTTCGACGTCCCGCTCGGTCTCGAGACTTCCGAGTTCGTCCTCGAGCCGCTCGGACCTGAGCACAACGAGCTGGACTACGACGCCTGGACGTCGTCGATGGAGCACATCGCGGCGACGCCCGGGTATCCCGACGGCTCCTGGCCCCGAGAGATGACGCGGGACGAGAACCGCGCGGACCTGCAGCGCCACGCCGACGACTTCCGCACCCGGAAGGGGTTCACGTACACGGTGCTCGATCCCGGAAGCCGCGACGTGATCGGGTGCGTCTACATCTACCCGCTGCCCAACAATGACTACGACGCCTGCGCGCTCTCCTGGGTGCGGGAGAGCCACGCGCACCTCGACACCCCGCTCTGGCGCGCTGTGAGTGAGTGGCTCGAATCCGACTGGCCATTCGCCAGCGTCGAGTACGCGCCGCGCCCCTAGGCGCGTCCCAAGCAGCCGTGCAGCTCAACTCGGTCGTGGGTAGTGCCGCGCAGGCGAGCCGGTGGGTGGACTACTGCTAGCCCACCGGCCTGCCGCATGGCTCCGCCGGCTCGTCTAGCAAGCGGGGTCTGCCGGGATCAGCAACGGGGCCCCCACATCCTCGAGCCGCTGCTCCAATTACGAGCAGCGAGGAACAGAATCCGTGCTGGCGCCTAAGCCGGCGATCGGAGGGGATCGCCCCGCCCGGATCGACGCGGCGATCCCCCTTCGTGGATCAGTGGATGGTGAACGGCGCCGACGCGGCGACGTCGTACGGGGTGGTGTTGTTCTTGTTCAACTGGACGACGTAGGACCCGGGCTCCACCGTCGGCGGTCCGGACGCGTCGATGTCGCCCTGCGTCTCGGCCAGCGTGGAGACCGGGAATCGGACGTCCACGGTCTTGGACTGGCCGGCGTCGAGCGTCACCCGGGTGAACCCGACCAGCCGCTGCGGCGGCACGACCACACTGCTGACCGGCTGGGCCACGTAGACCGGGACGATGTCCGTCCCGCTACGGGACCCGGTGTTGGTGACCGTGAAGGTCGCCGTCGCCGTGCCGTGTCGTGGACACGTTCGGCGTGACCGACAGGTCGGTCGTCGTGAACGTGGTGTAGGACAGGCCGAACCCGAACGGGTACAGCGGGTTGTAGGCATGGCCCTGACCGGAACCGGTGCCCGGCAGCTGGTCGAAGAACTTCGGCTGGTCGCCCAGCGGCGACGGCGCGCTGCCGTCGAAGTCCCCGCCCGGCGCGGCGGCGTCGGACGGCCAGCTGACCGAGCAGCTTGCCGCTCGGGTTGACCTTGCCGAAGATCACGTCGGCGACGGCCTGGCCGGCTTCGGTGCTGCCCTGGTAGGCCATGAGAATCGCGTTCGCGTTCTCGGCTCGGAACCCAGGCCGACCGGACGTCCGGCGATCACGACGACGATCACCGGCTTGCCGGTGGCCTCGAGCGGCGTTGATCAGCGCCTTCTGATCGGGCGGCAGCTGCGGGCGCCGGGTTGTCGCCGAGCCCTTCGGCGTAGGCCTTCTCGCCGACCGCGACGACGTATGCGTCCGCGGGCGTGCTCGCGGCCGGTGGTGCCTGGTCCGGCACGTAGACGGCGTTGGGGTCGGCGGTCTGGATGCCCTTCAGCACCGTGGTGCCCGGCGGGATCTGGTCGGGCGGGCCCATGCAGCAGACGTGGCCGGCACCGA
Organism: uncultured Thermoleophilia bacterium; assembly: GCA_963710465.1. Taxonomy (GTDB): domain Bacteria; phylum Actinomycetota; class Thermoleophilia; order Gaiellales; family Gaiellaceae; genus JACVRM01. The sequence continues at coordinate 22,278 of CAVQAQ010000014.1, forward strand.
AGACGCCCTGCCAGCTGACGCTCCAGCCGCCGAGCTGGTTGGTCATCGAGTCGGCGCTCGGGCCGGTGACGACGACCTTGGCGGTCGGAGGAGAGCGGCAGACGTGTTGTTCTGGTTGCGCAGCAGGGTGATCGACTCCTGCGCGGCGTTGAGCGTGGCGTCCCGTCCGGCGGTGACCGCCGCGTTGGCCGCGTTGGCGTCGACGCACGGCGTGTTCGGGTCGCTGACGCACGGCTGGTCGAACAGGCCGAGCTGGAACTTCAGCGTGAGGATCCGCCGCACCGCCTCGTTGATCCGCGCCTTCGTGATCGCGCCCGAGCTGCACGTCCTGCAGGATGGCGGCCTGCCACTGATCGGGGCCGAACACCTACATGCCATGTCGACGCCGGCGTTCACGGCCTTGGCGATCGCCTCAGCAGGGTTGGCGGCGACGTGGTAGGCCGTCTGCAGCGCCTGCACGTCCTGGTAGTCGCTGATCACGACGCCCTGGAAGCGCATCTGGTTGCGCAGGATGTCGGTCAGCAGGTAGTGCGACGCCGTCGCCGGAACGCCGTTGATGGAACCGGAGTCGACCATGACCGTGCCCGCTCCGGCATCAATGCCACCGGCATACGACGGCAGGATCATGCTCTGCAGGTAGTTCAGCGGCAGCAGCGCCTCGTTGCGGTCGTGGCCGTTGATCGCCTGCGAGTACCCGGCGAAGTGCTTGACGGTCGCGGTCGACGTCGAGCGAGTTGGCCGGGCCGGGCGTCTGCAGGCCGCGGACGTTGGCGGCGCCCAGGGCCGCGGACAGCACCGGTTCCTCGGCCCAGGTCTCGTACGTGCGGCCCCACCGGTTGTCGCGGGACAGGTCCTGCACCGGCGCGAAGTCCCACACCCAGCCGGTGGCCCGCAGCGCCTTCGCCGGTGCGGCACCGCCGGCTTGAGCAGCCGACGGATCCCAGGTAGCGCCCATGCCGATCGACTGCGGGTAGAGCGGCGCCTGCCACGGATGGCCGAAGCCGTGCACCGCATCGACTCCGAAGATCAACGGGATGTGCAGCCGCGAGTTCTCGATCGCGTACTTCTGGATCATGTTGTACTCGTTGGCCCAGTCGTAGCCGGTGTTGCCGGTGCCGCCCTGGCCGGTCGTATCCAGCGGGTTGTCGGTGCCGCCCGCGAGCACCGAGCCGGTGTTGTTGTCGACCAGCAACGTCTTCATGCAGCGTCGGGTTCGGCATGGGCGAAGCCCTGGCCGCCGCACGCGTTGGACGGGCCGGTCAGCGTTGTCGACGAGTTGCTGGTCCATCTGGCCGACCTTCTCGGCCAGCGTCATGGCGCCCGAGCAGGGCGTTCACCCGGGCCTGGATCGGCTTGTCGGATCGAGCCACGGTGGCTTGGGGAGTTGGCGGCATCGGCGATGCCCTGGGCGAGGAAGGCGGACAGCCTCCCGCCACCAATACGCCGACAGCAACGGCGACCACCACCTTTCTTCGCCCGCGCACACGGCCCCTGCAATGCAAATTGGACATGACTCGACCTCCTTGGGTCGCGGATCAACCGCAGTCGGTGTTCTTGTCGCCGCCCGAGAGGCTTTGGAAACCGCACGCTGAGAACCGAACCGCGTCTGAACTCGAGCCATCGGTGGCACCCGTGTATGCGCAGTAGGCGTAGGAATGCTTGCCGAGCCTCCGGCTCGACGTCAATCCCTCGGTCCATCTCGTTGCCGCAGAACTCGCACGCGCGCAGCTGCAGCCTCCTCGACAACTGCCGAGTCCCAGCTCTCTTCGAAGCCGAAGATCCGTCAGGCCCTCTGAGCCAGCCAGCCAACAGGACAGATCTCGGCTCACCGTCTCCGTGTGGCGGATCTCAGCGAGGCGCTCGAGATAGCGTCCGAGCTCGACCTGTGTCAGGTGCCGCGCCGCGACCGTAGCCGCCCGCGCCGACAGCGGTGGGGAGCCGGCCCGGGTTGTGCGCCATGTCCTCTCACCGATACAACAAACCTCCGTTTGTTGTATCGACGGCCGTAACACGGGAGCATCGATCCGGGGAGAGCGACCGTTACCCGGCGCAAGCAGATGCTCGCGGCACGCACCGCCTCAAGGGTGTGCGCCAAGGCTCGTGTCGTCGGCGTCGCCTTCTGGGACTACATCCACGGCCAGACCGGAGTGACTAGCGCGGGTAAGCGTCGCGGGCCGACTTCGAGCTTCATCGCGGTTTCGACGCGCTGCCACGACAGGCGGGTGGGCGTCGTGGGGTTGAGCCAGCGAAGCCCCGTTCCGTCGGCGTTTATGACGAACGTCCCGCCGGCGGAGTCCACCGCGAAGGCGATCACTCGTCCGTCCGGGGACCAGATCGGCGGCGCCCAGGAGTCGACGCAGCAGTCCGAGCCATAGAGGCGTTTCGGGTCCGAGCCGTCGGCCTTGATCGTCCAGACCTCGGCCGTGAAGTGTCCCGACCGGCCCGGCGTCCTGAAGAACACGAGCGTGTCGCCGACGCGCTGCGGCGTCCCGCCTGTCGAGGCGACAATCCAGAGAGCCTGCTCGCCGGTCGCGCCGTCGTCGCGGCTGAAGGCGATCCGGGTGCCGTCGGGCGACCAGGCGAGGCTGGCTCCGTACTGCTGGCCGCAGGTGCCACACGCGCCGAACCGGGTTGCATCTCCTCCGTCCGCGGCGGCGACGTAGAGCGCGAGGTCGTTCTTGCCGTTCATGAGTTCGTAACGGCCACGGACGAACGCGACTCGTTTGCCATCCGGCGACCAGGCGGGCTGGAAGACCGCACAGCTCTGAACGCCGGCAGTGCAGCGCGCGATGACCCGGAGCCCAGGGTCATCTGGGCTGGCGGCCAGAAGCGTTCCGTAATCGCTCTCGACGGCGATCTCTCCGTTTCCGCCCGTGAGGAGGTATGTCGCGGTTGCGACGCCGGTCACCAGTAAGAAGAGGACAGCGAGCCCGATCGCGACGCGGACGCGGCGGCGGGCGTTCGTCGGCCCCGACGCGGCGGGCGGCGATGCGCGCCGCGATGTCGTCCCAGTCGGCGCAGGCCCCGTCCTCAAGCGCGGGACGAGCCCGTCGAGTGCCGCCGCGAGATCGGCCATCCAATCGACGTTGCTCATGCCAGTGCCTCATCGAAGGCCGCTCGCAGGTTCGCGTGCGCGCGTGCAGGGTGAGTCGGCAACGAGGTCGGCGGCGTGGTGCAGCGCGGCGCGCAGGTCGTCCATCGCCGATCCCACGGGCCGGCGCTGCCAGGCGAGGCCTAGTCTCGCATGCAAATCGCATCAGGTGAAAATGGGGTGTAAAAATGCCAGGCCGGGCAACAGCGGCTCCCGCTGAGCTCGAGAGAAGTGGCTTGTTTGCGGATACGGAGCGGCCCCGGAGTCGAACCGAGCCAGCCCGGGGTTGCCAGACCTCAGTGAGCGGCCTGCTCGGGCCGATCGACAGCACGGGTCTGGTCGACGACAACGGCCAAAACCAGGAGGACACGGTGCCCGTAAACCGGACGTCTACGCAATCGAGAGGAGCCAGCTCCATGCGCCGTCTCATCGTTCCAACTGTGGTTCTCGTCGCCGTCGCCGTCGCCCTCGTCGCCACCTCGGCGGCGGGCGCCGGCTCCCATCCGACCCTCGTCGGGGTCGTTGGCAAGGGCGACGCCTACAAGATCACCCTGACCCAGAATGGCAAGCTCGTGAAGACCCTCAAGGCGGGCACTTACAAGGTCGTGATCCATGACGACTCGAGCCTCCACAGCTATTCGCTCGACGGGCCGCACGGCAAGTCCTGGGACTTCACGACCGTGCCACAGATGACGACGAAGACCCAGACCATTAAGTTCACCGCCGGCAAGTACAAGGCGTACTGCGCGGCGCACGAGTCTCAGATGTTCCAGCACTTCACCGTCAAGTAGTCCCGAGCACTCTGCGGCGCGGCCGCCCCGCGAGGCGGTCGTGCCGCAAGGGTGGCTTTGCGCCGGGCGGGACTGGCGAATGGCCGCCAGTTCGTTACACCACGAGGCTTTTCGCCTAACGGAGCGGCCCCGGAGTCGAACCGAGCCAGCCTGGGGTTGCCAGACCTCACCGGTTTTGAAGACAATTGCGTGACTCCGGCATTTGCAGGGCTTTCGTGTCGAAAGCAGTGCGCTGCGCGCCGGTCCGCGCGCCAGTAACCCGTACTCCCGCTGTCATGAACTGTGTGACGAGGAGCGGAGCGGCGCTCCGTTGAGAGGCCTCGAGCGCGTCGCCATCGGACCTGAGCGCAAAGATGCTCCGGCGCGCGATTGCGCGTCGAACGGTAGACAACCCACGAGGGAGGCGAACGTCGCCCTGTCGACGATCAGACGGAAAGCGGCAGCTCATCCGCGCTTCGAACTGAAGCTCCCGCGGCCGCAGCTTCATTGCGCCGCGATCTCGTCGGCGCGAGCCGTCTCGCCTACGGAGCAGGACGTCGGCCGCAACCCCGCCTAGCCGCCTCGCGGCCACCTTCGTTCTCGCGCTCGCGCTCGTGTCGCTGAACATGCGGACGGTCTTCGCCAGCCTGCCACCCCTGCTCGACGAGGTCCGGGCCGACCTGGGGTTATCGGCGGCGGTCGCCGGCTTACTGACGGCGGTGCCACTTCTCTGCTTCGGCATATTCGCGCCTTTCGTCCCGGTACTGGTCCGCATGGTTGCGATCCAGCGGGTGGTCGCCGCCTGCGCGGCTCTGACAGCGCTCGGAGCGGCCGTGCGCGGCCTGGGCGGAACGGCCGCGCTGTTCGCCGGGACGCTCGTGGCAGGTGTGGCCGTCGCGTTCGGGCAGGCCGTCATTCCGATCCTCGTGCGCGCGGGCTTCGCCGGCCACACGGGCGTGCTGACAGGCATCTTCTCCGGGGCGCTGACACTGGGCTCGGCTGCGGCTGCCGCGACGGCCGTGCCGCTTGCCGAACTCCTCGGCAGCTGGGAGCGCGCGCTGGCTGCGTACTCGGTTCCTGCCGCCTGCGGGCTGCTGGTGTGGTCGGTGCTGGCGCGCGGCACCACGCGTGTCCATCGCGGGCCGCCGCTTGGTGCGTGGCGGGACGGCCGCGCCTGGTCGGTCGCCTTCTACTTCGGGCTGCAGACGATGGCCTTCTACGCCTGCCTGACATGGCTCCCGTCGATCCTGCAGAGTCACGGCTACAGCGAGGCTGCGGCCGGGGGGCTCCAGGCCCTTGGGAACGCGGTGCAATTCGTGCCGGCGCTCGCGGTGCCGATCGTCGCCGGCCGCCGGGCGAGCCAGGCGTCCCTGCTCGTGGTCCTCGTCGCGGCGGCGACGATCGGGTTCGCCGGATTGCTCGTGGCGCCCGGCGCAGCCGCGCTGTGGGTCGTCATCCTCGGTCTGGCGCAGGGTGGCGCGCTCGGCCTGGCGCTCGTCCTTCCGATCCTGCGTGCGCGGGGAGCGGACGCCGTCGCCGGGCTGATTGCTCTGACGCTCAGCGTCGGCTACCTGGTCGCCGCCGCAGGGCCACCGCTCGTCGGCCTCGCACATGACGCGGTCGGCGGCTGGAGTGTCGTGCTCGTCTGCCTCATAGCGATCACGCTGGCCGAGCTTCCGCCCGGCCTCCTGGCGACCCGCGCATGGACTATTGGGGCGAAGGCGCGCTAGCGCGAGCCACCGAGGTCGTTTCGTTCCAGATCACACGCGCGTTGCCCACCCCGGCGCGCAGCGACGCGGGGTCCAGGCGCGCCGCTCCCGCGACGCCACCCCTGGAGGGCCAAGGAGTCGCGCCGCAACCTGTAGTCGATCTAGATCGAGACCCGCTCCGGCCGCGAAGCCAGGTACGCCGCGATTCCCGCCTTGCGCTCGTCGCCGTTGTAGTACGCGACCTCGACGAGTTCGAGCGGGTACCCGTCCGGATCCGCGAAGTAGACCCAGCGCCATCCGGCGAGAACGCCCTCGTCCACGACGTTCACGGCGCTGAAGAACGTGATGCCCTTCGATTCGAGCTCCGCCTTCGTCCCGTCGATGTCATCGACGAGGAACGCCACGTGAGAGGCGCCGAGATTGTTCGATTGAAGCGGTCCATCCGTCTCGCTCGGTGGGCTCTTGTACTCGAGGAGCTCGAGCGTCGTGTCGCCGAGCAGCAGGCTCACCTGGCGCAGAGCGCCACCCGGGACGCCTACGGCCGGACCGAGCTCGGGGCCTTCGAACCACGGACTCGGCTCATTCGAGAATTCCAGGCCGAGAACGTCATGGTAGAAGCGAATCGAGGCGTCGAGATCCTTCACCGTGATTCCGACGTGATGCAGGCCTTTCATGGTTCCTCCCTCTCCGTCGAGCGACGGGCCGCCTCGCGGCCTCAGACGAGTATCTGTCCGCCGTCGACCATGTACATCTGTCCGGTCATGTAATCCGACTCGGGCGAGGCGAGATAGACGAGAAACGGCGCGATCTCGTCGGGCGATGCGGGGCGTCCAGCCAGCGTCGTCGTTGCGAATTCGCGCATTGGATCGGCGTCGTCCGGCTGCCCGTGAATGGCACGAATGTCCTCGTTGAGCCCTACCCACATCGGCGTGTCGACGACGCCGGGTGCGAACGCATTTACGGTGATCCCGTGTTCGGCGAGGCCGCGCGCCGTCGCCTGCGTGACGGCGAGCGTGCCGAACTTCGCGACGCAGTAGGGGACGAAGTCCCAGAAGCCCTGCCGCGCCGCAATCGAGCCGGTGTTGACGATCTTGCCGCCTGAGCCCTGGGAGATCATCTGCCTGGCGGCCTCCTGCGTGCAGAGGATCACGCTCCACGTGTTGACGCGGACGATCTCCTCGAAGTTCTCCTGGTCGACCTCCATGAAGCCCCGCGGGCGGTTCATCCCCGCGTTGTTGAAGATCACGTTCAGCTCGCCGAACGTGTCCACGGCGATACCGATCATCGCCTGAACCTGCGACCGGTCGGTGACGTCGACCTCCGCGGCGACGGCCGAGCCTCCGGTTTCCGCGATCTCCTCCGCGAGGAGCCGCGCCCGCTCGCCGTCCAGGTCTGCGACCACGACCCGGCCGCCCTCCGTGGCGATCGCACGACAAGCCGCCGCACCGATCCCGCCGGCCCCGCCGGTGACGATGACGACACGACCCGCAACCCGTCCGCTCATACTCGCGCGGGCGTGTCGACGGCCGGCCGGCCGTTGCCGCCCGCTTGCACGGCGGTGTGCGGCGCGTCGAAGTCGGCGCCGCGGACGTACTGGCGGCCGGCGACGAGCAGCTCGTCGGCCGGGAAGCGCGTGATCACCTGCGGGCCGGTCGGCGTGACGATGACCTCTTCCTCGATGCGGGCGGCGTTGCGCCCGTCGGAGGCGGCGCAGTACGTCTCGAGCGCGAAGACCATCCCGACCTCGAGCTCGACCGGGTCGTCGAACGAGTGCAGGCGGGAGATCATCGGCGCCTCGTACAGACCGACGCCGAGCCCGTGCCCGAACTGCAGCCCGAACGCGGCGTGCTCGTCGCGCATCCCGATCTCCTCGGCCGTCGGCCACACCTCGGCGATCTTGTCAGTCGTGACGCCGGGACGCACCCGCTCGATCGCGTTGTCGAGCCACTCGCGGCACTGCTTGTAGGCGTCCAGCTGCGCCGGGGTCGCATAGCCGACGCTGAACGTGCGGTAGTAGCACGTCCGGTAGCCCATGAACGAGTGGATGATGTCGAAGAAGGCCGTGTCGCCCGGGCGCAGGAGCCGGTCGGCGAACGTGTGCGGATGCGGGTTGCAGCGGTCGCCCGAGATCGCGTTGATCGCCTCGACGTGCTCGGAGCCGAGGTCGAAGAGCACCTGCATCGCCGCGGCGACGACCTCGTTCTCACGCACGCCCGGGCGCAGCAGCCGATAGATCTCCTCGTAGGTGGCGTCGACGATGCCGGCCGCGTGGTCGAGCAGCGCCAGCTCCTCGTCGCTCTTGATCTTGCGCGCCTCGAGCATGACCGGCTGCGAGTCGGTGATGTGCAGGCCCTTGCGCTGGAGCGCCAGCAGCGTGGTCATGTCCGGCACGTCCATGCCGACAGGCTCGCCGTCGAGGCCGCGCTCGTGCAGCTCCTCCCAGATCATCCCGGCCAGCCGGTCCGGGATGCCGGTCGCGTCCGGCATGGCGCCGCGCATCGGCGGCACCCAGGCGCGCCAGCTCGACTCCGGCAGCCACGGGCAGTAGAGCTGGTGGTGCCGCGCGGCCGAGCCGAAGTCCCACAGGATCGGCGGCTCGTCGCGCAGCACCAGCGCGAAGCGGATGTTCTTGTCGCGCTCCCAGGTGCCGATCGCGGTGCTGGTGACGTAGCGCAGGTTGTTCGGGTCGAAGAGCAGCAGGCAGCCGAGGTCGGAGTTGCGCAGCGACGCCTGCGCACGCTCGAGCCGATGGGCGCGCAGCTTGGGGAAGTCGATGCGCTGCTCCCAGTCGACCGCCATCGTCGCCCCGCGTGAAGCGATGCTCATCGCGGTACGTCCTACACCCTCAAGGCTCGCCGTGTGCCACTTGATAGCCTTCTTGTTCATTGCAGACGAACACGAATGCTGTGGTCGTCGAGGTCGCCATCGGCGCGATCCTAAGCGACGTGGAGAGGCGGCGTCCAGGCCTGGCCCGCCTAGCTGCTCATAGACGCTTAACACTGATCGCTACTTGTGAACGGCCTGAGTTCGTGTTTAGGATCGCGCCGCGTGGCGAACGACACAGGGAAAGCCACCCGGCCGGGGTCCGAGGACGCCGTCCCGCGCGGTTCGATCCGGCTGCTCTCCCGGGGCCTTGTGACCGTGCTCGTAGCCACGGGTCTCCTGCTTGTGGCGTGCGAGCTCTTTGCGCCGTCGAGCCTCAGCAGAGGATCGCTGCTGACGACGCTGCCGTTCGCGTCGGCACTCGCGGTTGCCTCGCTCGGCCAGACCCTCGTGGTGATGCAGGGCGGCATCGACCTCTCGGTAGCCGGGGGGCTCTCGCTGTACGTCGTCATCCTCACGAAGTACCCCGCCGGTGTGAACTCGAAGCTCCTGAGTGCCATTGCGATCGCGTTCGTCGTGGCGATCGGCGTGGGCCTGCTGAACGGCTTCCTCATCGGACGTATGCGACTCAATCCGATCGTTGCGACGCTGGGAACGAACGCGTTGCTCTTCGGAGCGGTGCTGTGGTACACGGCGGGCATACCGACCACGACGACTGCGCGCCTTGCTTCGTTCGGGGGCGGTTTGTGGCTCGGGATTCCGCGCCCTGTCTACGTCGCGGCGGCGGTAACAGCGCTCGCGACCGCCGTGGTCAAGCTCACGCCGCCGGGACGGCGCTTCGAAGGTGTCGGGGCAAACCCGGTCACCGCCTTCATCGCCGGAATCCGCGTCAGCCGGCACCGGGTAAGCGCGTACGTCTGGGCCCAGGTGCTCTACTGCGCTGCCGCCGTCCTCCATGCCGGCATCGTCAATCAGCCGACGGCATACGAAGGCAACAACTACCTCCTGCCGACGGTCGCGGCCGTCGTGCTTGGCGGCACGTCGCTTCTGGGCGGCCGAGGGAACCTTGTGGCGACGGCGATCGCAGCGCTCTTCCTATCCCAGCTCGACGCATTCGTGCTCTCCCTCGGCGTCGGGTACGCAACGCGTCAGCTCGTCCAGGCCGGTGCGCTCGCAGTCGGTGTTGCGCTCTACACGATCGACTGGGGCGGACTTGCGCGGCGAACACTCGGGCGCCGCCCGGCCACTCTCGCTCCCACCTAGGCAATACGTCAGTCCAAGGCCCGGACCCCCCGACTCGAAAGGAAGGACACGAACGATGACCCACAGGAGACGGAGCACAGTGCTCATCCTGGCGCTCATCACCGGCGTCGTCGCCCTCAGCGTCGCGGCGTCGTCGTCCGCAAGGACGGCGGCCGTGCCGTCATGGTGCGGCTCGAAGAAGATCACCCTTGGTCTCACAGACGGGTTCGGCGGCAACAGCTGGCGTCTCGTCACGACGGCGTCTGCGCGCGATGAAGCGAAGAAGTGTCCGAGCGTCACCTCACTTACGTACGCCGACGGACAGGGCAACACGCAGAAGGCGATCTCCGACATCCAGGGCATGGTCGCGAAGGGCATCAACGCCCTCGTCGTGTTCCCGGATGCGGGGAAGGCCATCCTGCCGGCGCTTCGGAGCTCCTACAAGGCCGGAGTGGTGACGGTGCCGTACCGCGTCACGCCGGGCGGTAAGGCGGGTGTGGACTACAACGTGTTCGTCGACACGCCGTTCGCGCAGGCCGGGCAGAACTGGGGCCGGTGGATCAAGCGGGTGCTGCCGAAGGGCGGAAACGTCCTGATGCTCAGCGGCCCGAAGGGCAACAGCCAGGGCGTCGACGAGAACAAGGGGCTACACCAGATTCTCGACCCGACGCACAAGTACAAGTTCATCGGTGCGCAGCCGTTCGAAGTGACGAACTGGGATCCAGCGCTCACGCAGAAGGTCCTCTCGGCCGACATCGCCAAGTACTCCAAGATCGACGTCATCGTGTCGGACTTCGGTCCGTCGCTCGTCGGGGCGCTGCCGGAATTCAACAAGAGCGGCCGCACGATCCCAGCGCTGGCCACGTCCGACGGCAACGTGCTCGGCTGCTTCTGGCAGAAGAACCACGCAAAGAACCCGACCTTCAAGCTGTACACGGTGTCGACGCAGAACGACCACGCGCGTCTCGCGATCGACTGGGCGGTTGCGCTCGCCACCGGCGGAAAGAAGCCGGCAAGCACGCACTTCCCGTCCCTCGTCTTCGAGGATTCGACCACCGGCAAGCCGCATCCGGTGGAGTGCAAGCCGAACCTCCCGGGCGACATCTACCTCTCTGCGGAGCTTTCGGCCGCGACGCAGGCGAAGCTGGTGAAGAAGTAGCAGCACCGACCGGTCGGCGCGCGGTGGGCTTCGTGCCCGCCGCGCCCCGAGCCGTCTGACGAAGTCGCCGACCATGGTCAACGAGTCCGACGTCAGCACCCTCGCTGCCGAAAGCCCGGGTCCCGGGCCCTCGACGCTGGCGATGCGCGGCATCACCAAGCACTTCGAGGGGGTCGCCGCACTCACAGAGGTCTCGTTCGACACGCGGCCGGGTGAAGTGCATGCGTTGCTCGGCGAGAACGGCGCCGGCAAATCGACGCTGATGAACGTCGCATCCGGAGCGATTGCCGCGGACGCGGGGACGATCGTCTTCGACGGCGAGGTCGTCCAGGCCCTGAATCCCGTGGTTGCTCAGGAGCTCGGGATCGCGATGGTTCATCAGCATCCGGCGCTTCTCCCGGACATGACCGTCGCGGAGAATATTCAGCTCGCGGTGGGCGCCGACAATCTCCGGCTGCGACATCGCGATTCGAGGCAGGCGATGCGATCGCTGCTCGACGACGTGCATTTCTCGGGGCATCTCGAGGATCGCGTCTCGTCGCTGAGCGTCGCCCAGCGACATCTGCTCGAGCTGGCGAAAGCATTCGCCGTGGCGCCGCGGCTTCTGATCCTCGACGAGCCGACGGCGCCGCTTTCCCAGGACTCGGTCGACCTGCTCTTCGCGCTTCGTCCGCGAGCTTGCGGCCGAGCGGGACGGCCGTGGTCTACATCACGCATCGGCTCGCCGAGGTGCGCGCAGATCGCCGACCGTGTGACGGTTCTGCGCGACGGAACGCTGCGCGGGACATCCGCGGTCAAGGAGATCTCCGACGAAGCCCTGCTCGCGATGATCATCGGCCGGACGCTCGATGCGTCCTTCCCACCGAAACACGCCCCCGACGCGGACGCCGATGGCGCCGCGCTGTTGCGAGTCGACGCGTTGACCGGGCACGGGTTCCGCGACATCTCCTTCACCGCGCGTGAGGGAGAGATCATCGGTATCGCGGGGGTGGTCGGCAACGGCCAGACCGCCTTCCTGCGGGCGCTTGCGGGACGCGACAGTTCGACCGGTTCGGTCCAGGTCGGCGGCAAGCGCCTCTCGCGGCGGCGTCGCCTCGCAAGCGCGGCCTACATGCCGGCCGATCGCCTGGGCGAGGGCCTGATGCTCGATCTCAACGTTCGCGAAAACACCGCGATCACGGCCCTCGACCGGCTGACAGTCGGCCCCGTCGTGAGCCGGAGCCGCGAGGTCGCCGCAGTCGAACGAGAGCTGTCCGAGCTGGCCGTCAAGGCGCCGTCCCTGGAGGCGGTGGTCTCGGCGCTATCCGGCGGCAACCAGCAGAAGGTCGTGATGGCGCGGGCGATGCTCTCGAGCCCGTCGATCCTCGTCGCCGACGAGCCGACGCAGGGCGTCGACGTCGGCGCGCGTGCCGAGATCTACCGGATCCTGCGCGAAATCGCCGCGCGTGGCGTGCCCGTCGTCGTCGCGTCGAGTGACGCGAAGGAGCTCGAGGGGCTGTGTGATCGGGTGATCGTGATGTCACGCGGCGAGGCGGTAGCGACACTCGAAGGCGACGCGGTCACCGAGGAACGCATCGTCCACGCCGCCGTCACGGCGACGACACATAGGGCCGACCACGGCGGCCGGCGAGCGAGTCGGCTGCTGCGGCTTGCGCGGTTCATCGAAGGCGACTACGCGCCGGTGCTCGTTCTGGCTGTCGTGATGCTCACGCTCGCCGCATACGTCTGGCACCGAAACGACCGGTACTTCTCCGATTTCAACATCAATTCCGTGATGTTCGCGTGCGCGGCACTGGGCTTCATCTCCCTCGGGCAGACGTTTCCCCTTCTCCTCGGCGGCATCGACCTGTCGCTCGGGCCGCTCGCCGGCTTCCTCGTCGTCCTGGGGTCGTTCTTTCTCCTCGACGGCAAGTCAGGCGCCGTCTGGGTGCTCGGCTTCGTGCTCATGTTCCTGGCCGCCCTGGGTGTCGGTCTCGTGAACGGCACGCTGATCCGCTTCGCAAAGTTCACGCCCGTGGCTGCGACACTAGTGACGTACATCGCCCTCGGAGGCCTTGCCTTCACGCTCCGCGACGCGCCGGACGGCTACATCGCCTCCTCGCTGACGGACGCCATCTCGAAGAAGGTGGGGCCCGTTCCGCTCGCCTTCGTCGCCTTCGTGGTATGCGCCCTTGCCCTGGAGCTCATGCTTCGGAAGAGCCGTTTCGGCATGCAGTTGCGCGCGGTCGGATCGAACGAGGAATCGGCGCGCCGAATCGGCGTGCCCGTGAACCGCGTTGCGCTCCTCGGGTATGTCGGCGCCGCTCTGCTGACGCTTCTCGGGGCAGTGGTCCTGCTTGCACAACTGGGCGTCGGCGACCCGGGCCAGGGCACCGGCTATACATTGACCTCGATCACAGCAGTCGTGCTCGGCGGCACCAGCCTCCTCGGAGGACGCGGCACATTCATCGGGACGCTCATGGGGGCCGGGCTGAGCGTTCAAGTCCTCAACGCAACCGTTTTCCTGAGCCTCGACCAGACCTGGCAATACATCTTCCAGGGCCTCCTGATCCTGGCGGCAGCCGTCATCTATACGCCAGGTTCGTCGAGCCACGAGGTCGTCACTCGCGGTCTAGGCGTCCGTCGACCGAACGAATGAAGCCGAAGCCCGACCCAACGCTCATTTCCGACTCGCCGTCAGCGCTCGGACCGAGGCTGCGGTCGATCAGGCTGGAACAGGGCATCGGGCTCCGCGAGCTCGCCAGGCGACTCGACCTTTCGCCAAGCTCGATCTCGCAGATCGAGACAGGCAAGATCCGGCCGTCGGTTCGAACGCTCTACGCCCTCGCGTCGGAGTACCGGGTCCCCGTCGACGAGATCCTCTTCGACGACGCCGGCGCCACCGACGGCCGCGCAGCTCCGCCCGGCGCAACGCGGAAGGCTCCCGAGCCGGCACTCGCCGTGCAGCGCGCGGCCGACCGGCCGGCGATCGCGCTGCAATCCGGCGTGCGGTGGGAACGGCTCATGTTCTGGGCGGATGAGGATGTGGAGTTCCTCGAAGCGACATACGAGGCAGGCGGCGCGTCCAGTCCAGACGACTCGTTCGTACGCCACAACGGCCATGAGTTCGGAGTCGTACTGAGCGGCACCCTCAAAGTCGTCGTCGGGTTCGACGAGTTCGTGCTCAACGCCGGAGACTCGATCACGTTTCCCTCGTCGACGCCTCACCGCTTGCGCAACGACGGCAACGTCACCGTGCACGCGGTCTGGGTCGTTCGTGGACGACGCGGCGCGGACGGAACGGCGGAGACCGTCGATGTTCCTGACGACAGGCAAGCCGGCAGCACGGCGGCTCGCCAGGACGACGAGAACGTCGCCACGCTCCGCCGCAAGCGCAAGAGATGAGCGGCGGGGACGGCACACCCCAACGGCAGGCACTCGTCGTCGGCGCCACCGGCATCAGCGGCGGAAACGTCGCTCGACGCCTGCTTGCCGAAGGCTGGCAGGTCAACGGGCTGTGTCGCAGGCCCGACGGGCTCGACGAGCGCGTTCGCCCGCTCGTCGCCGACCTCGAGGATCGCGACGCCGTGGCGGACGCGATCCGAGGCACCGCCCCGACACACGTCTTCTACACGACATGGTCACGCCGTTCGACCGAGGCGGAGAACTGTGACGTCAACGGTCGGATGCTCCAGCACCTCCTGGACGCGACGGGGGCCGAGCGCTCCGTCCAGCACGTCGCGCTCGTGACCGGTCTCAAGCACTATCTCGGGCCGTTCGAGGCCTACGCAAAGGTGCAGCCGGATACGCCGTTCTCCGAGGAGCAGGCGCGTCTTCCCTACGAGAACTTCTACTACGTGCAGGAGGACATCCTCTTCGATGCGGCCGCGCGCGATGGCTTCACCTGGAGTGTCCACCGGCCACACACGCTGATCGGCTGGGCGCTCGGGAACGCGATGAACATGGGCGTCACGCTCGCGGTCTACGGCGCGATCTGCCGCGAGACCAGCCGTCCGTTCCAGTACCCGGGCTCGCAGGAGCAGTGGGAGGCTGTCACGGATGTCACCGACGCCGAGCTGCTCGGCCGAGCACCTCGTCTGGGCTGCGACCACGCCGGGCGCCGCGAACCAGGCGCTCAACATCGTCAACGGGGACGTCTTCCGCTGGCGACGGCTCTGGCCGCGGCTCGCCGCTGCGCTCGGCGTCGAGGCTGCGCCCTACAACGGCGCGCCCGCACCGCTCGAAGCAGCAAATGGGGGAAGCTGCCGAGATCTGGCCCGAGATCGTCCGGCGCCACGGTCTGCGCGAGCTGGACGTCAACACGCTCGCGTCGTGGTGGCATACCGACGCCGACCTCGGTCGGACGATCGAGACGTTCACCGACATGTCGCGCAGCCGGCAGCTCGGGTTCATGTGCGTGCGCGACACGGAGTCCTCGTTCTCCGATCTCTTCGACCGCCTGCGGGCCGAGCGGGTCGTGCCGTGAGAGCGCTCCGTTTCCACGCCGCCCGCGACCTGCGGATCGAGGACGTCGCCGAGCCCGGCGGAGCCGGGCGCAGGCGACGTCGTCGTCAGGGTCGCGACCTGCGGCATCTGCGGCACGGATCTGCACGAGTACGTCGCGGGGCCGATCGTCACGCCGGTCGAGCCGCATCCGCTGACGGGCGCGCAGAACCCGCAGATCCTCGGGCACGAGTTCGCGGGCGAGGTCGTCGCGGTCGGCACCGGCGTCACCAGCGTGAAGGACGGCGACCGCGTCGCGATCATGCCGCTCGCCTACTGCGGCGAGCTGCGCCTACTGCCGGCGCGGCCTGCAGCAGCTCTGCGCGATCATGGGCTGCGTCGGGCTCTCCCACGCCTGGGGCGGCATGGCGGAGCTCGCGACGGTCGCCGAGTACCAGGTCGTCCGGCTCCCGGAGGCGCGTCGATTACCGGCAGGGCGCGCTGATCGAGCCGACCGCCGTCGCCGCCTACGGCGTGGAGCGCGGCCGGCGTCGCGCCCGGCGACAGCGTGCTCGTCACCGGCGCCGGGCCGATCGGCGCGCTCGCCGCGCTGTGCGCGCGGTCCGCGGGCGCGTCGGCGGTCTACATCTCGGAGCCGAACGCGGCGCGGCGCGCGCGGGCGGAGGCGCTCGGCGTCGCGACGGTGCTCGACCCACCGCGATCGACGTCCCCGCGTTCCTCCACGAAGAGACCGGCGGCCTCGGGGTCGACGTCGCGATCGAGTGCTCGGGGCATCCGAACGGCTTCAACTCCGCGGTGCAGTCGCTGCGCCGGCGCGGCACGCTCGCGCAGACCGGCCTGTTCGTCGGCGAGGCGTCGGTCGAGCCGATGCTCTGGTCACTGAACGACCTGACGATCGTCGGGACCTGGTGCTACTGGGTCTACGACTTCGACCGCATCGCGGCGCAGATCGCCGCCGGCGTCCTGCCCGTCGAGCGCGTGGTCACGAGCAGCGTCGCCCTCGACGGGGCGCCCCGGACGCCTTCGCTCGACTCGCCTCGGGCGCCGCGGACGAGATCAAGGTGCTGGTCGACCAGTGAGGAGGCCACGACGATGAAGGCACTGGTGTTCGAAGAGCCGCGCCGAGCCTCGGTGCTCGAGCTGGACGTCCCCGCGATCGGCGCCGACGAGGTGCTCGTGCGCTCGCGCAACGTCGGCATCTGCCACTCGGACTTCGAGCTCTACGAGGGGCGCTACATCATCCCGGTCGCGTACCCGATCATCCCCGGCCACGAGTGGTCCGGCGAGATCGCGGAGGTCGGAAGCGCCGTCACGACGCTGAAGCCGGGCGACCGCGTGGTCGGCGAATGCGTCGTGAACAACGGCGACGACCATTTCGGCTTCTCGATCAGCGGCGCCAACGCGGAGTACTTCGTCGCCAAGGCGTCGTGGCTCCATCGCATCCCGGAGGAGCTGTCGTTCAGCCAGGGCGCGTTCGTCGAGCCGTTCTCGGTCGCCTACAACGCGACCGTGGCGGCCGGCGGGCATCGACGCGAGCGACTCTGTCGCGGTGATCGGCGGCGGGCCGATCGGCCTGCTCTGCACGCTGGCGGCGGCGACGATGGGCGGCACGGTGACGCTGATCGAGCCGCAGGCGCATCGCCGCGCGCTCGGCCTCGAGATCGGCGCGAGGCAGGCGATCGACCCGACGGCGGGCGACCTGTCGCGAGCAGGCGGCGGACGCGACGGACGGCCGCGGCTTCGACGTCGTGATCGAGGCGGCGGGCGTGCCGGCGGCGATGGCGAGCGCGTTCCCGATCGCCGCGCTCGGCGCGCGGGTCGTATTCGTCGGCATCGACGTCGGCGGCACGGCGCCGGTCGAGATCGGGCTCGTCCAGTCGAAGGCGCTTCAGGTGCGCGGGATCATCGGCTCCGCCGGGCTGTGGCCGCGGACGATCCGCTTCATGGCCGCGAGCGGCGTCGACCCGGCGCCGCTCCTGACGGCGACGTTCCCGCTTGCCGACGGGACGGCGGCGCTCGACGCCGCGCGCGACACGAGCCGGAACGTCAAGGTTCAGATCGAATGCTGAGCCGTTGAGGGCGGCGGTCTTCCACGGACCGCACGACGTCCGAATCGAGAACGTGCCCGACCCTGACGCGCCGGGCCGCGGCGAGGTCGTGCTCGAGGTCCTGCGCGCCGCAATCTGCGGAACGGACTCGTCCGAGTGGGATCACGGGCCGATCCTCTGCGGCCGGGCGTCGTGCTCGGCCACGAGTTTGTCGGACGGGTCGTCGCCGCGGGAGACGACGTTACGAACGTCCGCACCGGCGACCGGGTCGTCTCGGGCGCCGGCATCTCGTGCGGCCACTGCCCGTGGTGCCTGCGCGGGCCGTACCAACCTCTGCGCCGAATATCGGACGCTCGGTCTGCAGGTCGACGGCGGTCTTGCTGAGTTCGTCGTCTCGCCGGCTTCGATCTGCCGTCGCGTGCCAGACGGTTGCGACGACGACGCGGCCGCGATGGCGCAGCCGCTCGCGGTCGCGCTCCACGCCCTCTCGCGCGTCGCGCTGGCGCCCGGCGAAGCCGTGGCGATCATCGGAGCAGGCGGCATCGGCTCGTTCATCGTCGCCGGGGCCGCACGCCGCGCACGCGACGGTCGTGTCGTCGCGCTCGACGTCGACGCCGAGCGGCTCTCGACGGCGGCGGCCCTCGGCGCGCACGAGACGGTCGACGCGAGCGGGCGCGAGCTGGCGGAGCTGCTGCTCGAGCTGACCGACGGCGTCGGCTTCGACGTCGTCATCGAGGCGAGCGGCGCGCCCTTCGCACCAGCCTCGGCCATCGCCGGACCCGCCGCGGCGGGCGCATGCTGCTCGTCGGCCTGCACGGCGCACCTCGTGAGCTCGACCTGACCGCGACGATTCTGCGTGAGGTCGACGTCTTCACGACGGTCGCGCACGTCTGCGACACGGACATCCCGGCCGCACTCGAGCTGCTCGCCGACGACGGACATCGCCCGGTTACGGCTGGGCCGCGGATCCCGCTCGAGGCGCTGGTCGAGGACGGCCTGCGACCGCTGGCCGAGCGGCGGGCGCAGGGGAAGATCCTCGTGGCGCTCTAGCCGGGCGTCGCCGGCCGGGCCTGGTCGTCCTCGTAGCGGATGTAGCCGGCCTCCTCGAGGCTGGCCGCGCCGGCGTAGCCCCAGATCATGAAGACGGGCTCGTCGCCCGGTGTTCTCGAAGCCGTGGTAGTCGTTCTTCGGCACGAAGACGACCTCGCCGGGGCCGAGCTCGACGTCGGCGTCGCCGACGCGCGCGATGCCGTGGCCCGAGACGAGGTACTCGAACTCCTCGGCGTTCGGGTGGCGGTGGATGTCGTGCTTCGCGCCCGGCGGGAAGACGGTGATGCCGAAGACGGAGTGCTCGGCGCCGACGGTGTCGCGCGTCAGGAGCCAGCGGACGTCCATGTCGACCCAGCCGTCCTCGGCGCGCAGCGCGGCGTCGGTCGGCGTCGCGTCGAAGCTCGTCTTCATCGGGTGCTCGCTGACGCGGCGGATCGTCTCGGTCACGATGCCTTACCTCCGGTCGATGGGCGTTCACCATAACTGAACGACAAGTCGGAAGAAACGGCGTTCTGACGGCAGAAAACGCTTCGCCAGGCGGGAACGAGGGATCGGCTTCTGTTCCGTGGCGGTTGACACGGGCCGAGCCCGGCTTTAGAAAACGCCCAGTGCACGCCGAAGATCTCGGCTCGGCCGAGTCAACCGTCGGGGGCGAATCGGAGCTCCGTTTGCTCGAGGCGATGCTGCGTATCCGCGCATTCGAGACGGCCGCGAACCAGCTCTACCTGTCGGCCAAGATGCCCGGGCTCACGCACCTCTACGTCGGCGAAGAAGCGGTCGCCGTCGGCGTGTGCTCGACGCTCCGAGTCGACGACGTGATCACCTCGACGCACCGCGGCCACGGGCACTGCATCGCGAAGGGCGCAGACGTGCGCCGCATGTTCTGCGAGCTTCTCGGCAAGGAGGAGGGCTATTGCCGCGGCAAGGGCGGCTCGATGCACATCGCCGACCACGCCCACGGGAACCTCGGCGCGAACGCGATCGTCGGCGGCTCGGCCGGGATCGCGACGGGGGCGGCGTTTTCCGCCAAGCGCCTCGGGAGCGACCGAGTTGTGGCGTGCTTCTTCGGCGACGGTGCGCTCGGACAGGGCCTGCTCTACGAGGTCATGAACATGGCCGCGCTCTGGAAGCTTCCGGTCGATCTACGTCTGCGAGAACAACCTCTACAACGAGTACACGCACTTCTCGGAGGTGACGGCGGGCTCGATCACGGCGAGAGCCGAGGCGTTCGGGATCCCCGCGGAAGACGTCGACGGGCAGGACGTGCTGGCGGTGCAGGCGGCGGTCGAGAGCGCTGTACGCCGCGCTCGATCGGGGGACGGGCCGTCGTTCCTCGCTCGCGGCCACCTACCGGTACTTCGGACATCACGTCGGCGACGTCGATCGCACGTACTACCGGGCAAAGGACGAGGAAGCGATGTGGGCCACCGAGCGGGACCCGATCGCGCTCCTCGCAGCGAAGATCGGCGACGACTCCGCGGTCGCAGCGCTGCAAGAGCAGGTCGACGCCGAGGTCGAGAGCGCCGTCGCGTACGCGCTCGACGCGCCGTACCCGGATCCCGACGAGGTCGATGAGCATGTCTTCGCCTAGCGCCGTCGCAGCGCCCTTCCACGAGCTCACGATCGCGCAGGCAGTGAGAGAGGCGCTCGCCGAGGAGCTGCGCCGCGACCCGACGGTGTTCCTGATCGGCGAAGACATCGCCGAGGCGGGTCACCCGTTCAAGGTCCTCGCCGGGCTTGTCGACGAGTTCGGGCCCGAACGCGTGGTCGACTCTCCGATCTCGGAAGCCGGAATCGCCGGTCTCGGGCTCGGCGCGGCGATGACCGGCATGCGACCCGTCGTCGACATCATGTTCGGCGACTTCCTGACACTCGTGATGGATCAGATCGTGAACCAGGCCGCGAAGATCCACTACATGTCCGGCGGGAGCCTCAAGGCGCCGCTCACCGTGCGGACGACACTCGGCGCGACCCGACGGTCTGCGGCGCAGCACTCGCAGAGCCTCCACGCCTGGGTGGCTCACATCCCCGGCTTGAAGGTCTGTCTGCCGTCGACCCCCGCCGACGCAAAGGGCCTGATCAAGTCGGCGATCAGGGATGACAACCCGGTCATCGTCTTCGAGGACAAGATGATGTACACGCTGAAAGGGCCAGTGCCCGATGGTGATCACGTGGTGCCGCTCGGCGTCGCCGACGTCAAGCGGAGCGGCGAAGACGTCACCGTCATCGCGACCAGCTCGATGGTGCAGGTCGCGCTCACGGCGGCCGACGAGCTCGAGCGAGACGGCGTGTTCGCCGAAGTCGTCGATCCGCGCACCATCTCGCCGCTCGACCGCGAGACGCTCGTCGCGTCCGCGCGCAAGACGGGCCGCGTCATCGTCGTCGACGAGGGGCACCGGAGCTTCGGCACGACGGCCGAGCTCGCCGCCGTCGTGGCGGAGGAAGCGTTCTGGCACCTCGATGCGCCGGTGGCCCGGCTCGGGGCCATGGACGTTCCGATCCCGTTCTCGCCGGTCCTCGAAGATCAGACCGTCCCGACGCCGGAGCGCGTCGTCGACGCTGCTCTTCGTCTCGTCGGAAAGCGGGCCTGACGAATGCCCACCGAGGTGATCATGCCGGCCCTCGGCATGGCGCAGGAGACCGGGAAGGTCCTTCGCTGGTTTAAACGCGAGGGGATACCGTCTCGAAGGGCGAGCCGCTGATGGAAATCGAGACCGACAAGGTCACGGTCGAGATCGAGGCGCCCGCCGACGGAACGCTTGCCGGCCTGAGCGCAGCCGAGGGCGACGACGTCCCGGTCGGGCGAGTCGTTGCATTCGTGCTCGCCCAAGGCGAGGAGCTGGCGGAGCCGGTGTCGAGCGGGCCGGCCGACGCCGAGCCTGCACCGCCCGCGGCCGCCGCCGACGAACGGAACAGGCGCCGCCGGATCACGGTGCCGAGCCGGCGCGCCGCGTCCTTGCGTCGCCGAAGGCACGCCGGCTCGCGCGGGAGCGGGGCGTCGCCATCGAGGCAGTGCGCGGAACCGGGCCGCGTGGCGCGATCCAGGCAGCAGACGTCCTCGCCTCTGGCGGACGCGGCTGCCCCAGCACCGCCGGCGACCCGATCCAGCGCATGGAAGACGATGGCCAACCGGATGCAGGCGTCGTGGCGGCGAGGTACCCCACTTCTACCTCGAGCGGGAGCTCGATGCGACGCGGCTCAACTCGTGGCGCGAAACGATCCGGCAACGGCCCGGATACGAGAATGTCACGCACACCGATCTCCTCATCGTCATCTGCGCGACGGCGCTCGCCGGGCATCCGCGCGTGAACTCGACCTGGCGCGACGAGGCGGTTCAGCAGCACGAGACGATCGACGTCGGCATCGCCGTGGCGACCGACGACGCACTGATCGTTCCGGTCGATCCACGGTGCCGACCGGCTCGACCTCCAGACGATCGTCCGGACTCGCACGGATCTCGTCGAGCGGGCGCGAGGCCGAACGCTCAGGCCAGCCGACGTCACCGGCGGGACGTTCACGATCTCGAATCTCGGCATGTTCGGCGTCGACGCCTTTCACGCCATCGTGAACGCGCCCCAGGCCGCGATCCTCGCAGTGGGTCGGATTCGTGATCGGGTCGTGCCGGTCGGCGGAGAGGCAGCCGTCCGTCCGACCATGACTGTGAGCCTCTCGTTCGACCACCGTGTCGTCGACGGCGCGGAGGGCGCGCGATTCCTGGAGACGATCGCCGGCTACGTCGAAGAGCCCGCCGCCCTGCTTCGGTAGGCGTGCAGTCGCGGAATCTCACCGCCGATCGGCTGACGGAGGCCGTCCGTGCGAGCTTCGAGACGGCGGCACCTGATCGCTTCCGAGCCGTCATGGACTCGCTCGTGCGGCATCTCCACGCGTTCATCGCCGACGTCGGGCTCTCCGAGGACGAGTGGCTAGCAGGGATCGAGTTTTTGACCGAGACGGGTCAGATCTCTGACGACCGCCGGCAGGAGTTCATTCTTCTTTCGGACGTGCTGGGCGCCTCGATGCTCGTCATCGGTCTCAACCATCGAGCGTCCGACGGCGGAACGGAATCCACGGTGTTCGGGCCGTTCTTCGTCGAAGGCGCGCCCCGCTACGACAACGGCGACGATCTCGCGCAGGGGGCGTCCGGAACGCCCTGCGTCGTCTCCGGGCGCGTCCTTTCGACGTCGGGGACGCCGATTCCGGGGGCTCGGATCGACGTCTGGCAGGCGGACGAGGCCGGGCTTTACGACGTCCAGTACGGCGCGGAGTCCGAGACACGGGCGCGCGGCCACCTCTTCTCGCGCGACGACGGCACGTTCACGTTCCGGACCATCTGCCCAACCGCCTACGCGATCCCGACGGACGGTCCGGTCGGCCGGCTGCTCGCCATCGCGCAGAGGAGTGCCGTTCGTCCGGCGCACATCCATTTTCGCGTGGAGGCGAACGGGATACGAAACGCTCATCACCCACGTCTTCGTCGCCGGAGATCCCTATCTCGATTCCGACCCGGTGTTCGGCGTCAAGGACTCCCTTGTCGCACCGTTTGCGTCCTCGGAGGACGGCTACCACGTGGACTTCGACTTCGTCCTGGCGCCAGAACGCGAGACTAGGCGTAGCGCGTCTCCCTGCCCGGCGCGCTCAGTACGACGTCGACGATGTGCTCCGCGATCGCGAGCGACGACGTGGCTCCCGGTGAGGGTGCGTTGCGGACGGCGACGACCGGGCCGAGCTCGTGGATCCGGAAGTCGTCGACGAGCGATCCGTCGCCGTCGAGCGCCTGGGCGCGGACTCCTGCGCGCGCCGGCACGAGATCGGCGGCTGTCACCTCCGGTACGTAGCGCCGGGCCTCGGCGGCGAACGCGTGCTTGAAGAGCGAACCGCGCAACTCGCGGGCGCCCATCCGCCAGTGCAAACGCGCCAGGGCGCGGAACCCGCGCCAACCGAGCGTCTCGGCCACATCACGTGGCCGGATTGTCCGCTTGCGGTAGCCCTCGCGCGCGAGTGCGAGCACGGCGTTCGGGCCCACGTCGACGCTGCCGTCGAGCCTGCTCGTGAAGTGAATGCCCAGGAACGGGTACGAGGGGTCCGGCACCGGATAGAGCAGGCCGCGCACGAGATCGGTCCGTTCCGGGGCGAGGCGGTAGTACTCGCCGCGGAAGGGCACGATCGCGGGGCCCTGCTCGTCGCCGGCAAGGCGCGCGACGCGGTCCGACTGCAGACCGGCGCAGATGACAAGGTGGTCGAACTCGAATACGTCGCCCTTCACCTCGACCTGGGCCCGCCCGCCCGTTCTCTTGATCCCGGTCACCTCGGCGCCGAGGTGGATCTCACCGTGGGCCGCACGCACGTCCTCGGCCAAGGCGTTGGCGAGGGCGCGGTAGTCGGTGATCCCGGTGGTGGGCGAATGCAGACCCGCGACCCCAGCCGCGTGCGGCTCGAGCTCACGCAGCTCCTCCCCTTCGACCCAGCGGACGCCGGGCACCCCGTTCGCCTTGGCTCGGCGGCGCAGCTCGCGCAGCGGCGCGACCTCACTGGCGTCGATGGCGACGACGAGCTTGCCGCATTCCTCGAGCGGAACCCCACGCTCGGCGCAGTACGTACGCAGAAGCTCGCCGCCGCGCCTGCAGAGCCGTGCCTTCAGCGAACCCGGCGCGTAGTAGATCCCTGCGTGCACGACGCCGCTGTTGCGACCGGTCTGGTGGAGCGCGATCGCGTGCTCCTTCTCCAGCACCGCCACCGAGGCATCAGGCTGTAGCTCCGCGATCCGCCGGGCGACCGCCAGGCCGATGATTCCCGCGCCGACGATCCCGAACTGAGCCACGCCGGCCGGTATAGCTGAGGCGGGTGTTCCTCGTGCGCTGTGCCTGAGTCGATCGGGCGTTTCACGAGGTTGCAGCACTCTCAGCGCCATCGCGGCCCAGCGACGCGACAAGCTCTGTGCGAGTCCTGATCCTGCTGAACTTAGTCGTGTTCGGCGCTACGGAGCGGCCCCGGAGTCGAACCGAGCCAGCCTGGGGTTGCCAGACCTCACCGGTTTTGAAGACGATTGCGCCGCTTTTGTGTCTAAAGCACTGCCTGCGCGCCGGTCCGCGCGCCAGTGACGTGCGAGCACGTCTACGCGTACGCGATCAGCGGCGTTAGCCGGTCACGAACGACGGCAACAAGACGTGTCGGGCACACGCCGAGTTGAGCCGTGTCGCACTGCCGTGCTCGATGAAGCGGGCGACAAGTCCCTGAACGCAGGAGTATTCGATCGTGCCGTGGCCCGCGCCCGCGACGACGATCAGGCGTCCATGGGGGAAGAGGCGCCGCCAGCCGCGAAGGTTGACGAGCGGGTCGAGCGGGTCAGCGCTGCCCGCAAGCAGCAGCACGGGCACACGTACGACGCGGAGGCCGCCGGCGGCAGGCGAGACGAGTCCCTTGGGGACTTCTCGGCAGGCGCGACGGAAGAGCTGCGCGCGCGCGCGCGCGGCCCGTGCGAGGTAGCTCCCCCTGCCGACACGCGCCGTCGTCGCCGGGTCGAAGGCCGCCCACGGCTCGGAGCAGAGGATCACCCAGTAAGCGACGAGCCGGGCGGGGGAACCGAGCTTCGAGCCGATCTCGGCGGCGTACGTTGAGGCCAGCGGCGTGTAGTCGCCGTGCACGGCCGCGTTGATGGCGAACGGGATCACCGCGGCGCTCTCGGCCGTCTCGGAGAGCGAGTCCACCGTCCAAGCGATGTCGTTCGGTCGAAGCAGAACCTTCCCGGTGACAAGAGTGACGCGACGAGGTGGACGGGCGAGCAATTCGTCGAGCTGCCGCCTCGGGTGAGGGTAGGCATGCTCGCAAGTGCGCTCGGCGGCACAGCGGGCGAGCTGCGCATCGAGCGCGCGTTCTGCATTGCGGGCGGAGACGTCGTAGATCCGAACATCCGGGAGGGAGCCGCTGTCGAGAACGACACTGCGCACGGACTTCGGGTATTGGCGCACGTACGCCTGCGCGAGGGTCGCGCCGTACGAGCCGCCGTAAAGATCGATCTTCCCGTACCCGAGCGCGCGCCGGACGGTTTCCACGTCGTCCGCGGCGACGCTCGTCGTGTACAGCCGCGGATCCGCGTCGAGATGGGCGAAACAGGCTCGCAGATAGCCGCTGACGGCCCCCGCGTCAGCTCCGCGCACGTACCGGTCGGGGCAGGCGAGACGGCTCGACCCGCCCGTGCCGCGCTGGTCGACCATGACGAGATCGCGCGTTCGCCCCACCTGTGCGAAGAAGGCGTTCACGGACAGCGCGGCGGCGGTCGCCGCCCGACCGGGACCGCCTTCGAGGTAGAACAGCGCGCCAGCTGCCGGCTGTTTCGTCGCCGGCAGTACTCGTGACTCGCAGGGAAATCGTCGGCCCTTGCAGCTTGCCCGGATCAAACGCCACGCGCAGGCGCCCACACCAGCCGTCGACGTAGCCGCCGTATGTGCAGGAGACAAACCGCGGAGAGCCGCTCGGCGGCCGCCACCGCTCCGAACTCCGGGAAAGCCAGACGACAACGCCGACAGCCACCACCGCCGAGATCGCGACCAGCAACCAAATCCAGCGCGGCAGGCCGCGGCGGGGCGGCCGCCGATACTTACCCCAATCGCGCAGAAGAGGACTATCCGAGCCGACACTCATCGCTAACCCGCAAACCAGAGCATCGCACCGTCCCAGCTGCAAGCGAAACCACGAGTGCACGTCGTCGGCTTCCATGAAGACCCGCCCGCGCGGCGGCACGGAGCCCGCAGCGCAGCCCTCGCGACGCAGTCTCCGCGCTCCACCGTTCCTTCAAGTCGACCCAGACGCTCTTAGACCCCGGCGTCAGGTCCCAGCCGCATCTTGCTCTTGCAGGGGAGGCCGCCCATCCCCCCTCCGCGAGGCTCTCAGGCAGCGCGCACGAGGATGCCGGCGAACGGTTGCCGCGTAACCCTGGGCATCGCCTTGCGCGGTCGGTACGCCATCGCGGTTCAGGCGCTCTGCGATCGCGCGCGGCGAATCCCCTCGCGCACGCTGCCGCTCGATGCGGCGCACGACCTGCTTTGGGACAGCGCCTGGCCGTCCGAACCGCACCCCGCTCAACTTCTTGACTGCTAGTGCCTCGCGCGTTCGCTGACCGATCAGCCGCCGCTCGAAGCGTCCATGAAGAAGCGTTGACTAGCAGAAGACAGCGCTCAGCACAGGGCCTCGATCCCGTAAGTGCGCGCCAGTTGTGTGCCAGTCGTAGGGCGGTTCAGGACGTTTGAAGCACTCTCAGAGCCTTCGCGGCCCAGCGCCGAAACGAGCTCTTTGCGAGCGCCGATTCGGCTTGAACTAGCCGTTTTTGGCTCTACGGAGCGGCCCCGGAGTCGAACCGAGCCAGCCTGGGGTTGCCAGACCTCACCGGTTTTGAAGACCGGCTGGGCCACCGGGCCCATGCCACTCCAGGGGCGACGCTAGCAACGTGCCGGGTTAGGAGATAGGGGGCGCGAAAACGCAGCCTGCCGTGGACACGTCGGGGGTTTCCGCCCTGCCCGGTCGGAACTTGGCGGAGGAGCGAATCCAAAGCAGCCGGCTCGTAACGACCGATGTCCACCCTGGCGGACAACGGACGTCGCCACTCCCCGCCGAACTGGCTACACCACAAACACGGGCTTCTGTCCTGTCGGACTATCTGCCCGACTTCCTCCGGCGTGGTCACGCCAGTTGCCAATTACCTCCCCTGAGGAGTGGCACAGCGTCGCCTCCGGCGTGGAGGCCGTCGACCTCGACCTCGTCGCTGCCGATCATGAGGTCCGTGTGGACGTGGGCGCGGTTGACGCCCATGCCCCGTAGTTCGTCGTCCGAGAGACCCTCCGGCAGATCCTCGAAGACGCCGAGGATGGAGGCGCCGTAGGCGATGTGGCAGGCGGCGTTCTCGTCCAGCAGGAGGTTGTAAAACAGCGTGTCGAGCTCGCCGACCCGCGACCGGTGGTCGACGAGCGCGATCTCGCCGAGGTGCCGCGCCCCCTCGTACGCGTCGAGCTCGGCGTGGACGTCGGCCTCGCCGTGGGCCGCGGTGGCCTGGACGATCGCGCCGTCGCGAAAGACGAGTTCGAGGTCGCGCACGATCGTGCCGTTGGTCAGTGCGACCGGCCGGGTGGTGCGGACGACGCCGTCCGCGCGTCGCCGGTCGGGGGACGTGTACACCTCGTCGGCCGGGAGATTGGGGACGTAGCGCAGGCCTAGGTTGGTCTTCGAGGCGGCGCCGTACCAGCGCGATTGCGGCAGCAGTCCGAGGGTCAGGTCGGTTCCCGGCCCCCGGAACCGGACGGCGTCGAAGCGGCGCTCGTTCAATAGTGCAGAGCGAGCTTCGCAGGTTGTCGATGTGCGTCTGCCAGGCCGCGACGGGATCTGGCTCGTCGAGTCGGCAGACGTGGGCGAGCGCCTGCCAGAGTCGCTCCAGGTCGGGCTCGCCGTACACCTGCTTGGCCCAGGAGGGTGTCGCGCAGGTGATGGCGGTCCAGGCGCGTGCTTTCGAGTCCTGCAGCTTGCGGATCGCCCCGCGGAGCGCCGCGGGCGCGGGGAAGGATCGCGCCACGCGAGCCGGGTCGAGCCCGCCGAACATGTCCGGCGGCCAACCGATCACGAACACCTGCGCCCGACGCTGCTCCCTGACGTCGTCCAACCGCTCGAACATCCAGCGGGGAGCCGTCCCGACAGCCTCCTCCGGAGCGAGCGCGATCTGGCTCCGCAGGACTTCCAGGTCCTCGTAGTCCACCTCGACCCATCGTGCGCCGGCCTCGTAGCCTGCTTTGACCAGGGCGCGGACGAGCGGGGCATGCTCGATCATCGCCCGAATCGCCACCTCGCGGCCCGGCTCGAGGTTGATCCCGACCCGGATCACGAGCCGGGCGTAGCGTTCGAGCAGGTCTTGCCTCGCCGCCGAGTCCGCGCCTGGCGTCGCGATCGTCGTCACTGAAGCACCTCGGGAATCGACCTAGCCGTCGTCAAGAACCGACCGATCCTATCGCCCGGCACCCAGGCTGGCCGCCAGTGCCTACCAGTCGATCTTCAATAGCCGAAACCGGTGGGGCGATTACTTCGGCGCTGTTCGTGACCCGAGCGACGCCGGCACGATCTGGTTCGCCGGCGGGTACGCGGCAGGAAGCACGCGTTGGGCAACGACCCACGTCGCGGCCCGTGCTCCCGGCGCCGCCCGTGCGCAGCCGACAGGCTGCTTCAGGAGTTCGGCGACGAGTACGCCGATGTTTTCTTCCTGGCTTTCCCCAGCGCCAGAGCGGCGCTGGACAGCGGGCGCCGTATCGAGTGTCTCGGCCGCGCTCGTTGCGGGTAAGGGTCGGCATGGCGACGACGCGGCTCGATCCAGCTACCGGCAACCTGCTCGCGGGCGGGAGGCCCCTTTTCCCGCTCGGCCTCTCGGATCCCCCGCCGGTGGACGGCACGGCGCCGAGCGGCGCGCCGGCCTGGGCGGAGATCGCCGGCGCAGGCGTCAACTTCGTGCGCCACTATGAGGCCTGGACGGCCGCGGCGGCGGCCGAGCAGTTGCTCGAGGTGAGGCACAAGCTCGACGTCGCGCACGACCATCGCCTCCAGGTATGGCTGGCGCTCGCCGGTGTCGATGACAACCTCGGCCGGAAGCGGCTGCTCGACGAGATCGTCCAGACCGTGAGGGGGCACCCGGGTCTCGGCGTCTGGAAGGGAGCCGACGAGCCGGCGCACGGCCGCATCCCGGTGGCGGGCCTCGTCGCGGTGCTCGAGCACCTACGGTCGCTCGACCCGGATCACCCGCTCGCGATCATCGAGGCGCCGCGCAACCCCGCGGCCGTGCCGGGCGCGAGGGACCGCGTGCTGACGGCGGCGGCGCTACGCCCGTACGCCGCGGCCTGCGACATCCACGGCGTCGACATCTATCCGGTCTCGGTGCCGCCGGGGCGGCACGCGGGGCGGTCGAACACCGACATCAGCGTCGTCGGCGACGTGACGCGGATCGTGGCGGCCGCGACCAGGCAGAAGGCGATCTGGGCGACGCTGCAGATCGCCTGGAGCGGCGTCCTACCGCCGCGTCCGGTCGTCTTCCCGACGCTGACGCAGGCGCGTTTCATGGCCTACGACGCGATTGTCGCCGGCGCGCGTGGGCTGTTCTTCTTCGGCGGTCACCTGCGGGAGGTGATGACGCGGCAGGACCGTGTCCGCGGCTGGAACTGGACGTACTGGCGGAAGGTGCAGCGCCCGCTCGTGGAGGAGCTCAGCGGCCCGCAGCACGTCGCGGCGTTGCTCGCATCCGACGCACCCTTCAGCGTCACGGCGAGCGCGAAGGACATCGCACTGAGCGTTCGTCGGAGCGCCGACTCGCTCTACCTGATCGTCGTCCGGCGCAGCCCGAGGGCGGCCGGCCGTATCCGGTTCCAGGGTTTGCCCTCCGGTCTTTCGGAGGGAATCGTCCTCGCGCACGGCCCGAGCAACCCGGCGCGCACGGTCACCGTCGAGGATGGAGCCTTCACCGACCCGAGCCCGTACCGGCCGCACAACGCTCGCGTCTACCGCTTCCCGCGCGTGTGAGCCGCCCACTGGGCGACCCTCCATTGCGCCGTCCGCGGACGAAGGCGTCGGGACAAGTTCTAGTCGCGCGATCGGAGCGCCGAGGCCCAGCGGTACGGGCCCGCGCCCTCTTGGAGAACTGGCGAGGGTTCGCCTGGCCTGGAATTGACACAGCTGGGTCATAGCGTCAGCGCTATGCGCAGTCGACGATGGTGGCATGAAGACACCACTACTAGTCAGGGAGACGCTGACCCTTCGATTACCGCCCAGATTGCACCGGCGCCTGAAGGCCGTAGCCGTCGAGAACGGCCGCAGCCTTAACGCCGAAATTGTCCAGCGGCTAGGGCGGAGTTTCGCGGACAGACGTCCCGACCTCAACCGAAGGGAACGACCATGAATCGCAAAGTCCGCACCCTGCTCGTCGCGGCTGTCATGGCCGGCGTCGCCGTCTCGACGGTCGCCGCTGCGAACGCGGCCGGCCTGCGGGTTATCGGCTCGGCCCGCTCGTCCGGCGAGTTCGCCGTCGCAGCCGCCAACGGCTCGAAGAACCACGCCAGCGTCATCTACGTGCGCGGCTACGGCCGCGGCCTAAGCGGGATGGGTGTGGTCGCCTGCTCGCGCGGGTTCACGTCGATCGGCTCGAAGTCGACCGACCTATCGCATATGCGCTCGGGCCACCTTTACCGGCTGCGGATGCCGTTCAGCGGCGGCGACTGCCAGGTGACGGCGTCCCTGGGTGGGTCGGGCGGCATCCGCTTGCAGATCCTCGCCGCCTAGTCGCCTCGCCAACCCCCTCCGGGCCAGGTGCCCTAGCCGACCGACGAGTAGGCGTTGCGGCTGCCTGCCCTCACCGGGCAGGCCCGCCGGAGCGGCCTGCTCCATAGAGACACGAACGAAGGAGAGCACGAATGACGCTCCGACTCTGGATCGGACATTGCATCATGGCCAGTCTTCCGGCCGACGAACGAAACGACGCGTACGAGGGGGCGTCGGCGTATCTGGACTGGATCGACTCCTTGCCAGTCGCGCTCGGGCACGCACGCGGGCCGTGGGGTTTCGAGAAGGGAGACTGACCCAGGTGCCGTCTGCCGCCCGCCCCTAGAAGCTCGGCGGGAGCTGGAAGCTCGACGCTATTCGCCCCGAGCGACGCCTGGCTCGTCAGTGACCGGAGCCGCACACATGCCGGGGGAGTTGACCCAGTTGAGTCCTAGCGGCGAGGTGACGGAAGTCGATGCTTCGAGTGATACGGCGATCGCAGTGATCGCCTACAAACACCGAAAGGGATTAATGCGCAAGCTCATCATCATCGCCGCCTCTCTTGCGGCGCTCCTCGCGGTCACGGCCACCGCGGCCATTGCCGCCCCCGGCGTAACCACGCACACCGTCACGCTGAACGCGGCCACCGACGGCGTGGTCGACCTGCCCGCCCTCAACAGCCAGTTCACCAGGATGACGATCAACGTCAACGACGGCACCGCGTACTGGGGTGCGGCAGAGCTCGGCTACTGGACGTCCTACCAGGACGGCGTCGCGACGCCGGGCTTGGTCATGACGTCCGGGATCTGGGGCGACCCGACCGAGCCCGGCCACGGCCCGCTGCTGCTCGAGGGCGCGCAGGTCGGCGCTGTCATCTACCGCGTCGACGGCGGTCCGTGGCAAGCAGGTCACCGCCGCGACGATCACGGTCGTCGGGCACCCACCACGTGCAGGTCGCCTACAACGACCGCCCCGGCTCCTACGACGACAACTTCGGCTCCCTGAGCCTCACGGTCGTCCGCACCAAGGCGTAACACCCGCCCGTCTGATCCAACCCCGCACCACAGCAGCGCCCCCCGGCTTACACAGCCCGGGGGCGCTGGGTCGGCTTGAGGCCCGCTCCGGCGGGCCTCGCTGTGCGAGAGCTCGACAGTGACGCTCGGCGTGCGGGTCAGCCACACTTCCGTGGTGGCGACTGGCCTGGCAATTGGCGGGGACGTCGAGCAGGCTCTGGGCCGCGTCGGCGTCCCGAGCTATGTGCTCGACGCGACGGGCGTCGTCCGCTGGATCAATGCGGCTGCCGAGCGTCTTGTCGGCGACGTTCGCGGGCAGCAGTTCACTTCCGTTGTCGCGCCCGAGGACAGTCGGCGTGCCCGGGAGCTGTTCTCACAGAAGGTGCTCGGCACCTCCTTGGCCACCGATGCGCCCGGCGTCTTGGTTTCGACCTCCGGTGCGCGGGTCGCCGTGGAGATCAGTTCGGTGCCGCTGATGAACGGTGAACGGGTGGTCGGTGTCTTCGGGCTGTTCGAGGAGCGCCCGGACGACGCAGCCGCAGCGCCACCCCCGCATCTCACCCCCCGTCAAGTCGAGGTGCTTCGTCTTCTCGAACAGGGCCGCTCGACGAAGCAGATCGCCGCGGAGCTCCATCTGAGCACCGAGACGGTCAGGAACCACATCCGCCATCTCTTTCAGGCCCTCGGCGTCAATTCGCGACTCGAAGCCGTCGCCGTCGCCCGGGCCGCGCCGCCCCACTGATCGACGCACGAGCCGCTTGCAATCCCGCCAACAGTCCGGCAGAGCCGGCTACCGCCGCTCGTACTCGGCTAGGCGCGCGCGCCGGTTGTGGGTGACCCTGCACGATGACTCTTGGGCCCCCGAGTCCCCCGTATCTGCTCCGTTGGCCGCCAACCGTGGACAGGCGCTGACTGGGGAGAGCACGGGCGCAGCCCCAGTCCCGGGGTCGAGGCATCTAGGAGCCCTGCCCCCACCTCTGGGCCCGATTCAGCGTACGCTCGGTTGGTCACAGTTAGTCGCCGATGCCGTCCGCCGTCCTTAGGTCTGGCCGCAAGGACCAACGGGATCGCCGCGAACTTCGCTCGATCGCGAAGCAGCTCGGAATAGCCGAGCGACTCCGGATCCGCGCGTCGATCGCCGCACCGGCAGCCGCTGAGCTCCTTCTAATGCGACTGCCGCGCCTGCGGCGAGCGCCGTCTACCCGACGCGGCCCGCAACCAGCGACGAACGTGAGCGCCCTGGTACGTCGCCACCACGGCTCCCTGGAGGACCGCCCCATGCGCCGAGGCGGGGATCATCCAGTAGCAGTAGGCCGCCGAGTGCCGGGCGTCGAACAACGTTCGGCGTACGGCGACGGTCTTGCCGGCGACGACCGCCGGGCACGAGACGACTGCGGACGGAATCTTCTTCTCCGTCTTCTTGATGAGGATCGTCGCGCCAACCGCGAACTGCTGCCCTGCTACCGGATGCGAGGGGCGCATCACGAGCACGCTCGCGCTGAGCGAGAGGCGGGAGACACACTTGCCGCTCTGTTTGACCATGCCGCTCGGCACGTGCGTCTGCAGGCCGCTTATATTCGGACACTGGTCGACGCGCGGGACCGCCAGTGTCGGTGAGACTGGCGGGTCGTGGTTGTCGGCGGGGTTGGTCGTGCTGGTCGTCGCCTGGGGCACCGTCGTCGCTGTTGCGACGACGGTGGTGGTGGTCGTCGCCGTCATCGTCACGACCGTGGATGTGGTGCTCGGCGGCGAGGTAGACGTCGACGTCGTTGGTGGCGCCGTCGATGTCGAGGGTGTCGTCGTTGTCGAGGTAGTCGACGGGGTTGTTGTCGGCGTCGTGTTCGTGCTCGTGGGCGGGGCGGTTGTAGTCGTCGAGGGCGCCGTTGTCGTCGACGGCGTCGTCGTCGTCGTGGTCGACTTCGTTGTCGTGGTCACAGGCGTTGTCGTCGTCGTGCTCGTCGACGCGCCGGTCGTGGCGGTCGTGCTCGTGGTGCTGCTCGAGGTCGGAGCGGGCGGGGGCGGCGGAAGCGCTGCGCCGGCATCCGGAAGCCGGCGGACGCATGCTGTACCTCCGCCTGTTGAGCGAGGGAGGCGGCCGCAGACCAACCGGCGCCGAGGAGCAACGCCGAGGCGGCGAGCGCTGCGATACAGGCGGTTTTCTTTTTCACGGCGGTGGTGGCGGGGGAGGGTCTCGGATCGGTCGAGGCGGGCGGCGGCGGTGGCGGCGGCGGCGCGGGATAGGTTGTCGCCGCCGCGGACGTCGTCGTTGCGGGAATCGAGTTACTGGCCGGAGTGGGGCTCGCGACGGCGAAGTTGCCTGGCGCGCGGCGCTCGCGGAGCGACCGCCGGGCCGCGCTCGTCGCGTTGTGTGCGGCATAGCTCTCGCGGGCGGCCGCGGCGTCCCGGGATACGCGGTGGCGCTGGGGCGTCGTGCCGCGTCGTCCGACCCGATGCCGGCGCGCGGCTCCGAGCCTCCGCGCGAGAGCCCTGGCGCTGGCCGCCGTGCGGAGCGACTTGCGTGCACTCTTGACCGGCGGTCCGCCGTCGCGCGCGTCGCCAAGAAGTCAGGGCTGGCTGCGGGCTTGTGCGGAGCGGGTCGCGACGCGCCGGGCGCGGCGCCTTGCGTGAGCCACGAGGCTGCCGTAGCTGCGCCGCACGCAACAAGCGCGACGGCAGCCACGGCGGTCACGTGCGCGAAGGCCGTACGAACGCCGGCGGCTTATGACTGGAGGCGGATCCGGAGCCGGAGCCGGATCCGGAGCCGGAGCCCGGGCCGAATGCGAGCACTTCACAAAGGGCCTCCGCGAAATCCGTGCAGGTCGTGTAGCGGCCGGCGCGCCTGCTACGCGAGCGCCTTCGCAAAGACCCGGCCGACCTCTGCCGGCGCGTCTGCGACGGGCGGCGGCCTCCTCGAGATGCGCCCGCCTGAGGCGATCACGCGAGCGGCCTGCGTACGGCGTCGCTCCCGTGAGCGTCTCGTAGAGGAGGCAGCCGAGGGAGTACACCATCGCCCGACGGTCGATCGAGCCCTCTTCGCAGCTGTTCGGGAGCTGCGTACTCGAAGGTGCCGCGATAGGAGCGGGATGGGTCCGCTCCCACCTTCCGGGCTGCGAGGCTGCCCGCGCCGAAGTCGGTCACATACGCGTGCGACGCTGCGGTCGGCGGAGGAGAACAGCACGTTCTCGGGCTTGACGTCCAGGTGGACGAGCTGGACCGCCGCGGCCGCATCGAGCGCGCCTGCAAGCTGCGTGGCCAGCTGGCGAATCGTGCGCGGGGTCGAGCGTTCGGCGCTGGTCGAGCACGGCACGCAAGCTCGGGCCGTCGATCCACGGCGTCGCGACGTACAGCGAACCGTTGCTCTCCCCGAAGTCGCTCACGGACAGGACGTGCGGATGCGCGAGCTCGCTCCAGATGCGCCAGTCGGCGAGCATCCAGGTGCGCGCGAATGCCTGCTCATGCGGCTTCGCGCCGAAGCCGGAACACCTTGAGCGCGACATCGCCGTCGCGCAGGCGCGAGAGCCCTCGCGCATGGGAGCGCGGAAAAGAACGCTGGCCTGCGAGCTGCGACACATCGGCACTCGTGTAGCCGTCGATAGCCGCAGGCCGACCCCCGCTGCCGACCACGGGCTGGGTTCTATCAGACGCTCGGCGCGGAGGACGGCCGCGCTAGCGGAACGTATGGACCGGGCCGCCTGGATTGACTATCCATACGGCTAGTGGCGGGTCGGCGAGCGTCGCGTGGCGCCGATCAGGCCGCGCGGCATGTTGGCCGAGGCCGGCCTGAGCAACAGGTGGATCAGCGTGCCGAGAAACGGCAGCAGAACCAACGGATCGTCCGTCGGCGGAGCGCGCCGGCCGGCGACTAGCGAACGCGCGATGCGGATAGGCTTCGATCAGATTCGCCATGATCCGCAGCGTTCGACGCGATAGCTGGGCGATCGGCCTCTGCCTTGTCGTCGTGCTTGTAACTGCGCCGGCATTGCCTGCGCGAAGCGAGCCGGCTGTGCGGCTGCCCGCGGCGGGTGAGCTCCTTGTGTCGAGGGCGGCGGTTCGGGCTGCCCCGAACGCGCACGCGCGGGTCGTGCGCATCATGAATCGGTTCCGGCCGGACTCGCAGTTCCAGGTCGTGCTCGCGGTGCAGGCTCGGCGTGGCTCGAACGGCGCTTGGTGGTACATGCTGAGCTTGCCGGGTCGGCCGAACGGGCAGCGGGGATGGGTGCAAGGCAATCTTGTCGATCTGCACCCCTTGAGAAACCGGATCGTCGTCCATGTCGCCTCCCGCACGATCGAGGTGCGGCGGATCTCGGACCGGAAGCTCTTGCTCCGTGGTGTCGTCGCGGTCGGCAAGCCGGGAGCCGAGACGCCGATCGGACGCGACTTCTACGTGCAGGGGCGCTTCGCTTCGGACGATCCCTTCTACGGCCCGCTCGTGCTGGAGACGAGCGCGTACTCGAAGCTGAGCGAGTGGCCGGGCGGCGGGCTCGCGGGGATTCACGGCACGGATCGGCCTGATCTACTGGGTCAGGCGGTCTCGCATGGCTGCGTGAGGGTCTCGAACGCCGTCGACCGAGCACTCGCGAGGCTTGCGCCGCTCGGCACGCCGATCGATCTCGATCCCTAGCTGCTCACCCGGTGACCGACCCTGGGCGGGGTGAGAGTGCAGCGAGGTAGGTCGCGCAGACCGGCCCGACGGCCGCGGGCGACCGCAGCGACCCGCGGAAGGTGACGAACCCGGAAGCGGTGGGCGTGACGGTGAAGCGGGCTATCCCGCGCGCGTCGGTCTTTGCATGCCCGCTTACTCCAGGCCCACGCGTCTGCACCCTCACCCCGGGGACCGGTATCCCGAACCGGTCTCGGGCTGTTGTGAGCACGATCGAGGTCGTGCCGGCCCGGAGCAGCTCGGGCGCGGCTCCCAGGGTCCGACAGGCGGACTTTACCGGCGGCGGCTTGAAGGGGCCGACGACGCGGACGATGTTCGAGGCGGTGTTGTTGAGGTAGTCCGATTCCTGCTCCTCCGAGCCGACCCGGACGACGTTGAGGATCTCCCCGATCTGCGTGGCGAGGGTGACGGCGGTGATCGTCGCCGAGGCACCCGGCCCGAGCCTGCCCAGGTCGCAGCTCGTCAGCGAGCAGGTTCCCTGCGAAGGCGTCACCGAGATCAGCTTCGTGCGATACGAGCTCTCGGAGACCTTGACCACGTTCACGTCGGCAGCCGCGACCGAGGAGGCGTTCTTCACCTTCACCGTCCAGGTGATCTTTCGGCCGAGCACGGCCGTCTTCGGCCGCGCGGTCTTCTCGATCGTCAGGTCGACCAGTGGGGCCGGCGGGAGTGGTGTCGGAGGCAGTGGTGGAGGGTCGGGCTGCGTCGGCGGTCTCGGCGGCAGCGGGGGTTCCGGGGGGACCGGTGTCGGCGGCGTCGTGATCCGGCGGTTGGTGAAGGTGCAGACGACGAAGTCGCCGTTCGCGACGGCGCCGTCGACCTTCGTCCCGGTGACCGACACCTCGACCGTGCCGTTTCGGGTGCAGGTGACCGTCGACTCGTAGTCGGAGAGGTTCGTGCCGGGGCCTGCCGTCTCCGAGACCGTCCCCTCCCCGACGCCGACCGTGTACGGACCCGCGGTGGTGCCGTTGCCGCCGGTGGCCAGCACGTGCCCGTTCAGGAGCAGGTTGAAGATGCCGGGGTCGTCGGCGGGCGCAAGCGACCTTGCGCAGCTGGATGATCGCCGTACAGCGCGGCGAGGTGCTCGACGCGGTTGCGGTGTGGCCGGCAAGGGTCCAGGTGCAGGCCGAACGGGGTCTGAAAGCTGTCGGTCCAGCGTCCCGGCTCGAACTCCTTCGGCTGGCCGCGGTCGGCGGGCGCGGGCGCGAACCCGTTCGCATCGCCGATAGGAACCAGAACCGCGAAGGCGTTGTCGTTGCGATACCCCCAGACCGCCTGCTCGGGAGTGCTGCCTCGGAAGAGGACGCATTCGAGCATCGGCACGAGCGGCTTCAACTCGGACTTGCGCGTGTTCGTGATCGTGCACACGACATCCTCGTCCCGCCTGCACGGTCACCGAGACCGAGGATCTCGCCGCTTCGGCGACGGGCTTACCGCCGCTCACGCAGACGATCTGCACCACGTAGTCGGCGAGGCTGGTCTTTCCGGCGGCCGACTCGCCCACCGTGTGCTCGCCCGGGCTCACGGCGATCGTGCCGGTTGTGCCGCCGTCACCGACGGCATCGGCGCCGCCCGCGGTCTCGCCGTCGATCTCGAGGTTGAAGCGCCCCAGGATCACTGCTCGGATGCAGAACCTTGACGATCGTGATCGATCCCCGACAAGACGGCTTCGAGTCCTTCGAGGCCGTGACCTCGTTGCCGGTCAGATGCCACGTCAACGGCCGCCCCGTCCAGGTGACCTGGAAGGCGTCGCTCACCCGGCCCGGCTCAAACACCGTCGGCTGGCCTCGATCCGGCGGGATCGGGCACGAACGTGTTCTCGAACGGTGCGACGCACCTCGCTCGGGGTTCGGGTTCTGGTAGCCGAAGTGCGCCGTGAACCCGCCGCCCGGCTCGGGGTCGACGCACTCGAGCATCGGTACGAGCACCTTCAGGGCGGCCTCGCAGCCGTTCTGCCAGATCGCCTGCCCGTTCGGCGTCCAGTTGTAGCCGGGAAAGATCTGCGCGACGCCGTCCGCATCCACGTAGTCGTACGGCGGGATGATGTCGCCCCAGTCCGCCGCCGGGAAGACCGGGCCCGTGTGGTCCAGGTGGCCGCCCTGGAGGTCGCCGTTGTTCGCGATCGCAGGCTCCTCCTCGACGTACGGGTTCGTTTCCGCCGACGTCGCGTGGCAGATGCGCACCTTCTTATCGTTGTCGTTCGGCTGCGATGCCGCGGGCCGGATTCCGACCACGGATAGACACGCCAAACCGGCCAGGCAGAGCACCACCCCCGCCCAGGCCCCGCGCCGCAGACGCCGACCACGACGCCCGTACACACCTCGACTCTAGGACGCCCAACACAGGGACACATCGCCCAAGAGGGGTGAA
This sequence comes from uncultured Thermoleophilia bacterium, assembly GCA_963710465.1. GTDB lineage: Bacteria > Actinomycetota > Thermoleophilia > Gaiellales > Gaiellaceae > JACVRM01. The sequence continues at coordinate 60,929 of CAVQAQ010000014.1, forward strand.
GAGGCGGAGGCGACGGTCGGCGGCGTTGACAACCGACATCGTCTGTAAGCGCGCGGGCGGCCGAGCCTCACGCTGCCCGCCGGCGACTTTCGGCTTTCGGTGCCACGCGATGGTCCATCGCTAACTACGCGCCGGATGCTTCGTGACGGAGGCCGGCTCTGCGACTACTCGGCGCGCGCCGAGCGGCGCAACGTCCGCTCGTCGCCCACGCGCCGCGTGATGCCGTCCGCGTCCATGCGCTCGAGCAGGAGCTGTGCCGGGCGGCGCGAGATCCGGAGGGCGTCGCGGAAGCGCGCGAGCCGGATCGCGCCGTGCTCCTCGAACTCTGCGACCGCCGCGCGGCGCGCTTCGGCATAGGCCGCCGCGGACACCGCAGAGCCGTCGCCGAGGCGGACCAGCTCGCCCTCGCGCTCGAGGAACGCAGCCAGCTCGCGGTCCTCGACTCGCAGGCCTGCCGGGCCGGCGGCCGCCAGCTCGGCGGCAAGTGCCTCGGCCTCTGGCGCGCGTGCGCCGAGCGCCGGCGCGGCGCCGGGCGCATACGCCTTGCCCTCGCGCTGCTCGACGCCCAGGCGCTCCAGGACAGCGGCCGCCCACGGCGCGCCGGCGAACAGCTCGCCCGTCGGCACGCCGGGATCGAGCGGCGTCGAGGCGGCGCGCGCGGCGAGACGTTCCGCGACTGCGGTGCGCCGTGCCTCGAGCCACTCGGCCGTGACGAACCAGTCGCCGGCGCGCTCGAGCGCTGCCAGCCCCTCGTCCAGCTCGGGACCGAAGAGCAGTCCGCGCGCCGCCAGGTCGCTCCGGCGAAGCGGCTCCACAGCGGCCGCCCGAGCGATCGCGCCCGGGTCGCCGCCGGCGAGCAGCGCCATCCGCTCCGGGTCGGTCCGCCGCGGCGGCGCCGGGTCGAGCACCCGTCCGCCGCCGACCGTGTGGCCCGCGCGCAGGATCACGCGGTCGCCGCGTGCGGCGACCACCGGCCGCTCGAGCCGCAGCTGCGCGAACCCGTCGCCCACGCGCACCACTCGAGCCGGCACGTCGGTCGTTCCGTGGTGCACCTGCAGGTGCGCCCCGTCCTCGAGCGGCTCCAGCTCCTCGAGCGCCACGTCCAGCCGGTAGGAGACCGGGTAAACGCCCGGGGCGACGAGGACATCGCCGCGCCGGACCTGCCGCCGCTCGACGCCCGGGAGGGCGACCGCGACGCGACCGCCGGCCTCCGCCCGGTCGACGGGGCGGTCGTGAACCTCGACGCTGCGCACGCGGACGTCCAGACCCGACGGCTCGACGCGCAGCGCGTCGCCCGCGCCGATCGAACCGGACCACAGCGTTCCGGTCACGACGGTGCCGATTCCCGGGAGCGAGAACGAGCGGTCGACCGGCAGGCGCGCCGGGGCGTCATCTGCAGCGCGCTCCGCCGCCACCGCGGCGAGCGCGGCCCGCAGCTCCTCGAGCCCGGCGCCGGTCCGCGCACTCACCGCCACGACCGGCGCGCCGGGTACGAGCTCGCCGGCCTCCGCGAGCGCCTCCTCGAGGCGCTCCGGCGAGACGGCGTCCGCCTTCGTCACCGCGACCACGCCGTGGTCGACCCCGAGCAGCCGCAGGATCGCGAGGTGCTCGTACGTCTGCGCGCGCGGCCCCTCGCCGGCGTCGATGACGAGCAGGAAGACGTCGATGCCGGTCGCGCCGGCCACCATCGTGCGCACGAAGCGCTCGTGGCCCGGCACGTCGACGAGCGAGAGCTGCCTGCCGTCCACCTCGAGCGGCGCGTAGCCGAGCTCGATCGAGATGCCGCGCCGCTGCTCCTCCGGCAACCGGTCGGTGTCCTTGCCCGTCAGCGCGCGGACGAGCCAGGTCTTGCCGTGGTCGACGTGCCCGGCGGTGCCGACCGTCAGCACGGCCGGCAGACGATCAGGTGCTCGGTGAACTCCGGCGCCCAGCCGGTCGAGCCGAGCAGCTCGCGCCACGCGGCTCGTCGCGCTCGCGGCCGCCGTACAGCGCGAGCACGAGCAGGTCGAGCCACTCGCCGCCTGGCTCGCACGCGCTCGACGAGCAATCAGCGCGCCGTCCGGCGACGCGGCGGCACGCACCGTGCGCAGGATCTCGGCCGCCCGCGCGTCGTCCCAGTCGTGCAGCACCGTGCACAGCACGTGGACGTCACCCGCGGGCACCGCCTCGAAGAAGCTGCCGCCGACGAAAGTGCACCGCTCGTCCAGGTCGCCCACCACCGTCTCGGGCAGGTCGAAGACGATGCAGCGCACGCCCGGGCGGCGCTCGAGCAGCCCGAGCAGGAGGGCGCCGTTGCCGCCGCCGACGTCGACGACCGTCTCGTCGCCGCGCCAGGCGTACGAGTCGAGCCGGTCGACGCGCCGCTCGGTGCCCTCGACCATCGCGCGGTCGAAGGCGGCGCGCTCCTCGGGCCGCTCGGCGAGCCACGTCCAGAAGTCGGTGCCGAAGGCGCGCGGGAATGCCGGCTCGCCGGACGCGTCGAGCTCGCCCGCCGCTCTGTGCCAGGCACTGCCGTGAAAGTGCGCCAGTTCCGCCCAGCCGGGCTCGAGCAGGAGCCTTGACGCGTCGGTGTGCCGGAAGGTCCCCGGCGGGCCTCTCCGCGAACACGCCTGTCGGTCGCCAGCGCGCGGAGCAGGCGCCCGAGCGGGTCGGAGACCGGCCGCGGCCCGTCGGCGAGCTCCTCGGCACGCCCAGGTCGACGGCGACCGCGAGCGCCCGGGTCGCGAGCGCACCGCTCAGCAGAGGCCAGAGCTGCGCCTCGGGCGAGCTCATCCGCCGGCGGCGATGACCGCGGCCGCCAGCTCGTCCACCTCGGCGTCCGCCACCGTGCGGCAGTCGAGCAGGCAGCGGCCGTCGCGGACGATGGCCACGACCGGCGGGTCGCCCGCACGCAGCGGCACGGCGAGCGCCTCGTCCAGGGCGACGGCGAAGCTCGGCAGCTCGGCCAGCGGCAGCGCGCCGCCGCCGACGCGGGCGGACCGTCTCCTCGACGGTGCCGCCGACGAGTTGGGCGAGCCGCTCGGCCCGCGCGCGCACCACGTCGGCCGGCTCCTCGAGCATGCGCAGCGCCGGCACCTCCCGCCGCGCGCGCTCCGGGTCGAGGTACAGCGCCAGCGTCCCCTCGAGCGCCGCCAGCGTCAGCTTGTCGGCGCGCATCGCGCGCTGGAGCGGGTGACGGCGCAGGCGCTCGACCAGCTCCGCGCGGCCCACCACGATGCCGGCCTGCGGGCCGCCGAGCAGCTTGTCGCCGGAGAAGCAGACGAGGTCGGCGCCGTCCGCCACGGTCGCCGCGGCAGTCGGCTCGTCGCCCGCCAGTAGCGAGCCGGAGCCGAGGTCGTCGACGAGCGGCAGCCCAAGACGGGCGGCGAGCCTGGCCAGGTCGCGCAGCCGCGGCCGCTCCGTGAACCCGACCACACGGAAGTTCGACTGATGGACGCGCAGGATGGCGCCGGTCGCCTCACCGGCCGCGCGCTCGTAGTCGTCCACCCGCGTCCGGTTGGTGGTACCGACCTCGACGAGCCGCGCTCCCGACCGCGCGAGCACCTCGGGGATGCGGAAGCCGTCGCCGATCTCGATCAGCTCGCCGCGGGAGACAAGCACCTCACGCCCTTCGGCGAGCGCAGCCAGCGCGAGCAGCACGGCCGCGGCGTTGTTGTTGACGACGAGCGCCGCCTCGGCGCCGGTCAGGCGCCGCAGGAGCGCCGCGCAATGATCCTGCCGCGACCCGCGTGCGCCGTCGGCGAGGTCGTACTCGAGGTTCGAGTAGCCGCGCGCGACCTCCTGGACGCGGGCCAGTGCCGCCTCCGCGAGCGGCGCGCGGCCGAGGTTCGTGTGCAGGACGACACCGCTGGCGTTGATCACGCGCCGTAGCCGCGTTCGCGTCGCGGCGTCGACCTCGGCCAGCGTGCGCTCGACGAGGTCCCCGGGCTCGGCGCCGGCGCGGATCTCCTCGCGCGCGCGCGCGAGCGCCGCTCGCGCCGCCTCGACCGCGGCCTCGCGCGGCACGCCGGCCAGCCGCGTCCTCGCGCAGCAGCTCGTCGACGGACGGCAGGTCGCGCAGCCTCATGCCGCGCCGGCCTTCTGCTGCCGGTAGCAGTCGAGCACCACCCGCACGGCCTCGTGCGGGTCGTCCGTCAAGAACAGGAGCTCCTGGTCGCCGGGCGAGATCAGCCCCCTGGAGAGGACGGTGTCGTCGATGAAGTCCAGCAGGCCGCGCCAGTACGAGCTGTCGAAGAGCACGATGGGGAAGTCGAAGACCTTGTCGGTCTGCTCGAGCGTGAGCGCCTCGAAGAGCTCGTCCAGCGTGCCGAACCCGCCGGGGAAGAGCACGAAGCCTTCGGATGCCTTCACGAGCATCACCTTGCGCGTGTAGAAGTGGTCGAACGTCTGCCCGGCGTGCACGTAGGGGTTCATGCCCTGCTCGTGCGGCAGTTGGATGTTGAACCCGACCGATACGCCGCCGGCCTCGTCGGCGCCGCGGTTGGCCGCCTCCATCACTCCCGGCCCGCCGCCGGTCACGACGGCGAAGCCCTCGGCTGCGAAGAGGCGGCCCACGGTGCGCGCCGCCTCGTAGGACGGGTCGTCCTCGCGGATCCGGGCCGAGCCGAAGATGGTCACCCCGGGCCGGCCGATGGCCTCGACGGCTACGAACCCGGCGCGCAGCTCGTCGGCGATCTTGCGCGCGTGCGCCTCGGCGTTCCCTTCCTCGCGCTCGAGGAGCTCGCGGTCGGCCTGCTCGCTCACCTCAGAGCCGATGCTGCGGCACGTGGCTCACCCACATGCCGAGAACGAGCACGACGGCCGTCCCGAGGTAGAGCGCGAGCACGAGCGGCGCGCGCGGGTCGCCCTTGAGCCGCATGAACTGGTACGAGCGCCACATGGCGCCGCCGTCGAAGATGCCGATCGGGATCAGGTTGAAGAGGTTGAGCAGGAAGCCGACGTACGCGAGCGCCGACAGCAGGTTCGAGCCGGTCTGCACGGCGGCCGCGTAGCAGACCGCGGCGGCCAGGCCGCCGGCGATCGGCCCGGCGATCGCGCGCTTCGCGTAGAGCCACGGGTCGGGCGGCGCATCCTTCGTCATCACGTAGGCGCCGATGAACGGGATGAAGACCGGCAGGCTCGGCCTGAGGCCCTGGAAGCGCGCCTCGACGAAGTGGCCCATCTCGTGGACGAGGATGAGCAGGACGAAGCCGATCGCGAAGCGCCAGCCCCAGATCAGGGCGTAGCCGCCGACCGCGAGGAAGATGCCGAAGAACTTCAGGCCGAAGAGGCCGAACTTGGCGAGCACGCCGAGCCCGACGAGCACGGGCGCGAAGATCTTGCGCAGCAGGTCGCGCAGCCCGCTCGACGGCTGGATCGGCTCGTAGTCGCGAACGGCGTTCTCGTCGGGCGGGCGCTCGGGGAACAGCGGCTCAGGCTCCTCGACGCCCACCGGCGAGCGCGGCTCGCGCGGGTCGTCGTTGAACCCGCTCATGACCTCATCGTAGCCAGCGCCCTGCGGCGCGCCCGCCCCGGTCAGGGGGTTACGGGGCGCCCGTCGGCGGTGATCCGCGGCTTGGAGAAGATGCAGTCGATGTGGATCGAGGCCTCGTTGTCTCCGCCGTAGTGGCCCGTGTTGCGCCCGATCGCGACGTGCGCCGTGCCGCCGGCCTTCTCGTCGAGGAGCACGTGGCCGCGTGGCGTGAGCGTGTAATTGAGGCCGATGCCGAGCTCGGCGACGACGTCCGCCCCGGTGCCTGCCTCCTCGACGATCGCGCGCAGCATGTCGGCGGCCCGGCCGCCCTCGATCGACGTGATGCGGCCGCGCTCGAAGCGGATCACGACGGGCGCATCGACGAGCCCGTCGACGGTGTAAGGCACCGTCAGGTCGGCGACGAGGACGCCGTCGGCCCCGTCGCGGTGGGGCGCGACGTAGACCTCGCCCCCCGGGAAGTTGGCCATCGTGCCCGGCTGCAGCCGGTGCACGTCGTCGCGCCACGGGCGGCCGCCCACCCGCAGCGTGAGATCGGTGCCGGCGGGCGAGGTCACATGGATGCGGTCGGCGCCCGAGACCTCGTCGAGGAGCCGCTCGGCCGCCTCGACCAGGTCGGGGGCAGGCTCGGACAGCTCGCCCGCGAGCAGCTCGGCATCCACGAAGCCCATGAAGATCTCGCGGCCGCCGTGGCCGGTCACGCGCTGCATCAGCTCGAAGCGCGCGCCCGCCTCGGCGGCGAGCGCGGTCTGGTGGACGAAGTAGCACACTGAGGCGTGATCGGCGGCTTCGAGCACCGGCGGCGGGGCGTGCTCCATCGGCCGGTCGCCGCTCCACACCTCGAGCCGCGGCCGGCCGCCGGCGTCGGCGACGGTGGCAACGAGTTGCGAGCCCTGCTCCAGCAGCGGCTCGTCGACGACGACGAGCACGGCCTCACCGGGCTGCAGCGCGGCCGCGGTGACGAGGTTCACGCACCAGCCGGGGTGCCCCATGCGTTCGACCGCGGGCTTCACGGCGCCGAACCGTACCGGCCGACTGCCTCACTACGGTGCCTCTCAATCCAACAGGGAGGAAACCGCAGGGGCCGAAGGGCGACACGGGCGCGAGCTTTACGCTCGGATCGCAGGCGCGGGAAGAATGGGTTCTTCATCTACTTCACCGCGACCGCCAACCTCACCTATGAGAGCGGCACCTGGGCGGTTACCGCGCCGTACTCTGCTCCGCGACGCGGGGCCCCCGCCCGCCCGGGCGGGCCCCCGGCGGGACGCCGAAGACTTCTCCGGGGACGGTGTTGGATCGCGGCCTAGAGATCGGTGCCGGGCCCGCGCGGCGGCGGGCCCGGCAACCGTTCAGCTGACTACTTGACCTTCGGCGCCGTGAAGACGCTCGAGAGGTCGGGCACGGCGGCGTCGCGCGTGCTGAGCGGATCGAGCCCGAAGCGGTGCTCGATCGTCGACAGGATCGACGTCGTGTCGTGCTCGGTGTTGTCCACGACGAAGCGGCCCTTGAGCTTCGGGGCGAGGATCAGCGCCGGGACGCGCGTCCCCGGGCCCCAGATGTCGTGCGGGCCGTTGTCGTTGCCCTGGCCCGGCGGCGGGACGTGATCCCACTGCCCGCCGAACTCGTCGTACGTGACGACGACCATCGTGTCCTTCGCACACGAGCTGCCCTCGATCATCTTGATCAGGTCGACCTGCGAGCCGTTGCCGTCGTGTGTGCTCGCGTAGCCCGGGTGCTCGTTCTCCTCGCCGATCGGCTTGACGAAGCTGACGGGCTTGAGGTTGCACGCCCTCTTGTCCGATGACGCCGCCAGCTGCTTGAAGACGCTCTCGTCCTGCAGGTGAGCTCTCCCCGGCGTGCCGGGCGCGTAGTTGGCGAAGTAGTCGAACGGGTGGTGGTGGAACATGAACAACCCGTCCGGGCAGAACGGGTACGTGTGGTTGGTGTTGGCGCTCGGCAGGACGTTCGGGTCGCTGCAGTTCGGGCCGCTCCCGTTCGTCCACCCGGGGCCGTTCACGTCACCGCTCGCGTTCGACCAGCCGCCCGCGTACCACGACCAGTCGACGCCCGCCGCGGTCAGCTCGTCGCCGATCGTGACCCGGGTCTGGAGCGGAAGCCGGCGGGTCAGCGCCGTCCCCGGCGAGAACGGCTGGTTGAGCGGCTGCGTCGTGTTGACGGCGTAGTTGCCGCACGTGAACGCGGGCTGCATGCGGTGGCCGTGACGCCGGCGGGTTGCAGGACTGCGTGACCTGCGTGTCCTTCACCAGTGCGCCGAGCGGCGAGACGTACAGCGGGTAGTTGTTCGGCATCCCGTTGACATCGACGACGGAGTGCAGGTCGTCCGCTGACCCGTCGTTCGGGATGCCGTTCCAGACCGGCGACGCTGCCGCCACCAGCCACTGGTGGTTCAGGAACGAGCCGCCGAACGAGCCCTGGAAGAAGTTGTCCGCGATCGCGTAATCGGGATGGTTCTTCGAGTGCAGGTAGCGCATAGATCGGCAGCGCCTTCGTCCTGTAGTAGCCCATGGTGAGGCCGATGGCGTCACTGCCGGTGACGTAGCGGTTCTGGTTCCCGCCATTCAGCTGGTACGGCTCCTGGTAGTAGCGGTGCACCAGGTCGCGCGTACATCCGCCCGGCAGCGCTGCGGGGTCGTTCTTCGGCAGGCCGTTGGCCGGCCCGAACACCGTCGGCTTCGGGCACGTCACGTCGGTCGGCGCGATGTACGTGTCGATGTTGAACGGCGCGTTCGGGAAGTTGCTTGTGAACGTCGTCGCCGTCGTGGAGTCCGTGCAGGTGCCCGGCAGCGGCGGCGAGGTCAGGTTCACGTCGTTCTGCTTCAGGCAGGAGAACTGGATGCCCGCCTGGTTGATCTGCTTCGTGTGCGCCGCGTTGGCGTTGGCCAGGCCCTTCACGCCTTCCCAGCCGCCGTACAGGTTGTCGAAGCTGTGGTTCTCCTCGTAGATCACGACGATGTGGTTGACCTTCTGCAGATCCTTGGCGTCGGCCGGCTCGGACTTGAACTTGTCGGCCAGCGCGTGCGCCCGGGCGGTCAACGAGTCGGCGAGGCCGATCCAGTTCTTGGCGTCCTTCTCGTCGATCTTGACGCCGTTGAATTCCGCATCGTTGAGCGCGAGCCGGATCTTCGCGGCGAGCGCGTCGCGCTCGGAGGTCAGGTCCTGGATCGCGTTCTCCGTCTTCGTGTACGTGCCGTCGTCGAACGTGTGGCTCGCCAGCGCCCCGGTGGACGCGGTGAGCGTGTCGGCCGCGAACGGCCCGAAGGGCGCGTTGATCTCCTTCCAGGCCTGCCCGAGCTCCTCGGCCCTGCCGCCCCTGAGGGACACGGGCAGCGCGTCGTCCTTGATGAACTCCGTGTCGACGCGGCCGTCGCTGACGTAGTCGTCCTTGAGGCCGAGCAGCGAGAGGATCGTCGGCCGCACGTCGGTGTGGTCTGTCCACACCTTGTCCGTGCCGCCCTCGTTCTTGATCCCCGGCCCGACCCAACCGATCCACGTGTTGTTGATCTCCGGCTGGATGCCGCCGTGGTTCCACGCGAACGTCTGCGTCGAGCCCGCGGTGTTTGGCAAGAACAGGCAGGCGTTCAGGTCGTTGTTCGCGCACGGGGCCGTCGATGAGGCGTTCAGGAAGTAGTCGCCCTGGGCGAACGGCGTGAACGTCGGCAGCCGGTTCGCGTCCGCGGTCGCCATGTGAAGCGTCGTCTGCTCCACGGGGTCGGCCATGGCCACGAACAGGTTCTCCTGCTTCCCGGAGAGCGGGTTCTTCACGTTCATGTCGGCCATCGCCTGCTCGAGCGTGCGGGCGGTCGACGAGGTCGCGCGCCGGGTTGCCGGTGATGTAGACGTTCGGCGCGAGGTCGCTGTGGACGCTGAAGTTCGTCGTGGCGCTCGTGCCGTGGCTCGCGTTGTAGGTCGCGACAAGCCTCTTCAGGTCGCCGTTGACCTCGGTGACGGTGTGGCCCGGTGCGCTGTAGGTGCAGAACACCGTGACGCCGTTGCACGGCCCGTCCGGCGCGGTGGCGGCGACGTGGTCGCCCTCCTCGACGGTGACGGCGAAGAGCGTGTTGTCCTTCGTGATCCCGTCGTTCTGGAGCCGCTTGAAGAAGCCGGCGAACGCGTTGTCGTAGGAGACGAGCTGGTCGTGGTAGCCCTTCTCGCCCGGCCCGTAGGCGATGTGGATCTCGCCGGCCTTGCCGTGCGCGTCGTGCGCGTCGGAGAGGTAGCCGAACGTCACCGGGATCCCGTGCTCCTGCATCTGGGCGACCTCGCCCAGCGTGTTGTTCGGGAACATGCCGTCGAAGCCCGGGAAGCCCGGCTGGCCGAACTGATCGGTGATCGGGTTGCCGTCGATCCCGTTCACGGACGGGCTGCCCCCCGTGATCGCCGGGTTGACGTACTTGGCGCCGAACAGCGCCTTGAAGCCGCTGTAGCCGCCGGCCTCGTCGGGCAGCGGATCCGGCTTCGCGTTCGGGTTGCCGGCGCAGATGCTCCCGGCCGCGTTCGTGCAGTGGATGCCGAAGCCGACGAAGTCGGTCTGCGCGAGGTTGCGCGCGGCCGTGCCGGCCTGGGCGATCTGCGAGTTGCGGCCCTCGATCCATTCGGGCGAGCCCTCGCCGAACACGCGCGTCATGTCGCCCGTCTGGTCGGTGGCGTACACGGTGAATGCCCCGCCGCTCGCATGAGCCTTCGCGGTCGGCGCGGTCAGCGTGACCCCGGTGCCGCCGGATCCGGCGGTGCCGACGTTCTGGATGGTGGCGAGCTCCACGGTCGGCGTGGCGTTCTCGAGGATCACGTTCTGGCCGGCCGATAGGCCCGCCACGCTCGCGACCTTCACGTTCGTGGAGCCGGCGGGTGCGGCGGCGGCGAGCGTCGTCGCCTGCGCGGCGACCCGCGACACGATCGAGGTGTTGTTCTCGAGCACGGCGTTGGCGGTGCCGACGTTGCCGACATCGCAGCCGGCGCGCGTGAACGGCACCCAAGGGGCAGGCGCGTTGCGGACCGCGCCCGTGCCGCCGAGCGACGGCGGATCGGCGTTGACCATGTTGTAGTTCGTGTCGCCGGACGCGGTCGGCGGGTTATTCGCCGGGTTTCCGGCGTCCGTGAAGTCCGTCCAGTACTTGAACGAGGACGAGAAGCCGACGCCCGGCGCCGGCGTGAAGTACCCATAGCTGTTCGAAACCGCCTGGCCGTGCCGGTCGGGATACAGCCCCGTGAGCGTGCTCAGGATCCCACCGCCCGTATGGGAGATCAGGACGGTGTGGTCGTTGGTGTTGAACGTGCCGTTCTGCGTGAGGAAGTTGAGCAGGTGCGGCATCTGCTCGAGGTCCGACGGGACGTTCGGGTTGTCCCGCCGCCAGTGGACGTTGTCGAACTGGAGGTAGATGACGTGCTTGATCTTCCCGGCCTTCGAACCGGACAGGCAGTTGGTCGGCGGTGCGGTCCTGGCTTCACCGTTGCCGACGAGCGTGGTTCCCGCCGCGAGCGCGGCAAGCGACAGGCACGCGATGGCCATGCCGGCGAATGCGCCGGCTCTCCTTCTACCCTTCACCTCGTCCCCTCCTTGGGTGGCATGGGTTATGTGGCGGTGCGTCTCCCCTGACGACGCGGGATTCTGACCGTTCTGGTCCCGCTTTGCCGGTCGGTTCGGTGGCCAGGTGGTGCACAACTGGCGTAGATTCGGTCCGTGGCGGGCGCGCACGAGCTGGAGCGGCAGCGCCAGTTCTTCGAGTCGCTGCTCGAGATCAGCCCGGTCGCGATCATCACCACCGACCTCGACGCGACCGTCACCTCGTGGAACCCGCAGGCCGAGCGCCTTTTCGGCTACACGCGCGAGGAGGCCGTCGGGCGCGTCATCGACGGGCTGATCGCCGCGACCCCCGACCTGCGCGAGGACGCGGAGCGCGTCAAGCAGGAGGCCCTCGCGGCGGGCCGGTACGAGGGCATCGCCCGACGGTCGCGTAAGGACGGCACGCTCGTTGACGTCGAGGTGCTTGCCGTTCCGATCGAGGTCGACGGCGAGCAGGTCGGGTACTACGCCATCTACCACGACATCGGCGAGCTCCAGCGCCAGAAGCGCTATTACCAGTCGCTCGTCGAGAACAGCCCTTCCGCGATCGTGACCGTGGACGCCGAGGCGATCGTGACCTCGTGGAATCCGGCCGCGGAGCGGATGTTCGGCTACACGGCCGAGGAGGCGATTGCGAGCAACATCGACGATCTCGTCGCGAAGGACGAGCACATCCGCGCGGAGGCTGTCGCCATCACCAGGGCTGGTGTGGCCGGCAACCGGGAAGAGCACGTCACGCGGCGGCAGCGCAAGGACGGGAGCTACGTCGACGTCCAGATGGTCGGGTCGCCGATCGTCGTCGGCGAGGAGCAGGTCGGCTTCTACGCCATCTACACGGACGTCAGCGAGCTTCAGCGGCAGAAGCAGTACTACGTCTCCCTGCTCGAGTCGAGCCCGAACGCGATCGTGACGCTCGATCTCAACTCGACCGTACTGACGTGGAACCGGGCGGCGGAGGAGCTCTTCGGCTACACGCGCGAGGAGGCAGTCGGCCTGGACGTCGACGACTTGATCGCGAACCGCCCGGAGATCGAGAGCGAGGCTCGGGAGATGACCGCGCACGGCGAAACGGTGGGGCACACGCACAGGGTCACGAGGCGGACGCGGAAGGACGGGTCTTTTGTCGACGTCGACGTCGTGGGTGCGCGAATCGACGTCGACGGCGAGCCCGTCGGCCTCTACGCGATCTACAGCGACGTGAGCGAGCTGCAGTGGCAACGGCGCTACTACGAGGCGCTCTTCGAGCTGAGCCCGGCGGCGATCGTCACCGTCGACAAGGACATCAACGTCACGTCCTGGAATCCGGCCGCGGAGCGGATGTTCGGCTACTCGGCGGAGGAGGCGATCGGCCGGAACGCCGACGAGCTCGTCGCGAGCGATCCGGACGTTCGCGCGGAGGCGGTCGCGGAGTCCGAGCACCGCAGCGCTGCCGGCGACTCCGGCCACTACATCACGCAGCGCAACCGCAGGGACGGCTCGCGCGTGGACGTCCACGCGCACTTCGGCGCGATCGTCGTCAGCGGCGAGCCGGCGGGGATCTACGCCGTCTATCACGACATCGGCGAGCTGCAGCAGGCGCGGCGCGAGGCCGAGGCCGCGACGGAGGCGAAGAGCGCCTTCCTCGCGACGATGTCGCACGAGATCCGCACGCCGATGAACGCCGTCATCGGGATGACCGAGCTCATGCTCGGCACGGAGCTCGACAACGAGCAGCGCGGATTCGCCGAGGTGATCCGTACGAGCGGCGAGGCACTGCTCGCGGTCATCAACGACATCCTCGATTTCTCGAAGATCGAGGCCGGCCGGCTCGACCTCGAGCGCCGGCCGTTCGACCTCCGCGAGTGCGTCGAGTCGGCCATGGGACTTGTCGCGCCCGCGGCGGCCGAAAAGGCGCTCGACCTCGCGTACACGCTCGAGCCCGCGGCGCCGGAGGCGCTGGTCGGCGACGCGACCCGCCTGCGGCAGATCCTCCTCAACCTGCTCAACAACGCGGTCAAGTTCACCGAGCAGGGCGAGATCGTGCTCACGGTCGACGCCGAGCCGCTCGGCGGCGGCCGCCACCGCGTCCGCTTCTCGGTCCGAGACACCGGCATCGGGATACCCGAGGACCGGCTCGAGACGCTGTTCGAGTCCTTCACCCAGGTGGACGCCTCGACGACGCGACGCTACGGCGGCACCGGGCTCGGGCTGGCGATCAGCCGGCGGCTGGCCGAGGCGATGGGTGGCGACATCCGGGCGGAGAGCCGGCTCGGCGAGGGCTCGACGTTCCACGTCACCGTCGTCGCTGCCGAGGCACCGCGGCCCGTGCGCCCGTACGAGGGCGACGCGGTCGCGGTCGTCGCAGGCAAGCGCGTGCTGGTCGTCGACGACAACGCCACCAACCGGCAGATCGCGCGCGCCTACCTGGAGTCCTGGGGGATGCTCGTCCGCGAGACCGAGTCGCCAGCGGAGGCGATCGAGTGGGTGCGCCGCAGCGACCCGCTCGACGCCGCCGTGCTCGACATGCATATGCCCGAGCTCGACGGTCTCGCGCTCGCGCGCGAGCTGCGCAAGTCGGCGGCGGCGCTCCCGCTGATCCTGCTGACCTCGCTCGGCCGCCGCGAGGACGACTCCGACCTGTTCGCGGCGCACCTCACGAAGCCGATCCGGCCGTCGCAGCTCTACGACGCGCTCGTCGATGTGCTCGGCCCGCGAGCGCCCGCGCCGGTTACCGCGCCGGCGAGCGAGCCCGCCGCGGCGCCGCCCGGCGACCTGCGCATCCTGGTGGCCGAGGACAACGCCGTGAATCAGCAGCTCGTGCTGGCCCTGCTCGGGAAGCTCGGCTACCGCGCCGACATCGCCTCCAACGGCCTGGAGGCGCTCTCGGCGCTGGAGCGGGCGCGGTACGACGTAGTCCTGATGGACGTCCAGATGCCCGAGCTCGACGGGCTCGAGGCCACGCGCCGCATCCACGCGCGCTGGGGCGAGGAGCGGCCGCGCATCATCGCCGTGACCGCCGGCGTGCTGGACGATGAGCGCGAGCAGTGTCTCGCCGCCGGCATGGACGACTTCGTCAGCAAGCCGATCCGCGGCGAGGAGCTCGCCGCGGCGCTCGCGCGGCTTCGTCCGGCCTCCGCGGCCGCGCTCGACGAGCTGCGCGAGTCGGTCGGCGACGAGACGACCGCTGCGCTCGTCGAGACGTTCCTCGCCCAGGGGCCTGCGCTCGTTGCCCGGCTGCGCCAGTCCGTCGACGAAGGCGACGCCGCCGGGCTGCGGCTTGCGGCGCACACGCTCAAGTCGAACGCGAACACCTTCGGCGGATCGGCGCTCGCGGAGGTCTGCCAGGAGCTCGAGCGCATCGGGGCGGCGGGCGCCGTCGACGGCGCGTCCGAGCTGGTCGGGCGCGCCGAGACCGAATACGAGCGGCTCGAGGCGGCGCTGCGGTGACGGGCGAGCGGCCCGCATGGATCCTCGTCGTCGACGACGACGCCGTGAACCGGCAGCTGCTCACGAGCCTGCTCGAGCAGGACGGCCACCGCGTCGACACGGCGTCCGACGGCCGGCAGGCGCTCGAGCGGCTCCACGGCGATCCCTTCGATCTCGCGCTCGTCGACGTGCTCATGCCGGAGCTGGACGGCTACGGCGTGCTCGAGTACATGAGGGACGACGAGTCGCTGCGGCACGTGCCGGTCCTGATGATCACGGCGCTCGACGACATCGGGAGCGCCGTGCGCTGCATCGAGCTCGGCGCCGACGACTACCTCGTGAAGCCGTTCGACCCGGTCGTGCTGCGCGCGCGCATCAAGGCGAGCCTGACCAGGAAGCGCCTGCACGACCTGGAGGCCGAGCACCTCGCCGAGATGGGTCGCTTGAATCGCCGCCTCGAGGCGCGCATCGAGGAGCAGATGGCGGAGCTCGTCCGCACCGGGGAGCTGAAGCGCTTCCTGCCCCAGCAGGTCGCGGAGGGCCTGCTCGGCGGGGCGCTCGAGCCCGACGAGGCGTTCCAGCGGCGGAAGATCACCGCCCTCTTCGCGGACATGGTCGGCTTCACCGACCTGTCGGAGAGCCTAGAGCCCGAGGAGCTCGCGCTCGTGCTGAACGACTACCTGCGCGAGATGACGGCCGTCGCCGTCGAGCACGGCGGCGCGCTCGACAACTTCATCGGCGACGGGCTGATGGTGATCTTCGGCGCGCCGGCGGAGAGCAGCGAGGAGCAGCAGGCGCGCGCCGCGATCCGCACGGCGCTCGCCATGCGATCGCGCGCGGGCGAGCTCGCCGAGCGGGTGCGGGCGCGGGGCTACCCGGCAGCGATCAACGTCCGCATCGGGATCAATTCCGGCTACTGCACGGTCGGCGTATTCGGCAGCGACATCATGCGCGCGTACAAGGCCGTCGGCTTCGCCGTGAACCTCGCGTCACGGCTCCAGGCGCATGCCGAGCCGGGGTCGATCCTCTGCGGTGTCCGCACGTACGCGCTCGTCGAGGGCGAGGTGCAGGCGGTGCGGCGCGAGCCGCTGGCCGTAAAGGGCTCTGCGCGGCCGGTCGAGGCGTGGGAGATCATCGGGCTCGTCGCCGAGCCCGATGCCGTTCCCTAGGCGGGTGCTAGTAGCCGCTCCCGCTGCCTCCGCCCGAGTAGGTGAGGGCGAGGATGACGGCGACGGCGACCGCGAGGAGCACCGCTGCCAGCACGATCCAGCGGGTCCGGGACCAGCCTCCAACGCCTTGTTGTGAGTGGTGCTGCTGATACGCCACCAGATCACCTCCAGAGGAGTCTTGTCCGCGCCTGTACAGGCGCGCCGTGGCTTCGATTTCGGCTACCCGCGCTTCGGCGGGCTCACACATGCTCTACGGGCCGGCGGGCGAATCGGATCTACACCCGCTCGGATCCACTCCTCGCCGCCCGGGTGGTCCTCACCCGCGCGCCCGATCTGTCAGGCCGGTCCTGTCGAGCGCGTCGAGCGCCTGCATGTCTGCGTCGCCGAGCTCGAAGTCGAAGATCTGCGCGTTCGAGCGAATCCGCTCCTCGTTACTCGACTTGGGGATCACGATGGTCCCGTGCTGGACGGCCCAGCGGAGCATGACCTGCGCCGGCGTCCGTCCGAGGCGCTCGGCGATGGCGGCGATCGTCGGGTTGTTCAGGCCGCGGCCGCGGGCGAGCGGGCTATAGGCCTCGAACGCGATGTCCTGCTCGGCGCAGTACTCGAGCAGGGCATGGCGGAACTCGAACGGACTGAACTGCACCTGGTTGACGGCCGGCCGGTGCGACGCTCCCTCGAGCAATGCCCCCAGCCGGCCCCGGCCGAAGTTGCTCACGCCGATCTCGCGAGCCAGCCCCTGTTCGCGCAGCGACTCGAGTCCGCGCCACATGACCCCGTTGAGGGCCGGCACCGGCCAGTGGATCAGGTAGAGGTCGACAAAGTCGAGTCCAAGCCGCTCCAGGCTGCCCGCGAGGGCGCGCGCGGCGTCCACTCGTGGCGGCCGGAGCTTCGTCGTCACGAACACCTGGTCGCGCGGGAGCCCGCTGCGCCGCACCGCGGCTCCTACGCTGGCCTCGTTCCGGTACAGCGCGGCCGTATCGATGTGGCGGTACCCGGCCTCGAGCGCCCACTCGACCGCCTGCTCCGTCTCGCGGCCGGCGGCGATCTGCCAGACACCGAGGCCGAGCACGGGCATCTCCACGCCCGAGGCGAGCCGCCGTGCTGGGTGTCCGGGCTCGATTGCGACCACGACAGAATTGCTGATCGCGGCATTGCCGGAGAGGGGTCGCCGTCGCGGTGACCCCTCCCCGGAGTCGTGGCGGGCTACTTCACGGCCCTCGCCGCGGCCTCGGCCGCGGCGGCCGGCAGCGAGCCGGCGAGCACGTAGCTCGTGCCGCCCGCCTTCCACTCGAGCACGGTGCCCAGCTGGGTGGCGAGCTCGTGCGCCGTCGCGCCGTCGAGCGAGACGGTCGGGAGGGCCGAGAGCGAGGTGCCCGACTGCGACGCGTCGGCGTTGCGCTCCACGAGGGCGACCCCGCCGAGCCCCTGGCCGTAGAGCGCGACGACGGTGTCGCCGCCGACGAGGCGCACGTCGCGGCGCGGGAGGCCAACGAGCGACTCCGGCGCGACGACGGTGAAGGGGGCGGCAGCCCCGACAGCCGCCAGGCCCGTCACGGCGGGGCGGCTCGACCCGTCCGGCTTCATGCCCGTGCGGAGGTCCACGACCTTCGCCCCGGCGGGCGGGCTTACCGCGACGTCGCCGAGCGGGACGGAGCCGTACGAGATGTCTGTGACGATCAGCTCGAGCACGGGCGTCGAGCTGCCCTGTGCGTAGATGGCGGCGCGCAGCGGGTTTCCGCGCACGGCGTCCCAGGCGAGCTGGAGCGAGCCGAGCAGCCCGCCGTCGTGCTTCGGCGAGGCCGAGACGCTGTACGCAGGCTGGCCGGCCACGTTCGTCGGCTGCGCGCCGGACAGCGTCCAGTGGAGTCCGAGCGTGCCGAGCACCCGGTCGATCTGCGCGAGCGTGGGCGGGACGCCGCTGCCGCTTGTGCCACCGCTCGTGTGGCTGGGCAGATCGGCGCGGTAGACGGTGTTCGACGACGCATCGTAGACCGTGACGCGCATCGCGTCCCAGACGACCTGCACGTCACCGGCGTTCGACTGGAGCTCGATGCGGCCGCGGCCGTCGTCGGTCAGCCACAGTCGGCCGGACGCGCCCGACATCAAGGGCGACCCGGCCTGGCCGGCGAGCGCGCCGGACGGGAACAGGTTGTTCGTGAACGTGATGCGGGCCGTGACCCCGTCGGGGTGTCTGGCAGTGAGCGCGTCAGAGACCGCCTGGTCGAGCGGCTTTGGCGCGGGAGTGGGGCCTCCGCCACCGGCGGCGACGGCGATTGCCGCCCCGCCGGCCGCGATCACGCAGGCGGCGACGATTACGAGTACGAGAGTCCGAGTTGACAGTTGACGCAGATAGCTCAAAGCGATCCTTTCTCGAGTGCTTCTGCGTCCGTTGTAGACCCGGACTCTGAGACATCTCTGACGGCTTCGACGGCGGGAAGCTCGATCGTGAAACGCGCACCCTTGGCGTAGGCGCGGCCACCGTGCCGCTCCGCGGTGGCCTCGACGATCGCGAGTCCCAGACCGGATCCGGAGCTGCTGCTCCGTCCGCGCCAGAAGCGCGCAAACGCCTGCCGCTCCTCGCCGGGCGGCAAGCCAGGCCCCTCGTCGGCGACGGTGAGCGTCGCGGTGCCGTCCCGGCTCGACGTCTCGACCTCGATCCGGCCGCCGCCGTGCAGGCGCGCGTTCTGGACCAGGTTGGCCAGGGCGCGTTCGAGGGCGGCGCGGTCCCCGCGCACGGCCACCGGCCCGCCCGCGACGTCCACGTCGGCTGCCTCGACGGCGTGCGCGAGCTCGTCCAGCCGGACGATCTCCTCGGGCGGCGAGGCAGCTTCCTCGCGCGACAGCGCGAGCAGGTCGTCCGCGAGACGCGCGAGCCGCCCGGCATCGGCCTGCAGGTCGGTGATGAGCTCGTCGCCTGCGCCGTGCCTCGCGAGGTAGTCGATGTTGCCGCGCAGGGCCGTCAGCGGCGTGCGCAGCTCGTGCGACGCGTCGGCCAGGAAGCGGCGCTCCCGCTCACGGGCACGTTCGAGGCCGGCGAGCATCCCGTTCAGCGTCGCGGCCAGGCGGGCGACCTCGTCGGCTGTCTCCGGCTGAGGCAGCCGCCGGCCAGGATCTCCGGTCCGCTCGATCTCAGCCGCCGCGGACGTGAGGCGGGCCAGCGGCGCGAGGGCCCGTCGGATCAGGAGCGCGAGCGCCGCGGCGGCCGCCACCGCGGCCACCAGGCCGGCAGCGACGACGAAGACATGCACGCTGCGCAGCGTCGCGGTGAGATCGCGCGTCGAAGCGGCGACCGCAACGGCGCCGCCCGCGGCCGCTCCGCCCGAGTCGGCAAGCGGCGCGAGGTACACCCGGACGGGATCGCTCCCGAGGCGGGCGTCGAGGTACCGGCCGCGGCCCCCCGCGATGACGGCCTGTGCGGGCGCGGCAACGGGGAGAACGCGGCCGCCGAGCGCGAGCGACCGCGCGACGATCCGTCCGCGGCGGTCGAGCACCTGCGTCAGCACCTGCGTCCCGCCGACGGGGGAGTCGAGCGCGCCCGGCGCGACGAGCAGCGCGGGCGCCGTCGCGCTCAGCTGCCCGACATCGACGGCGCGCTGCCGGAGGGACGCGTCCAGCGATCCACGGAGGTGCCGTCCGACGAGCACGTCCACGCTCGCGCCCACGATGGTGATCGCAACGAGGATCGCGACCAGCGACGCGAGGATCGACCGGGTGCGGAGCGTCATCGTCCGAGTACGAAGCCAACGCCGCGGACGGTGTCGATCAGCGGTGGCTCGCCGAGCTTGCGGCGGAGGTAGGAGACGCAGCGGTCGACGGCGTTCGGCGTCGCGGCAGAACTGCTCCCCCAGACGCGCTCGAGCGCGACGCTGCGGGTCACGACGTGCCGCGGGTTGCGGAGCAGCAGCTCGAGCAGCGCCGCCTCGCGCGCGCCGAGGTGGATCTCCCGCTCGCCGCGGCGCGCGATCCGCGTGCCGACGTCGAGCATCAGGTCGGCGAACGCCAGCACCTCGGGCGGCTCCGTGCCGCGGCGGACCAGCGCCCGCGCCCGGGCGAGCAGCTCCTCGGAGGCGAACGGCTTGACCAGGTAGTCGTCTGCGCCGGCATCGAGCCCCGCGACGCGGTCGGCGACTGCGTCGCGTGCAGTCAGGAGCAGAACCGGGACGGCCAGGCCTGCCCGGCGCAGCCGCCGGGAGACGGCGAGGCCGTCCACGCCCGGCATGGCAACGTCGAGCACCACCAGGTCCGGAACCGATCGCTCGACGGCCGCCAGGGCCTGACCACCGTCGGCGGCCGTGTCGACGCGGTAGCCCTCGGCCGCGAAGGTCCGCTCGAGCATCCGCCGGACGGGCGGATCGTCGTCGACCACGAGCACGGAGAGCACGCTGCTTCCAGCGTAGGCCGCGGCGCGCGGCTCACCGAGCGCGGCGGCCGGTCGGCGATGCCGAAGCTGGTCTCGCCGATCGCAGTGCTGGGACTGGAGTCGATCCGATGGAGACCGATGCGAGCTTCACCGACGCCTCGCGCACGGGCCTCGCTGGTCGCCGTGTTCTGCGTTCGCTGCATTCCGGGCGACGCGTCGGCCGGACGTGACCGCATTCCCTGTACCTGCCTGGTACATCGGCGGCAGGGAAGCCTGCAGAGCAGAAGTCCGGATTTCATCAACGAACGCGTCCGATCCAGCGATCCTCGCCGCCCTCGTAGACCTCCTCCTTCCGGAGGCCGAGGCACGGAACAGAGCCGTTCCTGACAGCTCGCGAAAAGTCGCCGTCAGGCGCTGGTCTTGACGATGTGCGCCCTGGGACGTCGGGGTCGTGGCGAAGCCGAGACGCCGCCTGGCTCAGGAAGTACCTCGTTCGGCAACCTGTGACGGTGATCCGCGGTACTGCGTGGCCGTCACGCCCTGCGGATCTCCGCATGGCTCTCACTCGGAACTGACCGTCCGCGGGTCGAGCGGGAGCTAAGAGACTGCAGCCGACCCGCGCGGCCGCAGGGCTTGTCCTGCAGCCGCGGGATCGCGGCCTCCTCCGCGGCCGGGCGCTCCCGCCTGACCAGTGCGGCCCGGAGCCGTCGAGGCTGACGGCTGGCAATCGGAGTGCCGCCGGTGAGGAGACTCTCGGCCTGCCTCCTCGAGCAGCCTTCGGATGCAGGTCTTTCAGCTGCTGGTCGGAGAGCGCCACACGAGGTCTCGGCAACGGGTTCATGGCCGAACTGTTCTAGGTCGCCCAGACGGCCGACTACCGTGCGTCTAGTCGCCGGGCTCATTCTGCAGTCTCGATCACGGCCGGCCGCGGTAACATGTCCTTGTACGGGCCGCGCGAGAAGGTGGCACGTCGCTCCAGCCCCTACGACCCTGCACTGCCTCACGGCCAGACAGGCTCAGGGCTGTCCCAGTACACGGCACCTGGGCGCTGACGGCTCCGTCAACATAAACACGGATCCCCGGTGGCCGGCCTGGTGCCGCTGACCGGCTGAACGCTGCTCAGCACGAGGTCCGGCTCGCGCTCCGGGGTCTACGAACCGCGCCCGATCCACTCCTCGCCGCCCTCGTAGACCTCCTTCTTCCAGAGCGGGACGCGCTCCTTGAGGGTGTCGATGGCGTCCTTGCAGGCGGCGAGGGCGTCGGCGCGATGCGGCGCCGAGACGGCGATGACGACGCTCGTCTCGCCGATGCCGACACGGCCGACGCGGTGGTGGATGGCGATCGAGCAGAGGTCATAACGGGCCTCGAGCTCGGCGGCGATCTCGGCCATGACCTGCTCGGCCATGCCCTCATAGGCCTCGTAGTCGAGGTGGACGACGTCCCGGCCGCGCGACTGGCGGCGCGTCGTGCCGGTGAAGGTGGCGATGGCGCCGGCGCGCTCGTCGGCGACCTCGGCCACGGCCGCATCCAGCGAGAGCGGCTGCCCCGAGAGCCGGAAGGCGCCGCCGGAGACCGGCGGGATCAGCGCGACCTCGTCGCCGTCTGCGAGCTCGCGCTCGGGCGGCGCGTACTCCCTGTTGACCGCGTAGAGGAGACCCGCGGGCTGGTCGCCGAGGTCGAGCGCCGCCCAGACGTCGCCGACGCGGGCGACACCGTCGAGCTCCCGGGACGACCAGCCGGCGCGCTCGCGCAGGCCGGCGAAGAGGCGGACGCGGATCACGGCGCGGAGCGTAGTCCTTGACAAGTTAAGGCGATATCGCCTTAACTACGGCGAAACCGCCGCACCTACCAGGAGGCCCACATGCTCGCCGTGCTCGCGCTCGCCGCCCTGCTCGTCGCTCCCAAGCCGCCGACCGTGAAGGCGGTAGCGCTACCGCGAGCCGCGATCGTCGGCACGCCCTGGCGCGTGACCGTCTCGATCAAGCCCCGCACGCGCGCGACGCTCGAGGCGCGCGGCGCGCCCACCCTGCGCGCGACCCTCGCCCCCAACGCCAGCGGCCGCGCCACCGCCACGCTCCGGTTCCCGCGCGCCGGCTCGTGGGCGGTGTCGGTGAACGTGCAGGGCCGCGTCGTGCGTCTCGGCAACGTCAGCGTCGACGTCGCGAAGAGCCCGCTGATCGTCGACCCGATTGCGATCGCCGCCGACCCGGCAGGCGGCCTCCTGGTCGCCCAGCTTCGCGAAGGAGGGCTGCTCCGCGTGAACAACGGCGCGGTGAGCACGGTCGCGAGCGGCGTCGGCGCCTACAACGTCGCCGTGTCCGGCAGGACGACCTACGTCGCCGGCCGCGACGGCGCCGTCTACCGCGTCGACGGCTCCTCTTTCACCCGCATCACCGAGCCGCTGGACGCCGACTGGGTTGCCGTCGACGCGGCCGGCAACCTCTACGTGACGGTCTACACGGGCTACGTGAAGCGCATCGCCCCGAACGGGACGGTCGCGACGATCGCCGGCAACGGCACCGAGGGCTACACGGGCGACGGCGGTCCGGCCACGGCGGCGACGCTCTTCCACCCGCACGCGGTCGTGGTCGGGCAGGACGACGCGCTCTACGTGGCCGACACCGAGAACCGGCACATCCGGCGCATCGACCTCGTAACCGGCGTGATCACGACGTTCGGCGGCGACGTCGGGATCACAGTCGCCCTCGCGGTCGGCTCCGACGGCAGCATCTACTCGGCCGACGTCGTCCGGGGAGGCCAGGGCGGCGGCGTCACCCGCACGACGCGCGTAGGGCTCACCGTGCGCATGCTCACGTCGTCGACCGCGAACGGCGTCGCCGTGACCACCGACGGCACCGTCTACGTCAACCTCTGGGAGTACAAGCGGATCATGCGGCTGACCTATTTCGGCGAGCTCGAACCGGTCGCACGCGGATAATCAGCGCGTGAGCGCAGCCGCCCGTCCGGGGTGCGATCGTCAACGAGCTCCTCGTTGCGGGCCGGTACGCCTGGGAGGTGTCGAACGCCGAGCTGCGGGCCGTCGGCGTCGACCCGGCCGAGTACGGGCCGCTCTCGTTCATCGGGGTCATGCAGCCGGTCACCCGGACGCAGCTCGCCGAGGCGACCGGCCGCCGGCGGACGACCGAGCGCGACATCCTCCGCGGCCTGATCGAGCGTGGGCACGTCCGGGAGTACGCGAACCCCCGCGACGGGCGCTCGACGCTGCTCGAGCTGACGCCGGAGGGCCAGGAGATCTTCGATCGCGGCATTCCGGCCTTCCAGCGCGCGCTGCACCGCATCGACGGTGCGCTGGAGGGGCAGCTCCGCGAGCACGAGGATGCCGTGCGGCGCGTACGGCTCGCGGTGCAGGCGCTGGCGGGGGAGGGGGAGCCGCCGGAGACGGCTCCCCCCGAGGAGTAGGTCAGACCAGCGCCGGCTCGCGCTCGAGCGGCGCCGCGAGCGGCGCGGGGCCGCCGACCACGAACACGCGCCAGCCGTCGGGGCCGTGCGCGTCGGTGAAGGTGGCGACGTTCGTCGAGCCGCCGAAGAAGCCGATCACCCGCGCCGGCACGTCGCCGACGTTCCGGAACCCGTGCGGCGCCATCGCCGGGATGACGGCGAGCTGGCCCACGGTGAGGATGCCCTGCTCGCCGTCGATGGAGCCCTCCACGGCGCCCTCGAGGACGACGACGACCTCCTCCGCGCTGTCGCGATGCTCGGGCAGCTCGGCGCCCGGCTCGAAGGTCATGTACACGGTCGCGGTCGCCGCCGTCCCGGTGTTGCTGCTCGTCGGGAACGCGGCGCGCATGCCCTCCCAGTTCTCCATCGTCTCGATCGTGTTCAGGTCGGCGGTCTGCATTGCGCTTCCTCCTTTTATTTGAACACCTCTGTGCAACGAATATCAACGACTGTACACTGATGTGCAATGAAAAGAAAGTACGAGCTCAGGAAACGCGCGGAGCGGCAGGCGGAGACGCGTGAGCGGATCGTCCGCGCCGCGATCGACCTGCACAGCAGCCTCGGCCCCGCCGCGACGAGCGTCGCGGCCATCGCCAGGAAGGCGGGCGTCCAGCGGCACACCGTCTATGCACACTTTCCGGACGAGAGCACGCTCTTCCGCTCGTGCTCGGCGCACTGGGGCGAGGAGCACCCGTTCCCGGACGTGGCGTCGCGCCCGCTGGGCGACGCGCTCGAGGCTGTCTACGCCTGGTACGAGGGCGTCGAAGGAGCATTCGCGCTCTTCAAGCGCGACTCGGCGTTGTACCCGGACGTCTGGGCGAAGCGCGAGGGGCAGCTGGCACAGGTCGCGAAGAAATTGGCGGCGCCGTACGGTCGGAGCCGAGCGGTACGGGCCGCGACCGGCCACGCGGTCGCGTTCGAGACGTGGCGGTCGCTCGTCCGGCGCGAGGGCCTGTCGAACCGCCAGGCGGCGGCGGCGATGGTGGCGCTCGTCGAGGGTGTGGCGGCTACTGGCGCCAGTCGGCCGCGGACCACCAGTCATGGTGGCCGCACCCGCCGATGATGCTTCCCACCGTGGCGATCGGGCCGTACATCTGACCGGCCCGCCAGAACATCAGCCGGCCGTTGCCGTTCGCGACGCGGCGGACGAAGAACACGCCGCCGGGCGCGTAGGCGGCAGCTCGCCGTGACCTTCGGCGGCTTCGCCGCGAACGCCGCCGGCAGCACGACCAGCGCGAGCAGGACGAGGGCAAGTAGACGCTTCATCTTCCGACGCAGTGCGGACGTAGCATGGCCGCGTGGCAACAGCGGAGGACCGGCGCGAGACCGACTCCGGCATCGAGATCAAGCGCGTCTACACCGCCGAAGACGTGGCCGGCCTCGGGCCGGAGCCGCCCGGCCAGTACCCGTTCACGCGCGGCCCGTACAAGGACATGTACCGGGGCCGGCCGTGGACGATCAGGCAGTACGCGGGCTTCGCGTCGGCCGAGGAGACGAACGAGCGGTTCCGCTTCCTGCTCGACCGCGGGCAGACCGGGCTCTCCGTCGCGTTCGACCTCCCGACTCAGCTCGGCTACGACTCGGACGACGCGCGGGCGGCGGGCGAGGTGGGACGGACCGGCGTCGCGATCGACTCGATAGCGGACATGGAGCTCTTGTTCGCGGAGATCCCGCTCGACACCGCCTCGACGTCGATGACGATCAACGCCCCGGCGGCGCTGCTCCTGCTGCTCTACGAACTCGTCGCAGAGGGCCAGGGCGTCGCCGGCGACCGCCTGCGCGGCACCGTGCAGAACGACATCCTCAAGGAGTACATCGCGCGCGGGAACTACATCTACCCGCCGCGGCCGTCGATGCGGATCACCACCGATCTGTTCGCGTACTGCGCCGAACGGCTGCCGAGCTGGAACACGATCTCGATCTCCGGGTACCACATCCGGGAGGCAGGGGCGACCGCCGTCCAGGAGCTCGCGTTCACGCTCGCGAACGGGATCGCGTACTGCCAGGCGGCCGTCGACGCCGGGCTCTCGCCGGACGCGTTCGGCGAACGCCTCTCGTTCTTCTTCAACGCGCACAACCACTTCTTCCAGGAGGTGGCGAAGTTCCGGGCGGCCCGCCGACTGTGGGCGGAGATCATGCGCGAGCGCTTCGGAGCGACGAACCCGAAGGCGCAGGCGCTCCGCTTCCACGCGCAGACGGGCGGCTCGACGCTGACGGCCCAGCAGCCTGAGAACAACGTCGCGCGCGTGACCGTCCAGGCGCTGGCGGCGGTGTGCGGCGGGGCGCAGTCGATCCACACGAACGCGTTCGACGAGGCCCTCGCGCTGCCCACGGCGCGCTCGGCGCGGATCGCGCTGCGGACGCAACAGATCCTGGCCAGCGAGGCCGGCGGCACCGACACGGCCGACCCGCTCGGCGGCGCCTACTTCATCGAGGCGATGACCGACGAGCTCGAGGCGCGCGCCCGCGAGCTGCTCGAGCGGATCGACGAGCTCGGCGGCGCGGTCGCGGCGATCGAGCAGGAGTTCGTCCAGCACGAGATCGAGGACTCGGCGTTCCGCTACCAGCAGGAGGTCGAGGCCGGCGAGCGCGTCATCGTCGGCGTCAACCGCTACGAGGAGGCCGACGATGCGGACGTCGAGCTGCAGCGGATCGACCCGGCCGCAGAGCAGCGGCAGCTCGAGCGGACGGCGCGCGTTCGGGCCGAGCGCGATGCCGCGGCGGCCGAGGCGGCGCTCGAGGAGGTGCGCCGCGTCGCCCGCGGGACGGAGAATTTGCTCCTGCCGATGCGCGAGGCGCTGCGCGTGCCCTGCACCGTCGGCGAGATCTCGGGCGTCCTCCGTGAGGAGTTCGGGATGTACGACTCGCAGCGCGCCTAGACGTCAGGTAGGCAGGTCGTCCGGCGAGCGGGCGACGCCCTCTTCCGTGACCCAGGCGGTCACGAGGGCCGCCGGTGTGATGTCGAATGCGCGGTTTTCGACCTCGACGCCGGGCGGCGCGATCCGCGTGCCGGCGAGCTCGGATACCTCCTCGGCTGCGCGCCGCTCGACCGGGATCTCGGCGCCCGTCGGGGTGGCCGGGTCGAGCGTCGACACGGGGGCCGCGACGTAGAACGGGATCGAGTGGTGCGCGGCGAGCACGGCCAGCCCGTAGGTGCCGACCTTGTTCGCCACGTCGCCGTTGGCGGCCACCCGGTCGGCGCCGACGACGACGGCGTCGACTTCGCCGGCGGCCATCAGCCCGGCGGCCATCACGTCGGCGATGAGGCGGAAGGGGATGCCGAGCCGCGCCAGCTCCCATGCGGTGAGCCGCGCGCCCTGCAGCACCGGCCGCGTCTCGTCGACCCAGACGCTCGGCTCGCGGCCCTGCTCGTGCGCGGCGCGGATCACGCCGATCGCCGTCCCGTAGCCGACCGTCGCCAGCGAGCCGGCGTTGCAGTGCGTCAGCACGTGCGAGCCCGGCGGAAGCAGCGGGGCGCCGTTCGCACCGATGCGGCGGTTGCGCTCGACGTCCTCGACGGCGATCAGCTGGGCCTCCGCGACCGGGTCCTTCGCGGCCAGCGCCCGGTCGACGCCCCAGGCGAGGTTGACCGCCGTCGGGCGGGTGGCCTTGAGCTTGCGCGCCGCCTCGTCGACCGGCTCGCCGGTGAGGGTGGCCAGCGCGATGCCCATCGCGCCGGCAGCGCCGAGAGCAGGGGCGCCGCGGACGGCGAGGGTGCTGATCGCGTCGACCAGCTCGTCGACCGTGCGGCACTCGAGCATGACCAGCTCGCCGGGCAGGCGGCGCTGGTCGATCAGGCGCACGTGCGCGCCCTCCAGCTCGATCGTCGGCGGGATCGGGTCGGTCACCGGAGCGCCGCCACGGTCGCGGCGACCGCCTCGCGCGGCCCGCCCGGGTACGCGTAGGCGGCGGAGCCGAGCAGCGCCATCACTCCGGAACGCGTGCCCGCCTGCTCGACCTGCGCGGCTGCGTTGTCGGGCGACACGCCGCCGCCGAGGACGGCGACGGCGCGCGGGACGCCGGCGGGCGCGTGGCAGGCCGCGATCGCGGCCTGGACGTCGGCCGCGTCGTCGGCGAGCCGCCCCGTGAACGAGCCGACCAGGACGTAGTCGGAGCCGGCCATGCGCGTCAGGCTCGCGATCGGGCCGCCGCCGGCGCCGACGGGGCCGCGCAGCCACGGCGCGCCGCCGGCGCGGTGCGCGAACACGGACGCGCCGAGGTCGCGCTCGCGCAGGACGCGGACGGCGTCGAAGCCCTGTGCCCAGGCGTTGACGAGCAACCCCTTCGCGCCGAGCTCGACCGCGCGCTCGGCGCGGCGGAGCAGGCCGTCGGCCGAGCCGGTCACGTTGGCGACGTAGGTGACGTCCCCGGGGATCGCGGCGACGATGGCACGGACGCGGTCCTCGAGCGGGCTCCAGGGGCGGTCGCCGATCAGCTCGTCGTCCTTCACGAGGTCGGCGCCGCCCGCGGCCAGCTCGGCGGCCGTGGTCGCCGCCTCGCGCGGGGAAAGCCCGAGCGCCGGCTTGACGATCGCGCCGACGAGGACGCGCTCGGGCGCCTCGTGCGACGGCCCGGGGAGGCCGTCCGGCCAGTCGACGTGGACGAGCCGGCACCGCTCGAGCGCGCGGACGTCGCCCCACTCGCCGGCGACGACCGAGGAGACGAGCAGGCTGAGGTCGGTGCCCCAGTTCGCATCGGGGTAGGTCAGCGTGACCCGGTCGCCGTCCGCCTCGACGGTCGGCCTCGCCCCGCCGGGATCGGCCGCAACGCCGGTCGAGGTTACGCGCACCAGGGCCTCGATGGCCTCCGGCGGCGACAGCTCATAGATGACGCGCAGCATGCGGCACGAACCTTTACAGGGACTGTCCCTGTAAAGGTTGCTTCGCATGCGGATCCTGCTCGTCTCCCAGATGTACCCAGGCCCGGACGCGCCCGACTACGGCGTGTTCGTACGCGACCTGGCGGATGCCGTCGAGCGGCGCGGGCACGAGATCGAGCGCGTCGTCGTCGACCGCCGGGGGGCCGGCCTGGTCAAGTACGTGAGCCTGGCGCGCCGGGCCCGCGCCGCGCCCCGGGCGGACGTGGTCTGGAGCCACTTCCTGTTCCCGACGGGGCTCGCCGCACTCGCTGGGCGCGCGCCGGTGCTCGTGACCGCGCACGGCCGCGACGTCCGCAACATCGGGACGGTGCGCGGCGTCGCCGCCGGCACGCGCTTCGTCGTGCGGCGCGCGGCGGCGATCGTCGCGGTGTCGGACTACCTGCGCCGCGAGCTCGAGGAGCGCGTCCCCGAGGCGCGCGGACGCGTCGAGGTGGTCGACTCCGGCGTCGACCTCACCCGTTTCGCCCCGGCGGACGCGGCGGCCGCGCGGGCCGAGCTCGGCTGGGAGGGTGAGGGCCCGGCGTTCGTTTGCGTGGGCGGCCTGGACGAGCGCAAGAACGTGCTTCGCCTCGCCGCCGCGTTCGAGCGCCTCGGCGAGGGCCGGCTGGCGTTCGTCGGCGACGGGCCTCTGCGCACGCAGCTCGAGGGGCGACCGGGCATCCGGCTGGCCGGCCGTGTCGACCACGACCGGGTCGCCCGCTGGCTCGCGGCCGCCGACGTCGTCTGCCAGCCGAGCCTCGTGGAGCCGTTCGGCCAGGCGATCCTCGAGGCGATGGCGGTCGCCCGGTCCGTGGTCGCCACACGGGTCGGCGGCCCGCCGGAGTTCGTGCCCCCCGAGGCCGGCGTGCTGGTCGATCCGCTCGACCAGGGGGCGATCGCCGCAGGTATGCGCACGGCGGCCGGGCTGCCGAGCCCGAACGAGACGGCGCGCCTGGCCGCGGCCGAGCACGACGTGAACCGCCAGGCGGAGCGGATCGAGGCGATTCTCGAGCGGATCAGGTCAGGCGCTCGAGATCCTTGAGCCGGATCTCGACGAGCGGGCGCACCGTGTCCTCGAGCCCCGCCTCGCGCGCGACCTCGAGTGCCTGCTCCCAGCTCTGGCGCGCCTTCTCGGCGCCGGCGCCCTGCTTGAGCCGGTTGTCTCCGTTCAGCAACAGCTTCTGGATCTTCGTGCGCGCGTCGTCGGCCTTCATCGCCGCTATTCTGAGGCGCGGATGCTTCCTGTCGTCGTCTTCATCCAGTTCATCGTCTGCGTCGGGCTGATCACGCTCGTGCTGCTCCACTCGGGGCGCGACGCGGGCATGGGCGGCATGGGCTTCGTGCCGACCTCGCAGGGCGGGACGCACATCGTCGAGCGCAACCTGACGCGTCTCACGATCGTGTTCGCGGCGTTGTTCTTCATCAACACCGTGATCCTGTACCGCCTGCTGGCGTAGTTAAGGAGGTCTTGGCGGCAATCAGTTGTGCCCGTCGCGGCACGCTGCTCGCCCCGATGCGTCGTCCTCAGTCGCGCCCGTACGCCTTCGGGTACGAACGCTCCCTGCGTCCTAGCCTCGGAACGAGCATCGCACCCCGCCGAGCGAACGGATTGCCGCCAAGACCTCCTGCTAGAGCCCCGGCCCCGACCCGTTCCCCGTGATCGTGAACTTCGCGGTCGCGATGCCGGGCACCAGGAAGCCGTACGCGTAGCGCTCGTCGTACCACTGGGTGCGATTCACGAGCATGCGCTCACGCGTCAGCGCGGGCACGTCCGCGAGCATCTCGGGGACGGAGACGGTGAAGCGCAGGTTGACGAGCGGCTCGGCGCGCCGCCCGTCGCGGATCCGGAACGTGCCGTCGCGCGTCATGCCGGTGACGATCCCCTCGCGCGGGCTCACGACCGAGAGGTAGTGGAGGCGCGTGATGTGGATCCCGTCGCCGACCGCCTCGTCGAGCTCCTCGAGCGAGCCCGCTTCGCCTGCTCCGACCGAGAGCGCGACCGGCGCCGGCCCGTAGCGGCGGTACATGACGGGAATGGCGTTCCCGGTCGACTGCTCACCCGCGCGGGCGGCCGTCCCGCGGTCCCAGACGACGCCGCGTGCGATGCCCTCCTCGACGATCGGTACTCGGCGCCGGGGCGTGCCCTCGAAGTCGAGCGACTTGGGGAGCCCCGCGGGGTCGAGGGGGTCCTCGGCGATCGAGATGTTCGGCGCGAACACGCGCTCGCCGATCCGGCCGGCGAAGTAACTCGACTGCTCGAGCAGGCCGAGGCCGTTGAAGCTGTCCTGCGCGAAGAACTCGAGCAGCTCGGCGAACGCGTACGGCTCGAGGACGGCGCGGTATGCGCGCGGCTCGAGCTCGGCCCCGCCGCGGGTCGCCTCCGCCTTGCGGAGCGCCTCCTCGGCGGTCTCGGCGGCGTCGATGGAGCCGATCGCGACCGCCTGTCGCTCGGCGTAGCCGGACACGCCCTTGCCGGCAGCGAGCGCGAGGACGTTGGCGTCCGTCATCCGGTCCTCCGCGGCGACCCCTGCCGACGTGGCAACGGCCAGCTCGACGACGCCGCTCGTCACGTAGCCGTAGAGGTCGAGCGGCCGCGCAGCCGCGATCGCCTGCGCGGCGATCTGCGCCTGCTCGGCCGGCGGCAGCTCCGCCGTCGCCTCGTCGTAGCCCTGGACGGCCGGCGGCTCCGCCGCGGGCGCGAAGCCCGGGAATGTCTCGTCGGACGGCGCGGTCGCGACCGCCTCGAGCGTTCGGCGCGCGAGCTCGCGCAGCGCCTCGTCGCCGGTGCGGTTCGTCGACGCGCCGCCGACGCGGCCGTCGCGCGCGACGCGCAGCTGGACGACGTTGTTCTCGACGAGCGTCGGCTGGTGCACCTCCGACCCGGCGTAGCGGGCGAAGCCCGAGAGCTCGGAGTGGACGACGGCCTCGGCCTCCTCGCCGGGGACGGCGGCGAGCGCACGCTCGGCGAGGTCGAGCGCCGTCACGGACGGACGCCGACCTGGACGTTGCGGAAGCGGCTGGCGGGCGCGCCGTGGGAGACGTGCGCACTCTGGCCCGGCTGACCCTTGCCGCAGTTGGTCAGCCCGTAGAGCACCCACGTCTCGGGGCCGCCGAGCCCGTCCAGCGAGCCCCAGAACTGCGGCGTGATCCCGGTGTAGACCGCATCGCGGAGCATGCGCCCGAGCCTGCCGCGCTTGATCTCCCAGGCGATCTGCGTCCCGAACTGGAAGTTGAGGCGCTTGTCGTCGATCGACCAGCTGCGATTCGTCGAGAGGAAGATGCCGTCGTCGACGTCGGCGATCAGGTCCTCCATTGACCCGGCGTCACCGGGTTCCAGGTGCAGGTTCGTCATGCGGACGAGCGGCATCCGGTTCCATGTCTCCGCGCGCATCGAGCCGCCGGCCCCGGCACCGATCTGCGCCGCGGTCTCGCGCGAGGTGAGGAAGCCGGAGAGCACACCGCCGGCGACGATCGGCTCGCGCGCGGCGGGCACGCCCTCGTCGTCCCAGCCGAAGGTGCCGAGGCCGCTCTCGGTGGTCGAGTCCGCGGTCACGTTCATGAGCTCCGAGCCGTAGCGCAGCGAGCCAAGGTCGCCCGGCGAGATGAAGCTGGTGCCGGCGTAGGCGGCCTCGGTGCCATAGACCCGGTCGAGCTCGGTCGGGTGCCCGACCGACTCGTGCACCTGGAGCGCCGTCTGCTCCGAGTCGATGACGACGGTGGTGACCGCCACTGGGCAGACGTCGGCGCGCAGCAGCGCGGCCGCCTCCTCGCCCAGGCGCGGCGCGATCTCGGGGAGCCGCAGCGACTCGACGTACTCCCAGCCGGCCTGTGCGCTCGACCCGCCGAATGCGCTCGGGTACGAGCGCTGCTGGAAGAGACCGTCGCCGGCGGCGAGCGCGTCAACGCCGGCGCCGCATTCCACGACGAGCTGCTCGACGTCCGTGCCGGCCGAGGTGACGAGGTGCTTGCGCTGCGACAGGGCCCGCGCCGACGCCGACGTCACCTTCACGTCCGTGTGGCGCGCCGCCTCCTCCGCCCGCAGGCAGAGCTCGATCTTGTCCGCGAGCGAGACCGCGAACGGGTCCCGCTCGACCCGGGTCGCGTACGAGCCGGAGGCCGGCTCGACCGGGGCGAGGCTGCGACCGTTCCGGGTCGGCGTCGCGCGCGCGAACCCGGTCGCGCGGGCGGCCGCGTCACGGGCGCCTGACTCGTCCAGCCGGCTGGAGCAGGCGAAGCCCCAGGCGCCGTCGACGAGCACCCGGACGCCGATGCCCTCGCTCTCCGCGTCGTCGAGCGTCTCGACCCGTCCGTTCTTCGTCGACACCTGCTGGCCGCGCTCCACGACGGCCCGCGCATCCGCGTACTCGGCCCCCGCTGCGAGGGCTGCGTCGACCGCCTCATGGCAGATGTCGCGCACGGGACCGAACCCTAACGGGCGCTACACTGTGGCCTCCGCGGTGGTGGCGGAATTGGTAGACGCGCAAGGTTGAGGGCCTTGTGCCCCTTGGGGCGTGGAGGTTCAAGTCCTCTCCACCGCATGCGACGGCCGTCCGGGGGGCGGCCGTTTTCGTTGGCCGATTTGACGCCGTCCGCAGGCCACGCTACCGTCGGTTGGCGAACACACGTTCGCCAACCACGACAGGAGGCCGGATGCTCACCGACCGCCAGCGCGAGATCTACGACTACGTCACCCGTTACGTCGACGACCACGGCTACCCGCCCACCGTCCGCGAGATCGGCGAGGCGGTCGGGCTCGCATCGCCCTCCACCGTGCACGCGCACCTCGCGAACCTCGAGCGTGCGGGGCTGATCCGCCGCGACCCGACGAAGCCACGGGCGCTCGAGCTCATCGGCCGCGAGCGCCCACGCGCCGAGCCCGCGCGCGAGGTCGAGCAGCGCAGGCTTCCGCTCTATGGCGAGATCGCCGCCGGCGGCCCGCTGCTCGCCGAGCAGCACGTCGAGGAGTACATCGCCGTCCCCGCGCCGCTGTCGCGCGGCGGCGAGGAGTTCCTCCTGCGCGTCAAGGGCGACTCGATGATCCAGGCCGGGATCCTCGACGGCGACGTGGTGGTCGTCGAGCGGCAGCAGTCCGCCAGCAACGGCGAGATCGTCGTCGCGCTCGCCGGCGACGACGAGACCGCCGACGAGGCGACGGTGAAGACCTTCTACCGCGAGAACGGCCGCATCAGGCTCCAGCCCGAGAACGACTCGCTCGAGCCGATCTACGCGCAGCACGTCCAGATTCTCGGCCGCGTGACCGGGGTGTTCCGGTCGCTCTGAGATGGACGTGATGCCGCTCACCCGCACGCTCGACCAGGAGCTGATGGCGCTCATGCGCGGCGTCAGCCTGGAGTGCCTCGCATGCGGGGAGTTCGTCGTCCACGTGGGGCAGGACGGGCGCTTCTGCCCCGAGTGCGGGAGTGGGCTCGACGTCCGGCCGGCCGACGCGCGGGCCATCCAGCACGAGGTGCGCATGTAGCCACTCGCGCGTGCGCGCATGATTACGGCGCGTGGAGGGCCTGCCGACCGGAACCGTCACGTTCCTCTTCACGGACGTGGAGGGGTCGACCCGGCTGCTCGCGCAGCTGGGCGACGCGTACGCCGACGCCCTGCTCGAGCATCGCCGGGCCCTCCGCCAGGCGTTCGAGCAACACCGCGGTGTCGAGGTCGACACGCAGGGAGACGCGTTCTTCTTCGCCTTCGCCCGCGCACACGACGCGGTCGCCGCCGCTGCCGACGCACAGGAGGCGCTCCGGCCGGGCCGATCCTCGTCCGGATGGGCGTGCACACCGGGGAGCCGGTCGTTACCGAGGAGGGCTACGTCGGGATGGACGTCCATCGCGCGGCCCGCATCGCGGCGGTCGGTCACGGCGGGCAGGTGCTCGTGTCGCAGTCGACGCGAGATCTCGTTCCCGACGAGCGCCTACGCGATCTGGGCGCGCACCGGCTCAAGGATCTGACTGCCGCCGAGCGGATCTACCAGCTCGGCGAGGCGGAATTCCCGCCGCTCAGGAGCCTCGATCGGACGAACCTGCCGATCGCCGCGACTCCCCTCGTCGGCCGCCGGAAGGAGCTCGCGGAGCTGGTCGGCCTGCTTCGCGCCGGCGCGCGGCTCGTCACCGTGACGGGCGCCGGAGGCGGCGGCAAGACCAGGCTGGCGCTCCAGGCGGCCGCCGAGCTCGCGGACGACTTCGAGGACGGCGTGGTCTTCGTCCCGCTCGCCTCGCTCGACGACCCCGCGCTCGTGACGGCGAGCATCTCCCAGCACGCCGGTCTTCGCGACGTGGACGACCTGCGCAGGCTCGAGCTCCTGCTCGTGCTCGACAACCTCGAGCACCTGCTTGGTGCTGCCGACGACATCGGCTCCCTGCTCATGAACGCGCCCGGCGTCACGGTCCTCGTCACGAGCCGGACACGCCTCCACGTCTCCGCCGAGCACGAGTTCGAGCTCGAACCTTTTTCGCGCGAGGAGGCTGTCGAGTTCTTCCTCCTGCGCGCGGGAACGGTGAAGCGCGGACTGCAGCAGGATGACGCCGTCACCGAGATCTGCCGGCGCCTGGACGGCCTCCCGCTCGCGCTCGAACTCGCTGCGTCGCGCGTCAAGCTGCTCGAGCCGGTGCGCCTCCTGGAGCGGCTCGACCGGTCGCTCCCCGTCCTGACCGGTGGCGCCCGGGACGCGCCGGAGCGCCAGCGGACGCTCGCTGCGACGATCGAGTGGAGCTACGCGCTGCTGGACGGCCCGGCGCAGGAGGTCTTCCGCAACCTGTCGGTGTTCGGGGGAAGTTTCGCGCTCGACGACGCCGAGTCGGTGGCGCAGGCGGGCCTCGACGAGGTCGCCACCCTGGTCGACTGGAGCCTGCTCAAGCCCACGGGCAACGGGCGCTTCTTCATGCTCGCGACGATCCGCGAGTACGCAGGCGAGCTCCTGCACGCAAGCGGGGCCTTCGACGCGGTCTCGGGCGACACCTCGCTCGCTTCGTCGATCTCGTCGCGGAAGCGGAGCCCCTGCTCACCGGGCCGGACCAGCGCGAGTGGTTCCACCGCCTCGCGCTGGAGCAGGAGAACATTCGCGCGGCGCTCGGCTACGCGTGTGACGCGGGAGACGGCGAGC
Organism: uncultured Thermoleophilia bacterium; assembly: GCA_963710465.1. Taxonomy (GTDB): domain Bacteria; phylum Actinomycetota; class Thermoleophilia; order Gaiellales; family Gaiellaceae; genus JACVRM01. Next base: position 96,345 of record CAVQAQ010000014.1, read on the forward strand.
GCGCACTGGCCCTGGCCGGGAACCACTGGCGCTACTGGTATCTGCACGCGACGATCGACGAGGCCGACCACTGGTACCGCCGGGCGTTTGCGGCGGGCGGTGAGGTCTCCGAGCGGGTCTGCGCAAGAGCGGTGTTCGGGTGGGCGCACGTCCCCGAGGCGCGAGACGAGACGGCGCATGCCCGCGCGCAGTTTCAGGAGGCGGCCGACCTCTTCCGAGCCCTTGGCGAGACGCGGTGGCTCGTCCTCGCGCTCACGCACCTTGCGATGGCGGAGACCGCGTTAGGAGACCCGGCCGGCGCTCGCCGTCTGAACGAGGAGGCGCTCGCGCTCGCGGTCGAGACCGGCGACCGCCGCAATGCCGGGACCGTCCGCGGGAATCTCGCGTGGTATGCGCTTCACGACGGCGACGAGGAGCGGGCGTACGAGCTGACGATGACGGCGCTCGAGGACAGTCGTGCCGCGGGCGACATCGTGGGCATCGCCTCGCGCCTCGACGGGCTCGCCTGGATCGCCCGTCACTCCGGCGATTTGCCCGCGGCACGCCGCTTCACGTCGGAGGCGCTCGAGCTCCACGCATCTGTCGGACACGTGCAGGGACTCGCGTGGACGCTCGCAGTTGCTGCTGCCCTTGTCCCGGAGGGCGGCGACCGCACCGCCGCGCGGCTTCTTGCCTGTGCCGAGGAGCTGCGCCGGACGCGTGGCCTCGAGCTCACCGCCGATGACCGGCCGTTCGTCGCCGAGCTGACCGAGTCGCTCGGCCGCCGCCTCGGCAAGGAACGAGACGCGGCGCGGGCCGACGGAGCTTCGCTCGAGCCGTCGGCCGCCGTGGCCCTCGCGCTCGCGGCACTTGCCGAGAAGCCGTCGTAACGGGGCTACCATGGGAATGCAGGCCGGGTGGCCGCGGGCCGGCAACGGCTCGAGGAAAGTCCGGACACCGCAGGGCAGGACGCTGGGGAAACCCCAGGCGGCGAAAGCCGACGGAAAGTGGCACAGAAAGGAGACCGCCACCGGCACTCTCGAGATGCCGGGGGTAAGGGTGAAAAGGTGGGGTAAGAGCCCACCAGCGTCGTGGCGACACGGCGGCTAGCCAAACCCCGTCCGGTGCAACGCGAAGCAGGTTCCGACGACGCTGCCCGCCGAGGAACCGGGTACGCGGCCAGAGCCGCCGGGCAACCGGCGGCCCAGAGAGATGGTCATCCACGACAGAATCCGGCTTACAGGCCTGCTACGGAAAGAGCCCCGGCGACGGGGCTCTTTCTATATGACCTACGGAATCGTCACGGTACGGGTCAGGGAGCCGCCTGGCGGTTCACTGGAACCCCTCGGGAACGGGCGCTCGGCCGTCGCCTTTTGCGGCGGTGCCGGCCCGACTTCCTCCGGCGTGGTCACGCTAGTTGCCAATTACCTTCCCTGAGGAGTGGCACAGCGTCGCCTCCGGCGTGGAGGCCGTCGACCTCGACCTCGTCGCTGCCGATCATGAGGTCCGTGTGGACGTGGGAGCGGTTGACGCCCATGCTCCGTAGTTCGTCGTCCGAGAGACCGTCCGGCAGCTCCTCGAAGACGCCGAGGATGGAGCCGCCGTAGGCGATGTGGCAGGCGGCGTTCTCGTCCAGCAGGAGGTTGTAAAACAGCGTGCCGAGCTCGCCGACCCGCGACCGGTGGTCGACGAGCGCGATCTCGCCTAGGTGCCGCGCCCCCTCGTAGGCGTCGAGCTCGGCGTGGACGTCGGCCTCGCCGTGGGCCGCGGTGGCCTGGACGATCGCGCCGTCGCGAAAGACGAGTTCGAGGCCGCGCACGATCGTGCCGTTGGTCAGTGCGACCGGCCGGGTGGTGCGCACGACGCCGTCCGCGCGTCGCCGGTCGGGCGACGTGTACACCTCTTCGCCGGGAAATTGGGGACGTAGCGCAGGCCTAGGTTGGTCTTCGAGGCGGCGCCGTACCAACGCGATTGCGGCAGCAGCCCGAGGGTCAGCTCGGTTCCCGGCCCCCGGAACCGGACGGCGTCGAAGCGGCGCTCGTTCAACAGAGCCGAGCGAGCTTGCAGGTCGTCGTGCCTGTCGTGCGCTAGCGCGGCGGCGCGGTGCTCTTGCGCACGACGAGCTCGGTGGGGAGGATCGTGCGCCGCGGCTCGCCCTCCGCCGCCGTGCCCCGCTCGATCTCCTCGATCAGCCACTGCGCCGCCAGGCGCCCCTTCTCCTCGTGCGGCTGGCGCACCGTCGTCAGCGGCGGAGTCGTCACCCGCGCGACCGGGCTGTCGTCGAAGCCGACGACCGACAGGTCGGCGGGGACGGTCAGCCCCGCCTCGGCCGCCGCCTCCAGGGCGCCGATCGCCAGGACGTCGCTCATCGCCAGGATGGCCGTCGGCTGTGGGTAGGCCGCGAGGAGCTCGGCCGCCGCGCGGCGTCCGTGCTCCGCCGAGTTCCGGCGGGCGACTCGGACGGCGTCCGGATCCCACGCCTCGCCGAGGCCTTCCTCGTAGCCGGCGAGCCGGTCGGCCGTGAGCGCGATCTCCAGCGTGCCCCGCCGGTCGAGGAAATGCGGGAAGGACAGCACCCCGACGCGGTCGTGCCCGAGCGAGCGCAGATGCTCGGCCGCCGCCCGCGCTGCGGTGCGGTCGTCGATGCCGATGAACGAGGTGGGCACGTCGCGCGGTTGCTCCACGGTGACGACGGGGACGCGCCGGGCAAGCGCCGCCTTGACACGCGGGTCGTTCGCGGCCGCCGCGTAGATCACGAACCCGTCGACGGCGGCGTCGCGGACCGCCGTCGCGACGGCCTCGCGGTGGCGGCGAGTCCGGGATCAACAGCAGGCCGAGCTCGGAGCCCTCCATGCCCTGCGCGAACCCGACCATGAACGCGAGCGCGGCGGTGTCGGTGAGCTGGTAGCGGAGCCGCTCCTGGAAGATCAGGCCGAGCGCCCCGGCGCGCCCGAGCCGCAGCCGCCGGGCCGCAGGGTCGGGGCCGGCGTAGCCCAGCTCCGCGGCGGCGGCAAGCACGCGCTCGCGGACGTCTGCGGAAACCAGTTCCGGTCGGCCGAACGCCTGCGAGGCGCTGCCGACCGAGACCCCTGCCCGTTCCGCCACATCCCGCAACCGTACGCGCTTCGTCGCCACGCGCACAGCGTAGTTGACAGCGATGAATCGGTTCAGCTACTCTGCAAATGAACCGATTCAGACAAGGAGGCGACTTCCACGATGTTCGAGCTCTTGATCGGCAGCGAAGCAACCAGGCGGCAGGTGTCCGACCGCGTCCACAAGGTCCAGCGCGGCGACGACGGCGAGCGGCGTTCGCGCATTCGCGCCGTGTTCGCTGCGGCCGGTCGCGGGGCCGGCTCGGTCCGCAAGACCCCGCGCACCGCGGCCGCACCGCGCACACGCTCGAGCGCGGCCGACTGCCGCTGACGTCAGCGGATCTCGAGGCCGTCCAGGCCCTCGGCCTGGGCGGCCTCGATTGACACGCCCTCGACGACCGCTCCACGCGGCCCGTGCTCGCACCAGCGCACGACCGCGTCGACCGCCTCGCTCGACCCCTCGAGCACCGCCTCGACGGTTCCGTCCGGCCGGTTCCGCACCCAGCCGGCAACGCCGCGCGACCCGGCGGCGTGCGCGAGCGAGATCCGGAACCCGACGCCCTGCACTCGTCCGCGTACGACGACGCGGCGCGCTATTCGTTCTCCGCCAGCCACGCCTTGGCCACGCGCTTCGGCGCCCGCGAGAGCCACGCCTCGACAACCAGCTCGCGCAGCTCTTCGCGGTCGATCCGCGCCAGCTCCGGGATGCGCATCAGCACGGCCCGGTAGCCGTTCCAGTGCGGCGTCGTGAAGAAGATGTCGCGGTGGTCTGCGAGTACGAGGTCCTTCTCGTCGAGGCTGTCGACCCAGAAGACGAGCACGTCCCCGAGGCGCTCGCCCGTGTCGGCGTCGACGGCGTCCGGCCGCGGCGAGCGATGCCAGCAGAAGACCTTGCCGCGGACCGAATAGGAGGGTCGGCCCTCGGCGTCCTCGCCGTGGTCGACCTCGGGCAGGGCGCGCGCGAGCTCGTCGAGGTCGGCCATCGTCGTCACGCGCAGGATGCTGCCAGCCGCGCTCGCGGCGCGAGCTGCTCAGCGGAGCGCGCTGACCTCGTCCACGTGCGCGACGTGGTCGAGGTGCGTGATCCACACCACCCAGTAACGCTCGGCTCCGCCGTGCACCGTGAACGCGGTGCGCGTGGAGACCGGCGCCGGCGCCGAGACGGCTTGGAACGGGCCCGTCGGGCTCGCCCCAGCCTGGATCACGGCGGTGTAGCCGGGCGTGTCGGTCACGACGACGACCCGGCGCGGCGCGACCGGCTGCCCTGCGTCGAGCAGCAGCCCGACGCCCGGCTTCGCCAGCCCGACCGAGTACGTCTCGGTGCGCCAGTAGGTGGTCAGGTTCCCGTCCGTCGCCGCGGGCGCCTCCGAGTCGTGCTCGGCGTGGTCGCCGTACGGGTCCCACGCGCCGACGGCGCGCAGGAACACCGGCACTGGTGCGCGTCTGAACCGGCTGGCGCTCCGCCACCGGCGCGACCTTCACCGGCTTGGGCTTCGCCTTCGGCTTCGGCGCAGCGGGCGGGGGCTGCGCGTTCTTGACCGTCCGCTGCGCGGTCAGCCCGAGGAAGAACACCCCGCCGACGGCAAAGAGCAGCGTCGCCAGCCCGAGCGCGAAGAGCGGCCGCACGGGCAGGTGGTGGCCGACCGGCAGCGGCCGGTGGAAGATCTCGGTCTCGGCGGGCGGCTCGTACTCGGCGACGTAGGCGGCGAGCAGCGGCGCGCTGTCGAGGTCGAGGTACTCGGCGTAGACGCGGAGCCAGGCGCGCGCATACGCGGCGCCCGGGAGCTTGTCGAACCGCTCGTTCTCGAGGGCGGCGAGGTAGTCGGCGCGGATGCAGAGCTCGTTCGCGACCGCGGCCAGCGTCAACTCGCGGCGCTCACGCGCCGTACGTAGCGACAGGCCGATGCGCACCCCCGACACCTCCGCCTCCTACGTGCTCGACATCCCCAGGATAAAGCGCGAACGGCCGTACGGGAAGGCGGCGTTCAGGAAGCTGTCGAGGCCACGACCTCGGACAGCCTGCCGTGCGCGAGGCACACGACGGTGTCCGCCGCCCCGTAGTACAGCGTCAGCCGGTCCTGCGCGCGGTCGACGAGCGCGGCGGCCGGGAACACGACGTTGGGGACGTCACCCACGCGTTCGTACCCGGTGACCGGCGCGAGCAGGTAGCGGCTCGCCCGCGACCTGGTCAGCGCGCTCGGGGCGGCGCCGGGCGCGGCCGAGCGCACGGCGATGGGGTGGGAGGTGTACCCGCAGGGGCTGTGCGACGTGCTCTGCCGCCTGTGGCGCGACTACCACCTTCCGCCGGTCTACGTGACCGAGAACGGCGCCGCCTACGACGACGATGCCGGCGGCGACGATCCCGAGCGCGTCCGCTACCTCGCCCGCCACCTCGGCGCGCTCGCCGAGGCGATGGACGCCGGCGTCCCGGTGCGCGGGTACTTCGTGTGGTCGCTGCTCGACAACTTCGAGTGGGCACTTGGCTACTCGCGCCGCTTCGGGCTCGTCTATGTCGACTACGAGACGCTCGAGCGGATCCCGAAGGCGAGCTACGCCTGGTACCGCGACGTCGTCGCGGCGTCGCGCCCGGTCAGCCTGCGTTGACGTCGGCGCAGCTCGTCCTCCACGGCCGCGGGGTCGAGCCCGCGCACGGCGAGTGCGACGTAGCTCGAGAACCAGAGGTCGGCGATCTCCGACACGACGCGCTCGTCGCTCTCGGAGGCGACGGCGAGCGCCGCCTCGACGCCCTCCTCGCCGAGCTTCTGCGCGCAGGCGCCCGTCCCGCCGTTCAGGAGGCCGGCGACGTACGAGCCCTCCGGGCGCTCCTGCGCGCGCGACGCGACCGTCCGCCACAACCACGGCGCGAAGCAGGAGACGGAGCCGGTGTGGCACGCCGGCCCGGCCGGCCGGACGCGGAGCAGGATGGCGTCGCCGTCGCAGTCGTCGCGCAGCTCCTCGACCGCGAGCGTGTTGCCGGAGGTCGCCCCCTTGTGCCAGAGCTCCTCGCGCGAGCGGCTCCAGAACCACGCCTCGCCCGTCTCGCGCGTGCGCCGGAGCGCCTCGTCGTCCATCCACGCGAGCATCAGCACGCGGTCGGTCTCCGCGTCCTGGACGATCGCCGCGCGCAGCTCAGGCGGCATCGCGGAGGGGGACGCCGGCGGCGCGCAGCTCGCCGCGCAGCGACGCGAGCCGGTCGGGGTCTTCGTGGAGGATCGATGCGAGCAGGGCCGCCTGCGCTATCTCGAGCGCCTCGGCCACGTGCTCGGCTCCGCCCGCGCCGCCGGACGCGATCACCGGGACGGACACGGCTCTTGCGACCCGGGCGGTGAGCTCGAGGTCGTAGCCGGCGCGGGTGCCGTCGGCGTCGATCGAGGTGAGCAGGATCTCGCCGGCGCCGAGCGCCTCGCCCTCGGCGGCCCACTCGGCGGCGTCGCGCCCGGCGTCGGTCGTCCCCGCGCGCGCGTGCACGCGGCCGCGGGTCGCGTCGACTGCGAGCACAACGGCCTGCGAGCCGACGCGCTCGGCCAGCTCGCCGATCAGCGCCGGCCGCTCCAGCGCCGCGCTGTTCACGGCCACCTTGTCCGCGCCGGCGCGTAGCAGGGCTTCAGCGTCGGCGACCGAGCGGACGCCTCCGCCGACCGTGAACGGGATCGCGAGCCGCTCGGCGACCCGTTCGACGAGCTCGATCCGGTTGGCCCGCTCCTCGAGCGTCGCCTTGACGTCGAGGAAGACGAGCTCGTCCGCGCCGGCCTCCGAGTAGCGGGCGCCGAGCTCGACCGGGTCGCCCGCGTCGCGCAGGCTCTGGAAGCGGATGCCCTTGACCACGCGGCCGCCCGCGACGTCGAGGCAGGGGATCAGGCGGGGGAGAGGCATCGCTCCAGGTAGCGGGCGCCGGCGGCGCCGCTCTTCTCCGGGTGGAACTGGACGCCGAGGAACGTGCCGGACCGCGCCTCGGCGACGCAGCCCTCCGACCAGGCGGTGGCGGCGGACGTGTCGGCCGCGAACGAGTGGGCGAAGTAGAACGTGTCGCGAAGCGGGTCGACCGGCGCCCAGCCGATCCGCGGGACGCGCCCCTCGCGGAGACGCCGCGCGCGGCCGGGCAGGAGGCCGAGGCCCTCGACGCCGCCGTCCTCGTCCGAGTGCTCGAGCGCGAGCTGGAGCCCGAGGCAGATGCCCAGGGTCGGGCCTGTGCGCGCGCGGAGCGCCTCGTCGATGCCGGCCGAGCGCAGGGCCGCCATCGCGCTGGCGGCGGAGCCGACGCCCGGCAGCACGGCCAGGTCGGCCCCTGCGACGGTGTCGGCGTCCGTCGTGACGGTTACCTGCGCGCCGAGCCGCTCGAGCGCGATCGCGACCGAGCGGACGTTCCCGGCGCCGTAGTCGCAGACGGCGACGCGTGTCACATGAGCCCCTTGGTCGACGGCAGCCCGCGGCCGCCCTCGGCCGCAACGGCCTTGCGCAGCGCGCGGCCGACCGCCTTGAACGCGGCCTCGGCGCAGTGGTGGTCGTCGGCCCCCGTGGCGTCGACATGCATCGCCAGGCGGCCCGCCTGCGCGAGGCTGCCGAGCATGTGGGCGGCCATGCCGGGCTCTCGCTCCAGGCTCACCTCGGCCCACGGACGCCCGCCCAGATCGACGGCGGCGCGAGCGAGCGCATCGTCCATCGGCACGACCGCGTCGCCGTACCGGGCGATGCCGCGCCGGTCGCCGAGCGCGAGGTCGAGCGCCTCGCCGAGCGCGATCGCCGCGTCCTCGGCGGTGTGGTGGTCGCCGGTCTCGAGGTCGCCGGCGCCCTCGAGCACGAGGTCGAGGCCGGCGTGGAAGGCCAGCTGCTCGAGCAGGTGGTCGGCGAGGCCCGCGCCGGTGGCCACGCGCACTCGGCCGGCGCCGTCGAGGGCGAGCCGCACGCTGATGCGCGTCTCGGCGGTCGCGCGCAGGCGGCGCGCCTGGCGGGCGCCCTGCGGGGCGACCGGTGGCGGGCGGTCGAGCGCGCGCGCGAGCGCGTCGAGCAGCAGGTCGTCGTCCTCCGGGTCGCGGACGTTGAAGCGGATCCCTTCGGGGAAGGTGCGCACGACGACGCCCGAGCGGAGCAGGGCCCCCGAAAGCGCGGTCGGGTCGTCCACCGGGACGAACAGGAAGTTCGTCCAGGAGGGCAGCGGCTCGAGGCCGAGCGCACGGACGCCGCTCTCGAGGCGCCGGCGCTCCTCGACCACGGGCGCGACGTCCGGGGGGTCGGCAAGCCCCGCGAGCGCGAGCTCGGCGGACAACGTCGTGACCGGGAGCGGAGCCTGGCGCCGGTTCAGCTCGGCCGCGGTCTCCCGGTCGGCGAGCGCATAGCCGATGCGCGCGCCCGCGAGGCCGAACGCCTTCGAGAAGGTCCGGATGACGACGACCCCGTCGTCGAGCAGGTGCGCAGCCGTCTCGCCGGCGTACTCCCAGTACGCCTCGTCGACGACCAGCGGGCGGGCCGCCGGGCAGGTCGCTCAGCTCGCCCGTCGGGTTGTTTGGGCGGCACGTGAACGTCACCGCCGGATCGGCGTCGCCGACCTCCGCGCCGGCGAGGCCGGCTGCGACGGCGTACAGCGGGTACGTGGGCGAGTCGGCGATCGCGACCGTGTCGCCCGGCCCCGCGAAGGCCCGCGCGCAGAGCAGGATCAGGTCGTCCGCGCCCGCGCCGAGCACGATCTGGTCCGGCTCGACGCCGGCGTAGTCGCCGATCGCCCTCAGCAGCTCGGGGTAGCCGCCGTGCGGGTAGGCGTTGATCTCGGCGAGCCGGCCCGCGATCGTGCCCGGCCGCGCCGACGGCCGCGGCCACGGCGGAACGTTGCCGTCGAAGCGGATGATCTGCGACGGGTCGAGCTCCGCGCGGCGCGCGAGCTCCTCCGTGGACGGCGCCCAGCTGTAGGGCGCGAATGCCTGGGGCAGCGTCCTCACCGGCGCACCGCCGCCGCATGCGCGGGCATGCCCTCGACGCCGGCGAGCGCCTCGACGACCGGCCGCAGCTGCGCCAGCCCCTCGGCGGTCACGCGCTGGACGGTGATCGGCCGAAGGAACGTCTCCAGCCCGAGGCCGCCGACCGCGCGCGCCCAGCCGCCGGTCGGGAGGACGTGGTTGCCGCCGGTGGCGTAGTCACCCGCGGCGACGGACGAGCTGCGCCCGACGAAGACCGCGCCGGCGTTGCGGACGCGCGGCGCGAGCGCCTCGGCGTCCTCGCCCAGGAGCAGCAGGTGCTCGGGCGCGAGCCGTTCGACCTCCGCGAGCGCCGCCTCGAGGTCGCCGTCGGCCTCGACGAGCGTGCAGCGCGTCCCGGGGCCGTGCTCGGCCTGGGCGGCGAGCTCCGCCTGCGCCGCGTCGAGGTCGGCGCCGCGGCCTGCGAGCACGACGAGCTCGGACGGGCCGGCCGGCAGGTCGATGGCCACGTCGGCGGAGACGAGCAGCTTCGCCTCGTTCACGTACGCGTTCCCGGGCCCGACGATCTTGTCCACGCGCGGGATGGAGTCCGTCCCGTAGGCGAGCGCCGCGATCGCGTGCGGGCCACCGAGCGCCCAGACCTCGCCGACGCCGAGCGTCTCGGCAGCCGCGGCGACGAGCCCGGCGCCGTCGGGCGGCGTGACCACGACGATGCGCTCGACGCCGGCGACCTGGGCCGGGACGGCGCACATGACGAGCGTCGAGACGAGCCGGCGCGGCACGTAGATGCCGACCGCGCGGAGCGGCAGCCAGCGCCGCTCGAGCGTCACGCCGGGCGCGGTCTCGAGGCGCACGTCCTGCGGTCGCTGGAGCGCGTGCCAGCGGCGGACGGCGTCCGCGAGCGCGAGCAGCGCGTCGGTGGGCAGGTCACCCTCTGCGCGTGCGCGCGCAGGCTCCACCCCATCGAGACGGAGCGCCCACTCGCGCAGGGCCTCGTCGCCGCGGGCGCGGACGTCGCCGACGATCGCCGCGACGTCGCTCATCCGAGCATCCGCTCGACGGGGACGAGCAGGATCGACGACGCGCCGGCCTCCTCGAGGCGCGGCAAGAGCAGCCAGACGTCGTCGGCCGGCACGACCGCGTGGATCGCGACCATGCCGGGCTCGGCGAGCGGGACTACCGTCGGCGAGCGCGAGCCGGGGACGAGATTGGTGATGCGCGCCACCGCGTCGGCGGGCGCATTGAGCATCAGGTAGCGGCTCGCGCGCGCGTCGACGACGCTTCGCAGGATCCCGGCGAGCCGGCGACCGCGGTCGTCGCCCTCGCGCCCGCCGATCAGTACCGCCTCGGAGGCAAAGACGGCCCCGAGCGAGCGCAGCCCGTTCGTCTGTAGCGTGTTCCCGCTGGAGACGAGGTCCACGATCGCGTCGGCAAGGCCGAGGCGCGGGGCGACCTCGACCGAGCCCGTGACCTCGACGAGCTCGACGTCGATGCCGCGCTCGGCGAGCAGCTTCCCGGCGAGCCGCGGATAGACCGTTGCCGCGCGCAGCCCGTCGAGGTCTTCGAGTGTCTCCATCGGCGCCTCCTCCGGCACGGCGGCCTCGAGCGTGCACGCGCCGAAGCCGAGCCGCAGCAGCTCGTCGACGTCGACGCCGCGCTCCTGGACGAGATCGAGCCCGGTGATGCCGCAGTCGACGGCGCCGTCCTGGACGTACTCGGGGACGTCGGCCGCGCGCACGAGGAGCACGTCGACCGGCGCGTTCCGGCACGGGAACGCGAGCGCGCGCTCGCCCGGCTCCTCGGGCCCGAGGCCGGCGTCGTGGAGCAGCGCGACGGCGGGCTCGCGCAGCCGTCCCTTGACGGGGACGGCGATCCTCAGGCGGTCTGAACGCTGGAGCCCGTACGTTCGAGCGCCAGCCGGTACCCGCCTTCGCCGTGGCGCAGCCAGTGCGCCACGCGCGTCACCGTCGTCGTCGACGCGCCCGTCTGCGCCGCGATCGCCTGGTACGGCAGCCCGGCTTCCACCAGCCGCGCCACCTGCCAGCGGTGCGTCATCGCCTCCAGCTCCGACAGCGTGCAGAGGTCCCGGAAGAATGCCGCCGCCTCCTCCTCCGTTTGCAGGGAGAGGATCGCCTCGAAGAGCTCGTTCGTCTCGCTCGTGTGCCATTCGTGTCGGGGGTCGTTGGCGGCCAACTGTGCTGCCATATTAGCATGGTAACATGGCACTTCAGTTGATCCCTGCCGTCGACGTGCTCGGCGAGTCCGCGGCACGGCTCGAGCAGGGCGCCTACGACCGCGTGGTTGGGGAGGCAGGGGACCCGGCGGCCCTCGTCCGGCGCTTTACGTCGGCGGGGGCGCCGCTGGTGCACGTGGTCGACCTCGACGGCGCGCGCAGCGGCCGGCTGCGGGTGGAGCTCGTCGCGCGGCTGGTCGAGGCGGCGCGGCCGGCGGCCGTGCAGGCATCCGGCGGCGTCCGGAGTGTCGACGACGCATTGGCCCTCGTCGCCGCGGGCGCCGAGCGAGTGGTCGTCGGGACGGCGGCGTTCGCATCCGAGCAGGCGTTCGCGGCCTTTGCCACGGCGCTCGGCGAGCGGCTCGTCGTCGCGCTCGACGTGCGCGACGGCGAGGTGCGCACGGCCGGGTGGACGGCGTCGAGCGGCCTGGGCGTGGACGAGGCGCTCGCGCGCTGCGCCGACGTGGGCGTCGTGCGCGTGCTCTGCACGGCGATCAGCCGGGACGGGACGCTGGGCGGGCCGGACGTCGCGCTGCTCGCCCGGGTGGTCGGGCACGGGCCGGCGGTGCTCGCGGCCGGCGGGGTCTCGTCCGAGGCCGATCTGGCAGCCGTCGAGCGGACCGGGTGCGAAGCTGCCGTGGTGGGACGCGCGTTGCTGGAGGGCCGGATCCCGCTGGAGCGGCTCGCGGGATGAGGATCGGCCTGGTGCACCCGGGCGAGATGGGCGCGGCCGTCGGGGCTGCGCTGGGCACGGCCGGGCATGAGGTGCTGTGGGCGTCCGCCGGCCGCAGCGCCGCGACCGCGTCTCGCGCGCGCGAAGCGGGGCTCGAGGACGCCGGCACGCCGGAGGAGCTGGCCGGTCGCTGTGACGTCGTGGTCTCGCTCTGCCCGCCGCATGCGGCGGTCGAGACGGCGAGGCCGTTCGCGGGGCTCGTCGGGATCTACGTCGATGCGAACGCGATCTCGCCGGCGACGGCGCAGGCGATCGCGGGCACGGTCGGCCGGTACGTGGACGGCGGCGTGGTGGGCCCGCCGCCGTGGGAGCCGGGCACCACGCGCCTGTACCTCTCAGGCGGGGAGGCGCCGGCCGTCGCGGAGCTCTTCGCCGGGTCTCCGCTCGAGGCGGTCGTCATCCCGTCCGGCTCTGCTTCCGCCGTGAAGATGGCATACGCGGCGTGGTCGAAGGGGACGGCCGCGCTGCTGCTCGCAATCGAGGCGGTCGCGCGGGCGGAGGGCGTCGAGGAAACGCTGCGCGCCGAGTGGGCGCTGTCGCTCCCGACCCTCCCCGAGCGCCTGGAGTCCGCGCGCCGTTCAGCGGAGAAGAAGGGCTGGCGCTGGGTCGGCGAGATGGACCAGATCGCCGAGACCTTCGCCGCCGCGGGCCAGCCGGACGGCTTCCATCGCGCCGCCGCCGAGGTGTACCGCAGCTCCCCGCGCCCACCGGGCTAGCTGCGCAGCACGACTTCGAGCGCTGTGCCCTGGCCCGGGCTCGAGCGGAGGGCGAACACCGCGCCGATGGAGGTGGCGCGGCGGCGGATGTTCTGAAGGCCCCTGGCCGGCGCGCGCGTTCTCCTCCGCGGCCTCGCTCTCGAAGCCGGTACCGTCGTCCACCACCACGAGGACGCGGCGGCCGCTCCGCCGGGTGATGAGGACATCCGCATGGCGGGCACCGGCGTGATTGCGCACGTTGGCGAGGCCCTCCTGGACGATCCGGAACACCTCGATCTGCTCGTCCGGGGCGAGACTGACATCGGTGTCGATCTCGAGGTCGACGGCCAGCGCGCCGTCGGAGGTCAGCACGTCGACGTAGCGGCGCAGCGCCGCGTCGAACGGCGCCTTGCCGCTCGCCGAGGACAGCGCCAGCACGGCGAAGCGCGCCTCCTGCTGGGCGGCCGTGGCCGCCTTCTTCAGCTGGTCGATCGTCTTCTCGGTGACCGTGTCGGGGCGCAGCATCGAGACGTGCGTCGCGATCGAGAACAGGTACTGCTGCAGCCCGTCGTGGATCTCGCGCGCGACGCGCGCCCGCTCCTCCGCGACGGCGCGGCCGAACTCCGCCGCGCGGATCGCCCGCCACAAGCCGGTCAGGAGGACGCCGTACGCGACCACGCGCAAGAAGTCGCCCTGGGAGACGTAAGTCAATTGCGGAAGCGGCGTCAGAACCGCAGTGCACCTCGGCGAACATCGTCAGCGTCGCAGCGAGCGCGAGCCAGCGATCCAGGTCCTCACCCTGGTCGCGGTAGCGGCGCCAGAAGCCGAGCAGCGCGACGAGCGCGAGCAGGGCCTGGACCGCCAGTGCGGCCGTGATCTCCATGGGCTGGTGGCGCGTGTCCGCGGTCGTGTGGCTTGGCAGGTGCGCCCAGAGCCGCTCGAGCAGGAACCACTCGGCGAGCAGCACGGCGCCGCCGACGGTGAGCGCGATCGTCAGCGCCCGGCGCGAGCGGCTCGTCCGCCCGCCGACGAACGGCGCGAGCGCGATGAACGCAGCGCCGACGATGCGGCCGACGATGCCGGCCCAGCCATCCGCGCCCGCGATCCTCGTCGAATCGTCCAGCAGCGGCACGATCGAGAAGCAGAGCGTCGCCGCAGCCGTCACGGCGAAGCCTGTGCACAGCAAGACGTCGCTCCAGCGACCCTCGACGGACACGCGCACCGCCGCGAGGACCGCGACCACCACGGCGGCCAGCGTGATCACCGTGTCCAGCACCAGCCTCACGGCCGGCACGTCGTATGGCTGCCGCAGCGTGGGGTAGACCACAAACAGTGTCAACGCGGCGGCGAGGAGGCCCAGAAGAAGGGCCTCTCCCCAAAGCCAGGTCTGGTAAGCATCCTTCTGGGGGCGATCCATATTGCCCCTAATCGGCAGACCCGTCGCCGCCGATAAGGGGGACGTGGCTACGAGAATCCTTGTCGTTGATGACCATCCGCTGACCCGCGAAGCACTCGCGGCGCTGCTGACCGGCCACGGCTTTGACGTGGTCGGCGAGGCGTCCGATGGACGGGAAGCGATCGAAGCGGCACGCCGTCTTCAGCCGCAGCTCATCCTGCTCGACCTCTCCATGCCGGAGATCGACGGGCTCGAGGCGCTGCCGTCGCTGAAGGAGGCCGCCCCCACCGCCGAGGTGGTCGTGCTGACCTCGTCGGAGGCGCAGGAAAACCTGCTCGCGGCGATCCGCGGCGGCGCCTCCGGCTACCTGCTCAAGACCGAGCCGCCGGACCGGATCGTCGAGTTCCTGCACGCGGTCGCACGCGGGGAGGCGGCACTGTCCGGCCAGGCTGCACGGCGCCTGCTCGATCAGGTCCGCGCGGGCGGGCACCGCGACTCGGGTGTCCCGCAGGCGATCGCCAACGTCCTCTCCGCGCGTGAGCTGGAGGTCCTGCTCCTGCTCGACGAGCACCTGGGTACCGATGACATCGCTCGACGGCTCTTCATCTCCGAGCACACCGTGCGGTCGCACGTGAAGAGCCTGCTTCGCAAGCTGAACGTCTCCTCCCGCCGCGAGGCCCTCGAGGTCCTCGCGCGCGCGAGAGATCACCGGCCGGCGACGGCCAGCAGCGGCTTCGTAGATATCCCCCACCACGGGGGATACCGGTTCGCCAGCCGCTGGGGGCCGATGGGCGGTGACGGACGGCACTGTTCCGCCGATAGTGGAAGTACAGAAGCTCTTCAGGGAACCTGACCCGGAGGAGCCGTGGTACGGACGTGGTGGCCCATTCTGCGGCCGGCTCCATACGAGCCGGCCGCTTATCGTTATGGGGGAACCCCTGGTTCCCCCACGGGCCCCCTCCTTGCGCGTGAGGCGTGGTCTGTCGTTTCACGAGCCGCCCCTTCGTGGCGGGGTTCCGATGGTTGCCTCTCCTGTGTAGTGCCTCTCGCCGGAGCAAGTCCGGCTTCGGCGGCGGATGGAGGTGGTCTGCCGCGGGCGTTCTTTTCGGAAACCTGCGGTTCCGTGGCCCCTCCGCTAGGTGTTGAAGCCCTCTAGCGCGGCCTCGACCAGCCTGGGGAGCGTGGCGACGTTGTAGCCGCCCTCCAGCACGGCGCCACAGCGCGGCCCGAGCGCCTTGCTGCGCCGCGCCAGCTCGCGGAAGCCGTCCTCGCTCACCCGCATCCCGGCCAGCGGGTCGTCGCGGTGCGCATCGAAGCCTGCCGACACGAGCACGAGGTCGGGCTCGAAGCGCGCGACCGCCGGCTCGACCGTGTCCCGGAACACGTGCTTGTACTCCTCGTCGCCGGAGCCGGCCGGCAGGGGGACGTTCAGCGTCGTCGGCCCCTGGTCGAGCGGCCCGCCGCTGCCGGGATAGAAGGGCCACTGGTGCAGCGAGACGAAGAAGACGTTCTCATCGTCGGCGAGGATCGCCTGTGTGCCGTTGCCGTGGTGCACGTCCCAGTCGACGATCGCGATGCGCCCCGCTCGCCGTCGTGCCAGCAGGCGCCGCGCGGCGACGGCGATGTTGTCGAAGAGGCAGAAGCCCATCGCGCGCTCGCGGAGCGCGTGGTGGCCGGGCGGCCGCACGAGCGCGAACCCGCCCGACCGCGCCGCCTCGATCGCGAGCCCGGCCGCGATCAGCGCCGCGCGGTAGCGACGTCTCGGTCGCGATCGTGTCGCCGTCGAGCCACATCGGCCCGTCCACGGCGGCCACCCGCGCTACGTACGCCGGGTCGTGGCAGAGCTCGATGTCGTCGACGGACGCAGCGTCACCACCCCGCCATTCGCCGAAGTAGTCGAGCAGCGCCGCATAGCGCGACGGCGCGTCGGGGTGATGCCCGGTCGGATGCAGCTCGGCGAGGGCCGGGTCGACGACGAGGTCCACGCTAGGCCCGGGCGGCCAGCCGTTCGGCCAGCTGGTTCATCCCCCAGCGACTGCACGAGAGCCGACGCCTCCGCCCACGTTGGGGATCGATCGTCGAGGGAGGGGAGAGGGGCGGAGGCGTCGACCGTAGCGATTCGCCGGTAAAGCCGAAGATCCTCCGCGATCGCGCTGAAGCGCCCGCCTCGAGCGCCTCCTCCAGGGTCCCGTACTGCTTGAGCAGCGGTCGGCCGCCGTCTTCGGCCCGACGCCGGGCGCGCCCGGGAGCTTGTCCGACGGATCGCCGCGCAGCGCGATGAAATCGGGCACCTGCGCCGGCTCGACGCCGTAGCGCTCGCGCACCTCTCCGGCCCGACGCGCTCGATGCTCCGAGACGCCCGCCGCGGCATGAGCAGCGTCGTCCGCTCGCTCGCCAGCTGGAACATGTCCCGGTCCGAGGTGGCGACGAGCACGGTGCCGCCTCGCCCCTCCTCCGAGCGCGACCGCCGCGCCGAGGAAATCGTCCGCCTCGTACCCGGGCGCCTTGGCGGCGTCGAAGCCGAGCGCCTCGACGAGCTCCGGCAGCAGGTCGAGCTGCTCGAGCAGCGAGTCGTCGAAGACGCGCCCCGACTGGTACGGCGCGAACGCCTCGTGCCGGTAGGTCGGGGCGCGTCAGCGTGTCCCAGCCGACGACGACCGGCCGCGGCTCGGTCTGCTCCCAGAGCCGCGACGAGCATGTTCGTGAAGCCGACGATCGCGCCCGCCCGCTTGCCCTCCGCGCGCGTGATGGATGAGGGAAGGGCGTGGTGCGCGCGGTGGGCGAACGAGTCGCCGTCGACCGCGAGCAGCGGTCTGGTCACAGCTGCTGCTCGAGCTCGGCGATCGCTTTGAAGAGCCGTTCGGTGGCCTCGATCGACGGCGCGGCGTGCGTCCTGGTCGGCCAGGTCGTCCAGCGGGATCGGGTCGCCGTAGATGACCTTGATCGCGCGGGAACTGCGAGAGGCGCTCGGTGCCGCCGATCGCGGCCGGCACGAGCGGGACGCCCGCGGCGAGTGCGACGCGCGCGGCGCCCGTGTGCCGTCCGGCCTTGCGCTTCTTCTTGATGCCCTTCTCACGCCGGGTGCCCTCGGGGTAGATGGCGACGATCTCGCCCGCGCGCGCGAGCTCGACGGCGGTCCGGAGCGCATCCCGGTCGCCTTCGCCGCGGCGCACGGGGAACGCGCCGGCGGAGCGCAGGATCGACCCGAGCACCGGCTTGAACAGCTCGGCCTTGCCCATGAACCGCACCTGGCGGTCGGGGAAGAGCGGGAAGCCGAGCGCCCAGTGGTCGACGTTCGAGTGGTGGTTGGCCGACAGGACGAATCCACCCTTGCGGCAGGTTCTCCTTCCCCCGTGGAGTCACGCGGAGGAGTCCTCTCAGCAACGGCCAACTCAGGACTCCGATCGCGAGGTACGCCTTCGAGACGTGCACGAGGCGGCACCGTAGCGTCCCTGTGACGAGATCGGGCCGTTGAACCGTCAGCCTGCAACCCCTGCGCTACCCTCAGCCGCGTGAAGACCCTCGTTATTGCAGAGAAACCGTCCGTCGGCCGCGACATCGCGTCGGCGCTGCCAGGCACCTTCAAGAAAGAGGACAACTACCTCGAGTCGGACGACTGGGTCGTGACCTGGGCCGTTGGCCACCTTGTCGAGCTCGCCGCGCCCGAGGAGTACGACACCAAGTTCAAGAAGTGGCGGATGGCCGACCTGCCGATCGTCCCGGAGAAGTTCCGGCTGCACCCGATCGACGGCAAGTCGGAGAAGCAGCTGAAGCTGATCCACAGGCTGATGGCCCGCGAGGACGTCGAGGGCGTCGTGAACGCCTGCGACGCCGGGCGCGAGGGCGAGCTGATCTTCGCGTACGTCTACGAGACCGCGAAGGTGAAGAAGCCGGTGCAGCGGCTCTGGCTGCAGTCGATGACGGCCAAGGCGATCCGCGAGGCGTTCGAGCAGCTGCGCCCGGGCGAGGAGATGGAGCACGCTCGAGGCGGCGGCCCGCTCGCGCTCCGAGGCCGACTGGCTGGTCGGCATGAACGC
This sequence comes from uncultured Thermoleophilia bacterium, assembly GCA_963710465.1. GTDB lineage: Bacteria > Actinomycetota > Thermoleophilia > Gaiellales > Gaiellaceae > JACVRM01. Next base: position 114,416 of record CAVQAQ010000014.1, read on the forward strand.
GACGCGCGCGGCGTCGATCCGCCTGCGCGCCGCCTTCGACGGCGCGGTCTCGCTCGGCCGCGTCCAGACGCCGACGCTCGCGCTCGTCGCGCGCCGCGAGGAGGAGATCCGCGCCTTCGTGCCGGAGCCGTACTGGCTCGTCGAGGGGCTCTTCGGCGCCGCGAAGGGCGACTACACCGCGCGCTACCTCGGCGGCAAGCGCCTGCCCGAGGAGGAGGCGAACAAGGTCGTCGCGGCGACGCGCGACAAGCCCGGCACGATCACCAAGCTCGAGAAGAAGGAGGAGCGGGAGCAGCCCGGACCTGCTCTACGACCTGACCTCGCTCCAGCGCCACGCGAACACGCTCTTCGGGTTCTCGGCGCGCCGCACGCTCGCAGGCCGCGCAGCGCCTCTACGAGGAGCACAAGGCGATCACCTACCCGCGCACGAGCTCGCGGTACCTGTCAGGCGACCTCGTCGAGGAGATCCGGCCGACCGCCGAGCTCGTCGGCCAGAACCCGCAGTACGCGAAGGCGGCGCGAATACGTGACCGGCGCTCGAGGAGCTGCCGCTCGGCCGCGTCGTCAACGACGCGAAGGTGACCGACCACCACGCGATCATCCCGACCCGCTCCGAGCACGACCTCGAGAAGATGGGCGAGGACGAGCGCAGGATCTACGACCTGTCGCCAAGCGCTTCCTCGCCGTCTTCTTCCCGGAGGCGGTCTGGGAGCGCACGCGCGTGGAGACGACGGTCGAGGAGCACGTCTTCCGCACCAGCGGGCGCGTGCTCGATCACGGCCGGCTGGCGCGAGGTCTACGGCGAGGAGGCGCGGCCGAGCGGCGGCGCCGAGGACGACACCGGCGGCGACCAGCAGCTGCCGCGCCTCGAGCACGGCGAGACCGTCGAGACGAAGAAGGTCGACGTCGCTCCGCAAGGAGACGCAGCCGCCGCGGCGCTTCACGGAGGCCTCGCTCCTCGGTGCGATGGAGACGGCCGGCAAGGACATCGACGACGCCGAGCTGCGCGAGGCGATGAAGGACTCCGGCATCGGCACTCCGGCGACGCGCGCGGCGATCATCGAGCGGCTGATCACGGTCGGCTACATCGAGCGCGAGGGCCGCGCCCTGCACGCGACCGAGAAGGGCGTCCAGGTGATCCGGCTGCTCGGCGACCACCAGCTGACCTCGGCCGAGCTGACCGGCAACTGGGAGCACCGGCTCGGCGAGATCGAGCAGGGCAAGGACAGCCGCCCCGCGTTCATCGAGGACATCGTCAAGTTCACGACCGAGACCGTGGGCGAGCTCGACAAGCTGAAGGACGTCAAGATCGAGCGCGCCAACCTCGGCCCCTGCCCGATCTGCGGCCGCGACGTGATCGAGAACCGCAAGGGCTACTCGTGCTGGTCGAAGGACGACCCGGGCTGCGGCTTCGTGATCTGGAAGAACAAGGCCGGCAAGACCCTGACGCCGACGATCGTCAAGGAGCTGATGGAGAAGCGCCGCACCGAGAAGGCGGTGACCGGCTTTCGCGGGCGCTCGGGCCGCGCCTTCAGCGCCAAGCTCGAGCTCGTCCAGAACGAGGAGGGCAAGTGGCGCGTCGAGTTCGACGAGGAGTGGGCCAGGCAGCCGCGGCCGACCCCGCCGGACGAGGAGACGATCGCCCACACCGGACCCGGGGGCCGCGGACGCTGCGGACGCCAACGGCGCCGAGCCCGCACCGGCCCGCCGCCGCCGCCCCGTCGCGGCGGAATAGTTCGCTCCGAGCGGCCCTTCACCCGGCCGTAACAAACTCCTTTCACACGGGGACGTCTGAGAGTGGTAGGAAGGCGTCAGTGCCGTCGTTCCCCGCGGACCGGGCAGTGCGCGGGCGGAATAGGCAGGCGGTGGCATCCGTTCTAGTCGCAGGGGCGAAGTTCAGCCTGTGTGAGACGTTCACGAAAGTTTCACCCAATCGAGCCAAAGTCCAGAACCAAGGCAGCCGAAGAACGTCGTAGAGTGGGAACCCCCGAACCCGCGACTGAAAGGACGTTGAGAAGCACTTGACTCAGCATCAACTGCACGAGTTGCTGGAAAGTGAAGCTGGCCGCACGATGGTGGTGGCCGCAGAAGAGCGCGGGTTCGTCGAGCCCGCGGAGCTCGAGGCGCTTGCACTCGAGCACGAACTGGCCGAGGACGACCTCGAGCAGCTGACGCGCGAGCTCGAGGCAATCGGTCTGGAGATTGGCGAGCCGGTGGCGGCTGCGCCCGAGGCGCCGGCGGCCAAGGAAGCCGCGGCCCCGGCGGAGTCGTCTGCCCCGGACCCGGCGGACGTGCTGCCGGGCGCCGCTGACAGCCTGCAGCTCTTCCTCGCCGACGTCGGCCGCCACAAGCTGCTGACCGCCGCCGAGGAGGTCACGCTCGCGAAGGCGATCGAGCGCGGCGACGTCACCGCCAAGCGGCGGATGATCGAGTCGAACCTGCGCCTGGTCGTGTCGATCGCGAAGGGCTATCGCGGCCTGGGCGTGCCGTTCCTGGACCTGATCCAGGAGGGGACGCTGGGGCTGAACCGTGCCGTCGAGAAGTTCGACTGGCGCCGCGGGTTCAAGTTCTCGACCTACGCGACCTGGTGGATCCGCCAGTCGGTGCAGCGCGCCGTGGCGAATCACGCTCGGACGATCCGCGTGCCGGTGCACGTGGTCGAGCGGCAGCAGAAGCTGAGCCGCGCCGCCCGCCGGCTCGAGGTCGAGCTGGGCCGCGAGGCGACGAAGGACGAGCTGGCCGAGGCGACGGGGCTGCCGATGCAGCACGTCGACGAGGCACTCGGGGCCGCGCACGCGTCGGTGTCGCTCAACCAGACGGTTGGCGCAGACGACGAGGGCGAGCTCGGGGACCTGTTCGCCGACCGCGAGGCCGCCGACCCGTTCGACGAGGCCGAGGAGTCGCTCCGCCGCCAGGGCGTCCGCAAGGCGCTGGACGCGCTGCCCGAGCGGGAGCGCCGCATCCTCGAGCTCCGCTTCGGGTTCGAGGGTGAGCCGTGGACGCTCGAGGCCATCGGCCACGAGCTCGATCTCACCCGCGAGCGTGTCCGCCAGCTCGAGGCCCAGGCGCTTGCCCGGCTCTCGGCGCTGCGCGACATGATCTCCGTCGCAGCGGCCTAGAACAGCGCGAAAAACCAGCCTCACCGCGGAGGCGGCCTGCTCGGGGCCGCCTCCGCAACGGCTGTTCATTTCTACGCTTAACTAACCGCAGGCTTGCCGCAGCGTCACATCTTCTTAATACTTGCCGCTCTCTCGCGGAGCAGGCATGGAGGAAGCGAAAGGAGTGAGTTTGTGAGGGGTAAAGGACTACACCTCCTGATCGGGGTCGTGCTCGCTGCCGTGCTGGCAGCGACGGCAACGGCTGCCGTCAGGAGCACGCATGCGGGCGGCACGCTCGTGTTTGCCGGTGCCGCGGACCCGACGCTGCTGGATCCGGGGCTCGTCTCTGACGGCGAGTCGTTCCGGGCCACGGAGCAGATGTTCGAGACGCTGGTGAAGCTCAAGCCGGGCACGCTCCAGCTCGTGCCCGACCTGGCGACGAAGTGGACGCCGTCCAACGCCGGCAAGACCTGGACGTTCACGCTGCGCCCGGGCGTGAAGTTCACGGACGGCACGCCGTTCAACGCCAAGGCCGTCTGCGCGAACTTCAACCGCTGGTACAACTGGACGGGCCCGTTCCAGGACGCCGGCGCGACCTACTACTACCAGGCAGCGTTCGGCGGCTTCAAGAAGAACGGGAGCTCGACGCTCTCCTCGCCGCTGTACAAGAGCTGCGCCGCGAAGGGCACCACGACGGCGGCCGTGAACCTGACCCACGCGACGGGCACGTTCATCAACTGGCTCGTGCTGCAGGCGTTCGCGATGCAGAGCCCGACGGCGATGAACAAGTACGGCGCCGACCAGGGCACGATCTCGAACGGCGCGTTCAAGGCGACCGGCTCGTACGGGTTCAGCCACCCGACGGGCACCGGCCCGTACAAGTTCGTCTCGTGGACGATCGGCCAGAAGCTCGAGCTCGAAGCGAAGAACCCGAGCTACTGGGGCCCGAAGGCGAAGCTCGACCGGCTGATCATCCGCCCGATCTCCGCGAACACGGCCCGGCTGCAGGCGCTGCAGACCGGTGACGTGAACGCGTACGACCTGGCGGCGCCGCAGGACGTGCCGACCATCGTCGGCAACAGCAACCTGAAGGTCATCAAGCGGCCGGCGTTCAACGTCGCCTACGTGACGATCAACTCGGCGCACGCGCCGTTCAACAACAAGCTCGTGCGCCAGGCCGTGGCCTACGGCCTCGACCGGCAGTCCGTGGTGAAGAACTTCTACTACGGCACCGGCAAGGTCGCGGACCAGTTCCTCCCGCCGGGCCTCTTCGGCTGGACGAACAAGGTCACGAAGTACCCGTACGACCCGGACAAGGCGAAGGCCCTGCTGCGGCAGGCCGGCCTGACCCTTCCGGTCCCGGTCGAGTTCTGGTATCCGACGGGCGTGTCCCGGCCGTACATGCCGGACCCGCAGCGGAACTTCCAGGCCTTTGCCGCCAGCCTCGAGAACTCGGGCTTCAAGGTCACGGTGAAGAGTGCGCCGTGGCGCCCGGACTACGTCTCGAAGGTGAATGCCGGGACGGCCGGTGACCTGAACCTCATCGGCTGGACGGGCGACTTCGGCGATCCCGACAACTTCGTCGGGACGTTCTTCAAGACGTTCAGCCCGCAGTTCGGCTGGAGGAACAACCAGATCCAGACGCTGCTGCAGAAGGCTGCGGACGAGACCAACCTCGCCAAGCGCACCGCCATGTACCAGAAGGCGAGCATCTTGCTCTCGAAGTCCGTCCCGGCCGTGCCGTACGTGAATGCGACGCCGGCGCTCGGCGCGCAGAAGAAGGTGGCGGACCTCGTCGCGACCCCCACGGGTGGCGTGTGGTTCGGCAACACCTCGGTCGGCGGCCAGTAGGAAGCTGAGCTAGAACAGCCGGCGAGCGACATGCTGCGTTTCGTCGTTCGCCGGCTGCTGGCTCTCATCCCGATTCTCTTCGGGGTCTCGGTCCTCGATCTTCTTCTGGGTGCACAACCTCCCGGGAGGGCCGACGGACGCCGCTGCTCGGCGAGCGCTCGACGCCGGCGCTGGTCAAGCAGTACAAGGAGCAGTTCGGCCTCAACCAGCCGCTGCCGATTCAGTACGTGAAGTACGTCCGCTCGCTGCTCGAGGGCGACCTCGGCACGAGCATCGCCACCCGGCGGACGGTCGTGGACGAGATCAAGGTGCGCTTCCCGGCCACCATCGAGCTCGCGTCGATGGCGATGATCTTCGCCACCGCGCTGGGCATCCCGCTCGGGTTCCTCGCGGCGAAGCGGCACGGAGGAACCGCGGACCACGCGACGCTCTTCTTATCACTGTTCGGGGTCTCGATCCCCGTCTTCTTCCTCGCGATCATCCTCAAGTACGTCTTCTCGGTGCGGCTCGGCTGGCTGCCGACCGTCGGCCGCGAGGACATCCTCGCGACGCGCCAGCACCCGACGAACTTCTACTTGCTGGACGCGATCATCGAGCGCGACCCGACCGCGTTCTGGGACACGTTCAAGCACCTGCTCCTGCCCGCCATCGCGCTCGGGTCGATCCCGCTCGCGATCATCACGCGCATCACGCGCGCGTCGGTGCTCGACGTCCAGAACGAGGACTACGTGCGCACCGCACGCGCGAAGGGACTGCCACCGCGCGAGGTCGACCGGCGGCACGTGCTCCGCAACGCGCTCCTGCCGATCACCACCGTCCTCGGCCTCCAGGTCGGTCTGCTCCTCTCCGGCGCGGTGCTGACCGAGACGGTCTTCGCCTACCCGGGGATGGGCTCATGGCTCGCCGACGGCATCGGGAACCGGGACTATCCGGTGCTCGAGGGCGGGATCATGTTCCTGGCGGTCGTCTTCGTGCTCGTGAACCTGATCGTCGACATCTCGTACGCCGTCATCAACCCGCGGATCCGGTACAGCTAGCCGTGTCGATCGCCCAGCTCGAAGCCGCCGAGATCACCCTCGAGCAGCCGACCGGGCTGTGGCGCGACGCGATGCACAGGTTCGTGCGGAACCCGGGCGCGATGGTCGGCCTGTTCTTCGTCGGCGTGATCGTCCTCTCCGCCATCTTCGCGCCCGTGCTGGCGCAGCACGCGCCGGACCAGCCGGACTACACGGCGCTCCACGGCGGGTTCCCGACAGGGCCGTCGCGCAACCACTGGCTGGGCGTCGACACGAACGCGTACGACGAATTCGCGCGCATCGTGTACGGCGCCCGCATCTCGCTGCTCGTCGGCGTGGTCACCGTGTCGATCGGGCTCTCGATCGGCCTGCTTCTCGGTTCGCTGGCCGGCTTCATCGGCGGCAAGATCGACTCCGTGATCATGCGCTGCATGGACATCATGCTGGCGATCCCCGGCTTCCTGTTCGCGATCGGCCTTGTCGCGCTGCTCGGCCCGGGCCTGCGGAACGTGATGCTCGCCGTCGGGATCGTCCAGGTGCCGATCTTCGCCCGCCTCCTGCGCGGGTCGATCCTGGCGCAGCGCGAGAGCGACTACGTCCTCGCCGCGCGCGCCGTCGGCGTGCGCAGCCCGAGCATCCTCGTCTCGCACGTCATCCCGAACGCCATCTCGCCTGTCATCGTCCAGGCGACGCTGTCGATGGCGACGGCGATCATCGACGTCGCCGGCCTCGGCTTCCTGGGCCTGGCGCTCGCCGATCCGAAGACGGCGGAGTGGGGGTCGATGCTGACGCGCGCGAACGACTACCTCGTGTCGACTCCGTTCCTGGCGATCATCCCCGGCGTCGCGATCCTGATCTCGGTGCTCGCGTTCAACCTGATCGGCGACGGCCTGCGCGAGGCGCTCGACCCGAAGCTGCGAGGCCGTGTCTAGCGCCGCCACCGACGAGCCGCTCTTCGCGGTCGACAACCTGCGCGTCGAGTTCTGGACGAGCCGCGGGAACATCTACGCCGTCAACGGCGTCTCCTACGCGGTCAACCCGGGCGACACGCTCGGCCATCGTGGGCGAGTCCGGCTCCGGCAAGAGCGTGAGCGCGCTCGCCGCGCTCGGCCTGCTGCCCCGCGCGGGCCGCGTCGTCGCCGGCTCGGCGAAGTACCAGGGGCGCGACCTCGTCCGCCTCTCCGACCGCTCGATGCGGTCGCTCCGCGGCAAGGACATCGCGATGATCTTCCAGGACCCGATGACGAGCCTGAACCCGGTGCTCACGATCGGGCGGCAGATCCGCGAGGCGCTCCAGACGCACCTCGACCTGAGCAAGAAGGAGGCGCTCTCGCGGACGGCCGAGCTGCTCGACCGCGTCGGGATCCCGAGCCCGAAGGCGCGGCTCAAGGACTACCCCCACCAGTTCTCGGGCGGGATGCGCCAGCGGGCGATGATCGCGATGGCGCTCGCCTGCGAGCCGAAGGTGGTGATCGCCGACGAGCCGACGACGGCGCTCGACGTGACCATCCAGGCGCAGATCCTCAACCTGCTGCGCGAGCTCGTCACCGAGCGCGGGACGGCGCTGATCCTGATCACGCACGACCTCGGCGTCGTCGCCGGCATGTGCGAGCGCGTGAACGTGATGTACGGCGGCATGTTCGTGGAGACGGCGTCGGCGAAGCAGCTCTTCGCGCGTCCGCGGCACCCGTACACGCTCGGCCTGCTGCAGAGCGTGCCGCGGCTCGACGCGGCGCGGGGCGGGCGCCTGCAGCCGATTCCGGGGGCGCCGCGCAACATGCTGTCGCCGCCAGCCGCCTGCCCGTTCCAGCCGCGCTGCCGCTTCGAGGTCGACCTCTCCCGCCAGGAGGTGCCGCCGCTCGTCGAGGTGGAGCCCGGCCACGCCGTCGCCTGCTTCAACCCGGTTCCCGAGGACGCGTGGGCGCGCGACCGGGCCGAGCTTGTCGCCGGATGAGCTCGAACAGCGCGCTCGTCCAGCTCGAGGACGTCAAGGTTCACTTCCCGATCAAGAGCGGCACGCTCGTCGACCGGCACGTGGGCGACATCAAGGCAGTGGACGGCGTCACCTTCGAGGTGCGCCGCGGCGAGACGCTCGGCCTGGTCGGCGAGTCGGGCTGCGGGAAGTCGACGGTCGGCCGCGCGATTCTCCGGCTCTACGACATCACCGACGGGAAGATCATCTTCGACGGGCAGGACATCACGAAGCTGAAGGAGCACGACCTGCGCGAGCTGCGGCGGCGGATGCAGGTCATCTTCCAGGACCCGTACGCGTCGCTGAACCCGCGCCACAGCATCGGCCGCATGATCGCCGAGCCGCTCAAGGTGCATGGGCTCGCGTCGGGCAAGCAGGCGAGCGCGCGCGTGCGGGAGCTGCTGCAGACGGTCGGGCTGCCCGCGGACGCGTCATCGCGTTACCCGCACGAGTTCTCGGGCGGGCAGCGCCAGCGCATCGGCATCGCCAGGGCCCTCGCGGTGAACCCGGACTTCATCGTCGCCGACGAGCCGGTGTCGGCCCTGGACGTCTCGATCCAGGCGCAGATCATCAACCTGCTCGAGAACCTCCAGCAGGAGTTCGCGCTCACGTACCTCTTCATCGCCCACGACCTGGCGGTCGTCCGGCACATCTCGGACCGGATCGCCGTGATGTACCTGGGGACGATCGTCGAGATCTCACCCTCGGACGAGCTGTACGACAACCCGCTGCACCCGTACACGATCTCGCTGCTTTCGGCGGTGCCGATCCCCGATCCGGAGGTCGAGGAGAGGCGCGAGACGATCCTGCTCGCCGGCGACCTACCGAGCCCGGCGAACCCGCCGCCGGGGTGCCGGTTCCACACACGCTGCCCGTACGTGCAGCCGACGCGGTGCAAGGACGAGGCGCCGGAGCTGCGCGCGCTGGCTTCCGGCCACACCGTCGCGTGCCACTGGGCGGAGCGGATCAAGGGCGGCGAGATCCGGCCGCACGAGGTCGCGACGGTCTTCGATCCAGGGATTCAAGAGGCGCCGCTCGACCCCGCGTGGCGCATGCGTACCGACTAACGGTACAGCTAGGCCTCAGAAACGCGTGATTCCCCTGGTATGGGGGATGGGACTCGCCTAAAGCGCGCCTCCGCCAAGGCCGATACGCAAGGCGTGGACGCTGCTGAGCGCAAGGAGATCCTCTCCCGCTATATGGACCACTCGCGTCGCTTCGACGAGGTGGCCGCACGCCGAGGAGCCGATGAAGAAGGCTCAACGGCGGCGATCATCCCGTTCGCCGCGCCGCTGAAGGAGCTGGAGCAGGAGCCCACGCCGCGCGAGATCGAGGTGCTGCAGCTGATCTGCGACGGCCTCGTCAACCGGGAGATCGGCGTTCGCCTGTTCCTCTCGGAGGAGACGGTCAAGTCGCACGTCCGCCACCTGCTGGCCAAGCTGCAGGCCCGTTCGCGGGCACACGCAGTTGCCGTCGGCTTTCGCCGCGGCCTTATCACTTAGCCGGGTTAGGCCTCAGCAGTTGCCGCCGGCACGCGGATCCCCCAAAGGGGGGAGGCTACGTGCCAGCGGTCAACCCAAGCTGCGGTCTGGATTTACCAGCCCCGACCCATGCCGACAAGCGCAGCCAGTCGCGAGCAGGCTGCCAAGTGCGGCGAACAGGCGGAAACGCATGAGCAACTCCTTTAGTGGACTGACGGCAGAGCGATTGTAACATGTATCCGACCCGTTTACAAGAGCAGCGAGTCGATGGGCGTTGGCAGGTTGATCGCCTCGACGCCTACGCAGCGCCTTGGCGGTGGCCGCGGCGGCCATCGTTGCCTCATCGCTCTGCTGGGCGCCAACGGCATACCGTTGAGCACCGCACGGATGCCGCGTGGCCCTCGATCCTGTTCGCCTTGGTGTCGATCGCCGTAGAGCGCGAGACGATTTCCGCGAGCGCGAGAACCCAGGTCTCGGTCGCATTCCTTCCGCTCGTCTTCGTTCAGGTGGTATTCGGACCCTCTCGCGGCGGGCCGCGTCGCGAGCGGCCACGATGCTGATCGAGTTTCCGGTCTTCGCCGAATGCGGCGGCGAGGCGGTCGATCGGTCTTACCTCGTTGGCTCGTCTGGACATCTGAGCGCGTAATGATGGCCGGTGACGGGCGGCTGGGCCGCTAACTTGTTCTGCGTAACGACAAGCCCTTGACAATCGTCGCCGCGACAGCACTTGCGATGACGACGAGTCTGGCTATGAACAGCGGCCTAACCTATGCGACCCTGCGTGTCCGCGGAACCGAGGATGCGTGGGACGCCGTGCGTGCGATCGCCAAGGTCGCGGCCGCTGGCATCCCGATCTACGGTGCCGCAGTGGCATTCCTCGCCTACGCGTATGTCGCGGTGACGCCATGGACTGCGGCTCTTGTTCTTCATCCCCGCGCATGGCCGCCCACCGATTGTTCGCCGTGACACGAAAGCAGCAGGAGGCGCTGACGTCTCTCGAGACTGCGAACGAGCGGCTTGAGCGTGCGAATCTCTCATTTGCCGTGGCGCTTGTCGCGACGCTTGACGCGCGTGACCGTTACACGGCTGGCCACTCCGAAGCAGTTGCGATGTATGCGCGGGACATTGCGGCGGAGATGGGCTGGGGCAGCAGCGAGCAGCAACTCGTAGATCTTTGCGGGCTCGTTCACGACATCGGCAAGATCGGGCTCGCGCCCGGGCTGCTTGAAAAGCCGGGGGCCCTAACGCCTGAGGAACGCCGGCAGATGGAGGAGCACTCCGCGATCGGTCAGCGGATCCTCGTCAAAGTTGAGGACTACGCAGAGATCGCGATCATCGTTCGCCACCATCACGAACGCTGGGACGGTGCGGTTATCCGGACAAGCTCGCGGGCGAGGAGTCGATACCGATGATCTCTCGCATCCTTGCGGTGGCGGACGCGTATGACGCTATGACCTCCATCGTCCTTACCGTGCCGCGCTGCCTGGCGAGGAGGCACGGCGTCGGCTTCGCGAAAGTCAGGACGCACAATTTGACCCGGATATCGTTGCCGCATTCGACGCCGTGCTGGATCGGGCGAACCCCATTATCTTGCAGGCCGAGGGTCGGGGCCGAGTGAACCTGTTGTAGCCAGTCGCGAGGAGAGGCCCGTTGCACTGGCTTCCTAGGCGTCCGCGATCTAGGACGTCTCTCCACTTAGCGACGGCTTCGGCACGCGATCGGGCCGATAGCTTGCTCGAGGATGTGGCGAACGTGAAGCTTCGCGGTCGACTCAGTAATGAACAATCGCGCCGCGATCGCCCGGTTCGATAGGCCTTCAACCATCAGCCCGTAAACTTCCCGTTCCCGCTTCGTCAGAGGGCGCTGCCGCTGGCATCCCGCGAACGTGAGTTCGAGGCCTGAGCGATCTCGACATCGTTGCGCGACGAGGATCTAACACTAGGTGCTCGCGGTACGGCGTTCATTGGCTGCGAGCGTCGCAGTAATGAGGGCAGCCCCGATAAGCGACGACAACGAGTCGATGTAGCCCACGCGCGAGCGTCAGCTCAAAGGCGCTCGACACAAGCTCAGGATTCGGGCGGCCGTAGAGTCGCCTCGACCCACGGCTCAATACTTCAGTTTCAGTGTCACGTGGCGGACGTGTGCAGCTGCCTACCTTCAACGCGCGAGCTCGTGCGGGGCGCCCGGAGGCAGCCTCGGCCAGTGCCAGCGACAGGACATATTCGCCGTAAATTCCGGCGCAAGATTGTTGTCGAGCCCAGATCGAAAAGGCGGGATGACCCGCGAGGCGGCCGAACTTCGATTCGTGCGGCGAGCCCGCGGCATTCACGAGGGTGAATCGTCGCGATCCGGATTCCGGACGGCAGATTCTCCTGGGCAAGACGGCGAGCGAAGCTGAAGTTTCGTAGGCCGGCTTCGGCAGTCGCACGAGGGAGCCAGAATTCGAGCACAGCAAAGTCGATGCGATACTCCCTGGCCTCGCCCTCCAAAGCGGCGCATGTCTCGAGCGCCGCCCGATAGTGCGCCGCTCCTGCGAGCAGATACGCACGCGTATGGAGAAATGCGGTGCGTGCGAGAGGGTCTTCGACCTGACCCACGAGCAGAGGCGACCACGTCGTTGTCGTGATTGCCGCGTCAAGGCCACCAAGCCAGAGCGCGATCTGGCCTTCAACGGTGACCCGACGGAGGCGATTCACGCCGAATCCATCGTCCGCCGGGAGATGGGCGAGCAAAGTCGCCCGTTCAGCCGAGCCGAGCTCCAGGCTGGTCAGGATTTCGCCGATAACTGCTTCTCTGAGCGACGTCTCATCAGCTGCAAGGTTGCGTGCTTCGCCGTAGAGATCTAGCGCCGATCCGAGGTCGTCGAGTCGCCTCGCGCTATGTCCGGCGGTATTCAGGCTCCGACGCGAAAGGCCGGAGAACCGGATTCTGAAGCGGCGGCCCGTGCCAGAACTCCTGCGCGGTGCATAGTCGCCACGCCTGAACGAAACCTCTGCGGCCGCAAGATCGTAGCACGGGGGACTCGATGTGTCTATCGCTTCAGCAAGATCGAGCCATCGCTCGATCGTCGGTAGTCGTCCAGTACTCAGGAGCCGCTCAAGGGACTGCTCAAGGACGTGCGTAACACGCGATCGGATCGGCATCCAGTGCAAGTCCCATCGCCTGATCCCATTGCTCCTTCCTCCGTGAGGACGCGGATGAGCTCGATGAATCGCATCGGGCGAATGCCCGCCGGATACGTCTCGAACGTTGTCGCAAGAATCGCGCGAGAAGCGGGTGGATGACGATGTCGCACGGGATCGCGCGTCAGCCATCCGACCGATTGTCGTCTCGAGCAGATCGGTCGCCGTTCGCCAAGGAGCGACTCGGCTATGGCTTTCGCGATGGTGCGGCGAGCGCGACCTGGGCCAGCTTCCAGCGTGTTTCTTCGTCGAGGAAGTGCCAGAGCTCCTCGGCAAAGAAATCATGAAGGTCGCCGGCAGCGTATGTCCTTCCAGACGCGCGGGCCCGACGCGTGCCGCGAGTCCGACGATTGCGGGCCAGCCCATTGCGTTTTCGAAGAGCGTCGGCACCTGAGCTCGGGTGTGACCGACCGTCTTGCTTACCTCGGCATCCGTCATTTCGAGCTCGTCCCGACCGAGGATGACGACTCCGCCATAAACGACTCGACGCGCTCGCGCCCACGATGGGCGCACGCGGCTAGTCGCCAAGAAACGCCAGGAAGTCGCGTCAAGGAGCGCAGCCACGGAACTCGTCGGCGGTGAGGTCTGCGCGATGAACTGGTAATCGTCGATGGCGATCCAAGCGTCGTCCGGGAGTTCGCCGACGTCCTCGGCAACGAGCTCAGCGAGCGCCGAGGCCTCGCGCTCAGGATCCCGCGCCGCTCGTACGCGCTGGCGGATGCGCCGATCCACGCCGGGCACCAGCTCGGCCGCCGCACTCGCCAGCCCAACAGCCAACGCGGCCACGTCAGCGTCCGCCGAAGAAGCCCGATACCAGACGTGGGGCTTGCCTTCGAGCCACTCCCGCGCGAGCGTGGTCTTTCCGTAGCCCGCGGGCGCGACGAGCAGGATTATTCGCGCGTTGCTCTCGTCCAGTATCCGCGTCAGCCGCGGACGCTTGATCAGGTGCCCGCCTTCGGCGGGCGCCTCCCGCTCTGTTGCCGCCAATTGTTCCTCCCGCGCGGAGCCTAAACCGCTTGGTTGCGCGGGGCGAGGCGTCACCGCGAGGCAGCCCGGCGGCGCCGGGCTGCCTCAGGCGGTTGCAGCAGGGCCGGAGACCGCCGCGAGCGGGTCGTCGCCCGTCAGCGTGCGGTACGCGGCCGGGATGTGCCGGCGTCGCGACACGCCCAGCTTCTGTCGCAGCACGTCACAGTGCGCCTTCACGGTCCGGGGGGAGATCCCGAGCTGGCAGCCGATCTCCTCATTCGAGCATCCGGCGGCGATCAGCTCGACGACCTGCCGCTGCCGCGTTGTCAACGCCGGCCTGCCGTTCACCAGGGTTGCGTCCATGCAGCGACGCTACCTCCGTCTCGCGCCCCCGCCTATTGTCCGAAGGGAGTATTTCTCGGACTACGCTCGCGCCGGCACGGCCGTCTTGCCAACGAACGCAGCCTCGTGCCCGCGCCGGTTCGCCTCGTCGATCTCGTCCTGATCCAGCGCGCCGATTCGCAGCAGGAGCTCGAGCTCGTCGCGCAGGTGCGTCCGCATCATCTCCGGCCCGTCGGTGGCGATCGTGAAGGCGACCCCGTTTTCGGCGAACGCGCGGAACGTCGAGCGCACCTGGTTCTCGTCGCGCAGCGCCTTGGTCAGCAAATTCGAAGTTGGGCAGATCTCCAGGACGATTCCGGCCGCGCGCAGCGCGTCCATCAGCGCGGGCTCGCGCGCCGCGAGGATCCCGTGCCCGATCCGGTCAGGCCGCAGCGTCTCGATCACCTCGGCCAGCTCGGAGACGCCGTGCTTGCCGCCCTCCTCGCCGACGTGGATGGTCACGCCGAGGCCGGCGTCGCGCGCCTCGTCGAAGAGCGGCGCGAGCTCCGCGTACCGGTAGCGCTCGCCGCCCGGCCGCGGGCCGGCGATGTCGATGCCGACTACGCCGCGCGACGTGTAGCGGATCGCCTTCTCGACGATCACGGCGTTCTGCCGCTCCGTGAAGGTGCGGTCCATCATCAGGATCAGCCCGACCCGCACCTGGGGGTACTCGAGGCTCGCGCGGTCGAGGCCGCGCGTAGCGGCCATGATGATGTGGTCAAGGTCGCGCTCGCCGCCCCGGTTTCGCTTCATGGGGTTGAAGCGCAGCTCGAGCGTCGTGATGCCCTGCGACCGGTAGGCGCCGCCGATCGCCGCGTGCACCGAGCGCTCGACCGCGAGCGGGCTCGACTGGATCAGCTCCGTCCACTCGTAGATCGCGTTCAGCGCGTCGAGGTCGGGCACGCCGCGCGGATCCGAGACCGTGACGAGCCGGTCGAACTCCCAGTAGTCCTTCACCGGCAGCGCGATGCCCTGCTCGTGCGCGAGGCTCCAGAGGATGTCGGACGACACCGAGCCGCCGAGGTGGGTGTGCAGCTCCGCGAGGCCGTCCACCATCCGTCGAGTCTACGTACGGGCGCCCCTTAGACTTGTCGCGATGAAGGTCGGGATCGTCGTCCCGTACTCCTGGTCGTTCTGGGGTGCGGTCGTCGAGCACGCGGAGCTGCAGGCGGACGCCCTGCGCCGGTTGGGGATCGAGACCCGGACGATCATGGGCAACGACCCCGTCGGGAGTTTCACGCGCGCTCTCCACCCCCGCCTGGGGCGGGGTGGCTCGCCCCCGCCCGACGTCATCCCGGTCGGCCGGTCGGTGATCGTGCCGGCGAACGGCTCACTCCCGAACATCGTGCTCAGCCCGCGCACCGTCGGGCGGATCGCGCGCACGCTCGAGCGTGAGCAGTTCGACCTCGTGCACGTGCACGAGCCGCTCGCGCCCGTGATCGGCGTCGCGACGCTCGCCCAGGCGACCTGCCCGATCGTGACGACGTTCCACGCGTCGGGGAGCAAACGCTGGGCGCGGATCGGCGTCCCGCTCTGGGGCTTCCTGCTCGACCGCGTCGACGCGCGCATCGCCGTCTCGGAGTCGGCGCGGGCGATGGCGCAGCTCTACGCGCCCGGCGACTACGAGGTGATCCCGAACGGGGTGCTCATCCCGCCGCAGGCCGACCCCGGCAACCGCGCCCACAGCGTGCTCTTCGTCGGCCGCCACGAGCGGCGCAAGGGCCTGGCCGTGCTGCTCCGTGCCTGGCCGGACGTGCATGCGCGTACCGGCGCCCGGTTGCGCATCGTCGGCGCCGACCCGCTCGCCGTCCGCCTGCACATGGCCCGCGCCCAGTTCGACGGCGTCGACCTGCTCGGCTTCCTCTCCCAGGAGGAGTTGACGCGCGAGGTGCTCGCGGCGAAGGTCCTGGCGGCGCCGTCGCTTGGCGGCGAGAGCTTCGGCATGGTGCTCACGCGCGCGTTCGCGTGCGCGACGCCGGTGGTCGCCTCGGACATCCCCGGCTACCGGGACGTCATGAGCGACGAGGCCGGGCTGATGGTGCCGCCCGACGATCCGCACAGCTTGGCGGAGGCGCTGGTCGCGCTGCTCACCGACGAGCAGCGCCGCCGCGCTCTCGGCGCGAACGCGCGCCTCATCGCCCAGGAGCACTACGGCTGGGACGGCATCGCCCGTCGGCTCCTCGGCATCTACGAGCGAGTGCTCGAGGTCGAACCGACGACGGCGATCGCCGCATGAAGCGGGTCGCGGCCAACCCGTGGGCCCGCATGGTGGCCCTGATCGCACTCTTCGTGCTGGTCGCCTTCCTGCTCTACTGGCGCGGGCCCGAATGGGGCGCCGTCGCCGACGCGTTCCGGCTCGTCGAGATCCGCTGGGTCGTGGCCGCGGTCATCTTCAACCTGCTCTCCGCCGTCACGCGCGCGTTCGCCTGGCAGACGGTCATCCGCGAGGCGGTCCCGGAGGACACGCCGAAGTTCTCGCGCACCTTCTCCGCCTTCGGGATCGGGCTGCTCGCGAACGCGGTGCTGCCCGGACGGATTGGCGAGTTCGCCCGCGTGGGCGTGCTGACGCGGAAGATGCCGGGCGCCGAGGGCGCGACGCCGACGCTGCTCGGCACCGTCTTCGCACACCGCGTCTTCGACGTGATTCCGTCGCTAATGCTCATCGGCTACGTCCTGCTGACGGCGAAGATCCCGCACTGGGCGATCACGAGCCTGCTCATCGTCGCCGGCGTTGGCCTGATCATGTTCGGGTTCGCGATCGTCAGCGGGCGGCTGGACGTGAGCCACTCGCTGGACGAGCTCGGGTCGGTGCGGCGCCTGCTCGCGATGGCGCGGCGTGGGCTCGGCGTGATGAAGAACCCGCTGGCCGCGCTCCTCGCGATCTTCCTGCAAACCCTTGGCTGGTTCTGGCAGCTCCTTGCCGTCTACACGGCCATGCGCGCCTTCGACATCCACGAGCCGCTGCCGGCCGCCGCGCTCGTGCTGGTACTCATGAACGTCGCGGGGATCTTCCCGCTCTGGCCCGGCAACGTCGGGCTGATCCAGGCCGCGGTCGCGCTGCCGCTCCGCTCCTACGGCGTCCCGTACGCCCAGGGGTTCGCGTTCGGGATCGGGCTGCAGGCGATCGAGATGTCGGTCGGCGTCGGGGTGGGCCTCATCTTCCTGGCGCGCGAGGGGATCTCATTCGCGGTGCTGCGCCGGATGGAGGCCGACGAGACCGAGGCCGCGGAGGAGCTCATCGACGAGGAGCTCGAGCACGAGGCGGCCGTGGCCGTCGGCACCCGTCGCTAGCGGGTGCGCGCCGTCGCCGCCCCGGCGGGGCTCAAGGGCGTCCTGCCGGCGACGGAGGCTGCGGCCGCGCTCGCGGAAGGGTTCCGGAGCGCCGGCGCCGACGCGGTGCAGGCGCCCGTCGCCGACGGCGGCGAGGGGACGGCCGACCTGCTCTTTGTCGCGCTCGCCGGCGAGTGGCGCCGCGCGACAGTGTCCGACCCGCTGGGGCGGCCGGTCGAGGCGCGCTGGCTCGTGCTGCCGGACGGGACTGCCGTTGTGGAGGCGGCCGAGGCGATCGGGCTCGGCCGGGTGGCGCCGGAGGAACGCGACCCGTTGCGAGCGTCGAGCCAGGGGCTCGGCGAGCTGCTCCACGCCGCGATCGACGATGGGGCGGACGCGCTGCTCGTCTGCCTCGGCGGCGCCGCGACGGTGGACGGCGGCCGCGGCCTGCTCGCCCTGTTCGGCGGCTTCCCGCTGCCGGTCACGGTCGCCTGCGACGTGCGCAGTCCGCTGCTCGGCCCGCGCGGCGCCGCGCGCGCGTTCGGGCCGCAGAAGGGCGCCGACCCGGCGGCGGTCGCGGAGCTCGAGCGGCGGCTGGCGGCGCGGCGCGACCTCGCGCCCTACGCGCTGCTCCCCGGCGCCGGCGCGGCCGGAGGGCTCGGGGCGGCCCTCGCGGCGCTCGGCGCCGAGCTCGTCCCGGGCGCGGAGCTCGTGCTCGAGCTGACCGGCTTCTCGCTCGACGGCGCCGACCTCGTCGTCACGGGCGAAGGCCAGGTCGATGCGACCACGTTCGAGGGCAAGGCGCCGGCGGCCGTGCTCGTCGCCGCCGAGTTGGCGGGCGTGCGCGGCGTCATCTTCGGCGGCGTCGTCGAGGGTGTGCCGGCAGGCGTCGAGGCCCGGGCGCTCAGCGGCGACCCGGCGCGGGCGCGGGAGGACCTGGTGGAGCTAGGCCTCGCGCTGCTCGGCGGCGCGTAGCCGCTGCGCGACCGTCTGCAGCAGCTTCCAGGCGACCCTGCCGTTGCTCTCCACGAACGGCCGGAACTCCCACGCGGTCAGCCCGTATGCCGTCACGGGCGTACTGGCGACGATCGAGGCGCTGCGCTGGCCGTCGTCGATGAGCGCGACCTCTCCGAAGTAGTCGCCGGGGCCGAGCGTGGCGCGCTCCGTCCCATGGACCGTCACCGCTACCTCACCCTCGCCGATCACGAAGAAGCCGATGCCGGTGGTGCCCTCGGCCGCGATCGTGTCACCCGCGTCGAATTGGCGCTCCTTGAAGGACGCGGCCAGCAAGTCCAGCTCCCTGCCGTGCAGGTCGCTGAAGAGCGGGACACTCTTCAGCAGTTCAGGCGGGGCGGCCACGGGAGCCGGATTCTATTCAGGTTTTCCCGCTGATCGCTACGGCTTCTGTGCCTCGACGCGCTTGGCCAGCTCCTCGATCTTGCCCTCGGCCGCGTCCAGGCGCGTGCGGCAGAGCCGGTAGAGCTCCTCGCCTCGCTCCCAGAGCGCGATCGCGTCGTCGAGCGGCACCTGGCCGGCCTCGAGCCGCTGGACGATCGACTCCAGCTCGCGCTGGGCCTCCTCGAAGCTCGGCGGCGCGCTCACCGGGTCTCCTCGACGCGCGCACCGAAGCCGCCGCGGGCGAGGTCGACGCTGACCTCCGTGCCGCTCTCGACCTGTCCGGAGTCGGTGACGACGCCTTCCGGCCCGTGCACGATCGCGTAGCCGCGCTCCAACGTTGCGCGCGGCGAGAGGGCGCGGAGTCGGCCGGCGGTCTGCTTGAGCTTGGCCTGCCGCCGCTCGAGGTCGAGGCGCGGCGCGCGGTCGAGCCGCTCGCGCGTCGTTTCGAGCCGGCGGTCCTGCGCGGCGGCGAGCGCGCGGATGGCGGCGTGCACGGCGCCGCGGCTGCGGTCGATGCGCTCGCGGTCGCGGGTGAGCGCGGCCGACGTCGCGCGGCCGAGCGCTTCGCGTGAGCGGTCGAGACGGGCGAGGAGCTCGCCCAGGTCGGGGACCACCAGGCGCGCGGCCAGGCTGGGTGTGGAGGCCCGGGCGTCGGCGACGAGGTCGCTGAGCGGCGTGTCCTGCTCGTGGCCGACGGCCGAGACGACCGGAACGGGGCAGGCGGCGATCGCGCGCACGAGCCGCTCGTCGCTGAACGGGAGCAGGTCCTCGAAGCTGCCGCCGCCGCGGGCCAGCACGATCACGTCCACGCCGGCGCGCGCCACGTCGCCGAGGGCGGTCGCCAGAGCGGGCGCCGCCCGCGGCCCCTGGACGTACGTCTCGGCGACGAGCACGTTCGCAGGCGGGAAGCGGGTCGTCAGCGCGGTGAGCACGTCGCGCTTCGCGGCCGCGTCGTTGCCGGTGACGAGGCCGATGCGACGGGGAAGAACCGGAAGCGGCCGTTTCCGGTCGGCGGCGAAGAGCCCCTCCGCGGCGAGCTTGCGCTTCAGCCGCTCGAGCGTCGCGAGGTGCGCGCCGAGGCCGAAGCGCTCGATCGACAGTGCGCGCAGCCGGAAGTCGGCGCGCGCGGCGAAGAAGTCCGGCCGTCCGAAGACGTGGACGCGCTCGCCGTCTGTCGCCGACGAGGTGATCGGCTGGTTGCAGGCGCTGCCGCAGCCGCTCAGGGCCTGTTACGAGGCGGGTCCGACCGGGTTCGCGTTCTGTCGCGCTGCCGAGCAGGCCGGGCTGTCCGTCGATGTGGTCGCGCCGTCGAAGACGCCCCGTGCTCCCGGTGATCGGATCAAGAGCGATCGCAAGGACGCGGAGCTGTTGGCGCGGCTGTTGCTTGCGGGCCAGCTGAAGCCGGTCGCGGTGCCTTCGCCGGCGTTCGAGGCCGCGCGGCACCTGACCCGTGCGCGCGAGCAGGTGCGCGGCGATCTCATGCGTTGCCGCCACCGCGTCTCCAAGCTGCTGTTGCTGCACGGCCGCGTCTACGACGGCGGCACGTGGACGAAGCGTCACCGTGGCTGGCTCGATGGGCAGCGCTTCGACCAGGCGGCAACCGAGCTCGCCTACCTCGATACGCTCGCGGCCGTCGACGGGTTGATCGCGCGCAAGCAGACGCTCGATGAGCGGCTCTCGCGGCTCGCCTTCGAGGGCGAGTGGGCAGCGACCGTGCGTCGTTTGCGCTGCTTCCGCGGGATCGACACGCTGACCGCGTTCGTGCTCGGCGCTCGAGGTCGGCGACTGGACACGCTTCCAGCGCCCGGCGCAGCTCGCGGGTTGGATCGGCCTCGTCCCGTCACTCGACCAATCCGGCCAGAGCCGCCGCCAGGGGGCGATTACCAAGACCGGCTGCGGCTACGCCCGCCGCCTGCTCGTCGAGGCGGCCTGGCAGTACGTCGTGCGCCCGAGCGTCGGCCCCGCGCTCGCCGACCGGCGCGCCGGTCAACCCGACCACGTCGTCCAGATCGCGCTGCGCGCGCAACGACGGCTCCACCGCCTCTCCCAGCGGTTGCGCGCACGCGGTAAACCCGGCAACGTCGCGACCGTCGCCGTCGCCCGCGAACTCGCCTGCTTCTGCTGGGCCGCCGCCGTGGCCCACTAACCCCCGACCCACAGCCGCCTGCTCGGGCGGGCCGGTGAGGTCGAGGCGCAGGCCGTCGAACTTGCCGCGCGCCATCGTCACGTTGAGGCAACGCGCCGTCCTCGGGGTCCTTCAGCGTGAAGAAGACGCTCTGCCAGCGCTCCTGGCGGCGCAGCTCGGTGACCTCGCCCTCGACCCAGACGCTGGGCAGGCGGGCGATGAAGTCGGCGACGCCGCGGTTGAACGCGGCCACGGTGTAGACCTTCCGCTCCTCGACTGGGCGACGCGGCTCGACGCTTACGCGAGCCAGGATGCCAGATCAGAGCAGGATCTTCTCCGCGACGTCGGGCGTGCAGCCCAGTGACAGGAGCTCCACGGCGTGGTGCAGGTCGACGTCGCTCTCGGCTAGCCGCTCGGCCGTCTCGAACGGATAGCCGGCCTCGATCAGCACGTGCAGGCGCCAGCCCGTGACCTTTGCAGTCTCGCCGTCGGAGACCGGCGTCTGCTGCGTCTCTGCCATGGGCGCGACATTCGCGCAGCGGCGCCTCAGTCCTGCTGGAGCGGTGCGAGCCGTCGCTCGGCCTCGCCGAGCGTCGCGTCGATGCGGCGCGTGAGCTCGGCGACCCGCCGCTCGAGTGCGTCGCGCTGCGCCTCGCTGTCGGCGATTGCCGAGCGCGTGCGCTCGCGGAGGTCACGCTCGGCCTCGCCGAGCCGCCCCTCCAGTGTCTGGAGGAACTCCTCGCGCTGGCGCTCGAGGTTCTCGGCGATCGTCGACAGCCGCGCCTCGAGCCGCCGCGCGCCGGAGTCGCCGACCTCGGCGAGGCGCTCGGCGAGCGCCGACTGTGAGTCGCGCGCAAACATCTCGACGGCGCGGTCAAGCTCGCGCCCGAGCCGCTTCGCCGCCTGCTCGCGCGCCGTCTTCGCCGCCGCCTCGAACTGCTGGTTGGCCGCGTCGGAGTAGCGCTCGGTCGCCCTGGAGATGATCCGCTCGAGCTGCTCGATCTGGCGGCGCTCGACGTCCTGCAGCGTCGCGGCGATCCGTCGCGTCGCCTCGACCGCTTCGCGCTCGATGCGGTCGCCGAGCTCTTTCTCGCGGGCGCGCAGCCGCTCCTCGACGTCCTGGAGCGCGCGCCGCCGCTCGAGTGAATGCGCGTCGAGCTCGGCGCGCGCCTCGCTGACCGCGTCACGCGCCGCCTGCATCAGCTCCGAGCGCAGGCGCGCGACGAGCTGGCGCTGCTCGTCGCCGAGCACCTCCAGCCGCTGCATCTCCTCGCCAAGCCGCTTCTCGGCAGCGGCGATCAGCTGCTCCTGGCGCGCCGAAACCTGGTGGACCTGGCCGTCGAGCCGCTCCTGCGCGCGCTCGAGGTCGCGCGTCCAGGCGGCCACGCGCTCGGCGACTCGGCCCTGCACGGCGGCGAGCCGCTCGGCCATCGCCGCCTCGGCGTGGCGCTCCCGCTCGGTGAAGGTGGCGCGGCGCGCCTCGGCGAGCCGGCGCTCCTCGTTCAGCAGCGCAGAGACGGATTCGGCGCGGGCGCGCGCGAGCGCGCGTTCGAGCTCCTGGGCGCGGTGGGCGGCCTCCGCCTCGGAGACGGCTGCGATCTCGGTCTTGGCCCGCTCGAGCTGCGCGTCGAAGGCGCGGCTCTGGGCGGTGACGCGGCGCAGCGCGGCCGCGCCGACGACGCCGAGGGTGGCGAGCGTGAGCCCGGCCGCCGAGACGGCGAGCGCGTCGGAGGGGCGGAGCGCGACGGCGACCCAGCCGGCGGTCGCGGCGATGCCGACCACGGCTGCGACGGCGAGCAGGATGCGCACGGAGATCCGTTCCAGGAAGGCGAGCGCAAACGCGGCCGCGGCGACGATCACCGAGGCGGCGAAGAGGATCTCGAACACGCGGGAAAGAGTCATGAGCAGCCGGAAACCTTAGGCCCGCGCGAGCACCATCGCTACTGCGAGTGCCGTGACGGCCGCCGCGAGCAGGCGGAGCGCGCGCTCGGGCTCGCCCGTCAGGACGGCCGCGGTCAACTCCTCGACGCGGCCGTCGCGGTACTCGACCGTCCCGTGCACGGCGACTGCGCGCCGGCGCATGTCGCGCACGCGCGTCGAGAGGCTGCGCTGCGCCAGGCTGAGCAGCGTGGCCCCGACGGCGGCGACCAGGGCGGCCGCGTCGAGCGACCCCGCCTGGGCGACGTAGGCGGCGAGCACGGGCAGCGCGCCCCACGCGATGCCGAACCAGAGGTAGCGGTGAAACAGTCCGCCGAAGAGCTCGAGGTTGTACGCGACCACGATGAAGCCGCCGAACGCGACGAGCGGCAGCAGCCAGAGCGTCCAGGCGATCGCACTCGCGATCCCGATGGCGACGGCGGCCGCGATCGAGACGGCGGCGAGCGCCTTGAGGACGCCGTCCGGGATCCGGGTCTGGAGCGGTCGCCCCTTGAGCTCGTCGAGCGCGTGCGCGCCGACGCCCATTGCGAGCGCGAAGGCGGCGACCGCGGCGCCGAGTCGCGCCCACGAGAACGTCGGCGCGAGCGCGGCGCCGATCGCGGCATAGGACAGGTGCCAGAGCGTGTACGGCGGGTGGAGGAGCGTCAAGTAGTCGCGCCAGCCGCCCGGCGTCAGCGCGTAGAACGCCGGGCGCGGCGTGGTCGTCACGCGCGCCGGCCCCAGGTGACGACACCGCCGCCGAGGCTGAGCCCCTGCCAGCGCACGTCCCGGATGCCCGCCACGTTCCAGAGCCGGCCGAGCTCGGGGAGCGGATGGCGCGCGTAGAAGCCGCGGATGCTCGGGCCGAGGAAGTCGCCGACCTCGCTCCAGCCGGGCGAGATGACCCGGCCGGCGCCGCGCAGGCCGACCCGTACCCAGAGCTCCCAGAGGCCGCGCCAGAGCGCCATGGGCGGGACGCCGAACTCGAGTCCGGCGATCGTCCCGCCCGGCTTCACGACCCGGGCCAGCTCGGCGAGCGTCGCCGCCGGATCGTCGACGTAGCGGAGCAGGTAGGTGAACGTCAGTGCGTTGAAGGAGCCGTCTTCGAAGGGCAGCTCCTGTGCCCGGCCTTCGACGAGCTCGATGCGGTCGCCGAGGCCTGCGCGCTCAATGCGTGCGCGGCCGGTGGCGAGCATGTCGGGGCTCTGGTCGATGCCGACGACCGTGCAGCCGTGCTGCCGGACGAGCTCGATCGCGACGGCCGCGGTACCGGTGGCGACGTCGAGCACGCGGCTGTCCGGGTCGGCGTCGACGCGCGAGACGAGGAAGCGCCGCCAGCGCGGGTCCTGGCCGAACGAGAGCAGGTTGGCATAGCGGTCGTAGGTCGGACCGAGCGGCGCGAAGAGCTCCCGCGCGACGGTGCCGGTCTCGGCCACGAGGCGAGTCTATGCTCGCCGCGTGGCGCTCCCCGAGGAGCTAGAGGCGGCGGCGGCCGCCGCGACGGCGTTCGCGGGACCCGGCGAACGGGTCGCCGGCGTCGTGCCGGTCGAGCCGGGCGCCGAGCGGTTGTACCTGGTGGCGTACGCCGCAGGCGAGGAGCCCGTCGGCTGGCTCGTGCTCGACGGCGAGCTCGAGCCCGTCGCGCAGCGCCAGCGCGTCCGCGACGCCGCGTCGATCGCCGCACTCGTCGAGTACGCGGAGGAAGTGGCCGCGGGCGGGGACCTCGACGACCTGCGCGCGCAGCTCGTGGCGCTGCGGCTGACCGAGGATCCACCCGGACTCGACGACGCCGAGCAGGCGCTCGACGACCTGCAGGCCGAGCTGGGCTCGCCGCCGCGGGTCGCGACGCCGGAGCGGCTCGACCGGCTGGGCGCGGCGACGCGGCGGCTCGAGGTAGCCCTCGGCGGCGAGGGCGGCTCGCCGTTCGCCGCCGCGATGAAGGGCTCAGGCGACGCCGTGCAGGCGTTCGTCTCGGATGTCGAGACGGCCTACAGGCTGCCGCTTTCCTAGGCAGCGAACCCGATCGACCGCATCCGTAGCTGCAGCAGCCGCATCGCCTCGCCGTAGAACACCTCGGGCTCGGCGCCGTAGCCGGCGACGACGAGGTCGTCCATCCGGCCCTCGGCGAGCGCGAGCAGCTCGGCGGCGACCTCGGCGAAGTGGCCGACCACCTCGCCCACGACCTCGTAGGTGCCGCTCGGGTCGGCGGCGGCGCAGCGGCGGACGTACGTGACGCCGATGCCGATGTGCCGGGCTTCGTCCCGCGCGACGTTGCGCTGGCCCTGCATCAGCCCCGGGAAGTTGCCGAAGCGGACGTACTGGTCGCCGGCGAGGTTCTGCGCGGTGCGGGCGATCACGCCCTCGGCGAGCAGGTGATAGGCGACGATCGCGCCGAGGAACATCCGTGGGCTCTGGTCGTCCCGGAGCCGCTCGACGTACGTGGCGAACTCACTGTAGAGGCGAGCCGACACCGGGTCGCTGTTGGAGGCAGAGAGCGCCTGCGCCTCGGCGAAGCCGCGCACGCCGAAGACCTCGTCGTAGATGCGCAGGACGGCCTGGAGGTGGCGGTGCTCGTCCGACAGCTGGGTGGCGAGCACGAGCTGCACCTCGTAGTCGGGCGCGGCGGTGACGAAGGGTGGCAGCAGTCGGGCGACCTCCCACTCGGCGTCGAAGCGGTGGGCGAAGATCCACTGGAGCCCGTTCTTCGCGTCTTCGTCGAGGCGTGCATAGGTCTCGGCGTCGACCGTGAAGTCGAGGTCGAAGAGCGACCACTGGTTGCGCTCCCAGTGCTCGTAGAGCGCGTGAAAGGGCCGAGCGTGCTCCTCGATCTCGTCGTGCGCCGGCGACTCAAGCCGTTCGGACATCGACGTCTCCCTTCCTCTTCTCGATCGGGATCAAGCGCGCGACCAGCGGAACGACGGCGAGGATCGGCAGCCCGCAGATCGGCCAGAGCACCTGGTAGCCGTCCGTGCTCTCGAGGTGCGGACGCAGCAGGTCGATCGCGATGCCGGCCGCCAGCGGGCCGATCAGGAGCCCGACGCCCTTCGTCGTGGTCGCCAGGCCGGAGATCGCGCCGCGGTGCTGCGCCGGCATCAGCTTGAAGAGCAGCCCCCACGCGAGCGTCATGACGATGCCGCCCGCGACCGCGACCGGAAAGATCACCGGCAGGTACCAGTCGTGCCACTCCGTCGCGAGCCCGCCGACCATGTATCCACCACCGTAAACAAGTGAGGCGACGACGATCACGGGAGCGAGTCCCAAGCGGTCGCCGAGCCGGCCGGCGACGACCGCGGCGGCGAGGTACCCGGCGCTCACCACCCCGAGCGTGATCGCCGAGGTGGACAGCGGCTGCCCGAGGCCGACGGTGATGTAGAGGACGACGAAGGTGCGCGCCGCCGCGAACGTTCCCTCCCAGGCGGCGTTCGCTATCAGGAACATGGTCACGTCGCGTTCCTGCCGCAGGATGCACCACGCGGTCGACAGGTAGCTGCGGAAGCCGCGGAAAACGCGCTCACCGGGGACCGCCGGCTCGTCGACGAGCAGGACCGGCGCCAGGCACGCGAGCGTCGTCACGAAGGCGGCGACGAGGAACGGACCTGCGTTCCACACGTGGAAGAGGAAGCCGCCGCCGACGAGCGCGCCGCCGATCGCCAGCCCGCGTAGCACGTGCTGGATGCCCTGCGCCCTGCCGAACTGGCTCGGCGGTAGCAGGTCGGGGTAGAGGCCGCGGTAGGGCGGCTCGTAGACGTAGTACGCGAAGAAGAAGGCGAAGACCAGAAGCGCCGTCGTCCAGATGTTCGGCATGAACGCCATCAGCGCCAGGCAGAAGCCGATCGGGCCGACCGCGGCCAGCATGAACGGGCGCCGGCGGCCGAGCGGGGTGTTGAACGTGTCGCTCCAGGGGCCGACGATCAGGGGCAGCGTGATGGCGAACACGCCCTCGGCCGCGAGCACGAGCGCGATGAGACTCGTCGAATCCGTGAAGCCCTCGAGGATCGGCGGCAGGTAGGCCGCCGTTGTCGTGATCGAGAACGCGAGCCCGAAGGCGCCGAGGCCGAGGGTCCAGACGAGGCCGCGCTGCATCCACGGCAGCGGGACGACACGCCGCTCGGCCCGCGCCGTCGACATAGGTCGAGTGTAAGCGGCACAATGTCGGCTATGGAAGGTGGCTTCGGCTTTCTCGGCGGCGGCGACCCCGACGAGCTCATGCGGAATCTGCAGGAGTTCGCGGCGCGCCAGGCCGAGTCCGTGCAAGAGGCGCAGCGCGAGCAGTTCGCGACCTTGACGCTGAATACGGCCGTCGAATTGACGGCCGCCGCCCTGAGCCAGATCTCGCCGGCGGGCGGCCCGGACGAGCAGGCGATCGCGCTTCGCGACGCCATGCGCGTCCTCTTTCCCGAGGCGGTGGCGCTGGTCAGCGCCGCGCGCCAGGGGTTCATGCGCGAGACGTGAGCGTCCTCGACAAGGCGATCGTCCGGGTCATGCCGGCGGTGCCGAAGCCGGTGGTCCGGCGCATCTCAGCGCGCTATATCGCGGGCACCGAGCTCGAGGATGCCTGCCGCGTTGTCAGGAACCTGAACACCGCTGGGAAGATGGCCACGATCGACGTCTTAGGCGAGGAGATCACGCGCGTGGAAGAGGCCCGAACGATTTCGCGGGCCTACCAGGAGGTCTTCGACACGATCAGCGAGCAGGCCCTCGACTCGAACGTCAGCGTGAAGCTGACGGGGCTCGGGCTGAAGCTCGACTACGGCCTCTGCCGCGAGAACCTCGAGCAGGTGCTCGCCGCCGCCGCCGAGCACGGCAACTTCGTCCGCATCGACATGGAGGACTCGTCGACGACCGACGACACGCTGCGGCTGTACCGCGACCTGCGCGAGGCGGGGCACGACAACGTCGGCATCGTGCTGCAGGCCTGCCTACGGCGGACGCACGACGACATCCGGGCGCTCGCCGGCCTGGGACTCAACGTGCGGCTCTGCAAGGGCATCTACGTCGAGCCGCCTGAGATCGCCTACCAGGGCTTCCAGGAGGTGCGCGAGAGCTTCGTGACCGCGCTCGACCTGTTGCTCGACGCCGGCGCCTACGTCGGCGTCGCGACGCACGACGACTGGCTCGTCGCCGAGGCGCAGCGGACGCTGCACGCTCGGAGGCTCGAGCCCGAGCAGTACGAGTTCCAGATGCTGCTCGGCGTGCGGCCGGCGATGGGGGACACGCTCGTCAGGGAGGGGCACCGGCTGCGGATCTACGTCCCCTTCGGGCGCCAGTGGTACGCGTACTCGATGCGCAGGCTGCAGGAGAACCCGCGCCTCGCCGGGCACATCGCATTCGACACGCTCGGTCGGCTGATCCCCGGGCGCGGCTAGGCCGGGAGCGAGAAGCCGCCGTCGACGACGATGGTCTGGCCGCGGATCATGTCGGCGTCCGGCGTGCAGAGGAACTCGACCACGCCGGCCAGGTCGTCCGCCGTGACCATGCGCCCCGCCGGCGTGCGCGAGCGCGCCATCTCCAGCATCTCGTCGCGGTTCGGGAAGTGCTCGAGCGCGCCCGTGTCGACGACGCCGCCCGAGACGGCGTTGACGCGGATCCCTCGTGGCGAGAGCTCCACCGCCAGGTAGCGCACGAGTGCCTCGAGCGCGGCCTTGGAGGTGCCGACGAGGACGTAGTTCTCCATCGTGCGCTGCGAGCCGAGGCTCGAGAGCGCGACGATCGAGCTGCCGGGCTGCATCTTCGGCGCGGCCGCCTGCGTCAGGGAGAGCAGCGCGCGGGCGTTCGCCGTCATCGTCCAGTCCCAGTGCTTCTCCTGCGCCTCGAGCGCGGGGCGGATCACGCCGGTGGCGGCGTTGTGGATGAGCGCGGTCAGCGGCGGCAGCTCAGCGACCTCGCGCAGCACGCGCTCGGACGAGACGTTCCCGCGCACGAGCACAGGCTCGGCGCCGAGCGCGCGGATCTCCTCGGCCGTCGCCTCGGCGGCCTTGTCGTTGCGCAGGTAGCCGATCGCGACCGTCGCGGCGCCGTGCTGGGCGAAGCGGAGGGCGATCGCACGGCCGATGCCGCGTGATCCGCCGGTGACGAGGACGGCCGCGCCCGCGAAGTCGCTCACGGAAGCGGGTCGTACTCGGGCGCCGAGCTCGGCAGCTCGTCCCACCCGATGCGCGACCGCGGCTCGCGGGGCGAGTCGCGGGCGGTCGACGAGGCGTGGCCGAGCCGGTCGAGCATCGCCATCTGCTCTTCGCCGTATCTGCGGACCGGGTCGTCGGACGGCAGGCCCTCGACCAGCTCGCGCACGCGGGCGCGGAGCTGGTAGGCGAAGTGCGGCGTCGCCGGGCCGACGAGCGCGTCAATGTCGTCCGTGGTCACGGCCACGGCAGGAGGCTAACCAACCGGTCGCTAGGGTCGGGCGGTGCACCGGCCGACGCGCGTGGAGCTGATGCTGTTCGTGGTCGTCGTCCTGTGGGCGCTGAACCTGACGGTGACGCGCTACCTGCTCACGCACGGCTTCCACCCGCTTGCGTACGCCACGCTGCGCTACACCCTCGCCGCGCTGATCTTCGTCGCGCTGACGCTCGTGCTCGAGGGCACCGCTGCGGGTCGACCGGCGCGCGGGCGGCGTCATGGCGCTCGCGATCGTCCTGCTGGTCGGGAACCAGCTCAGCTTCGTCTATGCGCTCGACCGAACGACTGCATCGACGGTCGGGCTCGTACTGGGCGCGACGCCGATCTTCGCAGCGCTCTTCGGGCTCGCGCTCGGGCGCGAGCGGCTCGGGCAGCGGTTCTGGATCGCGGCGATGGTGTCGTTCGCAGGCGTGGCGCTCGTCGCGATCGGTGCGGGCGCCCACGTGTCCGGCGGCACCGTCGGGATCCTGCTCGCGGTGCTGACGGCAGCGACGTGGGCGGGCTACTCGGTGCTGATCGCGCCGCTCATGGAGAACTACTCGCCGTATCGGGTGAGCGCGATCGTGCTTGCGGCAACGGCGCTGGGGCTCGCCGTCATCGGCTCGAGGCAGACGACAAGCCAGTCCTGGGACCTGGGCGCAGACGTCTGGCTGCTGTTCGCGTTCGCCGTGCTCGGTCCGCTCGTGCTGACGAACGTGCTCTGGTTCCGCTCGCTCTACCGCATCGGGGCGGCGCGGGCCACGCTCGCCACGAACCTGCAGCCGTTCGTCGCGGCGATCTTCGCCGTGATCCTGCTCTCGGAGACGATCACGGGACTCCAGATCGCCGGCGGCGTGCTGATCGCGGCCGGGATCGTGCTGGCGCGGCGCCGGCCGGCGCCGCCGGTCACCGCACCCAGACCTGGTCGATCAACAGGTCGTACTCGGGATGGTGCTGGTAGTTCCCGAGCCGCTTCGAGACGAAGTCGATCGCCTTCAGGTTGAGGTAGGGGATGACGACCGCGCTGTCGGTGACCTTGCGGTCGAAGGCCGTCCACGGATCGCTCGACCCGCTCGCCGTGGCCGCCGCGGCCGTGTGCGCGAGGTCCCGGGCGTATGCCTTGCTGCACATGTACGGCGACAGGGGCGGGCAGTTGATCCCACCGAAGAAATTCGACGGCGCCGGGTAGTCCTGGATCCAGCCGAGGGCGACGGCGTCGATGTGGCGCGCATCGCCGAAGATCGCATTGAAGTACCCAGGGTCCGCGGCGTAGTGCTTCACGGTGACGCGATAGCCGAGCTGCCGAAGCGTGGCCGCGACCTCGAGGTTCGCTCGGTTGACGCCCGACGTCTGGTCGGTGGTGACGACGCGGACGTGCGCGCCGTGGGTTCCCGACTTCTGAAGCTCGGCCTGCGCCTGGCCGAGATCGGGCACGATCCCGGCCCCGGACTGGTCGCCGGCCGTGAAGGGGCAGTACGGCCTGTATCCGGCCAGGCCGGGCGGAAGGAGCTGGCACGTGGGCGTGGCCAGGTCGGCGCCGCCGGCGTTAGCGACCATTCGTCCGCGGTCGAGCGCAAACGCCAGCGCGCGCCGCGCGTGGACGTTGTCGAACGGCGGCTTGCGCGTGTTGAGGATGACCCAGTTCGTCGAGGGCGCCGGCGTCACGTGGAGCTGCGCCGGGTACTGCGTCCGGGCCGACGCCAGGAGGTCCGCCGGGACGCCCCCCACCGTGTAGTCGACGCGGCCGGCGGCAGTGGCCCGGAATGCCGCTGTCGTGTCCGAAGGCGCGCCCTTCCCCTTCTTGAGGTTCGTGCTGAGCTCGATCGTGTCGGGGAGCCCGGCGGGCTGCGCCGGCCCCGACCACACGTGGAAGTGGGGATTCCGCACGAGGCGGACGTAGTGGTTTGGGACGAACGCGCTCGACCTTGTAGGGGCCGGTTCCCGGGATGATCTGGGTGCCGCCGACCGGCGTGCCCTTGGGGACAATCGCGCCGAAGGGGATCGCCAGCTTGTAGAGGAACTCCGGGTCGGGGGCCACCAGGTGGAACGTGACCGTGCGGTCCGCGTCGCTCGTGACGATCCCGCGCGAGAGGTCGCAGCCGGCCGGGTGCTTCACGCAGGCCTTGGCCCCGGTGATTCCGAGGTAGTAGCCGTTGCTGACCGCGGGGGACGTGTCGCGCACGGGCGGCAGCGCCTTCCCGTGCCCGTCCTTCGTGGCCTCCTGGAAGCCATACGCTCGGAACGCGCGCTCGAAGGTTGCGCGAACGTCCGCCGGGGTGACCTCCTTGCCGTTCGAGAAACGGATCCCGCTCCGCAGCTGGAACGTGTAGGTGCGCCCGTTGTCGGACGGGCTGCGGGAGGCTCTCCGCGAGGTCGGGCACCAGCGTATTGCCGTCGACCCCGCCGACCCGCTTGAAGCCGACGAGGCCGTCGTTCGTGACCGAGACGACGTCCCAGGTGGCGACGAAGTACGCGAGGGCAGGATCGATGTAGTCGAAGACGGGCGTGAGAAGGCGGAGGCTGCCCCCACGGTGCGCGACGCCGGCCGCCTGCACGCCGACCCAGACGGAGCCGTTCCCCGCGGTGACGCCCTGGGGCCGCCCGCCGAGCGTGATCCGCTTCGTGACCGCGCCCGTCACCGGGTCGACCCGTGCGAGCGTGCCCTCCACCTCGTCCGAGACCCACACGGCTTTCGGTGTGACCGCGAGCCCGTTCGGCGCGGCACCGACCGGGAACAGGTCCGACTCGGTGTTTGTCTTCGGGTCGATGCGCGAGACGGTGCCGGCGAGGTTGTTCGCGACCCAGACCTTGCCCGCGCCGTAGGCGATCGCCGACGGCCCGCTGCCGACGTCGATCCGCGTGGTCGACGACGGCTCGGACACGGGCACGCGGATCACGGCGTTGCCGACGGGGTCGGTGACCCAGAGCGAGCGGCCGCCGTAGGCGATGCCGTGCACCGGCGCGTGCAGGTCGATCGTGTCGACGAGATCGCCGGTTTGCGCGTTCAGCCGCGTGATCGTCCCGTCGCCCGCGTTCGTGACCCACACAGAGCCGTTGCCGACGGCGACCCCGGTCGGCGAGTTGCCGACTGCGTAATGCTCCGTTTCCTCATTCGTCTGTGCCGAGACGCGCGAGACGGTGTTGTCCAGGCTGTTCGCCACCCAGACGTCGCTCGCCGCTGACGGCGACCCCTTCGGGCCCGTCGCCGACGTCGATCGTCTGCACGGTGTGGGTCTGCGGGTCGATCTTCGCCAGGCCTCCGCCCCCGCTCGCGACCCACACCGCGCCGGCACCCGCGGCAGCGCCGTGCGGCTCGTCGACGCCGGTCGCCTGGGCGTCGAGCGTGCCCGAGCTCTCGTCGACGACGCCGACCGCGTTGTCCTGGAGGTCCGGCCGCCGACGCGAACCGCCCCCGCCGGAGCCGCCGGCGAGCGCGAACACCGGGATCGCGACCGCCGCCGCGAGCACGCCGGCGGTGGCGCCGATGACGAGCGGCCGCCGGTAGTACGGCTTCTCCTCGCCGGCGGTGCGGATCTTCGGGAACGACGGCTCGAGCCCCTCGGCGACGAGCTGGTAGACGTGCTCGGGCCGGTCGAGGTCCTTGAGCCGGTGCACGCCGAGGTCGCGGACGCTCACGCCGGCCACCTCCTCGTCGCGCAGGACGGCCGCCGTCGCCTCCGAGAGCAGCACCTGGCCGCCGTGGCCGGCGGCCATGATCCGCGCCGCCCGGTGGACGCCGATGCCGTGGTAGCCCTCCTCCGAGACGACCGGCTCGCCGGTGTGCATGCCGATGCGGATGCGGATCACGCCGTCGTCCGGCCACTCGTGCGCCGCCAGGCCGCGCTGCGCCTCCGCGGCGGCCAGCGCCGCGTCGCGCGCACGCCCGAAGACGTAGAAGAACGAGTCGCCCTGCGTGTCGACCTCGTCGCCGCCGTGGGCCTCGAACGCCTCGCGGACGATGCGCCGGTGGGCGGAGCGGATCGGCGGCCAGCGGTCCTGGAGCCGCTTCACGAGCGCCGTCGACCCCTCGATGTCCGTGAAGACGAAGGTGACGGTGCCGGCGCGCTGCTCGCGCACGGTTCAAGTAACCGCTGCCGGGCAAGGCAAAGTCAACCCGGTCGGGCGGTAGGATCGGTCGTGTGAGCACGGACTTCATGCCGCTCGACGGCTGGGACCACGTCGAGCTCTGGGTCGGCAATGCCAAGCAGGCGGCCTTCTGGTACGAGCACGCGCTGGGCTTCCGGCGCACCGCCTACGCGGGGCCGGAGACCGGCGTCCGCGACCGCGCGAGCTACGTGCTCGAGCAGGGCGACATCCGGATCGTCGTCACGAGCGGGCTGCGCGAGGACAGCGAAGTGGTGCGGTTCGCCGCGCGGCACGGGGATGGGGCGAAGGACATCGCCCTCCAGGTGCCGAGCGCGAGCGAGGCGTACCGGACGGCGGTGCAGCGAGGCGCCCGCGGCATCGCCGAGCCGCGCTGGGTCGACGACGACTACGGCCGCGTCGAGCTTGCCTCCATCGGGACCTACGGCGACGTCATCCATACGTTCGTGAACCGCGCCGAGTACGCCGGCCCCTACCTGCCCGGCTACGTCTCCACGGCGGCGAACGGCCACATCGCGGGCGTCGGCCTGAAGGCGTTCGACCACGTCGTCGGCAACGTCGAGCTCGGCCGCATGGACCACTGGGTCGAGTTCTACGAGCGGGTCTTCGGCATGACGAACATCGTCCACTTCGGCGACGACCAGATCCAGACCGAGTACTCGGCGCTGATGTCGAAGGTGATGTCGGACGGCAGCGGGAAGATCAAGTTCCCGATCAACGAGCCGGCGGAGGGCAAGCGCAAGAGCCAGATCGAGGAGTACCTCGAGTTCAACCACGGCCCCGGCGTGCAGCACATCGCGCTGCAGTCCGAGGACATCGTCGGCACGGTGACCGCGTTGAAGCAGTCCGGGATCGTCTTCCTCGACACGCCGGACGCGTACTACGACGAGGTCGAGGGCCGAGTCGGCGAGATCGCCGAGGACTACACCGACCTGCAGCGGCTGCGGATCCTGGCCGACCGCGACGACGACGGGTACCTGCTGCAGATCTTCACGAAGACGGCGCAGGACCGGCCGACGGTCTTCTTCGAGGTCATCGAGCGCCACGGCGCGACGACGTTCGGCGAGGGCAACTTCAAGGCCCTCTTCGAGTCGATCGAGCGCGAGCAGGCGCTGCGCGGAAACCTGTAAAGCCGGGCATCATCTGGGCGGGATGTCCGTTCTCGCCTCACCTCGGCGCCGCCGCCGCATGGCGTGGCTCGGCGGCTTCATGGGGGTCGCCTTCGCCGTTCTGCTCCTGGTCATCTTCTTCCCGAACACGAGCGGCTCCGGGCCCGGGCACTTCTCGAACACGCCGGTCCAGCGAGTTCAGGTGGAGAAGCAGGTGCCGGTCACGCGGCAGCGGCGCGCGGCCGTCAACGAGCTTTTCGACCGCTTCGTGCCGGCGGCGATCGAGCGCAAGGACCCGGGCGCGGCGTACGACCTCGTCACGGCCCAGGGCCACTCGGGTGTGACGCGCGAGGAGTGGCGGCACGGGCAGCTGCCCGTCTATGCGTACGACGCCAAGGGCACGACGTTCCACGGCTACATCGTCGAGGGCTCCTACGCCAAGGAGATGGACCTCGAGCTCGACCTGCAGCCGCGCTCGCCGAAGGATGCGCCGGTCGCCTACGCGGTGACGCTGAAGCAGGTCGGCGGTCGCTGGCTGATCGACTCCATCTACCCGCGCACGTCATACGGGCCGGTGGAACCGGTGAAGGGCGGGAAGGAGCCCGTCGGCGGGCAGCCGGACGCGTCGATCCCGCAGGCAAAGACCGGTGTCGCCTGGCTGCTCATCGGAGGCCTCGTCGTCCTGATCCTGGGCGTGCCGGCGGTCTTCTTCGTCACGCAGTGGTGGTCGGGCCGCCGGCACCGCAGCCGGTTCGCCGACTGACTACTTCACCTTGCGAACGACGCAGACCGTGGCGGTCGTGTCGCCCGGATGGAGCCGTGCGTTTCCGTCGAGCGCGGGCTTGTTCGTCGTGTAGATCGTCAGGTCGCAGGTCAAGCCGCGGCTCGTCCCGTAGTCCTTCTCGACGCTGTACGGGGTGACACTCTTGAGTGGGGCCGACCACGACGGGCCGTTCCAGGGCTTGGCCGCGTGGTGTGGGCTCATGATCTGCGCGGCCGCGAGGTACGTGGTCACGGCGAGCGCGTAGACGACGGTGAACGCCAGCGCGAGCGCGAAGTGGTACGCCCGTGGGGAGGTGAATCGCAGCGTTGCAGCTGTCATGGCAAAGCCTCCAGGGGAGCTGGGGTCTTCTTTGTAGCTATCGGCGCGAGACGTCCGGAC
Organism: uncultured Thermoleophilia bacterium; assembly: GCA_963710465.1. Lineage (GTDB taxonomy): Bacteria > Actinomycetota > Thermoleophilia > Gaiellales > Gaiellaceae > JACVRM01. Next base: position 149,823 of record CAVQAQ010000014.1, read on the forward strand.
ATGAAGGGTGATACTGGCCCCTGATGGGGACGCTGTTGTTCCGTGGGCCGGCGCGGCAATCCGCCGCGCTCGACCAGCTGGGCCACCGCCCGTGGCCGCTCCCCGAGGGGCGCTGGCTGATGGGGCACACGTGGCATGACCTGCTGTTCGCTCACTGGCGCGTTCCGGATTCGGCGCTTCGGCCCCTGGTGCCGCCGGAGCTGGCGGTCGACACCTATGACGGCGACGCCTGGCTCGGTCTGACGCCGTTCCGGATGAGCGGCGTCCGCTTTCGCGGCACGCTGCCAGTGCCGGGGCTGTCGTCGTTCCCCGAGCTGAACGTGCGCACCTACGTGACCGACGGCGAGAAGCCCGGCATCTGGTTCTTCAGCCTCGACGCCGGCAGCCGCGTCGCGGTCGAGGCGGCGCGGCGCCTCTACCGGCTGCCCTACTTCCGCGCGAACATGAGCGTTCGCCGCCGGCCGGACGGGATCGACTACTCGAGCGTGCGCACCGAGCCGGGGGCCTTCCCGCGCGCGCTCCGCGCGACCTATCGGCAGGCGGGTGCGACGTTCACCGCCGAGCCCGGCTCGCTCGAGCATTTCCTGACCGAGCGCTACTGCCTCTACACCAACGATGGCGGCCGGGTGTACCGGGCGGAGATCCACCATGCGCCCTGGCAGCTCCAGCCGGCCGAGGTCGAGATCCACGAGAACACGATGGCACCGCGGACCGTCGTGCTCCCCGCCGACGGGCCGCTCGCGCACTTCTCGGTGCGCCTCGATGCGGTGATCTGGCCGCTGCAGCCGCTGGGCTAGGCTCCGGCCATGCCCACCTACGAGGTCCGGGGCGAGGTCCCCCGCAAGCGCCACATCCAGTTCCGCGAGAACGGCACGCTCATGACCGAGGAGGTCATGGGGCTCGAGGGCTTCTCGGGGAACCAGTCGATCCTCTACCACCTCGTGTCGCCGTGCCGCATCCGCGAGCTGGGCGAGTTCGTGCCGATCGTGCGCGAGGAGTGGGTGCCCGACGCGCACGCGCACCGGCACATGCGGACGACCGACATCCCGGAGGATGGCGACGCGGTGGGCGGCCGCCAGCTCCTGATGTGGAACAACGACGTGGAGATCTCGCTTGCGCGGCCTACCGACCAGATGGAGTGGTTCTACCGCAACGGCGAGGGCGACGAGGTCGTCTTCATACACGAGGGCAGCGGCACCCTGGAGACGATCTTCGGCGACGTCCCGTACCGCGAGGGCGACTACATCGTCATCCCGCGCGGGACGACCTACCGCTTCGCGTTCGAGACGCCGCAGCGCCACCTCGTCTTCGAGTCACCGGGCCTGATCGAGATCCCGCGGCGCTACCGCAACGAGTACGGGCAGCTGCTCGAGCACGCGCCCTACTACCACCGCGACATCCACCCGCCGACGGAGCTGAAGACCTACCGCGACCGCGGCCACTACGAGGTCAAGGTGCGGGTCAAGGACGGCTACCAGGCCTACGTCCTCGACTACCACCCGTTCGACGTCGTCGGCTGGGACGGCTACGTGTACCCGTGGACGTTCAACATCAACGACTTCGAGCCGATCACGGGGCGGATCCACATGCCGCCGCCGTCGCACCAGACGTTCCAGGGCCAGAACTTCGTCATCTGCTCGTTCTGCCCGCGCAAGCTGGACTTCGACCCGCTCGCGATCCCGATCCCGTACCACCACTCGAACCTGAACTCGGAGGAGATGCTCTATTACGTCGACGGCAACTTCTCGTCGCGGAAGGGCATCGAGGTGGCGTCGGTGACGTTGCATCCGTCGGGCATCCCGCACGGCCCGCACCCCGGTCTGGCGGAGAAGTCGATCGGGATGACCGAGACGCACGAGCTCGCGGTCATGTGCGACACGTTCCACCCGCTGCGGCTGACGACGCTCGCCCGCGACCTGGACGACCCGGCGTACGCCTACTCGTGGTACGACGAGGGCGCCGCGAAGGGCGAGTCCGTCGACCAGGATCCGGCGGGGGTCACGTCACATCTCTGAGGCGCTCCTCCGCGTCCCGGGTCTCGGCCGCGGCGGCCTCCAGCACCGCGTGCGCGTCGGCGAGCTCCTTCTCCGCCGCGGCCACCTGTCGCTGCGCCTCGCGCTCGCGCTTTTCAGCGTCCTTCAGGTCGGCCTGCGCGGCGGTGACGCGCGCCCGGTGCTCGCGGGCGCTCTCGCGCTTCGGCTCTGACGCCGGCGCCTGCGGCGGGAGCGCCATGCCCGCGAACGCGCCGAACCCGGGGGCCTCGACCTCGGTCGTGAGCGTGCCGGAAGCGAGCGCGGGGCGGTGCTCGTCGTCGATGGAGGCGTAGCGGAGCGTCCGCTCGATACTGGAGAGCGCCTGGTCCGAGGCCGCGCCGCGCTCCTCGGCGAGCACCTCGCGGGCGCCGCTGACGAGCTTCCGCACGGCGCGCTCGTGGTCGCCCCGGGCCGTCTCGAACTGCGACAGGTCGCCGCTTTCGAGCGCGTACACCTGGCCGGTTCGCAGCCGGTGCCCCGCGTCGAGCAGCAGGTCGAGGTCCTTGCGGTTACGCCGGGCCAGCTGGTTGACGGCCCAGGCCCCGACGGTGGGGCGCTTCAGCTTGGCGACCTCGGCCGCGCGCTCGCGGTCGCCTGCCTTGCGCAGGTCACGCGCGAGCGCGTCGCGGTGCGGCACGAACTCGTTCGGCGGTAGGCCGTAGAGCTGGGCGACCTCGTCGTCGGCCATGCCGAATCAGTAGCCGAAGACGGCCGCGGCCACACGGGCTTCGGCTTGCCGGCGATACGCGCCGTCAGCGAGCGGCGCCCCGCAGCTGCTGATCATGAAGCCGCGCTAACGACGTATGAACGTCTGTTCAGGCTATCCTGAACCGCGTGGCACATGGAGTGGAACGGCGGGCGCAAGCCGGCGCGCTCGACGCAACGACCGCGCGCGAGGTGGCGCAGACCATGCAGGCGCTCGCGACGCCGTCGCGCGTGCGCATCCTGGGCCGCCTGCGCGAGGGGCCGTCCGCGGTCGGGGAGCTCGCGGCCGCGATCGGCATGGAGCAGTCGGCCGTCTCGCACCAGCTGCGAATCCTTCGCCATCTCGGCCTCGTCATCGGTGAGCGGCGGGGGCGCAGCGTCGTCTACGGCCTGCACGACTCGCACGTGGCCGACCTGCTCGACCAGGCCGTCTTCCACATCGAGCACGTCCGGCTCCGCTTCCCGGAGCGAATCGAGGAGGCGTCGTGACGCAACTCGTCGAGCCCGAGCACACGCACCGGCATCCGCATCATGCGCACGACCATGGCCACGGCCACTCGCACGGGCTCGTCGACCGGTCGATCCTGCGCTCGCACGCGGGTGTCCGGACGGTCGCGCTCAGCCTCGCGATCCTGGCGCTCACCGCGGGCATCCAGGTGGCGGTCTTCGCGTTGTCCGGCTCGGTCGCACTGCTCGCCGACCTGATTCACAACTTCGGCGACGCGCTCACGGCCATCCCGCTCGGCGTCGCCTTCTTCCTCCGCTCCTACCGCGGCGAGAAGCTCGCGGGTCTCTTCGTGGTCTTCACGATCTTCGTCTCCGCCGCGGTCGCGCTCTTCGCGACGATCGAGCGGTTCATCCACCCGCAGGGTCTGACCCACCTCTGGGCCCTCGCGGCCGCAGGCCTCGTCGGCTTCGCCGGCAACGAGCTCGCCTCCCGGGTGCGGCTGCGCGGCGGGCGCCGCCTCGCGAGTCCGGCGCTCATCGCGGACGGGAACCACGCGCGGGTCGACGGCTTCGTCTCGCTCGGCGTCGTGGCGAGCGCCGCGCTCGTCGGGCTCGGCCTGCCGGTCGCCGATCCGCTCATCGGCCTCGCGATCACGGTCGTGATCCTGAAGATCACCTGGGATTCGTGGCGTGTCGTCTCGACGACTGACCCTGGTGAGATGGCGCCGTAGGCGCCTGTGCGGCGCCGGCGCGGGCGGACGCCGGACGCGCGTTCGTGCCGGACGCGTGCTGGGTCATCGCGAGCGCCGCGGCAGCGACCGCTGCGACCGCCAGGACGAGCGCGTTCCGCCGCTCGGCCCCGCGGCGTGCCGTGCGGTCGCGGTTCCAGGCCGCGGCCGGGACCCGTGGATCGCCGAAGCGGTCGAGCACCGCGCGCGCTGCCAGATCCGCCGGCGTGCCGGCGGCGAGCTCCTCCTCGAGGGAGTCGTGCAGGTGAGCCGCGACCTCGTCGACGAGGCGCCGCCGGGCGCGGCGGGGCCCGCGTAGCTCGGCAGCGAACGCGTCGACCGTTTGCCTGAGGTCACTCATGTCGCCTGCTCGATTACCGCGCTGACGCTCTGCGCGAAGCGCTCCCACTGGTTCCGGCGCCCGTCGAGCGCCGTGCGCCCGCGCGCGGTGATCTCGTAGACCCGGCGGCGCCGGCCGCCCTCGTCGTTCCAGGCGCTGCGCAGCAGTCCCTCGGCCTCCAGCCGGTGTAGCGCCGGGTAGACGGTGCCCTCGGGGTAGTCGAAGTGCCCGCCGCTCGAGCGCCGGATGTGCTCGATGACGGCATACCCGTGGCGGGGCCCGGAATCGAGTGCTGCCAGCAGCATCAGATCGAGGTGGCCGGAGAACGGCTCGCGCGCCATGACCCTAGGGAGTCTATACCTAGTTTGTCTATGCTCCGGTGCATGGCGCCGCTACTCGACCGCCTCCCGCCGCGCTGGCGGACCACCGTCGACTGGGTCGCGACGATCCTCGGCGCGGTCGTCGTCGTGCTGATCGTGAAGGCGTACGTCGTCAACCCGTACCGGATCCCGTCCTCGTCGATGGAGCCGACGCTGCACTGCGCGCGCCCGGCGTCCGGGTGCGAGGCGAGCTCGTCCGACCGTGTGCTCGCGAACCGGTTCATCTTCCATTTCCGCGACCCGCGGCGGGGCGAGGTCGTGGTCTTCGATGCGCCGCCCTCGGTGACGCAGTCCGGCTGCGGTGAGCCCGGCAGCGCCTTCGTCAAGCGCCTGATCGGGCTGCCCGGCGACCAGATCCATGAGGACGGGCAGGGCTACATCTCCGTGAACGGCCGCCGACTCAATGAGCCGTACGTGTCGGCGGCGGTGCGTGCCCAGGACACCTCGTACCGCAACCGCTCGTGGACGGTCCCGCCGGGCGAGTACTTCATGATGGGCGACAACCGCGGCATGTCGTGCGACTCGCGCGCGTGGGGCCCCGTGCCGCGCTCCGATCTGATCGGGCCCGTGTTCGCGACCTACTGGCCACCGAACCGCGTCAGCCACGGGCTGCTCGGGATCGTGCTGGCGATCGCGCTCGTCGCGGCGCTCGTCTGGGGCGTCCGCCGCTTGCTCGGGGCGCCGCGCCCGGACGCCTCGCGCACGTAGCCGTCGGTTCGGCAGACCGGCGCGGTCGTCCGACTATCCTTCGGCCGGTGTCTGGCCCGAGGGCTCACCAACCGGAGGTCACGGCGCGCCGCTGACCCGGCCGCGCCGGCCATGGCCCCTGCGATCGGGTGCCAAGGTGCCCCTGGCCTCCTCCCCGCTGTGACCGTAACGACGACCGACGCACGCGTGTGAAACGAGACGGTGACAAGAGCGTGCCGTTCGCGCGGCGGCCAGGCGCGGTCGCGCTCGACTTCGACGGCACGATCACCGAGGAGGACATGCTCGACCTCGTCTGCCGGGAGTTCGGCGACCCGGAGGTGTACGCCGAGGTCGACGCGGCGCTCGAGCGCGGGGAGATCCGCCTCGTCGACGACATCGAGCGCAAGCTCGCGACCGTCCGGCGCCCGCAGGCCGACGTGGTCGAGTGGGTGCGCCGTCGCGCGCGGATCCGCCCTGGCTTCGACGAGCTGGTCGAGACGGCTGAGCGTGCCGGCCGCCGCGTCGTCGTGGTGACGAGCAGCTTCCGCGAGCTGGTCGAGCCGGTGCTCGGCAAGCGCGCGGGCCGGGTCGAGATCGTGGCCGGCTCGATCGAGTCAGGCTGGCGGGCGAACCTCGGGCACCTCGCCCAGTGCGAGGCGTGCGGCGAGCCGTGCAAGCGCGCCGCCGTCGCCGCTCTCGGAGGCGACGACTGGGTCTACGTCGGCGACGGCTGGTCGGACCGGTGCGTCGCGCGCATCGCCCCCCGCGTCTTCGCGCGCGACGGGCTCGCCCGCTACCTCCACGAGCTCCGCGTCGCCTACGAGCCGTTCGCCGACCTGCACGACGTCGCGCGGGGCATCGACGCGGAGCGGGCCGCGGCATGACCTCCGCCCCTGCCTCGACGCACACCGCCTGGTGGGCGCGCGACCACGGCGGCGAGCGCGGCTTCACCGTCGCCTACTTCTGCATGGAGTTCGGCATCGACGAGGAGCTGCCCGTCTACTCGGGCGGCCTCGGCGTTCTCGCCGGCGACCACCTCAAGGCGGCCGCCGACCTCGGCCTTCCGCTCGTCGGCATCGGCCTGCTCTACCGGATGGGCTACTTCCGCCAGGCGATCGACGGCGGCGGCCAGGAGGAGCGCTACGTCGAGATCGATCCCGAACAGTGCGGCCTGACGCTCGAGCGCGACGCAGGCGGCGCGCCCGTCATGGTCGCCGTCGACCTCGCCGGCGAGCCGGTGCGCGCCCAGATCTGGCGGACCGAGGCGGCCGGCGTGCCGCTCCTGCTCCTCGACACCGACGTCGAGGGCAACTCGGAGGGCGCCCGGCGCATCACCGACACGCTCTACGGCGGCGACCGCGAGCACCGGCTCCGGCAGGAGCTCGTGCTCGGCGTCGGCGGGCCGCGCGCGCTGGCCGCGCTCGGCGATCACGCCGTCGGTCTTCCACGTCAACGAGGGGCACGCCGCCTTCCTCGCGCTCGAGCGGCTGCGCGCCGCGGTCGAGGACGGGCGCGCGCGCGACGAGGCCCTCGAGGCGATCCGCGCCTCGACGGTCTTCACCACCCACACGCCGGTGCCGGCCGGCAACGAGCGCTTCGACTACGACCTCGTGCGCCGCTACACCGAGCGGCTGGCCGGCGAGGCCGGGCTCTCGTGGGACGAGTTCAGCCACCTCGGCAGCGCGCCCGGCGACGACTGCTTCGGCCTCACGCCGCTGGCGCTCCGCACCGCCGCCCGCGCGAACGGCGTCTCCGTGCTCCACGGCGAGGTCGCGCGCGAGATGTGGGCCGGGCTCGACGGCGCCGCCCCGATCGGCGCGGTCACCAACGGCGTCCACTTCGCCACCTGGATCGGCCCGCGCCTACGGGAGCTCCTCGCCGAGGCCGGCGTCGAGCTCGATGCGCCGCCCGGCGAGCAGCAGTGGGACCGCGCGCACGACCTCGACCGCGGCGCCCTCGCCGAGGTGCTCGCGACCCAGAAGCGGGGACTCGTCGAGCGGGTCGTCCCGGCGGCCGGGCTCACCCCGGACGCGCTCACGATCGGTTTCGCGCGGCGGTTCGCAACCTACAAGCGCGCAGGCCTGATCTTCTCCGACCGCGAGCGCGTGCGGCGGCTGCTCCACGATGCCGACCGTCCGGTGCAGCTGGTCGTCGCCGGGAAGGCGCACCCCGCGGACGCTGCCGGCAAGGAGCTCATCCGACGCGTGGTCGAGTACGCGCAGGAGGACGGGGTCACCAGCCGCGTCGCGTTCCTGCCCGACTACGACATGGCGCTCGCGAAGGTGATCGTGCGCGGCGTCGACATCTGGCTGAACACGCCGCGCCGGCCCCAGGAGGCGAGCGGCACGAGCGGCATGAAGGCCGCGCTGAACGGCGCCGTCAACGTGTCGACCCTCGACGGCTGGTGGGCCGAGGCGTACGCGCCGGCGATCGGCTGGGCCATCGACGGCGGCGAGCACGCCGACGAGGAGGCCCAGGACGCCGCCGACGCGGACGCGCTTTACCGGATCCTCGAGCAGGAGGTCGTGCCCTCGTTCGCCGACCGGCGCGGCTGGCTCGACCGCGTGGCCGCGTCCATCGCGGCCGTGGGGGAGCGGTTCGGCGCCGACCGCATGATCCGCGAGTACGCCGAGGGCTACTACCTGCCCGCACACCGCTCGCGGTGACGCTGCTCCCCGTCGCGGGGCCGTACAGCTTCGAGCTTTCTACCGAGCGGTTCCGGGCCTTCGGCCTCGACCGCGCGAACGCCTGGCACGAAGGCGCGCTCTACCGCGTCGTCGGCGTGCGCGAGGTGCGCATCGCCGAGGCGCCGGGCGGGGCCGACGTCGAGCCGCTCGACGACGAGATCCGGCCGGTGGCCGAGGCGGTGCTCGGGCTCCCCTTCGAGCTCGAGCCGTTCTACGCCTTCGCAGCCGGCGACGGGATCCTGCTCGGCCTCGTGGAGGCGCTCGACGGCTTCCGGCCGCCGCTCTCGCCCGAGCCGTTCGAGACGCTCGTCACGTCGATCAGCGCCCAGCAGGTCTCGCTGCGCGCGGCGATCGCGATCCGCAACCGGCTCGTCGACCGCTACGGCGGGCAGCGCGGCGAGCACTCGGTCGGCTTCCCGACCCGCGACACGATCGCCGGCCTCGAGGAGGACGACCTGTTCGCGCTCGGCTTCTCGCACCGCAAGGCGCAGTACATCCTCGCGCTGGCCCGCTCGGAGCTCGATCTCGGCGCGCTCGGCTCGCTGCCCGACGAGGAGATCCACGCCCTGCTGCGCGCGCTCCCGGGGATCGGCGAGTGGACGGTCGACTGGTTCCTCGCGCGGCACCTTGCGCGGCCCCGCGCCTGGCCGGCCGGCGACCTGGCGCTGCGCAAGGCGGTCTCCCGCTTCTATCGTGGCCTCGGACCAGAATTCGAGGACCTTTCGATCGAGGAGACACGCGCCATGGGAGACCGGTTCGACCCGTTCCAGAACCTGACCGCGCACTACCTGCTGACCGGCGCCCGCACGGCGGCGGCATGACGATCCGTCCCGTCACCGATGCCGACGCCGAGGCAATCCGTGGGCTCTGGGAGGCGTTCGACGCCGAGATCCCGGTGCCGCCGGGGTACCAGCCCGAGACCTGGGACGAGGCCTGGGCCGACATCCGCCGCCACGCGGCCGAGGGCGTCGCTCTGATCGCCGAGGACGACGCGGGCCCGGCCGGCTTCGCGTTCGCGACCGCGCTGCGCGGCGAGCGCTCCCACGTCACCGACGTGTACGTCCGCCCCGACGCGCGCGGGAGCGGGCTCGGAACGCGCCTGATGGCCGAGGTCGCCAGCCGGGCGCGTGAGCTTGGCGCGCGCTGGATCACCCTCAACGTGCGGACGTCGAACCGGCCCGCGCGGGTGTTCTACGAGCGGCTCGGCTTCGAGGACGTCCAGGTCGTGGCTGCCGTTCCCGTCGACGTGCTCGCCGAGCGCGCGAGCGGCCAGGCGCCGGCGGGCGCGACGGTGGGCGCGGTGATCGCACAGACCGATGATCAGGCAGCGATCGTCACGGACGTTGGACGTTTCGTCCCGCGGCTGTTCCGCTCCCAGGCGACCGTCGTCTCGGCGCCCCGGAACGGCTGGGTCTCGGTCACCGACGAGGTCTGGGAGCACGAGCCCGAGCTGGTCCGCGAGCTGGCGCGCGAGCTGTCGAACGTCACCGGCTCAGTCGTCATCGCGCTCGCGGTCGAGCGCGGCCGCTTCGTGCGGCTCGCCGCCTACCAGCGCGGCGCGCTGCTCGACGAGTACCTGTCCGTGCCGGGCGCCTACGGGCCGATCGCGCCGGGCGACGCTGTCGCGCTCCGCGCCAACCCGACCGTGCTCGGACGGCTGACCGGCGCCGAGCCTGCGCAGATCCGCGCGGTCGCCCGTGTCGCCGACTCGGACGCCGACCTCCCGCCGGCATCCGAGCTCGCCGAGCAGCTCGCCGGCGTCCTCGGGCTCCAGCCGCCGGTGTCCTTCGCCGAGGCGAAGGCCGACCCGGAGGCGGTCATCGTCGCCCACTGAACTGACCATCGTTCTGCTGCACGCGTTTCCGCTCGACGAGCGGATGTGGGAGCCGCAGATCGACGCCCTCGAGGGCGTCGACGCCGTTGCGCCGCGGCTCTACGGCCGCGGACATTCGCTCGACCGCTGGGCGGCCGAGATCCTGGATGAAGTCGACGGCCCGCTGATCGTGGTCGGCGCGTCCATGGGCGGCTATACCGGGCTCGCGATGGCGGCGCGGGCGCCGGAGCGAGTGCGCGGCCTGCTCCTCGCCGGGGCGCGGGCCCGCGCCGACTCGGCCCAGCGGCGGCGTGACCGCGATGCGCTGATCACACTGCTGGGCGACGGCGACGTCCCGCCGGGCATGGACACCACCGCTACCGCCGCGGAGCTCGCCGCCGCCACGGCGGCGATGCGCGACCGCCCCGACCGCACCGGCGTCGTCCGCGCCTTCGCCGGCCCGCTGGTCGTCGCCGTCGGCGAGGCGGACGACGTGCTCTCGGTCGGCGAGGCGCGGGAGCTCGCGGCCCTCACGCCGCGGGGCCGCCTCGAGGTCTTCCCCGGCGCGGGCCACCTCGTCTCGCTCGAGCAGCCGGAGGCGTTCAACCGCGTGCTGCTGGAGTTCGTCGCCTCCGTTTAGCCGACGGGCTGCTCGGCGAGCAGCCGCTTGAGCATGTCCGCGTTCCAGGCCGCCTGCGCGACGGGCGCGCCGCCCGGGCCGGGGCTGCGGTTGTTGTTGTTGAAGACGGCGAAGGCCTGCTCGGCCCGGCCGGCCAGCTCGCGCAGCTGCTCCGCCCACTCGCGCAGCTCGTCCTCCGAGTAGAGGTAGTCGAAGCGCTCGGAGGCGCTGGTGCCGCGCACGTTCCACGTGCCGGCGTTGCGGCCGTGGAAGCGGGTGTAGGTGACCGGGGCGGTCACGGCGAGCACCGTCGGCGGCACGTTCTTCGCCTCCACCTGGGGCGCGTCCACGACGACGTGCGCGGCCCCGAGCCGTTCGAGCAGCGAGAGCGTCTCGGCCAGCTGGTCGCCCTCGTACCAGGAGCGGTGCCGGAACTCAACCATCGGGACGTCGCCGCCGAGCTGGCTCACCGCGAACTCGAGGTAGTCGTAGGACGACTCGCGGGGCACGACATAGGGCGGGAACTGGAGCAGGATCCCGCCGAGCTTGCCGGCGCCGCGCAGCGGCTCGAGCGCCTCGTGGAAGCGGCGGAAGATCTCGGCGCGGAACTCGCGCGAGGGCCGGTCGACGCGGCCGCGGTCGTCAACCGGTGCCTCGTCGCGCAGGTCGGGCGGCAGCTGGTCGGCCTTCACGGGGTGGCGCGTCATCACGCCGAAGGCCTTCACGTGCATGACGAAGTCGTCGGGCGTCCGCTCCGCCCAGCGGCGCACCATGTCCTCGACGGGAAGGCGGTAGTAGGTCGAGTCGACCTCGACCGTGTCGAAGTGCTCGGCGTACCAGGCGAGCCGCTCCGCGGCCGGCAGGCCCGGCGGATAGAAGGCCTTCGTCAGTGCCTCGTCGGCCCAGGAGCACGTGCCCACGCGGATCTCGGCCGTCACCTCGGGAGCATACGAACCAGCAGCTGCGAGCCGGTTAGTGGCTGACAGCCACTAACTCGCCGACGCCCGCCTACAATCGCGGCCGTGGATACGCGCCCCGTCGGCGTCTTCGACTCCGGGATGGGCGGCCTCACGGTGCTGCACGAATGCCTCGTGACGATGCCGCACGAGGATTTCGTCTACCTGGGCGACCTCGCCCGGCTGCCGTACGGGCCGCGGCCGCTGCCGGAGATCCGGCGCTTCGCCCACGAGATCGGCGGCTACCTCGAGGGCGAGGGCGTGAAGCTGATCCTGGTCGCCTGCAACGCGGCCACCTCGGCGGCGCTGCCCGGGCTCCAGGAAGCCCTGTCCGTGCCGGTCGTCGGGGTGATCACGCCCGAGGCGCACGCCGCCGTGCAGACGACCCGCAACCGGAAGATCGGCCTGCTCGCCACCGAGGCGACCGTGGAGGCCGGCCGCTACACGGCGCTCGTGCACGCGCTCGACGCCGGCGTCCGCCTGCATGCCGTCGCCTGCCCGAAGCTCGTCCCGCTGATCGAGAGCGACGACCCGTTCGGCGACGCGACGATCGAGGCGGTGCGCGAGTACGCCGAGCCGATCAAGGAGGCCGGGTGCGACACGGTCATCCTCGGGTGCACGCACTACCCGCACATCCGGCCGATCTTCCAGCGCGTCTTCGGCCGCGGCGTCAGGCTCGTCTTCTCCGCCGAGGAGACCGCCCGCGAGGTCGCCGAGACGCTCGCGCGCAAACGCATCGAGAACGACGAGAGCCGCGAGGGGGCGACGCGCTTCCTCACCACCGGCGACCCCGAGACGTTCGAGCGCCTCGGCCAGCGTTTCCTCCAGCTGCCGCTCGGCGAGGTAGAGCGCGTGACCATCGCGCAGCTCGAGGCGGCGGCGGCATGACCCGCCACGACGGGCGCCGGCCTGACGAGCTGCGCCCGTACCGGATCGAGTCCGACTACCTCGAGCAGGCACACGGCTCCGCGCTCGTCACCTGCGGCAAGACGATCGTCCTCTGCACTGCGTCCATCGACAACAGCGTCCCGCGCTGGATGTCCGGCCGCGGCAAGGGCTGGATGACGGCCGAGTACGGGATGCTCCCCGCCTCGACCGGCGACCGGACGCCGCGCGAGGCCGCCGGCAAGCAAAAGGGGCGCACGGTCGAGATCCAGCGCCTGATCGGCCGCGCGCTCCGCGCCGTGACCGACTTCCAGGCGCTTGGTGAGCGCACCGTCTGGCTCGACTGTGACGTTCTCCAGGCCGACGGGGGCACGCGCACCGCGGCCATCTCCGGCGCCTGGGTCGCCGCCGCCCGCGCGCTCGACCGCTTCGGGCTCTCGCGTGCGCTGACCGACTCGATCGCGGCCGTCTCGCTCGGCATCGTCGAGGACGAGCTGCTGCTCGACCTCGACTACGTCGAGGACTCGGCCGCCGATGTGGACGCGAACGTCGCGATGGTCGGCGACGGCCGCCTGGTCGAGGTGCAGGCGACCGCCGAGCGCGTGGCGTTCAGCCGCGAGCGCATGAACGACCTGCTCGACCTCGCCGCCGCCGGCCTCGAGCAGATCGGGGAGCTCCAGCGCGACGCAGCCGGCGCCGTCCGTGCCTGACCTCTCCTGGGGCGAGATCCTCCTGCGGCTCACCCTGGCAGGCGCGCTTGGCGGCGCGATCGGCTTCGAGCGCGAGCTCCGCGACCACGAGGCCGGCTTCCGTACGCACCTCCTCGTCGCGCTCGGCTCGGCCGTCTTCACCCTCGTCTCCGCGTACGGCTTCCGCGACTTCGAGTACGGCCGCGCGACCGGGTTCACGCTCGACCCGACGCGCATCTCCGCGCAGATCGTCACGGGGATCGGCTTCCTCGGCGCCGGCGCGATCATCCGCCAGGGCATCTCGATCCGCGGGCTGACCACTGCCGCAACGCTCTGGATCGTCGCCGCGATCGGTATGGCGGCCGGCGCCGGCTACTACCCGGTTGCCATCTTCGGCACCGCCCTCGTGCTCATCACGCTCTACCCGCTGCGGGTCGCCGCACGTCGCACGATCGGCGCGATCCGGCGGGACGAGGGCCGCCTCGTGGTCGAGCTGGGCGAGGGCGGTAGCGCGTCCGCGCTGCTCGGCGCGCTCGAGGCGCACGGCGTGCGGGTGCGCAAGTTCGAGATCGAGGATGCCGGCGACGGGCGCATCGTTGCGGTCGACGCCGTCCTGCCCACCGTCTCCGCGACCGCCGGGGTGCTGGACGACGTCAACGGCCTCGAGCACGTCCGCCGCGTCGAGTGGCAGACGTGAAGGGCGTCCTGGCGTCGGGGAACGCGCACAAGCTCGAGGAGCTCGAGGCGGCGATGCCGCATTGGCAGGTGGAGCTGCTCGGCGCGCGCGAGTTCCCGCCCGAGGACGGCGAGACGTACGCCGACAACGCGCGCGGGAAGGCGGTGTTCGGCCGCCGGTTCACGCCGGAGGATGCCTGGGCGATCGGCGAGGACTCGGGCCTCGAGGTCGAGGGCCTCGACGGCCGCCCAGGCGTGCACTCGGCGCGCTTCGCGGCCGGCCGGCCGGTCGAGCGGCTGCTCGAGGCGCTGGCGTGCATCGACGGCGACGGACGCCGGGCGCGCTACGTCTGCGAGCTCGTCGCCGTCAACGCCGCGAGCCGTGAGCTGCGCGGCACCGGCACGCTCGCGGGCCGCATCGCGACCGAGCCGCGCGGCAGGGAGGGCTTCGGCTACGACCCCATCTTCATCCCCGAGGGGGAGGAGCGCACGGTCGCCGAGCTCGGAAACGCGTGGAAGATGCGCAACTCGCACCGCGCACGCGCCGCGGCAGTGCTCGACGCGGCGGGCAGGAGGGCTTGACGGAACGTCGCTCGACTCAGACGTCGTTTCGTCAAGCCCTCCTAGGCCAGACCGGGCGCCTCGACCTCCACCGGCCGCCGCCCGAACTGCAGCCACCAGTTGACCTCGGCGCCGAGGATGATCGAGTTCGCCATCAGGTAGAGCCAGATCAGGAGCAGCGGCAGTCCGCCGAAGGCCTGCAGCGTGATCGCGTCCCGCGTCAGTCGCAGGTAGATCGGCAGCGCCTGGAAGGTCAGCTCGAGCAGCCCCGTGGCCAGCAGCGCGCCCGGCAGCACGTCCTCGAGCCGTAGCCGGACGTTGGTCAGCTGCGAGTACACGGCGATCAGGAAGACCAGCACCGCCGCCGCAGAGACGAGCAGCGTGAGCACGTAGGCCACCACCTCGTTGGCGAGCACCCCGCCGGCGTAGCGGGTGAGCAGGTGGTAGCCGAACGTCCCGATCACGAGCCCGACGAACAGCGCGACGAGCGAGCCGCCGAGCAGCACGAACGCCCGGGCCTTGCCGCGCACGAACGACCGGTTCGGCCGCTCGTAGACGATGTTGAACACCGACTCGAGGACCGAGAAGAGCGACAGCGACGACCAGGCGAGTAGCAGCCCGCCGACGATGCCGAGCGTGGTCGCGTTCTCGTGAATCGCGTCGACCGCCGCGATCAGCTGGTTGAACGACCGCGACGGGAAGATGTTCTGGAGCTCGCGCACGAGGGTGTTCGACTCGTCGGCCCGGCCGCCGACGCTGAAGAACGCGAGCGCCAGGAAGACGAGCGGGACGAGCGAGAGCAGCGCGAAGTAGGCGATCATCGCCGCGAGGTGCGGCCCGCGGTCGCGGAAGAACTTGTCGAGGGGTTCCGGCACACCGCGTTGTTCGCCGCCGGGCCGCGCATCCCGGCCTGGCGAACTATGGTTCGGCGATGACCGAGGCCGACGCCCTCGCCGAGCTGCGGACGCTCGCGCCGGAGCTGCACACCGTCGCGCTGCTCGGCCCCGACGGCGACGTGCGCGCCTCGACGCTCGACGATCCGTCGGCATTCGCGGCGGCGGCAGCGGAGCTGCTCGAGGCGGCCGCATCGCTCCGCCCGGGCGGCGAGCGGACGGTCGAGCGCCTCCACGTCGGGGGTGGCGGCGGCGCGGTCTTCGCGGTCTCCGACGGGGGGCTCACGCTCGTGGCGGCGGCCGGCCCGGAGGCGGCGCCTGCGCTTGCACTGCACGACCTCCGCGCCTGCCTGGCGAAGATCGGCCGGGATGCGTAGGCTCGCCCTCCTCGCGCTGCTCGCGCTCGCGGCATTCGTCGTCATTCGCCGCCGCCGCGTCGCCGAGGACGCCGTGGACGTGTGGTTCGACGACGGCTCGATCGTGTCCCTGTCGCGCTCGTCGCCTGCGGGCAGCCGCCTCGCCGAGCTCGCCGAGGACGTGCTCTCGGCCGCGCGATGACGTCTCCGGGCCGCGACGAGCTCGCCGCCGCGCTCGCCGAGCACGCCTACCTCGAGGGTGACTTCGTCCTGCGCTCGGGGCGCCGCTCGCGCTACTACCTCGACAAGTACCGCTTTGAGACGCGCCCCGACCTGCTCGGCCCGCTCGGTCGCATGCTCGCTGAGGCCGTCGCCCAGGACGAGCCCGACCGCCTCGCCGGCCCCGAGCTGGGCGCGGTCGCGCTCGCCGCGGCGGCGTCACTGGCGTCGGGGCTGCCGTTCCTGCTCGTACGCAAGGAGGCGAAGGAGCACGGCACCGCGAACCGCCTCGAGGGCCCCTGGGAGGAGGGCGAGCGGGTGTGCCTGCTGGAGGACGTGGTCACCTCCGGCGGGGCCGCGCTGGACGCCGTGAAGGCGCTCCGCGAGGCCGGTCTCGTCTGCGAAACGGCCGTCTGCGTGGTCGATCGGGAGGAGGGCGGGACCGAGGAACTGGCCGCTCACGGCGTCCAGTTGCGGCCGCTCTACGTCGCGAGCGAGCTGCTCGAGACACGAAAAACGCCCGCAAACCCGCATGGTTAGGAGGAAATCCGATGGCTCCGTTAGGGTCTCCCCAGTGAATTCATCCCAGATAGGGAGGAGAGCCTGTGACGAAACAGGAGTTCGTTGATCAGGTTGCCAGCAAGGCCGGCCTCAGCCGTCGCGATGCTGCCAAGGCCGTGGACGCGTTCCTCGAGAGCGTCACGGACACGTTGAAGCGCCGGGACTCGGTGTCTTTCACCGGGTTCGGGAAGTTTTCCACCGCCGAGCGTGCGGCACGCGAAGGCGTCAATCCGCGCAATCCGAGCCAGAAGGTCCACATTCCCGCCGCAACCGTCCCGCGCTTCTCGGCGGGCAGCAGCCTCAAGCAGGCGCTGAAGGCCTAGGCAGTCCCCGCTGGCGATTTCAGGGGTATCGAGCGGGGGGCGATCCGGTCCCCCGCCGGCCCCTCCCTCGCACTACGGTTCCGTGATGGCGCAGGACGCGCTGGCTGGGCCTGCCGTCTCGACCGTCCCCTTCGGCGACCGTGTCGCCGATGCCGTCGACCGCAAGCAGTCCCAGCTGCTGGTCGGGCTCGACCCGCGCGTGGAGATGCTGCCCGTCGAGCTCGGCGGCGGCGCGAACTCGGCGGTCGCGATCGAGCGGTTCTGCTGCGCGATCGTCGACGCCGTTGCGCCGTACGTCGTCGGCGTGAAGGTGCAGATCGCCTTCTTCGAGGCGCTCGGCGCGCCGGGCATCGAGGTCTTCGAGCGCGTCTGCGCCTACGCGCGGACGGCCGGCCTGCTCGTGGTCGCGGACGCGAAGCGCGGCGACATCGCGTCGACGGCGCGTGCGTACGCGGCCGCCTACCTCGAGCCGCGCGAAGACGGCGTCCCGCTCGCCGACGCGCTGACCGTCAACCCCTACCTCGGCCGCGACTCCGTCGAGCCGTTCCTCGCCGCCTGCCGACGCGACGGCGGCGGCCTCTTCTGCCTCGTCAAGACGTCGAACGCCGGCTCGGCCGACGTCCAGGACGCGCAGCTCTCGGACGGCCGGCCGCTCTGGCACCACGTCGCGTCACACGTGAACGAGTGGGGCGAGGACCTCGTCGGCGACCGCGGCCTGTCGAGCATCGGCGCCGTCGTCGGCGCGACGCACCCGCGGGCGATCGGCGAGGCGCGACGGCTGATGCCGCGCGCGATCATGCTCCTCCCGGGCGTCGGTGCCCAGGGGGCGACCGCCGCCGACGTCGCCCGCGCGTTCACGAGTGGGCCGGCGAGCGCGCTCGTTGCCGCGTCGCGCTCGATCATCTACGCCGCCCGCCAGGGCGAGGATGACTGGCGGGCCGCCGCGGCCGCCGAAGCGGCGCGGCTTCGCGCCGAGATCCAGGTTGCGTCCGGTTGGTAGGTAGCCTCTCCGGCGCAGCACCCGGAGAGTCCTTTGCGAATCCGCGTCCTCGTCCCGGCCTTCGTCGCCGCGCTCGCGCTCGCCGCCCCGGCGGTCGCGGCGCGCCCATCCGTGCATGCGCGCGCGTACTTCATCGAGAACGCATCGACCGGCGAGACGATTGCGGCCTACCACGCCCGCGAGCGCCTGCCGATGGCGAGCATCACCAAGCTGATGACGGTGCTCCTGACGCTCGAGCACGCCAAGCTCGGCGCCACGGTTACCGTGGGCCCCGGCGTCTCGCCCGGCGGCTCCAGCATCTACCTGCACCAGGGCGACCGGCTGACCGTCCGCGATCTCGTCGAGGGCGCGCTGATCCAGAGCGCGAACGACGCCGCGGTGGCGCTTGCCGACTACGTCGGCCACGGCGACCGCGCGCACTTCATCGCGATGATGAACCGCCGTGCGCGCCGGCTTGGCCTGCGCGACACGCACTTCGTGCGCCCGGACGGCCTCGATGCGCCGGGTCACTACTCGAGCGCGCGCGACCTGACACTGCTCGGCCGGGTGCTAATGAACAAGCCGTTCGTGCGCGAGACCGTGCGGATGCGCTCGGCGACGATCGCCGGCGGGCGGCACCTGTCCACCTGGAACGACCTGCTGACCACGTTCCCCGGCGTGATCGGCGTCAAGACCGGCCATACGGGGAACGCGGGCTGGTGCCAGGTCGCGGCCGTGCGCGGGCCGGGCCTGACGGTCTACGCCACGATCCTCGGGGAGCCGACACGCGCGGAGCGCAACGACGACCTCGCGAAGCTGTTGCGCTGGGGCCTCTCCCGCTACCGCGTGACGACGCTGATCGGGCCGCATCGCGTCTATGCGACCGCGACAGCTCCGTTCGGGCGCGGCCCCGTCAAGCTGGTCGCCGAGCACGGCGTCCGCACCTCCGTGCGGGTCGGGCGCCGCCTGCGCGAGGAAGTCGTCGCGCCCACCGTGGTAGGGCTTCCGGTCACGCGAGGGGAGCAGTTCGGCGCAGTGCGCGTGTACGACCATCACCGACTCCTCGCCACAACGCCGCTCGTGGCCGCGAAGTCGGTGTCCTACCCGGGCGTCGCCGCGCGCGCCGGCTGGTACGCGAAGCGGGTCGGCAAGACGATCGCGGGGTGGCTGCCATGATCGTGACCGTCACCCTGAACGCGGCGCTCGACCGCACGCTCACCGTCCCGAACCTCCAGCTCGGCCAGCGGCACCGCGCCAGCGCGAGCCTGTCGCTCGCGGGCGGCAAGGGCGTCAACATCGCCCGCGCGCTGAAGCGGCTCGACGTCCCCGTGGTCGCGACCGGCCTGGCGGGCGGCGGGACGGGCCAGCGCATCCTCCAGGAGCTCGCCGAGGAGTCGATCCTCCACGACTTCGTCGAGATCCACGACAACTCGCGCACGTCCACGGCCGTCGTCGACCCGATGGCGAACTCGTTCACGGAGATCTACGAGTGGGGGCCGCAGGTCGAGCACCACGAGCTCGACGTGCTGCGCGAGAAGCTGCGCTACCTGTCCAGCTCGGCGGAGTACGTCGTCTTCGCCGGCTCGCTGCCGCGCGGCGTCGACATCAGCTTCTACGCCGATGCGATCCGCGACCTCTCGCGGCGGGGCGTCCAGACCGTGCTCGACTGCGAGGGCGAGCCGCTGCGGCTCGGCGTCGAGGCCGAGCCGACGATCGTCTCACCGAACCAGCGCGAGGCAGAGGCGCTTGTCGGGCAGGAGTTCTCGGACGACGAGGACTTCCTCACCGCGCTTGGCCTGATCGGCGAGATGGGCGCCCGCAACGTGCTGATCACGGAGACGACCGGCTGCTACGCCCTGCTGCGCGAGGAGCGCTCGCGGCGCCTGCTGCAGGCATCGGCGCCTCAGGTCGAGGTCGTGTCGGCGGTCGGCTCGGGCGACGTCCTCCTGGCCGGGTTCCTCGCCGCGCGCGTCGCCGGGCGGACGGGCGACGAGGCCCTGCGCGCGGCGGTCGCCGCGGGCACGGCGTCGACGTTCGAGGTCGGCGCGGGCCGTTTCGACCCCCGCGAGGCGACCAGACTCGCCGGCGCCGTCGAGGTGGCAGAGCGCGAGCCGGTGCCGTCGTGACAGGGTGGTAGGATCGCTCGACCGTTGAACGTCCGTTCTGCAAGTGACATTCAGAGCCCAGGCAGCCCCGCGGCGCCTGGGTTTTCGCGTCTCAGGGGGTGTTCTAATGGACATTGACCTGCGCCTCGAGGACGTCGAGCAGCTGGTCGCCGCCGGCCGCAAGTTCGTCCGCGAGGGCCTCACCTTCGACGACGTGCTGCTGGAGCCGGCCGCCTCGGACGTGCTCCCGGCGGACGTGTCGACCGCGACGCGGCTGACGCCGCGCATCACGCTTGCCATCCCGATCGTCTCGGCCGCCATGGACACCGTCACCGAGTCGCGCCTGGCGATCGCGCTGGCGCGCGAGGGCGGCATAGGTGTCCTGCACCGCAACCTGCCGATCGAGGCCCAGGTGGCCGAGGTCGACCGAGTGAAGCGCTCCGAGTCCGGGATGATTGGCGAGCCGGTCACGCTCGGCCCGGAGGCGCGCGTGACGGAGGCGCTCGAGCTGATGGAGCGCTACCGGATCTCCGGCGTACCGATCGTGGACGTCGAGGGGCGACTGGTCGGGATCCTCACGAATCGCGACCTCCGTTTCCGCGACGAGGCCGACGTGCCGGTGAGCGCGTTGATGACCGCCGCGAACCTGATCACCGCGCCGGTCGGGACGACGCTCGACCAGGCGCAGGCGATCCTCGGCGAGCACCGCATCGAGAAGCTCCCGGTCGTCGACACGGACGGGCGGCTGAAGGGCCTGATCACCGTCAAGGACATCCAGAAGCGCATCGACTACCCGCACGCGACCAAGGACGAGCAGGGGCGGCTTCGCGTCGCCGCTGCGGTCGGCGTCGGGCCCGACGCGGTCGAGCGCGCGGTAGCGCTCGCCGACGCCGACGTCGACGCGCTGATCATCGACACCGCGCACGGGCATTCGCAAGCCGTCGTCGAGATGGCTCGGCGGCTCAAGGACGCGCTCGACGTCGAGATCGTCGCCGGGAACGTCGCCACCGCCGAGGGGGCGGAAGCCCTCGCCGATGCCGGCGTCGACGGCGTGAAGTGTGGGGTCGGTCCCGGGGCTGTGTGCACGACGAGGATCGTCGCCGGCGTCGGGGTTCCGCAGATCACTGCCATCTACGAGGTGGCCCACGTCACCTCGCGTGCGGGGATCACGTGCATCGCCGACGGCGGGATCACGAGCTCCGGCGACATCGCGAAGGCGCTCGCGGCCGGTGCCGACAACGTCATGCTCGGCGCACTCCTCGCGGGCACCGACGAGGCTCCCGGCGAGGTCGTTCTCGCCGGCGGGGAGCGCTTCAAGGAGTTCCGAGGCATGGGCTCGCTCGGAGCGATGAAGGCGCGCGGCTACTCCAAGGATCGCTACTTCCAGGGCGACGTCGAGGACAGCACCGACCTGATACCGGAAGGCGTCGAGGGGCGCGTCCCCTACAAGGGACCGGTGCGCACGGTGCTCCGCCAGCTCGTCGGCGGCCTCCGACAGGCGATGGGGTACACCGGTGCAGCGACCACGGACGACCTCAAGGAGGCGCGTTTCGTCCGCATAACGGGAGCCGGGCTCCGCGAGAGCCATCCCCACGACATGACCATCACCAAGGAGGCTCCGAATTACCGTCGCTGAGGTGGCGTCGCTGGACCTGCTGCGAGACGGTCGCGAGGAGCGCCCGGTCCTCGTCATCGACCTCGGCGGCCAGTACTCCCAGCTGATCGCCCGCCGTATCCGCGAGTGTCGCGTCTACTCGGAGCTCGTCCCGCACGGGACGCCTGTGGAGGCGGTGCGAGCGCGCCGGCCGCGCGCGATCGTGCTCAGCGGCGGGCCGGCCTCCGTCTACGCGGACGGCGCCCCGCGGATCGACCCGGCGCTCTACGGGCTCGGCGTGCCGACGCTCGGCATCTGCTACGGCATGCAGCTGATGGCACTCGACCTCGGCGGAGCGGTCGAGCGCACCGGCGCGTCGGAGTTCGGGCGCACCGAGCTGCGCGCGACCGGCGGCGCCCTCTTCTCCGGGCTGCCCCCGGACGAGACGGTCTGGATGAGTCACCGCGACTCGGTCACCGCGCCGCCGGAGGGCGCGACGGTGACGGCCGGCTCGCCTTCGACGCCGATCGCGGCGTTCGAGCAGCGGGAGCGCGGGCTCTACGGCGTCCAGTTCCACCCCGAGGTGCTGCACACCGAGCACGGCACCGAGCTCCTGAAGAACTTCCTCTACGAGGTCGCCAAGGCCGACGCGACCTGGACACCTGCAGCGGTGATCGAGGAGCAGGTCGAGCGCATCCGCGCGCAGGTCGGCTCGGCGAAGGTCATCTGCGGGCTCTCCGGCGGCGTCGACTCGGCCGTCGCAGCGCTGCTCGTGCACAAGGCGATCGGCGACCAGCTCACGTGCGTGTTCGTCGATCACGGGCTGCTGCGCAAGGAGGAGGCCACCCAGGTGGTCGAGACCTTCGGCGGCCACTTCCACGTCCCGCTCGTCCACGTGGACGCGAAGGAGCGCTTCCTGGCCCGCCTCGAGGGCGTGACCGACCCGGAGGACAAGCGCCGCGCGATCGGCGAGGAGTTCATCCGCGTCTTCGAGGCCGAGGCCGAGCGCCTCGGCGACGTGCGCTTCCTCGTCCAGGGCACGCTCTACTCGGACGTGATCGAGTCGGGCGGGCTCGGCGGCGTCCAGGCCGGCACGGCGGCGACGATCAAGTCGCACCACAACGTCGGCGGGCTCCCCGAGGACATGGATCTCGACCTGGTCGAGCCGCTGCGCCTCCTGTTCAAGGACGAGGTGCGCCACGTCGGCGAGGAGCTCGGCCTGCCGGAGCGCATGGTCTGGCGGCAGCCCTTCCCCGGCCCGGGGCTCGCGATACGGATCATCGGCGACGTGACCGAGGAGCGGCTCGAGACGCTGCGCGAGGCGGACGCGATCCTGCAGGAGGAGATCCGCCGCGCCGGGCTCTACCGCGACCTGTGGCAGAGCTTCGCGGTGCTGCCGGCGATCCGCTCGGTCGGCGTTCAGGGCGACGAGCGCACGTACGCCTACCCGATCATCATCCGGGCGGTCACGTCGGAGGACGCGATGACCGCCGACTGGGCACGCCTGCCCTACGACCTGCTCGAGACGATCTCGAGCCGGATCATCAACGAGATCCCCGCGGTCAACCGCGTCTGCCTCGACGTGTCGTCGAAGCCGCCGGCGACGATCGAGTGGGAGTAGGCCTCCGGCCTACTCCGCCTCTTCCTGCTCCGCCTCCGCCTGCTCCGCCGCCTCGACGATGTCGCCCTTCTTGAAGAGGACGTCCTTGAGCGCGATCCGCCAGGCGTCCTTCCGCCGCGCCAGGAACTCGAGATCCATCGAGAAGTGCAGGAACTCCTCCTGCTGCGCGTGCTCCATGATCGCGCACGCGTCGGGATCCTTCTCGAGCGCGAGCCGCTGCTCGTACCAGCCGATCGCCTCGGCTTCCTCGATCAGCGACGTGCAGATGCGGGCGAAGGTCCGCACCTCCTGCGGCAGCTCCTCCGGCGGCTCGTGGTACTGGTCGAACGGCATACGGCTCCTTTCGGGTTCAGGGATCGCGGTCGCGCAGCGCCTCCATGTCCTCCATGTCCTCGCGGCCCATGATCCGCCCGAGCATCTTGCGGACGCGTGCCCGCGCCTGCGCGCTGTTCCAGAGGCGGTAGAGGCCGTACCCGGCCGCGGCGATGACGACGAGGGCACCGAACACCGTGTTCCCCTGCTGCACGTAGTGCAACGCGCGGTGGAAGCTTCGATAGAAGACGTAGCCGAGGGCGACGAACACGGCGCTCCAGAGCCCTGCGCCCGCGAGTGACGCGACCAGGAAGCGCGTGTACTTGACGCGCGCGCTGCCGGCCACGAACGGGCCGAGCGAGCGAAAGAAGCCGATGAAGCGCCCGATGAAGATGGTCTTGCCGCCGTGGCGCTGGAAGAAGCGCTCGATCGCATCGAAGCGGCCTGCGGTCACGCCGACCCGCTCGCCGTACTTCAGTGCCCAGGAGCGGCCGAGCTTGCGCCCGAGCACGTAGCCGGTCGAGTCGCCCGCAGCCGCGCAGAACCACACGACGAGCCAGAGCACGAGCGGGTTGATGGCGCCCTGCCCGGCCACGAAGCCGCCGAACACGACGGCGACCTCGCCCGGCGCGATCAGCCCGATGAACGCCGACGTCTCGAGGAAGGCGAGCACGCCGACGAGGAGGTAGGTCCAGTTGCCGAGCCGCGAGCCGAGGTCGGTGAGGATCGTCTCGACGCTCGGCAGCTCGACGCTCGCGTAGACCACGAGCCCCGCCGCCGCGACCACGGCCACGGCCGTCCACACCCAGCGCCGCTTCCAGGCAAGCACGCCGGCCGCGACGAGCGCTGCGGCGGCGAGCAGCGTCGGGATGAGCTTCACGCGCGGAGCGTACGGGTAGGGTCGCGACCGTGGAGTTCCGCGAGCTCCTGCGCCGCCGTCGCATGGTGCGCTCGTACTCGGACGAGCCCGTCCCGCGCGAGACGGTCGAGCGGATCGTCGGCTCGGTCCGGCGCGCGCCGAGCGCGGGGTTCAGCCAGGGGCAACGCCTCTACGTCGTCACCGCGCCGGCGACGCGGCAGGCGATCGGGCACCTGGCCGGCGAGGACGAGTACGCCGAGGCTGGGCTCGAGCGCTGGATCTCCGCTGCGCCCGTCCACGTCGTCGTCGGGGTCCGCGAGGAGAGCTACCACGAGCGCTACCGGCAGGAGGACAAGCTGGCCGACGGCGAGGAGATCGGCTGGCCCGCTCCCTACTGGTACGTCGACGCCGGCGCGCTCTTCATGCTCGTTCAGCTCGCCGCGCTCGACGAGGGCCTCGTCACCGGCGTCTTCGGCGTCCTGCCCGAGCACGTACCCGCGCTGCGCGAGCTCATCGGCATCCCCGACGACGTGCACTTCGTCTGCGTCCTGACCATCGGGCACCCCTCGGCGCGCGGTGACGACGGCGCTCGGAGCAGCCGGCTCACCCGCCGCCGGCTCCCGCTCGACGAGCTGGTTTCCTGGGACGGCTGAGGAACTGCAGCGTCATCGCCGGGTAGCTCGCCCGCACCTGGTCGGCGAAGGCGGCCATCCGCTCGGCGAGCTGCGCGTCCTCGATCTCGAGCACGTTCTCCGCGTTCATCTCGCCCGAGCGCGAGAGGTTGTAGCTCCCGAGGAACACGGTGTCGTCGGCGACGAGCACCTTCGCGTGCATGAAGTCGTGCGGACTGCCCGAGCGGTTCCACGGCGTCGACGGCTTGCCCGAGAACCGGCCCGGCACGACCGCGAGCAGGAGCGGCAGCTTCCACGTCACCGAGCCGGTCGCGCCCCACTGCTTGAGCACGTCCTGCATCTGCGTCGCGTCGAGGCACCCGGCCATGTCGACGCGCTTCTCGGAGGCGGCCTCGGCCAGCGTCCCGAGCACGGGCCCGCTCGTCAGCACCGGTGAGAGCAGCCGGACGCGGCGCCTGGCCTTCCCGACCGCCCGCGCGATCCGGTGCGCGACCTCGTCGCCGAACCCGGGTGTGAACCAGGGCCGCACCTCGGCCGTGCCGATCTCGACCTTCCGTGGCTCGACCTTGCCCGTCTGCGCGACGGCGTCCTTCGTCCAGAGCTCCTCGAAGTTGAGCGCGAAGGCCCGGGCGAGCGGCTCCGACTCCACGATCACGACGACGTTCTCCTGGCGCGAGAAGGAGTCGTCCGTCCAGTTCAGCGACCCCGTCCAGACGGTCGCGCCGTCGCGGACGACGTACTTGTGGTGCATCAGGTCAGGGATGCCCGCGATCGCGCGCGACTGGACGCCGAGCGACGCGATGAAGCGCGTGTCCGGCTCGGGCGGCGGCGGCACGGGCACCGGGATGGCGCTGTCGACGTCGTAGACGATGCGGACGGCGACCCCGCGCGCGACGGCGTCCGCGAACGCGGCCGCCACGATCGGCGACGTTTCCGCCCCGAGGTGGAAGTCGTACTGCGCGAGGTCGAGCGTGCGCTGTGCGCCGTGAATGAACTCCGCGATCCAGCCCGCGACGGCTTCGGCCGTCTGGCCGCCGTCCGTCAGAGTGCGTACGTCGATGTCGGACATCGTCATCAGACTCGCCGAGGCGCGGATCGGCGAGACCTTCAACTTCTATCGCGATGGGACGGGCGCCCACGCCCGGTGCCGTCGCCTGCGACGGTACCTCGCCTCCCGCGCCGGTGCCCGCGTGCTGCTTGTCGGTGAGGCAGCCGGCTACCGCGGTGCGCGCATCTCCGGCCTGCCGTTCACGTCCGAGCGCCAGCTGACGGGCCGCGGGCCGGCCGAGGCGACCGCGACCATCGTCCACCGTGTGCTCGCCGACCTCGGCGCCGACGAGGATGTGCTGCTCTGGAACGCCGTCCCGACGCATCCGCACCGGGTGGGCGAGCCGTCGTCGAACCGACCGCCGACACGCGGGGAGGTCGCGGCCGGCGCGCGGTTCGTCGCCGAGCTGGGCCGCGGGCGCCGCGTCGTCCCGGTCGGTCGCGTTGCGGAGCGCGCGCTCGGGCTGCCCGGCATCCGCCATCCCTCCCACGGCGGCGCCCGGGCGTTCCGGGAGGGGCTGGTAGAAGTGCTGCGGTGACCGAGTACCCGGTTCGCCGCAACACCGTGCTGCTCGCATCCGGGCTCGTCTGCCTGTCGGGGATGTTCCAGCTGTCCGTCGCGGTCGCGACGGTCACGCTCGTTCTCGTCACCGGCGTGAAAGGGATCCTCGGGCTCGGCCCGGCGATCTTCCTCGTCTCCGGCGCGCTGGCCGCTGGCCCCGCCGGACGGGCGATGGACCGGTACGGCCGGATGCCGATCATCCGCCTCGGCTTCCTCGCCGGCGTTGCGGGCTGCACGATCACGGCGGCGGGGTGCGCGCTCGGCACATGGACGCTCGTCCTGCCGGGCCTCGCGCTCGCAGGCGGCTGTGGCGGCGTCGTCCAGCTGTCGCGGGCGGCCGCGGCCGAGATGTACCCGCCCGAGCGCCGCGCGCGCGGGATGTCCTACGTCCTCTTCGGCTCGGTCATCGGAGCCGTGCTCGGCCCGTTCGTCTTCGGCCCGATGTTCGCGGGCAAGCACCTGACCGCCGACGACCTCGTCGTTCCGTGGCTCGCCGCCGGCGCCTTCCTCGTCGCAGGTCTCGTCATCGCATTCTTCGTGCGGCCGGATCCCTCGACGATCGCCAAGCAGCACGGCGACTCGACGGTCGCCGCCTCGCCGCTCAAGGAGATCCTCCGCCGGCCGGGCGTCCCACTCGCCCTGCTCGCCGCCGTGGCCAGCTTCGCCGTGATGGCGTCCGTGATGAACCTTTCCGGCTACGTCGCCCTCGACCACGGGCACGCGCAGGGCGACGTCTTCCGGATCATCAGCGCGCACATCGTCGGCATGTTCGGGCTCGTCATCGTCGTCGGCGACCTCATCGACCGCATGGGCCGCCAGCGCGCGATCACCGCCGGGCTGACGCTCATGGCCGTCTCCACGCTCGCCCTCGTGTGGCTCGACTCGATCGTCGGGATGTCCGTGGCGCTCTTCGGGCTCGGGCTGGGGTGGAGCTTCTCGTACGTCGCGGCCACGGCCGAGCTGGTCACGCTTGCCGGCGTGAACGAGCGCGGGCGGCTGATCGGCTTCTCCGACCTCGTCGCGTCGCTCACGGCGGCCGTGCTCGTGCTCGTCGGTGGCGCTGCGTTCACCGGCCTCGGCACGGTCGGCCTGGCGGTCGGCGGGACGCTCATGGCGGTCGTCCCGGCGCTCGTGCTGCTTATCTTCCGGCGAGCGCCCGCGCCGGCCCTCGAACCGGCCTAGAGGGGTTTGGAGGAACGTCGCTCGTCACAGTCGACGTTTCGCCAAGCCCCTCTACGTCCGGTGATACAATCGGCCGCCGGCGGACACCCGTGGTCCGCTCTTTTCTGTGCAATGAAGACTTGGAATGCAAAGCCCGGCGCCGTCGAGCGCCACTGGTACGTCGTCGATGCCGAGGGGCAGACCCTCGGGCGTCTCGCGACGCAGATCGCGGACACCCTGCGCGGCAAGCGCAAGCCCGAGTACACGCCGCACATCGACACGGGTGACTTCGTGGTCGTCGTGAACGCCGAGAAGATCTCGGTCACCGGCCAGAAGCTCGACCAGAAGATGTACCACCGCCACTCCGGCTACCCCGGCGGGCTCCGGTCGCGGACGCTGCGCGAGCAGCTCGAGCGCCGCCCGACCGAGGTCATCCGCAAGGCGGTCAAGGGCATGCTCCCGCGCAACCGCCTCGGCCGTGCGCAGCTCGGCAAGCTGAAGGTCTACGCCGGGCCGGAGCATCCGCACCAGGCGCAGTCGCCACAACCTCTGGAGGTCAGGAACTAGATGTCGTCCCCTCAGCAGCCCGCGCAGTACCTCGGCACCGGCAAGCGCAAGACCTCGGTCGCACGCGTGATCCTGCGGCCCGGCGACGGCGCCACGTGGGTCAACGGCCGCACCGTCGAGGAGTACTTCCCGCGCGTGACGCACCGGACGACGGTGATGGCCCCGTTCAAGGTGGCCGGGCTGGAGGGAACGTACGACCTGCGCGTGCGCGTGCACGGCGGCGGGCCGAGCGGGCAGGCGGGCGCCGTCCGCCACGGCATCGCCCGTGCGCTCGTCGAGTCCGACCCGGAGCTGCGCGTCATGCTCAAGCGCGAGGGCTTCCTGGCCCGCGACGCCCGCATGGTGGAGCGCAAGAAGGCCGGCCTGCACAAGGCGCGCAAGGCGCCGCAGTTCTCGAAGCGCTAGCCCGCCATCTCGCTGCGCGAGCTGGTTAGTAGGGTCTGCCGCCCGTGAGGCGGTACTTCGGCACCGACGGCGTGCGCGGCGTCGTGGGGGAGACCCTGACGCCTGAGCTGGTCGAGCAGCTCGGCGGCGCCGTCAGCCGCTGGGTTGGGGGCGCCGTGATCTTCATCGGCCGCGACACGCGCGGCTCCGGCCCCGAGCTCGAGCAGGCATTCGCGCGCGGCGTCGTCGCCGCGGGCGGCACGGCCGCGCTGGGCGGCGTGCTGCCGACGCCGGCTGTCGCACTTCAGGCGCTGGGCACGGGCGTCGTCATCTCGGCCTCGCACAACCCGCCCGAGTACAACGGCGTCAAGATCTTCGACGCGCGGGGGCAGAAGCTCACCGACGCCCAGGAGGAGGAGATCGAGGCGCTGCTCGACGCCCCGCCCGCGGCGTCACCGGGGCACGTCGAATGCGCGCCGTCGGCCGTCGACAGCTACCTCGAGCACGTTCTCCGGCATTTCGGCACCGACCTGACCGGGCTGCGAATCGGCGTCGATTGCGCGAACGGCGCGTACTCCGGCCTCGCGCCCCGGGCGTTCGAGCGCCTCGGCGCGGAGGTCGTCGCCGTCGCGAACGAGCCGGACGGGACGAACATCAACGTGGAGTCCGGCGCGACGGATCTGCGGCTGCTCTCGCGCACCGTCCGGGAGCACGGCCTCGACCTCGGCTTCGCCTTCGACGGCGACGGCGACCGCGTGCTCGCCGTCGACGCGCAGGGCGAGACCGTCGACGGCGACCAGCTGCTCGCCGTGCTCGCGCTGGCGCTCGGGGTCGATCTCGTGGCGGTGACGGTGATGACCAACCTGGGCTTCCACCGGCTGATGGAGGAGCACGGCATCGAGGTGGTGACGACGGACGTCGGCGACCGCTACGTGCTCGAGGCGCTCCATCGCGACAACGCGGCCCTCGGCGGCGAGCAGTCGGGCCACCTGATCTACCTCCGCGACCACGTCACCGGCGACGGCCTGGCGGCAGCACTGCTCGTCTGCGGCGCCCTGGACGGGCGCACGCTGGCCGAGGCGGCGGCAGTGATGCCGCGCTTTCCGCAGGTGCAGGAGAACGTCCGCGTGGCCCGCCGCGAGCTCACGCCGGCCATCCGGGAGGAGGTCGAGGCGCTCAACGCGAAGCTCGACGGAGACGGCCGCATTCTCGTCCGTCCGTCGGGCACGGAGCCCGTCGTCCGGGTGCTCGCCGAGGCTCCGGACGAGGGGGCCGCGCGCGACCTCTGTGGTAGAATCAGCGCTCTCGTTCGACGAGAGCTCGGTTGAGAACCCCCGACGCTGGGGATTCGCGGAACCGGGCTTTTGCGCTTTTTGGGAGGCTTCAGGACAGGAGGATTCTGAATGTGCGGGATCATCGGGTACGTCGGAAGCCGTGAGTGTCAGGCGCTGCTGCTCTACGGGCTGGAGCGGCTCGAGTACCGCGGCTACGACTCTGCCGGGATCGCGCTCCTCGAGGAGGACGGCCTCCACTACGTCCGCGCGGTAGGCAACCTCTCCTTCCTGAAGGAGGCGGCCGCCGGCCAGAACGGCTCACATTCGAGCACCGGGCTCGGCCACACGCGCTGGGCGACCCACGGCGGCGTCACCGAGCGCAACGCGCACCCGCTCACGGGCTGCGACGAGGGCAAGATCGCGATCGTCCTGAACGGCATAGTCGAGAACTACCGCGAGCTGCGCGAGCGGCTCAGCGCCGAGGGGCACACGTTCACCTCGGAGACCGACGCCGAGACGGTCGTCCACCTGATCGAGCAGCACTACGACGGCGACCTGCTCGAGGCCGTGCGCCTTGCGGCCGCCGAGCTCGAGGGCCACTTCACGTTCGTCGTCATCCACAGCGACCACCCGGGCGAGCTCGTGGCCACCCGGCTGCAGACGCCGCTCGTGGTCGGGATCGGCGAGGGCGAGATGTTCCTGGCGTCGAACGCGGCGGCGTTCCTGCGCGAGACGCGCAACGTCCTGTTCCCGGACGACCGGGACGTCGTCCGCATCACGCCGGAGGGCGCGCAGTTCGTCGACCGCGACGGACGGCCGGTCGAGCACGAGCTGATCGCGCTCGACTGGGACGACGAGGGCGCCGAGAAGGGCGGCTACGAGACGTTCATGCTCAAGGAGATCTACGAGCAGCCGGAGGCCGTCGCCGAGACGATCGGCGACCGCGTCCGCCACGGGAGGCTCGAGCTGGAGGGGCTCGGCCTGACGGACCAGGAGCTCGCGAACATCCGCCGCATCGTCATCCTCGCCTGCGGAACCGCGTACCACGCGGCCGTCGTCGGGCGCTACGTGCTGGAGGAGTGGGGCCGGGTGCCGGTGGAGCCGGACATCGCCTCCGAGTGGATCTACCGCAACCCGGTGATCGGCCCGGACACGCTCGTCATCGGCATCTCCCAGTCCGGCGAGACGCGAGACACGATCGGCGCGATGAAGCTGGCCAAGGAGCGCGGTGCGCACACGGTTGCGATCACCAACATGATGGGCTCGCACATCACGCGCGAGGTCGACTCGTCGCTGTTCACGCGCTGCGGGCTCGAGGTCGGCGTCGCCGCCTCGAAGACGTTCACGGCACAGGTCGCGTTGCTCTACCTGATCGCGCTGAAGCTGGCCATGGTGCGCGAGACGCTGCCGCCGGACGAGATCCGCTTCATTCTCGACCAGGTCTACGAGCTCCCGGACAAGATTGCCCAGTTCCTCGACGCCGACCATCCGATCGAGGAGATCGCCGAGCGCTACCACGACCGGCCCTTCTTCCTCTACCTCGGGCGGCACATCGGACTGCCGGTCGCGCTCGAGGGCGCACTGAAGCTGAAGGAGATCTCGTACATCCCGACCGAGGCCTACTCGGCCGGCGAGATGAAGCACGGCCCGATCGCGCTGCTCGACGAGGACACGCCGGTCGTCGTCGTGGCGACGAACATCCACGTGTACGACAAGATCGTCTCGAACATGCAGGAGGTGCGGGCGCGCGGCGCGCACGTGATCGCGATCGCCACCGACGGCAACGAGGACGTCCAGCACCACGCCGACGACGTCATCTACGTTCCGACATCGCCTGCGTTCCTGCAGGCGGTGCTGGCCGTGGTGCCGCTGCAGCTGCTCGCCTACCGGATCGCGCGCCTGCGCGGTCTGAACGTCGACCAGCCGCGCAACCTGGCGAAGACCGTCACCGTCGAGTAGTCGCGTGGGCATCCTCGGCTCCGCCGTGGACACCTGGGCAACCGTCGCCGTCGCCATCGGAACCCTTGGCGCGGTCGGCTACGCGCTGTTTCGTGACCTCATCATCGATCCACGTCGCCGGCCCAGGCTCGAGCTTCGTTTCGACCACAGCGGTCACGACAAGATCGTCCAGCGGACCGCGGCGGGATCCGACGCTGCGTCAGTGCGCCTGCGCGTTGCCAATCGGCCCGGGAGGGACACCGCCGACGACGTCGTCGTGGTCGCCACGGCGCTGCAGCGGCTGAACGGCTCGGCAGGCGAATCGACGCCGATCGGGCTCCCGCTGACCTGGTCGGGGACGAACCCTCCGCTCACCGTGGCGTCCGTGCACCCCGGCTCCGAGCGCCACGTCGACCTCCTGCATTGCGACGCCGGCGCTGCTGCAGCCCAGCTAGCCCTCACCCCCAAGCCCGAGGGCGGCCAGGACTTGCTCCACGCCGGCGCCTACGAGGTCTCGGTGGAGATCCGCGCCCGGAACGCGGACGCGAGCCGCTACGTCGTCCCCGTCACCTGGGACGGCACGTGGGCGGAGCAGGCTGCGATCTGGGAGCACCTGCGGGTCGAGCCGCCCCGGGTGATTCGCTAGTCGCGGTCGAGCGCGATGAGAATCGCGACGGCAGCCCCGAGCTGCAGCCACGCCGGGAGCCCCCCGCGCTGGTGGAGCCGCGCGTAGCGGTGCGACGGGAACAGCTGTCTGCGCCCCGGCCGGGCCGGCCGCAGCAAGTGCTCGAAGTCCGGCAGCGTCGCGAAGGCCGCGCCGATCGCCGCCGGCGAGAACAGCCCGCGCCGGCGGGCGACCCACAGCGCGGCGAGCAGGCCGCTGACCGTCTCGAACGTGTCCGACGGGATGTCCTCGTGCGGCGTCAGATCCCCGAGGAAGTGCGACACGGGCCCGAGCACGGCGGCCCAGAAGCGCGAGCCGGTGGCGTCGCCGATCGCCGCCCCGGTGGCGACGTGGAGTGACTCGATCACTGCGACACCGTATCCTCGTAGCATGGCGCGCACGGAGGCGCAGCGGCGGCGGATGACGCTGATCGCGACGATCCTCGGGTCGTCGCTTGCCTTCCTGGACGTGACCGTGGTGATCGTCGCGCTGCCGACGATCGAGAGGGACCTCAACCTCGGCCTTGCCGGCGAGCAGTGGATCTACCTGTCGTACTCGCTCGCGCTCGCGTCGCTGTACCTCGTCGCCGGCGCCGTCGGCGACCGGCGCGGCCGGCGCGAGGTCTTCACGGCGGGCGTTGCGGTGTTCGCGCTCGCGTCGCTGCTCGCGGCGGTGTCCCCGAACGGTGGCGTGCTGATCGCTGCGCGCACGCTGCAGGGCATCGGCGGCGCCTTCGTCACGACCAACAGCCTGGCGCTCCTCCGCCAGGCGTACGGGAAGGACGCGGGCCGCGCAGTCGGCCTCTGGACGTCGTTCACGGCTGTCGTCACGATCGGCGGACCTCCCATCGGCGGCGCGCTCGTGGAGTGGGCCTCCTGGCGCTGGATCTTTCTCATCAACCTGCCGGTCGCCGTGGCCACCGTCTGGTTCGCGCGCGCCGGCCAGTGCCGCCGCGAGGAGGCGAGCGGGACCCAGCGCCTCGACGTGCCGGGCGCCGCGCTCATTGCCGTCGGTATCGGGACGCTGACCTACGCGCTCGTCGAAGGCGCCCGCCACGGCTTCGCCGACTACTGGTGGCTGCTGGTCGTCGCGGCCGCCTCGCTCGTTGCCTTCCTCGTCGTGGAGTCCCGCAAGGAGCAGCCGATGCTGCCGCTCGAGCTCTTCCGCATCCGCAACTTCGCCGCCTCCAACGCCGCCACGTTCCTCGTGTACGCCGCCCTCGGCGCCTTCCTGGTCTACGTGACGCTCTACATCCAGTTCCTCGGCTACTCGCCGTTCGTCACGAGCGTTATCCTCGCCCCGACGACGGTGCTGATGATCCTGCTCGCGCCGAAGTTCGGGGCCCTCGCCGACCGCAACGGCCCGCGCCTCTACCTGACGATCGGGCCGGGGCTGCTCGGCTGCTCGGCGCTGCTCCTGATGGCCGTCGATACGAAGGCCAAGGTCTGGTACCTCGTGCTCCCCGCGCTGGCGCTGTTCTCACTCGGCCTGGCCATCCTCGTCGCCCCGATCACCGCTACCGCCCTCAAGTCGGTCCCCGAGAAGTACGCGGGCATCGCGTCCGGCATCAACACCACGTTCTCGCGGATCGGCAACCTGCTCGCGGTCGCGATCGTCGGCCTCGTGGTGACCGTCGTGTTCCAGTCGAACGGCGGTACCTCGAGCGCCACGCCGCTGGCGACGGACCAGACCAACGCGACGTACCACGCCGCCTCGATCGACGCCTGGCGAGCCGCCATGGCGGTGGTCGCGGCGCTCGCGTTCGCCGGCGCCGCCGTCGGCGGCATCTTCATCTCGAACCGCGAGGCGCTCGGCGAGCAGGAGGTCGAGGAGGCGGCTACGCCCGAGCCCGGGATGGCTGCAGCCGAAACCTGAGCCCGGCCGCGCGAGTCCGCGCGCGCTCGACCGCCTCGTCGCGCGTCTCGCCCACCTCATAGACGATTGCGAGCCGGAAGCTGTCCGGGTCGTTCGCGTACACGTCGGAGAGGTTCTCGCCGGCGTGGACGAGGATCTCGACGCCGTCCTCCGGCTTCGGCACCTCGTCGACCCACGCGTCCTCGAAGCGGCGCAGGACGTATGAGACGGCGACGCCGTCCGGCGGGCCGGGATCCCAGCGCGGATCCTCGCCGCACGCGAGCGCGAGCAGGGCGTCGTAGCTCGAGCGCCCGTGAACCGCTCGCAGCAGCGGTGCGAACTGAGAAGCGATGCGGCCGTTGAGCTCGATTAGCCCCGGCGTGCCCTCGGAGGTGACGAGGAGCTCGACGTTGAAGAACCCGCCGTCGAAGCCGAACGCGCGAGGTAGCGCCGCCGCGACTGCGGACGCGGCGTCGACCCGCTCCGCGGGCAGCCTGCTCGGGTACTCGAAGCGCTCGAAGCTGAGCGTTCCCTCGTACATCACGGAGTCGGTCACGCCGAGGATCGTGACCGCTCCGCGATGGACGTATCCCTCGACGGTCACCGGGTCGCCGGTGAGCAGCTCCTCGGCGATCCAGCCGTGGCCGTCGAGGTCGACGCCCCCGAGCCGGGCAAGTGCCTCCCAGCCGGTCGCGTACCCGTCGTCCCGCTCGACCAGCGGAAGGTCGAGTGGGTCGTCGATGCGGCGCGCGCCCATCGAGAGGCGGCCCACGATCGGCTTCACGAACCAGGGCGGCGGGAACGGCGGCGGGCCGCCGGACGCGTCCCAGCCGGGAACCGCGTCCGGCACGGCCCGCTGCTGGAGCCGGCGCGCTGTCGGCTTGTGCTGGCACGAGGCCACCGCGGCCGGCACCGGCCCCGGCAGGCCGCGCCGTGCCGCGAGCGCTGCGGCGAAGAGCGCGCCGCGGTCCTTCGACGACACGACCCCGTCTGCCTCGAGGCCGTCGAGCTTCTCGGCGAGCGCCGGTGCGTCGATGTGCTCGAGCGCGTCGAGGTCCGGCCCGGCGAACGTGATCTCGTAACGCTTGTCGAGCCCGGAGGACCGGATCTCCATGACGTCACGCTCTGTCGGTGAGACGAGGAGAACTCGCTTCACGTTGTCTGATTCTCCCCGTTCCTCTACGCTCCCGGCGCCCCAGTGAGTCAGGCCGCCTTTAACGGCGTGGCCGTCGCTCGACGGCCCGCCCCCACCAAGGCCGACGTCGTCCACGAGCTCGGGGCGGCGCGCCGACGCATGCTCGACCTTCTGGCGCCGCTCTCCGACGAGGAGCTCTGTGCGCAGTACTCCGAGCTGATGTCGCCGCTCGTCTGGGACCTGGCCCATTGCGCGCACTTCGAGGAGCTGTGGCTGATCCGGGCGCTGGGCGGCTCGCCCTCGGCCGACAGCCGCCTCGACGACCTCTACAACGCCTTCGCGCACGAGCGCTCCGAGCGCGCCGCGCTGGAGCTGCTGGCGCCGGCCGAGGCGCGCCGCTTCGGCGAGGACGTCCGGGCCCGCTCGCTCGAGCTGCTCGACCATGTGGAGCTCGACGGGGGCGAGCGGCTGCTCCAGGGCGCTTTCGTCTACGGGCTGCTCGTCCAGCACGAGCACCAGCACGTCGAGACGATGCTCCAGGCGCTCCAGCTGCGCGACGACCCGTACCCGCTCGACGAGCCTCGGCCGCGACAAGGCCGCGCGGCCGGCGGCGAGGTGCCGTTCGACGGCGGCACGTTCGTGATGGGCACGGACGACGAGCCGTGGGCCTACGACAACGAGCGGCCGGCGCACGAGATCGAGCTCGCCCCGTTCCTGATCGATCGCCTCCCGGTCACGAACGTCGAGTTCGCCGAGTTCGTGGCCGCCGGAGGCTACGACGACCCGCAGTTCTGGCACCCGGCCGGCTGGGCATTCGTGCGTGAGCAGGCGATCGAGCATCCCGCCTACTGGCGGCGCGAGGGGGCGGGCTGGTCGCGGCGGCGCTTCGGCCACCGGGAGCCGCTCCCCGCCGAGGAGCCGGTGGAGCACGTGTGCTGGTACGAGGCCGACGCCTACGCACGCTGGGCGGGCAAGCGCCTGCCGACCGAGGCCGAGTGGGAGCGCGCCGCGTCGACCGCGGCCGGCGAGGCGAACCTCGCAAGCGCGCGCTTCGCCCCGGAGGCGGTGGGCTCGTTCCCCGCCGAGGGCCCCGAGCAGCTATTCGGCGACGTCTGGGAGTGGACGGCGTCCGACTTCACGGCCTACCCCGGCTTCGAGACGTTCCCGTATGCGGAATACTCGGAGGTGTTCTTCGGTTCTGAGTACAAGGTGCTGCGCGGCGGTTCCTGGGCGACGCACCCGGCCGCGATGCGCACGACCTTCCGCAACTGGGACTATCCGATCCGGCGCCAGCTGTTCGCCGGCTTCCGGTGCGCGCGTGATGCCTGACGGCGCCTGGCCCGTCGCGCCGCCGACGCCCCGCGTCGACGTCCTCTACACGCCCGCCGAGCGGGAGCAGGCGCTGCGCGACGACGTCGTCACCGGCCTGACGGCCACGCCCAAGCACCTGTCCCCCCAGTGGTTCTACGACGAGCGTGGCTCGGAGCTCTTCGACCAGATCACGCGGCTGCCCGAGTACTACCCGACCGAGCGCGAGCGCGATCTGCTGCGCGACCACGCACAGGAGATCGCCGAGCTCACCGACGCGAACACGCTCATCGAGCTCGGCTCCGGCACCTCGGACAAGACGCGCGTGCTCCTGGACGCGCTCGCCGAGCACGGGTCGCTCCGCCGCTTCGTTCCGTTCGACGTCAGCGAGGAGACGCTGCGCCAGAGCGCGGCCGCGATCGAGGAGGAGTACCCGGGCATCGAGGTGCACGGCGTCGTCGGCGACTTTCTGTGCCACGTCGGCGCTCTGCCGGCCGGGCACCGGCGGATGATGGCGTTCCTCGGGAGCACGATCGGCAACCTCGAGCCAGAGCAGCGGGCGCGGTTCCTGAGCGAGGTCGCGCACGCGCTCGAGCCCGGCGAGGCACTGCTGCTCGGCGCCGACCTCGTCAAGGACGTCGGCCGCCTGGAGGCTGCCTACAACGACAGCGCCGGCATCACGGCCGAGTTCAACCGCAACATGCTCCGCGTCCTCAACCGCGAGCTGGACGCCGATTTCCGCCCGGAGCGCTTCGCGCACGTCGCCCGCTGGAACCCCGAGCACGAGTGGATCGAGATGCTGCTCCGCTCCGAGGGCGACCAGCGCGTGCGCATCGGCGCGCTCGATCTGGATGTCGCTTTCGCGGACGGCGAGGACCTGCGCACCGAGATCAGCGCCAAGTTCCGCCGGCCGGGGCTCGAGCGCGAGCTCGACGAGGCCGGCTTCGACACGGCCGCCTGGTGGGATCACCCCACCGGCGACTTCGCGCTCATCGTGGCGCGCGTCCTTCCCCGTTGAAAATCCGGCGCGCGCTTCGCGCTAGCCATGACGATTTTCAACGGATTCGGTCACACGCGACTTCGCGCGACGTGGCTGCGGCCGGGCAAGCCGGCCTCCGCCAGTCTCAGCCGTTCAGCAGACGATCGAGCGCGGCCGGCAGGTCCCACGGGCCAATGAAGTCCTCCTGGACGTAGACAAGCGCGCTGTCACCGTCGGACGATCGAGACGGCCGCGGAGACGCCGTCTATCGCTGCGACCTCGCCGTTCGCCTCGCTCGTGCCGCCGGTGTCGATGCCGAGCGTCACTCTGCCGGCGGCTGCCGCAGCCGCTTCGTCGTCCCGCGGCGCTTCTTCTCGTCGAGCCGCCGCTCCCGCGAGGCCGCCGTCGGCCTCGTGGCGCGCCGCGGCCGCCGCACCTTCAGCGCCTCGCGGAGCTGCGCCGCGAGCCGCTCGAGTGCCAGCTCGCGGTTGCGCGCCTGGCTGCGCTCGTCCTGCGCGATCGCGCGCACGACCGGGCCGACCCGCTCGAGCACCCGCGTCTTCTGCGCGGGCGTCAGCGTCGCCGAGGCCTCGACGTCGAACACCGCCTCGACGCGGGTCTCGCTGGTCTGCGCGTGCTGGCCGCCCGGCCCGCTCGAGCGCGAGAACCGCAGCTCGATCTCCGACATGGGCAGGGCCACCGACCCCGTGACGCGAATAGCATCGCCGTCCATGGCCGCCATTGAAGCGCCCACACCGTGACCACCGTCGGGGTCGACCTGATCGAGATCGATCGCGTGCGCCGCGCGCTCGAGCGTCCGCGCTTCCGCGAGCGCTGCTTCACGGAGGCCGAACGGGCCTACTGCGACTCGCGCCCGAACCCGGCGCAGCATTACGCCGCACGGTTCGCCGGCAAGGAGGCGGTCGGCAAGGCGCTCGGCTTCGGCGTCGCGCGCCTCTGGGCCTGGCAGGACATCGAGATCGCCGGCCGTCCGAAGCCGGCCGTCGCCCTGTCCGGCCGCGTGGGCGCGTGGGCCGAGAAGCTCGGCGCCGGCGCGATCGACCTGTCCATGACCCACTCCCGGGAACTGGCGACGGCCGTCTGCGTGGTCGATGGCTGACTTCCTCGACCCGCTCTTCACCGCCGCGGAGATGCGCGCGGCCGAGGAGGAATACCCGAACTACCCCGAGACAATCCCGGAGTTGATGGACCGCGCCGGCAAGGCGGTCGCGACCGCCGTCGACGCCCGCTACCCGGATGCCCGGCGGATCACGATCGTGGCCGGCTCCGGCTCGAACGGCGGCGACGGCCGCGTGGCGGCCGGACTGCTCGCCGGCGACCGCGAGGTGCGCGTCGTCGACGTGAAGCCGGAGGACGAGGCCAAGGACCTCGGCGACCCGGATGTCGTCGTCGACGCGATCTTCGGCACCGGCTTCACCGGCGAGCCCCGCCCGGGCGCCGCGCGCCTGATCCAGCAGATCAACCGCCTCGGCAAGCCCGTCGTCGCCGTCGACGTGCCGTCCGGCGTCGACGCCTCGACGGGCGAGATCGCCGGCGCCGCCATCGAAGCCGACGTGACCGTGACCTTCCACGGCCCCAAGGTCGGGCTGCACGTCGCGCCCGGGCGGTTCCGCGCCGGCGAGGTCGCGGTCGCCGACATCGGCCTCGACGGAGGCGAGACGGCGATGCGGCTCGTGCGCGAGGAGATCCTCATGCTCGTCCCACCGAAGCGCGAGGGCGACAACAAGTACACCGCGGGCGCCGTCCTGGTCGTCGGCGGCTCGCGCGGGCTCACCGGCGCCGCCTGCCTTGCCGCGCGCGCGGCGTTCCGGGCCGACGCGGGCTACGTCGCCGTCGCGGCGCCGGTCTCCTCGCTGACCGTGCTGGAGCAGCAGCTCGTCGAGGTCGTGAAGCGCCCCGTCGCCGAGGACTGGCAGGGGCGGATGACCGAGGAGGCGGCCGGCAGCGTCGTCGAGGCGGCCGAGCGCATGCGCGCAGTCGCGCTCGGCCCCGGCCTCGGCCGCAGCGACGGCACCGTGGAGCTCGTCCGCCGGGTGCTCGCAGCGCTCGATGTGCCGCTCGTGGTCGACGCGGACGCCCTCTGGAAGCTGGAGCCGTTCGCGCGGAACGCGCCCACGATCCTCACGCCGCACGAGGGCGAGCTCGGCCGGCTGCTCGGCGAGCCGTCCGGCTGGGTGGCCGCGCACCGCCTCGACGCGCTGCGCCGCGCGGTCGAGCGCTTCGACTGCATCGTCCTCCTGAAGGGCGCCGACACGCTGATCGGCGCACCTGGCGAGCGGCCGCTGGTCGTCTCGGCCAACGTGCCGGGGCTCGCCGCCGCCGGGACCGGCGACGTGCTGACGGGGATCATCGCCGCGTTCCTGGCCAAGGGCGTCGAGCCGCGCCTGGCCGCCGCCGCCGGCGCGGTCGCCCACCGGCGCGCCGCCCGCTTCAGCGGCCGGCGGCGCGGGCTCATCGCCGGCGACGTCGTCGAGGCCCTTCCCGACGCGCTCGATGCACCGCTCTGAGATCACCGTCGACCTCGGCGCCGTGCGCCGGAACATCGCGACCCTCCAGCGCGCGCTGGAGACCAGCGAGGTGTGGGCCGTGGTCAAGGCGGACGGCTACGGTCACGGCGCAGTGGACGTCGCCGGCGCCGCGCTCGAGGCCGGCGCGTCGATGCTCTGCGTCGCGACGGTGGCGGAGGGCCTCGAGCTACGCGCCGCCTACCGCGACGCGCGCATCCTGGTCATGGGCCCGTGGCTCAGCCGCGACCTCACCGCGGCGCGCGGCGCAGGGCTCGAGCTCGTAAGCGTCGACGGCGAGGTGCCGGAGGGCGTCCGGACGCACCTCAAGCTCGACAGCGGCATGGGCCGTTGGGGCATCTCGGAGCTCGCTACGCCCGGAGCCGGTGTCGTCGGCCTGATGACGCACCTCGCGACGGCCGACTGCGACGAGGCGTTCGCCCGGCAGCAGGTCGCCCGCTTCCGCGTCGCGACCGAGCCGTACGCGTATCTGACGCGGCACGCGGCCAACAGCGCCGCCGCGCTGCGCATTCCCGAGGCCCG
This sequence comes from uncultured Thermoleophilia bacterium, assembly GCA_963710465.1. Classification (GTDB taxonomy): domain Bacteria; phylum Actinomycetota; class Thermoleophilia; order Gaiellales; family Gaiellaceae; genus JACVRM01. Next base: position 190,423 of record CAVQAQ010000014.1, read on the forward strand.
CTTCGACGCCGCCCGCTGTGGCGTCGCGATCTACGGCCTGTCGCCCTTCAACACCGACCCGGCGGACGACGCCCTCGAGCCGGCGCTGCGCTGGGAGAGCTACCTTGCCCAGGTCAGGCTGCTGCGGCCGGGCGAGAGCACCGGCTACGGCCGCCGTTTCGTCGCCGAGCAGGACACCTGGATCGGGATCGTCCCGGTCGGCTACGCGGACGGGTTCCGCCGCGATCTCACCGGCACGGAAGTTCGCGTCGCCGGCGAGCGGCGCCGCGTCGTGGGCACGGTCTCCATGGACGCCTTCGCGGTCGAGCTCGAGCGCGGGCTTCCGGTCGGCACGCCGGTGACGATCCTGGGCCACGGCATGCTCGCCGAGGAGCACGCGCGCGTCGCCGGCACGATCAACTACGAGCTGCTCAGCCGCATCGCGAGCGGGCCTGCACGGGCCCGGCGCACGGTCGTGTAAGACCTCGCACGCTCCTCCGTCTCAGCCCTCGTGATCAACGCAACCCAAGAGCGTTCCCTCCCTCCCGAGGAACGCCCGGTAAGGACCTGCGGCCTCGCGCGTCTCAGATGCGTGAGCACCCTTCAGGCGTATCCGGCCATCCGGCCGTGGGGGGTCGGGGAGGCCAGGCATCGCCCGGCCCGCACGGGCTGCCTGGTACTCACCGTGGGCGGCGGACGCATTCCGCCGGCCGACACGATGACGCGGCGTGGGGCCTGCGGCCGGCCGGGGGACAGCCGTGCCTCCGCTGCTGTGTACGGCGCGGGAGGGGTCACGCGCCGTCGGGCCCACGGCCGCTGCGTCCGCCGCCCGCACTGCTCACGCCCCCGACACCCTCCCACGCACTACGCTCGCTTCATGGACTCCTCCCACGGGTCGCATGACGAGGCCGTCCGATCGCGGTTCAGCGAGACCGCTGCCGCCGTCGCACGGCTCTCGGACGAGCGCGCCGAGCGCCTAGCCGCTCGGGTTCGCCACCTGCTCACGACGTTAGGCACCGAGCGCGCCCTGGATGCCGGCACCGGCACGGGCGCGCTCGCGTTTGCGCTCGCACCGCTGGTGCGCGAGGTCGTCGCGGTGGACATGGTCCCGGCGCTGCTCGACGAAGGCCGCGCCCGGGCCGCGAGCGGCGCCAAACGTCACCTTCGTAGAGGGCGACATCACGCAGTTGCCGTTTCCGGATAGCAGCTTCGATCTGACCGGCTCGCTGATGGTGCTGCACCACACGGAGCGGCCGGAGGTGGCGATGGCCGAGATGACGCGGGTGACGCGGCTCGGCGGCACGCTGCTGGTCGTCGACCAGGTCGCCCCGCTCGATCCGCTTGCCGCGCTCGAGCTGAACCGTTTCGAGGCCGCCCGGGACCCATCCCACGTGCGCGCGCTGACCGACCCGGACATGCGTGGGCTTTTCGAGGCCAACAACCTGGTCGTCGTTCGCGACGAGCTGCGCCAGGAGCACCGCGAGCTCGGCTCCTACCTCGACCTCGCGGGCTGCACCGGCCCGGAGCGCGAGCGGGCCGAACAGCTCGCCCCCGGCCATGACTCCTACCAGACGACCGTCGGCTGGTACGTGCTGGAGAAGCGGCCCTATGGCTCCTGACTAAGATCTGGTCCGTGCGCGTCGAGATCCACTACTGCCCGGTCTGAAACGGCTACGACGAACGGGCCGCGAGTCTCGCGGCCGAGCTCAACGCCAAGGGTTTCGACGCCGTGGCCCTCGAGGGCCGCAAGAGCCAGTACGACGTGATCGCCGACGGCCGCGTGGTCTTCTCGAAGGAGGCCGTGCGGCGCTGGCCGGACGACGGCGAGGTGCTCGCCGCGCTCAGCGCCTAGCGAAGCGCGCCAGAAGCCCGGGGACGACGGCCTGCGCAATCGCCGCGACGCGGTACCAGCGCGGCACGAAGATCTCCCGGCGGTTGCGGTCGACCGCGCGCATGACCGCCCCTGCGACGTCTGGCGGGTCGATGACCGCCCACTCGAGCAGCGGGTTCCTCAGGACGCCGCGCTGCGGGAAGGTTTCCGACTCGACGAAGCCCGGGTTGACGGTGTGCACGCTGATCCCGCGCGGAGCCAGCTGCCCGGTGAGCCCTCGCGAGAACGCCGAGCTGCGGCGTGCTTGGACGCCGCGTACGGCCCGGCCGGGCCCCAGGCAACCGTGCCGGCCACGGACACGATGTTCACGATGTGCGACGGGCCGCCCCGCCTCGAGCGCGGGCAGGAACGCGCGCGTGCACCACACCGTGCCGAGGTAGTTCACGTCGGTGACGCGCTCGATCCGCTCCGGGTCGAGCGTCGTGAAGTCGCCGCGGCCGGGCATGCCCGCGTTGTTGACGAGCATCCCGATCGCGGGGTGGCGCTCGGTGACGGCCGCGGCCATCCGCTCAACGGCCTCGCGATCGCCGACATCGCAGACCTCGTACTCGCCGTCGAGCTCCTCGGCGAGTGCGCGCAGCAGCTCCTCGCGGCGCGCGACGAGCACCGTCAGCCAGTCGCGCTGCACCAGCCGGCGGGCGATGGCCTCGCCGATGCCGGTGCTTGCCCCGGTGATGACGGCTACGCGGCGAATGTCCGGAGCGTCTAGCTCTTCCGCGAGCAGATGCGCGCGACGCGTTTGGTGGTCGCCCGCTGGCCGCCGGCGCTGACCACGGTCGCGGTCAGCGTGTGGCGCCCGAGCGGCGACCGGCTGGTCAGCCACGTCGCGGCGTAGAGGCCGGCGTTCGACTGAGTGGCGGTGACGATCGGGTGGCCGTCGTACGCGAAGCTCACGCTGGTCACCTTGCCGACCGCGCTGGCGGCGACGACGAGCTTCGCGTACGGCCCGAGGCAGGCGTTCCGGTGCGGGTAGATCCACGTGGCCGCCGCGCCGGCAGTGCCCCGGATCGTGACGCGGCGAAAGGTCGTGTTCGGCAGGATCGAGCCGCCCGGCGTGACGATGTTCTTCGACTCCTGGAAGTCGGAGGCCACGACCGTCGCCGGGATCGCCTTGGCCGGGATCGGCGGCGCCTGGGTCGGCATGCCGAACACGGCGAGGCCGCTCGTCGAGTCGTACGCCGAGGCCGCGAGCAGCACGTTCCGGTAGGCGAGCACGATCGACGTCGGGTCGACGCCGGACTCGCTGCGCGGCTTCGGCTGCGGGTCGTGGATGCGCACGACCAGCGTCGGGCGCCCAGCGGCGACCTTCCGGGTCACGAGCGAGGCGACCGGAGGCGTGACGTCGTTCACCCACGAGCGGAGCAGGTACTGGCCGCCGACGGTCTCGTTGACGTCCCTGAGCGTCGGCGAGTCGATGGAGAAGTAGTACGTCTTCGGCCGGGCGAAGACCGCGCCGGCGGCGCCCACGTCGGACTGGTAGTTGAACATGAACGAGTTCACGTTCACAGGCGTGCCGGCGTAGCCCTGGACGTCGTTCTCGTCCACCGAGCCGAGCAGCCACGGGTCGACGAGCGAGCCGGCGCTCGAGGCGATGATCGCGGCGCCGAAGTTCACGACCGGCTCCTCAACGTGCATGGAGTAGAGCCGCTCGGCGCCGCCTTCGTCCACCTGCTGGCCGGTGTAGGTGGCGGGCGGGCCGAAGGGCGAACCGGGCCAGCGGTAGACGTCGACGCGGTCGGCTCCGACGCCGGTCGTGCCGACCTGGAGCTTCGCGATCGGCTTCGGCGCCGCGTCCAGCGCTAGCCGCGGGGTCGAGACGAAGAAGCCGTAGGGGATGCGGCGCGTGGTCGCGCCCTGCTTCAGAAGCAGGAAGCCGTAGTCGTCACCGGTCGGCGCACCCTGGGTGGCACGCGCCGTGACTCCGAGCGTCGTGGTGCCGCCCGGCGGCACGGTCACGACCGGCGGCGCGTCGATCGTGGTCCCGTCGCTTGCGGACTGCGGCTGCACGGTGACGCTCCAGGTACCCGGCGCCGCCGCCGGCGTCCTGGATGGCGAGCAGCAGCGTGCTGCTGGCCGCGCGCGACGCTGGGCGGATGTAGCCGTAGGAGAGCGAGCCCGGGTCGCTGAAGATGCGCGGGCTGTCGGCCGCCTGGACGTTGATCAGGCCGGCGCCCTCGAGCAGGACGGACGCCTCCTGCGTCCGGGCCGAGTTGCCCCAGGCCGCATCGGCCGTGGACATGAGCGCCGACTTGATCTGGTGCGGCGTCCAGTCCGGGTGCCGCTGCAGGAGCAGCGCGGCCGCGCCCGGCACGTGCGGCGCCGACATGCTCGTCCCGTCGAAGACGGCGAACGGCCCGCCGGCATTCGGCAGAGTCGCCGAGAGAATCGCTCCGCCCGGGGCGGCCAGGTCGGGCTTCATGGCGTGCTCGTAGGCGGTCGGCCCTGCCGACGAGAAGCTCGTGATCACGCCGCTGCGCCCGGTCGGGATGTCGTCGAACGAGCGCGAGATGCGGACGGTGGTGCGGCCGCCCGTGGCGGCCAGGTACGCACGCAGCGTGGCGGCGTCGGCCTGGCCGATCATCCCGGCCGGGACCTGCAGCTGGATCGGGATCGGGTTCGCCTCGCCGGCGCGGTTGTCGACGACCACGATGCCGATCGCGCCGGCGGCGACGGCGCGGCCTGCCTTCGACACGAAGCTGCAGACGCCGCGGTTGACGAGCGCGATCGCGCCCTTGAGCGGCGTGCCGCGAAGCGGCGTCGTCGGTCCGCTCGGATCCGTCGGGTCGGTGCCGCACAGCTTGGAGTCGATGGCCCGACCCTGGCTGTCGGTCAAGGAGCCGACGTCGACGAGCGTCTCGTTCGCCGTCTGCCAGGAAGCGGGCGTCAGCACCCCGCCGGCCGGCTGGAAGCCCAGACGCGCGAGCGACGCGGGCGCGTTCGGCGCCGTCACGCTCAGCGCGGGCGAGAAGACCTGGCTGTTCGAGACGGCTGCGACCGAGATCGCGTCCGGCGCGGTGCTCGGCGAGCCCGGCGGTGCCGAGGCCGAAGTCCTCGCGGTCGTTGCCCGCCGAGATGACCGGCACGACGCCGGCGTTCACGACATTCGCGATCGCCTCGTACATCGCGTCGTTGATCGGGTCGGTCTGGGGCCCGCCGCCGGAGAAGTTGATGACGTTCATGCCGTCGGCGACGGCGTCCTCGAAGGCCTTCACGATCTCCGGCGTGTTCGCGACGTTGCCGATCGGCGTCGGCGCATTGAAGACGCGGTAGTTGCCGAGCCACGCGCGCGGCGCGACGCCGGAAAGGCCGGTCGTCAGCGGGTGGTCGCGGCCGGCGGGGGCGGTCGTGTTGGCGTTGCCGGCGATGATCCCCGAGACGTGCGTCGCGTGGAACGACGCCTTCGGATCGACGGGCAGGCGCCCGGCGCGGCCGGAGCCCGGGCCCGGGTACGCGCGGGCGACGATCACCTTCGGCGTCGTCCACTTGAGCCCGCCCTTGCGGGAAGCCCGACCGGGTACTGGTAGCCGGCCGGGTTGAAGAACGGGTTCGTCTCGTCGATGCCGTCGTCGACGACCCCGACCTTGATGCCCGCGCCCGTCGCGCCCGTCGCCGCCGTGAACTGCGTGGCGCCGATGACCGCGGGGCTGCGGTTGAGGTTTCGGTGTACTGGAGGCTCGGGTAGAGCTTGTGGACGACGCCGAGCTGCCGCAGCGCCGGCAGCTTCGCGACCGGCAGCTTCACCGTGAAGCCGTCGAGCAGGATCCGGTAGTGCTCCTGGATGCGCGCCGCCGGGATCGCCGGCCTTGACCTGCGCAACGGCGACGGCCTGGGCCTTCGCGAGCGTGGCGAGGTACGCCGTGCGAGCTGGCCGCCTGGACGTCGAGCCGCCGGAACGGCCCGGCGAAGGCGAGTGAGCTGCCGCGCGCGGCGGCGAGCGGCGGCAGGCGCAGCGTTGCGATCACGCGGATCCGGTCGCGAGGACTGCTGCCGCGGGATCCAGAGATGGCCGGCGCGGACGCGCGGAACGGCGATCTCGCCGGCCCGGGGTTGGATGCGAATAAGCGCAGCCGACGCGCCGGTCGTGGCCACGAGCGCTACGAGAACTGCGATAGAGATGACCCGACCCCGCAAGTGCTCAGAGCCTACCGGAGAATTCGGAAAGCTTGACCTTTAGACTCGCCAGCCGTGGCCGGGAGATTCGAGGGCAAGACGGGCCTGGTTCTGGGCGTCGCGAACCGCCGCTCGATCGCGTGGGCGATCGCGCGGCGCCTCGCGGAGGAGGGGGCGCAGCTGGCGTTCACGTTCCAGGGCGAGCGCATCGAGAAGAACGTCCGCGATCTCGCCGAGACGGTGTCGTCGCCGCTCGTCGCCGAGTGCGACGTCCGCTCCGACGCCGACGTCGAGCGGGTCGTTGCCGACTCGGCCGAGGCACTCGGCGGGCTCGACCTGCTCGTGCACTCGGTCGCCTTCGCCGCGGCCGAGGATCTCGAGGGCAGGTTCATCGACACGCCGCGCGAGCGCTTCTGGCTCGCCCAGGACGTCAGCGCGTACTCGCTGGTGGCGTGTGCGCGCGCGGCGGAGCCGTTGATGCGCGAGCGCGGCGGCGGCTCGATCGTGACGATGACCTACCTCGGCGGCGAGCGCACGGTGCCGCACTACAACGTGATGGGCGTCGCCAAGGCGTCGCTCGACGCCTCCGTCCGCTACCTGGCCTGGGACCTCGGCGAGAGCGGGACGCGCGTGAACGCCGTCTCGGCCGGCCCGGTGCGCACGCTCTCGGCGCGCTCGATCGCCGGCTTCCCGACAATGGAGGCGATCGTCGAGGAGCGCGCGCCGCTCCATCGCCACGTCGACGCGGACGACGTGGCCGCCGGCGCGGCCTACCTGCTCTCGGACGACGCGCGGAACGTGACCGGGACGACGCTGTACGTCGACTCGGGGTACCACTCGATGGGCATGTAGCAACCGGCGGGCGGCGCGGTCGACCCTCGTGAAGCGAGGCTCGCACCCGTCCCGGACGATGGCGCGTGCGTGTCACACCGCGAGCGACGGGGGCTGCTGACAAGATCAGGCCATGGCCCGGCCGTTCCTGATCGCCCACCTGAGCGACCCGCACGTCGGCGCTACCTGGACGGACGAGGATCCGGCCGATCGGCTCGAGGCGGTCGTCGAGGCCGTGCGCCCCTACGCGCCCGACGCCGTGGTCGTCACCGGCGACATCGCCGACCACGCGTACCCACGCGAGTATGGGCTGGCGCGAGAGCTGCTCGAGCAGCTCGGTGCGCCGGTCTACGCACTGCCGGGCAACCACGATGACCGCGCGGAGCTGCGAGCGGCCTTCGACATCCCGGGCGACGGCCCCGTCCAGTACGCGGTCGACCTCGGCCCGCTACGCCTCGTCGCGCTCGACACGACACGTCCCGGCGAGGACGGGGGCGAGCTGGACGCGGCGCGGATCGAGTGGCTCGACGGCGCGCTCAACGGGCGCCCCACGGTCGTCGCGCTGCATCACGCGCCGCTGGCGCTCGGTATCCCGCCGTGGGACGCGATCGGCATCCCGGCCGTGCAGCGGGCGGCGCTCGCGGAAGTCCTCGAACGGCATCCGCGCGTCGAGGCCGTTGTCGGCGGGCACATCCACCGCGCGGTCACCGGGGAGCTCGGCGGCCGCGTGGTCATCTCGGTCCCGAGCACGTACGTCCAGGCGCGGCTCGACTTCGACGCCGACGCGATCCACGTCGACTCCGACGAGCCGGCGGCATTCGCGCTGCACACCTTTGCCGACGGACGGCTGGTCTCGCACGTCCACCAGGTATGAGCGAGCTGCGGCTGATCCTGACGGTCGCCGACGTCGACGAAGCGCTCGCGGTCTTCCGCGACGGGCTCGGGCTCGAGCAGCTGGAGGCCTGGGAGACGGAGGCGAGCCGCGGCTACCTGCTCGGAGCCGGCCTGGCGACGCTCGAGCTGGCCGACGAGGGGCATGCCGCAGAGATCGACCGGCTCGAGGTCGGCCATCGCGTCGCCGGGCCGGTGCGCGTCGCGTTCGCGGTCGACGACAGCGCGGCCGTCGCCGAACGGCTGGTGCAGGCCGGCGTCGTGCGCGTCGCCGGCCCGGTGGAGACACCCTGGGGCGACCTGAACGTCCGGATGCAGGTGGCGGGCGGCGTTCAGCTGACGCTGTTCAGCGGCCCACCAGCGTGACGGGACCGTCGCGCGCGATCCGCCGGAAGCCGTGGCGGGTCAGGTTCCGCAGCGCGCGGCCGAAGCAGTTCGGCACTGCCGGGTCGCGGTACAGCCCCCGGTGCAGCGTCACGTAGCGGACGCCGAGTGCACGCAGGTCCCGACGGAGCTCGGGGCTCCAGGCACCGCAGTTCAGCGGGACGAGCGCGCGTGCGGCCCGCTCGGCGCTCCGAGGCGCCGTGCTCGAGTAGCCGCCGGGTCGCTCGCGCGGCGCCTGCTGGCTGTAGGCGAGGTACACGGAGCCGTACTGGCGTTGGGGGATGAAGACCGGCAGCTCGAGGAGGCGGCCCGGGCCGCGCGAGCGCAGGGCTGTGTACGCGGCGTTCACCGTGTCGGCCTTCGCGGGCCGGTAGAGGGAGACGCCCGCGCGGAGGTCGACCGTCACCGCCACGAGCGCGAGCGCGGCGAGCAGCGGCGCGCGGAGCTGGTCGACCGCGATCGCGGCCAGCGCTGCGAGCGCCAGGCAGGCGATCGGCAGCAGCCGCTCCGGCACCCGCGGGTAGCGCAGCGGCGGGAAGTGGTGCCAGACGAACTCGTAGAGAGGCAGGTTCGTCCCGAGCGCCAGCAGCGGCCGGCACGACCACGCCGATCCCGAGGAGGACCGCAAGCCTGGGTGAGCGCTGGGCGATCAGCACCGCGAAGCCGGCGACTGCGAGGAGCGGCGTGAGCCAGCCGAGCAGCGTGAACTCCTCGAGCGGCCCGGCGTGGCGCGACACGAAGCCGCTCCAGTCGGCGGAGTAGGCGGCGACGTCGCCGAGCGAGCGGCCGCCCGACGCCACCGAGCCGCGGATCACGGCATGCTGGACGACGAGCCCGCCGACCGCCGCGAGGATCGCGCCCGCCACCGTGCCGGCACGCGCCGGGCGCTCACGGGCGCGCAGCAGCCCGTAGGCGAGCACGAAGGGGATCGCGCCGAGCGCGAGGTGGAGCTGCCCGGTCAGCGGCACCGCGACGAGTGCGGCCGCGCCGAGCGCGAGCCAGCGCGCGTCGCCGTCGCGGCCGCGCTCGAAGCCGAGCAGGGCGAGCGGCAGCAGGAAGGCCATCATCCCGAGCAGGTGCCCCGTCGACTGCATGACGCGGTACGGGGCGAGGGCGAAGGCCAGGCCACCGAGCAGCGCGGCGCCGCGCTGCAGGCCGAGCGAGCGCAGCCACCAGCAGGTCGCCCCGCCGGCGACGACGTACGAGACCAGCACCACGGCGTTCCACGCCACGACGGGGCCGAGCAGCCGGTCGACCGGCCAGTACGGCAGCCCGTAGAGCCAGCCCTGCAGGTTGAGCACGGGGTGGCTCTCCGGCTGGAACGAGTACGGGTCGCGCCACGGCGCGGCCAGCCGGCCGAGCTGGTGGCCGACGAGCCACATGGCGTAGCCGAGCTGGAGGTGGTCGCCGGACGCGGGCTCGCCGTAGCTCGGGTCGGCCCGCGCGAGGTAGGCGCTGTGGGCGTGGCGGAAGCGCCGGCCAGGTAGCCAGCGCGCCCGCGCCCAGGTAAAGCGCCGCCGCTAGGCCTGCAAAGCCCGCGCCGCCGAGAGGAGCACGTCCACGTCGGGCACCTCGCTCGACTCGTAGCGCCATGCGCCGCGGACCGTACCGCCCTGGTCGATCAGAAATGCGGTGCGCTCGGACACGTCGCGCAGGCCGCGGTAGTCGAACGCCACCCCGAACCCGTGCGTCGCGTCGCCGTTGAAGTCCGAGAGCAGCGGGAAGTCGATGTCGAGCACCTGCTGCCAGGCGATGTGCGTCCACGGTGAGTCGCGCGAGATCCCGAACCGCCGCACGCCCGCCTCGGTGAAGTCCACGCTCCTGTCACGCAGGAGCTCAAGCTCGTGCGTTCAGGTCGAGGACCAGTCGAAGAGGTAGAAGAAGAGGAGCAGCGGGCCCTCCTCGGCGAGCTTCTCGATCGTCACCGGCTCGCGGGTGCCCGCCCAGACGGTGACGTGCGGGATGTGGTCGCCGGCCTGGAGCACGCGCGGACGCTACTACGGTGCGGACCAGCCGGCCACCGCGGCGTCGGAATGCCCCGCTCGCGTGGCCGTTGAGCTGCTCGGTGATCGACGAGCGGGCGACCACCTTGGTCGCGCCGTCGCCGGTGCGGATGAAGACCCACTCGTCGGCGCTGTCCCACGACGCGAGCACCCAGCGCCCGTCAGGCGACCAGGTGACTCTGCTGATACGCCCGGCGCCGCCGAACAACTCCTGCGGTGGCGCCTTGCCGCCGCCGTCGGCAGTCCAGACCATGCTCCGGTTCGTGATCGGATCGAAGGTGACGTAGGCGAGCGTGCCCGGGGTCGGCGACCAGGCCGCGTCCACGAACTGCCCACCGGTGATGTGCGCCGTGTGGAAGCCGATCTCGTTGTAGACGTCGAGCGCGCCCGGGCTGCGGGCGAGGAGCAGCTTTCCGTCCGACGAGAAGGCGAGCTGCTTCGGCGAGCCCTTCCAGCCGCCGCTGACGTGGCCGGAGTCCGTGTCGATGATCCGAACATGACCGCCCGGAGTCGCGTAGACGAGCACGTGCTCGTCGCCGGCCTTCCAGGCCGGCGCCACGGCGGCGGCGTGCGGGACGAGGATGTGGTCGCCCTGCCCGTCGCCGCCGATGACGTGCAGCGCGCCGCCGGTCAGATACGCGATTCGCGTGTCTGTGGCGGTCCCGCCCCAGCGGGCGCCGGCGATGCCGGGCTTCGCGATCGACCAGCGCAGCCGTCCGCCGGGCTCGAGCGTGTCGAGCTCGTTCGCCTTCGTGGCGACGATGAACTTGCCGAACGGCGACCACGAGGCCTCCCGGTAGGCGCCGAGCAGGCGCTTGGAGCCGTCCGGGTTGACGACCCATGGGCCGCGCGTCGAGACGGCCAGGACGCGGCCCTTGGTGGGCAGGGAGAAGAGCGACGGCTGCGCGTTCTTGACGCCGACGACCTGCTCGCGGCCGATGGCGTCACGCATGCCGCCGAGCACGGCGCGGCCGGGCGGCGTGATCGCGGCTGCGATCACGACGACGCCGGCCGCTGCGACGGCGACCGGCCAGCGCCGCGAGATCGGCTGCGGGACAGGCTCCTGGTCCTCGAAGACCTCGCGCACGACCGTCCAGCCGCGCCGGCGCGCCTCGAGCTCGCCCGGTACGACAACCGAGATGAATGAGCGGCGGACCGCGGACTCATGCACCGAATTGCACTCCCAGCTGGTCGAGAGCGCGCCGGAGGCGCGAGTTGACGGTGCCGCGGGGAAGCTCGAGCAGGTCGGCGATCTCGCCCGGCGTGTAGTCGAGCAGATAGCGGAGCACGATCACGGCGCGGTGCTCCGGCGAGAGCTCGAGCAGCCCGGCCGCGATCGGGATGGCATCGCCGGGGTCGTGGTGCCCGTCGACATCCGCGGCGGGCGGCTCGCCCAGCTCGACCTCGGCGCGAGCCGTCCGCGCGCGCGCCCAGTCGATCGCGCGGTTCGCGACGATGCGGTGGAGCCACGGGCCAAACGGGCGGCGCCGATCGAAGCGGTCGATGGCGCGCACGGCCGCGATGAAGGACTCCTGCGCGATGTCCTCGGCGGCCGCCGCGTCGTGGACGATGAGGTACGCGGCTCGGTAGGCACGCGGCCAGTGCGCACGGAAGAGCTGCTCGAGATCCGGCACCGAGCCGGCCTGTGCGCCCCGGATCCAGGCGCGCTCGTTCCCCCGCACCCGCCGACTATAGGACGGCCCCTCACGGACCGAGGTACGTCCACCGCTGCCCGCGAGGTCCATCCAAACCTCTACGGATTGCGCCGCCCCGGAGGTCCCGGACCTCGAGCGCCTCCGCCGGTGTATCTCGTACGTCATTCGCGGAGAGGAGTGTCCATGAAGCGTCTGCTGTTACTGGCCCTGCCGGCCCTCCTGCTGGCGCCCGGGCACGCTGCCGGGGACGGCTGCCCGCCGGAGACGTGCGGCATGCAGAGCACCGCTGTGCCGGGCTCGCCCGTCGTCGCCGTGCGACCTCAGGGAATCTTCCGCGTCTACGACATCCGCTCTGGGAGGTCCCGGTACACGCTCCCCAACGCGACGCAGTCCGCCGACGGGCGCGTCACGTGGTCGGCGGACAACCTCCGGAGACACACGGTGCTGCGGCGCTACGACGCGTACACCGGCCGGCTCGTGCGCAACTGGACGCTAGGGCCGAGCCTCTCTGTGTCGACGGTATCCGCGGACGGCCGCCGCGTCGTTCTCCTCGGCACGAGCCCGGCCAGGCGGACACGAATCGTGGTCTTCGACGCGCGCACGGGACGCACGCAGACGGTCCCTCTGACCGGCAACTTCTCGCCCGAGGCGATCTCGCAGGACGGCCGGCGGCTGTTCCTGGTCGAGTACGTGCGGGCCGGTTATCGAGTCCGGCTGTACAACCTCGCGCGCGGCGCCCTGCAACCGGGCGAGCTCAAGGCCCGCAACGAGGACGAGCCGATGCGCGGCTACCCGGCGTACGCGATCGGCGCGCCCGACGGGCACTGGTTGCTCACGCTGTACGTGAAGCCGAGGCAGCGCGAGGCGTTCGTGCACGCGCTCGACCTGCGGCACGGCGTTGCGTACTGCCTCGACCTGCCCGGCCACGGCACCGCCCCGGAGCTCGACGACTGGTCGTTGTCGCTCGGGCTCGACGCGAAGACGCTCTACGCCGCCAACGCCCCGGTCGGCCTCGCGACCCGAATCGATCTCTCGACGCTCGAGGCGGCCAGGCCCGTTCGGATCGACGCGCGGACCGTGACCGTGGGCCAGTACGTCAGCAGCGCCATGTCGCCGCGCGGCGACCTCATCTACTTCGGCAGCCTGCATGGGCTCTGGGCCTGGGACCTGCGCGCCAACCGCGTGCGCGGCCCGTACCGGCCGAATCGCATCGGCGGCTTCGCGTTCACGCCCGACGGACGCCGCCTGACGGTGATCACGCCCGGCGGCCGCGCGCTCTGGCTCGACGCGGCGACCGGGAGGAGGATCTAGGCGGCGGCGGGAACGGCCGCGGCCTCGGTCGCGTCGGCGATCTCGCGGACGACCTCGACGACATCGCGGTTCGCGTTGAAGACGCGGAGCTGCCGGTCGGCGCCGTTGCCGCGCGAGAGGATGTCGGCGATCCCCTCCAGCTCGGTCTCCGAGCCGAGCTCGCGCGCGTGCGGCTCGATCCGACGGAGCGTCCGCCGGATCAGCTGCGCGACCGGTATGCGGTTCCGCTTGCCCGTCTCGAGATCCATGATCGGCGCCTGGAGGCCGTAGCGGCCCGCGAGCCACTTGTTCTCGGTGGTGAGGATGCGGTGGTACGTCTGGATCTCCTCGCCCCGGTCGATCGCCTCGCACAGGTGCTTGACCAGCGCCTGGCAGTACGCGGCGATCGCGACCGCGTGCTCCACGCGCGTCACGCCGTCGCAGATGCGCACCTCGATCGTCCCGAGCCGCGGGTGCGGGCGGATGTCCCACCAGACCTGCGTGTAGTCGGCGATGCAGCCGGTGCGCTCGAGCTGGTTGATCACGCCCGCGTAGTCGGCGTAGTCCTTGAAGCGCGGCGGCGGCCCGGAGCGCGGGAACGCGGCGAAGACCATCTGGCGGCTCGAGTGGAGGCCGGTCGGCTCGCCGCGCCAGAACGGCGAGGAGGCCGACAGCGCGAGGAGCGGCGCCAGCTGCGGGATCAGCCCGTTCACGACGCCGATCGCCTTCTCCGGCGAGTCCACCGCGACGTGCACGTGCATGCCGAAGATCAGCTCCCGCCGCGCGACGTACTGCATCTGGTCGACGAGCTGGCGGTAGCGGTCCTTGGCCGTGATCCGCTGGCGCTCGAAGAGGCTGAACGGGTGCGTCCCCGCCGAGCCGACGCGCAGGCCGCGCTCGTGCGCGATGCCGGTCACGTAGGTGCGGAGCTCGCGCAGCGCGCGCTCGACGTCGGCGGCCGTGCGGCAGACGGGCGTCGTGATCTCGAGCACGGACTGCATCAACTCGGGATTGATCCGCGCCTCGAGCTCGTGCCCGGCGACGGCGGCGAGCACCGTGTCGATGTGCTGGACGAGGTCGAGCGTCTCGCCGTCGAGCAGCATGTACTCCTCCTCGACGCCGAGCGTGTACGGGTCGCCCTGGCCGAACGTGTGGTCGAGCACGCTGCCGCCCGGCTCCAGCGTCTTGGCCATGATCGACGGAGGAAATGCCTGCTCTGACACGGTTGCGCAGCCTATTCGCTGAGGAGTGCCTCGGCCTCGATCTCGACCAGCCAGCGCGGGTCGAGCAGGCCGACGACGACCCCGGTCGTGGCGGGCCGGACGTCGCCGAAGACCTCGGCGTGCGCGCGGCCGGCCTCGCCGATCAGCGCGGCGTCCGTGACGTAGATCCGCGTGCGCACGACGTCGTACGCCGTCGCCCCGGCCTCGGCGAGAGCGGCCAGGATGATCTCGAGGCAGCGCCGCGCCTGGTCGTACGCGTCCGACGGCGGGTCGGCGCCGTCCGGCATCACCGGCGCCGTTCCCGACACGTACACGTGCCGACCGGCGACGATGGCGCGCGAGTAGCCGACCTGGCCCTCCATCGGCATGGCGGAGGAGATGCGCCGGCGCTCCATCGCGGTAGCTTGCACGCGCCGTGGAGGCCCTGCGCGCAATCGACGACTGGCCGGCCGAGCACGCCGCCGCGGGCGTCGTGCGGGCGGACCGCGTCGTCGCGACGCACGGCGACGCCGAGCGCCTGTACCGCTGGGCCTCGGTCACCAAGCTGGTGACGGCGCTCGCCGTGCTCGTCGCGGCGGAGGAAGGCGTCGTCGACCTCGACGAGCCGGCCGGCCCCGAGGGCTCGACCGTGCGGCACCTGCTGTCCCACGCGTCCGGGCTTCCGTTCGACCGCCATGGCACCACGCTCGCGCGCCCCGGCACACGACGCATCTACTCGAACGTCGGCTTCGAGCAGGCCGCGGACCGCGTCGCGCAGGCCGCGGAGATGCCCTTCGCGGACTACCTGCGGGAGGCCGTGCTCGAGCCGCTCGGGATGACGCGGAGCGAGCTGCGGGGCTCCCCCGCGGCCGACCTGTGGGGCTCGCTCGGCGACCTGCTCCGCCTCGGCCGCGAGCTGCTGGCGCCGACGATCGTCGCGCCGGAGACCCTCGCCGAGGCGACCGAAGTCGCCTTCCCAGGGCTCGACGGCGTGCTGCCCGACTTCGGGCGCATGACGCCGAACGACTGGGGCCTCGGCTTCGAGATCCGCGACGCTAAGCCGGGCCACTGGATGGGCACCGCCGTCTCGCCGCGCGCGTTCGGCCACTTCGGCGGCTCGCGGCACGTTCCTCTGGGTCGACCCGGATCTGGGCGCCGCCCTTGGCGTGCTCACCGATCTCGAGTTCGGCGAGTGGGCGAAGGAGGCGTGGCCGGCGCTGTCGGACGCGGTGGTCGCAGAGCTACGCGGGGTCGCGTGACGCGCCCTGGCGGAGCGTCGGATGGCGCAGCTCCATCGCCTGGTGGCCCTGCTCCCACTCCTCGCCCTTCCCGTAGTTCTCGGCGAGGAAGGCCATGATGGCGACGTCGCCCTCGATCACGCGGCCGTCCTCCGTCTTCAGCGCCGGGATCGACCGCGTGCCGATCTCCTGCTCGAGGTCGTCGCGCAGCGAGAGCCGCGGCTGAACCTGCCGGGCGATGAAGTCGATGCCGAGCTCGGTCATCCGCTCGCGCACGCGGTGGGAGTAGGGGCACCACTCGGCCTGGAAGAACTCGAGCATCAGCCGGTGAAGAGCGGCTTGACGAACGCGTCGAAGGTGGCGCGGTCGCAGCTCGCGACCGTCGCGGGCGTGACCGCGCGCACGCTCGCGGTGCGGCGGATGCCCATCGCAGGCGCGACCTCGCCGAAGTAGTCGCCCGGCCGGAGTAGTGCACGCTCGCCCCGCGCGTCCTGCGTCACCGAGAGCAGGCCGGCGAGCACGATGTAGAACCGCGAGCCAAACTCGCCCTCGCGCACGATCTCCGTCCCGGCGGGTACGTACTCGCGCTGCATGGCCGCGGCGAGCTCGCCGAGCTTCTCGCCCGGGAGCTCGGCGAGCAGGCCGACGCGAGACAGCTCGGCGACGGTGGCGGGTGCCATGCGCGGGCTCATGCCGCCCCTATTGTTGCCGAGGTGGCCGAGCTCGCCGCCTGGAGGCACTGCCCGCGCTGCACGGCGGAGCTCCGTGGCGACGACGCGCGCAAGGAATGCCCGCGCTGCGGCTTCGTCGCGTACGCGAGCTCGAAGCCGACGGCATCGGCGGTCATCGTCGGCGACGACGGCCGCGTCCTGCTCGCGCGGCGCAAGCGCGAGCCCTTCGCCGGCTCCTGGGACCTGCCGGGCGGTTTCCTGGAGGAGGGCGAGCATCCGCTCGACGGATTGCGGCGCGAGCTCCGCGAGGAGGCCGGCGTGGAGATCGAGCCGGGCAACTTCCTCGGCGTGTGGACGGACCGGTACGGCGACGCGGAGGACGCGCCGGCCACGATCAACCTCTACTGGACCGCGCGGATCACGGCCGGCGAGCCGCGGCCGGACGACGACGTCGAGGAGCTGGGCTGGTTCGGCCGCGACGAGCTGCCGGGCACCCTCGCGTTCCACATCGCCGAGGTGCTCTCAGCCTGGCGTGACCATCAGTCGTAGCGGCCCCGGCCCCGAAGAGCTCGGCTGCTACGCCGTCAGGCCGAGAGAGCGCTCGAGCGCCCCCTTGGGCTGCGCGCCGACCGCGAACGCCGCGGCCTCGCCGCCCTTGAAGAGGATCATGGTCGGGATCGACGCCACGCCGTAACGCTGCGCGAGCGCCGGCTCCTCGTCGATGTTGACCTTGACGAGCTTCAGCTCGTCGCCGCGCTCGTCCACGATGCGCTCGAGCACGGGCGAGACCGCGTGACAGGGGCCACACCACTCGGCCCAGAAGTCGACGATGACTGCCTTGTCGCTCTGGATGACCTCCTGCTCAAAGTTGGTCTCGGTTGCTGCCGTTGCCATCTATTCGTTTCCTTTCTCCTTTGGGCCAGTATTGAGTGCGGGAGCGTTCCCGCTCCCACGCAAGGTGTAACGCCAACGTCGGCCGTTGTAATCCCGGGGTATTCCTAGACTGGCGGGGTGAAACACGTATTCGAGCCGCTGCCCGACAAGCCGGACCATCCCGCGCTCGAGCTCGGGATCCTCGACTTCTGGGAGCGCGAGCGCACGTTCGAGCAGCTGCGCGAGCTGAACCGCGGCAAGGAGAAGTGGAGCTTCTTCGACGGCCCGGTGACCGCGAACAAGACGCTCGCGGTGCACACGGCGTGGGGACGGACGCTGAAGGACGTCTTCCAGCGCTACAAGGCGCTGCGGGGCTTCGACCAGCGCTACCAGAACGGCTTCGACTGCCAGGGGCTCTGGATCGAGGTCGGCGTCGAGCGCCAGCTCGGCCTCAACTCGAAGCCCGAGATCGAGGAGTACGGCCTCGAGGAGTTCGCCGCGCGCTGCCGCGAGGTCGTCGTCTGGTCGGCCGACCAGCTGACGCAGGGGCTCCATCCGGCTCGGCATGTGGATGGACTGGGGCAACGACTACTTCACCTTCAGCGACACGAACATCGAGTACGTCTGGCGGATGCTGAAGACGGTGCGGGAGCGCGACTGGCTCTACCTCGGCCACCGCGCGACGGAGTGGTGCCCGCGCTGTGGGACGTCGATCTCTGCGCACGAGCTCGCCGGCAACTACGTCGACCGCGCCGACCCGTCGCTGTACGTCCGCCTGCCGCTCCTCGACCGGCCCGGCGAGTCGCTGATCATCTGGACGACGACGCCATGGACCCTGCCTGCGAACGTCGCCGCAGCCGTCAAGCCGGACGCCGACTACGGCCGCCGCCTGAACGGCGAGTGGGTGGCGGCGCCGCGCTACCCCGACGAGTCCTTCGACGAGATCCTGAAGGGCTCGGAGATGGTCGGCTGGCGCTACGAGGGCCCGTTCGACGAGCTGCCGCCGGGCGCGGCCGTCGAGCACCGCGTGATCCCGTGGGACGAGGTGACGATGGACGAGGGCACCGGCATCGTCCACATCGCGCCCGGCGCCGGCGCCGAGGACTTCGAGCTCAGCCGCGTCAACGACCTGCCGGTGCTCACGCCCGTCGACGAGTCTGGCCGCTTCTACGACGACTACGGCTGGCTCCACGGCCTCTCCACGGTCGAGGCGGCCGAGCAGATCATCGGCAACCTCGAGGAGAAGAACCGGCTCGTCGAGTCGGGCCTGTACGAGCACCGCTACCCCGAGTGCTGGCGCTGCCACACGCCGCTGATCTTCCGCATCGCCGACGACTGGTTCATCTCGGTACGCGACCTCCGGCAGCAGATGCTGGACGCGAACTCGACCGTCCAGTGGGTGCCCGAGTACATGGGCAAGCGCATGGACGACTGGCTGCACAACATGGGCGACTGGAACATCTCCCGGCGCCGCTACTACGGCCTGCCGCTGCCCTTCTACCCGTGCGAGTGCGGCCATCTGAACGTGATCGGGTCGAAGCGGGAGCTCGAGGAACGTGCGGTCGAAGGGCTCGACCAGCTCGAGGAGCTCCGCCGCCCGTGGATCGACCGCGTGCCGATCCGCTGCGAGCAGTGCGGCGACGCGGTCGAGCGGATCGTCGAGGTCGGCGACGTCTGGCTCGACGCCGGCATCGTGCCCTTCTCGACGCTCGGCTGGCAGAACGACACGTGGATCCCGGGCGGCAACGGCACGGGCGCGGCACGCGGCCTCACCGGCGCCGACCTGCCCGACCACGCGTACTGGGAGAAGTGGTTCCCCGCGGACTGGGTCACGGAGATGCGCGAGCAGATCCGGCTCTGGTTCTACTCGCAGCTCTTCATGTCGGTCGTGCTGACCGGCGGCGCGCCGTTCAAGCGCGTCCTGGGCTACGAGAAGATGCTGGACGAGAACGGGCGCGAGATGCACGGCTCGTGGGGGAACATGATCGACGCCGACGACGCGTTCGCGCGCATGGGCGCCGACGTGATGCGCTGGCAGTACTGCGCGCAGCCGCCGAATCAGAACCTGCTCTTCGGCTTCGGGCCGGGGCAGGAGATCAAGCGCAAGCTGCTGACGCTCTGGAACTCGGTGAGCTTCGCCGTCGACTACGGCAACGTCGCCGGCTGGACGCCGCGCCTCGAGGATCTCGCGGGCGGCCCCGACGGGGAGCTCTCCGCGCTTGATCGCTGGCTGGTCGAGCGGACGCGCGCGCTCGTCGGGGAGGCGACCCAGGCGTACGAGGACACGCTGACCGTGAACGTGATCCGGGCATTCGAGGCATTCGTCGATGACCTCTCGAACTGGTACATCCGCCGGTCGCGGCGGCGCTTCTGGGACGGCGACGAGGCAGCGCTGCGCACGCTGTGGTTCGCGCTGGCCACCGCCTTCCGCGTCATCGGCCCGGTCATGCCGTTCCTCGCCGAGGAGCTGTGGCAGCGCGTCGTGCGGGTCGCCGGCGCCCCCGACTCCGTGTTCCTCGCCGGCTGGCCAGAGCTCGGCGAGCCCGATCAGGCGCTCCTCGACGAAATCGCGGCCGTCCGCCGGGTCGTCGAGCTCGGCCGGCAGGCGCGCTCGAGGTCAGACCTGAAGCAGCGCCAGCCGCTCCGCCGGCTCGTCGTCCAGGGGCTGTCGCTGCCGGCGCACGAGGAGGAGCTGCGCGACGAGCTGCGCGTCAAGCAGGTCGAGTTCGGGCCGGTGGAGGCCACTGAGCTGAAGGTCAAGCCGAACCTGCCGGTGCTCGGCCCGAAGCTCGGCGCGGCGCTGGCCGACATCCGCGGCGCGCTGGCGGCCGGCGAGTTCGAGCAGCTGCCGGGCGGCGGCGTCTCCGTGGCCGGGCATGAGCTCGGCCCCGGCGAGGTGTTGGTCGAGACGGTCGGCCGCGACGGCTGGGCGGTCGCCTCGGACGACGGGGTGACGGTCGCGCTCGAGACCGCCATCGATCCGGAGCTTGAACTGGAGGGCCGGGCGTACGACCTGATCCACGAACTGAACACCTTGCGCCGCGACCGCGGCTTCGAGCTCGCCGACCGCGTGGAGGTTGTCGTCCCGGAGCGCTGGCGCGATGTCGTCGAGCAGCACGGCGACTGGGTCTCGGGCGAGGTGCTCGCGACGGAGCTCGCGGCCGGCGACGTGGACGAGCCGCAGATCGAACGGACGTAGTGACGGTCGAGGAAGCACGTCTCGAGGCGGTCGACTCGGGGTTGGCGCCCCGGAGCGAGGGCTGGTTCGTGCTCAACGTCCAGGACGCGGCGTGGCTGACGAACGAGGCGTTCGGCGCGGGCTGCGTCTTCGAGGCGAACGGGCCGGTGCTACGGCGGCGCCTCGACCTCGAGGCGCTGACGTTCCCGCAACTCGGCCTCACCATCGACGTCATCTGGCCGGGGCAGCCGAGCGGGCTCTACCACGCCGAGACGAACCAGGAGGCCTTCCTCGTGCTCGCGGGCGAGTGCGTTCTCCTGGTGGAGGGCGAGGAACGGCCCTTGCGCGCCTGGGACTTCGTGCACTGTCCGCCGGGCACGGCGCACGCGTTCGTCGGCGCAGGCGACGGCCCGTGCGTGATCTTCATGGCCGGCCGCCGCTCGACCGATCAGAAGATCTTCTACCCCGGCTCCGACCTTGCCCGCCGCCGCGGCGCCGGCGTCGAAACCGAGACGAGTTCGGCGGATGACGCGTACGCGCCGTTCCCGCACTGGCAGCCCGTCCGCCCGGAGCGCTGGAACGACCTCCCCTGGGGTTAGGCCCGCTGCGACTCGGCCAGCTGCAGCTCGCGCCGCAGCTCGACCGGTAGCCGGAACGTCACGTCCTCGTCCACCATCGCGAACGGCTCGACGGCCGCGCCGCGCGCGTGGAACCAGCCGGTCACGCGCTCGACGAGCGACTCCGGCGCCGATGCGCCCGAGCTGAGCCCGACCGTGCGCACACCCTCCAGCCACGCCTCGTCGATGTCGGTCTCGTCGTCGATCAGGTAGGCGGCCACGCCGCCGGCGCGCGCCACCTCGACGAGCCGGTTCGAGTTCGACGAGTTGCGCGACCCGATCACGAGCAGCAGGTCGATCGACGGCAGCATCTCCTTCACGGCCCACTGCCGGTTGGAGGTCGCGTAGCAGATGTCCTCTTTCTTGGGCGCGTGGATGTCGGGGAAGCGCCGTCGCAGCGTCGTGATGATCGCCGAGGTCTCGTCGACTGACAGGGTCGTCTGCGTGAGGTAGGCGAGCCTCGTGCCCGGCGGCGGGTCGAGCGCCTCGGCGTCCTCGACCGACTGCACGAGCACCGTCGCCTCCGGCGCCTCTCCCATGGTCCCGACGACCTCCTCGTGCCCCGCGTGGCCGATCAGGACGATCGTGTAGCCCTGCGCGGCATAGCGGCGGGCCTCGACGTGCACCTTGGTCACGAGCGGGCACGTCGCGTCGATCGTCTTCAGCCCGAGCGTCTCGGCGTTCCGGTAGACGGTGGGCGCCACCCCGTGCGCCGACAGGACGACCGTTTCGCCGGCGGGCACCTCGGTCTCCTCGTCGACGAAGACGGCGCCGCGCTGCTCCAGCTCGCGCACGACGTGCGCGTTGTGGACGATCTGCTTGCGCACGTAGACGGGCGGCCCGTACAGCTCGAGCGCCCGCTCGACCGTCTCCACGGCCCGCTCCACGCCGGCGCAGTAGCCGCGCGGGGAGGCAAGGAGCACGCGTTCCACCATGCGGCGAGTGTAGCCCCGGCCCCCTCGGCTCTTATCATTTGGGCTGGTGCACCTCATCGCTGCGACGACCTCGATCGAGCGCGTCCTTATGGCTGTCGCTGGTGTGCTCGCGATCGCCTTGCTCGTGCTCTGGCTCCGCGAGCGCCGGGTCGGCCGGGCGCAGGCCGCGCGCCGGCGCACCGAGGTCGACCGCGAGCTGGGCGCCGTCTCGCAGCTTTCGGAGGGGCTCGCGGGCGCCGCGGACGCGCAGGAAACCGCGCGGCGGCTGGTGGACGCGGTGTTCGACACGGTCAGCGCCGACTTCGCCGCCGTCGCCCTTGTCGACGATGGCGCCCGCCGGGCGCGCGGGCTGATCGCGCGCGGGCGGCCCGAGATCGAGGACTGGTGGCCGTCGATGCGCGTCCACCTCGACAGTGAGCCATCCGGGATCGCCACGGCCGCCCGCGAGCGCCGAACGATCGCCGTCGAGGACGTCGCCTCCTCGTCCCTGGTCAGCCCTCGCCTCGCCGAGCAGGTGAAGGCGAAGACGGCGGTCTTCGTGCCCGTGGCTGCCGAGGGCGCGATCCGGGCCGTGCTCGTCGTCGCCAGCGAGCAGCAGCGCCCGTTCACGGCGGAGGAGCTCACGCTTCTGCAGGCGCTCGCGGCCGAGGCGGCGCTCGCGCTTGCGCGGGTCCGTTCGGCGACCGCGCTCGAGGAGGCGCTCGCGCGTGAGCAGCTGGTCGCGCGTATCGGCCGCCGCGTCCGCTCGGAGCTCGACCTCGGCGCCGTTCTGCGCATCGCGGCGGAAGAGCTCGGGCGCGCGATCGGCGTCAGCCGCGCCTTCGTCCGGCTCGGCGCGTTCGGGGAGGCGCGCGCCGTCGCGGAGTGGGAGGCGCCGGGCGTCGATCCGGTCGGCCCGGCCGCGCCCCGCCTGCCGGCGCTCAACCTGGCCGTGCGTGAACGGCGGACGGTGCGGGTCTCCGACATCGAGGCCGCCACGGAGCTGCACGACCCGGCGCTGGGCGACCTCGACCTCCTGCGCGCGCTCGGCGTGCGGGCCGTCCTGGCCACGCCGATCGTCGTCTTCGACGACGTCATCGGTGTGTTCGGCCTGCATCGCGCAACCGTGACCGAGTGGGCCGACGAGGAGGTCGCGCTGGCCGAGGCGGTCGCGCGCGAGGCCGGGCTGGCGATCCACACGGCGCGCCTGCTCGACGAGGACCGGCGGCGCGTCGAGCAGCAGGGAGGGCTGCTGGAGGCGGCCGCGGCGGTGACGGGCGAGCTGCGGCTGGATGCCGTACTCGAACGCCTTGTCGGCGAGCTGGTGAAGCTGCTCGAGGCGGACGGCGCCGACCTCTTCATCGAGGACGAGGCGGGCGGCCCGCTGCGCTGCGTCGCGGAGTACGGCCTCGGTCCCGAGGTGATCGGCTGGGAGCTCGACCGGCGCGCGGGGCTCTCGGGCAAGGCGCTGGAGCTGGGCCGCACGGTGCGCTCGGCCGAGTACGAGCGCTTCGACCGGCCGGTCGCGCACCCGGCCTATCGCGGCTTCGACGCCGGCATGGCCGCGCCGCTCGTCTGGGCCGGCGCGACGCGCGGGGTCATCGGCATCGGGTCGCGCTCGGAGACGCGCGAGTTCACCGAGGCGGATGCGCAGGTGCTGGAGACGTTCGCCGGGCTTGCTTCGCTCGGCCTCACGAACGCCGAACGGTTCGAGCGCAGCGAGCGCCAGGCGCGGATCGAGCGCGGCTTCTACCGCATTGCCGCGCTGCTCGGCGAGCCGGTCTCGTCGTCAGCCGCGTACGAAGCGCTCGCCCACGCCGCGTGCGAGGCGTTCGCGGCCTCCTTCGGCGCGGTGCTCATGCCCACGGACGACCGCTTGGAGCTGGCCGGCGCGCACGAGCTGGAGCCGGGCGAGGCGGCCGCGATGGCGGCGCAGCTGACCGGAGTCCGCGCGCTCGCTGACGCCGTCCGCGGGGGCCGCGTCCTGGCCGCCTCGGAGATCGCCGGCGATGAGCGGCTCCCGGAGGCGTTCCGCTCTTTCGCCAGCGAGGCCGGTTACCACGCCCTGCTCGTCACGCCCTTCGGCCTCCCGCGCCGTCGCGAGCACGGCGGCGTGTTGGTCATGTTCCGGGAGGTCAGGCAGCTGACCGACGACGACCTCGCGCTCGCCCGGCACCTCGCCGGCGCGGCGCGCGGCGCGCTCGAGCGCAGCGAGCTCTTCGAGCGCGAGCGCACCTCGCGCGCGCTCGCGCAGCAGCTCGCCCGCACCGGCGGGCTGCTCGCGACGGAGCTCGACCCGGCCGCCGTGCTCGGCGGAGCTCGTGGGCCAGGCGCCGGCTCTGCTCGGCGCCGACGCCGCTGCGATCTACGTGCTCGACGGCGACGAGCTCGTCACCGCGGCCGTCGCCGGGAGCGGCACCGACGCGGCGCGCGGGGGGCGCAGCCCGCTGGCCGGGACGCCTGCCGGCGACGTGGTGCAGGCGCGGTCGCCGCTGGCGATCGTGGACGCGGAGCGGGCCGGTGTCGCGTCGGAGGACGACGCGATTCTCGCCTCCGGCCGGCGCGCGTTCCTCGGCGTGCCGCTCTACGCCACCGAGGGCGACCTGCGCGGGACGCTCGCCGTCTACGCACGCGAGCCGCGCGAGTGGCGTGACGAGGAGATCGAGGCACTGGTCGCGCTCGCCGGCAACGCGGCGGCCGTGCTTGCGAACGCGGAGCTCTACCAGCGGGTCGCGATCGAGAAGGAGCGCCTCGACGCCGTTCTCGGCAACGTCGCCGACGGCATCGTGGCCGTCGACCCGGCCGGGTTGATCGTGCTCTGGAACCGTGCGGCCGAGCGGGTCACGGGCGTCCCCGAGAGCGAGGCGCTGGGGCGGCCGCTCGTGCGCGTCCTCGGCCGTGACCTCGCCGCCGGCGAGGTCGGCGGCGACCGGCTCGTGCCGCTGCCGCGCGCGGGCGAGCAGGTCTGGCTGTCCGTGAGCGAGGCGGCGATGCACGACCCGACGGGCGCGTCCGCAGGCCGGATCTTCGCCTTCCGCGACGTGTCCGCCGACCGCATCGTCGAGCAGATGAAGACGACGTTCGTCTCGACCGTCTCGCAGGAGCTGCGCCGGCCGCTGACGTCGATCTACGGCTTCTCGGAGACGCTCCTGCGCCGCGACGTGCTGTTCTCGGAGGAGGAGCGGCGCACGTTCCTCGGCTACATCGCGGCCGAGGCCGCGCGGCTGACGACGATCGTCGACCAGCTCCTCAGCGTGGCCCGGCTCGACGCCGGCGACCTCGAGGTCGAGCTGACGCCCACCGATGTTCGTTCCGTCATGACGCGAGGCGGTTGAGACGTTCGAGACGGGCAGCGCGCTGAACGGCCACCGCTTCGTGCTCGACATGCCGGAGGAGCCGCTGGACGCCTCGGTCGACCGGGACAAGCTGCGCCAGATCCTCGACGCGCTCGTCGACAACGCCGTCAAGTACTCGCCCGCCGGCGCCACGGTGACGCTCGCCGCGCGCCGGCGGCCGGACGCCGTCGAGCTGCGCGTGACCGACGAGGGCATCGGGATCGCGCCCGACGAGCACGAGCGGATCTTCCGGAAGTTCTACCGCTCGGCCGACGCGACGAGCGGCTCCGGGCTCGGCCTCTTCATCGTCCAGGGCCTCGTCGCGCGCGATGGGCGGACGGATCTGGGTCGACTCGGATTCCGGCCAGGGCGCGAGCTTCGTGTTCGAGCTGCCGGTCGCGCGCGGGCGCTCCCGCGAGGGAGCTACGGTTGGCCGACAGGACCCACGGGTATAAGAGCCGATTGTGACGCGCGTGCTTGTAATCGATGACGAGGCCGCGATCCGGCTGCTCTGCCGCGTCAATCTCGAGGCGGAGCGGATGCAGGTCGACGAGGCGGCCGACGGGCGCGCGGGCCTCGAGCAGGCGCGGAGCGTCAGGCCCGACGTGATCCTGCTGGACGTGATGATGCCCGGGCTCGACGGCTGGCAGGTCGCCGAGGAACTCGTTGCCGACGAGCGGACGAAGGACATCCCGATCGTCTTCCTGACCGCCCGCGCCGACTTCCGCGACCGCGAGCGCGGCCTCGAGGCGGGCGGCATCGCCTACCTGACGAAGCCGTTCAACCCCGTGGAGCTCGCAGCGCTGATCGAAGACCTGCTCGCGCGCCTCTCGCGCGGCGAGGGGCCGGCGATCCGGCACGAGCGCATCGCGGAGCTGCGGCAGCTGATCACCGGTGACGGGATCGGGACGCTCGGCGCCACCTAGACTGGGTGGCGCCAACGGGGCGTAGCGCAGCCTGGTAGCGCGCCTGCTTTGGGAGCAGGAGGCCGGCGGTTCGAGTCCGCCCGCCCCGATCATGCGACAGGCGTAGCCGGGGCGCGCGGCGCGCGCCCCGGCGAGAGACACGCCGCCTAGGTGGCCGGGACGCGGCGGCGGTTCGAGGTTACGAACGCTGCGCCTGCGATGAGCAGTACCGCCCCGACGCCGGCCGCGCCGACGATCGGCGCGACGTCGCCGATGACCGACGAGTCGCCGGAAGCCGACGCCGCGGACGAACCGGTCTCGGAGGCGAGGTTGTACTGCCACGGGTCCATGCCCGCCTTCGGATCGGCCGCGGCAGGGGACGAGTCCGCCGAGGTGCCGAGGTTGTACTGCCAGGGTCCTGCGCTGCCTTCGGGTTCGCCGCGGCCGGTGTGCGGGCCGCATCCGCCTGGCTGCCCAGGTTGTACTGCCAGGGATCCTGGCCCGCCTTCGGGTTTGCGGCTGCGGCCGCGCCCGAGGACTCCGCGACGTTGAACTGCCAGGGGTCGACGCCGCCCGAGGTCGGGTCGGCTACCCGCGCGGCGGAGACCGCTGCCGAGCCGCCGCTCTCGCCCATCGGCATCGCCGACGCGCCGCCGGCCAGGCCCGCTGCGGCGGAGACGGCGACCGCGATGACGGCCGCCTTGCCGCGCAGCCCGTGGGCCTCGACGTCGGCGAACGCCTGCTCGATCGCGCCGCGGTCGAACGTGAGCGTGACCTGATCCGAGGTCGCCTCCGTGAGGAGCCGCTCGAGGTCGTCGCGCGTCCACGTGACGGCGACCGTCTGCGCGTCCGGCCCGCGCCGCACGTCGAGGTCGAGCTGCGGCGGCGCCTCGTCGCGCAAGGCGTCCTCGATCTCGCTCCGCGCGATCGTCGTGGTGAGCCTCCGTCGATGCCGGCCGGGTCGACGAGCGTGGCCTGTGCGTTGAGCTCCTGCACAACGCCTCCTTTCGTTGCGATCGGCACGGGTGGCCGATCTACACCCCTGGACGGAGTGCGAGGTCCCGATCTTCCCGCATGCCGCCTGCGCGGGCAACGTCCGGTCACCTCGGCGACACTCCCGGCAGCCCGGACGTTCTGCCCCTTTCTCCGTCCGGGTGTCCTGGGCGTGGGGGCGCCGCAGTCCCGCGCCCAGCTCCCAGCTCCCCGGCGTCGATAGAACCCCCTCGCCGGGGCGCGCTATTTCGCAGGGCCGGGCGGCTGCCGTTGGGCCGCCCGGTGGGAGGGAGGGCAGAGACCGGGCGGCCCTAGTCTCCCCCGAAAAAGCCGCCCGGTCCTCTGGATAGATGCCGCCGCGGCGCCGGACTTGCGGTCAGCCATCGAATTCGTCGCGGTGCTCCTCCTCGGCCAGGAAGCGAAAGAAGAGGAACGCGAACACCGCGAAGAAGACGACCGACTGCTCGGCGACCATCGTCCCGCCCGCGATCTCCTGGTCGCCGATCTGCGACAGCCCCCAGACGCGGCCGTGCTCGTAGAAGTCGTATGCGGGGCTCGGGAGCAGCGTCAGCAGGAGCCCGAGCGGGCTGCCGAGCACGAACGCGGCGAAGACGTAGACGGCGCGGCCACCAGTGGAGAGATTGTGCGGCGCGCTCTGGATCACCGGCCACCAGAGCAGGCAGCCGGCGACCACGTAGCAGAGGTGCTCGAGGTGGAGCAGCGAGTCGGGATGGCGGAGCGCGGCGTCGTAGACCGGGGGGATGTGCCACGTGAAGTAGACGACCAGCCACGTCCCCAGCGCGACCGGCGGGTATGTCAGCGCACGAACGACGCCGTTGCCGCCGATGCGCCGCAGCCATCGCCGGCGGGATGCCGAGCACGAGCAGCGCCGGTGCCCACTCGGCCAGCACCACGTTCTGGAGCAGGTGCATCGAGAGCAGGTGGAAGGAGAGCGAATGGAGCGGGGTCGCGACGGCCGCCGCGATGAGCGCAAGGCCGGTCGCGAAGGCGGCGATTCGCGCGCGCGAAGGATGGAAGCGCGGGCGTGCGGCGGCGTACGCGGCGGCGATCAGGACGACCCCGGCGAGGACTTCGGGATGCGGCGCCCACGCGTAGGGATCAGGGCGCACGGGGCTAGGCTATGCCCAGCGCGGGCGTAGCTTAGTGGCAAAGCACCAGGTTTCCACCCTGGGTACGCGGGTCCGATTCCCGCCGCCCGCTTCGACCGTCCGGCGCTCTCGCTACGTTTTCAAATATGAAAACAGCAGAGCGTCGAGAAGCGGAGACGAATGCGCGCGCGACGAGGGTATGTCCGTCCGGGAGATCGCGGTTGCCGTCGGCGTGTCGCGATCGACCGCGAGCGTCTGGCTTCGGGACATTCCGCTCACGCCCGAGCAGACTGCGGCGCTCAAGGCGCGGAACCCTGCGTACAACCAAGAGGGCAAGGGCGCGCGGGTCAACGCGGAGCGCGCACGGGCTCGCCGGGCCGACGTACCAGTTGCAAGGACGGTCGCCGTGCCCGCGAGTGCGATCCGCTGTACGTGGCAGGCTGCATGCTCTTCTGGGCCGAGGGCTCGCGGAGCCGAAACTGCGTCCAGTTCACGAACTCCGATCCCGCGATGATCGGGCTGTTCGCCGACTTCCTGCGCACGTGGTCGCCCGTGCCGGAACGGCGATGGCGCGTCTGGTGCAACCTCTTCGCCGATCACGCAGCTACGGGTGCGCGAGCTCGAGGACTTCTGGGTCGGCGTGGCCGGTCTTACGCGGTCATGCCTGACGCGCACCACGATCAACGCGTACTCGCCCTACTCGAAGCGAAAGCGCAAGAACAAGCTGCCGTATGGGACGTGCCGGCTCACCGTGCACAGCACCGAGATGCTCCACGTTCTCTACGGGTCGATTCAGGAACTCGCAGGCTTCGATCGCGCGGAGTGGCTGGGATGACATTCAGGTGACCGTCAGCAGGCCGTCAGCACCGTGAGGGACATGGCGTCCGCCGCCGAGCGCCTCCGCGCCGCCGTGCGGATCGAGCGCCACCGCTACGGGCCGCGGGTGTACCTCCTCGGCCACCGCATGCACGAGTGCGCCGTGGGCCTTGCCTTGCTCGCGACCGCGCTGAGCGTCGGGCTCGCGGGGGTGGTCTCGCCCGCGCACTCCGCCGAGGCGGCGGTCGTGGCCGCCTGGCTCGTGATCAAGGACTGGCGCGACCTGTTCGCGTCCAAGCGCGATACCGCCACGTGGCGCCTCGGGATCCACCGCCGCTTCGCGGCGCTGCGCCCCGCGCGGCGCAGCCCGCACCTGCCGCCGCTCGCAAGCCTGGCGGTGCTGGCGACGGCGGCGGTCAACATCGCCTCGGTGCTGACGCCCACGATCGCGTGGCGCGCGCAGATGCTCCGCTTTGAGCCGGCCGAGGCGATCCCGGTCTTTCACGCGCTCGCGCTGCCCGCGGGCGCCGCCCTGGCCGTCGTCGCCTTCTACCTCTGGGGCGCCGGCGCCGCGCGGTTTACGCCGCCGTTGTGCTGCTCGTCTTGCTCGGCGCGCTCAACCTGCTGAAGGGCGTCGACTTCGAGGAGGCGACGCTCTGCTGGGCGCTCGCCGCGCGGCCTCTGGTGGGCGCGCGCACTCGTTCAACGTGCACCACGAGCCGTTGACGCGGCGGTCGGCGCTCTGGCGCGGGCTGCTCCTCGTCAGCGCGACGTGGTCGATCGCCCTGGCCGCGGTCGCGGTTGCCGCACCGACGAGCGCCGGCACGGTCGGCGTCGTGCGCCAGACGGTCGCGCTGCTGACCTGGAACGACACCGGCCTGCCGCTCGGCGATCTGGATTGGCTCCGGCTCGGCGTCCCGCTGCTCGGGCTCTGGACGCTGGTCGCGGCCGCGTACCTGCTCTTCCGACCCCTGGCCGCTCCGCACCAGCTACCGGGGCGCGACGCCCGGCGTGCCGCGCTGTCGCTCGTTCGCGCGCACGGGCGGGACACGCTCTCGTTCTTCAAGCTGCGCCAGGACACCCACCATTTCTTCGCGTCCGACCGCCGCGCGTTCCTCGCCTACCGCATCGAGAGCGGCGTGCTGCTCGTCTCCGGCGACCCGGTCGGCCCGGCCGGCGCGATCCCCGGCCTGCTCCGCGACCTCTGCGGCTTCGCCGACGTTCGCGGCCTGAAGATCGCCGTCCTCGGCGCCGGCTCCGAGCTGCTGCCGCTGTACGAGCAGGCAGGCCTGCGGCCGTTCTACATCGGCGACGAGGCCATCGTGGACACCGCCTCGTTCTCGCTCGAGGGCCGCGCGATCCGCAAGGTGCGCCAGTCGGTCAACCGACTCGACGCCGCCGGATACACAGCTGCCGTCTGCGGCGCCGGCAAGGTCGCCACCTGCGACCGCGAGCAGCTCGAGCGCATCTCCGAGCTGCTGGCGCGCGGGCGCGCCGGAGCGCGGCTTCTCGATGGCGATGGACCAGATCGACGCGCCGGACGGCCTCGTCGTGACCGCGCGGGACGCCGAGGGCCACGATCCGCGGCTACCTGCACCTCGTACCCTCGTACGGCCGGGCGGCGATGTCGCTGTCGCACATGCGGCGGGATCCCGACACCCCGAACGGCCTGATGGAGTTCCTCACCGTGCGTGCGATCGAGCTGCTCCGCGAACGGGGCGTGGACGAGCTCTCGCTCAACTTCGCCGCCTTCGCACGCATCCTGCACAGCCCGCACTCACGGCGCGACCGCGCGCTCGCGCGGCTGGTGACGCTCGCGAACCCGTTCTTCCAGATCGAGAGCCTCTACCGCTTCAACGCGAAGTTCTTCCCGCGCTGGGTGCCGCGCTACCTGCTCTACGAGGGCGCGTTGGGCCTCCCGCGCGCCGGCCTGGCGGCCATGCGCATCGAAGGCCAGGTGCCCAGCTTCCGATCGCGTTAGCCGGGAATCGTCAGCGCGATGTGCTCGACCGACCCGGCGGTCGGCTGGAGCTCACCGGCTGCAAGCTTCGCCGCGACCTCGCGGGCAAGCGCTCGTGCCTCGCTCACGTGCTGCGGCTCGAGCACCGTCTCGACCGTCGCCTCCACCTCGTCGCCGATGACCAGGTCGAGCGTGATCGTGTCGTTCTCGCGCCGCTTGATGTACGGGTCGTCGAGCAGCCCGATGCGCACGACCACCTCGCGGCCGTCCGGCAGCGTCGCCGTCTCCTCGACCGGGTGCCCGCGGAGGCTCACGGCGGGAGCGTAACCGTCCGGCGGCGACGCCATGCTGGCGACCGTGATTCCCGAGCGCCTCGTGCGCGTCCGCGTGCGCACAGTCCTGGCGATCCTCGGGATCGTGATCAGCACGTTCGTCGTGCTCGACCTCTTGTGGATCGCGCGCGGAGTGCTGACGTGGATCATCATCGCCGCCTTCCTCGCGCTGGCGCTGAACCCCGCCGTCGAGGTGCTGGTTCGCCGCGGGCTCGGGCGCCGCACAGCCGTGGCCATCGTCTTCCTGGGGACGATCGCGGCGATCATCGGCATCGCCGCGCTCTTCGTCCCGACGCTCGTCGACGAGGTCAACGGCTTCCGGAAGGCGGTCCCGGGCTACGTCGACGACGTCACCAATGGCCGCGGGGTGATCGGCCGGCTCGCCGACAAGTACGACCTGGTCCAGCGGGTCAAGAAGGCCGTGGAGGGCGGCGGATTCGACAAGGTGCTCGGCGCCTCGGGCATCGCCGTGTCTGTCGCGAAGGGGATCATCAGCACCATCGTCGCGACGGTGACGATCGCGTTCCTGACGTTGTTCATGCTGCTCGAGGGGCCGGCGTGGATCGAGCGTTTCTACTCGGTCGTCCCCGAGGAGCACCTGCCGCGCGTCCAGCGCAGTCGCGCACGCGATCTACAAGACGATCGGCGGCTACGTCAGCGGCAACCTCCTGATCAGCTTGATCGCCGGCGTCTCCACGACCGTCGTCCTGTACGCGCTCGGGGTGCCGTTCGCCGTCGCGCTCGGTCTCCTCGTCGCGATCCTGGACCTCGTCCCGCTCGCCGGCGCCACGCTCGCGGCGATCCTCGTCGCGGCCGTAGCGTTCGTCACCGTGTCGGTGCCGGCCGCGATCGCGGTCGTGGTCTTCTTCATCGTCTACCAGCAGATCGAGAACCACCTGCTCCAGCCGCTCGTGTACAGCCGGACGGTGCAGCTGTCGCCGCTCGCGATCCTGATCGCCGTCCTGGTCGGCGCCGAGCTGGCAGGGATCCTTGGCGCACTGGCCGCGATCCCGGTCGCCGGGACGATCCAGATCCTGGTCACGGAGTGGCTCCAGATCCGGCGTGAGCGCCACCTCCACGCCGAGCCCGAGCCCGAGCCGCTGTAAGGGTCGATATCCCCCATTAGGGTGATGCCCCGCCTGGCCCCGCCGCCGATCGGATCGGTGTGCGCCGAGCCTCCGCGACTGCTCTCATCATCGGCCTGCTGCTCGCCGCGGCGGTGCCCTCCGCGACTATCGCGTCCCGCTCGGGCCGCCAGGCCGCCGTCACCCCTGAGTGGCTGCCGCCGGCCCATCTCGAGGAGTTGCAGGGCCACCTGAAGCGCTCCGAGACCGTCGTCGTGCCGGGCGACCCGCCCGAGAACGGTTTCCGCGCCCCGGCGTCCGCCGCCGAGCTCACCGAGAAGCAGAACACCTGGCGCACGGCCGCCGCGCTCCCCGCACCGCAGCCGCAGCAGCCGTCCGACCAGCAGCCGGCGCCGGCGGCGTCCGACCCGGGCTCCGACTACGACGCCGCCGTGATCGCGCAGACGAATTCGATCCGCAAGGCGCACGGGCTGGCCGCCTTGCTGGTCTCGGCCAAGCTGACGGCCGCCGCCGACCAGCACTCGGCCTCCATGGGCAAGTCGGGCTACTTCGCGCACGAGTCGGCCGACGGCTCCGCCTTCTGGAAGCGCGTCGAGCAGTACTACCCGCAGGGCAACGCGAGCTACTGGGCGGTCGGCGAGAACATCATCTACGGCTCGCCCGACCTGACCGTCCCCGACGCCATGACGGCCTGGATGGAGAGCCCGGGCCACCGCGAGAACATCCTCTCGAGCGACTGGCGCGAGATCGGCTGCGCCTCGGTGCACCTGGGCTCCGCCCCGGGCGTCTACGCCGGGCGCAAGACGGTCATCATCACCTGCGATTTCGGCGTCCGCCACTAACTGGGTACGCCAGACCCCGGGGTACGCTCAGGGGAGCGCCCGTAGCTCAGTGGAAGAGCGGCGGCCTTCTAAGCCGTTGGTCGCAGGTTCGAATCCTGCCGGGCGCATGGCTCAGCCAAGCGAAAAGCAGCGAACGAGCAGGGGAACCGCGCCCATCTGGTGGAAGGCGCACGCCTCGGGGAGAGAGCGCCGGTCGGGGGGAGGGGGTACAGACCGGCACCCTCGAGGCGCAGCGCGGTACCGACCGTAACACCGAGGGGTGGCTAGGAACAGCCGACTGCGAAACCTTGCGCCGTCCGGTTCCAGCGGCCGGGCCCGTGCCCCAACGGGCCCTCTGCCGCTAGAGCTGAGCGGCGCCGCTTCCCCGTAAGGCGCTCGCCCAGCCTGCGTGGGTTTACCCGGAGCGCTTGGAGCGAAGCGGCTTACACACAATCCACACCCTTTTTTTACATAGGCAACGCGGCTTGACCCCGCCAACGGATCCTTTCAGGGACCGGGCCGAACCACGGACCGCTCAGCGGTCACGGCCTGCTGACCGAATGCGTTGGAACGGTCGTCGGAACGCAAGCCGTGACCTTCGCCGCCGAGGTATTGAAGACGCCTACGCCGTAGTTGTGGCTCGAATAAGAGGTGGTAGGCCGCCTCTGGATCGTGCTCGTCAACTGGCACTCCTACACGGCCGCAAAAACTTCGGGGGCCGGGATCGAGGGCAAGCGCGACAGGGGGTCGCGTCGCCCGCCGAGGCCGAGAGGCTGCTGGCGGCGCTGGACGAGGCCGACCGGCCGCTGTGGGCGACGGCGTTCTTACCGGCACTTGCGCGCAGGGCACGAGGGCCGCGCGGCCGAGAAGTTCGACGCTTACCTGCAGGCGACTGGCGCAAAACTGGCGCAAAGTAGCCTCAGACGGCGCCGCTAAGCGAAAGAAGGGCGGTCTTCTAAGCCCGTTGGTCGCAGGTTCGAATCCTGGGGGGAGCATCGCTGAGCCCGGGGCCGTTAGGTGTTCGCGTGTCGTGCGAACGCGCGCATGACCGCATTGGCCACTCGCCCGCCGAGCCCCTTGTCGAGCGGCGCGCCGCTGAAGAGCAGGCGGTAGTAGATCGGCCCGATGAGGAGCTGATGGACGAGCCTCACGTCGGTGTCGGGGCGGAGGTCGCCGCGCTCGATCCCGCGCGCCACCACCGTTGCGAGATCGGCCATGCGCGGGTCGACGACCGTCTCCCGGTAGGCGCGCGCAAGCTCCGGGCTCGCGACCAGCTCTGACACAAGCCCGTGGATGAGCTTCCCGGTCAGGGTCGTGCCGAGGAGCTCGACGGCAGTGTCGGCGAACCGCTTCCAGCTCCTTGCGGGTGTCGCCGACGTCGCGTGGCGCCCGCACCTCCCGCTGCCACTCGACCAGCAGCGCGAGCGCAAGTTCCTCCTTGCCGCGGTAGCGGCGGTAGATCGAGGCCTTGCCGACACCTGACCGCGCGGCGACGCCCTCGACGGTCAGGCCCTTGACGCCGACCTCGTCGAGCAGCTCCCGGGTCGCTTCGAGGATCGCCCTGTCCGTGCGCGGGTTGAGGCGACGGCCCGGCTCCTCCTCGGGCTCCTCGTGGCCATCCGATGACGATGTGGTTGCGATGCGGTGAACCTCCTTAACGAGACGAGACGTAGCGTCTCGTTTAGCTGGTAGCTTCCTTGCGGAACGAGACGGATCGTCTCGTTTGACTATATCGAGAAGGGAGAACACATGCGCTTCACCGCACGCCATATCGTCACCGGACTCCTCGTGATCGGGGCAGTCGCCCTGGCCGGCGTGTCGCTTGCCGCGACCACGCCGGGAACCGCTGTGATCAAGGTCGCCCCGAGCGGCCTCGGCAGGATCCTCGTCGACGCCCACGGCAAGACGCTCTACCTGTGGGCGCACGACAAGGGTGCGCGGAGCACGTGCAACGGCGACTGCGCCGAGTACTGGCCGCCGCTGCTAACGAACGGACGGCCGGTAGCGCTCGCAGGTGCCAACGCCAGGCTCGTCGGCACCAGCCGGCGCAGTGACGGCACGACGCAGGTGACGTACGCCGGCCACCCGCTCTACTACTTCATCCAGGACCGGAAGGCCGGTCAGACGAAGGGTGAGGGGCTGACCGGGTTCGGCGGCCGCTAACCCGTCTCGGCCGCGGGCAAGCCCGTGCGGCCGGCGACGGAGTACGGCGCCGCTCCGATCAAGGCGAGCGTCATCTCGCCCGGCGCCGGCGAGCGCGCCGGTTCCGGCGGGACGTTCAGCGTCGACGTGTCGCTCCGGCCCAGACCACACAGGCCAACAGCCTGCTCGACGGCTTCGTGCCCGCCTATAACGACCCGAACGCTCCGACGTTCCACCCGGGTGCCAAACGCGGCCGCGCCGGGCCTCGTGGTGCTGCTCTCGACGACGCCGGCCATTCCCGGAACGCCGCTCCAGGGGCCGAACACCAACCTGGCGGGCGTCTTCCAGATCAACGACGTCTCGCAGGCGAAGGGCCTCAAGCGCACCTTCCACAGCTGGCTGATCACCGTGCCGGGCTTCTTCGGCAGGGGCGTGAACGCCACGCTGACCGTGTACGCGGTGAACGGGACTGCGCCTGCCGTCGTGAGCGCAGGCGATCCCAAGCCCATCTCCAACGTCGTTCGCGAGAACTTCGCGATCGCATCCTGAGCCACGCCGAGCGGCGGGTGCCCACGCGGGCGCCCGCCGCCCGGCTGAAAGGAGCCCTGATGTCGAGGTCACTGACGGCCAGCGAGGGCACCCAGTACGAGCGGCTTCGACGTTGGGTCGATGAACCTTCGCGCCGCCGCCATCGCCGGCTCGAGCGGTGACCCCGGAAGCGGCAGCAATCCGCGTGGGTCGCGCTCGACCGTCGTCAGCCCCCGGGTGCAGATCGGGGACCGCGCCGCCGGCGCCGGCACCGCGAGCAGCGCGGCCGCCGCAGCTTCCAACGTCGTGATCAGGCACAGGGCGCGCACCGGGAACG
>CAVQAQ010000015.1:0-8545 GCA_963710465.1 uncultured Thermoleophilia bacterium
GGCACTACTGCTGATCTTCGAGCCGTGCCCGATCGGCACCCCTCGGCTTCGAGTCGTTCAAGCCGTACCGCCGTGTTGAGACGCTCACTAGCTCGGCAGTCGCTACAACTGATTATGTGGGGGCTACCTCCCTGCGGACGCAGAGAAGCTCCTCGCCGTGTCACCCGAGGCGTTCGTCGAACAACGCAAGCTCCTCGTTCGCACGTTGCGGGACGAGGGGAGGGCTGAAGACGCGCAAGCCATCGCAGGCATGAAGAAGCCGCCTCCGGTGGTGCTTGCCCTCAACCGTGCGGCTCGCGACCGTCCGCAGGCGGCGAAAGACGCGGCCGACGCCGACGGAGCGACTCGGACCCGCTCAGCTCTCCGGCGACACGGACGGGTATCGGAAGAGCCCGAGGGGGGCTGGAGCAAGCGTCCACACTGCTGGCCGAGGTCGCTGTCGCCACCCTCTCGAAGGGGAAGAGCGCGAGCGACCCGATGCGTCGGCGGGTCGCAGACCTGATACGAGGAGCACTCGCTGCGGAGGACACCAGGCAGCAACTGATCCCGTGGCGTACTCGTTGAAGAGGTAGAAGCGCAGGGGCTTCGACGCATTCCGGGGACTCACAATGCCTGCGCAGTCACGGAAGCGAGTGCGATCGGAGTCCAAGACCTCTGAAATGCAAGTCGCCCGCGGGGGCCCCAGTAACCAGTTCTCCCGTCCTTCCCTAGTACTGGCGCCCGCCCAACTTGCAACGGCCACGTCGGTCGTTCCTGACGCTCGACACCGTCTCCCGAAACGATAAGGAAGTCAATGGGCCGTTCGGCCTACGGTCGCGAATGAGGTCACCTCGGTTCCGAACGGGAGGCAACCGCGTTCACGAGTCATATTTGTGTTGACGGCCGTAGGCGCGCTCGCACTACCGCTTCCGTGACGCTCGACATTAGGTCGAGGGTCAAGCTCCGGCGTCCTCGAGCTCCTGCCGCTCCCGGTCCGCAAGCGTCTGCAGCTGCGCGAGCTCGCGCAGCCGACGGCCGTACAGGAGCACCGCCTCCCGCCGCTCCTCGGCGACAAGCGAGCCGGTCGCGGCGGCCGCGAAGCGGTCGAGAGACCGGTTGATGCGGGTGACTTGACCGGCCTGGAGACCGTTGGCCACGGACGCTGCGCTGCTCCCCAGCTCGTCGACGCGGTCGGCCTCGGCGTCACGAGCGCCTTCGAACGAGCCGGGCGGATCGACCGCCCGCAGCCGGTCCGTGAGCGCCGCCGCACGGACCGCGTACGAGTCGAACGCGGCGCTCTGGGCCGGCACCGTCTTCGAGGCGTTGACGTCACGGCGAAGCCGGCTCGTCGCCTCGCCGAGATCTGCCTCGACCTTCGCCGCGACCGGGAGATACGCGGCGAGCAGCGCGACCTCACCGGCGAAGTCGATCTGCCCATCCAGCGCCCGGAGGACCGCCCGGCGGAGATCGGCGGCGACCGCCGGCGCCGGCACGGCGGCCACGCGTCCACGGACCTCGCGCAGCGACCGCTCCGCATCCTTGAGTTCGGCGACGTCGACCGACGCCGGGGCCTCGCGGAAGCGGCGATAGCTCC
Source organism: uncultured Thermoleophilia bacterium (assembly GCA_963710465.1). Taxonomy (GTDB): domain Bacteria; phylum Actinomycetota; class Thermoleophilia; order Gaiellales; family Gaiellaceae; genus JACVRM01. Next base: position 1,574 of record CAVQAQ010000015.1, read on the forward strand.
GGTTCACCTTCACGAGCAGCGGCCCGGTCGTGATCAGGGCGCGGTTGACGCCGGCGATGTACTGCGCGGTCTCGCTCGGCTCGTCGTCGCCAGCCCGGACGGTCGAGACGAGCGCAACCGCGACGAGCGCGACGACGACGAGAGCGACGACGAGCCAGAGCGCGCGCGCCGTGCGCGACGCGGGCAACCCCGGAATCGCCCTCATGCCCGCATCGTACGACCGGGCGCAGCGTCGGCAAGAAGTTCCCTCGCGCGAACACACGCGCAATCAGACCGCAGCTCGGTCTGGCGCCAACAAGGCGCCACCGGGACCCGGGCAAAGTCCCAGAATGGGCCGTGCGGCCCATGTGACCGCCCCGGGGCGCGGCGACCCTCCCGGGCGGATGGGGAGGGTGATGTTCGTCGCTGCGGTCGTCGTGGCCGCGTTAGCGGCGGCGCCCTCCGCGTTGGCCGCGGGTTGGCTGCCGCACCCGACCGACGCGACCTGGACGTACGAGTGGACGGACAGCGCCTACAACGCGACGCCGACGAAGGAGAAGGTCACCGTCAAGAGCAGAAGGCGCAGCTTCGCGCTCGCGTGGACGACGGTGGACCAGGGCAACCCGCCGGAGGCGCCGCAGGCGACGGCCTGATCGCGTTCCAGGAGACCCGTCCGGGCTCGTCAACACCGACTGGTCGAGCAACGCGCCGCCGGCGGGGTTCCCGATCCTGTGCGCGCACGCCGAGCCAGTGCGGCAACAGCCTCGCGAGCACCTACTACAAGCTGATCTGGGGCACCCGCGCGCCGCGTGCTCGCGGAGCCGCTGCTGCAGGGGACGCAGTGGACGACGACCGGCGGCGCGCAGGGCGACGTCGACGAGCTCGTCCGACTACGTCGGGCAGGAGCAGGTCACCGTGCCCGCGTTCCCGGGGCCGGTCATGGCGGCGAAGGTGCGCACCGAGGTCACGCAGGCGGGCGCGCTCGGCGACCCGTACGGCAGCGGCGTGCGCACCGTCTGGTGGGTGTACGGCGTCGGCCCGGTGAAGGTCGTGTTCGAGCACGCCGGCGGCGCGACGCGCCGGTCACGACGTCGGTGCTCGACGAGCACGAACCTGACGCCGAAGGCGCCGCCGCCGGACACGCGCTGGTTCCCGCTCGTCAAGGGCGCGACGCGCGACTACCGCTGGACGAACTCGAAGCACATGAAGAAGCCGTCGGTCCAGGAGTTCACGGTCGACGAGGTCGTCGAACGGCTCGGCGCGGTTCGCCGTCAAGCACGTCTCCGGGCCCGATCAAGCGTCGCGGGCGCCTACGGCTTCACGCTCGCGCGCCGACGGGCTCACGAACCTCTGGGCGACGACGAAGTCGGCGACGCTCGTCGAAGCTGCCGCCGCTCGGGCCGGCGGCGCTGCCGACGGACACGCGCCGCCACTTCGTGACGCCGTTCGACCTGATGGTCTTCGGCTTCAACCCGATCCTCCCCGCGTACCCGACGGCCGGCGCGACGTGGGCGCGCGCACGTGCCGAGCCGCGACTTCTCGATCTTCGGCGTCACCGGCACGACGAAGGTGCTCGGCGTGCGGACGGTCAAGGTGCCGGCCGGGACGTTCAAGGCGCTCGCCGTGCAGATCGAAGCTGAAGCAGGAGGGCTTCCCGTTCGGGAGCGGCACGCGGACGATGTGGCTTCGCGCCGAAGCAAGGGGCTCGTCAAGCTCGTCTTCCGGCACGGCGACGGCAGCGTCTCGACCGTCACGCTGCTCCGCTAGGCGGCGCGGTCTAGGACGAGGCGGCGCGCGTGCGGGCGCTCCCGCCCGCTGCAGGCGCGGGCGCAGGCGCGTTGCGCTTCTCGCGCTCCTTCTTCTTGCGGCGCCGAGTCGTTCGCCCAACGCACCTTCGGCCTCGAGCCGCGTCCCATGTCGCCCAGCCGTGGCTGACCGGGGAGTTCCTTCGCGCGCGTGCGTGACTTTGAGAGTGTCCCCTCACTCGTTCGCCGAAGCGTGAGGAAAGGCGAGGCGAGCCGATCCGTCCGAGCGGGCGGGAGCTCTGCCGGCCATGCAGGAGGCGCTTCGATGCGTCACGGCGCCGCATACTTGACACAAACGCCCGAAAAACTTGACACCCGTTGCCACCCGGGAAAGCGAAAACCCCGCCGGTGCGGGGCTTTCTGGAGAGCCGACGCGCGGACTCGAACCGCGGACCCCTTCATTACGAGTGAAGTGCTCTACCAACTGAGCTACGTCGGCCGACCGCTGCGAGTGTAGCGCCGCCGGCGCCGGATCACCGCCCGGTCGCGATGGTCCACGTGCCGGAAGGTGACCGTCCGCCTCGCGGGAGCGAGCGACGGCACCGCGGTCTTCCGCTTCCCCTAGCGGTCGACCCTCTCCCCGGGGCGCGAGGCCGGCTCGAGCCGGTCTCGCGCCCCGTTCAGCACCGCGTCGAGGAGCCCGTACTCCACGGCCTCCTCCGCGGTCATGAACCGGTCGCGGTCGATGTCGCGCATCACCTCGTCGACGGAGCGGCCGCTGTGGAACGCAATGATCTCGGCCATCCGCTCCGTCAGGGCGACGACCTCGCGGGCCTGGATCTGGATGTCTGCCGGCGTGCCGCGGAAGCCGGCGGAGCCCTGGTGGATCATCACCTTCGCGTTCGGGAGCGCGAACCGCTTCCCCGGCGCGCCGCCCGCGAGGATCATCGCGCCGGCGGACATGCCCATCCCGACGCAGACCGTGCGGACGTCGGGCCGGACGTGCTGCATCGTGTCGTAGATCGCCATGCCCGCGTACGCCGAGCCGCCGGGCGAGTTGACGTAGAGCGAGATGTCGGCGTCCGGGTCCTCGGCCTCGAGGAACAGGAGCTGGGCGCAGATCGAGTTCGCGATCCCCTCCTCCACCTCCGTCCCGAGGAACACGATCCGCTCGCGAAGCAGGCGCGAGTAGATGTCGAACGACCGCTCCACGCGGCCGTCGGTCTCGATCACCATCGGCAGGACGTGCATCGGAGCCTCCCGGTAGAGTGCAACTCGACAGTTGCGCATTATACGCAACCGTTAGGTTGCGAAAGGAGGAGCCGTGGAGGTCACGCGCGAGATCGTCCTGCCGGCCGCGCCGGACGAGGTGTGGGAGGCGCTCACCGATCCCGAGCGGCTCTCCGAGTGGTTCGCCAACGACGTCGAGTTCGACGCGCGACCCGGCGGGCGCGGCGTCTTCCGCTGGGACGACGGCGAGACCCGGCACGCGACCGTGGACGAGCTCGTGCCGGGCGAGCGCCTCGGCTTCGACTGGACGGACGGGGACGGCGCCGAGTCGCACGTGACGATCGCGCTCGAGGAGGCGGAGCACGGCACGCGCCTCCGCGTGGTCGAGACGCCGTCCGCGCTCGCGGGCGAGTGGGCCGTCGGGCTCGAGGTGCAGGCGCTCGCGGCCGTCGCCGTGTGGTGAGCGACCCGGGCCGCGTCTTCGCCGCCCTCGCCGACCCGCACCGCCGCTTCCTGGTGGAGGCGCTGGCGACGCGCGAGAGCGCGACTCCGACCGAGCTCGCCTCGGAGCTGCCGGTCACCCGCCAGGCGGTCTCGAAGCACCTCGCCGCGCTCGCGGACGCGGGCCTCGTCGCCCCCTCACGCGCGGGCCGCGAGACCCATTACCGGCTCACGCCGGCGCCGCTCGACGAGGCCACGGCCTGGATCGAGCAGGTCGGCAGCGCCTGGGACGACCGCCTGGCCGCCCTCGCGCGCCACCTCAGGTCCTAAGAGGACACGGCCGGTAGCAGGCGGAACATGGCCGGAACCGCCATAACCGGTCTCAGAGACGAGTCACGGCCGCAGCGGACCTGTCCGTCACACATCCGCGACTGAGTCGTGACACCCGGGTGCCCGTTCCGGACGCGTCCGGGGTCTGGCCCCGGGCATGTCCGTCCATGACGAGCGGCGTGCGGAAGTCGTGACGGTCACGTGACACCCACCGGCTCGAAACTGGCCCGGGAGCGTACGGCCGTAACCGGCACGTCCGGTCCTGAACGAGAAGATCGTGGGGGAACCCGTGGGTCCCCCAGGCCGTCAGTCGAGTCTGATCCGCGGGTCGATCACGGCATACAGCAGATCGACCACGAGGTTGAAGACGATCACCGCCATCGTGGCGAAGACGACGATGCCCATCGTCACGGGGAGGTCGAGGTTCTCGATCGAGCGGACGGCCATCGCGCCGAGCCCGGGCAGCGAGTAGACGCTCTCGGTGAAGATCGCGCCGCCGAGTGCGAGCCCGATGTCCATGCCGAGGATCGTCACGACCGGCAGCATCGCGTTGCGGAGGATGTGCGAGCGGAGGACGGTCGATTCCGGGGCGCCTTTCGCGCGCGCGGTCCGCACGTAGTCCTCGTTCATGGTCTCCATCACGTTCGCCCGGATCATGCGGACGTACAACGCCGAGAACAGCAGGGCGAAGGTGCACCACGGCAGGATCATGTGGCGGAACCACTCCCACGGACCGCCTTCCGAGGTCGCGGGACTGAAGAACTCCGCGTAGCCCGTGATGGGCAAGTGCGTGACGTCACCCCAGCGATAGCCGAAGAAGTAGGCGAAGATCAGGCCGATCCACACCGGGTGCGCCGAGACGCCGATGAGCACGAAGGTCATTGCCATTCGGTCGAAGAGCGATCTCGGTCTCAGCGCCGAGAAGACGCCGACGGGAAGCGAGACGAGCATCCAGAGGATCGCGCCGCCGAAGACGAGCGATGCGGTGACGGGCGCCGCGGCGAAGACGATGTCGTTGACGTCCTGCCGCGTCGCGAACGAGAAGCCGAGGCTCTGGTCGACGACGAGGCGCTTCAGGTAGCTCAGGTACTGGATCGGCACCGGGTCGTCGAGGCCGATGAACTTGCGGGCGCGCTCGATGTCCGCCTCGGTCGCGCCGCGGCCGGCGACGAGCTTGGCCGGGTCGGACGGCGTGATGAAGAAGATCACGAACGTGACGACCGTCACCGCGATGAAGAGGACGGCCGCCCACAGAAGGCGTCTGATCAGGTATCGGAACATGGGGTTCTCCGCCGCGAGGGCCGCAGGACTCTATCGCTTAGACGAAGGGGCAGTCGCAAGGTTTGCGGGGGCGGCGACACTCGCGCGGGCCGCCGCCCCCACCCGTCACGTAACTACCGAGTCAGACAGGCAGTCACGAGGTTGAACGAGTACGTCGGGTGGTACGAGTAGCACCCGACCCGGGCCGAGACGAAGTCGCGGTTGTTCGCGTACGAGAGCGAGGCCCACGGCGCGTGCTGCGTCGTGATGTCGCGGTCGAGCTTCGCGTACGCGTCGTACCGCTTCGCGCCCGAGAGCTGCGAGGCAGCCTCGAGCTTGCGGTTGACCGCCGGGACGTTGAAGTACGCCCGGTTGTTGTTGTTCGCCTCGTGGATGTTGTTCCCGTTCAGGAGCACATCCAGGAAGTTGTTCGGGTCCGGATAGTCGGCCTGCCAGCCGCCGAGGTAGAACTCGAACGGCTCGCCGCGGCGGCCCGCGGTGGCCGACAGCGGCCCCGTCGCCAGGTGCCGCGTGTCCATGTTGATCCCGATCTTCGCGAGGTTGAACTTCACGATCTGCGGGATCGTCAGGCTGGCGCCGCGGTTCCCGGCGAGCATGAGCGCGTCGGTGGTGCGGCCTCGCATCAGCTGCTTCGCGCGGTTCAGGTTGGCCTCGGTGAAGCGGAGCGGCCACGCCTGGAAGTCGCGGAAGCCGGGGATCCCCGGCGGCAGGATCTGGTCGGCGCGCTTGCCGGCCAGGTAGCCGCGCTGGACGAGGATCGCCTGGCGGTCGATCGCGAGGTTCACGGCCTTGCGGACGTTCGGGTCGCGGAAGAGGCCCCGGGTCGTGTTCATCGAGATGAAGTACGTGACCGGGATCTGCCGGACCTGGTACTGCCGGCGGTTGACGCCGTACTGCCGTGCGAGATCGGCGTGCGCGGCCGGGTCGACGCCCTCGGCGCCGTAGTCGGACTGGCCCGCCCGGATGCGGAGCACCTGCGCCGGCAGCGCGATGTTGGCGTCGAACTCGAACGAGTCGATGTTCGCCGCGCGCGTCGCGAACTTGTTCCGCTTGTAGTACGGGTTGCGCTTCAGGATGAGCCGCGTGTTCGGCGTCCACGCGGACACGTAGTACGGCCCCGCGGAGTGCAGCGGCGCCTTCGCGCCCTGCGGCTGGATCCCCACCGCGGTGTCGATCGCCTGGAAGAACGGCATCGCGAGGCGGGTGAGGATGTCCGGCGCCGCCCGCGAGAGCGTGATCCGCAGCCCGTAGCCGCCGTTGGTGACGACGACGCCGGACGCGTGCCGAGCCTTCCCGTCGAGCACGGCCTGGGCGCCGACGATGTCGGCCATGAACGGGCCGGCCGGCGACTGCTGCTGCGTGTTGAGGGCGCGGTCGATCGCGTACGCGAAGTTCTGCGCCGTCACCGCCTTGCCGTTCGAGAAGCGGAAGCCGCGCCGGAGCGTGAACACGTAGGTGCGGCCGTTCGCGGAGACGCGCGGGAACGCCGCCGCCACCTCCGGGACGATCCGGGACCCGGCCGAGCCCTCGGCGTCCGCGAAGCGGAGGAGGTTGGCGCCCGTCGCGCCCATGATCTCCCACGAGTGCGCGTAGTACGCGAGCGACGGGTCGATGAAGTCGACGTCCGTCGCGAACATGGCCTTGAGCGTTCCGCCCTTGCGCGGTGCCTGGGCGGCCGTCGCCTGTGCGGCGAGGAGCGCGGTCAGCGCGCCCGCCGCGAGCGTCACAAGGATCGCTCTCCGCATCGTCACTCCTTTCGCGTGGGTCTCCTCGGGCAGGGCGCGACGCCGCGGTAGTGCCGCAGGCGAGAGGCTTCGCTGTGAGGGGAACGCCGCGGGCCGGCGGCCGCCAAGGACGACGGCGCCGCGCCCTGCCCGGCGGGGAGACGCTGCGTGATGGTCGGTTGTACGGAGTGAGACGAGCGCGGCAGGCGCCGGTTCATGCCGATACGTCATAGGGTCATGCG
>CAVQAQ010000016.1:0-80681 GCA_963710465.1 uncultured Thermoleophilia bacterium
AGCGCGTGATCAGCGACTGGACGGAGGACGGCCAGATCAACGGCAACTATTCGCCGCATTGCCTGCGCCAGGCCAACCGAACATGCCGGAGGACCTCGCGGACTACTCGTCGATCCTGGACGACATCACCGCCGCGATGATCGGCACCTGAATTGAAGAACGGGACGAACGGGACGAACGGGCGGCGGAGGCGGCGGGGCGGCGGCCCGGCCCCGACGAACGAATCCCGGCCAAGCTGAACCCCAAGGAAGCGAAGAAACGCGCCGAGCAGGCGGTGCCACACGCCGGCACAGCCCAATCGATCCCCGACACCACGGCACATCCCGCTTCCCCTGCTGATCATGGCCGGTCGCGCCGCGGCGCTACTCGCAGCCGCCTCGCCGCCGCTCATTCAGCGCCTCCGCGCGCGCTTCCCGCGCACCCGAGCGGCGCCGTAGACGGACCGCAGTAGACCCGATTCCGTCCGGCGCCCTCCCTAAATTAGTCGGTCCGCTCGACCGCCGCCTGAACGCGGCAGCCGGCGTACCGCAACTAACCTTAGGAGGGGAAGAATGGCGTCGGCAGAAGGCACCCAGAACGCAGCACTAGCGACCGAGGAGTACGTGAACAAAGTCGCTGACAAGACCGCAGGAGCGGCCGTCAAGCGCTACTTCACGATCCCCGGACGCGACCCGTTCGAGGAGCTCGAATGGGAGCTCGCGACGCCTTCATCGCCGGCAAGGACAAGCCGACCTTCGAGCAGAAGGGCGTCGAGTTCCCGAAGTTCTGGAGCCAGACGGCGACGAACATCGTCGCCCAGAAGTACTTCCGCGGCCGCATGTCCTCGCCCGAGCGCGAGTCGAGCGTCAAGCAGATGATCGGCCGCGTCGTCGACACGATCGCCGGCTGGGGCCGCGACGGCGGCTACTTCGCCGCCGAGGAAGAGGCCGAGACCTTCGAGGCCGAGCTCAAGTTCATCCTCGTCAACCAGCTCGCCGCCTTCAACTCGCCCGGTCTGGTTCAACGTCGGCTTCGAGGAGAAGCCGCAGTGCTCGGCGTGCTTCATCCTCTCGATCGACGACTCGATGGAGTCGATCCTCGACTGGATCCGCCGCGAGGGCGTCATCTTCCGCGGCGGCTCGGGCTCCGGCGTCAACCTCTCCCAGCTTCGCTCCTCCAAGGAGCAGCTCTCCAAGGGCGGCTACGCCTCCGGCCCGGTGTCCTTCATGCGCGGCGCCGACGCCTCCGCCGGCACGATCAAGTCGGGCGGCAAGACGCGGCGCGCCGCGAAGATGGTCGTCCTCGACGTCGACCACCCCGACATCGAGGAGTTCGTCTGGTGCAAGGCGCGCGAGGAGCAGAAGGCGCGCGTGCTCGAGCAGGCCGGCTACGACATGTCGCTCGACTCGCCCGACTGGGCCTCGATCCAGTACCAGAACGCCAACAACTCGGTCCGCATCACCGACGCGTTCATCGAGGCCGTCGAGACCGGCGCCGAGTGGAACCTGACCGCGCGCACCGACGGCAGCGTCGTCGAGACGCGTCGACGCGAAGAAGCTGATGCGCGACATCGCCGAGGCGGCGTGGCAGTCGGCCGACCCGGGCGTGCAGTACGACACGACGATCAACAAGTGGCACACGCTGCCGAACACGTCGCGGATCAACGCGTCCAACCCGTGCTCGGAGTACATGTCGATCGACGACTCGGCCTGCAACCTCGCCTCGCTGAACCTGATGAAGTTCCGCCGCGAGGACGGCGAGCTCGACGTCGAGGCCGTTCGAGCACGCGGTCGACATCGTCTTCCTCGCGCAGGAGATCGCGGTCGGCTACTCCTCGTACCCGACGCCCGAGATCGAGCGCGAACGCGAAGGCCTACCGCCAGCTCGGCCTCGGCTACGCGAACCTCGGCGCGCTGCTGATGTCGCGCGGCCTGCCCTACGACTCCGACGAGGGCCGCGCCTACGCGGCGGCGATCACGGCGCTGATGACCGGCCGCGCGTACCGCAAGTCGGCCGAGATCGCGGCGCGGATGGGCGCCGTTCGCCGGCTACCAGCCGAACGCGGCGCCGATGCTCGGCGTCATGTCGATGCACCGCGCGGCCGTCGGCAACATCGAGCACACCGAGTCGGTGCCGGCCGACCTGCTCGGCGCCTGCCGCAAGGCCTGGGACGACGTCCTCGAACCTCGGCGAGGTGCACGGCTACCGCAACGCGCAGGCGACCGTGCTTGGCCCCGACCGGGACGATCAGCTTCATGATGGATTGCGACACGACCGGGGTCGAGCCCGACTTCTCGCTCGTCAAGTCGAAGAAGCTCGTCGGCGGCGGCGAGATCACGATCGTGAACAAGACCGTGCCGATGGCGCTCGACAAGCTCGGCTACGCGCCGGACGAGGTCAAGGAGATCGACGCGTTCATCGACGAGCGCAACACGATCGTCGGCGCGCCGTACGTGAAGAGCGAGCACTACCCGGTCTTCGACTGCGCGATCGGCGACCGCGCGATCCACTACACGGGCCACGTGAAGATGATGGGCGCCGTCCAGCCGTTCATCTCCGGCGCGATCTCGAAGACGGTCAACCTGCCCGAGACCGCGACGGTCGACGAGGTGGCGCAGCTCTACGTCGAGAGCTGGAAGCTCGGCGTCAAGGCGATCGCGATCTACCGCGACAACTGCAAGGTCGCGCAGCCGCTGTCGGGCAAGGCCGATGCGTCGCAGACGCTGCCGGTCGGAGGCCGCGGTCCGCGCCGCCGGTGCCGCTGACCCAGCGCCGCCGCCTGCCGGAGGACCGCGTCGAGGTCGGCCGCAAGTTCCGCGTCGGCGACTACGAGGGCTACATCCACGTCGGCCTGTACGACGACGGGACGCCCGGCGACATCTTCGTCGACATCGCCAAGGAGGGCACGACCCTCGCCGGCCTGATGAACTCGTTCATGATCTCGGTCTCGCTGGGCCTCCAGTACGGCGTGCCGCTCGAGGTCTACGTCTCGAAGTTCGCGCACATGCGCTTCGAGCCGAGCGGGCTGACGAACGACGCCGACATCCGCATCGCGAAGTCGATCGTCGACTACGTCTTCCGCTGGATGGGCAAGAAGTTCCTCGACGCCCGACCAGCAGGAGGAGGTCGGCATCCTGTCGCCCGAGGTGCGGGCGCGGCTGGCGCGCGTCGCTATGCGCCGGCGGCGAGGAGAGCGCGCGCGCGGTGGCCGGCGCCGGCCGAGGCCGCCCCGCCCGGCCAGACCGCGCTGTTCAACGCGTGGGAAGACGCCGTCGAGTGCGCCAAGTGCGGCGGGCGGATGGTGCGGACCGGCTCCTGTTACACGTGCCGGGACTGCGGGACTAACACCGGCTGCAGCTAGCTGTAGGACGACACTGAAATGTCAGTGGAAACGACAGGCTTGTAAGTCGGAAACGACAGGAAGATGTCAGCAGAACGGGTGCCGAGAGGCGCCCGTTCTGCTTTCGCGGCCGCTAAGGCTCGACGTTGAAGCTGAACATCATCCCGCTCTCGTGGTGCTCGGCGATGTGGCAGTGGGCCATCCAGCGACCAGGGTTTGTGACGTCGAGCAGGATGTCGACGACCTCGCCGGTGCGGACCAGGACCGTGTCCTTCCAAACGAGGTTCGGCTCGACGACGTCGTTGCGCGCGAGGATCAGGAATCGGCCGGCCCCGTGAACGTGGAACGGGTGCGGCATCGGGTGATCTGAGTCCATCTCGTTCACTAGCCGCAGCTTCACCTGGTCGCCGACATGGAACGTCCAATCGATCTGCGCGTTCTCGGCGCCGGTGTCGCGGTCGACGAGCTTCCAGCGCATGTTCGCCGGCGTTGTCTTCCGGTTGACCTCGACCATGTCGTCTTCCCATTCGATCCCTTGCGCGGTGTCGTGAGCCGTGCTCGGACCTCGCCGTGTTGGAGTGGCCTCCTCGTGCTCGCCGTGATGTCGTGGCCGTGCCCGTGGTGTCCGTGCTTGCCATGCTCCTCGTCTGCTTCGCCTTCGCCATGGCCGTGATGTCCGTGCTCGTGATGGCCTTCGTGCTCGCCGCCATGGTGCTCGTGGCCGTGGTGGTGCTCGTGGCCGTCCTCGCCGCCAGCCTGCGACCAGGCTGGCTGGCAGCAAGCTTCATGCCGCACTTCGGGCAGCGGTCAGGCTTGTCGCTCGTCACCTCCGGGTGCATCGGGCAGACGTAAGTCGTCTCTTCCGCCGCCTGCGCCAGCAGCTTCATCCCGCACTTCGGGCAGCTGCCCGGCTCGTCGCTCACGACCTCGGGGTGCATCGGGCAGACGTAAACGACCGGCACACCCTCGGGCACGCCCATGTCCATCTCCGCGGCGAACGAGAGCGATCTTGTCGGGTGGCGCCTTGAAGAACGGCTCGACGTGCTCGCGTAGCTCGGCCATGTCGCGGTTCGTGCGCAGGCTCGGGAAGTCGTCGGCGAAGGACTGCTCCGGCTGTTCGTCGACAACGACGATCGACGCGAGCCCGTAGGTGTGCTCCGGCGTCTTGTGCTGGAGCTCGAGCTCGCCTGCGGCCGGGAAGAGCACGTCGACGACGACACGCTCGGAGGGGGCGAGCAGGACCTCGTCGACGAGTTCCTCGCGCTCGTAGTGGCCGGCGTCGGCGCCGACCAGCTTCATCTGCGCGCCCGGCAGCGTCACGTTGAAGACGCGCGTGTTCGCTGTGTTGGTGAAGTAGAAGCGCACGACCTCGCCCCGTTTGGCTTCGAGCGCAAGGTCCGGCTCGCCGGCGACGAGCATCACGTTGCCGAAGCGGCCCATCGCCACGTGCGTCGTCTCTGACTCGCTAAAAGCGGCGATCTGCCCGTCCTCGATCAGGATGTCGTCGAGTGTGAGCATCAGCTCTCGGTTCGCCGGCGGCCACTAGTCGGGCTCACTCGGGATGGCGAGGATGTTTCCGTACAGCCCCATCTCCTGGCCGTAGTCCTCGCGGATGTGCGGGTGGTACCAGAAGGCGCCAGGGTCGGGCACGTGCACCTGGTAGGTGAAGGACTCGCCGACCGGGATCGGCGCCTGCGTGTCGTGCGTGCCGTCGTAGCGGTTCTCGAGCCTCAGTCCGTGCCAGTGCACGGTCGCGTCGAGGTCGCCGTGGTTGGTGACGTGGACGGTGATCGTCGCGCCCTGCGGGACTTTCAGCGTTGGGCCCGGCACCGAGCCGTTGTAGGCGAGCATCCGCACAGTCGCGTCGCCGATCTGCTTCTTCACGGGGATGATCTCGAGCTCGAACTCGTCCCCGTTGGCGAGCTCGACTAGCTCGGTCTTGCGAGCCTCCGGCAGACCTTCGGTCTCGCGCGGAAACTCGATCGTCTGGCTGTGGTGTTCGGGAGCCCGGCTCGTGCATCGGCTACATCCTCTCAGGGGAGCGACCTTGGGAAGGCGCCCCGGCGCTGACCGCTGTCTCTGCCGACGGCCGCGCCTTCGATTCCTGGTACTCGGCGATCCGCTCCGCGATGTACTGGGCGTCGTCCTTGACCCAGCCGATCAGTGCGGAGCCGCGCGTGTGCTGCCAGGTGAGCCCGAGGAAGTAGAGGCCGGGCATATCGGTGACGCCGCGACGGTGGCGCAGGCGCCCAGTCCTCGTCGAAGATCGGCAGCTTGATCCACACGTAGTCGGGCCGGTAGCCGGTCGCCCAGACGACGGCGTCGACCTCGAGCTCGCTGCCGTCTTCGAAGCGCACCCTGCGTCCCTCGGCGTCGACGACGCGCGGCTTCACCTCGACCCCGTAGCGCTTCTTGAGCTCGCGTGGGCTGGAGCCGATCAGCGTGTCGCGCGTCGAGAGCTTGCGGCCGAGGCGTGAGTCGACCGTCTTGTCAAGGATTCGCGCTTTCGTCAGCCACCAGAAGAGGTCGCGCCCGAGGACACGTTGGGGCAGCGGCTTTTGGCGTGTACCGACCGAGAGCACGACCTTGTGTGTGGCCGAGAGCTCCTTCGCGATCTGAAAGCCGGTGTTGCCGCCACCGACCACAAGGAACGTGCCCTCCGGCACCTCGTCCGGCCGGCGATAGCCGACGGCGTGCGTCTGGAAGACATCGCCGTCGAGCTTCTCGACGAGCTTCGGCACGTACGGCGTCTGGAAAGGCCCGGTCGCGACCACGACCTGGTCGGCGGTGATCGTCCGTCTATCGAGCTCGAGGCGGAAGCGCAGGTCGTCGCTGCGCTCGAGCTTCTTGACCTCGCTGTTCAGCTCGATCGGCAGCTCAAAGGTCTCGGCGTAGCGCTCGAGATAGACGATCACCTCGTCGCGGGTCGGATAGCCGTCGGGGTCGCCCGGGAAGGGAAGCCCTGGCAACGCGCTATAGCGACGGGGAGTGAAGAGGGTGAGCGAGTCCCAGCGCTCGCGCCAGGCAGGGGCTATCTCGCCAGCGCGCTCGAGGATCATGAAGCCGCAGCCTTGGGTGCGGAAGAAGGAGCCCATCGCCAGCCCTGCCTGGCCAGCGCCAATAACGGCGACCTCCACGTCGTCGATCGCTTGAGACGGTGGTCTGGCCTCGGCGGTGGCCGCACTCATCTCACCATGTGGCTTCCCGCCTTCGCCGGAGCCAAACCCACTCCCGATGGGGCCGCGGAAATTTGGGGCAAGACTGCCAGGTTTCACGCACCGGCAAGTGGATGCACAGCCGCTTTAGACGGGGAGCGGCGCCGGGTCCCCCGTTTCTCGAGAAGAGCGGCGGCGCGCAGGTGCAGACCTACACTTGCCCTGTGGCCGAACCCAGCCTTGAGATCGCCGCGTTTCAGCTTGCCGGGCGGCATCCGGCCGAGCGCGAGCGGCTCGAACGTCGCGCCCGGTTGCTTGCGGTGGGCGGGATCGCTTACCACTTCGTTGAGTTCGCGATCGCGCTCGGCGCTGGGATTGCCGCCGGCTCGATCGCGCTGATCGGCTTCGGCGCCGACTCGCTGATTGAAGCCTTCGCCGGCTTCGTCGTGCTCTGGCTTTTCACCGGCGTGCGCAGCCGCTCAGGCACTGCCGAGCGGCGCGCCCAGCAGCTGATCGCCGCGAGTTTCTTCGTCCTCGCCGCCTTCGTCGCGATCGAGTCGGTACGCACCCTCGCCGGCGGGCACCATCCTGAGACAAGCTGGGTCGGCATCGGCCTGGCTGCGTTCACGGCGGTGACCATGCCGCTGTTTGCCCGTGCCAAGCGCAAGGTCGGACATCAGCTCGGCTCGGCGGCGACCGTCAAGGAGGCATCGCAGACCACCTTGTGCGCGTACCTGTCGGTCGCGCTGCTCGTTGGCCTGCTGCTCAATGCCGTCGGCGGCTTCTGGTGGGCAGACCCTGCAGCGGCGCTGGTGATCTCGCTCGTCGCCGCGAAAGAGGGTCGCGAGAGCTGGCGCGGCGAGGGCTGCGACTGCTGTTGAGCACACAGCCCACGCGTCGAGATGAGAGCGAGCACGAAGCTGCGAGCGCTACGGACGGAGCACATGGGCGCAGACCACGCGCACGACCACTCCGGCGGACGCTCCGTCGCTCAACCGCTCGGCGTTCGCGGCGACCTGGCACTGCCTGACCGGCTGCGCGATCGGCGAAGTCCTAGGCCTCGTGATCGCGACAGCGCTCGGCTGGGGCAACGCCGCCTCGATCGCGATCGCGGTCGTGCTGGCGTTCTTCTTCGGTTACGCACTGACCTTGCGACCGCTCGTCACGGGCGGCGTGCCATTTCGTCAGGCGACGCGGATCGCGCTCGCCGCTGACACGGTCTCCATCACGGTGATGGAGATCGTCGACAACGGCTTCGTCTTGCTTGTTCCGGGAGCGATAGAGGCCGGCCTAAGCGACTGGCCTGTTCTGGTGGAGCCTCGCGGTCAGCCTGTTCATCGCCTTCTGGGCAGCGTTCCCGGTCAACCGCGCGCTCATTGCGCGCGGTCGCGGGCATGCCGTCGCGCATGCGTACCACTAGCCAGCGGCGATCTCGTTCCGTCACGCTCTGATATTCCGCCCTCGCTGCCCACTCCCTCGCGACGCGCCTGAATAGGCTCAGCGGATGGTCTGCCCGGCCTGCGGACGCGAGAACGACGCCGACGCGCGCTTCTGCGCGTCGTGCGGAACGAGCCTGGTCGCGCCGGCGGCCGAGGCGCGCAAGGTCGTCACCGTCCTGTTCGCCGACGTCGCCGGGTCGACGGCGCTCGGCGAGCGGCTCGACCCCGAGCTCCTGCGCAACGTCATGTGGCGGTACTTCGAGGCGGTTCAGGGCGTCGTCGAACGGCACGGCGGGACGGTCGAGAAGTTCATCGGCGACGCGGTCATGGCCGTCTTCGGCGTGCCGGCCGTCCGCGAGGACGACCCGCTCCGCGCCGTCCGCGCCGCGGCCGAGATCGGCGACGCGCTTCGCGACCTGAACGACGACCTCGCGCAGCACGGCGTCGAGATCGTCACGCGCACAGGCGTCAACACCGGCGAGGTGATCGTCGGCGGCGGGGCGCCCGACCAGAAGCTCGCCACCGGCGACGCGGTCAACGTCGCGGCCCGGCTCGAGCAGGCCGCCGCGCCCGGAGAGGTGCTGCTGGGCGCAACGACCTACGCGGCCGTCGCGGACCTCGTGCATGCCAAGCCCACGCCACCCGTCGAAGCCAAGGGAAAGAGCGCGCCGCTGATCGCCTACCGGCTCGTCGGCCTGCGCCCCGACGTGCCGGCCTTCACCAGGCCGATTGCGACGCCGTTCGTCGGGCGGCGCGACGAGCTCGGCCGGCTTCGTGCCGCCTTCGACCAGGCGGTCGCAACCCGCTCGGCCACGCTCGCGACGATCGTCGGCACGCCCGGGATCGGGAAGTCGCGGCTCGCGCGCGAGCTGCTCGGCTCGCTCGCCGATGAGGCCCGCGTGCTCATCGGGCGCTGCGCCTCCTACGGCGAGGGCGCGCCGTACCTCCCGCTCGCCGACGTCGTCCGCGACGCCGGCGACCTGACGGAGGTGCTCGCCGGCGTCGGGCACGGCGACCTCGCCGCGCGGACAATCGAGCACGGCGGCTCGCCCGACGAGACCGCCTGGGCGTTTCGGCGGCTCTTCGAGACGCTCGCGCACGAGCGCCCGCTTGTCCTCGTCGTCGACGACATCCACTGGGCCGACCCCGCGCTGCTCGACCTCATCGAGTACATCGCCGACTCCTCGACCGGCGCGCAGATCTTCCTGCTCTGCACAGCCCGGCCGGATCTCTTCGACGTGCGGCCCGCCTGGGCGACTCCGCGCGCGAACGCGACGCTCGTGGTGCTCGAGCCGCTCGGGCACGACGACTCGGACGAGCTCGTCGAGGCGCTGGGCAGCGAGCTGGCACCGGAGCTCCGCGATCGTGTCGTCGCAACCGCCGAGGGCAACCCGCTCTTCGTCGAGCAGCTGCTCGCCCACTTCGAGCACGATCCGGACGCCGACACCGTCCCGCCGACGATCCAGGCGCTGCTCGCCGCCCGCATCGACCGGCTCGACCCGGAGGAGCGCGCCGTCGTCCAGCGCGGCGCCGTCGAGGGCCGGCTCTTTCACCGGGGAGCCGTCGCCGAACTGCTGAACGGCGAGGCGAACGTCGGCGGCACCCTGCTCGCCCTGCGCCGCAAGGAGTTCGTCCGGCCGGACCGCTCGCTGTTCCCGGGAGACGACGGCTTCCGCTTCAACCACGTGCTGATCCGCGACGTCGCGTACGCCTCGCTGCCGAAGGAGCAGCGCTCGCGGCTGCACGCGCGCCTCGCCGACTGGCTCGAGGCGCGCAACGGCCACCTCGCCGGCCGCGACGAGATCATCGGCTTCCACCTCGAGCAGGCCTACGACCTGGGCGCAGAGCTGGGGCGTCGCGAGCCGCAGCTCGCCCTCCGCGGCGGAGAGCTGCTCGCGCGGGCAGCCCTGGCCGCACTCGTTCGCGGCGAGCCCGTGCCGGCGGCGGCGCTCGGACGGCGCGCGAGCGCGCTCCTGGCCGCGGAGCCCGCGCAGCGGGTTCGGCTCCTGCCGCTGCTCGGGCACGCGCTACGGGCAAGCGGCGCGCTCGCCGAGGCCGACGCCGTCCTCGCAGAGGCGATCGAGCTCGCACAGACGCTCGGAGACGAGACGAACGAGCTGCGCGCGGCCGTCGAGCGGGGGCACCTGGCACACATGCTCGGGACGGCGAGTGCCGACGAGATGCGCGTGATCGCCGAGCGGGCAATCGCCGTTTTCGACACCAACGAAGACCTTTCCGACGCCTGGCAGCTGATGGGGACGGCACGCCTGAGCGAGCGTGACCGCATCGGCCAGCTCGAGGCGCTGCTCCTCGCCCGCGAGTACGCGATCGCCTGCGGCGACATCCTGCGCCAGATCAGCGCATGGAACGAGGTCGGCGGCTGCATGCTCTTCGGCCCGACGCCTCTGGACGAGGTCGGGCAGTTCGTCGAGGACGAGCTCGTCTGGGCACGAGAGCACGACCTGCCCGCCGTCGAGGCGGACGCGCTGCTTGGCGGGCCGTACGTCGACGCGCGTCGCGGCGACTTCGCCAGGGGGCGCGAGAAGCTGGAGCGCTCGAAGGCGATCTGCCGCGATCTCGGCATCGTCTACGGGCTCGCCGAGGCCGGCATGGCGGGCAGCGAGCTCGAGGTGCTCGCCGGCGACCTGCCCGCGGCCGAGCGCGAGCTGCGCGAGGCGATCGACATCGTCAAGGGCATGGAGGCCGTCCACTACATCGGCGTCTACCAGGTGCGCCTCGCCCGGGTCCTCCATGACCAGGGGCGGCACGAGGACGCGGCCGCGGAGCTCGAGGAATCCAGACCTCTGCAGGCCCCCGCGCCGCGGTGGAAGAGCGGTTGGGCCCGCGTGCTGGCGGCACGGGGAGAACTGGCTGAGGCGGTCGCGCTCGCCCGCGAGGCGGCGGCACAGGAAGGCGGCGACCAGGATCCAACGTCCGTCGCCCTGGCGCTCGTCGATCTCGCCGAGGTGCTGATCGCCGCCGGCGATCCCGCCGGCGCCGACGGCGCGCTCGCCGAGGCGATCGCGCTGAACGAGCAGAAGGGCAACGTGATCGCCGCTCAGCAGTGTCGCGAGCGACTGGGCAGATGACCGAGGAGGTCGTCGAATGGCTGCTCGAGGGTGACCCGGCGATCCGCTGGCAGGTCATGCGCGACCTCGTGGATGAGCCGCCCGCGGTCTGGGGGGCCGAGCGTCAGCGCACCACGGAGGAAGGCTGGGTCCCGGCGATGCTCACCCGCCGCAGCCCGAGCGGGTGGCCGAAGGGCCGCTGGACGGACTCGCCCTGGTCCCTCCTCTTGCTCGTCGCGTGCGGGCTGCCCGAGGATCACGCCGGCGCCCGGGCCGACACCGAGCGCCAGCTCGGCCGCCTCGAGCCGATCGACGGCACCCTCCTGAAACGGATGGACCTCTGCCACCTGGGATTCTGGCTCGGCCTCGGGGCCTATTTTCTGAGTGACGATCCGCGGCTAGCCCCGCTGGCCGACGTGATCCTCAGCGCGCAGTACGCGGACGGCGGCTGGAACTGCCAGATGCGCAACTACCCCGACCGCACCCACAGCTCGTTCAACACGACCTTGAACGTGCTCGAGAACCTCCGCATCGCCGGCGTCGACTTCGCCGACGCGGAGCAGCGCGCGCTGGAGTTCATGCTCGCCCACCGGCTCTACCGCTCGGATAAGACCGGCGAGGTCATCTCCGAGCGGTTCACCGACCTCACCTACCCGTGGCACTGGCACTACACCGTCCTGCGCGGACTCGACTACATGCGGCTGACGCCGGCGATCAACGACCCGCGCGCGACCGACGCCCTCGAGCTCCTCCGCGCGCAGCGCAAGCCAAACGGCCGCTGGCCGCTCCAGAAGCCCATCCCCGGCACGCTGCTCGTCGAGATGGAGAAGCCCGGCGGCGAGAGCCGCTGGAACACCCTGCGGGCGCTGCGGGCGCTGCGATCGGCTCAGACGCCTTCGGCGACCTGACGCTCGTACTCGGCCGCGTCGTAGTGGCCCTGCGACTCGGCGAGCAGGCCGTCCTCGCCGAACGTCCACTCCTCGTGGCCCGAGATGCGCACGCGGTTGCCCGTGCCGCCCGGGACCTGCTGTTCGTGCCGGCGAGCGTCCAGTGATACTCGATCGCGTGGTCCCCGATGCGCAGGCCATCCATGAGCACCTGCATGTCCGGGAACGCCTCCATGAAGCCCCGCGCAGCATCTGTGATCGCGTGCGTGCCGACCGACGGCGTGCCGCCGTTGATCGTCAGCGAGCCGTCCGGCGCGTAGCAACGCCGCGAGGCTCGCCGGGTCCTGGCTGCACCAGGCGGCGGTGTAGCGGCGGGCGAAGTCCGCGAGCTCGTCGGGCCCCATTGCAGGCGGACACTACGCCCCCGGCGAACTGGTCCGGTGTCGTGATCGGCACGCTCAGAGAAGGCTCGCTCCACGCGCAGTTGAAGGACTGGTACAGCCGCCCCGGCGACCTCGTCGAGCACCCCGTCGACGGCTATGTCATCGACATCGTCCGCAGCGAGACCCTGATCGAGATCCAGACCGGTGGCTTCGCGCCGCTCCTGAAGCGCAAGCTCGAGCGGCTGCTCGCGGAGCATCCCGTGCGGCTCGTCGTCCCGGTCGCGCTCGAGCGCCGGATCGTGCGGCTCTCGCGCGACGGCGAGATCCTGTCGGCACGCCGCTCGCCGAAGCACGGCCGCCCCGAGGACGTGTTCGCTCGGCTCGTGAGCCTGCCGGCACTCCTCGCGCGGCCGGGGTTCGAGCTCGAGGTGCTGCTGACGCATGAGGACGAGTACCGCCGCCACGAGCCGGGCCGTGCCTTCCGCCGCCACGGCTGGGTCGTCGCCGGTCGGGCGCTGCGCAGCGTCGAAGAGAGCCTTCTCCTTGCGACGCCTGCGGACGCTGCCGCGCTGCTGCCGACGCTGCCCGACCCATTCGACACGGCCGAGCTCGCAGCGGCCGGCGGCTGGAACCGACGGCTGGCCCAGCAGATGACGTACTGCCTCAGCGCGATGGACGTCCTTCGCGTGGACGGCAACCGGCGACGCGCCGTCCTCTACCGGCGCGCTGGCGCTAGCCGAACCGCTCGACGATCAGCCGGTGCCGCAGGCCGCGGTCGCTCACCGTGAGCGTGTCGCTGCCAAGCCTCGCGAGCACCGCGCGGACGATGCACGCGCCCGCGAGGATCACCTCTGCGCGCTTGGGTTGAAGGCCGGCGAGCGCACGCCGCTCGTCGGCCGTCCGCGTCCGGTACAGCTCGATCTGGCGGTCGATCTCCGCCGCGTCGAGCACCGTGCCCTGGATCACCGCCGGGTCGTACTCGGCGAGCCCGTGCTTCACCGCGGCCAGGTTGGTGACCGCGCCGCCCATGCCGACGACGGCTTCGGCGCCGCCGTGCACGCGGCCGAGCTCCTCGCTCGATGCCGGCGAGCGCCTCGGCGACGACGTCCTCGCCGACCGGGCCGTCCAGGTGCCAGCGCTCGGTCACGCGCGCCGCGCCGACGTCGACGCTGAACTGCTCCTCGATCCGCTCGCCGCGACCGTACGTGAACTGCGTGCTGCCGCCGCCCGTCTCGAAGACGGCGACGCTGCCCTCGAGGCCCAGCGCCGACTTCGTCGCGAGGTAGGAGAGCCGGGCCTCCTCCTCGCCGGAGATGACCTCGACCTCGATCCCCGTGCGGTCGCGGACGGCGTCGATGAGCTCGTCTCGGTTCGGCGCGCGTCGTAGTCCCGCTGTCCCGACGGCGACGATTTTTGCGTCGCCGGCCTCTTCGGCCATCGCGTCGATCGCATCGACCGTTCGCTCGATCGACTCGCGAACGAGCCGCCCGTCGTCGCCGGCGCCCTGGCCCAGGCGGGTGATCTCGGACCGGTCGACGACGGTCTTCCCGTCCTCCTCGAGCAGGAACTTGACCGAGTTCGTACCGACGTCGATGACGCCGTAGCGGGTCACAGGCTCTTGAGCGTTCGCGGCACGCTCACATTCGGCCGTCCTTCGAGGCCGAGCTCGCGGACGCCGGCGAGCACGGCAGCGGGATCCTCCGACTCGACCGCGACCGTCACGGCCATCCCGGCCGGCGTCCGGAGCTCCGCCCGCTCCGCCATCGCCTTACCGACGGTGAAGCGCTCGCGCCGCTTGTGCACCTCGACCGCGCGCACGCCGGGGAGGGCGCGCAGCTCCTCCAGCGTCGAGGGCCGTCCCGAGACGCCGAGCGCACGCACGACCTCGTCCGCGGCGTCGGCGTCGAGCGGGAACTCGGCCTTCACCACGGGACGCCACAGCTGGAGCCCGTCCTCGACGCGCTCGAGCACCTTCACGTCGAGCCGGCCGTCGCGGAGCTTCACCGACGCGTCGGTCGAGTCCGACAGGAAGTACACCTCGTCGCTCTCGGCGACCTCGCCGGCCGGCGCGTCGAGGTCGGCCTCGGTGCGCCACTCCCAGCGAAGGCCCGTCACGCCTCCTGCAGCTGCTTCGCGAAGGAGCGGAGCGCCTTGCGCGTCTTCGTCTCCTGCTCACCGCTCAGGTCGATGCCGCGCTCCTCGAGGAATGCGCGCGCTTCCGCGGCGACCTGGAACGGCTCGGTCGGCTTGCACTTGGTCGAGAGCTCGAGGATCCGCGACCCGTCCGGATAGAGCCAGGCCTCGGCGACGAGGCGACGGCCGAGCTCCGGGGGGTTCAGTCGCAGCTTCAGCACGAAGAGCGGCCCGAGGATTGCCAGGTCCTCCATGGCGATCCCGTCCGCATGCTCGGCGAACAGCGCCTTCTGCTCCTTCGAGAACAGCTTCTTCAGGGGGCGTTGGCCCCGGACCGCCTGCCGCACCTCGGTGAGATCCAGCATCTGCTTCATCGCGCCGGAGCAGACGAAGCCCCCCGGCAGCGCATCGACCTCGACGACGAAATTCGGCGAGGAGCGGAGCTCGGCAGGCAGCTGGTCGGGCACGACCGGGCGCAGCTTCACGACCGAGTCGTCACCCTTGTTCTGGATCCGGCGGGCCCGGACGACGAGCCCCCGCTTGTCGAGCGCGAGGTCGGGCGTATCGAAGAAGAACACCTGCCGGATCTGCGCCTGGAGCGGATCAAGCCCAAGCGCGTCGATCGTCGAGCGCTGGGCCGACTCCGGGACGGTCAGCTTCAGCTCGACGCTGTCGGAATTCTTCGCAAGCGCGAGGAGCTCGGCGACCTGGTCGGCCGCGAGCGGCGTCGTAGCCATTAGACGTACCTCCCCATCCCGCCGGCGACGTCGATCGACGCGCCGGTGATATAGCTCGCTCGGTCACTGAGCAGGAACGTCACGAGCCCTGACACTTCGTCGGGCCGCCCCATGCGCCCGAGCGGGACATCCCTTGCGGCCATCGCGTCGAGGAACTCCTCCCGCGGCTGGTCAGGGGCGCGCCGGCGGTGGATGTTGTCCCACTGCGGCGTGATCACGAAGCCGATGTTGACACCGTTGACGAGGATCCCGTCCCTGGCGAGCTCCATGGCGAGCGCCTTTGTGAAGTTGTTCCCCGCGGCGCGGTTCACGGACGTGGCGAAGAACGTCGGGTCGGGCATGCGCGAGTAGACGGCGCCGATGTTCACGATCCGGCCGCCGCCCGCGCGGCGCATGTGCGGGAGCGCCTCGCGTGAGCAGCGGATCAGCGAGAGCACCTTCACCTCGAAGTCGTCCTGCCAGTCCTCGTCGTCCAGCGTCGAGAAGGTCCCGGGATGCGCGCGGCCCGCGTTGTTCACGAGCCCGTCGATCCCGCCGAGCGCCTCGGCCGAGCGCGCGACGAAGTCGCGTACCTGCTCCGGATCGGTCACGTCCGCTGCCTGCGCGTACGTCGCGCCGATCGCCTCGCCGGTCGCCCGGACCTCATCCGCGCTCCGCGAGCAGATGGAGACGCGCGCACCTTCCTCGATCAGCTCGCGCGCGATCGCCTCGCCGAGGCCCTTCGACCCGCCGGTGACGAGGACGCGCTTGCCTTGAAGCCCGAGCTTCACCGCAGGTAGTCGTCGGTCTTGTTGATCCAGTCCTCGCGCGGGGGCGAGAACACGTCCACGTCGAGCGTGTCCTCGAGCGCCACGGCCTCGTGCGGCACGTTCGGCGGGATGTGCAGCACCTCGCCCGCCATGACATCGACGACCTCGGACTTGTCCTCGCCGATCCAGAAGCGCAGGCCGCCCTCGAGGATGTAGGTCAGCTGCTCGTTCTCGTGGGAGTGCTGCGGGACGAGGCAGCCCTTGTCCAGGTACACGTGCGCGAGCATCATCCGCTCGCCGGTGATCAGGCGCCGGTGCAGGTCGGCCTTCAGCGGCTCCTTCGGCATGTCGTCCCAGCGGTAGTGCGTCGTCGCGCTCATGGGGACAAGCCTGCACGAAGGCGCAATCCGGCGCACGGCGAGCGTACGCTCGCTGTCTACACCCTTTTACGTGGTGTCAAGGTAGCCGACCCCCGCATGATCAGACTGACGCGAAGCGACGTCGTCGCAGCGCCCGACGCGCCACCCGAGCAGCCACCGCGCCGATCAACGGCCGGCCGACGCGGCCTGGACCCTTGCACGACGGGCGTTATCAGAGCAGCGCGGCGAGCCGCGCGATGCCGTCGTCGATCTGCGACTCGTCGACCATCGAGAACGACAGCCGCACCGTGTCCGCGCCGCGGCCGTCCGCATAGAAGAGCGAGCCGGGCACGATCCCGACGAGCCGCTCGGCCGCGCGCCGCGCGAGGTCAACCGAGTCGGAGCCCGGCGGCAGCGTCAGCCACGAGAAGAACCCGCCGTGGGGCGTCGTCCAGCGCGTCCCCTCGGGCATCTCGCGCTCGAGGGCGGCGAGCATGCGCTCGCACTTGCGGCGGTAGAGCGCCCGCGAGCGCTCGAGCTGCTCGTCGATCCAGCCGCGCCGCACGTACTCCTCGAACAGCCGCTGACCGAGCGCGCCGGCGCACTGGTCGGTCGTCTGCTTCGCCGCGACGAGCTCGGCGCAGACCTCCGCCGGCCCGACCGCCCAGCCGAGCCGGACGCCGGGAAAGAACGTCTTCGATGTCGTCCCGGTCTGCACGACCACGTCCGGCGCCTGGCTCCAGAGGCTCCGCACCGCCTGACCGTCGAAGCCGAGCTCCCGGTAGGCGACATCCTCGACGATCAGGAAGCCGTGCCGCCGCGCGAGCTCGACCAGCGGGCCACGCCGCTCGGCGGCGAGGGTCACCCCGGCCGGGTTCTGGTGATCGGGGATCGTGTAGACCAGCTTCGGCGCCGCGCCGCCGGCGAGCTGCTGCTCGAGCTGGTCGACGAGCAGGCCGTCCTCGTCGATCGGCACGGCGGCGATGTTGGCCTCGAAGCTGCGGAACGCCTGCAGTGAGCCCAGGTACGTCGGCGCCTCGACGAGGACGAGATCGCCGGGGTCGAGGAACGCCTTGCCGAGCAGCTCGAGCGCCTCGATCGCTCCGCTCGTGACGACCAGCTCGGCGTCGCCGGGACGGCTGCCCTGCAGCCGTTCGATGCGCCCCGCCAGCGCGTGGCGCGTTCCCGGCAGGCCCTGCGTGGGCGCGTACTGGAACGCGAGCGCCTCGTCGTTCGCGGCGAACTCCGTCAGCAGCGACGCGACCCGCTCGCGCGGGAACGTCTCCGGGTCGGGGAAGCCGCCCGCGAACGAGATCAGGTCGGGCATGCCGAGCATCGCCAGCACCGACGCGATGCCCTCGCCGACGTCGCCGCGCGTGCGCGCCGCCAGGAGCGCGTCCCACCGCCGCTGTTCCGCCGTGACCGCCAAGGCTTCATCGTAAAGTGCCGGCGTGTTCAACGTCCCGGCGGAGTTCTACGACCGGTTCATCGGGCGCTACAGCCCTTCGCTCGGCGACGAGCTGATCGCCTTCGCCGGGATCGAGGCGGGCATGCGCGTCCTCGACGTCGGGTGCGGCCCCGGCGGCCTCACCCGGCGGCTCGTCGACCTCGGGTGCACGGTCACGGGCTGTGACCCGTCGGAGACCTTCGCCGCGGCCGCCGCCGAGCGCGTGCCGGAGGCCGAGGTCGTCCGCGCCAACGCCGAGGACCTGCCCTTCGCGGACGCCTCGTTCGACGCCGTGCTCGCGCAGCTCGTCGTCAACTTCATGGCCGATCCCGACGCCGGCGTCCGCGAGATGGCCCGCGTGACCCGGCCGGGCGGGACCGTCGCCGCCTGCGTCTGGGACTACGGCGGCGAGATGACGCTGCTGCGCACCTTCTGGGAGGCGGCGCGCGAGGTCGAGCCCGAGCGCGGCGCCGCTGCGAACGAGGCCGTGACGATGCGCTTCGCCCGGAACGAGGACGACCTGCGCACGCTCTGGGCCTCCGCGGGCCTGCAGGACGTGCGCGCCGCCGGGCTCGTCTCGCGCGCCGCGTACACGGGCTTCGATGACCTCTGGGAACCGCTCCCGGCCGGCGCCGGCCCGGGCGGCGCCTTCACCGAGTCGCTCGACGCAGCGAAACAGCAGGAGCTCCACGACGCGTTCCGGCGCCGACTCGGGGTCGGCGACGAGCCATTCGAGCTGACGGCGCGCGCCTGGGCGGCCGCCGGAGTCGCCTAATCGCCCGCGACCAGCGCCAGCAGGCTCTCGTGCTCCTCGCGGCACGCCGGGCAGCCGGCGAGGTGGGCGCGCAGGCCCGGGATCGCCGCATCGGCGTTCGCGCCGGCCAGCTCGAGCTCGACGTAGCGGTCGATCTCGGCGAAGCACTCGTCGCAGCCGACCTCCGGCCGGCCGGGCCGAGCAGGCGGGTGATCGCCTCGTTCATCTCGGTCACCATCCCTCCAGATGGACGCGCAGCTTGCGCCGTGCGTCGTGCAGGGTCTTGTAGAGCGCGCCGCGCGTCGAGCCAAGCCTGTCGGCGAGGACGTCGATGGGCACGCCGTTGAGCGCCAGCGCCACGAGCACGTGCCGCTGGTGCGGCGTCAGCTCCTCCGCGACGGCCCGCTGGAGCGCGGCGAGCAGCTCGCGCTGCTCGACCTCGGCGCCCGGCTCGAGACCACCGCTTGCGAAGACGGTCCAGCTCTCGGGCTCGAGCGGGACCTCACGCCCCTGCCAGGCCCGCTTGCGCAGCTTGACGGCCGCCTCCAGGAGAGCGAACTTGTACGCCCAGGTCGTGAACTTGCTGGCGCCGCGGAAGTCGTCCAGCCGGCGCAGCACGCTCATCAGCGCGTCGTCGGCCGCCTCGTGCGCGATGTCGTCGAGCTCGTCCCCGCGCAGGTGCGGGAGCGCCGGGCGCCGCCGGCCGACCTCGAACCGCGCGGCCCGCAGGAGGAGCGCATGCAGGCGGGCAACGGCCTCGTCGTGGGCGCGGCCCGTCGCGCGCAGGTCGCGCAGCCAGTCGACCTGTGTGAACGAGTCGGCGCGGGTGTCCACGGCCCCAACGGTAGGCGGCGCCGTGTTCACGCCCCCGTCCCTGTGTCGAACGGCGCCAGGATCCGTGCGGCCAGGTCGGGTGGGGCAGCCTCGCTCCACCAGCTCGATCAGCGCGTGGATGTCGAACCCGGGGTCGGACGCGACTGCCGCTGCGAGCGGAAGGGGGAAGCCGCTTGCGGCCAGCTGCTCGCGCCGCCATGCGGCGACGCTCCGACTCTTCAGCAGTTCCGTCCGCACACCTGTCGGTGTCGGACGGCGTGCGCCTCTTACGCGACGCGACTCGGCGCGCGGCGACGTACGCGATCGCGGCCAGCCCGATCGCGATCACGGTGAGCCACATCCAGTTCGCCCGGTGACGTCGGCACGCCTGCCGGCCGACGAATCGGTCACGGGTTCTTGACGGTGATCGAGTGCGGGGGCACGGTGGGCGAGCGCGGGGGTGCCTGGACGGACACGATCCACGCGGTGGCGCCCTTCACGCCCTGCGCGTCGGTCGCCCGCACCGTCGCCTTGACCCGCATCCGCTTGTAGGCCTCGAGCAGCGCCAGGCCGGTCTTGGACACCTTGATCTTGACCATGGCCGTACGGTTCACGGGGATCATGAACTTGCCCGAGCCGACCTGCACCGTCTTGTAGGTCGGCGCCTTCTTCGACGCCTGCGTCTTCTTCGCCTGGACGCGCACTTCGAGCACGATCGTGCCCTGGCAGTTCTTCACGGCCGGAACCGGGCAGCGCAGCTTGTAGTGCGCGAAGCCCTTCGCGTCGACCCGGCTCTGCCCGGTGAGCATCGTCACGTGCACCGCATGAAGCTGGTCGGGCTGGGATTTCCCCGTCGACACCTGCTGCGGTCCTGCGTTGTCGGAAGGGGTCGTCCCGACGATCGGCGGCAGCTGCTGCGCGACGTCGTCGTCGCGGATCGTTATCGTCGCGCTCGCCCTCCCGAGCGTCGCTCCGCCCGTCGGCGCCGAGAGGTTGAGTGTGAAGGTCCTGTTCGGCTCGACCGTCGTGTCCTTCGAGATCGGGATCGGGACCGTCCTCGACGTTTGCCCCGGGGTGAAGGTCAGCGTGCCGCTGACCGCCGAGTAGTCGCTGCCGGCCTTCGCCGTCCCGTCCGCGGTCGCGTACTTCACCGTGACGGTGCCGGTCGCCGCCGGTGCGAGCGAGACGACGGCGGGAATCGAGCCGGCCGACTCCAGCGCCGACACATCGCTGGTCGCGAGCACCGGGGGCGCAGCCGGCGGAACGACGGTCACCGTGACCGCCGAGGCCCCGACGAACACCGCCGAATTGGTGATGAACTTGATCGAGAACGTCTTCGGCGCAGTCGCGTTGCCGTTCGCAGCGTTGACGTTCACGGTGAATGATTGTGCGCCGTACACGCCCTTGTCCCAGTGCAGCGTGCCGTTCGCGTCGCTGTAGTCGGCCGGCGAGACGGCGGTGCCCGGCTGGGTCTGCCATTGAACGTCCACCGGCTGCGGCGGCGGCGCCGGCTGCACGGTCGGAGCGTTGAGCGTCACCTTCACGGTCACCGGCGTCGATCCCGTCCCCGGCTGCGGGACCGGCGCGGGATCCGTGAGCTGGATCGACGGCTGCTTCTCGCTGCCGGCCCCGAGGGGCTGGGCGATGTCGCACGTCGCGCTGAGCGAGGCGACGTCGTTCAAGAGCGTCGCGTGCTGCGGGTTCGAGACCGTGAGCTGGAACGTGCGCGTTGCGGCGCCCGGAGCGTTCACGTGGGTGTGGATCGTGACCCTGCCCGTGCGGTTGCCGTCGCCCGCCGCGATCGTCGCCGTGCCGCTGCCGCCGTCGTAGTCGCCCGCGACCGTCGAGACGTCGGAGGTCTTCCAGTCGAAGGTCGCCGCAACGAGGCTTGCGAACGAGTCGGTCAGCGTGAAGACGGCATCCCCGCCTGCCCCGACCGTCCCCGTGCAGCCCGACAGGCCCACGATCGGAGGCGCCTCGGACTCGGTGATCGTCCCGGTCTCGCCGGTCGTCGCGGCGGCCGGCGAACGTCGCGCCCTGCGGGTTCTTGATCTCCACCGTGAAATGCTTGTCGAGCCCGTAGACGCCGTCGTCGAGGCTCTGCACCTTGACGTGGACGGTGTTCGCCCCGGCGCGAACGTGAGCGTTCCGCTCGCTTTGCCGGCCGGGTCGGTGACGCTGTAGTTCGTCCCGTTGACCGCGCTGCCGAGGCCGGCCGGCGTTCCGTCCGCGACGGCGTAGTCGACAGTGATCTTGTGGTTCGGCGGCGCGTTGACGCTGGCGCCCTGGGGGTCGACGAGCTTCATCTGGAAGTCGATCACCTTGTTGCCGGACTCGGTGACCGTCGCGTTCGCGGGATCCGAGACGAGCCCGGCGATCCGCCAGTCGTCGTCGATCACTTTCCCTTTGCCCTCGGCCGGCGACCCGACCGCGACGGCATCGGGCGTCTCGTCGGCGAACTCCACCTTCGTGACATCGAGGGTGTAGGTCCGGTCGTCCTCTGCCTTCGTGTTGCCGGGAATCGGCATCTGCAGCTGCGCCGTCCCCTTCGCAATCGTCGTCGTCTGCGCCGACCCGCCGTTGACCGTGTACGTGACGGTGATGTCGGTCGGTGCCGCTCCGGGCGCGACAGGTCAACGGGAAGCCGAGGTGGTTCTGGCCGGGGCTGTCGCCCTCCGCCTGGTCGGGCGCGTTGCCGATCGAAACCGTGTAGTCGGTCGGAGGCCCGTCCGACTCGGTGATCGTTCCGGTCTCGCCGGTCGTCGCAGCGGCCGGCGAACGTCGCGCCCTGCGGGTTCTTGATCTCCACCGTGAAATGCTTGTCGAGCCCGTGGACGCCGTCGTCGAGGCTCTGCACCTTGACGTGGACGGTGTTCGCCCCCGGCGCGAACGTGAGCGTTCCGCTCGCCTTGCCGGCCGGGTCGGTGACGCTGTAGTTCGTCCCGTTGACCGCGCTGCCGAGGCCGGCCGGCGTCCCGTCCGCGACGGCGTAGTCGACAGTGATCTTGTGGTTCGGCGGCGCGTTGACGCTGGCGCCCTGGGGGTCGACGAGCTTCATCTGGAAGTCGATCACCTCGTTGCCGGACTCGGTGACCGTCGCGTTCGCGGGATCCGAGACGAGCCCGGCGATCCGCCAGTCGTCGTCGATCACTTTCCCTTTGCCCTCGGCCGGCGACCCGACCGCGACGGTATCGGCCGTCGCGTCGGCGAACTCCACCTTCGTGACGTCGATGGTGTAGGTCTGGTCGTCCTCTGCCGTCGTGTTGCCGGGGATCGGCACCTGCAGCTGCGCCGTCGCGCTCCCGTTCGTAATCGTCATCGTCTGCGCCGACCCGCCGTTGACCGTGTACGTGACGGTGATGTCGGTCGATGCCGCTCCGGGCGCGACGGTCAACGGGAAGCTCAGGTTGTTCTGGCCGGGGCTGTCGCCCTCCGCCTGGTCGGACGCGTTGCCGATCGAAACCGTGTAGCCGGTCGGGTCGGCGTTGACCTTTTCCACGACCCCGAAGAGGAGCGCGCCTGCGAGCGCTGCCGCCAGCACCGCACGCATCCCGAGTCCCAGCTTCCCCCCATTCTGACCCTCGTACCCCCGGTTGGATCACCTCTGGATCACGAACTGGCACACGGCGCCGGTCGACGCGCCGCGACCGCTACGCATAGTGCCACCGTTTTCGACGAATCTGCAGACCAATTTTCGACGAATCCGCAGACTAGATGTTTTCGGCGGAAGGTTCGACGACGGACCTCGTGGGCTTCACGGCTCTCCGGACGCGCGCAGCCGGGCCCTCATCGTTTCGCGAGCCGGCACCTGTTCACGGTTGTAACGAGCTTCGCTGCCTGATAAGAAGGGGCCGGGCCTAAGAACGGGTTCACGGGCGGGGGTGCTGTGACAGGGGAACCAGGAACGAGGTCGGGAAGGTCATCGAGCGGGCTTTTTCTGCTCGCGGCGTTGTGCACGGTCTGCACCGCGCTCGCGATGGCGCAGCCCGCTGCCGCCGACGACGGCACATCCGCACCGGGTTCGGCAACCGCCGGTTCGACCGACACGACACAGTCGACGGCGCCGGCCACCTCGGGCCAGACGACGACGGGCGACACGAGCTCTAGCTCCACTTCGCCCTCGACCGGCTCGGCGACGTCCACATCCACGACGGAGAGCGCCACCGACACCGGTTCACCCTCGCCGACCGCCGCGTCGTCGACTGACGGCTCGACGCAGCCGCTGCCGGGGACGACGACATCGACGACGACAACCGGTTCGACGACAACCGGATCGACGACGACGCCCGCCTCCACGGATCCGACAAGTGCGACGGCGCCGACGACCACGAACGCTGCGACGCCGTCCACGCCGCACCCCGATGCCACGGCTGCCGGTTCCCGCGAGCAGCACGGCGCCCGCCACGGCAACGCCGCCTCCGGCGCCGACCGCGTCGATCACCGTGTCGATTCAGCCCGACACTCCGGCGGCGACCACGTCAATCACCTTGTCGATCCCGCCCGACACACCGTCTTCAGGCTCGTCCACGTCGACGCCTCCGCCCGCCGCCACGGCCTCGGACACAGCCCCCGCGCCGATCCTTCACGCGCCACAAGAGCAGCCTTCGCTGAAGCGATTCCCACTGCTGGTGATCCACCACGCCGGGAAGGCGGTCAGGGCGGCATGGGTACCACTCAGCCGCAACGCGATCATCAAGCTGCTCGAGCAGCGTGCGCGAGCGGCCACGATGCCGGCGCCGTACAAGCAGAGCGCGGCAGACTTCGTGCCCCAGCAGGGCGTCACGCTCGTGCCCCCGACGGCCGTGCCCGTCGCGCCGCGCACCGTCGCCCCACCGAGGGCACCCGTGTGGCCGCCTCCGCCGAACGCTCCGGCGAACAACACGCCCGGCACGCCCGGCGGCGCGGCCAACGGTCCCGGGGGCGGCGCGCTGCTACTCGTCGCCGCGCTCGCGGCAGTTCTCTCGATCTTCCCGCCGAGGCTCACCTCACGGGTGACCATGGCCGTTGCGGTGCCCGTCGAGTGGCGCCGCCGCTCGGCGCTCGAACGCCCCGGATAGGGCACCGCCAGGAGCTCCACTCCGCCCGGGCCGGGATCGGAAGCCCGGGCTCACATGCGGACTGGAACCTGCGGCTGCACCCCAAGGGGAGGGAACATGAGGCACCAGAAGTTAAGTCAGGCCGCGGCACGTGCCGTGGTGATCGATCCGGATCCACTCTGGCAGCAGGCTGTCACGGCGGCGCTGGTGCGTTCGGACGTGTCGGTCGTCGCCAACTCGGGAGACCTCAGCAGGGCGCCCGAGCTCGCGAACACCCACGCTGCCGATCTGCTGCTCGTCGGCCTCGAGCAGGAGGTCGACAACCGTGAGCTCTACCGGCTCCTGCGCCGGGTGCACAAGCGCTGCCCCGACCTGGTGACGGTCGTGTTCGTCGAGCACGAGGACCGCTGCATCATCGACGCCGCCCTCGCAGGCGGCGCCTACGGGGCGGTAGACCGGCGGCTCCCCGCCGCCGAGCTCGTTCGCGTCGTGACCGAGGCCTATCGCGCCCAGTTGGAGGAGACGGGCTCGATCGACGCCTCGACTCGTGCACGCGCCCGCCTGACCCGCCGCGAGCTGGAGATCCTCCGGCTCGTCGCCGAGGGCCGACCGAACCGGGAGGTGGCGAAGATGCTCTGGGTGACCGACCAGACGATCAAGTTCCACCTGGCGAACACGTACAAGAAGCTCGGCGTGCGGAACCGGATGGAGGCGAGCCACTGGGCGATCGCCCGCGGCCTCGTCCGTCCGATCCCTGCAGCGGAGACGCTCGTCGCCGACCGCGACGCGGTGGAGGCGGCGTAAAGGGTCATCAAGTCGGCTTCGGTCGCCGGCGGAGGCGCGTTCAGCTCTCCGCCGGCGACCCCGTCCAGTTCGGGAACATCGC
Organism: uncultured Thermoleophilia bacterium; assembly: GCA_963710465.1. GTDB lineage: Bacteria > Actinomycetota > Thermoleophilia > Gaiellales > Gaiellaceae > JACVRM01. The sequence goes on from CAVQAQ010000016.1 coordinate 25,166, forward strand.
CGTCGCGTCGAGCGAGAACGACCTGAGGTTGGCGCTGCGGCACGACCTCATCGAGCGGCCGCACTTCGCGGCTCAACTGGCCTCGGCGCCGGCCCGCGAGGGCAGCCGAAAGGCGTGGGTTCTTGGACACGAAAGACTACCCGCCGCGGCCTTGAAAAGACTACCCGCCGCGGCCTTGATTCACCCGCGGGCCAGGTCTAGAACCTAAGCCCTGCCCTCGGAAGGTACCCGAGGGGTGGTCGCAGTTCGAAAGGGGGAATTTGTGAGGAATCACCGTCGCGGTGAAAACGCCGCGAGGCTTTCGAAAGTTGGGAATAACGCCTCGGGATTGGGAGAGGGGGAAGGGATGCGACTTCGCATCAGTATTGGGCTCGCTGCCCTCGTTGCTGCCCTCGGCGTCCTCGCCATCGGCGTGGGCTCCGCGGGTGCAGGGGTGAATCACTACGCACCGGACCCGCAGACCACGAACGTTCCGTATCTCGCGTGGGCCGGTGAGGAGGTCAAGGTCGTCAAGTGCATCGGCGGCGACGACGGCATCGACGTGTCAGCGGTCTCGCAGCAGAGCGGCATCGGAGCGCTGCTGTCGGGCAAGTTCCGCGTCGAGGACTGGTCGGGCGTCGATGAGGTGCACTCCGGCCCGGTCTTCCTGAACGATCAGGACGGCTCGGTCGTCGGCCAGATCGTCGGCCGGCAGCTCTGCTGGTCGGTTCACGTGACCTCGCAGAAGCCGGGTCTCGCGGTGATCAAGCTCGCCGTGAGCCCCAACCTGCTGACCCTGGTCCCGGGTCTCGACCCGATCCTGAAGCACCAGTTCCTCGTGATCTGGATGCAGGACCAGGCTCCGGTCATCAACGAGGCCGCCGGTGCGAACCTCGGCGACCCGACCGGCAACGGGGTCTTCAACCCGATCCCGGGCCCGAACGGCAACTCCTTCGGGTTCGGCCTGATCCACGTCCTCGTCAAGGGAACGTTCCCGCTCGGCCTCGATTTTGCCGGGTACGGACATCCGACGGTCACCCTGCCTGACGACTGGGCGTGGCTCGCACAGCACTTCGCTGTCGACGACTCGCTCACCGGCAGCAACTTCCCGGGTGCCGCCTCAACCCGCTGGGACATCCACGACGACATGACGAACTCGGAAGGTCATGTCGCGTCGAGTTTCTGCGTGGACAAGTTCGCGGCAGCAGAGTCGGTGGACAACTGCCTCGGCACCGCGCTGAACCACGATCCTGACCTCGGACCGTTCTCGAACATCTTCGGCGGCGTCTTCGACGCCCTCGGCCCGTTCGATCCGATCCGGCCCGATCAGACGCTCCTGTCGGACGGCAAGCTCGACGCGGGCGATGCCCCGATGCCGGCGCTGCGCGTCGACGTCAACATCGGTGCGGGCTCGACCGTCGGCACGCTGGACAAGGCCGACAAGTCCGAGATCTACAGCCGTGACGGCACGGGCGCGGGCACGGCCCACAACCTGTACGCACCGTTCTACAAGGCTAAGATCCCGGCCGCTACGCCGTTCGACCGCTGGAACTCATCGGGCGTTGCCGGGGCCTTCTCGAACAACTTCACCGGCTTCCTCGGATTCTCCGGGGACGACGTGTACACGACCGAGAAGACGCCAGGCATCTACGACTACTGGGATACGTTCACCACGAGCTTCTCCCGTGGCTCCAACGCCTGCAAAGACGTCCTCGGCCGTCCCATCCCGCTGCCCACGGGCAAGACGGGCGTGGCTGTCTACACGGACGAGCACGGTGAGGCGTACGTGAAGTACAACCCGGCGAACGGCATCGTCCTGACGCCGGACACCAACGGCCGCTGTGACATCTACGGCCCGGCTCCGGTCGGCCGCGCGACGATCACGGCGCTCGCGGTGTACCCGGACCAGCCGGTCCTCTGGGATGGAAGCAACAAGACCTCGAACGTGCTCGCCAAGACGACGAACTTCGCGTCGAGCAAGGTCCTGAGCTGCATCCCGAAGAGCACGAACGAGGCCTTCTGCGTCGAGACGATCAAGGACCTGTTCGGTAATCCTGTGTCAGGTGCCGCGGTCGAGTTCAGCGCTCAGGCCTTCCAGGGCTCGGTGCCCACGATCGGACCTGATGCTCGCGTGATCCCGCCGTACGACACGACGGGCCAGGGCGCGAACACCAGCAATGATCGCAACTTCGTGGACATCACCACGAACTCGAAGGGCATGGCCGGGATCTTCGTGCGCAGCACGACCGGTTCGTGCATCGACGTCGTGTCGGAGAACGTCGGCACCCGCAACGGTGGCGACGGCATCTTCCGCTCCGTCGACTTCAACCCGACGACGGGTGTCGCGTGTGGGACCCCCACCGCGGCGGCTCCGGGGTCCGCCCCGATCGGCGCGACCGGCTCGACCGGCTCGACCGGCTCGACCGGCTCCTCCGCCGCGACGGCTCCCGTCACGGTCGCCGCTCCGGTCTCGGTCTCGATCTTCTCGAAGACCCCCGTTGTGGCACCGTCCATCACGCTGAAGACGATGACCCTCGCTTCGGCCCGGGTCGTCAAGATCAGCAAGACCCGCTACCTGCTGGTTCGCGTGAACGGCGCGGCGAAGACCGCCAAGCTCCGTATCACGCTGGTCGGCAAGTCACACGGCAAGATCACCCGCCAGGTCGTCACCCGCACGGTGAAGACGAACAGTCAGGTTCGCGTCCCGAACCTGAAGGTGGCGCCGTCGATCCGGTCGGTCAAGGTGGCGCTCGCGTAGCGGGCACCACAGCGGACACCGCATGAAACCGGAGGGCCCGCACGAGCGGGCCCTCCGGCCGTTCTGGGGAAGAACGGGGAACGAGCCGCCCCTCGCGGTCGTCAATGGGTCGGTTCCGGCGCCGTCGCTACGCTGAGCCGGGGATGAGGGTCCTCTCAGCCGTCGCTCTTGCCCTTCTTGTCGGCGTTCTGGCCGGCTGCGGCAGCGCGGGTCCGATCGGCAACGCGGAGCTCGCGTCGGATGTCGCGAAGCGCCTGAACAGGTCGAGCCCGCTCGTGTGCTGGGAGCAGAACGGCAAGCTCGGCGCGATGAGCGCGATGGGCTACACGCGCGTCTGCGGGATCGCCCGTTCGACGCCGTCTCTCTACATCCGCACGGGGACGTTGAACAAGGGCGGCTGGTGCATCGTGACGCCCCGCTTCCTCGCGCTGCCGCGCTGCTCGCTCGGAAACTAGGTAAACGGAGGGCCGCGCTAGCGCGTGCGCTCTTGCGAGATGAGCTTGCCGGCGCTGTTGTAGGCGCGCACCTCGTGCACCCAAGTGGCGCAGTTCGTCGGCGCCGGGCATCCATAGATGTAGCCGCCGTCCTGCGTGAGCGGAATCGTCTTCTTCGCCGACGCCCCGACGATGACGACCTTCTTCACGCCGTCCGCCGCGATACCGCCGATCAGGCCCTTGATCACGGAGAACGTCCTCCGGGTCCGGTCGAACACGACGCCGCTCGGAGCGCAGCGCGAGCGGTACGAGTTCGACTGCACGAGCAACGTGCAGACCGACTTGTCCTTCATCAGCGTGACGTACACGAGGTATGGGCGGTGCTTCGCGTCAAGCGCTGTCGCGACGCGCCGCGAGACGGCGACAGCGCCGACCGTGCGCGCGACCTTCGGCAGCTGGTCGTAGTTGTGCGCGGGCCGCTTGAGAGCATGGATCGGGATCGGGGCGGCAGCGGCAAACGCCGTTGCCGCGACCACCAGCGCGAGGACCCCCCCTCCGAGTAACCGCATCCAGCGGGAATCGTAGCCCAATCTCCGCGACCGCGGTCAACGTCGACCGCCGGATAAGGCGGCCGCGGCCAGGGTGGAGGCGAGCGTGCGCCAGGGGCACACGCTCGCTCGCACGGGTCCCTCGGTCAGCTGGTCGGCGCCGGGACGATGCGGATGTACGGCTTGGGGGACTCCCAGCCGTCCGGCCACATCTCCTTCGCCTCGTCGTTCGAGACCGAGCCGGCGATGATGACGTCCTCGCCGGGCTTCCAGTTCACCGGGGTCGAGACCCTGTGCTTCGCGGTCAGCTGGAGCGAGTCGATCACGCGCAGCACTTCGTCGAAGTTGCGGCCCGTCGTCATCGGGTAGACGAGGATCAGCTTGATCTTCTTGTCCGGGCCGACCACGAAGACGTTGCGGACGGTCTGGTTGTCGGCCGCGGTCCGGTCGGCCGAGTCGCCGGACACGTCGGCGCCGAGCATCCCGTAGGCCTTCGAGACCTTGAAGTCCGAGTCGCCGATGATCGGGTAGTTGGGCGCGGTGCCCTGAGTCTCCTCGATGTCGCGCGCCCAGCCGTCGTGGCTGTCGACCGGGTCGACGGAGACGGCGATGATCTTGACGCCGCGCTTGTCGAACTCCGGCTTGACCTTGGCCATGTAGCCGAGCTCGGTCGTGCATATCGGGGTGAAGTCCTTCGGATGCGAGAAGAGCACTCCCCACGAGTCGCCGAGCCACTCGTGGAACGAGATCGGGCCCTCCGTCGTGTCCGCCTGAAAGTCGGGTGCGGTATCGCCTAGTGCAAGCGCCATGTATGCCTCCGGGGTCGCGAAGACGTAAATGTACGCTCCAGCGCATGGTCAACGAAGCGCCTCTCGACGACGCCGGGAACGGCCTGGTCCCCCAGGGCGACGGCTGGTTCGTGCTCAATGCGAAGGACTCGCGCTGGTTCCACGCCGAGGGCCGGCCGGCGCTCTGCTTCTTCGAGAGCGGTGAGCCCGACTGGCCGCAGCTCGGCATCAACATCTGCGTGCTCTGGCCCGGCCAGCCGATGGCGCGCTACCACTGGGAGGCCGACCAGGAGGACTTCCTCGTGGTCAGCGGCGAGGCGCTCGCGATCGTCGAGGACGAGGAGCGGCCGATGAAGGCCTGGGACCTGCTCCACTGCCCGCCGAACACGGACCACGTGATCATCGGCGCCGGCACCGGGCCGTGCGTCGTCGTCTCGGTGGGCTCGCGCCAGTTCGCCAACACGCCGGAATGGGGCGGGTACCCCGTGAACGAGCTGGCCGCAAAGCACGGGGCCAGCACGCGGGAGGAGACGAACGACCCGAACGTCGCCTACGCCGACGTGACGCCGCAGCGAGGGCCCGCGCGCTACCAGGACGGCTGGCTTCCCGGATGACGTGCCGGCGTTCCTGGTCTACGTGAGCCAGACCGGGTCCGAGTGGGACCCGGCCAAGCCGATGGAGGAGCAGTCGCTCTGGCCGGAGCACGCCGTCTTCATGAACCGGCTCGTCGACGAGGGGCTGATCGCGGTCGGCGGCCCGCTGCACGGGCAGCGCCGCGCGTTCCACATCTGGGAGGCGGACTCCGAGGAGGCGGTGCGAGTCGAGCTCGCCGCCGACCCGTGGAGCGGCAGCCACCTGATCCTCGAGTCGATCACGCCCGTGACGCTGGCGCTGGATGGCCGCGAGTGACCTGGGAGGAGCGGCTCGACGCGCTGTGGGCGTCGGTCGACGACCTCGACGAGGACGAGTTCCGCCGGCGCATGGACGAGCTCACCGCAGAGCTCGGCCCGGACAGCGCCGTCGCTGCCTACGAGCGGGGCTCGGCCTTCGACTCGACCGGCCACCCCGACCTCGCCGTGCCGCTCTACGAGCGCGCGCTCGAGCTCGGGCTCGGCGAGGACCGGCGCCGGCCCGCCGTGATCCAGATGGCGAGCTCGCTGCGCAACCTCGGGCAGGTGGACGAGAGCGTCGCCCTCCTGACTCGCGGAGCGCGAGCGCACCGCGGACGAGCTCGACGACGCGGTCAGCGCCTTCCTCGCCTTCGCACTCGTCGACGCAGGCCGGGCGCGCGAAGGGGCCGGGATCGCGCTCGCGGCGCTGGCGCCGCACCTCTCGCGCTACCAGCGCTCCGTCGGGAAACTACGCGCGCGACTTGACCGAGTAGGTCAGGTGCGCAACGGCCGGCGAGCTGGCGACGCCGGTCAGCTCGACCTCGGCCTGCGCCCCCTTCGCGAATAGGGATGTGCCGCCGCCGAGGAAGAGCGGGGCGACGTGCAGCTGGAGCTCGTCGAGCGCGCCGGCGGCGAGCGCCTGCTGGATGGCCTCGGCGCCGCCCGCGATGTGCACCTCGCGATTGCCGGCGGCCGCCGTCGCGAGCTGGAACGCCTCGTCGAAGCCGTCGCACGAACGTGAACGTCGTCTCGCCCAGCACGAGCGGCTCGCGCGCGTGATGCGTAAGCACGAAGACCGGGACGCGGAAGGGCGGCTCGTCGCCCCACCAGCCGTTCGCATTCGGATCGTCCGCCCACGGCCCCTCGCCGCCGCTGAACATCCGGCGGCCCATGACGACCGCGCCTGTGCGGGCGACGTTCGCCTCGATGAGCTCCGAGTCGGCGTGCTCCTCCCCGCCCTCCAGGCCGTGCGCCTCGCGCCACGCCTTCAGCCCGTAGACCCACTCGTGCAGCTGCTCCCCGCCCTCACCGAGCGGGTGCTCGAGCGACGGCGCCGGGCCGGCGACGTAGCCGTCGAGCGAAACCGTGATGTCGCAGAAGCAAGGCACGCGATCCCTCCTGGTCGTGGTCAACCTATAGACGTCGCGCCGGGCGCCGAACTCATCGCTCCATGCGTATACGGGGCGGGTCGACGTGCACCACCGGAAGCCGAGCCGCTCGTAGAGGCGGCGGGCCGGGTTGTGCTCCAGCACACCGAGCCTGACTGGGACTCCGCGCGCCTCGGCGTGCCCGATCACCTGCTCGACGAGCGCCGTCCCGATACCGCGCCCCCGCGCGGCCGCGACGAGGACGATCTCGTCGAGCCAGAGGTGGTCCGGCCGGTCGACCACGCAGAGGTAGCCGATCCGCTCGCCGCCCTCCTCGACGACCCGCACGGGCAGCTCGTCGAACTCGCGATCCGCCTGCGCGCGCACCGCGGCGTCGTCCCAGTCGGGAACGAGCGGCAGGAAGCCGTCGCGCCGGGTCTCCCAGAAGAACTCGCGGTCCGACTCGGTTGCAGGGCGCAGCTGCACAGGGAGAGAATCGCGCGTCCAGCCACGCGAGCGAGGGACCACATGCGGCTACCTGCGTACGTCGGCGTGGGGACCTTCACGAACCGGTACGGGTGCTACCAGCGCGGAGATAGGTGAGGACGGCCAGCACGCGGCGGTGGCCCTCCTCGGAGCGGGGCAGCCGCAGCTTGCCGAGGATCGAGCTGACGTGGGTCTCCACGGTTTTCTCGGTCAGCCACAGCTGCTTGGCGATGCCGAGGTTCGTCTTGCCCTCGGCCATCAGACCGAGCACTTCGCGCTCGCGCGGGGTCAGCTCGGCGAGCGGGTCGTCCTCGTAGCGGGGCGCGAGCAGGTGGCGGACGACCTCGGGGTCGAGCGCGGTGCCGCCGGCGCGGACGCGCTCGGCCGCCTCGAGGAACTCGTCCACGTCGAGTACGCGGTCCTTGAGCAGGTAGCCGAAGCCGCCGCCGGCGCCGACGAGGTCGACCGCGTGGCGGCTCTCGACGTGCTGCGACAGGACCAGGACGGCGACGGGCGGGTGCGAGCGGCGGATCTCCGCGGCGGCCACCATGCCCTCGTCCTCGTACGTCGGCGGCATGCGCACGTCGACGATCGCCAGGTCGGGCTCGTGCTCGGCGACGACGGCGAGCAGCGCCTCGGCGTCTCCAACGCGGGCGACCACGTCGTGGCCGGCGTCCTCGAGCAGCCCGGCGAGCCCCTCGCGGAGGAGCGCCGTGTCCTCGGCGATCACGATTCGCACGGGATCGCCGCCTCGATGACGGTGCCGCCGCCCTGCGGGCTCGTGATCTCCAGCGTGCCGCCGCGCGCGACCACGCGGTCGCGCAGGCCGGCGAGGCCCGAGCCGCGCCTCGCGACCGCGCCACCGACACCGTCGTCGGCGACGCTGACCAGCAGCGCTCCGTTCCGGCGCGCGGCGGTCACGCGCACGCGCGAGGCGGACGCGTGCTTGACCGCGTTCGTCAGGCCCTCGCACGCGATGAAGTAGGCGGCGGCCTCGACGCTCGCGGCCACGCGCTCGTCCGGCGCGTCCACCTCGACGGGGACCGGGACGGAGCGGGCGAGATCCTGGAGCGCTGCGGCGAGCCCGTCGTCCAGACGCGCCGGCCGCACGCCCGCGGCGATCTGCCGCAGGTCGGCGATGGCGGCGCCGACCTCGTCCACGATCTGGTCCAGCGCGGGCGAGAGGATGCGCGCCTCCCGCGGCAGCGAGAACTGGAGGCGCCGCAGGCGCAGGCCGAGGGAGACGAGCCGCTGTTGCGCACCGTCATGGAGGTCACGCTCGAGCCGGCGCCGCTCCTCGTACCCGGCCTCGATGATCCGGGCCCCGGACGCCTGCACCTCCGCGAGCTGGAGCCGCAGCTCGACGCGCAACCGCGCGATCTCGACCGACAGCGCGGCTGCCGCGAGCACGCCGTCGAGCAGGTCGCGACGGTCGAGCAGCCCCGGGTCGTGCAGCAGGACGGCGGTGTGCGCGCCGACCTCCGAGCGCGCGCGGCCGTCTGCCGGCAGCTGCTCGACGACGCCGCCCTCGTCCGCGTATGCGCGGCTCTCGGGCAGCCAGTAGAAGAGCTGCGCACGCGCATCGCCGAGGGCGCCGGCCAGCACGGCGCCGATCTCCTCCGGCGCGCGCCGCCCCTCGCGCACCTTCTCCTCGAATGCGCGCACCTGCCGGACGGCGTCCCAGCGCGCCCGGCTGAACCGCCGGTCGACCGCGTTCTGGACGAGCGAGCGGAGGGGCCGGAAGGCGAGCGCGACGGCGAGCGTCGCGCCGGCGGTCGCCCACTCGGAGCTGCGCCCGACGGCGACACCGAGCGCCACGGTGAGGAGCGCGTACGCGACCGCGAGCAGGACGGTGAGCGATGCGTAGACCAGCGTGCGGTTGACGATCCGCTCGATCGAGTAGAGCCGGTGTCGCGTGATTGCGAACCAGATCGAGGCAGCGATCGCGACCTGGAACAGGAGGATGAGCGGGAAGACGATCGCGTCCATCCAGCTGAAGACAAGCCAGGTGGCGGCGCAGCAGGCGAGCGCGACCGGGATCAGGAGCGCCGACCAAGCGAGCCACAGCGCCTGCAGCCGCGCGACGCCGGTCGAGCGGCGCACCCGCAGTCGGATGGCCACCGCGCCCGCGACCAGGCTCGCGAAGATGCCGAGCCAGAATGGGACCCAGATCCACGGATGGTCGAGCGCGGTGCCGGCCGCGTTGTGCAGCAGCGGGTTCGTTACCGACTTGCTCGGGGGATCGAACGGGCTCGGGTCGAGCAGCGCGATCGTCGTGAACCCGACGAAGCTGACGAGCGCCCCGCCTGCGATCCAGCGCCACCGCGGCGTCAGCAGGCGCCCGTCCGGGAAGACGAATGCAACGGCGATGGGCCAGGCATAGAGCAGCGGCCAGGTCGCCCTCCCGATCTGCAGTGACCAGCCGTCGCTGATCGCGGGCCCGAACGGCAAGGCGACGACGACGAGCTCGCCGACCAGCATGATCCACGCCACGACGTTTCGCGGCTGGCGCAGCGCGATCGCGAGCCCGACCAGCGTCGGGACGAAGACGGCGAGCGCAACGACCGGGACCACGGCGTTGGGCACGCCGCCGTCGGGCGCCTCGTGAAGCACGCCGGTCGCCTGGAGCAGCTTGACGGCGAACAGCGCCACGGTGAGGCCCGCAACGGCGACGGCACTGACCCGCAACGCGCGCATAGGGAGATCTTTCGCTGCGATCGGCACGAACGCAATAGGTGCCAGCACCGAGATCAGTCCCTGGGTGGCGCCGATGTGCGGCGGCCGGCGGCGCGGCAGGCTCGTGGTCAACCCTCGACCAAGGAGTGACGGATGACTGCGAAGAAGCTGCTTCCGCTCAGTGGGATCGTGTTCGTCGTATCGATCCTGGTGACGGTGATCGCCATTGGCGGCAGCACGCCGGACACCAACGCGTCGGCACAGAAGTTCTTCTCGTACTACGACGCGCACGACGGTCGCCAGGTGCTCGCTGCGTTTCTGATCGCCGCCGCTGTCCCGTTCCTCGTCTTCTTCGGCGTGAGCCTGGCGGCCGGCGGCCGGTCGTTCTGGGAGTTGGTCGTGATCGTCGGGACCGGGCTCGCCGCAGCCGCCTTCCTACTGGCGGCGCTGCTGCACTTCGCGCTTGCGGACGCGCCGGGGAGCCACGCCTCGCCCGACTCCGTGAAGGCGCTCGGGATCCTCGACGGCGACTTCTGGATGGCCACCAACGCGGCGCTCGGCGTGATGATGCTGGGCGCGGCCGGGACGATGCTCCAGCGCAGCGTGCGCTCGCTGGGCTGGACGGCGCTCGTGCTCGGCGTCGCGCTGTTCATCCCGTTCGCCGACTTCTTCGCCCTGCTGCTCACGGGGCTCTGGATCATCGTCACGAGCGTCGTGCTGGCGCGCGGCGCGGGCGAGCCGGCGCGCGCCGTGATCCGGCGCGAGGCGGTCGCGAGCGCGTAGAGGGCCTGCTAGGCGGCGGGGAGCGTGAACGACACGCGCGCCCCGCCGCCGCGGGCGGTTCTCGGCCCAGATGCGGCCGCCGTGCGCCTCGACGAGCCCGCGGGCGATCGCGAGGCCGAGCCCGGCGCCGCGTGACGAGCGCGCCGCGTCGGCACGCCAGAAGCGCTCGAACATGCGCCGCGCTGCCTCGGGCGAGAGGCCGTCGCCCGTGTCCTCGACGATGACGCGCACGACCTCGGCGTCCGGCTTGACGAGCACCGCGACCGTCCCGTCGTCCGGCGTGTGCCGCAGCGCGTTCGTCAGCAGGTTCTGGAGGACGCGCTCGATCTTCGCCGCGTCGAACGTGGCGGCCGCGTGGCCGTCGGCGCCGAGGACGACTCCGCGGGCGCGCGCCTCCGCCTCGACGCCGCGCAGGCAGGAGGACACGACCGTGCCGAGCTCGGCGCGCCGGAGCTCAAGCGTGAGCGCGCCGCTGTCGATCCGCGCCAGCTCGAACAGGTCGTCGACGAGGCCGGACAGCGTGCGTACCTGCTCGTGGAGCGCCGGCAGGTAGTCCTCGGGCCGGGCAAGGCCGTCGTCGACCGCCTCGAGCATTGCCTGCATGTTCGCGAGCGGCGTGCGCAGGTCGTGGCTCGCCCAGGCGACGAGCTCCCGCCGCGCCTCGAACAGCCGCTGCAGGCTCTGCGCCATCTCGTTGAACGCGTGCGCGAGCGCGCGGTGCTCGGCGGGGCCGCGCTCGGGGACGCGGACGGCGAGGTCGCGTGAGAGCCGCTCGGAGGCGGAGACGATGTCGCCGAGGCCGTTCGCGACCGAGCGCGCGACCAGCACGGCGGCCGCGACGACGGCGCACGCAGCGCCCGCCGCGACGATCAGCACCGTCTGGTCGTGCGCCGAGTCGAACATGACGACGCCGGCGACGACGACCGCGGCGACCGGCACGATCGTGGCCAGCAGCGCCAGGCCGATCAGCTGGAGCCGCACCGTCGGCAGCCGCCGAAGCGCGAGCGCGCCGACGATGCCCGCAAGGAGCGCGCCGGCAGCGACGAGCAGCGCGAACCCGATCACGGTCTTACGTTCTCGGGAGGGACGAACCTGTAGCCGACGCCCCACACCGTCTGGAGGTAGCGCGGCTTGGAGGGGCCTCCTCCACCTTCTCGCGCAGGCGGCGGATGTGCACCGTGACGGTGCCGGTGTCGAACGCGGCCTCGTAGCCCCAGATGCGGCGCATGAGCTCGTCGCGCGAGAAAACCCGGCGCGGGTGGCTGGCCAGGAACCAGAGCAGGTCGAACTCCTTGGCCGTGAGGCGCACGTCCTGGTCGCCGCGCCGCACCTCGCGGCGCTCAGCGTCGAGCTGCAGGTCGCCGAACGCGATGCGCTCGCTCGGCGCCGACGGCGGATCGGCGCGGCGGAGCACGGCGCGGACGCGCGAGATCAGCTCGCGCGGCGAGAACGGCTTCGTGACGTAGTCGTCGGCGCCAAGGTCGAGCCCGACGATCCGATCCTCCTCGTCGCCGCGCGCTGTCAGCAGGATCACCGGGACGGCCGAGCGGCCGCGGATCCACCGGCAGAGCTCGAGCCCGTCGGTGCCCGGGAGCATCACGTCGAGCACGACCAGGTCCGGCGCCTCGCTCGCGATGAGGTCGCGGGCGCGGTGCCCATCCTCGGCCTCGACCGTGTCGAAGCCGGCGCTCTCCAGGTAGCGCACGACGACGTCGCGAACGATCGGCTCGTCGTCGACCACGAGCACGGTCGGCATGAGCTCATTGTCCGTCAGGGCGAGCACGGCATTACACGCGGACGACGAACCAGTCGACGCGCGTCGAGGCGGTGGAGCCTGCCGCCGCCGCCGTGAAGGCGGCGGCGGCGGCGAGTGTGGTGACGAATACGGCTCGCATGACTCCATTCCAGCGTGTGTGTCTTACGACGGAGTGAACTCTCAGCTGGCGACGAGCCCGGTGCCGTTGACCGGGAGGGTGCCGGCGGGGCCGAGCGGGGTCAGGCTGCCGTTCCCGTTCACGCGGTAGGCGTCGATGGTGCCGGCGCCGTTGGCGAGCGCGTACAGGAAGTGGCTGCCGTCCGACAGCGCCAGGTCGACCGGGTGGGCGTCCGTCGGCCCGGTCGCGCCGCTCGCGTCGAGCAGCGAGATCGCGCCGTTCTTCGCGATCGCGTAGCCGGAGATCGAGTTCGAGCCGGCGTTGGCCGTGTACGCGTACTTGCCGTCTTCGGTCACCGCGACCCAGCACGGGGCCGTCTGATGGTCGAGGACGGTCGCGCTGATCGGGGAGACGGTCCCGTCGTTCGCGATCGAGTACGAGGACACGTCGCCGAGCGTCGCCTCGGACACGAAGATCCGGCCGCGCTTGTCGAAGGCAAAGCCGAACGGCGTGCCGCCTGCAGACGCGGAGACGGTCGGGTTGCTCGGGGTGCCGTCGGTGCCGACGGCGTAGGTGTCGATGCGGTTGGTGTTCTTCTCGGTGACGACGAGCGTGCGCCCGTCGGGCGAGAACTGCACCTGCGCCGGACCGGGCGTCGCCGCGCTGAGCGCACGGGTCGAGTTCGGGACCGGCACGAGGCGGTCGTGCCACAGGAAGAACCCGGTGATGTTCGCCGTGCCGGCGCTGTTCAGCACGTAGACGAGCCGGCCGTGGATCGTGGCACTGAGCGGCGAGACGCCGCCCGAGGGCTCGACGTCGCGGAGGCCGGGGCCGTGGCCGTCGATGCTGAAGAGCGAGACGGTGTTGGTGCCCGCGTTGACCGCGACCAGCTGGTTGTGGTCGAGCGCGAGCGCGCCCTGGCCGCCCGAGGGCACGCCGCTGCCGCCGGTGAGGACGCTGCCGGCCGGCTCGAGCGTGCCGTTCCCCGCGCGGTCGAAGACGGCGACCGCGTTGCCGTATGCCGTGCCGGTGAGCGTGTAGACGTCCGCCATCGCGCTGCCGGCGGTCGCGGCGAGCGCAACGGTGGCGACGGCGAGGAATCCTGCGAAGCGTTTGAACACGTGGGCTCCTTTCGGGTCTGGAGCCCCGACGCTAGGAAGGCGATCTTGCGCCGCGCTTACGCCGTTCTTACAGATTTCTGAAGACGTGCTCGCAGTCGGCCGCGACGGTGTCGCGCCGGTCGGCCAGCACCTTGTCCGTGCCGGGCCCGCAGTGGACGACGTCGACGCCGCCGCCGCGCACGTCGATGACGTCGTTGCCGGCGCCCGCGTAGACGGTGTCGTTCCCGGCGCCCGGCGAGATCACGTCGGCGCCCCGCCGGCCGCAGACGCGGTCGTCGAAGATCGTCCCGACGATCCGGCCGGAGCCGGCGGTCGCGGTCGAGCAGCGCGTCGTCTCCACCTCGAGCGTGATCGCGTTGTCGGAGAGCAGCTGCTCGCTCTCGTTGACATGACCGGTGAAGGTGACCGAGCCGCCGAGGACGATCCCGACCGCCTGCGTGACCAGGGCGCTCGCGACGCGGACGTCGACGTCCACGCTCTGCCGCGGTGCCAACTTCCCGAGCGGGCACGCGAGCACGCCCGCGCGCACCGAGCAGCCCTTCGCCGACACGATCGTCGCCGCCGTGCTCTTGCCGGCGAGTGTGACGCCGGTGAGCGGCTGCGTGCCGTCGTTCAGCAGGGTGACGACAATGTCGCCGGTCGAGCTGACGGCCCGCGGGCTCTCGGCGGTGACGGAGAGGTCGGCGCACTGGAACGGCACCGTGGTGACGCCCGGCTGCCACGCGGGGCGCCGGCCGGGAACCTCGGCGATCCGGTGCTCGCACGTGCCGTCCGCGTTCGCCGCGTAGATGCTCGAGCGCGATTCCTCGTCGCGGTCGGAGGTCTCGAAGGCCAGCGCGCGGCCGTCCGCCGACCAGGTCGGGTCGCGGTCGGCGACGTTGCGTTCGGCGCTCTGGGTTAGCCGGCGCTCGCCGCTGCCGTCGGCCTCGACGACGTAGAGGTCACGGCCGACGACGATCTGCGTGATCGGCGACTGGCGGCCGTTCAGGGAAGTGGAGAACACGATCTCCGAGCCGTCCGGCGACCAGGCAGGCGCCTGGTCGATGACGACGTTGACCGGCGCGTCGGAGAGGGCGCGCGGCACGCCGCCGGCCGCATCCATCACCTCGATGCGGCCGTGGCCCGCGTCGTCGCCGATCTGCTTCATGTGCACGAAGGCGATCCGGCTCCCGTCCGGCGACCACGAGGGCCGCCGGTTCACGTCGCCGGGCTGGCCCGTCGTGAGCTGGCGCGTCGTGCCGCCGTCAGGGTCGACCACGAAGAGCTCGAAGCGGTCCTGGACGGCGCTCGAGTAGACGATCTGCCGTCCCGGCGACCAGGCGAGGTCGGCCGCGTACTGACCGGTGGTGAGCTGGTGCACCGCGCCGGTGGCGAGATTGACGACGGCGACGTCGTAGAACGCGCCGAACCCGTCCACCACCTGGTTCCCGAGGTAGGCGATCCGGCGCCCGTCGGGCGACCACGCAGGCGGGCTGCTGCCGGTCACCGGCGTGTCGGTGGGCACGAGCACCGGCGGGTTGCCAGCAGCGTCGAACAAGTAGAGCCGCGACGCGACGACAGCCGCAAGCCGTGTCCCGTCGGGCGACCAGGCAGCCGCCTCGGCGCCGAAGCAGGGCGGCAGGTCGGTCGACGGGCAAGTGCCGTCGCGCATGAGCTTCAGGCCGGCCGCGTCCGTGCCGACCTCCAGCAGGCCCTGTTCGCTCACGAAGGCCACGAGCGCGGGCTCCGGCGGGGGTGCGGCCGCCGCGCCGACGGCCGCGACTAGGGCCATGCCGATGATGAGAAGCCGAATCATGTCCCCTTCAAGACGCGAGCGGAGGCCGTTCGCTTGCGCGCGGGAGCGCGGCGCGGAAGACGCGCAGGAAGTTCTTCCGGAGGACCGCGTCGAGCCGGTCGCCGGTGTACCCACGGCGCTCGAGCGCGGCCACGAGCGCCGGGTAGCCCGCAGGGCCTTCGAGGTCGTCGATCGCCGCGTCGGCCGCCATGCCCGGCGGAAACAGGCCGCCGCGCATCTCGGTCAGCCCTTTCGCCCGGGCGACCTGCCGGATGAAGTCGCCGCCGAGGCCGACATGCTCGATGCCCGCAACCTCGACGGCATGATCCACGTGGTCGACGAGGCGCTCGATCGTCGGCGCGGCCGGGTCGACCGTCAGCGGCAGCGCCATCATCCCGATGACGCCGCCGCGTGCGGCGATCGCGCGCAGCTGATCGTCGGAGAGGTTGCGCGGCGTGTCGTGGACGGCGCGGCAGCAGGCGTGGCTGACGAGCACGGCTGCTTCGGGCGCGGCGGCAAGCACGTCGTCGAACGTGCGCGGCGAGGCGTGCGAGAGGTCGAGCATGGCGCCGAGCGCCGCGAGGACGTCGACGAGCTCACGCCCGAGCGCGCTCAGGCCGCGGTCGTCCTCGACGCCGAGGCCGTCGGCGAACGGGTTGCGGTGGTTCCAGGTCAGCGAGAACATCCGCGCGCCGAGCCCCCAGTAGGCGTAGGCGAGCTGCGGGTCGCCGGCGAGGAGCTCGGCGCCCTCGACGGAGAGCATCACCTGAAGGCCGTCGCGCTCGAGGTCGGCGGCCGAGAGGACCGGCACGACCTCGGGGCTCTCGGCGAGCAGGCGGTGGTAGGCGGCCGCCTGCGCGAGGCCGAAGCGGAGTGCGTCGTCCGTGTCGTCGGCGGTGTAGATCGCGCAGACCTGGAGGCCGACGCCGCCCGCGTCGAGCTCCGGCCGCCAGTAGCGGGCGAAGGGCCGCTGCTCGCCGTCGCGGTGGACGAGCTCGGCCAGCAGGTCGTTGTGCGTATCGACGATCACGCAGGCGAGCGTAACGCGTGCGATTTCAGCAACTATGGGGCATGGCCAGCGCTGCGGGCACCGTCGCCGGGATCATCATCCTCATCTCGATGATCGTCAGTGTCGTCATCGTGGCCGTCCTGTTCATCTGGGCGGCGAAGAAGGACGGCGAGGACGACCGCGACGTCCAGCGGCGCCTCGGGATCCGCCGCCGCACCCGCATGGGCAAATAAGGGCAGGGGCTACGGCCCGGGCGGGAGCTCGAGCGCGCGCTCGAAGGCGGCCCGGTCGTGCACGGGCTCGCCGTGCGCGACGATCACCAGCTCGAACGGCAGCTCGAGCAGGGCGCGGAGCGCGGGCAGCACGGCCTGCTCGTGCCAGGGCATACCCCCCCAGACGCGCAGCTCGCCGCCCCGTGCGGTCAGCGCGTCGGCGAAGACAAGGGCGCGCTGCTCCGGCAGCCAGAGCGGCGTCTCGTCGCGGCTGCGGCCGTCGTAGAGCGTCCGCAGTCCGCCGGGCAGCTCCTGCCCGTCCGGTAGCAGTGGCTCGAGCACGGTCTCGGGCAGGTCGTCGCGGAAGTAGACGCGCGGCCCGAAGCCCCGGGCGCCGTAGCGCCGGACGAACACGTCGATGTCGCGGACGTGGTCGGGCTTGAGCACGATCGCGAGCGTCGGCGGCCGGGCGTCGAAGCGCGCCCACGCCTCGGAGCCCTCGGCGGGCGCGAGCGCGTCGATGACGGCGACCTCGCCGCGCGACTCGACGCAGGTGGAGGTGACCGTCTCCTCCCAGTCCAGCCCCGCTTGCCAGTCTGGGTGCGGCTGCCGCCAGATCCAGAGGCCCGGCGCGACGTCGCGGATCTCGGTCAGGGCCAGCGCGGCTCGACCGGCTCGAGCGGCTCGATCGCCTTCCACTCCTCGCGGACCGGCGCGAAGATGTCGATCACGACGCACCCCTCCGGCCCCGCGATCGCCTCGTGCGGGACGTTGGACGGGATGACATAGGTCGCGCCGGGTGAGAGCTCACGGCGCTCGTCGCCGATGCGGAACGTGATCACCCCCTCCAGCACGATGCCGAGCTGCTCGTGGTCGTGCTGATGCTCCCGCGCGTGCGCGCCCGGCGCCAGCTCGACGACGGCCATGGTCAGCCGCTCGCCGTTCACCGACCGGGCGAGGATGCCCTCCCACACCTCGCGCGGGGCGACCGCGCGCAGCTCCTCGAAGGCGCTCACCGCGCCCGATCCTACTCGCGGAAACCGGGGCAAACCGTTCGCGTATGCCTCTCTCAGCGGGAAACCACCGGATGTCGCGTTCCACCCGTTCGGTAGCTGCAGGCTCGACGTCAGCGGCTTCGTGTCGACGTCGAACCGGCCGTGCGCCCTCGACGGCAAACGCTCGTGGGGGCGGCGAGGCCGCTGCCCCCCACGAGCAGTCCCCGGTTCAGGCGGCGTTCACACGAGACGGGCACAGTGCGACCGATGCGGATCGGGGTCGCCGCGCTCGTCGCCGTGGCAGCGGCCACCGCCGCCTGCGGCACCGCACGCGCCTCGCTGCTACCGCCCGGCTGGAAGCAGATCAAGACAGGGCCGGCCGGCGGCACCGTATGGGAGGGCGAGCTCCCAGGCGCATCCTGGGGCCACAGCTTCACGCGCAGCTACGTCTACCTGCCGCCGAACGTCTCGACCGGCAAGCGCTATCCCGTGCTCTATGTCCTGCACGGCTTCTACGGATCGCCGTCGTCCATCGTCTACGGGATCGCGCTCGGCGACACCGCCGACCGGCTCATCCAGCAGGGACGGGTGCGCCCGTTCATCATGGTCGCCCCCTCCGGGAAACGCGTCGACGCTGTACGGCGGCGAGTGGACCGGCCCGCGTGAGTCGTTCGTCGTCGACTCGGTCGTCCCGTGGGCCGACGCGCGTCTGCCGACCATCGCGCAGCGCAGCGGGCGGGTGATCGCGGGTCTGTCGGCCGGCGCATACGGAGCCGTCGACATCGCGCTCCGCCACCCGCAGCTGTTCGCCACCGCCGAGTCCTGGAGCGGGTACTTCAAGCCGATCGCCGACGGGACCCTGCACGGCGCCTCCCGCGCCGAGATGGCGGCGCACGACCCGTCGCAGCTCGCCCGCAGCAAGGCGCCGCTCGTGCGACGGCTCCGGACGCGCTTCTTCCTCTCGTGCGGGGCGACGCACGACCGGGTCACCGCGTCGTTCGCGCGGGCGTTCGCCCGGGAGCTATCGGCGCTGCGCATCAGACACAGCCTGCTCCTGCTCCCGGGCGGGCACGACGGGAGGTTCTGGCGCGCGCAGCTGCCCGGCGCGCTCGAGTACGCGTTCAGCCCAGGCGCTTGAAACGGATCCAGCGGACGACGACCCCGGTCACGTCGACCAGGGGCTGTCCGGCTCGTCGTCCGCCGGCTCGTCCAGCGGCGACGGCTCCTCGTCGTCGCCGGACGGTTCTGGCTCGTCGCTCATGCGTCCAATCTAGTACCCGTACGCAGACGGCTTCGCGGGCGCCGTCGAGACCTTGCCGCTGACCGCGACCGGCCGCCAGACGCCTACGTCGCGGAAGCCATTGCCGCTCACGTCGCCGGCCTTGTGGTCGCCGGTGAACGTATAGAGCGGCCCGCCCTTGTACGCGACCTGCCGCGTGTGATCCGGCCGCGTCACGACGGTCAGTCCGCTGACGCCCGTCGCCGAGCCGCGCAATGGCTTCCAGACCGAGAGGCACGTGCTGTTCGTGCAGATGAAGCGGCCGTTCCGCTCGGCGCTCAGCGAGTAGAGCGTCCGCCCGGTGTGCGTGACGAGGATGGTCTTCCCGAGCGTCGCGTTCTTCGCGGTCTTGACCGTGGACTGGCTCGACGAGCCGGAGCCCGCGGCCACTGCAGCCGCCACCAGCCCGGCCGCGGCGACGAGCACCACGAAGAGGAGACGAACCGGGTGTCGTTTCATGCTGTCCATGACGTCCTAACCTCCTTGCAGACGGTGTGTGTGTGCAGGAGATACGGCGTTTCGCCGGTTCGGGATTTCACCAATACCCTCTGACGCCGTGCTCGCTCTTGCCACCGCGCTTACCGTCGCCTGCTCGCCCGCGCCGGCCGTGCACGTGACGGGAACGCAGCTGATCACGGTCCAGGCGGCGACGACGAAGACGACGCACGCGGCGCTCCGCTCGTGGGAGCGGCGCGACGGCTGCTGGCGGCCGGTCGCCGGGCCGTACCCGGCGCGCGTCGGGTGGGCCGGCCTTAGCCGCGACCGCCACGAGGGCGATGGCACGACGCCGATCGGCACCTTCGCGATCGGGCCGACGATGTACGGCAACGTGCCGAACCCCGGCGTCCGCTTCCCGTACCACCGGCTGCGCTGCGGCGACTGGTGGGTCGAGGACCCTGCCTACCCCGCGTACAACTCGTTCGTCCACTGGGCGTGTGACCGGGCGCCGCCGTTCAAGACGTCGACGCCGGACATGTCGAAGTCGCCGGCGGCGTACGCGTTCCTTGCCATCGTCGAGTTCAACATGCATCCGGTCGTCCCGGGCCGCGGCTCGGGGATCTTCCTGCACGTCGAGCGCGGCCGGCCGACGAACGGCTGCGTGAGTCTGCCGCGCGCCGAGCTCGCGTCGGTGCTGCGCTGGCTGCGCCCCGGCGCGAAACCGCAGATCGCGATCGGGACGCCCGCCGACTTCCGCGGTTGAGCGACGCCGGACTCCGCTTGCCGTGCGCGGCGGCCAGGCGTACGCTCGCCGGCGGGGTCACCCCGCGCCGAAAGGAGCTTGCATGGCGACGATGAGCAAGGCGATGTCCAAGTCGTTCGCACAGCCGGACGAGCAGGTCGAGAAGGGCGGCGTGAAGATCGACGTCGTCTACCTCGGTGACATCAAGGTCAAGCGGGCGACGTACCCGGACGGCTGGAGGTTCTCGAAGGACATGGGCGCCGACAGCTGCCAGGACAACCACGTCGGCTACGTCATCAAGGGCCACATCACCGCGAAGCTCGACGACGGCACCGAGGTGGAGACGCGCGAGGGCGACGTCTTCATCGTGCCGGCCGGCCACGACGCGTGGACGCACGGGGAGACCACGCTCGTGCAGTTCGACGAGTTCGACGGCGCCGCCCGGAGGTTCGGGCTCTAGCAGCAAGCGTCCCGGAGGCGGAGCCGTGACCGGCTCCGCCTCCGAGGCCGCGGATCAGCAGAGCGGACCTCGAGGCTATTGGCCGCCTCGAGCAGGTTCTTGGTGTTCTCAATAGTCGTCGCGTTGCCGCTCTGGATGGCGCTCTGCACCATCGAGACGACCTGTGCTGACGTGTACGGGTAGTTCATCCCCGGCCGATTCGCATTGAGGTACGCAGCCGTGCCCTGGCGCGCGAGCGCGTCGATGCCACCGCCGAACCCGCCCAGCTGCTCGACGAAGCGGCGGTAGGCGGGCTCGTCCCAGACGTTCAGGTTGGTGAGCGCACCGAGAATCAGGACGAGGTCGAGCTCGCCGTCGCCGATTGCCTGGAAGGCGACGTTCACATCGCCGCTGCGTGCATAGCGGACTTGAGGTGGTGCCATGGCCTGCCGATGCTACGGTGTACGTACGGAGCGGCAATCCGGCCGCCCCGGTGAGATTTGCTCTTCGTTCCTCCTTCGGGCGTTTCGAGGTAGGCATGTCTCGAACTCGAAGGGAGTCGAACAACTTGTCAGACGTTACTTTCCGTGAGCTCGGCGTGTCCGCGCCTGTCGCAGATGTGCTCGCCGCTCGCAACATCCACTCGCCGTTTCGCATCCAAACGCTTGCGCTGCCCGACGCGCTCGCCGGGCTCGACGTGCTCGCGCGGTCGCCCACGGGCTCGGGCAAGACGCTCGCGTTCGCGGTGCCGATCGTCGAGCGCACCGACCCGTCCGACGCGCGTCCGTCAGCGCTCGTCCTCGTCCCCACCCGCGAGCTCTGCGTCCAGGTGACGGAGGAGCTCGAGTCGGTCGCCGGCCCGAAGAAGCTTCGCGTGGCCTCGGTCTACGGCGGGGTCCCGATCCCGGCGCAGGGCAAGCGCGCGAAGAACGCGCACGTCCTGGTCGCCACGCCCGGCCGCCTCGAGGATCTGATCCAGCGGCGGCTGGTCGACCTCTCGCAAATCCGCATCCTCGTCCTCGACGAGGCCGACCGGATGCTGGACATGGGCTTCCTGCCGCAGGTCGACAAGATCGTGCGCCGGCTGCCGAGCAACCGCCAGACGATGTTCTTCTCGGCCACGCTCGACGGCGAGGTCGGCGAGGTGGCGCAGAAGTACACGAACAGCCCCTCGCGCGTCGAGGGCACGCTGCCCGACGAGCGCACGCCGGGCGAGATCGAGCACCGCTTCGTCTCGGTCAAGGCCGACACGAAGGTCGAGACGCTCGTTCAGCACCTCCGCGAGATCGACGGGCTCACCCTCGTCTTCGTCCGCACGAAGCGCGGCGCCGACCGCCTGGCGCACAAGCTCCACCGCCAGAACCTCGACGCGGTCGCCATGCATGGCGACATGTCGCAGCGGGCACGCGAGCGCGCGCTCGAGCGCTTCGAGAGCGGCCAGGTCAAGACGCTGATCGCCACCGACGTGGCGGCCCGCGGGCTCGACCTGGAGCACGTCACTCAGGTGATCAACTTCGATCCGCCCGAGGAGGACAAGGGCTACGTCCACCGCACCGGCCGCACCGGCCGCGCCGGCCGCAGCGGCGTCGCCGTCACCTTCGTGCTCCCCGAGCAGCAGGCGGACACGAGCCGCGTCGCCAACCGGCTCGGCCACCGCGAGCAGTTCGAGGAGGCTGGCATGGACGTCGCCCGCGCGAAGCTCGTCTACACAAGCCGCCGCGGTCGCCGCTCGAAGTGGTAACCGCTCCGCTTCGTTCGAATCGGGAACGGAGCTGCTGATCGGTTCAAGCGTCTCCGGAGCATGTACCTGAGGACACACGCTCCGGAGCGCACTCGCTTTACGACGATGACGGCTTGATGTTCTGGTTCATCCGGAACACGTTGTTCGGGTCGAACTCGTCCTTCAGCGCGACCAGCCGGTCGTACTTCTGCCCGTAGGAGGCGAGGATCGCCGCCTCGTCCGAGTCGGACGTGTAGTTCAGGTAGATCCCGCCGCCCACATAGGGCTTCAATGCCTCGGCCGTCCCGCGCGACCAGGCGATATTCGCCTCCGAGTCCGCGGGATCGGCCCACACCGAGAGCGCGTGGAACTGCCACTTCGCGTCGCGGTTGCCGAGTGCCGTCGCGTCGTTGGGCACGCGGCCGACCGCGCCGCCGCACGGCACGAGCAGGAACTCCGTGAACGGCGAGGGCACCTGCGCGGCGCGCTCGATGAAGACCTCGATCACCCCATCGTCGAACACGCGGAAGTTCTCGGCCTTCCAGTACTGGTGGAAGCCAGGCTGGTTCGCCGGGTCGATGAGCTGCTGCAGCGCGACGTAGGGCATCGGCCCCACGAGGTCCGCGGCCGGCGGGCCGAACTCGCGGAGCGGCGTGATCACCTCGGCGCCCTCATCGGGGTCGCCCGCCCACCCGAGGATGACACCGACGACCTTCTGGCCTCGTGCGGGCTCCGGGACGAACGGCTCCGGCGGGGCCGTGATGAACGCCATGGCGCTGATGACCTCGTCGGGCGCGCTCTCCATGAACTCGCGGTAGAACTGGACGACCTCGCGCGCGCCGCCGAACGGCCAGAGGAGCATCCCGCCGAGGATGAGCGGCGGCAGCGGGTGCAACCGGAGCTCGAACGACGTGACGATCCCGAAGTTGCCGCCGCCACCGCGGAGTCCCCAGAACAACTCCGGATTCTCGTCGGCGCTCGCGCGCACGAGCCGGCCGTCGGCGGTGACGACGTCCGCGGCGAGCAGGTTGTCCGCACTGAGGCCGTGCTTGCGCTCGAGCCAGCCGCTGCCGCTGCCGAGGATCAGGCCGCCGATGCCCGTGCTCGAGACGCGTCCGCCCGTCGTCGCGAGCCCGTAGAGCGCCGTCTCACGATCGAACTCGCCCCAGGTGAGGCCGGCCTGTGCGCGCACGACGCGGCGCTGCGGATCGACCCAGATGCCCTTCATCGGCGAGACGTCGATGCAGACGCCCTCGTCGCACATCCCGTAGCCGCTGACCGAATGGCCGCCGCTCCGCACCGCGACGGGGAGGTGGTGATCGCGTGCGTATGCAAGCGCCGCCATCACGTCGGCGGTGCCCGAGCATCGCGCGATGAGCGCGGGGCGCCGGTCGATCATCGCGTTGTGAACGCGGCGCAGCTCGTTGTAGGCCGGGTCGTCGGGGCCGTGGAGCGTGCCGCGGAACCCCGCCGTCAAGGCGTCTAGCGCCGGGCCTGGTGGAGCGATCGCTGCCATTGCTACCTCCTCTGGAGAACGCCACGACCGTAGGACGAGCGCGTGCTCCGGTCAAGGGCGCCGTTACCATCCCCTCATGCTCGCGTTTTCCCCGCTCCTGATCCCGCTGTTCCTGCTGCTCATCCTGCTCGTCCTCTTCGCCCTGCTCTTCGTGCTGGGGCGGATAGCGGGAGGCAAGTACCTGCGCTCGACCATGCAGTTCCTGATGAAGGTGCCGCTGCTCGGCAAGGGGCTGCAGCGCATGTCGCGGGCCGCACTCGAGCGGCAGAACCCGGAGCTCGCGAGCGCCGTGAAGAAGCTCGAGCGGCTGAACGCCAACGCCAGCCCGCAGCGGGCGCAGGCGGCGCTCGGCCAGCTCAGCGCCGAGGAGCGGCGGGCTTACATGGACGCGGTGCAGGAGCAGGGCGCGATGCCCGAGGCGACGAACCGCGCCATGCGGCGGCAGATGCAGAAGCAGAAGAAGCGCCGCTAGAGGCCGCGCGGGCCGTGCGGTGAAAGGGCGCGACGAGGCACACGCGCTCCTGCGCGCGATCCCGCTCTTCGGGGTCCTCGACGCCGAAACGCTCGACCGGCTTGCGGGCGCGCTCGAGCACCGTGCGTTCCCCGCCGGCACCGTCGTCATCAACGAGGGCGACCGCGGCGACTGCGTCTACCTCGTCGCCGAGGGCGAGCTGGAGATCTGGCACGAGGGCCGCCCGCGCGGCGGAGTCGTGCGCGGCGACGTCCTCGGTGAGATCGCCCTGACGGAGGATGTGCCGCGCACGGCGACCGTGCTCGCCGTCACCGACGTCGAGCTCTGGGAGATCCAGCGCAAGCCCTTCCTCGACGCCGTCGGGCCGAGCGCGGCGGCGCTGCTCGAAGCCCAGGCGCTGCGCGACGAGCGGCTACGGCGGCTGCGCGGCTAACGCAGCCGCCAGACCAGGTTGCCGCCGTAGTCCGGCGACCAGACGTCGCCGAAGGCCACGTTGAGGACGAAGGGCGCCGCGCCGACATGGAACGTGTCGACGACCTTCCCGGCGGCGGGGTCGATCCGCGAGACGGTGCCGTCGCCCAGGTTCGGGATCCAGACGAGCCCGTCCGGGCCGACGGCGCCGTCCACCGGCCGGGTCCCGGTCTTCACCGTCGCGGTCACGGAGCCCGTCGAGGGGTCGAGGCGGGAGACCGTGCCGTCGGGGACGTTCGAGACCCAGAGCACGTGGCCTTGCGACGAGAACCAGGCGGGGCCGGTCGCACCCGTCTGGACGCGCGTGGCGACGTTCGTCGCCGGGTCGATCCGGTAGACGTCGTTCGAGCCGGTCGTCCCTACCCAGACGACGCCGTCCACGAGCTGGAGGCCGGCCGGCCCGCCGCGGACGGTGATCGTCTTGACCACCCGGTTCTGCGCAGGCGCGATGCGCTGCACGGTGTCGTCGGTGTTGTTCGTCACCCAGAGGGAGCCGGCGGCGAAGAGGACGTCGTACGACCCGTGCCCGATCTTGATCCGCCGCGTCACCTTCCGCGAGCGTGGGTTGATGCGGTCGACGCGGTCGGAGGTGTAGGCGTGGGTCCAGACGCTGCCGGCCCCGGCGACGATGCCGCAGGGGCCAGGATCGACCCGGATCTGTTTGCCCACCGCGCGGTTCTTCGCCGGGTCGATCACCGAGACGGTGCTGGAGCCGTAGTTGGTAACCCAGAGCAGCCCGTTGGCTGCGACCGAGGCGCACGGCTTGGAGCCGACCTTGATCTTCGCGACCACCTGGGGGCTGCCGGCCGGCGCCCCGACGGCACCGGTAACGAGGATGAGGAGGACGAGTGCGAGGAGCGCGGAGAGCCGGAGCATATGCTACCGAATGGTACTAGTTAGTACCGACCGGTAGCAAGTACGTTCTTGATCGCCTGCTCCAGCGACGCCAGCGAGGCCGAGATCTCCTCGAGCGGGCGGTCGGCGACCTCGCCGAGCGCCTGCACCCGCTCGGCGATCCGCGGCGCGATCGTACTGCACGACCCTGCTGCCCTTGGCGGTCGTGCGGAGCAGGTACGAGCGGCCGTCCTCCGGGTTTGGCCGGCGCTTCGCAAGCTTCTTGTCGAGGAGCGAGGCGACCTGGCGAGAGACCGACGTCGGTGGGATCCCGAGCGCCGCGGCCAGCTCCGTCGGCGTGCGGTCGGGGAAGAACTCGACCACGCCGAGGATCGCGTACTCCTCGCCCGACACGCCCGTGCCGGCGATCACGCCCTGCATCAGCTCGCGGATCGCGGTCTGGGTGCGGAAGCTCTCGAAGAGGACGTTGGCCGTCCTCTCGGCGGGCAGGCGGGGCAGCGGCCTCACGCATGGTCATATAGTGCCAGGCGGTAGTACCTTGCCCGGGTTCATGATCCCGTTCGGGTCGCAGAGCGCCTTGATGCCGTGCATCAGCGGCAGCAGGTCGCCGTGCTCGCGCTCCAGGTAACCGATCTTCCCGAGGCCGATGCCGTGCTCGCCGGTGCACGTGCCGCCGTGCGCGAGCGCGGACTCGACGATGGCGTCGTTCAGCGCCCGCGCCCGCGCGAGCTCGCCCGGGTCAGCGGGATCGAGCGCGAACAGCACGTGGTAGTTCCCGTCACCGGCGTGCGCGACGAGACTGGTCCAGAGCCCGCTGCGGTCGGCCTCGGCACGGGCGCGGCGGATCGCCTCCGGCAGGTGCGAGACCGGCACGCAGACATCGGTGCTCAGGTGCTGCCGGCCGGGCGTCGCCGCCACGAGCGCGAACGCGACGTGGTGCCTCGCCTCCCAGAGGCGGCCGCGGGCGGTCGGGTCGCGCTCGGCCTGGAACACCGTGCAGCCGTCCGCGAGCTCGCGCACGGCCTCGAGGTCGCCGGCGACTCCCTCGGCGGAGCCCGCCAGCTCGACGAACAGGCTGGGCGCCTCCTCGAGCGCCGTGCCCTTGTACGCGTTGACCGCCCGGAGCGTCTCGGCGTCGAGGAGCTCCAGGCGCACGACCGAGACGCCGGCGCCGACGATCGCGACCGCGGCGGCGCAGGCGTCGTCGAGGCTCTCGAACACGATCCGGATCGCGACGGCGTGCTCCGGGATCCCGTGCACGCGGAGGGTGAGCTCGGTGATGACGCCCAGGGTGCCCTCGGAGCCGACGAAGAGCGCGCCGACGTCGTAGCCCGCCGAGGACTTGCGCGCCCGGCTGCCCGTGCGGATGACCCGTCCGCCGGGGAGCACGACCTCGAGCGCCAGCACATGGGCGCGCATGCCGCCGTAGCGGACGGTCGTCGTGCCGCTCGCATTCGTGGCCGCCATGCCGCCGAGGCTCGCGTCCGCCCCCGGGTCGACCGGGAACTGCAGCCCGTCGCGGCCGAGCCGCTCGTTGAGCGCCAGCCGCGTCACGCCGGGCTGGACCACGGCGGTGAGGTCGCCGGCGTCGACGGAGAGGATCCGGTTCATGCGGCCGGTGTCGAGGCTGACGCCGCCCTGAACGGGGATCACGTGGCCCTCGAGACTGGTCGCCGCGCCGTAGGGCACCGACCGGGACCCGCTCGCGGTCGGCCCAGGCAAGGACCCGTGCGACGTCGTCGGCGGATTCCGGGAACACGACGGCGTCGGGCCGGTGCGATGCGTGGTAGGTGAGGTCGGCCGCGTGCTGGTCGAGGACCGATTCGCCCGCCGCGACGCGGTCCTCTCCGAGCAGCGCCGCCAGCTGCTTTACGAAGCTCACCGTCGCCGCAAGATCGACTTGAAGCCGTGGAGCCACGCGGCCGGCATGCGCCGGCGCGACGTCTCGAGCGCGCGGCGCAGCACCGCGGGCGTGTCCTCGCCGTGCACGCCCCAGCCGTGGCCGACGAGCACGTGCTGCGCGTCGAAGCCGCCGAGCTGCCGCGGCGGGGTGAGCCGCAGGAACGGGTGCACGCCGAGCTGCTCACCCGGGGCGACGAAGTACGCGATCGTGCCGAGCGCGTCGCCGACCACGAGCACTCGCCCCTCCGCCCACCAGAGCGCCGCCTCACGCCAGAACGGCAGGGAGTAGAGCTGCAGCAGCTGGAACGGCGTGCCGGTGGTGGCGGGCACGCGGATGTGCGGCACCTCGTAGCGCGCGGCGAGCTCCGCGCAGTCGCGGTTGTGCCGGTCGAGCAGCTGCACGACGCCGCGCGGCTCGCCCGCCGTTCGGATCCGCTCGTCGAGCCCCTGAACGTCGAGCGGGTCGACGAGCCATACGCCGCCGTCCACGACGAGCGCGTGCGACGTGCGCATACGCGACTCGCGCGGCAGCCAGCCGAAGCCTCCCTCGAACTCGTCGACCCACTTCACCTCCATCGCGGACGGACGGTACCGTGGCGGTTCAGATGCCCGTCCACGAGGTCGCCGAGCGCGGGTTCGGCCGCGCGGCGGGCGAGTACGAGCGCGGCCGGCCGGGCTACCCGCCCGGGGCCGTCGACTTCCTCGTGCGCGAGCTGGGGCTCGCACCGGGCCGCACCGTGCTCGACGTCGGGGCGGGCACCGGCAAGCTCACGCGGCTGCTGCAGCCGAGCGGCGCGCGCGTGCTCGCGCTCGAGCCGGTCGCCGGCATGCGCGAGCAGCTGGTCGCGGCCGTCCCGGGCGTCGAGCTCGTGGGTGGGACGGCCGAGGCGATCGAGCTGTCCGATGCCGCCGTCGACGCCGTGACGTCGGCGACGGCGTTCCACTGGTTCGACACCGAGCCGGCGCTGCGCGAGTTCCACCGCGTTCTGGCGCCCGGCGGCCGCCTCGCCCTGCTGTGGAACGCCCGCGACGAGTCGGTCGACTGGGTCGCCGACATCGCGGCGTTGGTCTCGGATGCCGTCACGGCGGCCTCGGACGACGCCACCATCCACCAGGCGCGCAAGCTGGTCGGCCTCGACTGGCGCCCGCACGCTCGACGCGACCGGGCTCTTCGAGCAGGTCGCGCACGAGTCGGTTGCTCACGTGCAGGAGACGGACATCGAGACGCAGGTCGCGCGGTTCTGCTCGATCAGCTTCGTATCGGCGATGCCCGACGAGGCGCGCGCCGAGTTCTCCAAACGGCTGCGCGAGCTGTTGCACACGCATCCGGCGACGCGCGGCAGCGACCTCGTCCGCTTCCCGTACGTGTGCGAGCTCTACTGCTTCCGCGCACGCTGACTCAGCGGAACAGGTCGCGGTCGGCCGGCATGACGAGGTCGCGCGCCGTGCCCTCCCCCGCCACCTCCAGCCCACGGACGACGGCCGCAGGGATACCGGCGACCTTGCGCATGACCAGCTCGGCGGCGCCGGCGATCTCGTCGGCGACCGCGATCGTCGTCGTGCGCAGCTCGTAGCCGGCCGGGTCGCGCGTGCCGCGGAGGTCGAGCAGCGGGGTGAGGCCGGCGGCGCCGATCGCGACGTCGGTCGTCCCCTGCCGCCACGGGCGTCCGAACGAGTCGCTCACGATCACCGCGACATCGCGGCCGGTGCGCTCGACGAGCCCTGCGCGCAGCCGTGCGGCCGAAGCGTCGGGGTCGAGCGGGAGGAGAACGAGCATGCCTGCGCCCGGCGCGTTGGAGGCGTCCACGCCGGCGGACGCGCAGACGAACCCGTGCCGTGTCTCGGCGATGACGAGCGGCGGGCGCATGCGGACGACCCGGGCCGACTCGCGCAGGATCACCTCGAGCTGCCGCGCGTCGTGGTCGGCGGCGATGGTGCGCGCGAGCGCCGACGCCTCGACGTCTTCGAGCGCCACGACCCGCCCCTCGGCCTTGGAGACCGCCTTCTGCGCGATGACGAGTACGTCTCCGTCGGCCAGCCCACCGAGCCGCCCGGCGGCGACCGCGCAGAGCGCCGCCAGGTCGTCGCCCTCCTCGACGGGCGGGATGCCGTCGAGCGGGATGACGCGCAGCTCGCTCAAGCGGGGAGGTTGGTGACCCGGATGCCCGCCTGGACGCCGAACGCGCGGTTGACGGTCAGCAGCACGGCCGTCATGCCCTCGAGCGCCCGCGCGTTGGCGAGCGGACCGGCGTCGATCGCACGGCCGGCGACGAGCTGTGCGGCGAGCTCGAGCACCATGCTCTTGGCCGCGGCGTCGTCGCCGCAGACGAAGACGTCTTCGTCAGGCGGCTCGGGCGAAGCAAGATGCGCGGCCGCGAGCGACTGGAGGCCCGCGCAGACGGGCGCGCGTACGACCTGGGCGATCTCCTCGGCGAGCGCATGCCCGAGGCGGCCGGGATAGACGCCGCCCTTCTCGAAGCGCAGGTCCGCGGCGACGGAGAGCACGGGCGTGTCGCCGATCGCCTCGGCCAGGAACCGCGCCGTCTCGAGCGCCGCGCTCGAGCGTGTCGAGAGGACGACGAGGTCGGCGCCGCGTACGACGTCCTCGTTAGCACCACCCTCGACCCCGTAGACCGCGGCCAACTCCTGCGCGCGGGTCGCGTCGCGCGAGCCGATCGCCACGTCGCGGCCGAGGGCGTGGAGGCGCGCCGCCAGCGCCCGCCCGAACGAGCCCGTGCCGCCAACGATGACGACCTTCACGCGGGAGCTCCGGCGACGTCGAGGACGGCTTCGGCCACGCGGCGACGCGCATCGGGCTCATCGAGCAGCGTCGGGGTGACCACCGCGCGCACGGGTGTGTCCACCGGCTCGTCGGCCGGGTCGACGACGAGCACGTCAATCAGGCCCTCGTAGGTCGAGGCGACGTGCGCGGGCGTGGTGCCGCCGGCGAGGCGCCCGAGCATCTCGGCGGCGGGGCCTTTCACGGCTCGCCCGCCGATGAGCGGGCTGACTGCAACGCACGGCACGCGCCGATTCTCGACGCGCGGCGCGGATCGGCGCCACCGAGAGGATCGGCCAGATGCTCACGTACGGGTTGCTGGGCGCGATCGCGATGAGGTCGGCGTCCTCGAGCGCGTCGAGCACGCCGGGCGCCGGGCGTGCCGTGTCGGCGCCCTCGAAGCGGACGCCATCGACGGGATCGGCATGGCGGCGGCGCACGAACCACTCCTGGAACTCGAAGGTCCCGCTCGGGGTCTGCAGCCAGGTCCTCAGGCGGTCGTCGGTGGCAGGCAGCAGACGGAGCTCGAGACCGGCCGCCGCCGCGAGGCGAGCAGTGACGGCCGAGAGCGGCTCGCCGGCGCGCAGCGCCTGCGTGCGCGCGAGGTGCAGGCCGAGGTCGCGGTCGCCGAGCGCGAACCACGCGTCGCCGCCGATGCTCGCGCAGAGCGTCCAGCGCGTTCCACGTCTCGCCCGCGCGGCCCCAGCCGCGCTCCTCGTCGGAGAGTCCCGCGAGCGTGTAGAGGACGGTGTCGAGGTCGGGCGCAACGTGGAGCCCGGCGATGTCGAGGTCGTCCCCGACGTTGACGATCGCGGTGACCGCGGTGGGCTCGGTTGTCTCCGTCAGCGCGCGCAGGAAGCGGGCGCCTCCGACGCCGCCCGCGAGGACGGCGACCTTCACGCCGTGGCGAGGAGGCCTTCGCGCACGGCCGCCGTCACGGGGCCGAGCCGGCCGTCGAGCGCCTCGAGGTCGGCGACGCGGTCGACGTCCTGGGCGAGCGCGGGCAGGGTCGTGTCCGCCCAGGGAACGCCCAGACCCTCGGCGTGCCGACGGAAGCGCGCGGCGCTCCCGGCGCCGTAGAGCTTCTCGAAGAGGCGAGGCGATGCCAGCGCGAGCGCGTTCGTCGTGCCGTCGCTCGCTTCGACCAGGGTGAGCCCGCCCGGGGGCAGGTGCCCGAGGAGAGCGAGCAGGTCGGCGGGCTGCACGCACGGGAGGTCGGCGTTGACGACGAGCACCGGGCCGTCGTCCAGCGAGCGGAGCGCGTGCATGACGGCCTCGCCCTGGCCGCGGCCCGGGTCGTCGACGACCTCGGCGCCGGTGACCGAGGCGAGCGCCCGCGCCTGGGCGGCCTTCTGAGGCGTGACGAGCAGCGTCTGGCCGACGGTCGTGGCGGCCGCGAGCACGTCCGCGAGCATGGCGTGCGCAAGCGAACGCCTCTCGGCAGGGGGAAGCGAGGAGAGCCGACGCTTGGCGTCGGCGCCCCTGAAGGGCACGACGATCCTCGGCACGTCGAGAGACTATCGGCAGTGGACAAGTCTGCGGATCCCGAAAACGAGGTAATCGCCCACCAGCTGGAGCGGCTGCGCGGCGCTGCTGGAGCTGGGCGAGGCCTCCACCTTCAGCGTGCGCGCGTACCGACGCGCGGCGGCGCTCGTGCGCGCCACGCCGACTCCGGTCGCAGAGCTCGTCCGACGCGGCGAGGTGCGCCGGCTCAGCGGGATCGGCCCCTCGATCGAGGGACGCCTCCAGGAGCTGGTAGCCACCGGGCGGCTGCGCGAGATCGACGAGCTCGAGGACCGGCTCCAGCCGGGCCTGGTCGGGCTCGGCCGCTACCTCGGCGTGAACCCGCGGCAGGCGGCGGAGATCGGACGGATGCTCCGCGTCTCGACGCTCGACGACCTCAGGGCGGCAGCCGACGAGGGCCGCCTGCGCGAGGTGCCGGGCATCGGCCCGGCCAGGGAGCAGCGGATCAAGGCGGCGCTCGCCGGCGAGCTGCGGCCGTCGGTCGAGGGGCGGACGCCGCTTCTGAGCCGCGCACGGGCGGTGCTGGAGCGAATCGCGGCCGAGGTCTCCGGCGTCGTGGCCGGGGACGTGCGCCGCTGGCGCGACCAGCCGCGCGAGCTGGTGGTGGTCACGTGGGCGCCGGAGCCCGACCCGATTCTCGACACGTTCGCCGGATTGCCGGAGGTGGTCAGCGTCATGGAGCGCGGCGAGCGGCGAGCCGTCGGCGTAACGGTGGACGGGCTGCCGGTCGAGCTCATCGTCGCCGAGCCGGGCGCCTTCGGCACCGAGCTCATGCGCGCGACGGGCTCGCGTACGTACGTCGAGGCGCTCGAGCCCCTCCCGGAGGCTCCGGAAGAGGCGGCCGTCTACGCCGCTCTCGGCATCCCGTGGTGCCCGCCGGAGCTGCGCGAGGAGCCGTTCCGCGGCGAGCCGCCGCCGCTCGTCGCGCTGGAGCAGATCCGCGGCGACCTGCATTGCCACTCGACGTGGTCGGACGGGAAGGCGAGCGTGCGCGAGATGGGCGAGGCGGCGATCGAGCTCGGCTACGAGTACCTGGCGATCTGCGATCACACGCGGAACGTGCGCGTGGTGCCGGGGCTCAACGCCGAGGACGTGCGCTGGCAGGCCGAGGAGATTGCCGAGGCGAACGAGCTGCTGGCGCCGTTCCGGCTCCTGCACGGGATCGAGTGCGACATCCTCGACGACGGGTCGCTCGACCTGCCGGACGACGTGCTGGCCCGGCTCGACTGGGTCATGGCGAGCGTCCATGCCGGCCAGCGAATGCCGCGCGACGAGATGACGAAGCGCGTGCTGACGGCGATGGAGCACCCGTCGGTGTCGGCGCTGAGCCATCCGACCGGGCGCCTGATCAACCAGCGCCTGCCGAACGCCGTCGACCTGGAGCAGGTCGTCGAGGCCGCCGTCCGTACCGGTGTGGCGCTCGAGGTGAACGGCCTGCCGCCCCGGCTGGATCTGAAGGACGAGCACGTCCGTCTGGCGGTCGAGGCGGGCGCGGACATCGTCTGCTCGACGGACGCGCACTCCGTACGCGGGCTCGTGAACATGCCGCTCGCGGTCGCAACGGCGCGGCGCGGCTGGGCCCCGCCGGAGCGGGTGGTCAACACGCGACCGCTGGCCGAGATCCTGGCGCACCGGACGGACATAGTGGGCGTTCAGGTCAGGCGCCTGTGCCAGGGCCCGGTGGTCGACCACTCGCCGACCTCGTACCAGTGCGTGTCGCGCAGGGCGCGGGCGACCGACGGGTCGGTGTGCGCCGCGAAGAAGACGTGGCGCTCGCGGTCGCAGCAGATCTCCGCCTCGTTCGCGAGCACGCCCTCGAGGAGGATCAGCGCCTCGTGTCGGCAGGCTGCGCCTCGGCGACCGTGTAGTGCTTGAACTGCAGGTCGGGCGCAAGCTCGAGCAGCTCGGGCCAGTCGGGGCAGGTCCTTGCGCTCATGCCGACACCGTGCTCACGTCGCCGGCGGCGACCAGCGGCCGTCGAGCCGCACGATCCCGAGGTCGTCCTTCTTCCGAGTAGACGACGAAGCTCGCCGCCGCGAGACGACGGTGGTACACGTGGCCGCCCGCGCCGGT
This sequence comes from uncultured Thermoleophilia bacterium, assembly GCA_963710465.1. Taxonomy (GTDB): domain Bacteria; phylum Actinomycetota; class Thermoleophilia; order Gaiellales; family Gaiellaceae; genus JACVRM01. The sequence goes on from CAVQAQ010000016.1 coordinate 58,791, forward strand.
GTCGGCGAGCGAGACGGCGACGTCGAAGCGGCCGTCGAGCGAGCGGCAGCGAGTCGACCTCCCAGCGCACCCACGCATCTCGCCGCCGTCACCAGCCGAGCTCGTCGAGCGGCTGCGTCGCGCCGGCGATCAGCCCGCCCGCCGTGCGCATGCAACTCGACGCCGACCTGCGGCGGCGGGCACGCCCGGATCGACCTGGACGCGGAGGAGCACGACGAGCGGCTCGCCGGCGAGGTACTGGCGTGCGCGGCTCGCCGCCTGGGCGTCCTCGAGCCGCACCTCGGTGACGCGCGCCTCGCCGCTTCCCCACTCCTGCAGACCGGCGCCGCGCTCCTCGGGATCCTCGTCCTCGGCGAGCAGCGCCTGGTAGCGGGCGATGACGTCACGGGTCGATCCGTCGAGCTCGAGCCGGCCGTTGCGCAGCAGCAGCGACGCGCTCGCAGAGGCTCTCGACGGCGGCCGCGGAGTGCGAGACGAAGAAGATCGTCCCGCCGCGGCTCTTGAACTCGAAGATCTTGCCGAAGCACTTCCGCTGGAACGCCTCGTCGCCGACCGCGAACACCTCGTCGAGCAGCAGCACGTCGGACTGCGAAGATGCGTCGCGACCGCGAAGCCGAGCCGCATGTACATGCCGGACGAGTACGTCCGGACGGGCGCGTCGATGAACCTCTCGAGCTCGGAGAACGCGACGATCTCGTCCATCCGCTCGCGGACGTAGCGCCGCCGAGAGGCCGTGCAGCGAGCCGTTCAGGTAGACGTTCTCGCGGCCGGTGAAGTCGGGGTGGAAGCCGGCGCCGAGCCCGAGCAGCGAGCCGACCGAGCCGCCGACCTCGAGACGGCCCGCGCGTCGGCGCGAAGATGCCCGCGATCAGGCGCAGCAGCGTCGTCTTGCCCGACCCGTTGCGGCCGACGACCCCGACCGACTCGCCCGGCTCGACGCTGAACGACACGTCGCGGACAGCCCAGATATCGCGCGCGCGCCGGCGGCTACGCCGCACCACCGCCTCCTTGAGCGTGACCTTGTGCCCCTGGACGCGAAAGCGCCGGCTGACGTTCGCGGCGACGACCGCTCCCTGCATTCACGGGATTGAGCGTAGCGACCGGACGGGCGCTCAGACCCGCGCCTCGACGGTCGCGCCTGGACGAGCTCCGTCAGCCGGGTCAGCGCGGCCGGGTCGGTCTGCGGCAGGACGCCGTGGCCCAGGTTGAAGATGTGCCCCGGACGGCCGGCCGCCCGTTCGAGCACGGCGCCGGCGGCCGCCTCGACGCGCGTCCCACGGCCCGAGCAGCACCGCCGGGTCGAGGTTGCCCTGCACGCCGCGGCCGGGCGCCGACGGCGCTGCCAGCCGTCGTCGAGGGGCAGTGCGCCAGTCGAGCCCGATCACGTCGCCGCCTGCCGCGGCGAGCGAGCGGCAGAAGGTGCGTCGCCCCCGTCGCGAAATGGATCGTCGGCGCGGCGACGGCGCCGAGGATCCGGGCCGAGTAGCGCGCCGCGAACTCGGCGTAGTCCTCGACCGACAGCGCGCCCGCCCACGAGTCGAACACCTGCACAACGTCGGCGCCGGCGCTCACCTGGGCGGCGACGTAGCGCGGCGAACGTCTCCGCGAGCTTCTCCAGCAGCGCGTGCCACACGTCCGGGCGCGCCGTACATGAGCGCCTTCGTCTTCGCGAAGTCGCGCGACGGGACGGCCCTCGACCAGGTAGCCGGCGACCGTGAACGGGCCGCCGCAGAAGCCGATGACCGCACGCTCGGGCTCGAGCTGCTCGCGCACGAGGCGAACCGTCTCGAGCACGAACGGCACCGCCTCCTCCGGCTCCGGGACGCGCAGCGCGTCGACGTCGGCCATCGTCTCGACCGGCCGTGCCACGACCGGCCCGACGCCCTCGACCAGCTCGACGTCGACGCCCATGCCGAGGACGGGCAGCATGATGTCGGCGAAGAGCACGGCCGCGTCGACGCCGTGGCGCCGAACCGGCTGGAGCGTCACCTCCGCGCAGAGCTCCGGCTGCCGGCAGATCTCGAAGAGCGCCGAACCGCTCGCGGACCGCCCGGTACTCGGGCAGCGACCGTCCGGCCTGGCGCATGAACCACACCGGCGTCCGCTCGACCGGCTCGCGCCGGGCGGCCCGAACCAGGAGCGGGGCGGTCACGTTCCTAGACTAGTTCCGTGGCCACGCCCGCCCCGCCGCACGCCGTCCCCGCGGGGCCGCTCGCCGTCCGCTGGCTCGCGCACGACCTGCCGCCGCAGCGCGCCGGCGCCACGACGATCGGCACGGCTCGAGCTCGAGAACGCCGGCACCGCCGCGTGGCGCTCGCGGCCCGGCCGGGACATCCACCTCTCGTACCACTGGCTCGACCCGCTCGGGAACCCGATCGTCTGGGCCGGCGCGTTCATCCTGCTACCCGGAGCGCGTCGCGCCGGGCGAGCGGATCAGCGTCTTCGTCACCGTGCGCGCGCCGATGCCGCCCGGCGCTTACCGGCTCGCCTTCGACCTCGTGAACGAGGGCCGCTACTGGTTCCGCGAGCTCGGCAACGAGCGGCTCGAGCTCGACGTCGACGTGCTGCCCGGCATCGCGCGGCGCGCGCTCGCGCGTCTCGGTCGCGCCGGGCGACGCGCGAGCTCGACGGCGCTGCACGCGGGCCGCGCTCGCAGCAGCAGGAGGAGCCGGTCGTCGGAGAGGGCGAGGCGACCGCGTACCTCGCCGGCCGGGTGCCGGCCGGCGCCCGACTGGTCTCGGCGCGTCCTCGACGCGCACGAGGAGGGCTTCGTCGCCGTCGGCGGGCGCGATCGAGATCGAGGGCGGCCGGCTCGAGCGCCGCGCCGCCGCCAAGGAGCTCGCCCTGTGGCGAGCCGGCTTCGGCCGCTCGCCCGGCTGGACGCTCCCGCTCGTGTGCCCGTCGCTGTCTCCGGCGACGGCAGCACGCCGGCGCCCGGCCCGGCCGGCCTGCCCGCGGTCGACCCGGCCGCCGTCGAGGGCCCGACGCTCTGCGACGGGCGGATCCGCGTCGCCGTGCCGGCTAGAGCTCTGCGACCAGGCGATCGTCGACGCGAGTGAAGACGCACCGCGCCGAGCGCGAGCGCGCCGAACCGCGACGACGCACGCGTAGACGACGTCGGCCGCGCTCGGGCACTGCGCCGAAGAACAGCGGGTCGCGGAGGCCCTCGACGATCGGCGTCGAGCGGGTTGCCGTAGTAGAGGAGCGTTGACGAGCCACTGCTTGTCCTGGAGGCCGGGGAGCTCGTCGAACGACCAGAAGATCGGCGTGAGCAGAAACCACGGCAGCAGCAGCGGCGGCGACGATGTGCTCGACGTCCCGGAAGAGCGCGTTCGCGCACGCGACGAAGACGGCGAGACCGCCGGCGAACGCCGACGAGCGGCACGAGCAGGAAGACGCGACGCCCAGAACGTCGCCCGCGTGTCGGGCAGCAGCCACAGCGTGAACGGGCAGGATCACCACGAGCATCGCGACCAGCGTGAAGACGTTCGCCGCGACGATCGAGAGCGGCAGCAGCTGGCGCGGGAAGCGCACCTGCTTCACGAGCGACGCGTTGCCGACGAGCGACGCCGGTGGCCGTCTGCACCGAGCCCTGGAAGAAGATCCACGCGAGCAGGCCCGGTCAGCACGAAGAGCGGGTAGTTCGGGATCGAGTCGATGCCCGGCGCCTTGATCAGGAACGAGAAGAGCACCGTGTAGACGCCCATCAGCAGCAGCGGGTTGACGAGCGTCCAGGCGACGCCGAGCGCCGAGCCGCGGAAGCGCACCGCGAAGTCGCGCCGGAACAGGTCCGAGAACAGATCCCAGTAGCGGAGCACGTCCGCGTAGACGTCCATCGGTCCGTAGTCTAGGGGCGCATGTCCGGACGGAAACCCGCGTGATCGCAGCGCTTTCGCCGGCCGCGTGCGCCGCAGGGCGGGCGGCTCGCCAGCCTCGGCCAGGACTTCGACCGAGGGCACCGGGAGTACGTCGCGAATCTGCACGCCCGGCAACGCGATCTGGCTGCGGACGAAGCCGTTCAGCGCGCCGCCGAACTTCGAGCTCGCGACGTGCCTGCGGACGTTCGCGCACGTCGTCGAGCAGCTCGGGCTCGGCCTGCGCGCGCAGGTGCTCGACGTCGGCTGCGGCCCGGGCTGGCTGTCCGAGTACCTCGCCCGCTGCGGCTACTGGGTGACCGGCGTCGACATCTCGGAGGACATGGTCGAGATCGCCCGCGAGCGGGTCGCGGCGATCCCCGGCCCGGTCGGCGGAGGGGATCGAGGCGCAGGCCGAGTTCCACGCGATGCCCGGTGCGCGAGCTGCCCTGGGAGAACCGCTTCGACGCCGCCGTCCTCTACGACACGATGCACCACTTCGACGACGAGGTGGAGACCCTGCGCGTGATCCTCCGCGCGCTCGCGCCGGGCGGCCGCGATCTACATCCGCGAGGGCGTGCGGCCCGCGCCCGGCTCGGCGGACGAGCGGAACCTGGTCGCCGAGATGGAGCAGTACGGGACGCTCGAGTCGCCCTTCGATCCCGAGTACCTGCGCTGGTCGGTCGAGGAGGCGGGTTCGTCGACGTGCAGCAGTTCATGGAGGTCGACCGGCTGGTCGCCGCTCGACGACGCGGCCGGCCGCGTTCGGGCTCTTCGGCGCGTGGGCGCGCATCCGCGCGGGGCGCGGCCGGCCCGAGACGAACACGCTGATCGCGGCCAAGCCCGTTGCGCGACACCGGCGGCGCAGATGCGTGGCGCGCGCGCATCACGGTGGCCGGGTCGCCGGCGGAGGCGAACGACGGCGTCGCCGCGCATCCCGCTCACGTCGAGAACACCGGCCGCGCCTTCTGGCCTGCGCCCACCGCGTTTCCCTACCCGGAGGGCATCGTGAACGTCGGGCCGTACGTCCTTGCGGACGGCGTGCGTGTCGAGCTGCCCCGCGTCGAGTCTGCCGCACTCGCTGCCCGCCGGCGGCCTCCGTCGCCGTGGACCTGCGTCGTGCCCGCCGAGCACCGCGGGCGCGACGAGATCCTCGTCGGCCTCGTCCGCGAGGGGATCGTGTGGTTCTCGGAGCCGGATCGCTCCGATCGCGCGCGTGGCGCTGCGACTGACGGCGTGCGGGTCGTCGTCGACGTCACGCCGCTCTTCAACCCGCTGACCGGCATCGGCCACTACTGGGTCGGGATGCTCGACGGACTCGTCCAGGCGTCCGAGGGGCGCGACGAGATCGTCGCCTTCGCCGTGACCGGTCCGCGGCGGCGGCGCACGGTCGCGCAGGCGCTGGACGGGCTCGACGTCACGCGCCGGCTCGTCGTCGTCCCGCCGTCCGCGCAGACGTGGCGGACGCTCTGGACGCGCGCTCGGCCGACCCGCCCGTCGAGTGGCTCGCCGGGCGACTCGACGTCTTCCACTTCTCCGAATGGATGCAGCCGCGGCAGCGCGGCGGCGTCCGCACGACGACGATCCACGACCTCGTGCCGCTCCGGTTCCCGGAGTGGGTCGCGCCGATCACGCAGCGCATGCACGGGCGGCGCGACGCGATCGCCGCGCGCGAGTGCGACGTGATCCTCTGCAACTCTCGGTACACGGCGGCCGACGTGCACGAACGGCTCGGCGTGGCCGAGGAGCGGCTGCGCGTCGCCTATCCGGGGCTCGATCCGGCGCTGCGGCCCGACGGCGAGGCGCGCCTCCCTGGGCGCGCCCTACGTGCTGTCGGTCGCCACCGACGAGCCGCGCAAGAACCTGGCGCCGGCCGTCGAGGCGATCCGCATCCTGCGCGCGCCGCGGATCGGAGCTCGAGCTCGCGCTCGTCGGCCAGGCCGGCTGGGGCGACCAGGTGCGCGCCGGAGCCGGGCATCCGACGCCTCGGGCTACCGACCGCCGGGCGAGCTTCCCGCCCTGTACCGCGGCGCCGCGGCCTTCTGCTACCCGTCGCGATTCGAGGGCTTCGGCATGCCGGTTGTCGAGGCGATGGCGTGCGGGACGCCGGCGGTCTGCTCGACCGATCCGTCGCTGGACGAGGCGGCCGGCGGACATCGCGCTGCGCGCCGACGCCGACGACGCCGGAGGCGTTCGCCGATGCGATCGAGCAGGCGATCGCGCGGCGCGACGAGCTGCGCGAGCCCGGGCTCGCCCACGCGGCGCGGTTCACCCGGCGCGCGTGCGGCGAGGCGGTGCTGGCCGGCGTACGCGTCGGTGCTCGGTGAAGATGGCGGCGTGTCCGACCCCCGGCTGCGCGGCGCGATCGACGTCTCGCCGCTCGCGCTGACCCGCGCCGGGACGGCGCGGTACGTCGTCAACCTGCTGGCCGAGCTGCGCAAGCTCGACGACGTCGGAGCTGCAGCCGCTGTCGCTTCGACGGCGGCGGCCGGCTGGCGAAGGTCGCGCGCGACGTGGTCTGGTACCCGGCCGTGCTGCCGGTGGCGGCGGCGCGCGCCCACGTCGACTTCCTGCACTGCACGACCATCCGCGCGCCGCTCGTCTCGCGCGTGCCCGTCGTCGTGACCGTCCACGACGTCGCGCCGCTCCGGCGGCCCGGACGCGTTCAACGCGTGGATGCGCCGCTACACGTCGCTGACGCTGCCGCGGATCGTCCGCGCGGCGGCCGCCGTGATCACCGTCTCGGACTTCCAGCGGCGCGAGCTCGCCGCCGTCGACCGGCATCCCGCCGGCGCGCGTGCGCGTCGTCCCTCAGGGCGTCGGGCCGCCGTTCACCGGCGACGGGCCCGGCGCGGAGGGCGACTACGTGCTCGCGGTCGCCACGCTCGAGCCGCGCAAGAACCTGCCCGCGCCTCGTCGAGGGCTTCCGCCGCGCGGAGCTCGACGTGCGAGCTGCGCATCGCGGGCGACGCCGGGCTGGGGCGGCGTCGAGGTCGGCGGCGACCGACGTCCGCTGGCTCGGCCGCGTGCCCGACGACGAGCTCGCCGCGCTCTACCGCGGCGCGCGCTGCCTCGCCTACCCCTCCGAGTACGAGGGCTTCGGGCTGCCGGTGCTCGAGGCGATGGCGGCCGGGACGGCGGTCGTCTGCCCGGCCGGGCCGCCGTACGACGAGTTCGCGGCGGCGTCGCCGTGACGTGCGACCCGGCCGACCCGGACTCGATCGCCGCGGCGCTGCGCGAGGCGGTCGACGCGCCGCGACGAGCTCGGCGCGCACGGGCGCGAGCGCGCGGCGGCGTTCACGTGGGAGCGGACCGCGCGCGGCACGCTCGAGGTCTACCGCGAGGTGGCGGCGTGAGCGCCGCTCGTCGTCATCGACGCCGACGTGCTCGGGCGCCAGCGCACCGGCGACGAGTCGTACGTCGAGAACCTGCTGCGCGAGCTGCGCGCCGCTCGCGGCGACCTGCGCATCGCCGCCGTCGTACGCGACGCCGGCGGCCGTGCCGGACGGGCATCGAGGCGGTCGCAGCTGCCCGCGACGAGCCAGGTCGTGCGCATGGCCGTCCGCCTGCCGCGCCTGCTGCGGCGGCTGAAGCCCGACCTCGCGCACTTCCTGCACGTCGTGCCGCCGGCCTACCGCGGCCGCGCCGTGCTGACCGTGCAGGACCTCTCCTTCGAGACGGACGGCGGGCTGATGGGCGCGCGCGACCGGCCTGTTCTTCCGCACGCTCGTGCGCCCGTCCGCCCGCCGCGCGGCGCCGCGTGCTGACCGGCTCGGAGCGCACGCGCGACGATCTCGTCGAGCACTACGGCATCGACCGCGGCAAAGGTCGTGCTGACGCCGTACGGCGTCGACCCGGCCTTCACGCCGCGACGGGCCGGCGGCCGAACGGCGCGCCGTACGCGCTCTTCGTCGGCGCGCTCCACGCCGCGCAAGGACCCGCTCGCCGCCGTCGAGGCGCTCGCGCTCCTGCCGGTCGACCTGCGCCTCGTGATGGTCGGCCCGGACAAGGGCCTCGGCGAGCGCGGTGCGGGACGCGGCCGCCGAGCTCGGGGTGGCGGCGCGCGTCGACCTGCGCGGCCACGTCTCGAAGGACGAGCTCGCCGCGCTCTACCGCGGCGCGCGCTGCCTCGTCTTCCCGTCGCGCTACGAGGGCTTCGGCCTGCCGATCGTCGAGGCGATGGCGTCCGGGCACGCCGGTCGTGACGACCGCGGCCGGCGCGACGACCGAGGTCGCCGGCGACGCGGCCGTGATCGTCGAGCCGGGCGACCCGGTCGCGCTCGCGGGCGGGATCGAGCGCGCGCTCGCCGACCGCGAGCGCCTCGTCGCCGCCGGCCTCGAGCGGGCGCGGCGCTTCACCTGGGCCGAGACGGCGCGGCGGACGCTCGCCGTCTACCGCGAGCTGCTGTGACCGTCGCCGGCGGTCGTCGTCGTCCACGAGCCGCGGCCCGGAGCTCGAGCGGTGCCTGCGCGCGCTCGCGCCGCAGGTCGACGAGCTGGTCGTGGTCGCGAACCTGCCCGGGCGAGCTGCCGCTGCCGCGCAGGCGCGGCTCATCCGCAACGAGCGCCCGCTCGGCTACGCGGCGAACGCGAACCGCGGCGTCGCGCGCGACGACGGCGCCGTTCGTCGTCGTCGCGAACCCGGACACGGAGGCGGCGCCGGACGCCGTCGCGCATGCTCGCCGCCTTCGCGGAGTCGCGCCCGCGCTGCGGCGTCGCCGGCCCGCAGATGCGCTACCCGGACGGCACGTGGCAGCCCTCGCGGCGCCGCTTCCCGACGGTCGGCGGCACGCTCGTCCGCCGGACGCCGCTCCGGCTCGTGGTCGACCCGTACAAGCCACCAGCGCGGCCACTACGACCTCGACGAGCGGCCGGCCGAGCCGGTCCAGGCCGACTGGATGCTCGGCGGCTTCCTGCTGCTGCGCCGCACGATGCTCGACGAGCTCGGCGGCTTCGACGAGGGCTTCCGCCTCTACGGCGAGGACATCGACCTCTGCTACCGCGCCGCGCAGGCCGGCTGGGAGCGCTGGTACGTGCCGGCCGCGGTCGTCACGCACCGCCACGTCGCCGTCACCGACCGCCGCTTCCTGACGCGCCGCACGCTCTGGCACTGGCGCGGCATCGCCCGCTTCGTGCGCAAGCACCCCGAGCGCTGCGCGCCCTTCGCTAGCCGGGCGTACGAGAACGCGACCTGCGCGCCCAGCTGGCGCGTGTCGGCGCCGAACTGGAGGCGAGAACGTCGGGTCGACGGGAACCTCGACGCGGAATGGCGGCCGCGGGGTCCGGAGCGCCAGCACGAAGAGCGCGAGCACGAGAGGTCGGGAAGGCATGTTCAGCCGGGGACGTATGTGAACGTCGGCTGCGCGCCGAGCGCCCGCGCGTCGGTGTGGCCGTAGTCCGCCGGCGAGAACGTCGGGTTGATCGTCACCTCGACCCGGACCGGCAGGTGCTTCGCCGGCAGCACGAACGTCTACGCCCGAGCTGTGGATTGTCCAGCGCACCGTCTTCGGGCGACCAGCGATGGTCACCGCGCCTGTCTCAGCGCCGGGCGCCCGTAGCGGATGAGACGTGGCCCGGCTTGTCCGGCCCGACCCACGCCGTCGCGTGAGAGCGTGACGTTGACCGAGCCCGGCTTTCCGGCGGCGCCGCGTACTGCGTGTACGTCGCCTTCGGAGCCCATCCAGCCGTCGGCGAAGAGGCCGTCGACGCCCGCTCTGCGAGCCGGAGCGGCGCGCGATCGACCTGTAGAGCGCGAGCGGCGCGCCGAGCTGCGTGCCGCCGGTGGCAACCTGGTTGCCGAAGATCGCCGTGCCCTGGTGGGCGACGACGTACCGCTGCGGACGGCGGCCGCGTTGCCCGTGTAGCCGACGCGCTCGAGCGCCGGTCGCCGGGTCGACGGTCAGTGCGGTGCGAGGGCAGCGGGCAGATCTCCGTGCTGGTTCGAGCAGGTAGAAGCGCTTGACACTGCGGTTCCAGAACTCGGTCTGGAGCTGGACGCCGGACGCCGTGTACTGGTCGGGATGCGGCGAGACGAGGACGGCGACGTCGGCGTTCCGGCCGACGGCGTCGTCGACCCAGGTCGGATTGCTGCCGGCGAGCGCGAGCGAGCCGACCGAGAGCAGCCGCGTCTGCGTCAGCGCCGGCCGCGAGAACGCGATCAGCACGGCGATGACGCCGAGCGGCAACACGACAGCCGCGGCCCGCCGCGGCGAGCAGCACGAACGCGGCGGCCGCGACGAACGCGAGTGCACCGACGCGTCCAGAGCAGTCGGTCCTGGTCGCCGCCGAAGTGCACCGTCCAGCGCAGGAACGCGTAGAGCGAGAGCGTGTTGACCGGCAGCGAGCCGGCGAAGAGGAAGGCGCGGAACTCGTGGAACAGCCAGACCACGAGCCCGGCGGCGACGACTGCGCTGGCAACCGTCGCGGCGAACGGCCGCCGCGGCGCGCCGCTTGCCGAGCCACGCCACGAGCGCGAGCAGCACGAGCGGCATCGCGTAGAAGCTGTAGCGCTCGACCACCCAGTGGGCGGTGCTCGTCGCGAACGCGCCGACCTGGACGCCACGAGCACCACGCCGGCGACCGCGACGGCGACGATATGCGCGCTCCGCGTCGCTCTTCGGGTGCGGCCGAGCACCGCCTGGATCAGCAGCACGAGGAGCGCAGCGAACGGCGCCACGCCGGCCGCGAGCGAGAGCTCGCCGAGGTGGAGGATCGCCCAGCGAGCCACCTCGCGCCACGGGTACGACGTTGTTCCGCAGGTCGGCGTACGGACCGAGCGCCGTGAAGTAAGAGCCCGTCGTGACGCGCTTGTAGAGCAGGTACGCAGCCACGCAAGCACGAGCAGCGCCCCGACGGCGCGCGCGTGGAGCAGCGCGCGCCGGCGCAACTCGCGCCGCGGCGATGCCTGCGCGCCAGTCGAAGACGAGCGTGAGCACGGCCGCGGCGACGAGCACCGGCGCGAGCACGATGCTCTGGTAGCGCGTCGCCCAGGCGAGCACGATCAGCGCGAGCGCGAGCGCCTGGTAGCCGAGGCGTCGGCCGCTCGAGCGCGAGCGCGATCGCGAAGGCGCCGGCGACGAATGTCGGGAAGGCGGCGTTCTCGGTCATGATCAGGCCGGTGAACGCGAACGCCGGGATGAGCAGGACGAGCAGCCGTCGCGAGCACGCCCAGGGGGGCGACGCGAAGCCGTCGCGCCCAGAGGTAGCCGGGCACGCCGGCCAGCGACATCACGGCGACGTTCATGGCCTTCGCGAACTCGTACGTCCGTATGCATCGAGCTGCGCGAACCAGCCGGGCGCGATGAGCAGCGGGTAGATCCAGCTGAAGTCGAGGTGGAACGCCGCGGTAGGCGTAGCCGTCGCCCTCCGCGAGCCCGCGGGCGATGCCGGCGTAGATGAACTCGTCGCAGAGGATGTTGGGCGCCGCGACGTCGGCGGACCATGGCTCTGCGGACGACGATCGAGCCGAGGATGAGCCCGGCCGCGATCAGCCCGTAGAGCAGATCCGGCGACGGATCGCGGAGACGCGCTGCGAGATGCGGCTCAACGGTTCGCCAGCCGTCGGAAGGTGACCTGCGCGCCGAGCTGGCGCGTGTCGGGCAGCCCGAACGTGGACGGCGAGAAGGTCGGCGTCACGGTCGACCTCGACGCGGCACGGGCCGCGCGGGGCGGGCAGCTGACCACCTTGGCGCTGCGAGCCGATGCAGCGTCAGCGCCTGCTGGGCGGTCACGCGCCCGATCGCGTTGCCCCGGTACCACGCGCGACCGCGGGCCCGACGCGGACGACTACCTTGCCCGGGACGTCCTTGCCGCCCCACGCCTCGCGCGAGAGCGTGACCGCGATCCGGCGCGCGGCTGCGCCGGCGTACGCCGTGTAGGCCGCCGTCGACCCCATCCAGCCGTCGCCGTAGACGCCCTCGACCGCGCTCGCGAGCCGGAGCGGCGCGCCGCGACGCGGTAGAGCGTCAGGAGCGACTTCGTCGCGACCGGCGTGCCGGCGACGGCGAGCCCGTGCGTCGCGACGACGTACTTCGGCGCCGTCGAGCGCCGGCGCCGTGATGCGCCCGGTGACCGGATCGATCGAGCCCGTCTGCTCGGGCAGCGGGTCGCGGACGGCCGGGCCGAGGCGGACCGGCGTCGCCCAGGTCGCGGTTCCAGAACTCGGTCTGCCAGAGGAGCATGTCGTCGTAGCCGGGCACGCGCGAGGCGTCGTAGAGGTACGGCACGTCGGCGTGCCGGCCACGGCGTCGTCGACCCAGTCGCGGTCGCCGACCGCCGGCATAGGTCTGCGAGCGCGCGCGCGTAGTCGCGGACGGCGCCGTAGACCGGGTACGAGCCGATCGCGAGGAACGCGCCGACGGCGAGCGGGAGCACCGCCGCGAAGCGGCGCGGGACGAACAGCGAACGCGCCGCGGCGGCGAGCGGCGCCGACAAAGAGCAGCGTCTGCGCGGCGTCGACGCCGCCGTTCAGCAGCTGCGCCGCGCGCCAGACGGGGATCAGCGCCAAACGTGTCGGACAGGATCTGCTGGCCGAGCAGCTGTCAGCTTCAGCCGACGTCGAGCAGGAGCAGCACGGGCACGGCGACGCTGATCGCCGCCAGCACCGCGCGGCCGCTCCAGCGCCGCGCGCGATCCAGAGCACGAGCGCGATGAAGAGCAGCGGCGCCAGCGGGAACATGTAGCGCTCCTCGATCCGCAGCGAGAAGCGCGACGCGAAGACCGCGACCTGGACGACGACGAGGACGACCGCGGCGGTCGCGACGGCGAGGAAGGCGCGCTCGGCCGCGCGTCGTCGGCCGCCCGCTCAGGGCGAGCCCGACCAGCACGATCAGCGCGCACGCCGGGACGACGCCGACCGAGAACGCGAGCTCGGCGAAGTGCAGCGCCACCCAGTGCAGGACGTTGCTGAACGAGTAGCCGCTCGAGGTCACGACGCCGTAGGAGCCGAGCGCCGACGAGAGCGTCCGGCCGCGCGCGCTCTCGTAGGCGACGAAGGCGAGCCCGCCGGCGGCCAGCACCGCGAACGTCGGCCAGAACGCGCGCAGCGTCGCGAGCGCGCGCGCCAGCGCGGCCGTCGCCGGGCGCGAGCGCGTCGAGCAGCGCCTTCAGCCCGATCGCCGCCGGGCAGGACGGCGAGCAGCACGATCGCCTGCACGCGGACGCCGATCGCGAGCAGCACGAAGCCGAAGACGAGCGCCTGGCGCCAGAGCGTCGGCCGCTCGAGCGCCGCCGCCATGGCGAACGCCGGCGGCGACGAAGAGCGGGAAGAACGCGTTCTCGCTCATGAGCACGCCCGTGTAGAGCATCGACGGCATCACGAGCACGAGCCCGGCGGCGACGAGCGCCCAGACGCGGCGGCACGAGCCGGCGCGCCCAGAAGTACGTCGGGCACGACACGCGCGCGTCATCAGCACGACGTTGATCGCCTTCGCGATCCCGTAGGCGTGCCGGACGTGTCGCGCAGCAGCCACGCCGGCGCGATCGCGACGGGGTAGAGCAGCGCTCGGCATGTCGGCCGGGCCGCCGCGGATGCAGCAGGTGGCCGTCGCGCCGCGAAGCTCTTGCGCCAGCTCGCCGTAGACGAGCTCGTCGAGCAGGATCCACGGCGTCACGATCTTGCCGGCGATCCAGATCCGCACGACGACGACGAGCAGCAGCGCGCCCGCGCACGACGCAGCGGCACCGCCGGACCGCGCGAGAGCACGCGCGGCCGCGCGCGGCGCGCGACGGCCTCAGTCGCCACGCGTCACCTCGCCGACGGCGGCGGCGATCGTCGCGACGGCCGTCGTCGGCTCGAGCCCGACCTCCGCGGCTGCCGCGCGACCTCGGTCGCAGCAGCGCCTGCTCGACGGCCGGGCGCCGGCGACGTCCTCGCACGCGGCGACGTAGGCCTGCGCGACGCGCTCGACGTCGTGCTCGCGTCCGCGCAAGCTCCTGGGCGCGCCGCGCCATCGGGCCCGCGCCTCGGCTTCGCCGGCGAGTCGCTCGAGCGCGTCCGCGAGCGCGTCGACCTCGCCGTCGCCGACCGGGATCTTCAGCGCGACCGTCGTCCGGGCAGCTCGGCGAACCAGCCGACGTCCGAGACGACGAGCGGCGCGCCGGCCGAGAGCGCGCGGATCGCGACCCCGGAGGTCTCGCCCATCGTCGGCGAAGCGGAGGCTGACGCAGGCGTCCGCGGCGGCGAGCAAGCCGCCAGAGCGTCTCCTCGTCGACGTAGCCGAGCAGGTCGACGGCGTCGGCCACGCCTGCGTCCGCGAGCTCGCGGTCGACCTCGACGCCGGCGACGCGGCCGGCGACGACGAGCCGCGCTTCCGGGAAGCGTCCCGCGCAGCTGCGCGAACGCCGCGAGCACCGAGCCGATGCGCTTCTGCGGGTTGAGGTGGCCGAGCACGGCGAAGAGCGGCGTCCGGCGCGCCCGTGCGCGGCGCACCTGCGGCGCGGGCCAGGCGGGATGCGGGATGCGGAAGACCGGCCCGGTGTAGCCGGCGTCGCGCACGCGCGCCTCGACGTAGTCGCGAGTGGACGATGACGCCGTCGGCGTGGGCGAGCGCCTCGCGCGCCGAGCGGGAAGTCGACGGCGCGCCGCTCCCAGAGCGGCGGCAGCAGGCCGTCGATCACGCCGTGCGCGAGCAGGCGGCCCACGACGCCCGCCTCGCGCTGCATCGCGTCCAGGTAGCCCGGCCCCGTCGCCGCGCGCCGACGGTCACGCCGGCGACGAGGTGATGGACGACGAAATCGTGCAGGACGACGAGGCCGCGCTGCTCCCGGAGCGCGTCGAAGGATCCAGCCGTGCGCCTCGGGGCTGTTGCCGATGTGGAAGAGGCGCGAGGTCGGCGCTGCGCGCGGCGCGGCGTCCGCGCCGGACGACCTCGACGTCGAGCGCGCCGCTCGAGCGCGGGCAGCGAGCAGCGCGCTGTAGTCGGCGACGCCGCTCGCGCTCGGGCGGCAGCGGCGAGTAGTACGCGACCTTCACGCGGCGAGCAGCCGGTCGACGACGCGGTCCCAGGTCAGCTGCTCGGCGAGCGTCTTCCCGCGCCGCCCCAGTCGCGGCGCCTCCTCGCGGTGCTCGTCGAGCCAGCGCGAGCGCGCTCGCCGAGCGCGTGCGGCTCGGCGCGACGACGACGCCGGTCTCGCCCGTCGCGTCACCGCCTCGAGCGGGCCGCCCGCGTCGTGCGTGGTGACGACCGGCTTCTCGGCCAGGAACGCCTCGTACGGCACCAGCCCGAAGTCCTCGTCGATCGGCGCGTAGTAGACGGCGAGGCAGCGTCGCGTAGAGGTCGGCGAGCTCGTCGCTCGTCGACGCGGCCGCCGAAGCGGACCCGGCCGTCGAGACCGAGCGCGGGCGGCGAGCTGCTCGAGGCGCGCGGCGGTCGGGGCCGTCGCCGGCGACGACGACGCGCAGCCCGGCCGGCGGCGGCCGGCCTCGAGCAGCAGGTCGACGCGCTTGGCGGCGTCGAGCCGGCCCACCGAGAGCGACGAAGTCGCCGTACTCGTCGCAGCGGTACGGCAGCGGCTGCGGCGGCGGCAGCAGCACCTCTGCGTCGAGACCCGTCGACGCGTGCAGGCGCGTCGGCCACGTTGGCGAGATGGCGAAGCAGGCGCGCGGGCCTCGCCGAGCGCGCGCCGGTCGAGGCGGTGCACGGCGCGGCAGCGTCGCGCGGTCCTGCGGCGAGGGACCGAACTGGCCGAGCGGCGTGCCGTCCAGCTCGTACGCCTGGCGGAACTGGTGCACGAGCCAGACGACCTTGTTCGGGTGGCGCACCGCGTACGACGGGAACTTCGTCGCCGATCACCAGGTCGATCGGCTCGCCGTTCGCCTCGGTCAGGTCGAGCAGGCGCCAGAGCAGCGGCTCGGTCAGCACGCGCTCGTTCGGGTACCACTTGAACGGCACGCGTCACGAGCTCGGCGCGGTGGCCGCGCCGCTCGAGGCTCGCGGCGAGCTCGCGCGCGAGGATCTCGGCGCCGCCCGTCTGGAACGGCACCTGCGGCAGGCAGACGGCGATCCTCATCGCGCGGCCGACGACCGCGTAGTCCTGCGGCCCGAAGACGACCTCGTTCAGCCTCTGGACGTTCGCGTCCTCCGCGGCCTGCGCCTCGGCGAATCCCTCGCCGGCCGGCAGGCGCACGGGCCGCAGGCGCTCGGCGTCCGGCGGCTCGTTGAGGTACCGGGTCTCCTCGACGGCGAGCCCCGCCTGCCGGACGAGGAAGGCCAGGGTCTCGGGCACGAGCGGCTGGGCGTGGGTGAGGTCGGCGAAGTAGTGCTTGAGCGCGACGAGCGAGACCGGGTTCGGCGTCTCCAGGACGAGCAAGCCGCCGGGCCGGAGCGCGGCCAGCCGCCAGCTCGAGGAAGCGCACGAGCACGGGCGGGCGCAGGTGCTCGACGACGTGGGCGGCGAAGATCCCGCCGAGCGAGCCCGGCTCGACGCGCCTCGAGGTACGCGAGCGCGTCGCCGTGCTCGACGTCGAGGCCTTCGCCACGGCAGAAGGCGGCCATGTCGGCGTCGGCGTCGACGCCGCGCGCGTCGATGCCGGCCTCGCGCAGCAGGCTCAGGAATTCGCCGCGGCCGCAGCCCGACGTCGAGCACCGGGGCGGCGTCCCGGAAGTCGCCGACGTAGGGCGCCTGCCTGCGGCGGATCTCCTCGCGGTTCTCGCGCATGCGGCCCTCGAAGGCGAAGTAGTCGAACGGCGTTTCCGGCGGCGGCGGCGCGGCCGCCAGCGCGCGCGCCGCCTCCACGGCGCGGCGGGCCGGCGCTCGACGCGCAGCAGCCGGTCCTCGAGCCTGCGAGCGTCGGCGTCGCGCGCGGCGACCGCCTCCTGCAGCCGCGCCACCTGGACGGCAAGCTCGTCGAGGCGCTCGTGCAACGCATGCGTGCCGGCCGCCGTCCACGCGGTGATGTCGTCCGCGAGCCGCAGCACGGCGCCGTTGAACGCGCTCTGGTCGGCGGCGATCGGCTCGACGTACCAGCGCGTCAGCTTGCGGACGCACGGCCTTCGGCGGCGTTCACTGCGGCGCCGCGGATGCGGCCCCAGCGCCCAGGCCGCCGGAAGAACGGGCGGTCGCCGCTGACCGGCGCGAGCCGTCCCGCCTCGCGCCGCGACGGCGACCCACGGCGGCGCGGCCGGCGTCTGCGCCCTCGGTCGTCGACTCGATCTCCGCCCGCAGGCGCGCGGCGAGCGCGTCGACGTCAGCGTCGCGAACTGGCGTATCCACGGCCGGGATCCTAGGTGTGCATCTCGTCGTCTCCGCGTTCGTCGAGCTCGCGCTCGAGCAGCGCGACCCGCTGCGCGAGGATCCGGTTCTGGTCCGACAGCTTCGAGATCACCGTCGAGTAGTGCAGCAGCACGACGAGGATGAAGAACGCGGCCAGGATGAAGAGCGCCGACGGCGGGTACGCGATGCCGACGACGTCGGCGAACTGTCCGAGCAGGCTGCGCCAGAGCGCCAGCACCAGGATCACGACGCCGTGAAGATCCACAGCAGCGCGTAGCGCTCCTGGAGCCGCCGCCGGCGGATCAGCTCGAAGATGACGAGCAGCAGCACGAGCGCGCCGGCCGCCGCGAAGAGCGAGACGCGGAGCGGGGTCATCGGACCTCCTTCGGATAGCGGCGGAACAGGCCGACGAACAGCGCGAGCAGCACCTTGCTCATGTAGACGAGCGAGTAGATGCCCGCTGATCGAGGAGCTGCCGCCCGCGCGCGGCCGCATGCGCACCGGCACCTCGACGCACGCGCAGCCGGTGGCGGTGCGCGAGCACGGTCGCCTCGGCCTCCGGGTAGTCGTGCGGGTAGTCGCCCGCGAAGAGCTCGAGCGCGCGGCGGTTGACGGCGCGGAAGCCCGGAGGTCGGGTCGGTGACGCGCTGGCGGACGAGCATCGAGACGACCCTGGCGAGGATGACGATGCCGATCCGCCGCACGGCGCGACGAGCGGTAGCCGTCCTCGCCGGCGAAGCGCGTGCCGACGACCATGTCGGCGTCGCCGGCGAGGATCGGCGCGAGCAGCTTGGGCAGCTCGCGCGGGTCGTGCTGGCCGTCGCCGTCGACCTGGATGGCGATGTCGAACCCGTCGTCGCGCGGCGTACTGGTGGCCCGTCTGGACGGCGCCGCCGATGCCGAGGTTGTACGGCAGCCGGAGCACCGTCGCGCCCGCTGCGCGCGCGCGACCTCGGCCGTGCCGTCGGTCGAGCCGTCGTCGACGACGACGACGCGAGGCGCGGGTCGAACGCACGCAGCTCGTCGATGACGCGCGCCGACCGAGCGCGCCTCGTTGTACGCGGGGACGACTGCCACCGCCCGAACGCCCGCCAGCGGTCCGACTCGCCGCACCGGCGCTTCGGCGATTCGCTCGCTCACGACTCGGTGATGATACGAGAGGGCCGCGAAGCGCCCGTAAGGAGCAGCCGCGCCGACAAGCGCCGCCGCTACGCTCTCCGCCGATGCCGAGAGGGACGCAACCGGCATGAGGGTGCTCGTCACCGGTGCGGCGGGGTTCGTCGCGTCGCACCTGATCCCGACGCTCGAGGCGGGCGGCCACGAGGTCTACGCGCTGGCACGCCCCGACCAGGCCGACCGGCTGCCCGGCGGGACGCCCGTCCTAGTCGACCTGCGCACCCCGCTCGCCGGAGGCGGCCTCCCGGCCGTTGAAGCGGTGGTGCACCTGGCGCAGGCGAACGTCCCTTTTCCGGACGGTGCCAATGCGCTCTATCGCGTCAATACGGTGGCCACGCAGGAGCTCCTCGACCACGCGCGCCGGGCGGGCGCCGGGCGGTTCGTCTTCACCTCGTCGGGCTCGGTCTACGGGTTCGGCGACCGCGTCGTGACGGAGGACGACAAGCTCGCCGGTGGCGACTTTTACGCGACGACGAAGATCCACGCCGAGCGGCTCGTCACGCACTACCGGGACTTCTTCGGCACGACGACGCTGCGGCTCTTCATGCCGTACGGACCCGGCCAGCGGAACCGGCTGATCCCTGCGTTGATCGGCCGGGTCGAGCGGGGGACGCGGTGATCTTGAACGGCGGCGGGCAACCGCGGAGCAACCCGACGTACATCGACGACGTCGTACGCGTTGTACTCAGGGCGCTCGACTCGGACGGGCATCAGACGCTGAACGTCGCCGGTGACGAGACCGCAGGGATCCGGGAGCTCGCCGAGCTGATCGGCGTCGCGCTTGGAACTGAGCCGCGCTTCGAAGAGGGTTCCGCTGATGGTCCAGGGGATTTCGCGCAGACAACTCGACAGTGCGGTCGTTCATCGGCGGATCGTTCACGCCGCTGGGCGAGGGTCTCTCTCGCATGGTCGCGGCCGCTCGTAGCGGGGGCAGCTCGGCCACGGTCGCGGCACAAGTGCCGTGAGGCGGCGGCCGCCGGCCGGGATTCCGATGATGATCTCGCGGCTCGCCCAGGTCGTCGCCAGGCGGGCCCCGAACGTGGCGACCGCCGGCTACTTCTACTGGCTGCTTCGGCGGCAAGCTCTGGAGTACCGCCGAGCAGGAGGTGACCCGCGCGCCGCGCGCGAACTCTTCGAGCCGTCCGCGGACGGAGGCTTCCTGACGGTGCGCGGGCACGTCCTTCACGACGCCCGCATATCGATCGGTGCCGTTGCGGCAAGCCAGAAGCCCGACGAGCTCGGTGCGTTTCTCGACAGGGCGGCGGCGCTGCAACCGCGCCGTGTTTGCGAGATCGGCACCTCAGCCGGCGGAACTCTCTACTTCCTCACCCGTGCCTGCGCGGCGGACGCCGTCGTAGTCTCCGTCGACGTGGAGATCCCGCTCGCGCTCGCGGCCGCCCGCGCTAAGCTCGGGCGCGACGGCCAACGAATCGTCAGCATCGCCGCCGACTCGCACCAGCCCGCCACGGTCATGCAGGTCCGAGAGGCGCTGCGAGACGAGCCGCTCGACGTGCTCTTCATCGATGGCGATCACAGCTACGACGGCGTGAAGCGCGACTTCGAGCTGTACCTGCCGCTGGTTCGACCCGGGGGACTCGTGGGGCTCCATGACATTCAGCCGGATGCGCGGACCCGGCTCGGAACGCCGACGTCGTCGATCTCCGGCGACGTGCCGCGGTTCTGGGAAGACATCAAGCCCTCCTACCGGACCGAGGAACTCATTTCCGACGCCGAGCAAGATGGATACGGAATCGGGGTGGTGTACGTCTGAGACTGGTGACCGTAAATCGGGCGTCGTACCGCGCCGCGCGGATGAGGACGCCGCCGCGCGGCGCCGGCGGTGGTGCTCCTGATTCTCGGATGGCCGACCAGGGTAATTCGCCCACTTGGTTGAACTGGTGATCTATCGGAGCTGAGATCGCTCGTCGGAACTACACAAGTTGGTTCCCTGTTCTCGAGCGGTTGGGCGAACGGGACGTTCCGCCTCACAGTGCAGCGAGCGGAGCCCGCACCCGCGGTCGTCCCACCGGTCGCTCGGCGCTGATCGCCTTTAGGTCTCGTCACGTAGCCGCAGGGTCGCGGCAGGGTATCGTCGCCGCCTACAGCGTCTGAAAGCCGTATTCTACGCAGCGGTTGGAGCGGTACCAGCGGCGGCCTTCAAGCCGTTGGTCGCAGGTTCGAATCCTGCCCCGGGCGCATGGCCCAATCATGCGGGTTCGCGGCCCGTCTGGCGGGAGACAGGATCGCGGCTCGTGCCCTACTAGCGCCCTCAACGTCATCCGAAACGGGAAGCCGCCGAGGCCGACCTTTACATGCTCCTTACGCGATTCCCGCGTGTAACGGCGTGTCGACGGGTACGCCAGTTTCGAGAGAGGACGCAAGAATGAGACGACATCTCTCCGCGTTGCTTGCGGCGTGCGCGGTCGCCGGTCTCCTGGCAGTTTCGGCGGCGGCCGATCCGGGTCACGCCAAGAACGCGTCCCACGTTCAGGCGATCTGCAGGACCAGACCGTGAACGTCGTTGTGAATGGAAACGGCACGTTCACCCCCGCCCACATCATCAGCAGCACCAAGATGTTCATCCCGACGGCGCTGAACCTGACGTTCACTTTCACGCCGACGAACGGTCAACCCCAGACCGACATGCAGAACGCGACGAAGGCGTCACCGACGAAGCGCGCAACGGTCACGTGCACGATCCCCCTGCAGACGCTCTTTGCCGGCCCGCAGGGCTCGTTGACGATTCAGGGGTCGGTAACCCGCTTCTTCACGCCGGCCAGGCCGTCCTAGCACCCGAGATCGACTCGTAGAACCTGGAGGAGCCCGAGCACCATCAGCTCCTCCAGGACCGCTGTCTGTCGCGCGGTAGCGTCCGGTCAGGTCGTGGATCGTGGTGCGGCCAGGGTAGAAGTTGTGCACGAGCCGAATGCCGCCGGGGGGGCGGCGTGGTCGAGCTCAGCCGTGCGCTCCAGGCCGAGAGACGACTGACCTCCCGAAAGACGGATTCCGGTTCAGTCGCGTTGTCGACGATCTTCCTCGTCGCTCATCGCGGGGGCAGCTCAAGCCGAACTCGACGCCAGCGAGTTCCACAGCTTCTGGGGGATGGGGGGGGAATGTTGGTGGGCCGTCGTCACCGTCACAACCGTGGGGTACGGCGACAACTCTTATCTTTTGGTCGGGGACTCCGCCGCCATGGCTTCCGCCGTGGCTCCGTTGCGCGAGTTCGGCGCCCCCAGTTTTCCGACAAGCAAGCCGCGGACACCCCACTACTGCCGGCGACGCAACTCGCGACGCGGAGCGACCGGGCAAGTAGAAGGCGCACGCCTCGGGGAGAGCGCCGGCCGGGGAGGGGGTACCAAACCGCCACCCTCGAGGCGCACGCCGCGGTACCGACGGTAGCACCGAGGGGAGGCTAGGAATAGCCTGACTGCGAAAGCTAGCGCTGGCCAGCGGCCGGGACAGTCCCCAACGGGCCTGCCGCTAGAGCTGAGCGGCGCCACCCCCCCCGGAGGCGCTCGCCCAGCCTGCATGGGTTTACCCGGAGCGCCTGGAGCGAAGCGGCTTACACACAATCCACACCCTTTTTTTACATAGGCAAGCGGCCTCCCCCATCGCGCCGCGCAAAAACGCCGACCAATACCGACCGGGA
>CAVQAQ010000017.1:0-178250 GCA_963710465.1 uncultured Thermoleophilia bacterium
GCAGCCGGCGGCGAGCACGCAGAGAAAGACGAGCACGACCCCGATCCTCGCCAAGCGCGTCACCGTAGCCGGAGGTTCGGCGCGCGCCCACCGTCTCCCTCATGGCTTAACGAAAGGTTCTCAGCGCGTCCCGGCCGCCTTCTCCCACACGGGCGGCACGCCGTGGCGGAGATAGCGGACGAGCGAGACCAGCGTCGCCCAGGTGACGAGGGCGTAGTAGTAGGCGAGGCCGGCGAGCGGGACGGGCAGCCGCAGCCGCCCGGCGGCGGCCAGCCCGAGCCACGCGAGCTGCGCGGCGAACGCCGCCGCGTACACGCCGCCCTGCGGGGCGAGCACCAGGCTGCACAGGAACAGCGCCGCGTGCAGCGCGCCGCTGCCGTAGCGCAGCACCCGGTGCGAGAGCAGCTCGGCGAGGTACAGCGGCGTGACGCCGCTCAGCATCCGGCCCTCGACCAGGTGCTGCCACGCCCACGGGAACATGCGCACCTTGCGGCCGTACTCGTCCTCGAGCTCCGGCGGCGGCTGCTCCCACGCCAGCGCCTCCGGCTCGTAGACCGCGCGGCGGCCGCGCTTCACCATCGCGTCCGGCAGGCCGAGGTCGTGGCCGAAGCGGTGCGTCACGTAGTCCGAGCGGCGCACCGCGTAGATCGAGCCGTTGCCGCCCGTGATCGAGCCGATCGCCGACTCGCTCCGGCGCAGCCACATCTCGTAGCGCCAGTAGAGGCCCTCGCGGTTCGAGCCATCCGGCGCGAGCAGCCGCAGCTGGCCGCACACGTAGCCGACGTCCGGGTCGGCGAAGTTCCGGACGAGCTTGCGCAGCGCGTCGGGCTCCCACGTCGCGTTCGCGTCGGTGAACGCGACGATCTCGCCGTTCGTCTCAGGGACGGCGCGGTTCATCGCCGCGAGCTTGCCGCCGCGCGGGCAGGCGAGCAGGCGGATGCGCGGCTCGCGCTCGGCGGCCGCCAGCACGAGCTCGTCCATCCCGTCGGTCGACGCGTCCGAGGCGACGAGCACCGAGAACCGGTCCGCCGGGTAGTCGAGCGCGAGCAGGTTCTCGAGCTTCTGCTCGATGACCGCCGCCTCGTCGTGCGCCGGGACGATGACGGTCACCTCCGGCGTGATGTCGTCCTTGCGCACGGGCCGCGGGCGCACGCGCGCGAGCCCGGCCGCCGCGAGCGGATAGCCGGCATGCGTCCAGACGATCGCGCCCAGGCTGCCCCAGAAGACGCCTTTCAGAAACATGGCGGCGAGAGGCTACCCCTGCCGCTCACAGGTGCCGCCGGACGACCCGCGCGAGCGCCCGGACGGCCGGGTCGACCGCCTCCTCGTGCAGCCGGCCGTAGCCGACGACGAGCCCGCCCTCGTCGGCGGGACGATCCGGTACGCCGACAGCGGCGGCACGCGAATGCCGGCAGCACGCGCATCCGCGCTGACCGCGGCGTCGTCGACGCCCGGGGGCAGGCGCAGGACGAAGTGGACTCCGGCGGCCACGCCGTCGACCGGCAGCTCCGGCAGCTCCTCCGCGAGACGCTGCGAGCAGCCGGTCACGGCGCCGCCGGTACACGACGCGGGCGCGCCGCACGTGGCGGTCGTACTCGCCGCGCCGCAGGAACTCGGCCAGCGTGAGCTGGTCGAGCACCGGCGAGAAGTCGTCGAGCAGCCGCTTCGCCCGCTCGGCGTCGTCGGCTGCGTCCGGCGGGACGACGACCCAGCCGAGCCGGAGCGCCGGCGCGAGCGTCTTCGAGACCGTGCCGAGCTGGATCACGTGCTCCGGCGCGACGCCCTGCAGGGCGCGCACGGGCTCCCGGTCGTAGCGGAACTCGGCGTCGTAGTCGTCCTCGACGATCACCGCGCCGCGCGTCTGCGCCCACGCCAGCAGCTCGCGGCGCCGCCGGCCGCTCAGGACCGAGCCGGTCGGGAACTGGTGCGCAGGCGTCACGAGCACCGCATCCGCGTCGAGCCCGTCGACGATGAGACCCTCCGCGTCGACCGGTTGCGCACCAGCGCGAGCCCGTGCGCGCGAATGCGCTCGTGCTGCGTCGTGTGCGACGGATCCTCGACCGCGACCCGCCGCGCGCCGAGGAGCCGCAGCACCACCTCGATCCCCTGCGCCGTCCCCTGGACGACGACGATCTGCTCGGGCTCCGCGATCACGCCGCGCGTGCGGCCGAGGTGATCGGCAAGCGCCTCGCGCAGGACGCGCTCGCCGCGCGACTCGCCGTAGTCGAGCGCCGCCGACGGCGCCCGGCTCGCGACCTGGTGCGCCGTCCGCGCCCACCGCGCGAGCGGAAAGAGCGTCACGTCGGGCGTCACCGGGATCAGGTCGTGGCGCGGCGGGGGCGTCCGGGGCTCGGCAGCCCGCCGCTCGCGCTGCCGGGGCGAGACGGGCGCGACGACCGGCGCGGCGCGGACGCGCGAGCACGAGAAAGCCCTGCGCCTCGAGCTGGGCGTACGCGTCCGTGACGACGCCGCGCGAGACGCCGAGCATCTGCGCCAGCGCACGCGACGACGGCAGCCGCACGCCCTCGCGCAGCGCCCCCGCCCTGATCGCATCGCGCAGCGTGCGCTCGAGGCCCGCGCGCAGCGTCTCGCCGGCCGGCGCTCCAGCGCCAGCCAACTGGCCTCATCAATCGCCACCGATCTGGATCTTTCCAGAAGGCCAGCGACCGGGCAGCATGCCCGGCATGCGGGTCTGGTCGCCGGTGCTCGAGCTCCGCCAGTACACCCTGCACCCCGGCGCCCGGGACGTCCTGATCGACCTCTTCGACGCGGAGCTCGTCGAGACGCAGGAGGCGGACGGGATGGACGTCGTCGGCCAGTTCCGCGACCTCGACGACCCCGACCGCTTCGTCTGGCTCCGCGGCTTTCCCTCGATGGAGCGGCGGGCCGACAGCCTCGCCGCCTTCTACGGCGGCCCGGTGTGGAAGGCCCACCGCGACGCGGCGAACGCGACGATGGTGTCGAGCGACGACGTGCTCCTGCTCCGGCCTGCCCACGCGGGCTCGGCCTTCGCGCTGGCCGGCCAGCAGCGGGGCGCCGCCCGCGGCCTCGTCGCGGCCTGGGTCAGGCCGCTCGAAGGCGCCGACGAGGCCTCCGTCGAGCGCACGATCGCGCGAGCGCGGCGGGACCGTGCTCGCCTCCTTCGTGACCGAGCCGAGCGAGAACACCTTCCCCGCCCTGCCGGTGCGCGAGGACGAGTCGGTGTTCGTGACCTTCGCCGGATTCCCCGACGACGCGGAGCTCCCGCCGGACGTTCTGCGTCTCGCCCCGACCCCGAGATCCCTCGTGCACGGCGGCTCGCCCGCCAGAAAGGAGACACCATGACCGAGCTCGCAACCGCTCCCGCCGAGACCGAGGCCGACGGCCGGCACGACTTCGACTTCCTCTTCGGCGACTGGCGTCTCGCCAACCGCAAGCTCCGCGACCCGCTCGCGGACGGGCCGGCCGAATGGCAGGAGTTCGAGGCGACGGCGCACGCGGCGCCGATCCTCGGCGGCCTCGGCAACTACGACTCCCTCTCGGTGCCCGAGTTTCCGGACCGACCCGGGTTCTACGGCTTCAGCCTGCGCCTGTTCGACGTCGACTCGGGCCTGTGGCGCATCTGGTGGAGCTCGACGAGCGCGCGCGGACAGCTCGACACGCCCGTGGTCGGCCGCTTCCGCGACGGCGAGGGCCGCTTCGAGTGCGACGACGTCCTGGGCGGACGGGCGGTCCGGGTGCGCTACGACTGGACCGACATCACGCCGACGTCGGCACGCTGGACGCAGTCGTTCTCGTTCGACGGCGGCGCCACGTTCGAGCCGAACTGGTTCATCGAGCTCACGCGCCTGGCCTGACCGGCTGAGCTTCAGAGGCGTAGCAGGCGCAGGGCGCCGAGCATCCCCCCGACGCCGGTCGCGACTCCGACCGCCCAGGCGACGACGGCCTCGCCGGTGGGCGTCGAGAGCTCGTAGAAGTTGCGCAGGAAGGGGACGACGAGCGCGAGCAGGAAGAGCAGCGCCATCGCTGCGCAGAGTGCACCGACCGCGAGGCGCCGCCGCCCGCCTTCGCCCTCGAGCCGCAGCACGACGGCCAGCCCGCATACGACGACGATCCCGGTCGCGACCGTGCGCGAGCGGGTGAGACCGAGGTCGAAGCCGTAGCGCGCGAGGAGGTAGCCGACGACGATCCCGATCCCGACCGCCAGCCCGGCCGGGATCGCGAAGCGCGCGACCGACTGCAGGAACCGCTCGGGCCGCCACGGGCCCGAGCTGGGCGCCAGCGCGAGCACGAAGGCGGGGATGCCGATCGTGACCGTGGAGGCGAGCGTGAACTGTCGCGGCAGGAGCGGGAAGGTGGCGGTCGGAATCGCCACCGCCAGCCCCACCACCGCGACGAATACCGACTTGGTCACGAACAGCTGCGCCACGCGCTGGATGTTGCGCAGGATCTGGCGCCCCTCGGCCACCATGCCCGGCACGACGCCGAAGTCGTCGCGCACGAGCACCAGGTCGGCCACCGAGCGCGCCATCTGCGTCCCCGACCCCTGTGCGATTGCCAGGCGCGCCTGCTTCAGAGCGGGCACGTCGTTGACCCCGTCGCCGACCATCGCCACGTAGCGACCGGCGTCGGCGAGCGCCTCCACGACCGCGCGCTTGCCCTCCGGTGAGATGCGACCGACGGCGGGCGCGGCCAGGACGGCCTCGCGCAGGGCCGCCGGTTGCGAGGGCAGCGCCTCGCCGTCGAGCGCGGGCGCCGATCCTGGCACGCCGGCGTCGCGGGCGATCGCACCCGCCGTGGCCGGCGCGTCGCCGGAGAGCATCTTCAGCTCGACGTCCTCGGCGGCGAAGAAGGCGACCGTCTCGGCCGCGTTCGGCCGCAGCCGCTCGGCGAGCACGACCAGGCCGAGCGCCCGCACATCGTCCGGAAACACCGGCTCCGGGCCGGCGGCCGGCAGCGGCGCCTCCGAGCGCCCGAGCGCCAGCACGCGCCGCCCGCCGCTCGCCTCCTGGCGCGCCCGCTCGACAAGCGCCGGGTCGACGGCGGCGAACCGCTCCGGCGCGCCCAGCACGAGACGCTCGTCGCCCAGGTCGAGCGCGCTCCAGCGCCGCCGAGAGGAGAACGGCACCTGCCCGACGACCCGGCGCTCGTCGACGCCCGCCAGCTCGGCGTCCGCGATCGCCTGCAGCGTCGTGTTGCGAGACGGGCGAACTGGCCGCGTAGCTCGCCAGCGCGCGCGCGAGCGTCGCTTCGTCCACGCCGCCGGCCGGCACCAGGCCGACGAGCCGCAGCGTCGGCTCGGTGAGCGTGCCGGTCTTGTCGGTGCAGACGACGTCCACCGACGCGAGCGACTCGACCGCGTTGAGCTGCTGCGCGAGCACGCCGCGCTGGGCCACCTTGAAGGCGGACACCGCCGCGGTGAGGCTGATCAGCAGGATCAGACCCTCGGGGACGAGGTTGACGATCGCGGCGGTCAGGGCCTGCACGCGCGCGCCGGCGGTGTCGACGCGGGTGAGGACCGAGACGGTGAGCCCGGCGATCAGCGGGACCGAGAGCGCGAGCAGCCAGAGCAGGAGCCGGTCGTTGGCCCGCTCGAGCGGGGAGCGGGGGTGGCGGAAGGCCCGCGCGGTGGCGGTCAACCGCGCCGCGCGGCTCTCCGGACCGACCGCCGTCGCCTCGAAGAGCGCGGCGCCCTCGACCGCGAACGAGCCCGACCACACCGGCTCACCCGGCCCACGTACGGCGGGCTCCGACTCGCCCGTCAGGTTGGCCTCGTCCAGGGCGAGCCCGTCGGCCGACACGACCGTCCCGTCGGCGACCACCTGATCGCCGGCCGCCAGGCGCACGAGATCGCCCGCCACCAGCCGGTCGACGGGCATGCGGCGGTCGACCCCGTCGCGCACGACCACCGCCTCGGGCGCAACCAGCGCGGCGAGCCGGTCGAGCGCGCGCTTGGAGCGGATCTCCTGGAACGACCCGATCGCGATGTTCGAGACCAGGATCCCGAGGAAGAGCGCGTCCTTCCACGACCCGAACGTGATCGTCAGCACGCCGAACACGAACAGGATCCCGTTCGGGATGTTCAGCGTGTTCGCGCGGACGATGCTCGCGTACGAGCGGCTCGAACGCTGGCGCGGGAGCTCCCCACGCGCCTCCAAGCGCCTTGCTGCCTCGGCCTCGGTCAGGCCGGCAGGCGCGGCTTCAGTGGCGATGCCGATCTTCCGACGCTACCCGGTCGGCGGGATCAACCCCGGTAGGCGGGAAAGAAGCCGGAGAGGTCCGCGGGATTGCCGCCGAGCCGGCTGTACGCCTCGGGGTCGTGCACGGCCTTGCCGATCGCCATCGGCAGCTCGCCGCCCGGGTCGAAGCGCCGCTTGAACTCGTGCAGCGAGTCGCGCCCGCCGCCGACGCCGCCGCCGAGATGGAACCGCGCGTAGCCGCGTTCCTGCGCCCAGCGCGCGATCTCGTAGAGCAGGAACGTCGTCGCTCCGAGCTTCCGGCCCGCCTCCGACGCAGCGCCCAGGTGGTAGTGCAGCCACGGCGGCGACGCCAGGCACAGCGCGCTCGCGACCACCTCCTCGTCGTGGAAGGCGTCGAACCGCATGAGGCCCTCGCCGAGGTGGTCCAGCGCTGTCCAGTACTCGGGCGGGAAGAAGTAGAACGGGTCTGCGCCTGTCCGCTCCATCGTCTCCGCATAGAGCGGCTGGAAGCCGCCGACACCGGTGTTTTCCTCCGTGCCCAGGCCGGCCGACTGGGCCTTGCGCACCACGTTGCGGTGCTTCGGGTGCATCTCGGCCAGCAGGTCGTGGTCGAGCCGCCAGGCGATCGTCGGCGCCAGCTCCTCTGTGTGAATCCCGCCCTGGTTCTGCAGCAGCGGGTGGAAGCGCACGAACGTCGTCACGACGCCGTGCTCGCGCGCCCACTCGTCGTACGCCGGCCAGAAGCCGTCGCCGGTCGGGCCGCCGTACCCGTACGGCGTGATGCAGTCGGTCGGGCCTTGCCGCCAAATCGCGGCGAAGAACACGCCCTCGTGCTCAGCAAGAGCGGCCGCCCGGTTCGAGCACGCACGCGCTCTCCACGTACGCCCGGCGGTAGTACGCGTCGCCGGGCAGGGACTCCCACTCGGCGGCCGGGACTTCTCTCACTCGTGCCGCGCGGCCCGCGCCCGTTCGATGTTCAGCGTGTCCTCGATCGGCTCCGGATCCGGCCGGCCCAGCTGCGTGAACGTGCCCAGCACGATCCGCGCGTCCAGGCCCAGCGACCAGTTGTCCACGTACCAGGCGTCCAGCGCGAAGCGCTTCTCCCACGGGATCTCGTCGCGGCCCTGGATCTGCGCCCAGCCGGTGATCCCCGGCTTCACCGCCAGGCGGCGGCGGTCGCCGTCCGTGTAGTTCGCGACCTGCTCGATCAGGTCGGGCCGCGGGCCGACGATCGACATCTGGCCGCGCAGCACGTTCCAGAGCTGCGGCAGCTCGTCCAGGCTCGTCCGGCGCAGGAAGCGGCCGCTGCGCGTGATCCGCGGGTCGTTCGGGATCACGCCGAACGGGTCGTCCGAGATGCCGAGCGCGGCGGCCGAGCTCGACCGCGTCCTGCACCATCGTCCGGAACTTCAGCATCTCGAACGGCTCGCCGTCCTTGCCCGCGCGCGGCTGGCGGAAGATCACCGGCCGCCCCGACTCCTTGAGGATCCACGCCGAGATCCCCACGTAGACCGGCGACAGGACGACGAGCCCGACGGCCGCGAGCACCCGGTCGGCGACCGACTTCACCAGCCGGCTCACGCGATCACCTCGCGGTACACGCTGCTCGTGCTGCTCCGCCGCAACGTCCCACGTCAACGCCCGGCGCGCGGCCAGTGCGCCCTCGTACGCCGGCAGCGGGTCGGCGAGCAGCTCCGCGCACGCCGCAGCGAGCGCGTCCGGATCGTCCGGCGGCACCACGCGGCCCGCGCCGAAGTCCCGGATGGCATCGGGCAACGCGCCCACGTCGGTGACGACGGCGGGCCGTCCCATGCCGAGCGCGGTCGCGAGCACGCCTGAGGAATCGATCTTCCGGTACGGCAAGACGCAGAGCGTACTGCGCTCCATCAGCGGTGCGATCTCGCTGTCGTTGATGAAGCGCAGCTGCCACTCGACCCGATCGCCGAGGCCGAGCTCCGTCACGAGCCGCTCCGCCGAAGCAACCGCGGCAGGCTCCGCCGCGTCGCCGGCCACGATGAGCCGGGCGTCCGGCAGCGCGGCCAGCGCGCGCACCAGCACGTCCAGCCCCTTGTACGCGCGCACAAGGCCGAAGAACAACAGCGTCGACCCCGTCGGCGGCGGCAGCTCCGGCCCCTGGAACACCGGGTGCGGGATGCGCACGAGGTGGTCCCGCGGAACCCCGCGCGCCGCAAGCTCCTCCACGGCCCGCGCCGACTGCACGATCACCCGCCCGGCCAGCGCCAGCGCCTCGTCCCACGCGGGCACGTTGCGCTCCTGCCGCGGCAGCACGTCGTGCGCCGTCAGGACGATCGGCTGCTCGATCCGCCGCAGCCAGTGCACGTCGTAGCGCGGGATGCCGAGCCACTGCACGTGCACCACGTCGGGCTGAAACGAGCGCACCCGCCGCAGGAGGCGCGCAGCGCTCGGCCCGTACTCGAGCCCCTTCAGCACCACGCGCGCGCGGGTGCGCGGCGCCCGTCGCAGGAACCGGGACGAGACCGGCAGGAAGATCTCCTCGCGCGTGTACCCCTCCGGCATAGGCACGTCGCCGTGCGCGAACGGCGACGTCAGCAGCGTGACGTCGTGCCCGCGCCGTGCCAGCGCCGAGGCGAGCGCGTGGTCGTACGGCGCCGTGAAGCTCGGCGGGTCGAGGAGCGCGATCCGCATCAGACCACTAGAGCTTCTGCGTCAGGTACGGCACGACCGCAAGCGCCGGCAGCGGGTCGTCCTTCGCCATCACCGCGCGCACCTTGTGCCGGTGCAGGTAGGGGCGGAGAAACGCGCGCGGCCCCAGCTCCCGCCGCCGCGCCATCGCCAGCGACGCGTGCAGGTCCTTGGCGAGGAAGCTCCACAGGAGCTCGCCCTCGAAGTGGCGCGGCTCCGGCTCCGGCTCGCCGCAGAGGTCGTCGTACGCGATCCGCGCCATGTCGAAATAGCGGCTCATCGCCACGCCTGCCCACATCGGCACCCGCGTGTTCACCTCGAGCAGCTTGAACTCGTCGTCGCGGTGGTCGTGTGCGAACTCCACGTGGCCGAAGCCCTGGTAGCCAGACGTCTCGAGCAGCTTCAGCCCCAGCTCACGAACCCGCGGGGCCGGCTGCGTGCGGAAGACGGCGCTCGTCCCGAAGCGGATCGGGCCCTGCCGCACCTTCACGCCGGTGACCGTCGCCAGCGTCCGGCCGCTGCGGCCGATGTACGCGAACAGCGACCAGATCTTCTCGTGCGCCTCCGGGATCAGCTCCTGGACGACCGTGTCGAACCCGCGCGCCTTCGCTTCCCGCCAGGCGACGACCAGATCGTCCAGCGTCGCGGCCTCGATGACCTTCTGGCCGAAGGAGCCGGCGAAGTGCTGGCCCTCGACCGGCTTCAGCAGGAACGGCGGCCGCAGGTCGAGCGCGCGCAGCGTCTCCTCGGAGTCGGCCATGACCGTCTGCGGGACCGGGACGCCGGCGCGCGCGGCCTCCTCGGGCAGCGTCTCCTTGCGGCGCAGCCGCCGTGTGACCTCGGGGTTCTCCGGCATCGGCAGCCGGTAGAGATCGCGCAGGTCGTCCCAGTGGCGGAGCACGAACTCGACGTGGTCGTCGCGCTCCGGGAGGAGCACCGGCCGGTCGCCCGACTCCTCGCGCAGCGCGGCGAGCGCCGCGGCGTCGCCGTCGACGCGATGCACCTCGTTGAGGTAGCGACACCGCACCCCGAACTCGTGCGGGTGCATCGAGATCCCGGATACCTCGACGCCGAGACGGCCCATGCTGCGGGCGAAGGAGAGCCCGGCCCAGAGCAGGCCGAGCACGACGACCGGGACGCGTGTCTGCACGGCGGACAACCTAGTTGGCGCGGAGCAGCTCGCCGAAGACCTCTTCAACGAGTGTGTCGAAGCTCGGCGGCAGACCGCCGGCGCGTCGCGGTGTCACCGGCCGCTCCTTCTGGCCAGCTCGGACGCGCGCTGCTCCAGCTCGTTCGCCCGCTGGTCGACCTCGAGCGCGCGGCGCACCAGCTGCTCGTGCCGCTTCCTCGCCTTGGCGAGCTCGCGGTCGCGCTCGCGCGCCGTCCGCTCCAGCTCCTGCGTCAGCCGCCGCTGCACCAGCGCACGCGCTTCGAGCTCGCGCTCGCGCTTCTCCAGAGCTCGCTGGCGCTCCCCAACCTTGGCGCCGAGGTGGTCCAGCTCCGCCCGGCGGTCGGTCAGCGCGGCCTCCCGGTCGGCGACCCGGCCCTCGCGCTCGGTGAGCCCGGCGCGCAGTGACTCGATCTCGGCCCGCGCCCCGGCGCGCTCGGCGTCCGCACTGCCGGCCTCGCGCTCGCGCGCGGCGAGCGCCCGCTCGCGCGCGTCCAACTTCGCGACCTGGTGCTCGTGTTCCGCCGCCACACGCTCCGCGCGGCGCTCCTGGTCGGCCACCGCTGCCTCGCGCTCGTCGGCGGCCCGCCGGCGGCCCTGCTCGCGCAGGTCCAGCTCGTGCTGCGTCTGGGCCAGCGCCTGGCTCCGGAGGTTGAGGCTGCCGCGCAGCGCCTGCGCGTTCTCGGCGTCCTCCTCGGCGGCCCGCCGTGCGGCCTCGAGCTCGCGCTCGCTCGTGTCCAGCGCCGCGACGCGCTCGTCGAGCTCGCGGGCCTGGCGCTCCAGCTCGGCGGCCTGCGTCTCGAGCTCGCGCCGCCGCGCGCCGAGCTGCTCGCCCGTCGCCGCCGCATCGCGCTCGCGGGCTGCGAGCCCCTCGCGGCGCTCGGCGAGCTCGTCCTCTGCTTCCGTGTGCGCCAGGCCCGCCTCGTCCTCGCGCGCTGCCAGCGCGCGCTCGTGCTCCTGGATCGCCAGCAGGCGCTCGTCCAGCGTGGACTTCGTGCGCTCGACCTCGTCCTGGCGGGCGGCCAGGTCGCGCTCGTGCTCCTGCGCGGCGGCGACCGCCTCCTCGTGCTGGGCCTCACGCTCCACCGCGGCCTGCTCGCGCGCGGCCAGCTCGCCGCTCGCGCGCGGCGAGCGCGTCCATGGTCTCCTGCTCGCGCCGGGCGAGCTCGCGCCGGCGCTCGGCGAGGGCGTCCTGCTCGCCCGCGAGCGCCGCGTGGTCGGTCTCGAGCTCGCGCTGGGAGGCGGCCAGGGTGTCCGCCGCCTCGGACGCGGCCGCCTCGCCGGCCGCGAGAGCGCGCTCCGCCGTGGCTAGCCGGCTCTCGCGGGCGGCCAGCTCGCGCGTGCGCTCGGCCGCGGCGGCGTCCGCCTCCTCGCCGCGGCGCGCTCGGTCGGCCTCAGCGGCTGAGAGCCGCTCGCGGTCGGCGGCTAGCTCCTGCGTACGCCGCGCGAGGTCGGCGCGGGCCTGCTCGTCGCTGCGGCGGCGCTCCGCCAAGGCGGCCCGCTCGACCTTGAGCTCCGCGGCGGCGGCCTCGACGCGCCGGCGCTCGCCCTCGACCTTCTCCTCTTCCCTTGCGACCTGTGCGAGGCCCTCGCGCTGGCCGATCACTTCGTCGCGCCGCCGGGCGAGGTCCTGCTCGCGCGCGTCCAGGTCGCGCCCGCGCTGCTGCAGCGTGCGGCGCAGCGCCTGCACCTCCTGCTCTTTGGTCTGGAGAGTCGCCTGCTCGCGGGCGAGCGTCTCACGCGCATCGCGCAGCTCGCCCTGCAGGCGCTCGGCCTCCGCGCGAGTGTCCGCGGCGGCGCGCTCGCGCTCGGTCACTTCGGCGACGCGAACCTCGAGAGCGGCCTCCTGCGTTGCCAGCTCGTCACGCTGCGTCTCGAGATCCCGGGTGATCTCCTCAGCGCTCGTGCGCGCGGCGTCGGCCTGGGCCGCGGCCTGGACGGCAGCCGTCTCCTGCGCCGCCACCGCGGTCTCGCGCCGCTGAACGGCCGCCTCGCGGGCCGTGAACGCCGTCTCCGCGTCCCGGCGCTGCTCGTCGCGCTCGGCCAGCTCGCGGCTGCGCTGCTCGACCGCGGCCAGCGCCTCCGTCCGCTTCTGTTCGAGCATGTTCAACTGGCGCTCGCGCT
Organism: uncultured Thermoleophilia bacterium; assembly: GCA_963710465.1. Lineage (GTDB taxonomy): Bacteria > Actinomycetota > Thermoleophilia > Gaiellales > Gaiellaceae > JACVRM01. The sequence goes on from CAVQAQ010000017.1 coordinate 12,136, forward strand.
CGTCGAGGGCCGCCTGTCGGACCTCGAGCGTGTGCAGCTGCGCGGCCTCGCGCGCCTGGAGCTCCTCGGCCCGAGTGGCGAGGCCGTCGCGCTCCTGCTGCGCCAACGTCTCGATGACCTCGAGCTCCTCGCGCAGCCGCGCCGCGGCCCGCTCGTCTTTGGCGACGTGGCGGCGGCGCGCCTCGAGCTCGCGGTCGAGCGTCTCCAGCTCGTGCGCGCGCGCGTCGAAGGCGGCGATCGACTCCTCGCGCCGCTCGATCTCCGCGCGGCGCCGCGCCAGCCAGTCGAGCTCCTCGGCCAGCTCCTGCTCGCGCGCGGCGAGCTCGTCGGCGTCGACCCGCCGCGCATCGAGCTCCGCCTCGGCGGCGGCCAGCCGCTGCTCGCGCTCGGTGAGCTCGCTGAACCTCCTCGAGCGCCCGCTCCCGATCGCCCCTCGTCTCGTGCCCACGCGCCATCCGGTGGCCCGAGACTAGAGGAGGCGTAGGGCGGCTTCATACGCCTCGAGCGTCAGGCCGCTGACGCGCTCCCACGAGAAGCGCGTCGCCGCCCGCTCTCGGCCCGCCGCGCCGAGCCGCGCGCGCAGCTCGCGGTCGGCCAGCAGGCGCTCGCAACGCGCCCCGCAGCGCGGCCCGGTCGCGCGGCGGGACGAGGAAGCCGGTCTCGCCCTCGACGACCAGGTCGCGCAGGCCGCCGACGGCCGACGCGACCACCGGGCGCCCGTGCGCCATCGCCTCGAGGCAGACGACGCCGAAGCCCTCCCGGTGCGAGGGGACGGCCACGACGGCCGCGCGCGCGAGCCGCTCCTGCAGCTCCGGGTTCGGGAGGAAGCCGATCGCCTGCGGCACCTGGTCGCGGAGCGGGCCGTCGCCGACGACCACGAGCGGGAGCCCGTCCGCGGCGGCGACGAGGTCGAGGATGCCCTTCTCCGGCGAGAGCCGCCCCGCGTAGAGGACGTGCGGCGGCTCCTCCTCTGCACCCGCCTCGGCCGGAAGGTCGATGCCGCTCGGGATGACGCGCACCTCCCGGGCACCGAGCTCGTGCGCCGCGTCGGCCAGCGCCGTCGACGGCGCGATCACGAGCCGCGCCCGCCGCAGCACACGGCGCGCGAGCGCGGGAGCGCGCCGCGCCAGCTCCACGTCCGTGCCCCAGAGCTGGACGACGAACGGCTTGCCGGTGAGCGCGGCGACGGCGCCCGCCGGGAGCCAGTGGGCGTGCACGAGGTCGGCGTCCCGCGCCGCCCGCCGCGCCGCGTGCGTGAAGGAGGCGAGCATCGCCGGCAGGAGCAGCGCCTTCGCCGGGTGCGCACGGAGGTTGCCGACGACGCCGGCGCCGTAGGCGATCCCGAAGTGGCGGAACTCGGCCGGCGAGACGACCTCGACCTCGACCCCGCGCGCGCGCAGCGCCTCGACGGCGTCGCCGACGAAGTGCCCGGCCGGGTCGCCGGGGTGGCGCGGGTACGAGGTGGTGAGGACAGCGACGCGCAAGCGCCGTATTGTCGGCCCGTGCATCGGATCACGCGCGATCAGGTGATCTGGGCGTTCGGCCCCGACCTCGAGCCCGTGCTGGAGATCGACCCGGGCGAGACGGTCACCTTCGAGACGAACGACTGCTTCAGCGGCCAGATCCGGAGCGAGGACGACCTCGTCACCGACCATCGACATGTCGCGGATCAACAGCGCGACGGGGCCGGTCGCCGTCCGCGGCGCCGAGCCGGGCGACTCGCTGATCGCCGAGATCCTCGACGTGCGTCCCGTCGAATGGGGCGTCGCGACGCTGATCCCCGGCTTCGGCCAGCTCGACGAGCTGGGTGCAGAGCCCGGTGACGCGGCTCTTCGAGGTGCGCGACGGCGAGGTGCGCATGAACGACCGCGTGCGCTTCCCGGCCAGGCCGATGGTGGGCGTGGTCGGCGTCGCGACGGCCGGCGAGACGCTCTCGAACGGGCTCGCCGGGGAGCACGGCGGCAACCTCGACGACCACTTCCACGGCGCCGGGCGCGCGCATCTTCTTCCCGGTGCGCCAGCCGGGCGGCATGTTCGCGGTCGGCGACATGCACGCGGCCATGGGCGACGGCGAGATCTGCTTCACCGGCGTCGAGATCGCCGGCGAGGTCGACATCCGCTTCGACCTCCGGAAGGGCAAGCAGGCGACCTGGCCCGTGACGGAGCTGCGCGACCGCTGGCTGCCGCACGCGACCGCGCCCGGCTACGAGGAGGCGCTGCAGCTCGTCTCCGAGGAGGCGGCGCGGCTGCTCGTGCGCGAGCACGACTTCACGATCGAGGACGCGTTCGTGTTCCTGTCCGTCGCGTGCGACGCGGGCGTCGCGCAGGCGTGCAAGCCGGCGGAGGGATTCGGGACGATCGCGCGCTTCGCGATCCCGAAGATCGACGCCTGCCCGGCGCCGTTCGCGAGTTAGGTCCGGAAATGATCGATGTACGACCGCTCGCCGAGGGCGACCGGGCGTGGGCTGCCCAGGTCGAGTCCGACAGCTGGTCGCAGCCTGTCGTCGCCCGGCTCGGCGAGCTCGTCGACCCGACCGAGCTCGCCGGCTTCGTCGCACTCCTCGACGGTGAACGAGCCGGGCTCGCCTCATACGCCGTCCGCGGTGAGGAGTGCGAGCTCGTGACGATCCGGAGCCTGCACGAAGGGAGCGGCGTCGGACGAGCGCTACTCGATGCCGTCCGCGACGCCGCCGTAGAGGCTGGTTGCACCCGGCTCTGGCTGATCACCACCAACGACAACCTGCGCGCGCTGGGGCTCTACCAGCGCTGGGGCATGGAGATCGTCGCCTTCCATCGTCACGCGGTTACCGAGGCACGCCGTCACCTCAAACCGTCGATCCCGGAGCGCGGAACGCACGGAATACCGATCGCCCATGAGTTCGAGCTGGAGCTCCGTCTCCAGCCTCGCCGCACCTCCCGCAGCTCATCGTGAAACGAGTTAGTGGCTGACAGCCACTAACTCTGGCTCACCCCGCGGCCGGCGGACGCGCTCCGCCGCGAAGTACGACCCGATCACGAGCGCCGCCGCAGCCGCCTGGGCTGCGAGCCCCTCGAGTCGGGAACCGCGTCGAGCCCCTCCCGGAAGACGAGCAGTCCACTGTCGAGCACGACCGCCCCGTGGCTCAGCGGCGGTCGTCGGTCGGGTCCGACCCCGTCCGGGAGTGATCGTTCCAGAGCGCGGCAAGAGCGACGCCGGCGACGAGGCTCCAGGCGGCGCGGCGCAGAGGCGACGGCGCGCGGCGAGCTCTTCAGCGGTCTCGCAGTGGAACATGTAAGGGAGACCTTACAAACAAGGACTGTCCCTGTTAAGAGAACCGAGGTGCTCTAACCCCTTGTTTGCCCAGCTGTTCGGCCCGATCCGAGTCGGCGGTAACGCGAAGGACTGATTGGAGTCGCGCGGGCCTGTCTAGGCGTCGTGCTGGCGGAGGAACTCCGCTGACTTGGGCGGGCCTTGCGTAAACCCGGCTTCCTGAAAGATCGCCGGGACCTCGGGGTCCGAGATGAAGCTTTGCCAGCCCGCCTCGTCCCAGTCGAAGATCACCCAAACCCGGTCGCTCTCATTTGGATCCCGAAAGACGTGCGCCCCGTTGGAACCGTGCTGCTTTCGCTTCTCAGCGCCCTTGGTTGAGAAGGTATTCCAGAAGCGGTCGAAATCCCCGATCTTCGCCGTTGCCAGGACCATTGTCTCCTCCTCTGGCGGAACGTGTTGTTGTGCCGTCCACCCTACGGCACTTCATCACGAGATGGAGCGCAGGAGCCATCCGGCGTCCGGCCGAGTGCGCAGACGTTCACCACGCCCTTGTTTTCGGACGCCTTCGGCACGATCAGGATCGGGCGGTAGAGGCGGAGCGCACCGCCGGCCAACACGAGGTTGCCCTTCATGGGGAGGTGGTGAGAATCGGTGCGTCCTTAACAGGGACTGTCCCTGTTAAGGATCCGTCCGTTCGTGCCGCGCGAACACCACGGGCACGGCGAGGGCGAGCATCGCGAGGGCGTAGAAGTAGTAGAACGGGATGGTGAGGTAGAAGGCGTTCGCGGCGAGCGTGCCGGCGAGCGCCGCGGTGAAGCCCCAGGCGAGCGGGCGCACGCGCCGCGCGAGCGGGTCGTGCAGCTCGGCGAGGCGGCGGCCGAGGCGACGGGCGACGCCCAGCCGGTGGAAGACCCAGACGAGGAACGCCGCGAAGACGGCGGCGCCGACGATGCCGGTCTCCACGAACAGCGCCACGTAGAACGAGTGCGGCCCCCAGTTCGACTTGCCGGTGACGAACTCGTAGTAGACCGAGAAGTTGTTGTAGCCGAGCCCGAACAGCGGGTGCTGGTGCAGCACATTCGGGATGAAGCTGTAGACGTCGAAGTGCGGCGAGGCCGTCGCCGCGTTCGTCTTGATGCGCGACTTGATCACCGTCTCGAAGAAGTTCTGGCGGCGGCTCACCACCGCGAGCAGCACGACCGCCACTCCGGCAAGCGGGACGAGGAAGCGCGCGGTCAGGAAGTGCCGCCGGTACGGCAGCAGCAGGACGAGCATGCCCACGACGAGCCCGAGCACGGCCGAGCGCGACAGCGTCGCGATCTCCACGATCAGGAGGAACGCGAGCAGGACGGCGAGCGGGCGCCGCCAGCGGTGGTCCTTCTCGAGGCGCAGATAGAGCGGCGTCAGCACCAGCAGCGGCACCACGAGCATCACGCCGAGGTGGTTCGGGTCGCCGGTGAGCGCGTTCGGGCGGTAGACGCTCTGGCCGCCGACCGCGCCGTAGATGTTGATCGAGCTCGCCCCGCCGGTCAGCGGCGACAGCACGACCGAGTCGAGGTCGCCGCCGCGCTCGGCGTAGATCAGCTGGAGGACGCCGTACGCCGCGTTGGCCGCGAAGCCGGCGATGAACGCGGTCAGCGCGCGCCAGTAGAACGCCTGCGTGCGGCGCACGAGGTAGGCGAGCCCGACGACGAGGAACGTGAAGTGGACGCCCCACTTGACGACGCCTTTCACGAACTGGTTCAGGGCGTCGGTCGTGTCGAGGTCCCAGAAGCCGATCAGGTAGACGGCGAGGAACGTGGCCCCGAACGCGGCCGCGATCACCACCGTCCGCGACACCGTCCCGACGCCGCCGCCCTCCTCGACCCAGGCGAACAGCAGCGCCAGCAGGAAGAGGGCCGTGACGATGTCGGAGAGGTTGATCGTGCCGGCGACGTTCCAGTGCACCTTCTCGAAGGTCATGACGAAGAGCGAGGCGAGGAAGAGCCAGGCGGCGACCCTGGTCATGCGAGCGACCTCACCAGCTCGGCGAGCTCCTCGACGCGCGTGCGCCGCGAGAGCCGCTCGCGCCATTCGTCGCTGAGCGGCGTCGCGTCGAGCGTGCCGGCCTTGAAGCGCGCGTCGAGCTCCTCGAGCGCGGCGCGCATGCCGTCGATGTCGTCGGGCGCGACGACGATGCCGGCGCCGGTCTCGCGCAGCAGCTCGGCGGCGGCGCCGTCGGTCGGGACGACCGCGAGGATCGGCCGCTCTGCCGCCAGGTACTCGAACACCTTCCCGGAGAGCACGCCGCGGCCGCGGCCGCCCGCCTCGGGGATCAGCAGGAGCAGCGCCTCCGAGTCGCGCTGCAGCTCGAGCGAGCGCCGGCGCGGCACGTAGGGGAAGAGCTCGAGCCGGTCGCCGAGCCCGCGCTGCTCGGCCCACTCCCGGTCCTCGCTGCGGAAGCCGCCGACGAAGCGGGCGACCGCGTCCACGTCCGAGGAGGCGAGCGCCTCGAGGAACGGCTTGGGGTCGCGCTTGCCGAAGAAGCTGCCCGTGTGCGTGATGCGCAGCCGCTCGCCGCGGTGGTACTCGAGGCCGGCGAAGTCCTCGAAGTCGGAGCCGTTCGAGATCGTCAGCACCTGGCCCTTCGGGCCGAGCGCGCGCGCCTCGTCGGCGATCGCATCCGACACGGTCACGATCGCGTCGGCGGAGCGCGCGACCAGGCGCGCGACGCCGCCCTCGACCTTCTCCTTCACGCGCACGGCGCGTGCTCTCGGCGCGGCGGTGCGGGTGCGCGACGAGCGAGTCGCGGAGATCGGCGATCCAGCGCACGCCGGTCGCCTTCTTCGCGGCCGCGCCGACGAGATGGACGGAGCCGGGCGGCGAGGTGGTCAGGATGACGTCGATGCCCTCGCGGCGCACCGCCTGGATCGCGGCGGGGATCGCCGTCGCGTTCCAGGTCACGCTCGCGTCGGGGACGAGCGCGCGGCGGAACGCGAGCGACGCCTGCGTCCCGAGGCGCTCGAGCCCACCCTTGCCGTGCAGCTCCTCCGCCGGGCGCCGCGCGCGCGGGCCGATGTAGCGGACGCGGTGCACCCAGGCCTGGCTCGGTGGCTGCAGCTCGTCGTCGCGGTGGATCCACTTCGAGTCCTCGGGCGCCAGCACGTGCGTCTCGATCCCGAGCGCCGGCAGGTAGGTGGCGAACTTGAGCGGCCGCTGGACTCCGCCGCCGCCCGCGGGCGGCCAGTACATCGTGACGATCAGGATGCGCACTACCGGAGGCGGTACAGGCTGTACGTGGCGTCCTGCCAGACCGGCTTGATCGGCATCGGCGTGAGGAAGCGGTTGCGGTTGATGACGATCCACTCGGCGCCGTAGCGGCGCGGGATGGAGAGGTCGCCGGTCTTGAGGAACTCGACCGCGTCGTCGTAGCGCCGGTACGGCCGGTTCTCGGTCGTGTCGGCGACGTGCGCCGGCGGATCGTTGGCGACGTAGACCGGCAGGAAGGCGCCGATCCGGTAGCTCGTATCGGCGTCGGAGAACACGACCTGGCCCGGCGTGGTCCGGCTCTTGAGCGCGGCGCGCAGCCCGGGCGTGAGGTCGTGCGTGGTGTCGCGCGGGGGAGTCGTCCAGTTCGCCGCCGCGTGCACGCCGACCGGCAACACGAAGAGGACCGCCGCGAGCGCGCCGAGCCCTTCGGCGCGTTCGTGCAGCCCGGGCCAGCGGATGATCGCGGCGACCGCGAACGCCGCCCAGCCGCCGAGCACGGCCGCCCACGTGACGTACGCCGGCCCGCCGCCGTGGAGCCGGTAGCCGAAGTCGCCCGGGAAGGCGACCTGGAGGCCGATCCCGGCTGCGAGCGCGAGCGGGAGCACCCAGAAGCGCAGCAGCGTGGCCAGCACGAGGAGGCCGCCGGCGAAGGCGAACGCGAACGGCAGGAAGCCTGCCGCGCGGCGGGCCTGCGAGATCGAGACGAGGTCGGCGAAGGTCGGGAAGAGCGCCGAGGTGAGGGTGACGGTCAGGACGGCGAGCGAGCCGCCGAGAACGAACGCCGACCAGCGCCGCAGCGGGACGAGCGCCGCCAGCGGGAGCATCACGAGCGCTGCGATCGCGATCGCGCCGCCCCGGCCGAAGAGCTCGGGCGCGAGCCGGTAGCTGGCGTCGGAGAAGACGTCGAGCTGGTCAGGGTACTTCGCGATCGCAGCCTGAAGCGCTGTCGCGCCCGGGTCGTGCGAGACCGTCTTGTGCACGATCGGGAGCAGCGCCGCGGAGACGGCGATCATCGGCGCCGAGAACGCGCCGAAGGCGATCGCGGCGGGCACGAACTCGCCGCGGGGGCGGGCCATGATCGTGCGCGCCACGAGGTAGCCGGCGAGCGGCACGGCGAGGAAGACGGCGTACGTGGGGTGCACGAGCGCGATCGCGAGCCCCGACGCGGCGAGTGCGGGGAGCATCGCGGTCGAGCGCGTGCGCAGGTAGGCGAAGAAGAGCGCGATCGCGGCCGGGACGAGCAGCTGGCGGCTCGCCGTCGGCGGCAGGGCCAGCGCGTTGTAGGCGCCGCCCGAGCCCGGCGCGAGCGAGATCAGCCCGACCTGCGCGACCGCGACGGCGACGCCGGCGGCGCGGCTGTTGAAGAGCGCGTGGCCCGCCTCGTACGCGACCAGCACGGCCAGCGGCGCGAGGATGCTCGACTCGTGCCGGAGGACGAGCGCCGGGTCGACGCCGGCGAGGTCGGCGATCAGCGCCAGGAACCCGTGCCAGAGTGGGAACGCGTAGCCGGGGTGCAGGCCGCCGTCGACGAATTCGTCGACCGCGTGCAGCGAGAGCCCGTTGAGGGTGTCGAGCTTGCGCACGCGCGCGAGGTGGAAGAGCGCGTCACCGGAGAGCCCCGGTGCCACCCGCCAGAGCGCCGCGCCGAGCACGACGCCGCCGCCGAGGAGCAGTAGCGTGCCGACGCTTCGGCTGGACGCGCACGCCGCGCACGGCGAACGGCAGCGCAATGGCCGTCAGCGCGGCGAGCGTGATGACGGCCGTCTCGATCGAGCCGCCAAGCGCGAACATCACCGCCATCGCCAGTGCCACGGCAGCGAGCGCGAGCGGCAGCGTCGCCGCGATCCCGCGCAGCGCGAGCGCGCGCGCGACGAGGAAGCCCGGCAAGAGGACGCAGCCGGTGGCGAAGGCGAGCCGAAGCGCGAGGCCCACGCCGTTCTCGGGGAGCAGCCGGGCGGCGAGCAGGCCGGGGACGACGAGGAGCGGCAGCAGCGCCGAGAAGGCGAAGGTCGGCCGCGAGCGGGCGTACGAGCGGTCGAGCTCGATCGTCCCGCTCATGCGCTCACCCCCGCCAGCTGGGCGACCGGCGCCGAGCCGAGGTAGGCGGCCGCGTCGCGGTAGGCCTGGCCACGCTCGCCGCGGAACACCGCGCCGCGCACCAGCAGCGACAAGCGGAGCAGCCGGCGCGTGCGCTCGGCCGCGCGCAGCCCGTGGTGCTTGGCCATGAAGCGCACGTGGCCCCGGACCAGCTCCCTGAACATCCGGCCGCCGTGCGAGGCGCCGTACACGTGGAAGGCCTCCGCGCCCGGGAAGAAGAGCACCTTCCAGCCGGCCTGCCGGAAGCGGTACATCCAGTCGACCTCCTCGCTGAAGAGGAAGTAGGCCTCGTCGAGCCCGCCGACCTCGTCGACGGCCGCGCGGCGCACGAGCATGCACGCGCCCATCACGAAGTCCACCTCGCGAACTTCGTCGTACTCGAAGCCGTTCCCGTAGAAGGCGTTGAAGAGCTCCGTCCGCGGCCCGAGCTTGCGCAGGCCGAAGAACTCCGTGGCCAGCCGCCACTGCGTCGGGAAGCCGCGCACGGAGCGCTGGAGGCGCCCGTCCGGGTAGCGCAGGCGCGGCCCGACGACGGCCGCGTCGGCGCGGGAGTCTCCGAACTCGGCCAGCTTCTCCGTCGCGCCCTCGACCATCCATGCGTCGGCGTTGAGGATGAGGAACCACTCGCCGGTCGCCTCGCGCATGCCGCGGTTCCAGCCGGCGCCGAGGCCGAGGTTGTCCTGCTCGACGAGCCGGACCTCGGGGAACCGCTCGCGCACGACCTCGACGGTTCCGTCGGTGGAACCGTTGTCGACGACGATCGTCTCGTGGCCCCGGACGCTCTCGAGGCACCTGTCGATGTACGGCATCGCATTGAAAGTGACGACGATCGCGGAGACCCCGGCCGCCATGGCAGCCTATCCCGTGCTGCGGCGGAGATCCGGCCGCGCGGCGCCGCGCATCCCTTCCCAGAGCAGGATCCCGAGCCCGGGCAGCGCCAACGTGACGGTGACGAGGAAGAACAGGAAGCCGGCGGCAAAGGCCTGGTCGGGATCGACGCCGAGCGCGCCCAGGAAGCTCACGAAGAAGGCCTCGCGCACGCCGATCCCGTTGATCGTGAACGGGAAGAGCAGGACGATGAAGAGCACCGGCCCCATGACGTAGAACGGGCGCACGGACAGGTCGATCCCGACCGCGCGGGCGCAGAGCCACACCGGGAGGATGCGGATGACCTGGACGCCCAGCGTGACCACCGCGAGCCAGACGAGCAGCCGGCCGTCCTTGCGGTAGGCGTGAACGCCTTCGTAGACGGCGCGCGCCGGGCGCTCGATCCTGAGCCGGCGTGCGAGCGGCACGAAGCGGACGAGATGGCGGCGCGCCCAGGACGAGAAGAAGATGAAGCCGAGGACGACGGTGCCGACGATGAAGATGCCCTCGACCCACAGGTAGCCGTTGATGTCGTAGCGGCCCACGGCAAGGGCGAAGCCGATCGCGCCGAGCACGACCGTGGCGATGCCGCCCAGCGCGCGGTCGAGGATCACGCTGCCTGTGGCGACGCCGGCGCTGCCCGGATTCCGGCGGGCGACCTCGACGATGCGGACGGCGTCGCCGCCGAGCGAGGTCGGCAGCACCTGGTTGGCGGTGTAGGCGATGAAGTAGGTGCGTGTGAGCCAGGAGAGCGGCTCGCGGATCGCGCGGGCGCCGAGCAGCTGCTGCCAACGCCACGCCATCGGGACGGTGGTGACGATCATGATCGCGGTCGCGAGAGCGAAGAGGCCAAAGTCCGCGTCCTTGAGCACGTCGGCGGTCTTGGCCAGGTCGATCTTCCAGAGGATGTAGGCGACGCAGAGGGCCGTCACGCCCAGCGTCACCGCGAGGCGGATGGGGCGGCTCACGCGAGGCGCTCGTGGACGCGGCGCAGCGCGGCGACCGCGTCGCGGATGTCGTCGTCCGAGTGCGCGGGCGAGATCGGTAGCGACAGCACCTCGGCGCCGGCCCGCTCTGCGTTGGGCAGGCCCTCGGCGGGCAGCTCCCGGTAGGCGCTCAGCCGGTGGACGGGCAGGAAGTGGATGCTCGTGCCGATGTTCTCCTCCGCGAGCAGGCGCTGGTAGTCGTCGCGGGTGCCGCCGGCTTGTTCCGGGTTCACGCGCACGACGTACAGGTGCATGGCGTGGGTGTCTCTGCGGGTGGCGGCCGAGCGGCTCGATGCCGTCCAGCTCGGCGACGGCCTCGTCGTAGAGCTCGAACTGACGGCGGCGCGCCTCGCGGTGGGTCTCGAGCTTGTCGAGCTGGACGAGCGCGATCGACGCGAGGACGTCGGAGAGGTTGGCCTTGTAGCCGGCGCGCGGGATGTCGTACAGCGAGCCGTGGCCGCGGCGCATGACGCGGAGATCGTCGACGGCCTGGGCGAGGTCTGCGCGCGTGGTCGCGATGAGGCCGCCCTCGCCGGCGGCGATGTTCTTGGTCGCGTAGAGCGAGAAGCAGGTGATGTCGGCGACGGAGCCGATCGGGCGGCCGCGGTAGCGGGCTTCGGCGGCGTGCGCGGCGTCCTCCACGATCGGCAGTCCGAGCTGCGCGAACGCGTCGAGGTCGGCCGGCTGGCCGGCGAGGTCGACGGGCATGACCGCCTTGGTCCGCTCGGTGATCCGCCGGCGGACGTCGTCGGGGTCGAGGTTGAGGTCGTGGTCGTTGACGTCGGCCAGGACCGGCCGCGCACCGCAGTGAACGATCACGTTGACGGTCGCGGGCCAGGTGATCGGCGTCGTGATCACCTCGTCGCCGGGCCCGACGCCGAGCGCGAGCAGGCTGAGGTGGAGCGCGGCGGTGCCGGAGGAGACGGCGAGGACGTGCGGCGCGCCGCAGAGCTCGGCGAAGCGCTGCTCGAGCTCGGCCGCTTTTGGGCCGGTCGTGAGCCAGCCGGAGCGGATCGTCTCGGCAACCGCGGCGACCTCCTCGTCGCCGACGGCGGGCGGCTGGAAGCCGAGGAATGTCGCCCGGCGCTGTCGCGCGGTCTGCATAGCGCGGAAGCGTACGTTCAGGCCACGCCAATGAGGGGCCCCTACGGCGCTCGGCCTCCGGCGCTTGAATAGCATCGCCAGACCGCCGTGGCTGTACACCGGCCGCAGGGAACGCACGGACGACCGAGAAAGGGCTGATGTGACGCGTGGGATTGTCTCCGCGGCAGGTGCGACCGCATCACTCGCGGTTCTCGTTCCGATCTCACATGGGCTTAACGGACCCGGCACGGTTTCCATCACCGACCTCAGCACACGACGCGGCCACATCGATCTCGGCCGACGAGGAAAGAGCATCGGCGATATCGACGTCTACAAGGTCGCGCTCTACAACAAGAGGATCACTCCCAAGCCAATCGGTCGCGGCGAGATGGTCTGCGTCGCGACAGGTACCCACTCGCAGAATTGTTCAGCGACCTACTTCCTTCCTCGGGGGGAACTCGTCGCCGAGGGTGCCATTGGCTCGCGCCTCATTTACGAACTTGCCGTAGTCGGAGGAACCAGGCTGTACAACGGCGTGCGCGGCACGTTAACGGTGACCTCCCTCGGGCAGAAGCCCGCCAGAGAGCTACTCGTGTTCCGTCTCGTAGCGTGATCAGGCGTGCCGAAACCTCTCGCGTCCTGATCTGTGACGACGAGCCCGCGCTGCGCGACCTGATGCGCATCTCGCTGATCGGCGACTACATATTCGAAGAGGCGGCCACAGTGGCCGAAGCGATAGAAGCGACCGATAGCTTCCGGCCCGATCTGATCCTCGTTGACGTCATGATGCCGACAGGATCGGGCCTTGACATCGTCGCGCACGCGCGCAACCAAGCGGATCTTCCACGGGCGAGAACGATCGTCATCTCCGCATTCACCGACGAGCCCGACCGCAGAAGAGCGCGGGAAGCCGGAGCCGACGCCTTCATCGCCAAGCCATTCGATCCGGATGAACTCTCTGCGCTAGCGAGGGACCTGCTCTCAACATCGGGCTGAGAGATTGGTCGGAGCTCCTTTGGTCAGCGTAAGAGGCAAGCTCAGAACGACTACCGCCGCCATCGCCGGGGCGCCGATTGTGGTCAGGATACTGGCCCTGTTCGGGATCTTCGCCGTACTGCTGGCGGTGGCATTTGCCTTCGTGCTGATTGCTCTCACCGATCTACGGAGTGCGACGGACGAACAAGTTCGCGCGAGACGCGTTACTGCGGCGACGCTCCGCGTCGAGCAGCTTTTCGACACTATGGAGCAGACGCTCCGCGGCTTCATCCTCACGCGCAACAGTCTGATTCTGCAGAGTTGGGATCACGACCGCGCGCGACTCGCCGTCGCTACCGGAACCCTCCAGCGGCTTCTCGCCGCGCAGCCTTCGCTCGCCCCAGTTGCTGAGGCACTCGCCGCAGAAACCGACTCCTACATCACGGATTACGCGACGCCCTTGATCGCGATCGCCAAGCAGAATCCTGCGGCTGCGCTCTCGCTGGTCGCAACCTCTGAGGGACTGCTACGGATCGGTCACGTGAGAACAAACCTAACGCGACTCCTCGCAGACGAGGACGAGATCGCGGCTCGAAGCGCATCGTCTGCCAGGGACCGTGCGGACGAAGCGGTCGCGGTCGCAGCAGCCGCCCTCGTCGCGACCGCCCTCGCCCTCACATTTGTGTACCTCTCCTTTGTTCGCGCCGTCGCTCGACCCGTGCGGGATGTTGCCGCGGCAGCGACGCGCATTGCAGCAGGCGACCTCTCACCCCGCATACCGCCAACCGGCCCTGCCGACATCAGAAAGCTCAACATCGCGTTCAACGCCATGGCGACATCACTCGCAAGGGAAAGGCGCCGCCTCGAGGCGCAAAACGAAGAACTCCGGCAGAGCGAGCGGGCGAAAGCGGAACTGATCACGATCGTCTCCCACGAGATCAGAACGCCGCTGTCAAGCATCCTCGGATACGCACGGCTCATGCTTACTCGCACGCTCGACCACAGCACCCTGTCCAAGTACGCCGGAGTCATTGACGAGCAGGGCCGACGACTTCAGCGCCTGGCTGATGATTTCCTCAGCCCCGGCGAGCTCGACAGCGCCCGAGTCGCACTGAACGTGACAAGGCTCGATCTTGCGACGATTCTCCGAGAAGAGGCGCAGTTGGCTGCTGCGGATCCGGGTACGCACGACATTGTCATCGATGTGCCCGCAGAAGGGCTGTTCGTGGTCGGAGATGCCGGCCGTCTCACTCAGGTCGTGAGCAACCTGCTCACGAACGCAGCGAAGTACTCGCCCGTCGGCAGCCGCATCTCCGTCAGTGGTTCCGGAGACGACGGAATCGTGCGGGCCGCCATCAGCGACCAAGGGTCGGGTATTCGGCACGAGCACCAGGCGCGAGTGTTCACGAAATTCTTCCGTGGAGATGCGTTTGAGAGCGGTGTGCCAGGAGTCGGGCTTGGACTCGCCCTTGCCCGCGAAATCGTCGAAGCGCACGGAGGACGAATCGGGTTCTCTAGCGAGGAAGGACAAGGATCAACCTTTTGGTTCGAGTTGAACGCAGCCCCTACGTGACGCGGAATGTGATGCGCTCGGCCGCCGCGTCGGCGTTGAGCGAGCGCGGCGTCGCGGGTCGCGCCGGTCGCGATGATGGCACCGGCCCGGTCGGGGCCTGTGCGCAGCAGGCCGAAGCGATGGCCGGGCTGGCGGTACATGCGGACGTCGAGCACGCCCGGCGCCGCCGCCGCCTCGGCGAGGCCGTCGACCGCGTCGAGCACGCCGCGTGGCGCGACGAGGAAGCGCACGCAGGCGCCGCCCGCACGGGGCCGTGGGCTCAGCGCGCCCTCGTCGACCGGGTCGCCGAAGGCGGCGGCGATCGCGGCGCCGTTCAGGTCGACTCCGATCGCGGCGTGACAGAGCTCGGCGTCGTGGCCGCCGCCGAGGCGGGCCGCGACCTCGATCACCTTCGGGCCGTCTGCGCCGAAGCGGATCTGCGTGTAGGTCGGGCCGTTGGCGATGCCGAGCGCGCGCGCGGCGTCGGCGGCGATCGCGCCGGGGTTCTGCTCCGACGGCCAGGCGTGCGCCAGCGCGACGCCGAACGCGGGCGGCTCCGCGACGAGCCGGTCGGTGACCGTCAACGCTGTGAAAGCGGCCGTCGACCGAGAAACCGTTGACGGTGATCTCCGGCCCGTCGATCAGCTCCTCGACGAGCCAGCCGCCGGTGCGCGACTCTGCGTTCGCGCGCTCGGCTGCGTCGGCGAGCTCCTGCCGGTCGCGGACGACCGAGAGCCCGCGCTGCCCCTGGCGGTCCGGCGGCTTGACGACGCAGGGCGGCGGCATCGTGCCCTCGTCGGGCGAGTGGCCGACCATCCAGCGCGGCTGCGGGACGCCCGCCTCTTCGAGCAGCTCGCGCTGGCGGGGCTTGCTCGTCGCGGCCGTCGCCGCGTCCGGCGAGATCGGGTGAGGCAGGCCGAGCCGATCGGCGACGCGGGCCGCGATCCCGACAGGCCAGTCGGTCCCGGGCGCGATCAGGCCGTCGACGTGCTCGGCCTCGGCAAGCCGTGCGATCGCCTGCTCGTCCTCGGCGGAGATGACCGCGCGTCGGTCCGCGAGCGGGAAGCCGACGGCAGAGGCGTCGCGGTCGGCCGCGATGACGAACAGGTCTCTCGCGCGCGCGGCGCGGAGCAGGCCGAGCTGCGCGGGCCCCGCGCTTAGGACGAGAAGACGCCGGCCGGCGCCGGGCGCGCCGCCCTCCACCACGCCTCATTCTCCCGATACCAGGCGACGGTGCGCTCGAGCCCCTGCTCGAAGGTGGTGCCCGCGCGCCAGCCAAGCACGCGCTCGGCCTTCTCGGTGGAGCCGATGTGGCGGTGCACCTGGCCGGGGCGCTCGTCGACGAACTGCTTGAGGTCATCGGGCTTGCCCAGCAGGTCGAGCACCGCGTCCGCGATCTCCGAGACGGAGATGTCGATCCCGGTGGCGATGTTGAAGACCTCGCCGGCGACGTCGTCGAGCGGCGCGGCGATGATCGCCTCGATCGCCTCGGCATCGTCGTCGACGAAGAGCCAGTCCCGGCTGGCGTCGCCGTTGCCGTGGATGGTCAGCGGCTCGTCGAGGAGCGCCTGGGTGATGAACCGCGGGACGACCTTCTCCGGGTGCTGGCGCGGCCCGTAGTTGTTGAACGGCCGCACGATCGCGATCGGGAGGTCGTACGTCGTCCAGTAGCTGTATGCGAGCCGGTCGGCGCCGGCCTTCGTGGCCGCGTACGGGCTGCGCGGGTTGAGCGCGTGCTCCTCGTCCATGGGGTCGGACTCGGCGGTGCCGTAGACCTCGCTCGACGAGATGAGGATGAACCGCTCGACCGGATGCGCGCGGATCGCATCGAGCAGGATCCGCGTGCCGTCGACATTGGTGGCCACGAACTCGCGGCCGCCCTCCTCGATCGACTTCTCGACGTGCGACTCGGCGGCGGCGTTGACGATCACGTCGACCTCCTCGACGACCTCACGCACGAGCGCCTCGTCGCAGATGTCGCCCTGCACGAACGAGAGCCGAGGGTGCGAGAGCACGTCGGCGAGGTTGTCGATGTTGCCCGCGTAGGTGAGCGCGTCGAGCGATACGACGTCGTACTCGGTCGCCGCGAGCAGGTGGCGGATGAAGTTCGACGGGATGAACCCGGCGCCGCCGGTGACAAGGACGCGCTTCTGCATGAGTGCGGGAGCTTAGTGGCCGCGGCCCACGCGGTCAGGCCGGGACCTGCTGCCGCTGCGAGCCGACGGCGGCGTCGACGCGATCGAGCCAGGGTCGGGCGCCCAGCCGCTCGAAGATCTCCCGCGCCTCGGCCAGCAGCGACTCGTCGCCCGTCAGCTCGCCGTGCTCGAGCAGCGTGACCGCGAGCCAGAAGGGGATGCCGAGCTCGCGGAACTGCTCGGCGGCGGCCTCGTAGCCCGGCCGCGTCCCCTGCCGAGGCGGGCGCGGAAGCGCCTCGCCTGGGCGTCGAGGTACGGCGGCCGCGAGCCGGCCGGAACGCTCTCGACGAGGCGAGCAGCTCCTCGATCTTCGCCGACTCGCCCAGTGCGAACGCCGCCTCGACCGCCTCGACGAGGCCCTGCTTGACGCGCCTGGTGCGGAGATGCCGAAGCGTGCGGCCCACCTCGATGGTCGCCTCGCCGTCGGCGAGCGCTTCCGGCGAGCCGGCCTTCCGCCCGGTGCAGCGCAGGCGCGCGAGCCGAGGTAGCAGGAGCGCTCCTGGACGTCGGTGGACTCCTCGAGGCGCGAGAACATCGAGAAGATGCGGCGTGCGCCGTCGAGCTCGCCGCGCTGGATGTGGATCTCGACGGCCGACTGGAGCAGGCTCAGCACGATCCCGCCGGCGTCGATCTGCTCCTGCGTGAACTCGGCGCTCGTCCGCCTGCGCCTCGTCCCAGCGGCCGAGCATGTACAGCGGGTACGTCCGCTCGGCCAGCACGGCCCACTCCTGCGGCCGGTTCCCGAGCTTCCGTGCGAGGGCGAGGGCCTCGTCGAGGTATCCGAGCGCGTCGGCGTACTCGTCGCGGCGGAAGCACTGGTCGGAGAGGATGAAGTAGCAGCTGCTCGCGTCGTCGACGAGGTCGTGCTCGAGCGCGATCTCGAGGGACGCGCTTGAGGAGCGCCCCGGACTCCTCGGCGTGTCCCCGGCTCTGGGCGACGCGCGCTCTTCGCGCGCAGCGCGACCGCGAGCGGCCGCCGGGTACGCATGCGCCTCGGCGATGTCGAGCGCCAGCTCGGCCCGCTCGGCCGCACGCTCGAGGTCGCCGCTGTACCAGTAGCCGAGCGCAAGGCGCCGCCGCCAGCAGCGCGAGATCCTCGTCGGGCTCGTCGGCCGAGATGACGGCGAACGCGCGCTCCATCCGTGCCATTGCCTCGTCGCGACGCCCCGTGTGAACGCGTCGAGCCTCCCGAGCCTCCAGAGGACGCGGGCGGCGGCATGCGTGTCGCCTTGCTGCCTCGTGCAGCTCGATCGACTCTTCGAACAGCCGGCGCGCCGAGTCCGGATCGCCGGCCCTCGCGGCCATCTCGCCCGCCCGGTCGAGCAGCGCCGCCCGCTCCGACGGATCCTCCGTGAGCTCCGCCGCCTGCTCGAAGTAGCGCCTGGCCTCCGCGGCCGCGGCGAGCGACTCGGCGCGCTCGCCGGCCCGCACGAGCATCGCCTGCGCCTTGCCGCTTGATCTCGGCGGCGTCCTCGGCGTCGGGGGCGGCCTCGTAGGCGGCGAGGTAGTGCGAGGCGATCACCTCGACCACCTCGTCCTCGTCGGCGGCGAACGCAGCGCTCAGGTGGCTCGGCCGCGGCGAGGTGCCGGGCCCGACGCTCCCGCTTCGAGAGCGTCTCGTAGGCGACGTGGCGCACGAGGTCCTGGAGGAAGCCGTACTGGCCGTGCTCGGGCGAGCGGGGGTCGGCCTGCACGCCGAGCACCTCCTTGCGCACGAGCGAGGTGAGCAGCGGCTCGAGCTCGGCCTCGGCAGCCCGCGAGCGCGGCCAGCGCGTCGCTCGTGAACGTCTTGCCGAGCACGGCCGCGTCCTGGAGCAGCCGCCGCTCCTCCGCGGAGAGCCCGTCGAGCCGGGCCGCGATCAGCGCGTGCAGCGTCTCCGGCACCTCGAGCGCCTCGACCGGTCCCGTCAGCCGGTAGGCGGAGCCCTCCTGGACGAGCAGGCCGCGGTCGAGCAGCATCCGCACCGTCTCGACCGCGTAGAGCGGGACGCCCTCGGCGCGGGCGAGGATCTGGTCGCGGAGCGCGTCCGGGAAGCCCCGGCACGAGCCCGGCCAGCAGCTCCTCCATCGCCTCGCGGCGACAGCGGCTCGAGGTAGAGCGAGGTGAAGCTGCGCTGGCCGGCGCCCCAGGTCGGCCGCCGCTCGAGCAGCTCCGGCCGGGCGAGCGTGATCACGAAGATCGGGTGGCTGCGCGACCAGTCGAGCAGGTACTCGACGAAGTCGAGCAGGCTCGCGTCGGCCCACTGCATGTCCTCGAAGGCGAGCACCGTCGGATAGCTCTCGGCCAGCCGCTCGAAGAAGAGCCGCCAGGCGGCGAAGAGGTCCTGCTGGTCGCGCGCCTGGTGCTCGGCCAGCGCCGAGCAGCTGCGCGAGGCGCGGCTCGACGAAGCCCCGCTCCTCGGCGTCGAGGATGTGCTCCTCCAGCGTCGCGTGCAGCTTCGCCAGCGCGGACGCCGGCTCCTCGTCCTCGGCGATCCGGCAGCGCATGCGCACCATGTCGGCGAGCGCCCAGTAGGTGACGCCCTCGCCGTAGGAGAGGCAGCGGCCGCGGTGCCAGTAGACGGTCTCGGCGATCCCGTCGAAGTACTTGTAGAACTCCCAGCGCCAGGCGCGACTTGCCGATCCCGGCGATGCCGGTGACCGAGACGAGGTGCGCCCTGCGCTCCTCGGCGCAGGCGTGGAAGAGGTCCTTGATCTGGCGCAGCTCGCGGTCGCGGCCGACGAACGGCGCCTCGAGCCCTGCCGACTTGAGCGCGCCGCTGCGGCCCGACGACGACGCGCAGCGCCCGCCAGAGCGTGATCAGGCTCCGCCTTGCCCTTCAGCTCGTGCGTAGCCGGCCTCCTCGTAGACGATCGTCTGCTCGGTCGCGCGCCGCGTCGCCTCGCCGACGAAGACCGTGCCCGGCTCGGCGGCCGACTGGATCCGCGACGCGGTGTTGACGAGGTCGCCCGCGACCATGCCCTCGCCCTCGGCGCCGATCGTGACGGCCGCCTCGCCGGTGAGCACGCCGGCACGCGCGCGCAGCTCCGGCGCGCCGACCTCGTCGCCGAGCGCCGAGACGGCCGCGACGAGGTCGAGCGCAGCCCGCACCGCCCGCTCGGCGTCGTCCTCGGTCGCCGTCGGCGTCCCCCAGACCGCCATCACCGCGTCGCCGATGAACTTCTCGACCGTGCCGCCGTAGAGCTCGATCAGCCGCCGGCAGGTGTCGAAGTAGCGCGAGAGGAGCTCGCGCACCTCCTCGGCGTCGCGCGACTCCGAGAGCGGCGTGAAGCCGACGAGGTCGGCGAAGAGGACGGAGACGAGCCGGCGCTCGGCGGTCGGCGCCGCACGGCTGACCGCGGGCGCGTCAGACGTGAGTGCCGCGCCGCACTCGCCGCAGAAGCGCTCGCCGGGCTCGTTCGCGGCCCCGCACGCCGGGCAGGCGCGCGGTCGAGCGGCGCGCCGCATTCGGCGCAGAACTTGCGTCCTTCGCGGTTCGCCGCACCGCAGCTCGAGCAGGTCATCCCGCTGAGCGTACTGCGGCCAGCCCAGCTCTCTCTCGACGATGTAGAGCGGCCTGCCCTCGACGTCGCGCTGGATGCGGCTCGGGTACTCGCCGACGAGCGCGAGCACGAAGCCCAGCTTGGCGACCACGTGGAGCACCAGCCCGTCGAGAACCCGTGACGGTTTCGGTACGATCGTGTAGTACAATTCGTGCTACACATTGCGTATGGCGCGCTCGATCCATGTCCGGCTCGACGAGTCGTCCCTGGCCGCACTGAGCGTCGTCCGCGGCGACGGTCTGACCGATTCGGAGGCTGTCCGGACGGCTCTCCGGGAAGCCGCCGCGCGACGTCACGCCCGCTCGGCGATTCGTGACGAGGTGCGCCGCCTCGCCGCCGACCAGAACGATCGCGACGAGATGCGCGTGATCCGCGAGCAGCTGGCCGAGCTCGCGCCCTCGCTGCAGGAATGACGTGGTTCGAGGCGAGGTCTTCCGTCTCCCCGCGCCGCGTCGAACACGCGGTCGAGAACAACGCGGCGCCCGCTACGCGGTCGTCGTCCAGGCGGACGAGCTCCTTGGCCTGAGCACGGTCCTGGTCTCACCGACCTCGACGAACGCGCGGCCGGCCAGCTTCCGTCCGTCGATCGTTCTGGCCGGGACGGAGACGCGAGTTCTCGTCGAGCAGACGACCGTCGTTGATCCCGGGCGGCTGGGTCGCTCCGCTGGTCGCCTCGAAGCGGGCGAGCTCCGAGCCGTGGACGAGGCGCTCGCTCTCGTGCTGGGTCTATGAGGGCAACGACGGCTCGCGCCGCTCCAACGCGAAGAGCTGCCACTCGCCGGGGATCCCCTTCAGCTCGTGCGCGCCGCGTTCGACGAACGCGATGCCCGAGCCCGCGACGAGGTCCTTGACGGTGCTGGAGACGAGCACCTCCCCCGCGCCCGCCTCGCCGGCCACGCGCGCGCCCGTGTGCACCGCGATCCCGGCGACCTTGCCGTCGGCGATCTCGCACTCGCCCGTATGGAGCCCCGCGCGGACGGTGAGGCCGAGCTCCCGCACGCCTTCGACGATCGCGGCCGCGCAGCTGATCGCGCGTGCGGGACCATCAAAGGTCGCCAGGAAGCCGTCGCCGGCGCTGTCGACCTCGCGGCCGCGATACCGGAGCAGCTCGCGGCGCACGAGCGCGTTGTGCCGTTCGAGGAGCTCGCGCCAGCGGCGGTCGCCCAGCTCGATCGCTGTCGTCGTCGAATCGACGATGTCGGTGAAGAGGACGGTCGCGAGCATGCGCTCTGCTTCCGCCTCCTCCCACCCGCCCGCCTCCCACACCTCGGTGAGAAAACCCTCGAGCTCGTCCTTCATGCGGTCAGCGAGCGGGCCTCCGAGGGCGAGGTGGCCGAGCCCGGCGATCTCGACGAAGCGTGCTGCCCGCAGCCGCTGCGCGGTGTACCGGCCGGCGTCGACGGGCACGATCTGATCGTCGCTCCCGTGCATGACGAGCGCCGGGACGTGCACCGTCGGGAGGACGTCGCGGATGTCGATCTCCCTGTTCATGGCGTACAGCGCGGCCAGCATCCCGGGACTTGCCCCGTAGCGGAGGAGGTCGATGTACGCCTCCACCTCCTCGTCGGACTTCATGCCGATCCGGCGGACGACCGTCCGCGCCTCGTCCCGGTCCACGTACACGCGCAGCGCCTGCTCCGTCTCGAGCCTGTACGCCTCTTCGCTCCGGCCCCACGGATAGTCGGGGGCCCACATCGTTCGCGGCGAGCAGCTGCGGACGGCCAGCGCCGCGACCCGCTCCGGGTAGGTCGCGGCGAACAGGATGCTCATCGCCGCACCTTCCGAAAGCCCGTAGAAGGCGGCGCGCCGCGAGCCGGCGGCGTCCATCACGGCGCGCGCGTCGTCCATCCGGGTCTCGAGGCTAGGAGCGCCGCTGACCGGATCGGACATCCCGGTGCCGCGCTTGTCGAACCGGATCAGCCGCGCGACCGTCCCCAGCTCGTTCAGGAAGTCCGGGAACCCCGGCATCTTCCACTGGAGCTCCATGTGGGTGACGAAGCCGGGCACGAAGACGAGGTCGAAGGGCCCGTCGCCCGTCACCTGATATGCGATGTGGACGTCGCCGCTGAGCGCGTACCGCGTCTCTGCTGTCACCGCGCGGCTACAGCTCCTTCTCGACGATGTACAGCGGCCGCCCCTCGACGTCGCGCTGGATCCGGCTCAGGTACTCGCCGACGAGCGCGAGCACGAAGCCCTGCATCGCGAGCACGTAGAGCACCAGCACGCCGAGGAAGAGCGGGCCCGGGAAGTTCGAGTTGTCGATCCAGAAGGCGATGCCGTAGATCCCGAGCGCCGTCGCGACGAACGCGCACACCAGGCCGAGCGCGACGCCGAGCCACTGGATGGGCTGCGGCCAGAAGCCGACGACAACGTGCAGCGCGAGCCGGAGCAACCGCAGCGGCGAGTACTTCGACGCGCCCTCGCGTGCAGCATGGACGACATCCACCTCGACGACCGTCGCGCCGCTTGCGACGACGAGCGCCTTCGTGAACTTCTGCCGGCCGATCGCGCCGAGGAGCGGCTCGAGCGTCTCGCGCCGGTAGGCGTTGAACGCACAGCCGAAGTCGGAGATCGGCACGCCGGTGAAGCGCCGCAGCAGCCCGTTGATCACCCGCGAGGGCACCGTCCGCCCCGCGCTGTCCGCGCGCCCCACGCGCCGGCCGCTCGCCACGTCGCTCCCTGCCTCGACTGCGGCGACCAGCTTCGGGATCTCCTCCGGCGGGTTCTGAAGGTCGCCGTCCATGGTCACGACGACGTCTCCACGCGCGCGCGAGAGGCCCGCATGCATCGCCGGGTGCTGGCCGGCATTCCGGCGGAAGCGGACGCCGCGTATGCGCGCGTCGGTCTCGTGCAGGCGCTCGACCGCGGCCCACGTGCCGTCCATCGAGCCATCGTCGACCAGGATCAGCTCCCACGGCTTCGCCTCGGCGTCGAGCGTCTCGGCCACGCGCCGGTAGAGCTCGTCGACCGTCGCGGCCTCGTCGTAGAGCGTGACCACAACGGACACGGCCGGCTGGACTGGCTCAGGCCGCTCGGCAACGACCGCGATCTCAGGTGCCATCTGGCCGAGCAACCTACCTCGATCGAGGGCTTGCCGGGCCCGCTGCGTGCTGCAAGACTTCCTCCAAGGTGCCCGCGTACGCCCTCCGCGTCGCTGAACTTCGCGACGATCGCTCCCACGGTGGGAGCTGGCTGGCGCGGCACGCCGTCGAGACGCTGGTGCTCGAAGCGGCCACGCCGGCGCCTGACGCGGAAGAGCTGCTCGAGCATCTGCTGACCGTCGCACGTGAGCTCGCGGCCGCCCGGCCGGAGCTCGGATCGGTCACGGCGGCGTGCGGACGGCTGGTCGCGGCCGCCAGCTGCAGCTGGGCGCTCTCGGCCACGGAGATGCGCCGGCTCGTGCTGGACGAGGCCCGCGCGCTGCTCGACCAGCGCGACCGGGCGGCGCGCTCGATCGCGGTGCAGCTCGCGCCGCGGCTCGAGGGGAGCGTCGTCCTGACGCACTCGGCCTCCGCAGTCGTGCGCGAGGCCGTCCTGCACACGCCGCCCGAACGGCTGCTCTGCACGGCCTGCGACCCCGACGGCGAGGGCCGCGACTTCGCCGACGAGCTGCGCGGCGCCGGCATCAAGGTCGAGCTCGTCGAGGACGACGCCGGCCCGACCAAGGCGCGCGGCAGCCAGCTCGTGCTGCTCGGCGCCGACACGATCTACCGCGACGGCACGCTGCTCAACCGGCGCGGCACCCGCGCGATCGCCGAGGCCGCCGCCCAGTCGCGCGTGCCCGTCCTCGTCGCCACGGAGTCGATCAAGGTGGCGCCCTTCCCAACACCCGAGGCGCCGCCCGACCCCGATCGCACGGATCTCACCTCGCCGGACCTCGTCGAGCAGTTCGTGACCGAGGACGGCGCGATCTCGCCGGACGACGTCGAGACGCTCTCCGACCGGACGCCGTTCCTCCGCGAGGGCTACGAGTTGATCCGGGCGGCGGGCGAAGTGCCCGCCACCCGGTAAGTCACTTCTAGGCCGCGTCGAAGTCCGGCACGAGCTCCTCGGCCTCGTCGTGGCGGCGGCTCGGGATCAGGAACGCGGCCACCGCGCCGAGGCCGACCACGCCCGCGCCGATGAGGATCGCGGCGTTCATGCCGTCCACGAAGGACTGCGGCGACCCGTACCCGCCCACGTGGGCGAAGACGGCAGCCAGGACGGCGACGCCGAACACGCCGCCGAGCTCGCGGATCGCGTTGTTGGCGCCCGATGCCTGGCCCTCCTCCTTCCGGCCGACGGCCGATAGGACGACGTTCGCCATCGGCGCGAAGAAGAGCGCCATGCCGACCCCGGCGATGATGAACGGCGCGACCAGGTCGCGGTACGCGATCGTCGGCGTCGCCACGAGGCCCATCCAGAAGAGTGCCCCGACTGGAGCGCCAGGCCGGCGCCGATGATCGGCCTTCTCGAGATCCGGTCGGACAGCGCGCCCGCGATCGGCGAGACGAACATCGGCGCGAGCGTCCACGGGAGGATCCGCAGGCCCGAGCCGAACGGCGTGTAGCCCTGCACCGTCTGGAAGAACTGGATCAGCAGGAAGATCGAGCCGAACATCCCGAAGAACATGAACAGCGACGAGAGGTTCGCCAGCGAGAACGCGGCGTTGCGGAAGAAGCGCATCGGCAGCATCGGCGCCTCCGTCCGGCAGCTCCCACATCACGAACGCGACCAGCAGGACGCGCGCCGGCCACGAACGCGGACGACGATCTCGGGCGACGTCCAGCCGTGGTCGTTCGCCGCGGATGAGGCCCCACACGATCGCGAACAGGCCCGCGCTGACCAGACCGAGGCCCGGCAGGTCGAGCCGGCCGCCGGGCCGTAGCTCTCGGACAGGCGCGACCACGCGAGCGGGATCAGCACGAGCCCGATCGGCACGTTCAGCCAGAAGATCCACTGCCAGGAGATGCCCTGGACGATGGCACCGCCGACGAGGGGGCCGAAGGCGATGGCGAGGCCGGAGATGCCGCCCCACGCGCCGAGCGCGAGGCCGCGGCGCGCCGGCGGCACGGCGGCGGAGAGGATGGTCAGCGTCAGCGGCATGACGATCGCGCCGCCCGATGCCCTGGACGGCACGCGCGACATTCAGGAACTCGACCGACGGCGCCAGCGCGGCGGCGATCGAGCCCAGCGTGAAGATGCCGACGCCGATGGTGAACATCCGGCGCCGCCCGAAGCGGTCGCCGAGCGCCGCGCCCGTGAGCAGCAGCACCGCGAACGTCAGCGTGTACGCGTTCACGGTCCACTCGAGGCTCGCGAGGGACGCGTGAGGTCCTGCGGATGACGGGGATCGCCGTGGTCACGACGAGGTTGTCGAGCGTGACCATGAAGAGCGCCGTCGAGGTGATGACGAACGTCCAGATGGTTCTGGTCCGTGCACTCACGTCGGCTCCCTTCGTTACGTAAGTAGTCACTAACTTTCTACAGAAAAGAGGTGCTCACCTCTCGCTCCCCGGGCAACCGGCGAGCAGACGGCCGCGGCCAGCCCTGGGACGTCCTGTCGAGGCCCATCGAGGCCATCACGTTGAGGAGCATCCCGTACGCGAAGAAGCTGGTGATCTCCTCGGGTGGCTCGCCCGACGCGCGCTCGACGAAGGCGACGAGCTCGCCATAGCCCGTGCGCGCGACCTCGCGGACATCGGGGTCGTCGACGGCAGCGTACAGCTCCATCTGCAGCTCGCAGCCGGCGCGGGTCCGCGTGAGCAGCCGCATGTACGCCTGGCCCATCGCCGTCGAGCGCCTCCTCGCCGCTGCTTGCCGACGGCGGCGTCCCGCATCGCACTCGAGCGTCTCGCGCGAAGCAGCGCGCGCGGCGACGGCGGAAGAGCTCCTTCTTCGTGCCGAAGAGCCGGAAGACGTACGGCTGCGAGATGCCCGCGCGGCTCGCGATGTCCTCGGTGGACGTGCCGTGCAGCCCGCGTTCGGCGAACTCGTAGCGCGCCGCCTCGAGGATCTCCTCGCGCCGCTCCTCGGCGCTCATGCGTGTCTTGATTGCCATGCCGGTAAGTTAGTGACTACTGACTAGGCTGTCAAGAGCAATTTCTGCGCGGTACCAGGCAACCGTCCGCTCGAGGCCCTCGTCGAGCTCGACCTGGGCGTCGAAGCCGAGCAGCTCGCGGGCCTTCTCGACGTTGGGGATGCGGATCTCGACGTCGGCGTAGTGCAGCGGCTGGAAGACGATCTCGCCGGCGGCGCCGGTCAGCGCCTTGATGCGGCGGGCGAGGTCGTAGATCGTCACCGTCGAGCGCGGGTTGCCGATGTTGAAGCTCTGGCCGACCGCGGCCGGGTGCTCGAGGCAGACGCAGCACGCCTCGGACCATGTCGTCGACGTAGCACCAGGCGCGGATCTGCGCGCCGTCGCCGTGGATGGTCAGGTCGCGGCCGGCGAGCGCGGCCTCGGTGAAGGCCTTGATCGCGCCGCCGCCGACCTGGCCCGGGCCGTAGACGTTGAACGGCCGCACCGTCACCGCGGGCAGCCGCAGCTCGTCGTGGTAGGCGTGGGCCATGTGCTCGCCGGCGAGCTTCGAGACGGCGTATGTCCAGCGCGCCTCGCCGACGGAGCCGATCGTCGTGACGTGGCCCTCGCGCGCGTTGATCGCATGGGTGCCGAAGACCTCGCTCGTCGAGAACTCGACCAGGCGCTCGAGCGTGTCCCTCGTCGCGAGCGCCGCCTCGAGCACGTTGTAGGTGCCGATCATGTTCACGCGCATCGTCCGGACGGGGCTCTCGCGGACGGTGTCGACGCCGGCGATCGCGGCGCAGTGGACGATGTGCGTGACGCCCTGCGCGAGCTCGCGAATCGCGTCCGCGTCCATGACGTCGATCTGGTGGAACTCGAAGCTCGGGTGCTCGGCCAGCTCCGTGCCCGAGAGCGCGTCGCGGTGCAGGTTGTCGGCCGCGATCACGGTGTTCGCGCCGACGAGGCGACGCGCGAGCGGTCGAGCCGATGAAGCCGGCGCCGCCGGTGATCAGCACGCGCTTTCCGGCGAGGGCCACGCGGCGATCTTAGACAGGCCCCGCCGTTCTCCCCCGTCTCCGCAGGACGGTTCCAGGGACAGATCGGCACAGACTTGGCACGAAGGCCATGGCCGAAGGGACCACGTCCAGGGGACAGTCCCGGGTTCTTCGGTCGGTTTTAGGCGCGGGCAATGGCGGCGAGATCGGTGACGACGGCCTCGAGCGGCCGTGATGCGTCGAGCTCATGCGTGCAGCCGGCGCGCAGCAGCGGCTCGACCTCGGCCAGGTCGGCGAGGATGCGCGCCCGCTCTTCGGGTGACTTGCCGAACGTGTTGTTCGTCCGGCCGTCGATGCGCTCGAGCATCACGTCGGCCGGCGCGCTCAGCAGGACGACGGCGTCGAAGCGGTCGTAGAAGCGCCCCTGGTTGGGCACGCAGCCCGAGACGAAGAGCGTGCCCCCATCCTCGCCGAGCAGTTCGGCCATGCGGTCCTCGCGCCAGAGCTCGCCGTCCTTCCAACCGGGCTCGTCCGTGTCGACCGTCCGGAAGCCCTGCCGGGCGAGCTCGGCGAGCGCCGACGACTTGCCCGTCCCCGACATGCCCGTCACCAGGATGCGCACCGACATAGCATCGCCGCCGTGAATGGACGGACGGTGCTGTTCGTCGGCGCGGGCCGGCACCAGCGGCGCGCGATCGCAGCGCGTGCGCGAGCTCGGCGCGCGCGTCGTCGCCGTCGACCGGAACGCCGAGGCGCCGGGGCTCGCCGTTGCCGACGTGGGCGAGGTGGTCGACTTCGCCGACGTGAACGCGGTCGTCGACGTCGGCCGCCGGCACGCGGTCGAAGGCGTCATGACCGTCGCGGCCGACCGCGCCGTGCCGATCGTCGCTGCCGTCGCCGAGGAGCTCGGACTGCCGGGCATCGGCCGCGAGGTCGCGCATCTGATGACCAACAAGATCGCCATGCGCCACGCGCTCGCCGAGCACGGAGTGCCGCAGCCGGCCTTCGCCGCCGTGCGGACGCTGCGCGAGGCGCGGGTCGCCGCCGGGCGCATCGGTTTCCCGGCGGTCCTCAAGGCTGCGGACTCCGCGGGCCAGCGCGGCCTGTTCCTGCTCGGAACATGGACGACCTCGAGCTGCACCTGCACTCGTCGCTCGCGTACTCGCTGGACGAGGAGGCGATCCTCGAGAGCTACCACCCGGGGCGCGAGGTGAACGCGCTCGTCGTCGTCCGCGGCGGCGAGGCGACGGTCGTGACGCTCTCCGACCGCGTGCGGCCCGCGGGCGTCGGCTTCGGCGTCGCGATCGCGCACGTCTACCCGTCGACGCTCTTCGGCGACGCGCTCGAGGCAGTGGGCGAGACCGCCGTGCGCACGATCCGCGCGGTGGGGATGCGCGACGGCATCGCCTACCCGCAGGTGCTCTGGGGCGACGACGGCGTCGCGCGGCTGATCGAGGTGGCAGCGCGCATTCCCGGCGGCCAGATGGCGCTCGTCGCCCGGTACGGCGTCGGCGTCGACCTCGTCCAGGTGGCGCTGCTGCAGGCGCTCGGCGAGCCGGTGCCGGACGCGCTGATCGCGCATCGCGGGGAGCAGCCACACGCGATCTCGTTCCTCACCGCCGAGCCCGGGCCGCTGCCGACCGGGCGGCTCGAGCGCGTCAGCGGGCTCGACCGCGTGCTCGCGTTCCCGGGCGTGGCCGAGGCCGAGCTCTACTTCCAGCCCGGCGAGACGATCCGGCCCGTGCAGGTTGACGGCGACCGGCGCGGGTTCATCGTCGCGCTCGGCGAAACGAACCTCGAGGCCGTCGACCGCGCCGAGGCGGCGGCGTCGCTGCTCGACGTGGAGGTCTCGTGACCTGCCCGTTCGACGTCGTCCACTACCGGGAGCTGCTGCAGGCGGCGCGCGAGGGCGGCTACCGGTTCGCGTTCTTCGACCACGAGCCGCAGCCCGGCGATCTGTTCCTGCGCCACGACGTCGACCTTGCGCTGCCGGCGGCGGTCGAGCTGGCCGGCGTGGAGCAGGAGGAGGGCGCGGTGGCGACCTACTTCCTCATGCGCGAGAGCGTCTTCTACAACCTCGACTCGGACGAGGGGCGCTGGGCGATCGAACAGCTTCGCGGCCAGGGCCATCGCGTCGGCCTCCACGCCGTCTGGCCGAACGCCGGGCTCGACGACCGCTTCGACCCGGTCATCGCCTGGCACAACCCCGACCCGCCGTACATGTCGCGCGCCGGTCGACGGGGCGGTCAACGTCATGCAGCCGCCGTGGTTCACGCAGGGGCACTACCGCTCCGACTCGAACCAGCACTGGCGCAGCGGCTGCCCGCATGAGGAGCTCGCGCGCCACGACTTCGAGTGGCTGCAGCTCCTCACGCACCCGGAGATCTGGGTCTACCCCGGCGGATCGATGCGCGAGACGATGCTCGCCATGCTCGCCGCCGAGCGCGAGCGGCGCCTGGAGCAGCTCGCGAACGACAGAATCGATCTCTCGTGAGGCTCCTGACCATCCTCGTCAGCGCGTCGGGCGCGCCGGGCACGGCTGCGCTCCTGCACGCGTTGCGCGAGAACGGCGAGCGGCCGGTGCGCCTGGTCGGCACGGACATGTCCGAGCGCTCGATCGGGCGGCACCTGTGTGATGCCTTCCACGTCGTGCCGGCCGGCTCGGCGCCGGACTTCGCGGAGGCGATGCTCGAGGTGTGCCAGAAGGAGAGCGTCGACGCGGTGCTGCCGCAGTCGTCGTTCGACCTCGAGGGCCTCGCGGGCGCGCGCGAGCGGTTCGAGGACGCTGCCGTGCTGGTGTCGTCGCCGGAGGCGGTTCGCCGCTCGAACGACAAGGCCGAGACATACGCGTTGCTGGACATGATCGGCGTGCCCGGTCCTGCATGGCGGCGCGTGCGCGGCGGCGAGGCGGTCGCGAATGCCGCGCGCGAGCTCGGCTACCCGGACGTCGACGTCTGCATGAAGCCCGTCTTCTCCTCGGGCTCGCGCGGATTCCGCATCATCTCGGCGTCCGCCGACCGCCGCGAGCAGCTGCTGACGAACCGGCCGGGCGTCGCCGAGGCGATCCGGCTGGACGAGCTGGTCGAGCTGCTCGGCGAGGACAACCAGACCGAGCTGCTCGTGATGGAGCTGGCGACGCGGCGGTGAGCGGACGATCGACGGCATCGCGCGCGAGGGCCGCATCCTGCTCGGCCACCCGAAGACGCGCGAGGCGATGCGCGCCGGCCTCGCGATGTTCTTCCAGACGCTCGACGACCCCTGGCTGATGGAGATCGCCGGGAAGATCGTGGCCGAGCTCGAGCTCGACCACTTCTTCAACATCCAGCTGGTCGGCGACAAGGTGATCGAGATCAACCCGCGGATCTCGACGATCGTCTACCAGGAGGATCTCAACCTCCCGTACCTCGGCGTGAAGCGCGCGCTCGGCGAGATCGACGACGACGGGCTGGCCGAGCTCGCGTCGCGGATCCGGCCGACGCGCAGGGCGCTGCGCTACTTCGACCAGGTCGAGTGGGACGGGCAGTGACGACGCTCCGCGTCGTCCACTGCCCGGTCAACATCGCAGGCGTCCCGTGGGCGAACGTCCAGGCGCTGCGCGACCTGGGCGTCGACGCACAGCTCGTCGTCTTCAACCGCGGCAAGCTTCACCCCGACGCCGACGTCGACCTGCGCCGTCCGGACGGGTTCCTGCGCGGACAGCTGACGCAGTGGCGGGCGCTAGCGCGGCTGCTGCCGCGCACGGACATCTTCCACTTCTACTTCGGGCTGACGCTCGTGCCGAAGTCGGTGCAGTTCCCGCTCCTGCGCGCGTTCCGGAAGAAGTCGCTCTTCCACTACCTCGGCTCGGACATCCGCGGCAAGACGCCCGAGCAGCTGGCCTACGGGAAGCGCGCCGGCGCGGAGGTGGTCGGCTCGTACGACGCGATCCGCTGGGTTCCGGAGGCGGAGGTCGTGCCGCCCGGGATCGACCTCTCGAAGTACACGCCGGTGCCGCCGAGCGACCGCGCGCGGCCGGTCGTCCTGCACGCGCCGTCGAGCCGCGGGCGCAAGGGGACCGAGCACGTCGTCGTCGCCTGCGCGGAGCTCGACGTCGACCTGCGCATCGTCGAGGGGCTGCCGCACGAGGAGGCACGGCTCCTCTACGAGGAGGCCGACATCGTCGTCGACCAGCTGAACGCCGGCTGGTACGGGCTCTTCGCGATCGAGTCGATGGCGCTCGGCAAGCCGGTGCTGACCTACCTGCACGAGGAGGCAGTGCGCCGCACCGAGGAGGCGTTCGGCGTGCCGGTGCCGCTCGTGCCGACGACCAAGGAGACGCTGCGCGAGGACCTGCGGCCGCTCGTCGAGTCGGCGGCCGAGCGGCGGCGCATCGGCGCCGAGAGCCGCGCCTACGTCGAGCAGGTGCACGACCTGCGCCGCATGGCCGAGCGGCTGCTCGATCTGTACGCGCGCCTGCCGTAAGCCGCGGCCGCACGTACGCTGAAGCGACCTGAGCGAACAAGCCCTCTCCAACCAGATCGGGCGGCTCGCCCGCCACTCGGCCATCTACGGGCTCGGTGGGATCGTCTCGCGGATCCTCGCGGTCTTCCTGCTCCCGCTCTACACGGCCTACCTCACGACCAGCGACTTCGGCGCGGTCGGCGTCCTGATCGCACTGTCGGCCGTCGTCGTGACCGTGCTGCGCGGCGGCATCTCGAGCGCCTTCTTCCGCTTCTACTTCGACTCCAAGGAACGGGCCAGGCAGCTGCTCGTCCTGCGGACGTCGTTCTGGTACACGATGGTCGCCGCGACGCTCGGGCTGCTCGCCGGCGTCGTCTTCGCGCAGCCGATCGGCGACCTGGTCGGCGTCCAGGACGCGACGCTCGTCGCCGCCGCGTTCGTGGGTGTCTGGGCGCAGATGAACTACGAGCAGCTGACCTCGCTCTTCCGGGTCGAGGAGCGCTCGCTCGCCTTCGTCGCCGCGACGCTCGTGAACCTGCTCGTCACCGTCGGCGCGACCGTGATCCTCGTCGTCGGCTACGACCAGGGCCCGCTCGGCGTAATCGTCGGCAACTTCATCGGGACGCTGGTCGTCTACCTCGGCCTGCTCGGCTACCGGCGCGAGCAGCTCGGGCTGCAGTTCGACCGCAAGCTGCTGCGCGACATGCAGCACTTCGGCTGGCCGCTCGTGCCGGCTGCACTCGCCCTGATCGGGATCAACTTCGCCGACCGCTTCTTCCTCTCGCACCTCTCGGGCCTCAACGAGGTCGGCAAGTACGAGCTCGGCGTCCGCGTCGCGTCCGCGATGGTGCTTCTGCTGACCGCCTTCCGGACCGCGTGGCCGGCCTTCGCCTACTCGCTCGAGGACGACCGCGAGGCGAAGCGGACGTACGCCTTCGTGCTCACCTACCTCGTGTTCCTCGCGTCGTGGCTCGCCGTCGGGCTCGGCGTGCTCGCGCCGTGGATCGTCCGCATCCTGGCGTCGAACGAGGCCTTCTGGGCCGGAGCCGACGTGGTCGGGATGCTCGCGTTCGGCACGGCGTTCTACGCCGCGTACATCGTCATGGCGATCGGCGTCGGCCGGACCCGGCGCACGCAGTTCAACTGGGTGATCACGGGCATCGCCGCGCTGGTCAACTTCGCGCTGTGCTTGGCGCTGATCCCGTCGTACGGCATGGTCGGCGCCGGGATCGCGACGCTCGCCGCGTACATCGCGCTCTTCCTGGCCATGACCTACTGGGCGCAGAAGGTCTACCCCGTGCGCTACCAGTGGGTCCGCGTAGCCAAGGCAATCGGCGTGGCCGGGCGCGCTTTCCATCGGGGCGAAGCTCGTGGACGCGCCGCTCGCGCTCGCGATCGTGATCGCGCTCTCGTATCCGGTCGTGCTCGGGCTCGTCGGCTTCTACCTGCCGGCCGAGCGCGCGCGGCTGCGGTCGATCTACCGGTTCAGGGCTCGGTATGGATGACGACGTCCGCGATCTGCGGCTGCTCGCGCCGGATCTGCTCCTCGATCTCGCTCGCGTACCCGTGCGCATCCGCCAGCGGCGTGCCGGCGTCCAATCCGACCGTCACGTAGGCGACGAGCTTCCCGTCGGTCTCGACGAAGCGCACCTCGCGCGGCGCTGAGCCCGTCGCCGCGCTGACGATCCGCCTCACCTCGGCGTCGATCAAGCCGTCCTGCGCCCGCCGCCCGACGGCCTCCTCCTCGAGCGGCTCGATGTGCGTCTGCACCGTCCGCGCTTCGGGCACCGCCTCGTGGATGGCGTTCTCGACCTCGGTGGCGACCGCGTGTGCCTCGTCGAGCGACATGTCGCCGGGGAGCTTCAGGTGCAGCGAGATGTCCGGGCGGCCGTCGACGTCGACGACCGAGATGTTGTGCACCTCACGCACCCGCTGGACGCTCAGGGCGGCCGCCTGGACGCGGTCGGCAACGGAGCCCTCGGCCAGCGGCTCGACGTGCACCACGACGTCGCTCTCCGGGAGCGCCCGCTCGAGCGCCGACTCGACCGCGTCGGCGGCCGCGTGGCCCTGCCCGACGGCGGCGACCGAGGGGACGCCGATGACAACGTCGACGAAGTGGCGGCCGGCGGCCTGGCGCAGGCGCAGCCGGCGGAGCTCGACCGGCGGCCGGATGCCGGCGATGGCCTGCGTCGCGGCCTCGCGCGCGTCTGCGGGCGCGCGGTCCATGAGCACGTCGACGTTGCGGCGCGCGAGCCGCCCGGCGGCGACGAGCACGAGCACTGCGACGAGCAACGCAGCGACCGAGTCGCCGTTCGGATAGCCGGCCCGGGCGACCAGCAGGCCGACCAGGACGGCGCTCGTGCCAAGCAGGTCGCTGCCGAAGTGCAGCGCGTTCGACTGCAGGGCGGCGCTGTGGTACTGGCGCGCCGCGCGCCGCGACACGACGACCCGGCTGACGTCGATCGCCATCACCACGACGACGACACCGATCACCCACCACTGCGGATCGACCTCCGCGCTCTTCGAGCCGGTGATGCGCGCGATCGCGCTGTAGGCGATGTACAGGGACGCGAGCATCAGGAACGCGGCCTCGGCGAGCGCGGCGAGGTGCTCGGCCTTGCCGTGCCCGTACTGGTGCCCGACGTCCGCCGGTCGCACTGCGACGCCGATCGCGAAGAACGTCAGCAGGGCTGCGACGAGGTCGGTGCCGGAGTGGACCGCCTCGGACACGAGCCCGAGGCTGCCGCTCGCGATGCCCGCCCCGAGCTTGATCGCGACGAGACAGGCGGCCGCGCCGACGGAAACAAGGGCCGTACGCCGCTGCGGGCTCACCGCAACAGCGTACGGCCCTTTGAAGCTGGTTACGCGCCCGGCTGGAAGAGCCCGAACGCGGCGCCCGTCGGGTCGCTCGCGACCGCGAAGCGGCCGATGCCAGGGATCGAGTCCGGCCCGGCCCACACCGTGCCGCCGAGGTCCTTCACCTTGGCGGCGTCCTTGTCGACGTCATCGCTGATGGCGTAGATGAGCCAGTGCGGAGGCGACGGATCCTCGGCCATCTTCAGCATGGCGCCGGCGCGGTCGGTCTCGCCGTCGCTGAAGAGCACGTAGGTCATGCCACCCATGTCCGAGTCCTTGGCCGTCCAGCCGAAGACGTCTCCGTAGAACTTCTTCGCGCCCTCGAGGTCGCTCGTGTGGAGCTCGTCCCAGCCGAAGACGCCCTGCGGCGACGAAGCCTCGCCGGCCGGCGAGAACGCGGAGATGACGGCTCCCTGCGGGTCCATGATGATCGCGAATCGGCCGACGTCCGGGATGTCCTCGGGGCCGAAGACGACCTTGCCGCCTGCCTTGCGCGCGCGCTCGGCGGCCGCGTCGGCGTCGTCGACGAGCACGTGGCCGACCCAGTGGTTGGGCGCGCCCTCGGGCACGGGCCCGAAGCCGCCGTGGGTCTGGCCGTCCTTCGAGATCATCGGGTAATCCATCTCGCCCGGCTTGAAGACCTCGGTCTGCCAACCGAGGAGCTTGCCGTAGAAGCCCTGGGCGCTCGCGGCGTCGTTCGACATGTGGTCGTGCCACACGAAAGTGCCGGTCGCCGTCTTCGTCGGCGTACTCATTCGTGCCTCCCTTACTCGATTGTCGTCGACGATAATGACTAAACTTCTTCTTCGCAACTGTGAAGTTCTAAATAAGAACCATGCCGGAGCGGACATACAACCAGTACTGCGGCCTGGCCCGCGCGCTCGACCTGGTGGGCGAGCGCTGGGCGCTCCTCGTCCTGCGTGAGCTCACGCTCGGCGGCAAGCGGTTCACCGACCTGCGCGAGGGCCTGCCGGGCATCGGGACGAACGTCCTTGCGACGCGCTTGCGGGAGCTTCAGGCCGACGGGATCGTGCGGAAGCTGCGGCTCATGCCCCCCGCCGACACGACCGTCTACATGCTCACCGACTACGGCGCGCGGCTCGTACCCGGCGATGCTCGCCCTCGGCCGCTGGGGCGCCGAGACGATGGGGCCGCGGGACCCCGAGCAGGAACTGCGCTCCACCTGGCTCGCGGTCGCCATGCAGGCGTTCTTCCAGCCCGGGGACGTGGACGCCACGCTCGAGCTCAACCTCGCCGACGGGCCGTTCCGCATCGAGATCGACGGCGACCGCATCGACATCGGCCCCGGCCACGCACCCGACGCCGACCTGCGCATGACGGTCGACGACGAGGCGCTGCTCGGCTACCTGCGCGGCGAGGCCCCGGCGCCGAAGGCCGAAGGCGACCAGAAGCTGCTCCGCCGGCTGCCCCAGATCTTCGCGTTCAGCCGCTGATCGTCAGCCCGAGCAGGACGATGTTCAGCGCGACGATCACCGCCGCGACGGCCCAGGCGACCACCGTCGTCAGCCGGCGGTTGACCAGCTCGCCCATCAGCGAACGGTCGCGCGTGAAGAGCACGAGCGGGATCAGAGCGAACGGGATCCCGAACGAGAGCACCACCTGGCTGAGCACGAGCGCGGACGACGCGTTCACGCCGACAGCGATGACGATCAGCGCCGGCGCCATCGTGATCGTGCGGCGCAGGAAGAGCGGGATCCGGCGGTGGATGAAACCCTGCATGACGACCTGACCGGCCATCGTGCCGATGGACGACGAAGACAACCCCGACGCGAGCAGTGCGATGCCGAAGGCGGCGTCGGTGTGCTGCCCGAGCTGCTCGCCAAGCCCCTTGTAGACCTCGTCGAGCGACGAGATGTCGGTCTGGCCGGAGGCGTGGAAGACGGCGGCACCGATCAGCAGCATGCTCAGGTTGATCGCCCCCGCGATGACCATCGCGATGATCACGTCGACGCGCTCGAACCGGAGGATGCGTTGCTTCTCGCGCGGGTTGTCGCCGACCACGCGGCGCTGAGTGAGCGCCGAGTGCAGGTAGATCACGTGCGGCATCACGGTGGCGCCGAGGATGCCGGCGGCGAGCAGCACGCTCTCGGAGCCGTCGAAGCCGGGAATGAGCCCCGACGCGGCGCCGCTCGCGCTCGGCTTGGCGAGCGAAGACCTCGAAGGCGAAGCCGGCGACGATCACGCCGACGAGCCCGGCGATCACCGCCTCCAGCTTGCGGAAGCCACGCGCCTGGAGCGCGAGGATGGCGAACGAGGCGACGCCGGTGATCAGCGCGGCCGGGAAGAGGGGCATCCCGAACAAGAGATGGAAGCCGAGCGCGGCGCCGATGAACTCGGCCAGGTCGGTGGCCATCGCGATCAGCTCGGCCTGGACCCAGAGGAAGAACGTCGTGCGGCGGCCGAAGCGGTCGCGGCAGACCTCGGGCAGGTTCATGCCGGTGGCAATGCCGAGCTTGGCGCTCAGCGTCTGGATCAGCATCGCCATCAGGTTCGAGACGACGACCACCCAGAGAAGCAGATAGCCGAACTTGGAACCGGCGGCGAAGTTGGTGGCGAAGTTGCCGGGGTCGACGTACGCGACGGCGGCGATGAAGGCCGGGCCGAGGAACGGCCAGAGCGCCCGCAGACCGCGCCGCTCACCGCTCAGCGAGCGCTGCGCAGCCTCGAGCACGCGCGCCTCGCCCGGCAGCACGTCGGCAACGCCGTTCGTGTGCGGCACGACCTCGACGACCTTCCGCCACCTCAACACGGCGAGACCTCGATCTGGCCCGCGAGCTCGCGCGAGAGTGAGCGCTCGCCACGGCTGGAGCGGACGGTGACCGGACCGCCGAACGGCTCGGCGGCGCACACCTCGAGGCGCTCGCCCGGGACGATGCCGATCTCCGCCAGGTAGCGCAGCAGGCCGGCGTCCTCGTCGGGCACACGCCCGACGGTCGCTGCGCCGCCCGGCTCGATGGCGGCGAGCGGCGTGAAGTCCGTCGGCCGGATACGCAGCTCGGCGTCCGGGATCGGGTCGCCGTGCGGGTCGGTGGTCGGGAACCCGAGCGCCTCGTCCATGCGCTGCTCGAGCTCCTCGGAGAGCACGTGCTCCCAGCGGTCGGCCTCCTGGTGTACCTCGTCCCACGGAACGCCGAGCGCCTCGACCAGGAACCGCTCGACGAGCCGGTGGTGGCGGACGACCTCGAGCGCCACGCGCTCGCCGGCGGGCGTGAGTGTCACGCCGCGGTACGGCTCGTGGTCGACGAGCTTGAGCTTGGCGAGCTTCTTCAGCATCGCCGTCGCCGACGCCGGGGCGACGCCGAGCTCCGCGGCGAGCGCAGAGGTGGTGACGCTGCCCTTGCGCGACAGCGTCCAGACGGCCTTGACGTAATCCTCGGACGCCGCACTTAGACGTGCCATACATCAAGTTTAGCCATGCCTAAACTCTCGGGCCCGTCCCTCGGTCGAGGGTCGCTCGATCGGGCGACGCGGCCGATCACGGCGTCGTGCGCCCCGCTCTTGCCGCCCTGCTCGTTGCGCTGGTCCTGGCGCCGGCCGCCACTGCCGCCGGCAACCCGGACGTCGCCGCCCTGCAGGTGGGCCTCCAGGCGCGCGGCCTCTACTTCGGGACGATCAACGGCAACGCCGGCCCGTCCACGCTCGCCGCGGTGCGGGCGCTTCCGGGGCTCTCAGCGACCGGCGCCGCGGCGCTGACGGGCTCCCGCGTGCGCCGCGCGCTCGGCCCGTACGGCGCGCATTCGGTGGGCAGCCGCGCCGTCGCCGCGGGGGCGAGCGGCTGGGACGCGGCGGCCATCCAGTTCATGCTCGCGTGGCACGGCTTCCCGTCCGCGACGTTCGACGGTTCTTTCGGCTCGCACGTGACGCGGGCGCTCGAGCAGTTCGAGGTCTGGGCCGGCCTCCCGGTCAGCGACGTCGCCGGGCCTGCGGTCATCGCCGCCCTGCAGCAGCCGTTGCCGACCTGCCCGATCGCGCTCCAGCCGCCGCTCGACGGGCCGCACGGGAGCGGGTTCGGGCCGCGCGGCAGCACGTTCCACACCGGCGTCGACTACCCCGCGCCGGTCGGCACGCCGGTGCACGCGGCCGCGGCCGGACGCGTCACGTGGGCCGGCCCGATGGCCGGCGGCTGGGGCATCGTCGAGACGATCGCCCACGGCAACGGCGTCACCACGATGTACGCGCACCTCTCGAAGGCGATCGCCCCGGTCGGCCGCCGTGTGACGACGGGTCAGGTCATCGGTGCGGTCGGCCAGACCGGGCATGCCTTCGGGCCGCACGTGCACTTCGAGGTTCGCGTCCGCGACGCGGCCGTCGACCCGTTCACCGGGCTCAATCGCTCGTAGCGCAGACCGGGCAGACGCCCGACACCTCGACGCTGTGCGTCGTCACCCGGAATCCGTGCGCGTCGCCGAGCCGCGCCAGCCACGGGTCGAGGTCGCACTCGTCGAGCTCGACGACGCGGTTGCAGCGCTCGCAGACGAGGTGGTGGTGGTGGCCGCTGCCGCACAGGCGGTAGCAGGCCTCGCCCGGGCGGTGCGCGAGCGCGTCGACGGCGCCGCCCTCGGTCAGCGCGGCGAGCGTGCGGTAAACGGTTGCGAGCCCGATGCGG
The DNA here is from genome assembly GCA_963710465.1 of uncultured Thermoleophilia bacterium. Classification (GTDB taxonomy): domain Bacteria; phylum Actinomycetota; class Thermoleophilia; order Gaiellales; family Gaiellaceae; genus JACVRM01. The sequence goes on from CAVQAQ010000017.1 coordinate 50,852, forward strand.
GTCCCGCGCGCGCGCAGGCGGTCATGGATCTCCTGCGCGGTCGCGCCGTTCGGCTCGGCGCGCGAGCACGTCGAGCACGGCAACTCGCTGCGGCGTCGGGCGCAGCCCGAGACCGGTCGAGCAGAGCGCGGTCGTGTTGCGCCGTCGGCATGGCGTCCGCATACGATAGCCGATTCTTGCGAACGAGAATCGTTCTCATCTTGGCTGGCGCGTGGCTCGCCGGCTGCGGCGCGTCGAAGCGGCTCCGGGCACGACGACGTCGTCGCGTCCTTCTATCCCGCTCGCCTTTGCCGCGCAAGCAGGTCGGCGGCCGTTCCGTCGACGTCGAGAACCTGACCCCGCCGGGCGCCGAGCCGCACGACCTCGAGGTCGACGCCGCAGCGACGTGCGGGACATCCAGGACGCCGACCTCGTGCTGCTGCATGGGCGAGGGCTTCCAGCCGCAGCTCGAGGACGCCGCCGGATCGGGCAAGCGCGTCGTCCGTGCTGCTCGACACGCCGGGCATCGGCCGCTCGCCGACAGCGACCCGCACGTCTGGCTCGACCCGCTCCGCTACGCGCTGATCGTCGAGCGCGTCGGCGCAGGCGCTCGCACCGGCCCGCGGCCGCGCGGCGGCTCGTCACGCGCCTGCACACGCTCGACCGCGACTACCGGCGCGGCCTCGCCCACTGCACGCGGCACGACATCGTCACGAGCCACGAGGCGTTCGGCTACCTCGCCGCAGCGCTACGGGCTGCAGCAGATCGCCGTCGAAGGGCTCGTCGCCCGACGCCGAGCCGACGCCGCGGCGCGCTCCAGGACACGATCGACGACGCGTCGCGCGCGAGCGGCGCGACGACCGTCTTCACCGAGCCGCTCGTCTCGACCGCGCGTCGCCGACACCGTCGCCCGCGAGACCGGCACCGAAGACGGCCGTGCTCGACCCGCTCGAGGGGCTGACGCCGCGAAGGCGCGCGGGGCGCGAACTACTTCACGGTCATGCGGGCGAACCTCGCCGCGCTGCGCGAGGCGCTCGGATGCCGCTAGCCGTCGAGCTTCGCGGCGTCTCGTTCGCGTACTCCGGGGGGCCGCCGGTGCTCCGCGACGTCGACCTCGCCGTCGAGGCGGGCGAGTTCGTCGCCATCGCCGGCCCGAACGGCGGCGGCAAGACGACGCTCCTCCGCGTCGCGCTCGGGCTCGAGCGGCCGACGCGCGGCGCGGCGCTCCTCTTCGGCGAGCCCGCACAGCACGCGACGCGGCGCTCGCGGATCGGCTACCTCGCGCAGCGCGCGCGGCTCGGGATCGAGGCGCCCGTGACGGTCCGCGAGCTCGTCGCGGCGGGCCTGCGTCGCCGCGGCGCGGCATCCTGGGCGCGGCCGACCGCCGAGGACCGCGCGCGCGTCGACGAGGCGATCGAGCGCGTCGGCCTGCTCGGCGCAGCGCCGCCGGCTGGTCTCGCGGCTCTCCGGCGGCCAGCAGCAGCGGGCGTTCGTCGCCAAGGCGCTCGCCGCGGCAGCCGGAGCTGCTCGTGCTGGACGAGCCGACCGCCGGGCGTCGACGTCGACGCGCAGGAGTCGCTTGCGCGCGCTGCTCGGCGAGCTGCACCGCGACCTCGGCGTCACGATCCTCTTCGTCTCGCACGAGTTCGGCGCCGTCGAGCGCTCGTCGACCGGCTCGTGCTCGTCCGCGGGACGATCGTCTTCGACGGCAGCCCCGACGCGCTGCCGCCGACGCTGGCACGACCCCTCGCACGCCCATGTTTGACAGCGAGTTCATGCGGCTCGCGTTCGCGGCCGGCGCCGATCGTCGGCGCTGCTCGCGCCCGCGGTCGGGTTCTTCCTCGTCCAGCGGCGGCTGAGCCTGATCGGCGACGGGATCGGCCACGTCGCCTTCGCCGGGCGTCGCGTTCGGTTACCTGATCGGCGTCTCGCCGGTGCTGACCGCGCTCGTTGCGTCGGTGGTCGGCGCGGTCGCGATCGAGTGGCTCCGCGCGCGGCGGCCGCGCGGCGGCCGACCAGGCGCTCGCGCTCGTCTTCTACACCGGCATCGCCGCGGGCGTCGTGCTCGATCTCGTCCGCCGGCGCGCTCGAACGCCAACCTCTTCGCGTTCCTGTTCGGCTCGATCCTGACGGTCACGCGCGGCGACCTCGTGCTCGTCGCGGTGCTCGGCGTGGCCGGGCTCGCGCTGGTCGCACTGCTCTATCGGGCCTTCGTCGCGGTCGCGCTCGACGAGGAGTCGGCGCGCGGTCTCCGGCGTCCCGGTCGGCGCTGCTCAACGTGCTGCTCGCCGCGCTCGCCGGCGTGACGATCGCCGTCTCGATGCGGGTCGTCGGCATCCTGCTGATCGCCGCGCTGATGGTGCTGCCCGGTCACGCGCGGCGTCACGCGTCGCGTGGAGCCTGCGCTCGGCGCTGCTGCTCGCGATGGCGATCGGCGTCGGCTCGGTGGCGCTCGGGCTGACGCTCTCGTACTACGGCGACCTCGCGCCGGGCGGCGCGATCGTGCTGGTCGCGGCCGGCGCCTTCGCCGTCGCCGCGGCCGCCTCGTCGGCGTTCGCGCGGGCTACACACGGGCTAGGCAGACTCTGTGCGAAATGCGGGGTCTTTCTGTGCTGGCGGCAGCGCTGGTCGCGCTCGCGCTCGCGACCTCGGTCGCCTTCGCAAAGGGCGGCCGGGGCGACGAGAGCATCGGCTTCGGCTACGGCAAGGACGTCCGCTACGCGCACGCGCTCGGCTACTGCAACGCCTTCCAGGACCGCAGCGAGACGCGCTACGCGACCTGCCTGAGCGCCGCGCTGTTCTCGCTCGTGAAGGGACGCAACTCGGCCACCGAGATCCCGAAGATCGACCGCTACGTGTCGACGCTGACGGGCTACCTCCCCTCGCACTGCCACGTGCTCATGCACTCGGTCGGCCGCCGGTACGCGGCCGTCGGTGCACCTGACGATCGGGAGGCTGCTCGACTACCTGCCGCGCTCGAACAGCGCCAACTGCGCGGCGGGCTTCGGGCACGGGCTGCTCATGGACCTGGCGCCGCAGCTCGGCAGTCTCAGCCCGCAGGAGGCGGTCAAGGCGTGCGCCGGCGCCGAGACCCGCTACCAGCGCTACAGCTGCACGCACGGCGAAGGGCACGCGTACATGCGGCTCTACGGCGAGCAGCTGCCGTTCGCCCTGCACGCCTGCCGCCTGCTCGGGCCAGACAGTGCGCCGGACTGCGCCGCCGGCGCGTTCCACGACTACTGGATCGCGGTCGCGGGCCTCGACCAGGCGAAGAAGCCATCCGACCCGATCACCTCGCCGCGCCTGCTGTGCGCCAAGGAGTCGGGCGGGTTCGTGCGCGGCTGCTGGTACCGGGCGCTGCTGGAGCGCCCGCCGGCGAGAGCGATCCGGGCGCCCGGCGACGTCTACCGCGAGTGCCGCGGCCTGCACGGGAGCCAGCGCGCCGGGTGCACGATCGCGTCGGTGGTCGTCGCCGCGGACGACCCGTTCACCGAGATGGACATCTGCGTCGCGATGCGCCGGCCCGGTGCCGCCGACTGCGTGCGCGGCATCCGCGTCGCCGACCTCAACACGAGCCCGCGGTCGGAGCAGCTGGACCTGATCCACCGCTGCGCCAACGTCTTCCACGGCGCGCAGCGGGCCTGCTACCGCTGGCTCGGCAAGACGCTCAACGTGGTCACGAACGGCGACTTCATGGACGACGGCTGCAACGAGCTGCGCTTCGTCGCCACCCGCGAGGCCTGCAAGGAGGGCGCGGCCGCGTACGAGGGGCCGCTGGAGACGTTCTCCTGATGAAGGACCTGCGCGTCGAGCACGACGGCGTGACGCTCGCCGGCAGCTACTCGCCCGCGGGCGACACGGCCGTGATCGCGCTCCACGGCGCGGGAGAGGGTGATCGCGCGTACTACGAGCACCTGCACCAGGTCCTGCCGCCGGCCGGTATCGGCGTCGTGACGTTCGACCGCCGCGGCGAGGGCGAGTCGACCGGCGACTCGTCGCGCGGCCGGTTCGACGTGCAGACGGGCGACGCGCTCGCGTTGCTCGATGCCGTTGGCGCGGAGCGGGCCGGCTTCTGGGGCGTCAGCCAGGGCGCCTGGATCGGGCCGCTTGCCGCAGCGCAGTCGGATCGCGTCGCGTTCCTCGTGCTGCTCGCGGCCACCGGCGTGACGCCGTCGGAGCAGATGATGTACGCGGTCGGCGAGCAGCTCCGCCTCGGCGGCTACGGCGAGGACGTCGTCGCGCACGTGCTCGGGCTGCGCCGCCGCTTCGAGCGCTGGGTGCACGGCGCGCGCGACGACGGTCTCGAGCAGGCGCTGCGGGCCATGCTCGACGAGCCGTGGCTCCAACTCGCGTTCCTGCCTCCGGGGCTGCTCGACGACGAGGGCCGCCGGCTCTGGATCGAGGAGATGGACTTCGACCCGCGGCCCGTGTTCGCGCAGGTGCGCTGCCCGACGCTCCTTTTCTACGGCTCCGAGGACTCCTGGTCGCCCGTCGAGCCGAGCATCGAGGCCTGGCGCGGCACGGGCGCCGAGGTCGTCGTCGTCGAGGGCGCCGACCACGCGCTCGAGCTGCCGGACGGGACGCCGGCGCCGGAGTACGTGCGCACGATGATTGCCTGGCTGAACGACCGAGGGCCGTGATGATCCCGGCCCTCTGGCAGCCCGGTGGTGGAACGAGCGAGGGCGGCCGTAGCCGCCCTCGCTGCCTCCCGATGCTCGTTACGGGCTACGGCGCGAGCGGCACCAGGTACATCTGGCGCGCGACCACGTTGTTGCCCGAGCAGTTGCTCGTGGCGGCGAAGCCACCGAACGAGATGTTGCCGTTCACGGTGTTCAGGCAGACCCACGCGACTGCCGTGCTGACCGCGGGGCCGGTATCGCCCTTCGGCCCCTGAGCACCCTGGCTACCGGGTCGCCCTTCGGCCCCTGCGGCCCCGGTGTCGCCCTTCGGCCCCTGCGGACCGGGAGCGCCGTCCTGACCCGGGGCGCCATCCTTGCCGTTGACGCCATCATGACCCGGGAGACCCGGCACGCCGTCATTGCCCGGCAGGCCCTGGTCGCCCTTCGGCCCCTGCGGACCGGGAGCGCCGTCCTGACCCGGGGCGCCATCCTTGCCGTTGACGCCATCATGACCCGGGAGACCCGGCACGCCGTCATTGCCCGGCAGGCCCTGGTCGCCCTTCGGCCCCTGCGGGCCGTCCTTGCCGTCCTGGCCGGGCGCCCCATCCTTGCCGGGAGCACCCTCGAGGCCGGCGGCACCGTCCTGACCCGGAGCTCCGTCCTTCCCGTTCGTGCCGTCGTGACCGGGCAGGCCGGGGATCCCGTCGTTGCCGGGGAAGCCCTGGTCGCCCTTGTCGCCCTTCGGCCCGGAAGCGCCGTCGTTGCCATCCTTGCCGGGAGGGCCGGCGTTCCCGTCCGTGCCGGGCGAGCCGTTGCACACGGTGGCCGGGTCGAAGACGTCGAACGTGAGCAGGTAGCCGCCGAACTTGCAGAAGTCGACGGAGGCGTCGGTGATGTCCGTGATCATGCCCACGGCATCCGAACCGGCGGCGCCGGTGTCACCCTCGCGGGCCGGTCTCGCCCTGGGGACCCGTCTTACCCTGAGGGCCCTGCGCCCCGAACGCCTCGAGCGTCTGGCCGGCGGGCCCGGTTGCACCCGTGTCGCCCTTCGCGCCGGTGTCGCCCTGGCGCTTGGCGCCGGTGGCGCCCTTCGGGCCGGCCGGGCCCTTAGGCCCTGAGCCGCCCTGCGGGCCGCCGACCCCGTACTTGCGGACGTAGCCAGGCTTGCACTTCTTTTTCACCCCGACCGACAGAATCACTCCCGTCTTCTTGTTGATGCAGAACGGGCCCGTAAGCCGCCGGCCCTGATCCTGCGTCCCGCTGCCGCCGGCCAGCGCCGCTCCCGCGATCACCATCGCGGCAAGCGCGCCGAAAACGAGCGCAACGATCTTCATAGGTGCAACCTCCCGTTAGACCCTGACGCCGTTCCGGTTGAAACGGCTCCTCAAAACCCCAGTCAGCCGCTTCCCCTCGGAGAGGCCTCACTCATTCAGCACGTCAATAGCGGTTGCGCCGCGATTTTCACTCGTTCGAGGGAGCAGAACCGCTCGAACGAGGGAGCAAAACCGGTCCATCCGCGGCGATGGCTGCCGGTTCTTCCTTGCTGGCGAGGGTCCGTACGCTGCTGAAGGGGCTATGCGCGTCCGACGAGGCCGGCGCCGCCCGGCCCTTCCCAGCGAGGGTTCGCCGTGGGAGGATCGGTACTCGTGCCGACGAACCGCCGCCTCTCGATCCTGGCGATCGCCCTCGCAGCCGTGATCGTCACGGCCGCTCCGGCCGCGTTCGCTCACCGGGCTTCCGTCGTGAACGCGTTCGTGGTTCGCGGTCTCGTCTCGGATGGCTATCTCGCCGGCGCCACGGCCGACTCGAACCTCGTCAACGCCTGGGGACTCGCCGCGAGCGCGACCGGTCCCTGGTGGATCTCCAACGAGTCGACCGGGACGAGCACGGTCTACGACGGAACGGGCCTGAAGCGATCAACCGTGGTGAGCGTGGCCGGAGGCCCGACCGGAATAGTCGCCAACGGCACGACCGGGTTCGTTGTGAGGGACGGCGCGGCGTCGGCGCCCGCGCGCTTCATCTTCGCGTGCGAGGACGGGAAGATCCGCGGCTGGGCCGGAAGTGTCCCCGCCGCTAGCTCGAGCGTCACCGAGGTTGCGGTCGACAACTCTCATCGGGGGGCCGTATATCGCGGGCTCGCCGAGGCGACGGGGCCAGATGGCTCCACCTACCTCTACGCGACCGACTTCCACGGCGGACGCGTCGATGTCTTCGACTCGAACTGGCAGCCGGTCACGTGGAAAGGCGCCTTCGTCGACCGCAAGATCCCCGCCTGGTACAACGAGTTCGGGATTCAGGCGATCGGCGGACGGATCTTCGTCACCTACGCCTCGCCGGCCCCGCCGAACGGGAACGACGCGCCGACCGGCGGGTATGTGGACGTCTTCGACCTGAGAGGGAAGCTGCTCGCGCGAGTCGGACGGATGGGTCCGCTGAACGAGCCGGTCGACGTCGCAATGGCACCCCTTACCTTCGGGAAATTCGGCGGCGATCTGCTCGTCGGCAACTTCGGCGACGGCCGCATCGGCGTCTACCGCGAAGTGGTCAAGAACCGGTGGGCGTATCTTGGCGCCTTGCGGAGGCCGGATGGCAAGATGATCGCGCTGAGCGGCCTCTGGGGGATCGAGTTCGGCAACGGGGGTTCAGCTGGGCCGAAGGAAACGCTCTACTTCACGGCGGGTCCGCATAGCTGGCACGACGCGAGCGAGGAAAACGTCCGGGGCCTCTTCGGCACGATCACGCCCCTGAGCTCCTAGGCGACGACCCGGTAGACCTGGAAGCACTCCGCGTACTCGCGGTTCACGTTCACGCCGTGCGTGCGTGCGAGGTTCCAGATGTACTCGGGATCCGAGTAGCGGCGGTGTTGCTGCGACTCGTACTTCGCGAGCGCGGCGACCTTCCGCTCCAGGTGCCCGCGCTCCAGTGACACGTACGCCTGGTACTCGAAGTGGAAGTTGTTCCATGGGATCTCGTAGCCGAGGATCGTCGTCCGCTTGAACGCCCGCAGGCCCTCGGCGGCGACGACCTGGTGGTCCTGGTGCACGTCGTACACGGATGGCTGCAGCACGGCGTCCGGGCGCCACTCGTCCCACAGCGCGACGAGGAGCTCGAGGATGTCCTGCCGCCGCTCCGGGAACGTGCGCACCTCGAAGTCGTGCACGGTCAGCTGCGCCTCGGGGATGCCGAGCTCCTGCGTCGCCTCGCGCACCTCCCGCGCGAGCGTGTCCGGCGGGAAGCCTTCAGGCAGCGACCTCGTGGCGGTGGAGAAGGCGACGTAGCGCACCTCGGCGCCGGCGTCGGCGAGCCGCGCCATCGTGCCGCCGCAGCCGAACTCGCCGTCGTCGGTGTGCGGCGCGAGCACCAGCACGCGCTCCCAGCCGGCGATCATTGCCTTTCCGCCTCCGGCGGAACGGCCAGGGCAGGGGTCGTCGTCGCCACGGGCTGCGTGGAGCCGCTGACGACCGTCGACGGCGCAACTGCTTCCGCGTCGCGCGCCTCGACCCAGCCGGGCCGCCACACGACCGCGGCGAGCGCGAACAGCCCCCAGGTCGTCGGGTCCTCGAAGAACGCGTTGTAGAAGAGGCTGTGCACGCCGAGCGCGGCCAGCGTCGCGCCGGTGACGAGAGCGACCTGCCCGCCGAAGCGCGGCCCCGCCACGCGGAACGCGGCCAGGAGGCCGGACACGAGCAGCCACGCAAACAGCGTCAGCCCCACGATCCCGGTCTCGGCCGCGACGGTCACCGCTGTGTTGTGCGACGCGCCCGCCTTCGGCTCCTTCCCGCGCAGGCCCGTCCGCTCTGCGTAGGCGCGCTTGAAATCGCCCAGGCCGACGCCGGCGAGCGGGTGGTCGCGCGCGATGTGCAGGCCGGTCGGTGACCTGGCCCCAGCGGCCGCTCGTCGCGTGGTTCAGCCCCTTGCTGAAGGAGTGGCGCGTCGTCGGGATCGCGAGCGCCACGACCACCGCGACGACCGCAGTGACGGCGATTACGGCAGCGCGCGCCGCCGCCAGACGAACACCGCGACGATCAGCGTCCCGGCGACGAGCGCGGCGAAGCTCGACTGCGAGAACGACACGAGCAGGCCGAGCCACACGAAGGCGATCCCCGCGATCGCGGCGGCGAGCCGCTCACCACGAAGCCCGTAGAGCACCGGGACGAGCGTGGCGAGGATGGCCACGACCAGGAAGCGACCGTAGATCGAGGGGTCCCAGAACAGCGAGTTGACGCGGAAGAAGAGCTCGCTGTGGAACGCGTTGCCGATCCGCACCTTGTTGTTCCAGAAGACCTCATGGGTGGCCCACTGGAACAGCCCGACCGCCGCGAAAACGAGGGCGAGGCCGCCGAGCAGCGCGTACACCCGCAGGACCGTCGACCGCGTCCACTCGAGCCGCGCCAGCGCCAGCGCGAGCAGACCGAACGGCAGCACGAAGAAGACCATCTCGATCGAGCCCTCGCGCACGTCGTCGGTCCAGGCGAGGGAGAGGCCGAACCAGACGCCGATCAGCGCGAGCGGGATTGCGAGCGGGCCGAGCTCGCGCTCGCGGACGTCGCCGTGCCAGAGCTGCCAGGCCAGCAGGACGGCGGCGCCGGCGACGATGCCGTACATCGGGATCAGGAGGTTCGCCTCGGTCGAGCCGACGTGCACCGGCACGCGGGCCGGGACGGCGGCGAGCGCACCGAGCGCGAGGAGCCACGGCCAGCGCGCGAGCAGCCAGGCGATGCCGCAGACGGCGGCGAGCCCGAAGACGGCGGCCGCGCCGAGCAGCGGACGGTGCCCCGACGGCGCCAGCAGCGGCACGAACGCGAGCCCGCCGAGCGCCCAGACGGCGAGGCCGGCGAGGCGCAGGTCGCGCCGGCCGGAAACGAGGAGCAGCGCCAGCCCGGCGGCGGCCACCGGCCCGGCGACGCGCGCGAGCTCGACGCTGCTCACGGCGCCGCCTCCTTCACACGTACGTGCAGCGGGCGCGACGAGTGCGACCGGTTGCCGACAAGGTCGACGGCGCGCAGGAGCAGCACGTGCACACCGGCAGCGACCGGTCTCCCGTGCACCGTCCCGTCCCAGGTGAACGGACGCGCGCTGACGCGCGGCCGCGTGACGACAGCGCGGTTCCCGTCGACGCGCAGGATGACCTGGCCGGGCTCGTTCGTCGTGTAGCGGATGACGACGCGCCGGCCGCGGGTGAGCACGCGCGGCGAGACCGAGACGTGGGCGAGGGTCGGCGGGACCGGGTCGTAGCGGAACACGGTCGGGATCGTGAGGGTCGCGTCGCTCTTGGCCAGGTGGACGCGCAGGCGGTACGGCCCTGGCGCCGCGTAGTCCACGCCGAGCCCGACGTGCGTTTGCCCGTTCCAGTGCAGCTTCACGGCGCCGTGCCGCACCTTGTTGTCGAGCAGCGTGATGACGGCGTGCCCGTTGCCGTCCACGACGGTCACCGTGATCTTCTGGCGCTTGCGCAGCTTGAAGCGCAGGTGCGCGCGTTTGTGCGGCCCGAGGACGCGGTCGAAGCGGACGCCGTAGACCGGGCTGCGCTCCTGCTTCAGCCCCTGGGTGACGGCGAACGCCACTGCAGTTCCCGCGAGCAGGAACGCGACCAGCAGCATGGGGGCCCACCGGGTCACGGCGAGGGGAGTCTACGGCTGTCCAGGCCGCGTTCCTCCCCCATCCGAGGGACACTCAGTCGGGCGCGAACGGCCGATTGTCCCACTGGAATGTCGACCAGGCTGCCGCGCGCGTCTTTGATGGTGCTGTCGGGGCTGCTCGTCCTCTACACGGTGCACCTCGGGCTTCGGGCCGGGACACACGGGACGGCGGGCCGCATCATCGACGACTGGGTGTACAACGTGGCCATCGTCGCGACCGGCGTCGTCTGCGCCGCGCGGCTGCGCCACCGGGACCAGGAACGGTGGGGCTGGATCCTGATCGGCTCGGCGATCGCGGTCTGGGCGCTCGGAAACACCTATTGGTCGTTCGCGTTGACGGACCAGAGCTCGGTTCCCTCCTTGGCGGACGGTTTGTGGCTCGCGTTCTACGTCCTCGCCTACGCCGGCATGGGGCTCCTGTTCCGCGCGCGGCTGCCGCGCGTCTCCGTGAACGTCTGGACCGACGGCGTCGTGGCCGGGCTGACCGTCTCCGCCGTCGCCGCCGCGCTCGTCTTCGACGGGGTCCTGCACGCCACGCACGGCGACGCCGTCTCCGTGGCCGTCAACCTCGCCTACCCGATCGGAGACATTGTGCTGCTCGCGCTCGTCGCGGCGGCCGTCGGCCTCTCCGGCTGGCGCGTGTCGCGGAGCTGGGCGCTCGCCGCAGCCGGCTGCGCCGTCTTCGCCGTCACCGACAGCATCTACCTCTACCAGGTGAACGCCGGTACGTACGACCAGTTCGGGCTCATGAACGTCGGCTGGCCGCTCGGCTGCCTCCTGCTCGCCTACGCCGCGTGGCAGCCGGCGAAGGCGGCGGAGTCGCGCGAGGAAGACTGGAGCGGCATCGGCGTTTCGGTCGGCTGTGCGGGGATCGCGGTCGGCGTTCTCGTCTACGACCACTTCCACCGCGTCAGCGCGGTGACGCTCGCGCTCGCCTCGGCCGCGCTGCTCGCCGTCCTCGTGCGACTCGCATTGACGTTCCGCGACCACCTGCGCCTGATCGAGACGAGCCGCGCCGACGCGCTCACGGACCAGATCACGGGCCTCGGGAACCGGCGCGCCCTGCTCGAGCACCTCGCCGAATGCCTGGGCCGGTGCGACCAGCGCCGCAAGCTCGTCCTCGTCCTCCTCGACCTGAACGGGTTCAAGGAGTACAACGACAGCTTCGGCCATCTCGCCGGCGACGCGCTGCTGGCGCGGCTCGGGCGCCGCCTGCAAGCCGCCCTGCCGGCCGGCGGACTCGCCTTCCGCATGGGCGGCGACGAGTTCTGCGCCGTCGTCATGACCGACGCCGTGGCCGCGCCCCGGCTCGGGGCGCAGGCGGGCATTGCGCTCTCCGATCGTGGCGAGGGCTTCGACGTCGACTCCGCCTGGGGTCTCGTCGTGGCACCGGACGAGGCGTCGACGCCGACGGACATCCTCAAGCTGGCCGACCGGCGCATGTACTCGTCGAAGGCGGAGGGCTCGTCGCTCGGCCGCCAGACCGCCCGGCTGCTGATGCGCGCGCTCGAGGAGCGCGAGCCGGCGCGCCGCCAGGAGGTCTCCCAGGGTCGCGAACGCCGCCGTGTCGGTCGGGCAGCACATGGGGCTGACCGGCCGGCGGCTCGAGCTGCTCCGCCAGGTGGCCGAGCTCCACGACGTCGGCAAGATGGCGATCCCGGACGCGATCCTGCTGAAGACCGGGCCGCTCGACGACGACGAGTGGGTCTTTGTCCGCCGCCACACGCTCACCGGCGAGTGGTTCCTGTCGGCGGCGCCAGCGCTGGCGACCGTCGCGAACCTCGTCCGCTCGACGCACGAGCGCTGGGACGGCGCTGGCTACCCGGACGGCCTCGCCGGAGAGCGGATCCCACTCGAAGCGCGCATCGTCGCCGTCTGCGAGGCGTACGCGGCCATGCGGGCCGACCGCCCCTACCGCGCCGCTCTGACCCACGAGGAGGCGCTCGCCGAGCTGCGCGCGGGCGGCGGCACGCAGTTCGACCCGGCCGTGGTGGACGCGACGACTGCGGTGCTTCAGGCGCCGCTCCGCGTCGTCGAGCCGGTCGCCGCCGCGTAGACGGCCCCGTCAGAATAGGTCGCGTGACCGAGCAGGCCGTCCGCGAGGAACGGAAAGTCGTCAGCGCCCTCTTCGCCGACATCGTCGGCTCGACGGCGCTTGGCGACCGGCTTGACCCCGAGGAGGTCAAGCTCGTCGTGGGCGACGCGATCAGCCGCATCGTGCGCGAGATCGAGGAGCTCGGCGGGCATGTCAAGGACCTCGCCGGCGACGGCGTACTTGCCTTCTTCGGCGCACCGGTCTCCTTCGAGGACGACGCCGAGCGCGCCGTGCGCGCCGGCCTGCGGATCGCGGAGGAGATGCGCCGGTACGCGACCGAGGTCGAGCAGGCGTGGGGCGTCGAGGGCTTCGGCGTTCGTGTCGGCGTCGGCACCGGACCGGTCGTACTCGGCGAGATCGGCGCCGGCTCGCGCATCGAGTACGCGGCGTTCGGCGACACGGTGAACGTCGCGGCGCGGCTGCAGTCGGCGGCCGAGCCGGACGCGTCCTCGTCGACGACGCGACCGCGCAGGCAGTCGAGGGCGTGTTCGAGACCGGCGAGCCGGTCACGCTCGAGCTGAAGGGCAAGTCGCGGCCGGTCGCCGCGCTGACGGTGCTCCGCGCGCGCGCGGCACGGGGTGCGCGCCGGCGCGGGCTCGCGGGGGCGCTCGTGGGGCGCGACCGTGAGCTCGAGCGTGCCGACGAGTGGCTCGAGCGGCTGCGCGGCGGCACCGGCGGGGTGCTCGTCCTCACCGGCGAGGCCGGTATCGGCAAGAGCCGGCTGCTCGCGGAGCTGCACCGCCGCTTCGACGAGGAGCAGGTCGAGGGAGCACAGCCCGTGTGGCTCGAGGGGCGCTGCATTTCCTACGGCGAATCGCTCCCGCTCTGGCCGTTCCGCGACCTGCTGCGCGGCTGGCTCGGCGTGTCGGTGGAAGAGCCCGAGCTGCGCGTCCGCGTCCTGCTGCGTCGCCGCGTGGAGGAGCTGTTCGGCGCGCGCGCCGGCGAGATCTACCCGTACCTCGCGTCCGTGCTCGGGGTGACACTCGAGCCCGACGCGGCCGCGCGCGTCGACGCACTGTCGCCGGAGGCGCTCCAGTACCGGACGTTCGAGGTGCTCGGCGCCCTGCTCGCCCGTCTCGCCGAGGACGGCCCGGTCGTCTGCGCGATCGAGGACCTGCACTGGGCCGACCCGACGTCGGTTCAGCTGGCGGAGCGGACGCTGCCGCTATCGGAGGACGCGGCCGTCCTGCTCGTGCTCTCCATGCGCGAGGAGCGCGACCATCCGTGCTGGGCGTTGAAGGAGCTCGCCGCGCGCGAGTATCCGCACCTCGACCGCGAGCTGGCGCTGGAGCCGCTCTCGGGCGATGCCGAGCGGGAGCTGCTCGAGTCGCTCACGGGCACGGGGACGCTGCCCGACGAGCTCGCGCGGCGGATCCTCGCGCAGGCCGAGGGCAACCCGTTCTTCCTCGAGGAGCTCGTCCGGTCGCTCATCGACGCGGGGGCGCTCGTGCGCGACGAGGGCGGATGGCGCTTCGACCACGAGGTCGCGATCGAGATCCCGCAGACGGTCGAGCGAGTGATCGTCGCGCGCATCGACCGGCTCGATGCGACGACGCACCGCGTGCTCACGGCGGCGGCGGCGCTCGGCCGGCGGTTCGGGCTCGCGCTGCTCGAGGGCGTGACGACACTGAACGGCGAAGTGCGCGACGCGCTGCACGAGCTGCAGCGGCTCGACCTGATCCGCACAGAGCGGCGCTGGCCGCAGCCCGAGTACCGGTTCAAGCACGCGCTCATCCAGGAGGCCGCGTACCGGATGCTCGTCGGGGAGAGGAGGACCGATCTTCACCGGCGCGCCGCCGAGTGGCTCGAGCGGCAGCACGCGGGCAACACCGACGAGGTGGTCGGGCTGCTCGCGTACCACTGGCTGGCGGCCGCCGACGACGACAAGGCGATCGCGTACCTGACCCGCGCGGCCGACCGTGCGCGGCAGGAGTGGGCGCTCGACGAGGCGGTCGAGCACTACCGGGCGCTGCTGCCGCTGCTCGAGGCGCGGGGCGAGCGGCAGGAGATGGCGCTGGCGCTCTTCAAGCTCGCGCTCGCGCTGCACACGGACCTCCGCTTCGCGGAGGCGAACGACTCGTACCAGCGTGCGTTCGAGCTCTGGACGCCGGCCGCAGCGCCGCCGTCGGCGCCGACCGCGACGTTGCGCGTGGGGACGAGCTTCCTCCCGAACGATCCCGACCCGAAGTCGGCGATCGCCTGGCCGAACATCCAGCTCTGCATGCAGCTCTTCGACCGGCTCGTCGAGGCGTGGCCGGAGCGGACGATCGTGCCGGCGCTCGCCGAGCGCTGGGAGATCTCCGACGACGGTCTGCACTACGTGTTCCACCTGCGGGAAGGTCTGACCTGGTCGGACGGCACGCCGCTGACCGCGCACGACGTCGAGTTCGGCATCAAGCGCGTGCTGGATCCCGCGAGCCCCGGCTCGTCGGTCGCCATCTATTTCGTCCTCGAGAACGGGCAGGAGTACTACCTCGGTCAGAACAGCGACGCCGACCGCATCGGTGTGCGCGCGCTCGACGACCGCACGGTCGAGTTCCGGCTGGTCGCGCCCGCCCCGTACTTCATGAGCGTCATGAACCGCCCCGACGGCGGGCCGCAGCCGCGGCACGCGGTCGGCGAGGGGTGGGCCGAGCCGGACACGCAGGTCGTGAGCGGCGCGTTCCGCACCGTCGAGCGAACAGAGGACCTGCTCGTGCTGGAGCGGCGCGACGGCGAGTCGATCGCGCGACCGGGCAACGTGCGGCGGCTCGAGTTCTTCCGGACGGCAATCGCGGACGCGCTGCCGGAATTCGACCAGGGCGGGTCCGACATGATCACCGTCCGCTACACGCCGAAGCTCGCCGACCTCATGCCGGGCGCGGTGCACCCGGACGCCAGCCTCGGCCCGGCGGCGTGGTCGGCATACCTCCGCTTCGACCACTCGCACCCGGCGATGTCCAATGTGCACCTGCGGCGTGCGCTCGCGCACGCGATCGACCGCGAAGCGCTCGCGGCCGCGGCACCGGCGAACCTCGTCGTCGCCACCGGCGGCGTCGTCCCGCCGGCGCTCCAGGGGCACACGCCCGACATCGCGCTGCGCTACGACCCCGACCTCGCTCGTTCCGAGCTTGCGCAGTCCGGCTTCGACGGCGAGCTCGAGCTGGCCGGGATGCTGGTCTGGGAGGAGCTCCTCGGCGTCATCGCCGCCGCGTGGGAGGACGTCTTCGGCGCCGGCGTCGACATCCGCCACTGGTCATGGCAGCGCGAGGAGGCGATGGAGGTCGGCGGCCGCGCTGACAAGGCGTACCTGCGCGTGACCGGCTGGTTCCCGGGCTATGCCGACCCCGAGTACTTCCTCCGCCTGCTCTTCCACTCGGACAGCCGGACGAACGAGGGCGGCTTCTCGAACGCCGGGTTCGACGACCTGATCGAGCGGGCGCGGCGCGAGCGCAACGGGCGCACCCGGCTGGAGCTGTTCCACGAGGCGGACCGCGTGGCGGTGGTCGAGCAGGTGGCGTGCATCCCGCTGGTCTACGGTCGCAACGTGGCGTACGTGAAACCGTGGGTGCACGGATGGTGGGAGTTCGGCAAGTCGTCGTCATCGTTCGCCGACCTGGCGGTCGAACGGCCGTGAAGGCCGAGATCGTCGACGGCGACATCACCCAGCTGGACGTGGACGCGATCGCGAACGCAGCAAACGACCACCTCTGGATGGGAGCGGGGGTCGCGGGCGCGATCAAGCGGGCCGGCGGCGACGAGATCGAACGCGAGGCGGTCGCGAAGGGCCCGATCCCGGTCGGGTCGGCGGTCGCCACGGGCGGTGGGCAGCTCGCCGCCCGGTGGGTGATCCACGGCGCTGTCATGGGCCAGGACCTGCGAACCTCGCCGGAGCTGATCGCGGAGACGACGCGGAGCTGCCTCGAGGTGGCGGACGAGCTCGGGGTCGGGTCGGTGGCGCTGCCGGCGTTCGGGACGGGTGTCGGCGGGATCCCGGTTGCGGACTGTGCCTGGGCGATGCTCGGCGTCATCAGCGCGTACGAGCCGAGCTCGCTCGAGCGCGTCGTCGTGGCGGTCTACGGCCGCGACGCCGAGGCTGCCTTTTCTGCCGCGCAGTCCTAACGGGGACTGTCCCTGTAAAGAGGCGTGCCGTCAGAGCGCCGCTCCGCACCTAGACGTAACTAGACGACGGCACGCGTCGTCGGCCGGACGTACACCGTCTGGCCGTCGCTGAGGTCGAGCTCCTCGGCCTGCGCGCGCGTCGCCTGCACGTAGACCTCCTCGCCGTCCGCGAGCCGCAGCTCGACGCGCACCTCGAAACCCAGGTGGACGACACGCTCGACCGTGGCGCGCTCGGTCGTCCCGTTCGGCTCCAGCGTCAGCTCCAGGTCGTGCGGGCGCACGTACTCGCCGCCGAGGCGCGCCACCGGGCCGACGAACGTCATCACGAACTCGTTGGCGGGATGCTCGTAGAGGTCGCGCGGCTTGCCGACCTGCTCGATGCGGCCCTCGTTCATGACCGCGATCCGGTCGGCGACCTCCATGGCCTCCTCCTGGTCGTGCGTCACGAACACGGTCGTCACGTGCACCTCGTCGTGCAGCCGCCGTAGCCAGGCGCGCAGCTCCTTGCGCACGCGCGCGTCGAGCGCGCCGAACGGCTCGTCGAGCAGGAGCACCTTCGGATCGACCGCGAGCGCGCGGGCGAGCGCCATGCGCTGACGCTGCCCGCCTGAGAGCTGCGACGGGTAGCGCTTCGCCAGCCCCTGGAGCTGGACGAGCTCGAGCAGTTCCCCGACCCGCTGCTTTGTCTCCGCCTTCGGGTGCTTGCGGATGTCGAGCCCGAAGGCAATGTTCTTCTCGACGGTCATGTGCTTGAACGCGGCGTAGTGCTGGAACACGAAGCCGACGCCGCGCTTGCGCGCAGGCACGCCTGTCGCGTCCTCGCCGAGGATGTTGACGTCGCCCTCGTCGGGCTGCTCGAGGCCGGCGATGATCCGCAGCAGCGTGGACTTGCCGCTCCCGGAAGGCCCGAGCAGGGCGGTCAGCGACCCGCCGGGGATCGCCAGCGAGACGTTGTCGAGCGCCGTGAAGTCGCCGAAACGCTTCGTGACGCGGCGGACGGCAATGGCCATCAGCGGCCCTGCCTCGGGCGGAACGCGGTCATGAGCGTGAGCGTGAAGATCGCGACGAGCGCCAGCACGACCGACGAAGCGTACGCGGCCGTGTAGTCGAAGTTCTGGTACGCATTCTCCACGTGCAGCGTCATCGTCTCTGTCTTGCCGACGATGCGGCCTGACATGACGCTGACGGCGCCGAACTCGCCCAGCGCGCGCGCCGTCGTCAGCACGACGCCGTAGACGACGGCCCAGCGAATCGCCGGCAGCGTGATCCGCCGGAACGTCTGCCACGGCGACGCGCCGAGCGTCTCGGCCGCCTGCTCCTGGTCGGTGCCGATCTCGCGCAGCACCGGCACGACCTCGCGCACGACGAACGGCAGCGAGATGAAGATCGTGACGAGGATCATCCCGGGCAGCGCGAAGACGATGTCGACCCCGTGACCGGACAGCCAGGGTCCAAACCACCCCTGCTGTCCGTAGAGGAGCAGGAACGCGAGCCCGACGACGACCGGCGAAAGCGCGAGCGGCAGGTCGACGAGCGCGTTCAAGAGGCCGCTGCCGCGGATCGGGTAGCGGACGATCGCGAGCGCGCAGAGGATCCCGAAGGCCGTGTTCGCGGGCACGGCGATGATCGCGATCTCGAGCGTCACCTTGAGCGCGTGCACCGCGTCCGGCGACGTGACGGCGTCCCACGCCGGCCCGATGCCGTGCTCGAAGGCGCGGTAGAAGATGAGCCCGACCGGCGCGGCCAGGATCAGCGCCAGGTAGCCGAGGCCGGCGAGCCGGATCAGCCAGCGGCTAAGCATGCTCCCACCTCGTGAAGCGGCGGCGCAGCGCGCCGATGCCGAGCAGGACGGCGAGCGAGATCGCCAGCACGACGACGGACACCGCCGCCGCCGCGGACGGGTCGCCGCTCTCGATGCGGCCGAAGATGTAGACCGAGAGCACCTCGGTCTTGAAGGGCAGGTTGCCCGTGATCAGCACGACCGCGCCGAACTCGCCGACCGCGCGCGCGTACGCGAGCGCGACACCCGACAGGATCGCCGGGAAGATGACCGGGAAGACCACGCGCCGGAACGTCGTGAGCGACGAGGCGCCGAGCGAGTGCGCAGCCTCCTCCGTCTCGCGGTCGAGCTCGATCAGCACCGGCTGCACCGTGCGGATGACGAACGGGACCGTGACGAAGAGCAGCGACACGAGCACCGCCGTGCGCGTGAAGGCGATGTCGACCGGCGTCGGGCCGTTAGGCCCGTAGAGCGCCAGCAGCGTCAGGCCGGCGACGATCGTGGGCAGCGCGAACGGCAGGTCGATGATCGCATCGACGAACCGCCGCCCCGGGAACGTGTCGCGCACGAGCATCCACGCGATCAGCGTCCCCATGACCGCGTTGATCAGCGCCACGAGCGCCGACACG
Source organism: uncultured Thermoleophilia bacterium (assembly GCA_963710465.1). GTDB lineage: Bacteria > Actinomycetota > Thermoleophilia > Gaiellales > Gaiellaceae > JACVRM01. Next base: position 69,694 of record CAVQAQ010000017.1, read on the forward strand.
ACGAGCGTCAGCTTCAGCGCGGCAACGGCCTCCGGTGCCGTGATGGCGTCCCAGAAGCTCGACCAGCCGCCCTGACCGGCCTTCCACGTCAACGCCGCCAGCGGCAGCAGCACGATGACGCTCAGGTAGCCGATGGCCACACCCTGCGTCGAGGAGGCCCGAAGGCCTCCTCACGGCCCCGGATGAAGGAAGGTCTGCGGCGCGAACGGCCAAGCGCTACCCCTTGCCGATGATCTTGGCCATGATCCCGTCGCTCGGGTCGAAGAACTTCTTGTCGACCTTGGGCCAGCCGCCGAGGTAGTCGATCGTGAACATCTGCGGGCCGGACCGGGAAAGAGAAGCCCTTCGCCGCGCTCGTGACGACGGGCCGGTAGCCGTTCTGGGCCAAGATCTTCTGCGCCGCCGGCGTGTACAGGTACTTGACGAACGCCTTCGCCGCGGCGGGGTTTCCGGAGTTCGTCGTGACGGCGATCGGGTTGTCGATGCGCAGCGTCGCCTTCGGGATGTAGTAGTCCTCGCGAATGCCCTTCGAGTTGGCGTAGAGCGCCTCGTTCTCGTAGGTGAGCAGGACGTCGCCGCGGCCGGCGGCGAACGTGTTGAGCGCGTTGCGGGCACTGCTGTCGAGCGAGACGACGTTCTTCTTGAAGAGGGTCTTCAGGTAGTTCACGGCCTGCGCCTTGGTCTTTCCTCCCGCAGCATCGCGCCGTAGCCGGCCATGACGTTCCAGCGAGCGCCACCCGACGTGAACGGGTTCGGCGTCACGACCTGGACGCCCGGCTTCACCAGGTCGTCCCACGTGCGGATGTGCTTCGGGTTGCCGTGGCCGCACGACGAAGCAGACGACCGAGCGCGTGATGGTGCCGTCGTACTGGTTCTTGTTCCAGCTCCTGGCGACGAGCTTGTTCTGGACGAGGAGGTTCATGTCCGGCTCGAGCGAGAGGTCGACGACGTCGGCCTTCAGTCCGCCGATGATCGCGCGCGCCTGGTCGCCCGACGCGCCGTAGGACTGGCTGAACGAGACGTCCTTGCCGGCCGGCGTCGCCTGGAACGCCGGGATCAGCTTCGCGAAGGCCTGCTTCGGCGTCGAGTACGCGACGAGCGTGAGCTTCGTGTCCTGGCGCGCGGCGCCTGCGGCCGCAGTCACGACGAGCGCGGCGAACGTGGCGAGCAATAAGAGACGGCGCATAGAGAAAAACCCCCCTGAGCTAATTGACGTTGCTAATAGTCGTTATTGCGTTGGACTATCTACCTGTCCAGGGGCGCGGGCGTCAAATCGGGAGCGGCACCACACGGCCTACCTGCGGTAGGCCTCGATCAGCACCTCTGCGACTTCCGTGCGGGTGAACTCCGTCGGCGGCACCTCGCCCGCGGCGAGCAGCTCCCGGACCTTGGTTCCCGACAGGAAGACGTGGTCGTCGTCGCCGTGCGGGCACGTCTTCGGCGTCGCCATCTGGCCGCAGACCTTGCACCAGAACGCGTGCTCGAAGAACATCGTCTCGATGTCGAGCTCGTGCGGTTCGAACTCGTCGAAGATCAGCTGCGCGTCGTAGGTGCCGTAGTACGAGCCCACCCCGGCGTGGTCGCGGCCGACGATGAAGTGCGAGCAGCCGTAGTTCTTGCGGCAGATCGCGTGCCAGACCGCCTCACGGGGGCCCGCGTAGCGCATCGCGGCCGGGAACGCGGCCACGACGACGCGATCGGCCGGGTAGTAGTTGCGAACGAGCACCTCGTAGCACTCGACGCGCGTCGCGGCCGGCACGTCGTCCGACTTGGTGTCGCCGACAAGCGGGTGGATGAGCAGGCCGTCGACCGTCTCCAGCGCGCCCTTGGTCAGGTACTCGTGCGCGCGGTGGATCGGGTTACGGGTCTGGAAACCGACGACGCGCTTCCAGCCGCGCTCGGCGAACGTGCGGCGCGTGTCGGCCGGGTCGAGCGCCAGCTCCGGGAAGGGCGGCGTGGCCCGCTGGAAGACGGTGACTTTGCCGGCCAGGTAGAGCGGCTTCTGCTCGTAGAGCCGGGCGACGCCAGGATGCTCGCCGTCGGTGGTGCGGAAGCACTGCTCGGCCTCTCGCTCCTTGTCATAGGAGTACACCGACTCGACGTCGAGCACGGCGAGCGGCGTGCCGTCCTCGCCCGCCAGCACGACGCGTTCGTCGCTCGGCGCCGCGTCCACGGCAAGGCACACGGGCAGCGCCCACGGCAGGCCGTCGTGCAGGCGCATGTCGTCGACGACGCTGCGGTAGTCCTCCTCGCCCATGAAGCCCTGGAGCGGCGAGAGCGCGCCCGACGCGAGCATGTCCAGGTCGGACGCCTCGCGCGAGGCGATCGTGACGGTCTCGAGCGAGTCGAGGTCGCCCGGCCGCTCGCCCGTGCGGTCGACGAGGTAGCCGCCGTGCGGGCGGATGAGCTTGTCGGTCGCAGACGCGACGGTCATGCCGCAACCTCGGCCGGGACGAGACCCAGCTGCTCGAGCTTGGCGACGATCAGCCGCGCCGACTCCTCGGGCTCGTGCTCCTCGGTGTCGATGACGAGCTCCGGGTCGTGCGGCTCCTCGTACGGGTCGTCCACGCCGGTGAAGCCCTTGATCTCGCCGGCGAACGCCTTGGCGTAGAGGCCCTTCACGTCGCGGCGGGCGCACTCGTCGACCGACGCCTTGATGTGCACCACGACGAACTGACCGAACTCCTCGACCATCTCGCGCGCCTTCTGCCGCGTCTCCTCGTACGGGGAGATGGCGGCGGCGATGACGGCGCCGCCCTGGCGCGTCAGCCGCGCCGCGACCCAGCCGATCCGCTCGATGTTCGTGTCGCGGTCCTCCTTCGAGAAGCCGAGCCCCTTGGAGAGGTTCGTGCGGACGGTGTCGCCGTCCAGGTACTCGACGACGCAGCCGCGCCGGTCGAGCTCGGGGCCGACGAGGTGGGCGATCGTCGTCTTGCCCGACCCGGAGAGGCCGGTGAACCAGAGCGTGAAGCCGCCGTCGCGGCGGCGATCGGACTCCGGGTGCTCGTGGGCGTAGATGTGAACCCCATTCAAAGGCTGATCAGATCGGTAGTAGTCAAGCCGCTTCCTTTCTGTTCCTACCAGGCAGGCGAATCGACGTGGATGCCGCACTCGAGCTTGTCGGAGCCGGCCCAGCGGCCTGCGCGCTCCTCCTCGTCGGGGGCGGTCGGGCGGGTGCAGGGAATGCAGCCGATCGACCGGTACCCCGTCTCGTGCAGCGGGTTGTACGGGATCTCGTTGACGGTGATGTAGGCCCAGACCCGCTTCTCGTCCCAGTCGGCGAGCGGGTGGACCTTCCAGACGCCGTAGCGCTCCGACCACTGCAGCTTCGGCGTCGTGGCGCGGCTCGGCGACTGGTCGCGGCGGATACCGGAGATCCAGGCGCCGTACGGGTCGAGCGCGGCGATCAGCGGCTCGACCTTGCGGATGTGGCAGCAGCGGTCCGGGTCGCGCTCCCAGAGGTTCGGGCCTTCCAGCTTGTGCTGCTTGGCGACGGTGATCACGGGCGGGCGGATCAGGTTGAGGCCGTAGCGCTCGACGAGCGCGTCGCGCGTGTCGTACGTCTCGCGGAAGAAGAGCTGCGTGTCCAGCTCGATCACGTCGATCGGCAGTCCGAGCTCGGAGACCATGTGCACGAGCGCCGACGATTGCTTCTGCCACGAGCAGGTCAGGCAGAGCCGCTGACCGAACTCCTCGTAGGACCAGCGGAGCAGGTCTTCTGCGGACATCGCCTCGAAGTCGACGTCAGGGAGTGCCGGCGCGGTCGCCATCCAGCAGCACCTCCTTGATCGTGTCGGCGCGCAGCCCGAGGCGGAGCGTCTCGAGCGGGATGACCTCGTCGGGCGGGATGTTGCCGAGGTTCACGTCGGGGCCGAAGTGCTTCACGAACCAGGCCTGCGAGCTCTTGGTCGGCGCCTCGAAGATCAGATCGTCCAGTGAGATCTCGTGCGCGATCTCCTCGAGCAGGCCGGTGCGCATGTCGCCGCTCTCCCGGAAGATCCCTGAGGTGCCGCCCTCGCGGCCCTCCGTGATCACCTTCCAGGCGCCCGCGTCAAGCTCCTCCTTGATCCACTGCACCCACTGGTACGGCGCGAAGACAACGTCGGGATCCTTCGAGCCGACCTCGGAGAGGACGGTGAAGTCGCGCGCGAGGTCGGCGATCAGCTCGAGCTTGCGCTCGCGCTCGATGTCGATCGCGCCGTCGGAGATCTCGACGTGCGAGAAGCGGTGGTCGGAAAGCCATTTCTTGTACTCGTCGACCTTCCCGCGCGCGTAGACGGCCTCGAACAGCGTGCCGCCGCAGACGACGGGCGTCTCGAACGAGCGGTAGAGCGCGATCTTCTTCTCGAGGTTCTGGGTGACGTACGAGGTGCCCCAGCCGAGCTTCACGACGTCGACGTAATCGCCGGCGGTGTCGAACATCCCCTCGATGTCGCGGAGGTTCAGGCCCTTGTCGATGACGTGCGTGAGGCCGCGCTCGCGCGGCTTCGGGTCGCGCGGGGGCAGGTCCAGAAAACCGTCAGATCCGAGCAAGGATTCCCTCCAGTCGTTTGCGCGCCTCGGCCTGGACGTCGTGGTAGAGCGAGTTGCCGTGCGCGTCGATGCCGACGGTCAGCGGGCCGAAGTCGCGGACGCGGAACTTCCACAGGCACTCGGGCATGAGCTCCTCCCAGGCGACCTCTTCGATCTCCTCGATCTGGGTCGTCTCGAGCGCCGCGGCGCCGCCGACGATGGCGAAGTAGACCATGCCGAGCCGCTGCATCGGCTCGATCGCCTCGTCCGGAAAGCCGCCCTTGCCGCAGATGGCTCGCACGCCGTACTGGGTGCCGAGCGGCTCGGTGAAGCGCACCATGCGCGCCGACGTGGTGGTGCCGATGCAGACCTTCTCGTACTTGCCCTCGCCGAGCTTGCGCACGCCCGGCGCCGTATGCAGCAGGAACGCGCCGCGCAGGTCCATGGGCGGCTCGACGCCCTCGTCGAAGATGCGGATTTGCGTGCGGTCGCGGATGCCGATGATGTGGCCCTGGACGACGACCTCGTCGCCGGCGCGGAGCTTCAGGATCTCGGCCTCGTCCGTGATCGGGAACGTCACTTCGTGCGTCGCCATGTCAGGCCTCCCGGTCGAACTCGACGGAGCCGTCGGCGGCCAGGTGCGCGGTCGCGCGCCGCGCGGCCCAGCACTGGTAGTTGACCGCCACCGGGTTCAGGGTCATGTGCGTGTCGGCGTGCTCGATGTGGCACTGGAGCACGGTCACGTCGCCGCCGAGCCCCATCGGGCCGATTCCCGTCTCGTTCAGCAGCCCGAAGAGCTCCTCTTCGAGCTGCGCCACGATCGGGTCCTCGTTGCGCGTGCCGACCGGCCGCGCGATCGCCTCCTTGGCGAGGTACATGGCGTAGTCGGCCGAGCCGCCGATGCCGACGCCGACGATCCCCGGCGGGCACGGCTTGCCGCCGGCGCCGACGATCGACTCGAGCACGAACTGCTTGATCCCGCGGACGCCGTCGGCGGGGACGCACATCTTCAGGAAGCTCATGTTCTCGGAGCCCGAGCCCTTCGGGACGCACTTGACGTCGAGGCCGTCCCAGTCGGGGATGAACTCCCAGTGCACGATCGGGAGCCGGTGCCCGATGTTCGGCCCCGTGTTCTCGCGCGTGATCGTGTGGACGGCGTTCGAGCGCAGCGGGTGCTCGAGCGTCGCGCGCGCCGTGCCGTCGCGCAGCGCCTCGTAGATGCGGGTCGGGTGCAGTGGGAAGTGCTCGCCGACCCGGCACGTGTAGACGGCGATGCCGGTGTCCTGGCAGACCAGGTTCGACTGTGAGTCCGCGATCTGGACGTTCTTCAGGATCGTCTGGAGCACGCGCTGCCCGGGCACCGACGTCTCGCGCGCCGCCGCGTCGGCGAGCGCATCGCGCAGGTCCTGCGGGATGTCCTTCAACGACCAGACGTACAGGTGCGCGGCGGCGTCCTCGACGGCCTGCTGCATGTCGGTGGTCGTCAGCGTGCTCATGCGCGTGCGGCCTCGGCCGCGTGGGCGCCGGCGCGGCGCCCGAAGACAGTGCACTCGAGCAGGCTGTTGCCCATCATCCGGTTGCGGCCGTGCGTGCCGCCGGCGATCTCGCCGCAGGCGTAGACGCCGTCGAGCGTGGTGCGGGCGTGCTCGTCGATGACGAGGCCGCCGTTCTGGTAGTGCAGCACTGGATAGGTCAGGATCGGCTCCTTCAGCGGGTCGATGCCGGCGGCACGGTAGCGCCGCAGCATGTAGGGCAGCGAGACGTCGGCGTCCGCCTCGGGGATACGCGTCGTGTCGAGGTATACCGCCGGGCGGCCGTCGGGCGTGTCGACCCCGCGGCCGGCCTCGACCTCGCGCACGATGGCAGCCGAGACCTCGTCGCGTGGCGCCAGGGAGTCGGTGAACTCCTCGCGCTCGCCGTTCAGCAGGACGGCGCCGTACGCACGCGTCGTCTCCGGGATCGAGTAGCCCTGCATCCCGGCGGGCCAGGCGCCGCCGTTCGGGTGGTACTGGAGCGCGTCAAGGTCGCGCGCCTCGGCGCCGAGCCCGAGCGCGATCTGGGTCACCTCGCCGGTCGCGCCCGGATGGTTGGTCGAGAGCTCCCCCCGCTCCTCCGCCTCGCGGTAGCAGCGCCCGCCGGCGGCGAGCACCACCGTCGCCGCCTCGATGTCGTGGTCCCCGACGCGCGCGCGCCAGCCGCCGTTCGACCGCGCGAGGTCGAGCAGCGGCGCCTTCGTGAACACCTCCGTCGGAGATCCTTCGACGGCGTCGCGCAGCGCTTTCGTAATGGCGTGGCCGGTGCGGTCGCCGACCTGGAGCAGCCGCTTGCGGCTCGAGCCGCCGCAGCGCGCCAGGCGGTAGCCGCCGTTCTCGCGCGTGAACTCGACGCCGAGCTCCTCCAGCCAGTGAATGGCCGACGGCGCCTCCGAGGTCAGCACCTCGACGAGCGTCATGGAGGCCGTCTCGTGGGACGAGCGCCACACGTCCTCGGCGTGGAGCTCGGGCGAGTCGTCGTCGCCGAACGCGGCCTGGATGCCGCCCTGCGCCTTCGCCGAGTTGCACGACTGGAGCGAGCCCTTGGCCGCGAGCGCAACGCGTGCGCCCGAGCGCTCGGCCGAGACGGAAGCCGCCAGCCCTGAGGCGCCGCTCCCGATCACGAGCACGTCGAAGTGAGACGTCTCCGCCACGGGTTCCGATGCTATCAGGGTGACGGTATATCCGTGATTTCCCGCTCTTATGCAGCGAGGGCCCGCTCCCGCGGGCCCTCGCCGTGCTTGGTGTCGGTTGGAGTTACGCGCCGGCGGGCACCGCCGGAGCCTCGGGAGCCGTCTCGGCCTCGTGGCCGACGCGGGGCAGCCACTCGAGCCAGCGCGGCAGGTACCAGTTCCAGTCGCCGAGCAGCTTCATCGCCGCCGGCAGCAGCACACCGCGGATGATGGTCGCGTCGATCAGGATGGCCGCGGCGAGCCCGACGCCGAACTGCTTCAGCATGATGATGTCGAGCGTCCCGAAGATCGAGAAGACGAAGACCATCACGATCGCGGCGCTGGTGACGACGCCTGCCGTCTGCTTGATCCCGTAGGCCACCGCGTCCTCGGTCTTCATGCCGCGGTCGTACGCCTCGCGGACCCGGCTCAGGATGAACACGTGGTAGTCCATGGAGAGCCCGAACAGGATCACGAACAGGAAGACCGGCAGGAAGGCGATCACGCCGCCGGTGTACGAGAACCCGAGCAGGCCCTTCCCGAACCCGTGCTGGAACACGATCGTCAGGACTCCGAACGCTGCGGCGACGGAGAGCAAGTTCAGGACGACCGCCTTCGCCGCGATCACGATCGAGCGGAAGGCCAACAGGAGCAGGATGAACGCCAGCAGGAGCACGAACCCGAACACGTAGGGAGCCGTGTGCTTCATCTGGCTGCTGAAGTCGACCGACTCGGCGGTCTGGCCATCGACGCCGACCCATTCGACCGACTCGAGCGAGCCGACCGTTGCGGGGACGACGTCGTCGCGGAGCGTCTTCAGTGAGCGGATCGACGCCTGGTTGGTGCCGTTGCCGTTCATCGAGAGGCTGACGACCTCCACCGTGCCGGCGCGGTTCACGTCGGTGCTGACCGGGTCGTGGAGCCGGCCGGTGGCGAGCGCCTTGCCCACCATCGCCCTGATCGAGTTCTGGATCTGGGGCGACCGGACGTTCTCTGCCTTGATCAGGATGTTGGCCGGGATCAGGTCGCCCGGGAACGCCTTCTGCACCTTGTTGTACGTCTGGATGGTGGTCAGGTTCTGCGGGAACGCATCTGCACCCGGGGCGACGAGCTTCATGCCGAGAGCGGGCGCCGCGATCGCGACCAGGACGGCCGTCGAGACGACCGCGGAGAGCACGGGCCGGCGCAGGACGCGATCGAGGATCCAGCCCCAGACGCGGCCGTCGGAGCGCTGCTGGAGCCGGCCGAGGTAGGGGATGCGGCCCTTCTCGACCTTGTCGCCGAGGCGGCCGAGCAGCGCGGGGAGCACGGTCAGCGAGCCGAGGACGGCGGTCGCCACGACGATGATCGTGCCCATCGCGAAGCCGCCGAACGTCTTGTCGCCGGTGAGGAACATGCCGGACATGGCCGCCATCACGGTGAGACCTGAGATGAGCACCGACCGGCCGGAGGTGGCGGCAGCGGCCTCGAGGGCGGCGTGCGGCGACTTGCCGGCGCGCCGTTCCTCACGTTCGCGCTTCACGTAGAACATCGAGTAGTCCACGCCGACGGCCAGGCCGATCAGCAGGATCACGGCGAAGATGTTGCTGTCCACCGGGTACCACTGGCTCGCCACGCCGATCAGGCCCATGGTCGCGAACACCGAGGTGAGCCCGAGCAGCAGCGGGATGCCCGCCGCGACGAGCGCGCCGAAGGCGAACAGGAGGATGAGGAGCGTGACCGGAAGCGAGAGCTCGCCGGCCTTCTCGAGATCCTTCGTGAAGACGTCGTTGATCTGCTTGTCGATGGACGCGTCGCCGACCTCGTCGACCGTGACGGCCGGGTGCGCCCGCTGGAGCGCCGCGGTGGTCGCGAGCAGCGCAGGCACGTGCGTGTCGGCCTTGGTCAGGTCCTTGGCGCGGAGTTTGAAGGTGACGAGCGCCGAGTGGCGGTCACGCGAGATCTGCCCCTCGTTGCCGGGTGCGTACGGCGAGTCGACCGACTTGACGTACGGCTTGGCGGCGAACCGCTTCGCCGCGTCGGCAACGGCGGCCTTGAAGGCGGTGTCGCCGGTGGTAAGCGTCTTGCTCTGGATCAGGACGCTCTCCTCCGGGGTGTGCCGGAACTGGTCGTACGCGATCGAAGCGGCCTTGCCGGACTCGCCGTTGCCGCTCTTCTCCTGAATCAGGGTCTTGGTGCCGAGGACGCCGCCGAGGGCAGCCGCCACGATGACGAACGCAAGCCAACCGAAGGTTGCGGTCTTCCAGTGGCTTGCACTCCAGCGACCCATCCGGGCCGCGATGTTGTTCGAGCGCTTCAGGGGTGACATGTGGGGTCTCCTTGTGAGTAGGTCGCTGTTGCACCTCGGAGACTCGCGCCGGACGGCCAGCGCCGGAATGGGGCCACCATGCGTGTGAGGGTGCGGGTAGCCGCACCCCCGCATGCGAGAGGGCCCGCCGTGGCGGGCCCTCTCGCTGTCCATCTGGATCGGGTGGCTACTCGGGCTGTGCAGGCACCGGGAGCGGCACGGACGCGCGCGGCGTGTCGCCGTGCTCCAGGCTCGGCAGCCACTCGAGCCACCGCGGCAGGTACCAGTTGCGGTCACCGAGCAGCTTCATCGTCGCGGGGAGGAGCACCGCCCGGATCAGCGTCGCGTCGATCAGGATGGCGGCCGCGAGGCCGATGCCCATCTCCTTGAAGTCGATGATCGGCATCGTCGCGAAGACCGCGAAGGTGACGACCATGACGACGGCGGCGCTGGTGACGACGCCGGCGGTCTGCTTGATCCCGTGGGCTACCGCGTCCTCGTTCGAGAGCCCCCGGCCGTAGGCCTCGCGCACCCGGCTCAGGATGAACACGTGGTAGTCCATCGAGAGCCCGAACAGGATCACGAACAGGAACATGGGCAGCCAGGGCGTGATGCCGCCGTTTGAGTGGAAGTTCAGGACGCCCTCGCCCCAGCCCCACTGGAAGACCATCACGAGGATGCCGTAGGCGGCTGCGACGGAGAGCAGGTTGAGGAGGACTGCCTTGGTGGCAACGACGACCGAGCGGAACGCCGCCGTCAGGATCAGGAAGGCGAAGATCAGGACGAACGCGAACACGAGCGGGGCCGTCCTGGTCATGCTCGCGCTCCAGTCGTGGTCTGCCGCCGTCATGCCGGTGACCGCGTAGTCGACGCCGTCGACCCGGCCGAGCGTTGCCGGCAGCAGGTCGCTGCGCAGGGTGTGGAGCGCCGCCTTCGAGGTGCTGTCGACCCCGGTGCCGTGGAGCGGGATATCGACGGTGGCGACCGTGTGCGTGGCGTTGGTGTCGACGACGATCGGTGCGGTCATCTGGCCGCTGGCCAGGGCCCGCCGCTTCAGGTCGGCGATCGCTGCCCGGACGGGCGGGGCGGTGACGTCGGCGGCCTTGATGGCCACGAGGGCCGGGTCGTTGCCGTTCCCGAACGCCTGCTGGAAATGCTGGGCCGGGGCGACCTCGGGGATGTTGACCTGCTGCATGCTCGTCTGAGCAGTCCTGAGCATGAACGCGGGAGCCGCGAGTGCGAGCAGGACGGCACCGGCGGTGATCGCCGAGACGAGCGGGCGGCGCAGGACGCGGTCGAGGACGGCGCCCCAGACACGGCTCTCGCCGTTGCGGCTGCGGAGCCGGTGGATGAACGGGATCCTGCCCTTCTCGACCCTGTCGCCCAGCTTCGAGAGCAGTGCCGGCAGGACGGTCACGGAGCCGATCATCGCGACGAAGACGACCATCATCGTCCCGACGGAGAAGGACATGAACGTCTTGTCGCCGGAGAGGAACATGCCGGCCATCGCGACCATCACGGTGATGCCGGAGACGAGCACCGCCCGGCCGGACGTCGCTGCGGCGGCCTCGAGCGCTGCTCCCTCGCTGCGGCCGGCGGCCCGCTCTTCGCGTTCCCGCCGGAGGTAGAAGAGCGAGTAGTCGATCCCGACCGCGAGCCCGATGAGCAGGATCACCTCGGAGATCTGGCTGTCCACGGGAATGAACTGACTCGGGATCGCGACGAGCCCGTTGGTCGCGAACACGGCGGTGAGGGCCAGCAGGAGCGGGACGAGCGCCGCGACCGCGGAGCCGAAGACGAACAGCAGGATGATCAGGGCCAGCGGCAGCGCCAGCAGGCCGACCTTGGCGATCAGGCTGTCGAACTTCGCGTTGAGCTGCTTCTCGGTGCTGACGCTGCCGAGCTCCTCGACGGTGAAGCCGGGATGCCGGGCCTGCGTCTTCAGCACCCGGGTCTTGATCGTGTCGATGTAGGTGGCCGCGTGGTCGTAGTCCCCTTTGGGGGTGAACGTGACCATGACGGCGCGGCCCGAGGCCGAGATCTGGTCGCTGTGGCTCGGGACGAGCGGCGACTTCACGTTCTGGACCTTCGGGAACTGCGCGAGCGTCGACGTCACGTCGTTGATCGTCGCCCGGAAGGCGGGATCCTTCGCCGTGTGCGTCTTCGACCGGATCAGGACGACCTCGCCCTGCTCGTTCTCCTTCTGCTTGAAGCCGGCGGCGATGATCTTGTCGGCCTTGCGGGCCTCGCCGACGTTGGCGTCGGTGGTCTTCAGGTACTTGGTCCCGACGGTGTTCCCGACGAAGCCGGCGGCGATGACGAACACGAGCCAGCCGATGACGGCCGTCTTCCAGTGCTTCGCACTCCAGCGGCCGATGCGCGCCGCTGTGTGATTCGAATGCTTCAGAGGTGACACGGGATCTCCTTCGTTTGTGGTGCGTGCTTGGAGACCACCGTCCCACCGGCCGGCTGCGGGCGGCAGGTGGCCAGCAGGCGTCTGCACCGAGAGGTAGCACCACCCCTTCGAAGGCCCTTTGCATCGGCCCTCGCGCGGCGTACGCTGGCTCCGTGACGCGCACCGGCCCCGTCCGCACGCTCGACGAAGCGGCGCTGCTCGAGCGGATGCAGCTCGTCGCGCAGGCGTTCCGCCCGTCCGCGCCGGTCGACCGCCGGAGCCTGTTCTCGGGCCGCACGGATCAGATCGCCGAGCTGTTCTCGGCGGTCGCCCAGCCCGGCCAGCACGCGGTCGTCTACGGCGAGCGCGGCGTCGGCAAGACGTCGCTGTCCGCCGTGGTCGCGGAGTTGCTCGCGTCGAGCGGCGTCCTGACCGCGCGCACGACGTGCGACTCGGGCGACGACTTCTCGTCAGTCTGGCGCAAAGCGCTCGGCGAGATCGCGCTGCATAGCGAGAGCCGCGGGATCGGCTTCGCCGCCACGACGACGGACGTCGCGACCCCTGCATCGGCCGTCTTCGGCGAAGCAGTCGTCACCCCGCATGCAGTCGCACGCGGCCTGGAGGCGCTCGCCCGGACGCGCCCGCTCGCGATCTTCCTCGACGAGTTCGACCGCCTCTCCAACCCGGAGGACCGGGCGCTCTTCACCGACACCATCAAGCAGCTCTCCGACGACGCTGCGCCGGCGACGCTCGTCCTCGTCGGCGTCGCCGACACGATCGACGAGCTGCTGCGCGAGCACCGCTCGATCGAGCGTGCACTCGTCCAGGTGCGCATGCCGCGCATGGCCCGCGACGAGCTGGCCGAGGTCGCCCGCGGGGGCATCGAGGCCGCGCAGATGACCATCGAGGCGCCCGCCGTCGATCGCGTCACGGCCCTGTCGCAGGGCCTGCCCCACTTCACGCACCTGCTCACCCAGCTGGCGGCCCAGGCAGCGCTCGCCGAGCGGCACGCGGACGTGGGCACGCCCGAGGTCGAGTTCGCCGTCGAGCGCGCCGTGCAGCGCGCGCAGCAGAGTGTCACCGAGGCGTACCTGCGCGCCGAGGTCGCCGGTCCGGCACTGCTGGCCGCGGCGCTCGCGGAGGACGACGAGTTCGGGTACTTCGCCGGCGTCGAGGGGCTCGAGCAGCTGGCCGAGCTCGGCGTGCTGGAGCGCCGCGACAGCGCCGAAGGCCCGCGCTACCGCTTCACCAACCCGCTGCTGCCGCCCTACGTGGTCATGCGCAGCGTCGCCGCCGGCGCCGTCGCGCCCTAGCCGCGCAGGAACGCCAGCACGGCGAGCACCCGCCGGTGGTCGTCCGATGCCTGCGGGAGCCGGAGCTTGTTGAAGATGCTGGTCACGTGCTTCTCGACCGCGCGCTCGGTCACGACCAGGCGCTGGGCGATGCCCTGGTTCGAGCGGCCTTCCGCCATCAGCTCGAGCACCTCGCGCTCGCGCGGCGTCAGCTCGTCGAGTGGGTCTTCGCGCCGGCGACGCCCGACCAGCTGCGTCACGAGCGCGGGATCGAGGGCGGAGCCGCCCTCCGCGACCCGGCGCACCGCGCCGACGAACTCGTCGACGTCGGCGATGCGATCCTTCAGCAGGTAGCCGACGCCCTCGGCGCTCTCGGCCAGCAGCTCCATCGCGTACGACGGCTCGACGTACTGCGACAGCACGAGCACGCCCGACGCCGGGGTGCTCGGCGCGGATCTGCTGCGCCGCGCGCAGGCCCTCGTCGGTCTGCGTCGGCGGCATGCGGATGTCGATGATCACGACCTGCGGGTCGTAGCTGCGTACCTTGAGCAGCAGGTCGTCGGCGGTGGCCGACTGGCCGACGACCTCGAATCCGGCGTCGGCGAGCAGGCGGGCGATCCCCTCGCGCAGGAGGACGGAGTCCTCGGCGAGGACGACGCGCATCCCCTCCCCGGGCTGCCACGGCTCGGCGGCGCCGTCCGTCCGCAGCGCCGGGAACTCGGCATGCAGCCCTTCGGCGACGAGCTGGTAGAGCCGCTCGGGCCGCGGCAGCCCCTTCAGCTCGTACTCGCCGAGGTCGCGGAACTCGGCCTCCTCGTGCGCCGCGAGCTAGGTCGTGCGCGGACTGCGAGACGAGCACCTGGCCGCCATGCCCCGCAGCGCAGATCCGGGCGGCCCGGTGGACGTCGAGGCCTACGTAGCCGCCCTCGGCCGGGGTCGGCTCGCCGGTGTGGACGCCCATCCGGACGCGGAGCGGGGCCTCGGACGGCCAGTCGTGGCCGGCGAGTGCGCGCTGTGCGTCGGCGGCGGCACGGACGGCGTCGCGCGTGCTGCCGAACGCGACGAAGAACTCGTCGCCGCGGCAATCGATCTCGTGGCCGCCCGACTGCCCGACCGCCTCCCGGATCAGGCGGCGGTGATCGGCCATCACCCGGAGTAGTCGTCACCGAGCTCCTGGACGAGGCGCGTCGATGCCTCCACGTCGGTGAAGAGGAGCGCGACGGTGCCGACCGGGAGATCGCTCACCCGTCGATCCTACGACCGCCGCGGGCGCCGGGTGGTAGCGCCGGCGCCCGAGCGGGAGGGAGGTCAGGCGGGCTCGGGAACGCCGCGATGCTCCGCGGCGGCCGCGCCGCGGTCGGGCGGCGCGTAGGCAAAGGGATGCTCGAAGGCGTCGAGCGCCGAGGTGGTCGGCACCTCGATCTCGAAGCGCTCGCCGGTGCGGGCGTCGTCGACGGCGACGACGACCCGGTTGTCGTCCTCGTTCCAGAGGAGCGTCGACCTCGAGGCCGTCACCTGCGCGGTGGGCGAGCTCGCGAATCTTCTCGGGGTCGATGGTCGGCATCTCGGTTCCTCTCTGAGCGGTCCGGAAGTGCATCGGATTAGACCGAGCCTCGCACGGGTGCTCATCGGTGGCGAGGTGGCCAGCTGGCGTTCTGGGGTGCGGCTAGCCCTACTGTTGGACGGTCGGAATCTCGGCACGAACCCGCGTGCCGCCGCCTTCAGGGCTGTCGACAGAAAGCGTACCGTCGAGGGCAGACACTCTGTCGACCAGCCCTCGCAGGCCGGTGCCCTTCGCCGGATCGGCGCCGCCGCGGCCGTCGTCGGCGACCTCCACGACCGCACGCCCGTTCAGGCGCTCGACCGACACGCGCACGCTCGACGCGTCTGCGTACTTGACCACGTTGGTGAGCGCCTCGGCCACGACGTAGAAGGCGGCCGCCTCGACCGGGGCCGGCAGCCGCTCGCCGGTCTCCTGCTCCAGCTGGACAGGGAGCGGCGCCCGGTCGGCAAGCGACTCGAGCGCCGGGCCGAGGCCGCGGTCGGTGAGCACCGCCGGGTGGATGCCCCGTGCCAGCTCGCGTAGCTCCTCGAGCGCGAGCGCAAGCTCGTCGCTCGCACCCGAGAGGAGCGTCTCGGCGGCGTCCGGGTCGCTCTTCACCGTGCCTGCGCGAGGCGCAGCGACAGGGAGAGCGAGACCAGCCGCTGCTGCGCGCCGTCGTGCAGGTTGCGCTCGAGCCGCCGGCGCTCGGCGTCGCCGGCCTCGACGATGCGCGCGCGCGAACGCGCGCAGCTCCTCCTCCTGGGCCGCTCGCTCGGTGATGTCGACGCCGCTGATGAGGACCAGGCTCCCGCCCCGCTCGACGTCGGGCAGCGGGGTGGCCGTCCAGGCGACAAGGCGCTCGCCACGCGGCCGCGCCACAGGGTCTCGGCCGACTGCGGCTCGCCGGTGTCCGCAGCGGTGCGCACGACCCGCTCGGTCCTGGGCGCGTCAGCCGGGCGTCGAGACGAGCTCGAAGAAGTTGCGTCCCGCCGCCTCGTCGTTCGTCAGCCCGGTGAGCTCGCGCAGCGCATGGTTCAGCGGCTCGCCGCTCAGGGTGCCGTCGGCCGCGAGCACCGCGAGCAGCGCCGGCGTCGCGTCTCCGACGGCGCTCAGGAAGTCGCGCTGCGCTCTTGACGGCGAGCTCCGCCTCCTTGCGGTCGGTCACGTCGCGAACGACGATGTAGTACTCGTCGCCGCTCGGGACGACCCGCGCTTCGAGGTGCATCGTGCCCTCGGCGTCCTCGAGCTCGTACTCGATGACCTGGACTTCTCCCGTCTCGCGCGCAAGCTCGGCGGCCGCGCGGACGCGCTCGACGACCGCCTCCGGGAAGCCGATGTCGTCCACGGTGCGTCCGACGAGACCATCCGGATCGAGGAAGCGTCGTGACGCGAGCCATGCGCACGTCGAGGAACCGGTGATCCTCGTAGGCGACCCGGAAGATGTTGTCGGGGATGCCGGCGAGCAGGGCGCGGCTGCGGCGCTCGCTCGTCTCGAGCGCGTGTTGCGCGCGCAGCCGGTCGGTGACGTCGCGCACGGTGACGAAGTACTCGTCGTCCCCGCTCGGGACGATGCGCGCCTCGAGGTAGAGCGGCTCGCCGGCCACCTCGACCTCGTACTCGATCGACTGGACGCGGCCCGTCGCGAATGCCGTCCTCGGCGAGGTCGATGAAGCGGTCGGCGAGGTCACCGGGCAGGCCGAGCTCGCGCACGGTTCCGCCGATGAAGCCGCTCCTGCGGCACCGGGAGCCGCGTCGGGTCGGTCCAGCGGATATCGAGGAACCGGTGGCCCTCGCGGGCGACGCGGTAGATGTTGTCCGGAACGCCCTCGAGCAGCGCGCGGCTGCGGCGCTCGCTCGTCTCGAGCGCCCGCTGCTGGCGGACGCGCTCGGTGAGGTCGATCCCGGTGAGCAGCCAGCGCTGCTGATATTCCTCGTCGCTTCGGAAGAGCGAGCGATTCGACTCGTCGCTCAGCCGGACGAGCGACCAGCTTGTGACGAGCTCGCCGACCCGGCCTTCCATGCGCGCCTCGTGCGCGGCGAGCTCGGATTCCTGGCGAGCCTCTGCGACGGAACCAGTCCCGCAGTCCGGCAGCATCGTCAGCGACGGCGAACAGCTCCCACCATGGCCGCCCTCGCGTCGAGTCATCGTCCGGGATGCCGGCGGCCCCGCGCAGCGTGTCGTTGAACCGGACGAGCAGGCCATTCTCGTCAACGACCACGAAGTAGCTCGGTGCGGCGTTGACGACGTCGCGCACGAAGTCGCGCTCGTGCTGGAGCTCGTCCACGCGGCGCGAGGAGCTCGGCCTGGAGACGGTCGCGTTCGATCGCGAGGCGGGCCGCTGCGACGAAGCTCTCGACGAGCTCCGGCTCGTCGAGCAGGCTGGGGTCGTGCACGAGCGCGCCGACGGGCCGGTCCGCGTCTGCGATCGGCGTCACGGCGCGAGCTGGATCGCGCTCCGGCAACTGGTACGGCTGTCCGTCGATGCCAACGTAGGTCTCCCGCGCGACGAGCCAGAACACAAGGTCGAGCGTCGGGTCGTGCGAGCGCACGCCGAAGGTTTGCCTGCGCCTCACCCGGTGAGGCGTGCTCTGCCGTTTCGACGAGCAGCCGGCCGACGTCGGCCCGCGCGAGCCGCGCGCGGAGGATGCCCCACAGGAGCAGGAACGGCACGGCCAGAAAGGAGATCGCGGCAAGGCCGCCGAGTGAGGTTGGAAAGGCCCTGGGAGAGCGGTCTGGACGAAGAGCGAGATGCCGAGCAACGCCAACGCTCGATGCCGCCGGCGAGCAGCACGGGCCCGAGCAGCCGGCGCGCAGCGGCGGTCGAGCCGCGCCAGCGCAGACCAGAGCGCACGGCGACGGAGACCAGGAAGACGGCCGCGAGAACGGTGAACGACGTCCGATTGCGACGTTCGCAGCGGTGTGGTTGTCGCTGACGAGGGACTCGGTTGGCCGGGCAGTCCGTGCAGGAGGCCGGGTCAGGAGTTGAAGAGGGCGATCGCGACGTTCGCCAGTGCCGGCCAGGCAGTAGCCGAAGACGACGACGGCGCGGTCGCGCGTCGTGCCGAGGCGCCCGCTCGGGTACGCGAGCAGCGTGTGCACGAAGACCGCCGCCCACAGCGCGCCGACCGCGAAGCCGACCGTCCAGACGTACGAGTTGTTGGCGAAGCTGAGCCCGTTCAGGAACCAGGCGAACCCGACGCCGATGAGGAGCAGGCCGGTCCGGTTCTGCGGCCTGCGCGTGCGTGCGAGCAGGCCGGCGAGGATGAACGACCAGCCGACGAGCAGCTCGAGCCCGATAACGAAGCCCGACTGCTTCTGGTGGTCGGTGTTGGCCGCCAGGACGATCGCCGCGCCGCCGGCGAGCAGCGCCGCCGGGAGGACGACGAGCCAGAGCCGTGCGGCAGCTTTCATCCGAGCAGCGCTGCGATCGCCTCCGCCGAGATCTCGGCCTTGGGGACGAAGCCGCGGGCGCCGGACTCCTCGACGAGCGAGCCGAAGTCGCTTGCGTCGCGGCTGGAGGTGAGCACGATGTCGGGCCTCGAGCCGTTCGACGTCAGCTGCGCCGCGACGGCGAAGCCGTCCATGTCGGGGAGCTGGACGTCGAGGAGGATGAGATCCGGGTGGAGCGCGCGCGCCTGCGCGATGGCGGACGCGCCGTCCTCCGCCTCGCCCACGACGGTGAAGCCCTCGCTTTCGAGCAGCGCACGGGCCATGCCGCGAAAGCTCGGGTGGTCGTCGACGATGAGGACGGTCTTGCTCATGGCCAAATGGTCGCACGGGCGGCGGTTCGGCGCCGTACGGCTAGCCACACCATTTCAGTAAGACGCGCGGAGGATCTGCTCGATGTCCTCCGTGGTCGCCCGGCGCGGATTCGCCCGTGCAGCCGGACGCTCGACCGCCGCGACGGCCACCTCCGGCAGCTCGGCCTCCGGCACGTCGAAGTCGCGCAGGCGCTCGAAGCCGCCCAGGCGGGCAAGCCGTTCCGCCTCGGCAGCGGCGTCGCCGCCGAGCGCCTCACCGAGGCGGGCGAGTTGGTCTGCGGCGACCGGCTCGTTGAACCGGAGCGTAGGCGCGAGCACCAGGGCGTTCATGGCGCCGTGCGGCAGGCCGTAGCGGCCGCCGAGCGCCTGTGCGATCGCGTGCGCGAGGCCCATGAACGAGACGCTGAGCGCGGCGCCGGCGTGCATCGCGCCGCGCAGGAGGCGTGTGCGGGCGTCCAGATCTCGCGGGGCGGCGAGCACTGCCGGCAGCGCCTCGGCGATCAGCGCTGCGCCGGCAAGCGCGTCCTCGTCCCCTGCCGGGTCGCGCGTCGTGGTGTAGAGCGCCTCGGCCGCGTGCGCGAGCGCGTTCATGGCCGTGCCGGCCGTCTCGGCCGGCGGCAGGTCGAGCGTCAGGCGCGGGTCATAGACGATCCCGGCCAGCGACGCCCCGCTGCCGCCGCCCTTGATGCGCGCTCCTCGTCGCGCATGCCGAAGAAGGTCGTCCACTCGGCGCCCGAGTAGGTCGTCGGGACCGACACCAGCGGCAGTCCCGTGTGCGCAGACACGGCCTTCGCGGTGTCGATCGCGCTGCCGCCGCCGAGCGGCACGAGCGCATCGGCGCCCGCCGCAGCCTCGATCGCCGCCTGCACGGTGTCGGCCGGCGTATGCGAGCGCACGCCCGTGAAGCGCATTGCGACCGGCAGCGGCATATCGGCGAAGCGCGCGCTCGTGATCAGCAGCGGGCGCTCGAGGCCCAGGTCGCCGAGCAGTGGTGCGAGCTCGTCGAGCCCCCAGCGGACGATCACGCCGCGAGCCGCTCGCGCGCGAAGGCGACGAAAGCGTTCGCGGCGCGCGTGAGCGGCCGTCCGGTCGCGCGCACGAGCGAGATCTCGCGCGCGGGCTCGAGGCCCTCGACGCGGGCGGCGGCGACACTCCCTGCGGCGAGCTCCGCCTCGATCGCCGAGCGGCCGATGAAGCTGACGCCGTAGCCGGCGAGCACGGCGCTCTTGACGGATTCCTGGAGGCCGAGCTCGAGCCGGACGTCGAGATCGCGGAGCCGCGTGCCGATGCCGCGGAGCTCGTCCTCGATCACGAGCCGGACGCCGGCGCCTTCCTGCATGATGATCAGCGGCTCGGCGACGAGCTCGTCGACCGCGATCGTCCGCCCCGCGAAGGGATGGCCCGGCGGCGTGGCGAGCACGACCTCGTCGCGAAAGAGCGGCTCGAACACGACCGAGCGGTGCCGGCGCGACGCGCCGACGACGCCGAGCTCGACCTCGCGGCGGGCGACGTGGTCGACCACCGTCTGCGTGTCCCAGACGGAGAGCGAGACATGCACGGCCGGGTGCGCGCGCTGGAACTCGCAGAGCAGAAGCGGGACGACGTTTTCCCCGGACCGGTCGAGGCGCCGATCTCGACCGTGCCGGTGAGCTCGTCGTCGTCGCCGGCGATCTCGTCGAGCAGCTGCTCCTCGAGCTGGAGCAGCCGCTGCGCGCGGCGGTAGAGGATCGCGCCCGCCTCGGTGGGCTCGACGCTGCGGCCGGAGCGGTCGAGGAGCTTGGTGCCGACGCGTTTCTCGAGCCCCGCGACCTGGAGCGAGACGGCGGGCTGGGAGAGCCCGAGCTGCTCCGCGG
The DNA here is from genome assembly GCA_963710465.1 of uncultured Thermoleophilia bacterium. Classification (GTDB taxonomy): domain Bacteria; phylum Actinomycetota; class Thermoleophilia; order Gaiellales; family Gaiellaceae; genus JACVRM01. The sequence goes on from CAVQAQ010000017.1 coordinate 90,042, forward strand.
CGCGCGAGAAGCTCTTGCGGTCGACGACGGCGACGAACGCCGCGAGCTGGCGCGTTTCCATAAGCGCCGAGGAGGTTAGCGACTCGACAAACCCAGGACTGCTTATAGCTCGCGGCGGCCGCTCAGAGCCGGTGCTCGACCGCGCGCGCGAGCAGCAGGCAGACGAGCGCGAGCGGAACCTCCACCAGCGCGGCCTCGACCAGCGCGAACGCGAGCTCCTCGTTCGTGGACGAGGTGAGCACGTCGAACCACGCGTCGACGACGAGCAGCGTCGCCGTCGCGGTCGCCGCTCCTTCGAGCCAGGGCGAGCCACGCCACGCCGTGACCGCAACGGTGAGCAGGAGCAGCGCGAGGAGGACGTCGAAGCCGACCCAGGCGATTGACCAGTGAGCTGCACGGTGGTGTGAAGGGAGCGTGAACGCAAGCAGCACCACCCACGGCACAAGGAGGAGCGCGCCGACCGCGAAGAGGGGCACGACCCAGCGGGTACCCGGCCAGCCGGGCTTTCGGTCTTCCCGTACAGCCAGCATCGTCTGGTCCAACGACGCCGGCGGCTGCGGGATTTCAGTTCAGGATCGCGAGCACATCGGCGCCGTAGCGCTCGAGCTTCGTCGGCCCGACGCCGGGAACGCCCGCGAGCTCGGCCGGCGTGCGCGGCGCGATGCGGACGATCTCCGCGAGCGTCGCGTCGTGGAACACGACGTACGCCGGAACGCCATCCTCCTGCGAGCGCCGCAGCCGCCACTCCTTTAGCTCCCGGTAGGCGGGCGGGAGATCAGCCTCGATCGGCCGCGGCGGCTTCGACGGCGCGGCGACGCCGAGCTCGCGCAGGAAGCGGCTCGGCTTGCCCGCCCACGTGACGATCAGGTGAGTTCGGGCGCGCGTGAGGCCCACGTAGAGCAGTCGGCGCTCCTCGGCGATCTCGTCGTCCGTCCTGGAAAGCCGCGACGGCAGCTCCTTCTCCTCGATACGAGGCAGGAAGACGGCGTCCCATTCGAGGCCCTTGGCGCGGTGCAGCGTCAGCAGGTGGACGCCGCGGCCGGCGTCGGGGCCGAAACGGCGGTGGAGCTCGTCCATCCAGTCCGAGATCTCGCGCTCGCCATCGTCCAGCTCGCGGGCAAGGCGAACGAGGCGCGCGAGATCGTTCTGGCGAGTCAGCTCTCGCTCGCCGAGCCCATCCGGCACGGGGTCGACGAGGCCCTGCTCCGCAGCGCGCAGTGCGACCGTCGCCGCCAGGGGCCCGCGGGCGCCGCGCAGTGCCTTCAACAGCTGGCGAGCGCCGTCTCGGGCGAGCAACGACGCGCCCTGGAACGGCACGCCGGCGTCGTGGAACGCCTCTTCGAAATCGGCCGAGCGGGCGTTCGTGCGCAGCAGCACCGCGACCTCTTCGAGCGGGACGCCTTCCAGCTCGCGAACGCGCTCGACCACGAATGCCGCCTCGTCGTCCGGCGAGGCGAACGGCGCGGAGCTCGGGCTCCGGACCGTCCGGCCGCGTCGCGCGTAGCGTCTTCTCTGCGCCGCCGAGGTTCGGGACAAGCCGGTTCGCAAGCTCGAGCACCTGCGGCGTCGAGCGGTAGTTCGACTCGAGCCGGACGACCGTCGCCTGCGGGAACCGCCGGGGCAGCGCGAGCAGGAACGCCGGCGTCGCGCCGGTGAACCCGTAGATCGCCTGGTAGTCGTCGCCGACCGCGCAGAGCTCGTCCGACGGGCCGAGCCACCGGTCGAGCAGCTCCTGCTGGAGCAGGTTGACGTCCTGGAACTCGTCGACGGTGAAGGCGCGGTAGCGCTCCCGCACTGTCGCGAGGGCGTGCTCGTCCTCGTCGAGCATGCGGATCGTGAGCTCGAGCAGATCCTCGAAGTCGACGCGGCCCGCTTCACGCTTCCAGCGCTCGTAGCGCGTGTAGACCTTCTGCATCAGGTCGGGTGGGATCGGCGGCGTGTGTTCGCCAAGCGAGTCGAGGTACGTCTCCGGTGTGACGCGCCGGCTCTTCGCGTGCTCGACCTCGGTCGCGAGGTCGCCGGCCGGCCGGAACTTGTAGGCGCCGGGCAGGGAGCGCGAGAAATTGCGGAGCGCGAGCACCTTCGACGAGAGGATCTGGATCGGGTCGTCCGGGCGGAAGTAGCGGAGTTGCGCGAGCGCTGCCGCGTGGAACGTGCGCGCGGCGACGCCCTGGACGCCGAGCTCGCCGAGCCTCCGGCGCATCTCGCCCGCCGCCTTGTCCGTGAACGTGACCGCCAGGATCGCGGAGGCCGGGAACGCGTCCGTCGCGACCTGATTCGCGATCCGCCGCGTGATCGTCGTCGTCTTGCCGGAGCCGGCGCCGGCGAGGATGCAGACCGGCCCGCGCGTCGCCTTGGCGGCACGGCGCTGCTCCGGGTTCAGGCCCTCGAGGATGTCCACCCGGCGAGCCTACTGGCGCATCCGGCGGGTGCCTGTGTCAGCCTTGTGCCGGCTGCGTGACGGAGCTCGCAGGCAGCGAGGCCTCGGTGCGTACGGGTGCGCCGACGGTCCGCGAGAGCCGCGAGACGAGGCCGAGCGTGTCGCCCTCCTCGACGAGCAGCTCGAGGTCGGCGAGCTCACCGTCGAGCCATGCGGCCTCGACGGGCGGGCGGCGGGCGCGCGAGATCTGCGGGTGCGGGGTCGCGGCGACCTCCTCGCCCTCGCCCCAGAGCTCCTCATGGAGCTTCTCGCCGGCGCGCGCGCCGGTGATCTCGATGGCGATGTCGCGGTCGGGCTCGCGGCCGGAGAGGCGGATCATGTTGCGGGCCAGGTCGATGATGCGGATCGGCTCGCCCATGTCGAGCACGAAGATCTCGCCGCGGCCACCGATGGCGCCCGCCTGGACGATCAGCGACACGGCCTCCGGGATGGTCATGAAGAAGCGCGTCATCTCCGGGTGCGTGAGGGTGACCGGGCCACCGCGGGCGATCTGGCGGCGGAAGATCGTGATCACGCTTCCGGCGGAGCCGAGCACGTTGCCGAAACGCACGGCCACGAAGCGGGTCGAGATGTCGGTGCGGTGGCCGTAGGCCTCGATCACCCACTCGCAGAGCGCCTTGCACTGGCCGTAGACGGCGCGCGGGTTGAGCGCCTTGTCGGTCGAGACGAGCACGAAGCGGCTGGCGCCGAACTCGACGGCGACGTCTGCGACGATCTTCGTCGCGAGCACGTTGTTGCGCACGGACTCGACCGGGTTCGCCTCCATCAGCGGCACGTGCTTGTACGCGGCGGCGTGGAAGACGACTCCCGGCTGGTAGCGCTCGAAGACCTGCCGCATCCGCGTTCGATTGCCAACGTCGGCGAGCACCGGGATCGCGGCCGAGAAGCCTCGTTCGGCGACGAGCTCACGCTCGATCTCGAACATCGGCGTCTCTGCCTGGTCGACCAGGATCATCCGCTTCGGTCCGACGCGCGCGATCTGGCGGCAGAGCTCCGAGCCGATCGAGCCGCCCGCGCCGGTGATGAGCACCGTCTCGCCGGCGAGGTACCCGGCGACGCGCCGCGATGTCGACGTCGACCGGCTCGCGGCCGAGCACGTCCTCGACCTCCACGGGGCGGATCTGCCCGGCCAGGCTGTCGGAGATCAGCTCGTAGAGCCCCGGCACGGTCTTGACGGGGACGCCCTCGTCGCGAGCGATCTCGACGATGCGCCGGCGCTGCTCGCCGGACGCGGACGGGATGGCGATGATCAGCTCGTCCGGGCGATGCTCACGCAGCAGGCGCGGGAGGTCGGCGGTTGTCCCGAGCACGCGAACGCCCTGGACGCGCAGGTTCCGCTTGCGCGGGTCGTCGTCGACGATCCCGATCGGCGTCGAGCCGAGGACCCGGTTCTTCTGCAGCTCGCGGATGACGAGCTGGCCCGCATCGCCGGCGCCGACGACCACGACCTCTTTGCCGTGCGAGACGATCGAGCCGGGCGCCGGGCGCTCGACGATCGTGCGCGCGAGCAGGCGCGAGCCGGTGACGAGGCCGAGCAGGATGATCCAGTCGACGACCATCGACGCCGACCGGGACGCGGAAGCCGGGCACCGGGTTCCAGAAGTAGACGGCCGGCAGCACGACCAGCGACGCGACGGTGACGCCGCGTGCGAGCGCCCACATGTCCCGCGTGGACACGTAGCGCCACCAGCGGTTGTAGAAGCCGAAGGCGACGAAGACGACCAGCTCGACGCACCACGACGACGAAGAGCGTCTTGTCGAAGAGCCGCTGCGTACGGCCGCGGCAGGTCGCCGTCGAAGCGCAGCTGGAACGCGAGGTACCACGCCAGCCGCGATCAGGAGAGCGTCGGCCGCGCATCTGCGCGACCCGGTAGCGCGTCACCGGGACCATCAGCCCACGCCCACCCGCGCCGCCTGGAGGATCGTCTCGACCACGCGCTCCTGGATCGCCGGCGCTGATCCCTGCCCACAGCGGCAGCGCGAGGTTGTCGGCCGCGGCCGCCTCCGTCTCCGGGAGCGAGCCCTCGCCCCAGCCGAGGAAGCGCAGCGCCGGCTGGAGGTGCAGCGGGACGACGTAGTACGAGGCGGACGCGATCTCGGCCTCGCGCAGCGCGGCGGCGAGGCGGTCGCGCTCGGGCGTCCGTACGACGTACATGTGGTACACGTGGCCCGGCTCGTCGGCCGGCAGCTCGCACACCTCGCCGAGGCCCAGCTCGGCGTAGCGGGCCGCGGCCTCGCGGCGCTGCCGGTTCCAGTCGTCGAGCCGCGTCAGGAACAGCCGCAGCACCGCCGCCTGGAGCTCGTCGAGGCGCGAGTTGTAGCCGACGAACTCGAACGTCTTCTTGGCCTTGGAGCCGTGGAAGCGCAGCATGCGCACGCGCTCGGCGAGCTCCGTGTCGGTGAACGCGCAGAGGCCGCCGTCGCCGAGCCCGAAGAGGTTCTTCGTCGGGAAGAAGCTGAAGGTCGAGGCGACGCCGGTCGTGGCGATGCCGGCGGCGCCGAACGCCTGCGCGGCGTCCTCGATGATCGGCACGCCGAGCGCGGCGAAAGGATCGAGCGCCAGCGGGGCGTCCGAAGAGGTGCACCGGCATGATCGCCTTCGTCGCCCGGCGTGATCCGGCGTTCGACGTCGGCCGGGTCGAGGTTGAGCGTGACCGGGTCGACGTCGGCGAAGACCGGCGTGGCGCCGCGGCGGGCGATCGCCTCGGCGGTCGCGTAGAAGGTGAAGGCCGGGCAGATGACCTCGTCCCCCGGACCGATGCCCATGCCGTCCATGACGAGCACGAGCGCGTCCGTCCCGTTCGCGACGCCGACCGTCTCCGGGACGCCGAGGTAGGCGGCCGCCTCCTCCTCGAACGCCTTGACGTTCGGACCGAGGATGAACACGCCGGAGTCGACGACTTCGGCGAGGCGGGACAGCACGTCTTCGCGCAGCGCAGCGAACTGCGCGCGCACGTCTACGAGCGGCACCGGCACGGCGGTCACGAGTCTAGCGGGGCCTCTGGCGGGACGGCGGCGGCGCGTTGCCGACGGCGGCTACGCGCCCGGTACACGACGTAGCCGATCGCGAACACCACCAGCGCCGCGATCGCGTAGTCGACGAAGCGGAAGTCGTTGTGGAAGGTCTCCCAGCTCCTGCCCGCCGCCCAGCCGATCCCGGCCAGCGCGAAGCACCAGATGGCCGAGCCGATGAGGGTGAGGACGGTGTACGGGCCGAGCGGCATGCGAAAGATCCCGGCCGGGATGGCGACGAACGAGCGTACGACCGGCGTCACGCGGCCGAGCAACGCTGCCGCGTCGCCGTAGCGGCCGAACCAGGCCTCGGCGCGGTCCAGCTTCTCGGCGTCGAGATGCAGCCAGCGACCGTGGCGCTCGACGAGCGGCCGACCGCCGTAGAGGCCGATCGCCCAGCCCATCACTGCTCCGAGGGTGTAGCCGATCGTCCCCGCCAGTGCGACGGCGAGGTAGGCCTGCCAGCCGCTCGGGAACTGGTGGCCGAAGAGCACGACATGCTGCCCGCTGAAGGCGCCGGCCGCGAGTGCGCCGGCGTAGAGCATCACGAGCTCGCTGGCCGCGGGGAACACCGCGTCGATGAACATGAGCAGGAAGACGGCGTAGAGCCCGTAGTCTCCGATCAGGCTCTCGAGGTGCGACGTGACGCTCGCGAGGGGCACGGGCGCGCCGAGGCTACCGGCGGATGACGGCGAACGGCGCCGTCAGGCCGGTGGCGCCGAGATTGTTCGTTGCCGTCACCTTCGCGACGTAGGCGCCGGAGTAGACGCGGGCGCCGGCCTTGGAGCGGCCGTCCCAGCGGACGGACACCGGGCCGGGCTGGGCCGACCGCCCCGTGTACGTGCGCAGGGGCGCGCCCGCCTTCGACTGGATCGCGACCGTCCACGAGGCGGGGGCGGCAAGCGTGAAGCCGACGGTCAGCGAGCCGCCGGCCGGCGTCACGGAGACGGTCGCGGGCGTGACCCGCAGCGCGCCGAGCGTGGTGTTGAGGACGAAGGGCCGGTCGGCGGTCGAGTCGCGGCCCAGGTCGTCCTTCGCGTTCGCGACCCAATGCCACGTGCCCTGGGTGTCGACGGTCGAGTCCGGCTTCAGTCCGCTCCAGACGTCGGTGTACGTCCCCGGCGCGCGTACCTGGGCGGTCTCGATCGGGCGTGTCGTGCCGAGCGGGTCGACGAGGCTGACCGAGACGGTCGACGGGCGCGCGACGCGGTACTTGAAGGTCTGCGTCTCGTCGACGCCGTCGCCGTTCGGGGACAGCTGCGCGGACACGAGCGGAGGCGCGTAGACGCCCGCGTAGGTGACGGCGAGCATCTCCGAGACCGGCTGCTCGTCGGCCGTCGGCCGGTCGAGCAACTTGCCGTCGAAGGCGAGGGCGCTCGCCTTGCCGCTCTCGAGCGCCGCCCCGACGGTCACCCCTTGCTTCGCGAGCGTCTGCGCCAGCTCGAAGTTCGTCATCCCGACGCTGAAGCCGGGCAGTCCGCCGTCGACGACGACGAGGACGACCGTCCCGTCCACCTTCTGGCCAACGGCGGCGCGGGCCGTGCGGCCGGCGAGGACCGCGGCGGAGAAGTCCTCGTGGGCGTTGAAGACCGCCTTGCCGTCGCGGACGAGCAGCGGGCCGCCCCCGAGGCCGTTCACGATCGTCGACCAGTCCGGGTTCATGACGAGGCGGAAGGTCACCGGAGTCCCGACCGGCGCCTCCTCGGTCAGGCGCTGGGCGGTGGTGCCGCGGGCGACGAGCACGGCGCCGCCGGGCGGGATCGGCGTCAGGCCGCCGGAGCGCAGCTCGGTGACGGCGGCGGTGTGCACGCCGCCCGGCGCGACCGCGCCGAGCGTGGGCAGGACGGCCTCGGTGCTTCCGGGCTCCGAGGGCGTCGTCGTTCCCCACGCGGGCGTGTAGAGCGTCGCGCCCAGCGCGCCGGGGCGCCGATTGACGACGAAGGCCCGCCGCTGGCCGTTGCCCTGCCAGGTTGCGTTGAGGCCGACGCGCTCGATACGCATCGTCCCGGCCGCATCGAAGCCGATGCTGGACCGCTTCACGTTCGGCGTCGCACTGAGCACGCCCGACTGGATCAACACGCCGGAGGGGACGCCGTCGGTGCTCGAGGTGTCGCCGTCGATGCCCACACTCGTCCCCGTCGTCGTGAGGCGCTTCTGCATCGAGGTGAGCGTCTCCTTGCCGAGGAGCGCCTCGTTCGAGAGCACGGGCGCAACCGTGTAGAGCCCGCCGGGGCGCGGCGCGGTGACGATGTGCACGACCTCGGGGCCGAAGCGCGAGAGCACGAGCTGCCGGTCATAGGTGACGCCCGGCATGAGCACGGTCGGATCGGCGTGCGCCGGCACGGCGAAGACTGCGGCGAGAACCGCTGCGGCAAGGCTGACGCGAAGCATGACCCGCGCCCGAGGGTACCGCCCCGGCAGGCGGGTCTAGAAGGTCCGGACGACGCGGTACAGCGTGTCCCGCTGCACCGGCGTCTTACCGAGTGCGCGGATGACGCGGACGAAGTCGTCCGTGGTCGCGCGGTACGTGGTGCCCGCAGCCGACACGACGTTCTCCTCGATCATCACCGAGCCGAGGTCGTCCGCACCGAAACGCAGCGCGACCTGGCCGATCTTCATCCCCTGCGTGACCCACGACGACTGGATGTGGTCGACGTTGTCGAGGTAGATGCGGCTGACCGCCTGGGTCAGCAGGTAGTCGAAGGAGGTCGGCATCGACTCGCGCGGAACGATCTTGCTGAGCCGGTTGCCGTCCGACTGGAACGTCCACGACGTGAAGGACCGGAAGCCGTGCGTCTCGTCCTGCAGCTCCCGGATTCGGCGGAAGTGCTCCACCCGGTCGGCCACCGTCTCGACGTGGCCGTACATCATCGTCGCGGTCGTCGACATGCCCAGCCGCTGCGCGTGGCGCATCACGTTCAGCCAGGCGCCCGTGGTCGTCTTCTTCGGCGCGATGATCCGCCGCACCCGGTCGACGAGGATCTCGCCGCCGCCGCCCGGCAGCGAGTCGAGGCCCGCGTCGCGCAGCTGCGTGAGCGTCTCGGGGACGGTCAGCCGCGAGCGGCGCGCGATGTGCTCGACCTCGGGCGGCGACAGCGCGTGCAGGTGGATCGGGTAGCGCGCCTTGATCGAGCTGAACAGGTCGACGTAGTAGTCGATGCCGAGGTCGGGATGGTGGCCGCCCTGCATGAGCACGCCGGTGCCGCCGATCGCGAGCGTCTCCTCGATCTTCTTGAAGATGACCGGCTTCGGCAGCAGGTACGCCTCCGAGCGGTCGCCCGGCCGGCGGTAGAAGGCGCAGAAGTCGCAGTCGGTGACGCAGATGTTCGTGTAGTTGAGGTTCCGGTCGACGATGAACGTGATCGCGTCGGGGTCCGTACGCCGCGCGCGCAGCTCATCGGCCGCGCGGCCGACCGCGACCAGGTCGCGGGACTCGAGCAGCGCGATCGCGTCCTCGTCGCTGATGCGGTCGCCGTCGAGCGCGCGGTGGAGAATCGTGCGGACGCTCTCTCGCGCCGGCGCGGCGACGGTCGTCATGCCGCGATCCGCTCGTGCAGGAAGCGCAGCTCCGGCACCTCGTCCAGCTCGCCGACGTCGCGTGCCAGCTCAAGGAAGCGGACGAGGCCGCTGCGCTCGCGCGGCCCGAAGCTGTAGCGGAGCTGCTCGAAGTAGCGGGCGATCCAGCCGGCCGGGTAGCCGTACTCGTCGCTCGCGGCGCGCGCCAGCTGCTCCGACTCGCGCCGGGCGCGCTTCACGGACGCGACGAGCGCGTCCTCGAGCTCGCTCAGGCCATCCAGCGGCGGCTCCTCGAACGCCCAGACGGCAAACACCATGGGCAGCCCCGTCCGCTCGAGCCAGAGCCGCCCGAGGTCGTAGTGGGGCGTCGGGTCCTCGAACGAGCTCCGCAGGGCGGCATCGCCGATCAGCATCGTCGCGTCCGCCTCCTCACCGAGCGGCACGTGCTCGGCGCGCGGGAGCAGCACCTTCGTCAGCACGACCGAGGTAGAGCTCTCGGGCGTAACGGCCACGGTGCGCACGTCGGCGAGCCGCCCCGGCGCGATCAGCTGAATCGAGCCGACGGCGCCCTCCGACGAGACGCAGACGCGGCGCAGCATCGCCAGCCGGTCGGCGTGCCTCGCCCATTCGATCGACGAGACCGGCGCGATGTCGACGTCGCCGTCGAGCAGCGCCTGATTGAGCTCCGTCGGGACGCCGGTGACCTCCTCGACGCTCGCCCGGAGCTCGTAGAAGATCGGCGCCATGTTGAGGTACGAGATGCGACCGATGCGGATCACGCTGTCGCCTTTCGAATAGACGCGCGCGCGGGTATTCGGGTCCCGGCCCGCCCCCTGCTCGGTGTCAGCCTAGGCGGAAAAAGCGCGCGGGTGTGTGACGCGATGTGCCGAAAGTGTGTCATGCGCTGAAAGGTGGTCACCACCGGTGCAGCTCGTTGTAGAGCGAGTCGCGCTGCACCGGGATCCGCCCGGCGTCGCGCACGAAGCGGACCAGCTCGTCGATCTTCTGTTCGGTGCCGCTGACGGCCCCGGCGGCCTGGAAGATCTTCTCGCGCACGACCGTGCCCTGGACGTCGTTCGCGCCGAAGTGCAGCGCGAGCTGGGCCATCGGGAGGCCCATCATGATCCAGTAGGCCTTCACGTGCGGGATGTTGTCGAGCATCAGCCGTGCGACCGCGATCACCTTCAGGTCCTCGGAGCCGGTCGTGAACTTCCAGCCGCGCCGCTCGAAGACGGTGTTCTCCGGGTGGAACGCCAGCGGGATGAACGACATGAAGCCCGGCCGTCTTGTCCTGCTGCTCGCGCAGCCGGATCAGGTGGTCGATCCGCTCCTCGTAGGTCTCGACGTGCCCGTAGAGCATCGTGCACTGGGTCGGGATCCCGAGCCGGTGCGCGTGGTCGTGGACGTCGAACCACTCGTCGGGATGCTCCTTGCCCGGCGCGACGAGCGCACGCACGCGGTCGGCGAAGACCTCGGCGCCGCCGCCGGGCATCGAGTCGAGGCCGGCGTCCTGCAGCACGTGCAGCACCTGCTCGTGCGTGCAGCCCTCGAGCTTCGACATGTGGTGGATCTCGGACGCCGTATAGAACTTGAGGTGCACGTCGGGCAGCGCCGCCTTCAGCTTGCGGATCAGGTCGGCGTAGTACTCGAGATCGACGTGCGGGTTCTCGCCGTTGACGCAGTGGATCTCGGTGAACCTCGAGACTTCGTACTGCGCGACGGCGTCCTCGACGAACTCGTCGCTCGAGATCGTGAAGGCGTCGCCCTGCTTGTTGGTGCGCGCGAAGGCGCAGAACTTGCACTTCACCCGGCAGACGTTGGTCTGGTACAGGTTGATGTTCTGGACGAAGTAGACCTCGTCGCCGCCGCCGCGCACTCGGCGCGCCAGATCCGCGAGCTCGCCCAGGCCGAGCAGGTCGTCCGTCTCCATCAGTGCGACGCCGTCCTCGAAGTCGAGGCGCACCCCCGCCTCCACCTTCTCGCGGATGGGCGCCAGCAGATCGGTGCGTTCGAGAAGGGCCATCATTCCCTCACCGTTGTCTATCAACGACCGCGTAGGTGAGGGCGGCGAGATCGTCGCGGCGGGGGTGGCCGTCGAGCGCGTCGCGGGCGCGCTGGGCGTAGCGATCGGCCAGGCGGCGTGACCGCTCGAGCGCCCCGGAGCGGGCCACGCGGATCAGCACGCCGTCCAGCGGCCCGCCGAGCAGCGCCGCCCGGACGGCCGCGTCCTGGCGCGCCGCAAGCAGGAGCGGAAGCGTCGGTGTGCCCTCGCGCAGGTCGGTGCCGCTCACCTTGCCGGTCTCGAGCGCATCGCCCGTGCAGTCGAGGATATCGTCGGCGATCTGGAAGGCGACGCCGAGCGAGAGGCCGTAGCCCGCGAGGCGCGCGTCCCGGCCGCCGAGCACGCACGCGGCCTCGAAGAGCTTCCCCGTCTTCAGCGCGCAGCGCTCGAGGTAGGCCGTGACGGTCACGTCGGGGTCGTGCGCCTGGGTGCGCTGGAGCGCCTCGCCGCGCGCGAGGCAGAGGCAGGCGTCGGCGAGGACGGCGAGGCCGTGGACGTCGCCCTGCTCCGCGAGCTCGGCGAACGCGCGGGCGAAGAGGTAGTCGCCGGCGGCGCGTGCCGCCTCCGGCCCGTACCGCGACCAGGCGGAGGCGCGGCCGCGGCGGAAGGCGGCGCCGTCGATGAGGTCGTCGTGGACGAGGCTCGCCATGTGCACGAGCTCGACGGCGATGCCGGCGGCGACCGGCGGCGCGCCGTCCGGGGGCGCGGTCAGGTAGACGAGCAGCGGCCGCAGCCGCTTGCCCCCGGCAGCGAGCACGTCGCTGCCGACGTCGGCGACCACGCCGCCGTCACGCGCGACCGACTTCGCGAGCGCGGCCTCGAGCGTCTCGAGGTAGTCGCCGACGTCGCGCGCGGCGAGGATCTCGGCGACGGCCGTCACGCGGCCGTCCCGGTATGGAGCGCGACGATGCCGCCGGCGAAGAGCCGGTAGCGCACGTCGGTGAAGCCCGCCCGCTCGATCGCGGCGCGGAGGTCCTCCGGGCCGGGGAAGCGGCGCACGCTCGCCGGCAGGTACGTGTAGGCGTCGCCGCCGGGCAGCACCTTGCCGAGCACGGGGACGACGCGGTCGAACCAGACGCGGAAGAACGGGCGCAGCGCGCCGGTCGGCTGCGTGATCTCGAGGATCCCGAGCCGGCCGCCGGCGCGCAGCACCCGGCGCGCCTCGCGGAGCCCGAGCTCCAGGTCGTCGAGGTTACGGATCCCGAATCCGGCCGTCGCGGCGTCAAAGGAGGCGTCCTCGAACGGCAGTGCGAGCGCGTCGCCCTCCACCCAGAGCAGGTCCGGCGCCTTGCGCTGCGCGCGCTCGAGCATCGCCGGGGAGAAGTCCAGGCCGGTCACGCGCCCGCCCGCCGCCGCGTCGGCGAGGGCGAGATCGCCGGTGCCGCAGCAGAGGTCGACCACCAGGTCGCCGGGCCGGACGACCGCCGTCGCCGTCTCGCGCCGCCAGCGCCGGTCGAGGCCGGCGGTCATGACGCGATTCATGGCGTCGTACACCGGCGCGATCCGGTCGAACATCGAGCGCACGTCGTCGGCCGGCAGCCGGCCAGAGGCGAAGCGGTTCACGAGACCCCCCACTCCGGGACGAGCGCGTTCTCGACGCCGAGCTGGTCGAGGCAGCGCCCGACGATGAAGTCCACGAGCTGCGCGACGCTCTCGGCGCCGTGGTAGAAGCCCGGCGCCGCGAAGAGCACGACGGCGCCCGCGCGGCGGACGCGCAGCAGGTTCTCGAGGTGGATCGTCGACAGCGGGGTCTCACGGGGCACGAGCACGAGCTTGCGATCCTCCTTCAGAGCGACGTTCGCGGCCCGGTGTATCAGGTTCGCCTCGCCGCCCGACGCGATCGTCCCGACGGTCGCCATCGACGACGGACAGATGACGTACCCGCCCACCCGCGCCGACCCGCTCGCGTACGGCGAGCCGTAGTCGGTCGGGTCGTACACCGTCGCGGCACCCTCCGCCGCCTCGGTGAAGCGCGCGAGCACCTCGTCGCGCGGCAACGTCGGGGCGCCGTAGAGCTCGGTCGCGAGCACCTGGATCCCGGCCGACGACGCGCAGACCCCGACCTCGCAGCCGGCCCCGGCGAGCGCGGCCAGGAGGCGGGCGGCGTACGGCGCGCCCGATCCCCCGGTGATGCCGAGGAAGACGCGCACGCGATCCGCCGGTGGCTACCCGCCGCCCTTGGAGGCAGCGAGGAAGGCGGCGACCTGCTGAAGCTGCACGTCGTTGAGGCTGCCGCCGTCCTTTTCGCCGAAGATCGGCATGACGTTGTTGCCGAACTTGCGCGGGTTGGCCACGTACGCCGCGAAGAACGCCTCGTTGTTGGTCTTACCGATCGCCGTGAGATCGGGCGCGCCGAGGTTCGAGGTGCCGGAGCCCGCGTACGTGTGGCAGTTCAGGCAGCCGGCCTCGGCGAAGATCGTCGCGCCCTTCTGCACGTCGGGCGTGGTGGGCAGGTTGTTGGTCTTCGTCCACTTCGCGACGAGCAGCGGCGCCTCGCCCGCGCCCAGCTCGGCCACCGTGGCGCCCTTGTAGGTCAGGACTCCCATCGTGGCGATGGTGAGCGCGATCGCGACGAGCGCGACGGGCCGGCGCAGCAGGCGCCGCTCGCGGCGGCGATCGAGGAACGGCAGCGCGAAGAGCAGGATGATCGCGATCGTCGGCACGCCGACGGTGCCGAGGATCACGAAGTTCGGATTCTTGAAGATCCGCAGCAGGTAGAAGAGGAAGTAGAAGTACCAGTCCGGCCGCGGGTTGAACGTGATCGTGCCGGGATCGGCGGGCGCGGCGTACAGCGGCCCCAGCCACCCTGCGTCGCCCGGCGTCTCGTTCGCCGTGTACTTCCAGATGACCGCGAGCACGATGATGACCGTCACGACGACGAGGCTCATCACCGTGTCGTGGAACATCGCGTACGGGAAGAACGGCTTGCCCCGCTCCTTGACGTCGCGCTTGTAGCGCGCGTACTCCTCGCGGCGCTCGTCCTGCGCGCGGCTCACCGCTTGTACCCCCCACGCGGCGCCGGCTGCACGAGCCCCGTGCGCCCGTTCGGCTCCGGCTCCGACTCCGGCCGCTCACGGCCCGCTGCCTCGTCCGACCACGGCGGCGACGTCACGCCGAGGCGGACGACGAGGTAGAGGTGCAGGGTGATCAGGCCGATCAACGCACCCGGGATCACCAGCATGTGCAGCGAGTAGAAGCGCGTCAGCGTGTCCCCGTTGATCTCGGCGCCTGATCGGAGGAACTGCGAGAGGAACTCGCCGACGAACGGCGCCGTCCCGTTCAGGTTGACGCCGACGACCGTCGCCCAGTACGCGGTCTGGTCCCACGGCAGCAGGTAGCCGGTGAAGCCCTCGAGCATCCCGAGGATCAGCAGGATGACGCCGATGATCCAGTTCAGCTCGCGCGGATACTTGTACGAGCCGAAGATGAACACGCGCGCCGCGTGGAAGAAGAGCAGGATGATGAAGACGCTGGCACCCCAGCGGTGCATGCCGCGGACGAGCCAGCCGAGCGTCAGGTCGTTGGTGATGTACTGGATCGACGTATACGCCCCTTCCGGGGTCGGCTGGTAGTACATCGCGAGCACGACGCCGGTCACCGCCTGGACGATGAACGCGGTCAGCGTCGCGGAGCCGAGCGTGTGGAACCAGCCCGAGTCGCGCGGCACGTTGCGGAAGAGGAAGTACTTGATGCCCGCCGATGAGGCCGGAGCGCTCCTCGAGCCAGTCGAGCGGGTACATGACCACCTTGTGGACGGTGGACGGCTCGCGGTTCCGGTCGGGAAGCGGTGGCATCGGCTACCTCCCCGGCGGCTGGATCGGGTACAGCCACGACTCGACCCCGTCGACGTGCTGACCGGGCCCGGTCAGCGGATAGGACTCGATCTTCGCGTTCGCGCCCGTCCCGATGACCTTGGCGACACTGAACGGCTTGTTCGAGCACGAGGTTGCGGCTGACGATCGAGAACTCGTAGCGGTCGAGCGCGCGCACAGGCGGGCCGGCGGTCCGGTTGCCCTCGGTGTCGTACTGGCCGCCGTGGCAGGGGCAGCCGAAGCCGGACGGCGCTGCCGGGATCAGGGTGACCGCGGAGCGCTTCTTGTTCTGGATGACGCTGATCGTCTTCCGCTGGTTCTCGGCGACGAGGCCGTTCGGCTGCACCGGGCAACCGAGGTGCGCGCAGCGGTTGGAGATGATCGTGAAGCTCGAGGTTGCCGTTGTTGCGGATGTAGGCCACGCGATGGCTGACCTCGCCGGCCGTCGGGTCGCGGAAGAACTGCGTGATGATCCACTTGCCCTCGGGGAAGTTGTCGAGCGGCCCGAGGTTGACGTCGCTGTACTCCTGGTCCTCGAACGACGGCAGGACGACGAAACCGAGCACCGGGATCGTGACGAGGGCGCCGATCAACGCGCCGAGGCCGAGCGTGCTCGCCTCGAGGAAGACACTCCGCGGGTAGCGCTCAACCTCGTCGCCACCTGGGTCCGGGGTGAACATGTCCGGCTCGGGCGCCGGCGCCGCCGATACAGGCACAGCCGCCGGTTCGGATGCCGCCGCCGGCTCGAGCGCCTCGGGCTCGGCGGTGCCGCGGTACTCGTGCGTCGCCGCGCGCGCCCAGAGGAAGCCGAAGATCGCGGCAATGATCACGCCCGCCGCGACCACCACGTTGCTGACGATCAGCCCTACGAGGATGCAGACGATGCCGACGGCGAAGCCGATCGGCCAGATCGTCGGCCCCGGGCCTGACCCTCCGTCGCCGTTCGCCACGAGTGGTTCCCCTGCCTCCTTGTCCTCGCGCCCGCAGTCCCTACGGACGGTCGCCGCCATTCAAGCCGCGGGAATCCTTACACGTCAACGACGTGACAGCCGCCGCAAGCGTCCGGCGCGGCCGCCGTTCGCGCCGGCGTCCGCGGGGGCGATCCCGTAGTCGGCCCAGCGCCGGTCGACCAGCTCCCTGACTTCGGGCGTCATCTCGATCTCCGGCGGCCACTCGCGCGCGCCCTCTTCCGGCCCCTTCGCGGTGGCGTCGATGCCGATCTTCCCCGAGATGAACTGAAGCGTGGTCGCGTGGTCGAGGTGGTCGGCCGGCCCCTCGGTGAGCAGGATGTCCCGCTTCGGGTCGACGTTGGCCCCGACGTAGAAGAAGACCTCCTCGTAGTCGTGCACGTCCACGTGCGCGTCGACGACCACGATCGACTTCGAGAGGCTGAGCATCCCGAGGCCCCAGATCGCGTGCATGACCTTCTTCGCGTGGCCGGGGAACGCCTTGCGGATCGAGACGATCACGCAGTTGTGGAACGCGCCGGCGACCGGCAGGTCGTAGTCGACGATCTCGGGCAGCGTCATGCGCACCGCCGGCAGGAAGATGCGCTCGGTCGCCTTGCCGAGCCAGGCGTCCTCGGCCGGCGGCTTGCCGACGACGATCGACGGGTAGATCGCGTTCTCCCGCATCGTCATCGCGGTCACGTGGAAGACGGGGAACGGCTCGGCCGCCGTGTAGTAGCCGGTGTGGTCGCCGAACGGCCCCTCCTGCGTGAGGTCGCCCTGCTGCGACGTAGCCCTCGAGCACGATCTCGGCCGCGGCCGGCACCTCGAGGTCGACGGTCTTCGCCTGCACCATCTCCACCGCCTCGCCCTTCAGGAAGCCGGCGACCATGAACTCGTCGATGTGCTTCGGCAGCGGCGCCGACGCCGAGTAGGCGGCGACGGGGTCGAGGCCGAGCGCGACCGCCACCTCGAGCCGGCCGTCGGTGGCGAGGTAGTCCATGCGGCCGTCCTTGTGGATCTGCCAGTGCATCGCCGTCGAGCGCTCGTCGAGCACCTGCATGCGGTACATGCCGACGTTGCGCGACCCGGTCTTCGGGTCCTTCGTGATCACGGCCGGGAGCGTGATGAACGGGCCGGCGTCGCCGGGCCAGCAGGTCTGGACCGGCAGGCGCGAGAGGTCGACCTCGTCGCCGGTCAGCACGACCTCCTGCGAGGCGCCGCGCCGCACGACCTTCGGCCGCGAGTCGGCGATCGACTTCAGCGTCTTCAGGCCGCGCACCTTCTCGGCGAGCCCCTGCGGCGGCTGCAGCTCGAGGATGTCCTCGAGCCTGGCCGCGATGTCGTCGAGCCGCTCGACGCCGAAGCCCATGCACATGCGGCGCTCGGTGCCGAACTGGTTGATCAGGAGCGCGTGGCGGGAGCCCTTCGGGTTCTCGAAGAGGAGCGCCGGGCCGCCCGACTTGACCGTGCGGTCGACGATCTCGGTCACCTCGAGGTACGGGTCGACCTCGGCGGAGACGCGAACCAGCTCCCCTTCCGACTCGAGCAGCCGGATCCACTCGCGCAGGTCGCCGGGCGGGGCCATCGAGCGCGAGTCTACGGGTGCGGATGCTCGTTTCCGAGCGCCAGCTCGACGGCATCGTCGAGAGGGATCGGCGGCCCGGGCGGCCAGGCGGGCGTGCCCTTGAGCGGGTCGAGCAGGATGGCGTAGCGCGCACGCTCGCTGCGGAGCATGCGGAAGCCGTACGCGGTCTCGGCGGCCTCGGCCGCCGCCCAGAGTGTCGCCGCCGCGGTCACGTCGCGCCGCCCCAGCAACACAGAGGCGATTCCGGCGATGCAATACACCGCTCCGCGCCGGTCGTCGATCGCGTGGACGAAACGCAGACTCGCCGCGTAGTAGCCGGCGGCCTGGTCGAAGCGGCCGCGATCGAGGTTCAGGTCTCCGAGGCTGTGCGTCGTCTGATCGGCCATCTGAAGGTCGCCGATCGCCTTCGACAGCGCGACCGACTCCGTCATGAGCGTCTCGGCCCTGTCGAACTCGCGCAGGTCGCGCAAGACCTCGCCGAGGTGGTGAAGGGCCTGGATCTCCAGCAGAGCGTCACCCTGTTCCCTCGCGTCGGCGACCGCGCGCTCGAGAAACCCGACCGCGGCGGCCGGGTTGCCCTGCTCCCAGGCGGTCATCGCGAGCCGGTATCGAACCTTGGCAGCGAGCCGGTCGTCGCCGGCGTCGACCGCCTCAGCCAGCGCGCGCTGCCACAGCCCTACCGCGCGGGGCGTGTCGGCGAGCACGAAGAACGCGATCGCCCCGCACGCATGCAGCGCCGGCGCGCGCAGCTCGCGCGACGCGCCGGGGACGACGCGCTCGGCGTGCTCCAACCAGGCGCGCGCCTCGGGCAGGAACAGCAAAGCCCAGAACCGGCCAAGCGGCGAGCCGAGCCGGAGCGCGAGCTCGTCCCGGCTCGTCGAGCGGGCCCATGCCATCGCCGCTGCGATCTCGCCGCGCTCTTCGGCAAAGATCGAACGTGCGCGCTCGAACCCGGGACCGAAGGAGTAGTCCGGAGCCTGCGCGACGAGCGACAGGCACCAATCGGCGTGGCGCTCGCGAACTCTTCTTCCTCCTCCGAGGCCGCGAGGCGCTCGGCGCCGTAGTCGCGGATCGTTCCCAGCATCCAGAACCTCGGCCCCGCCGCCGTTTCACGACGTCGCAGGAAGCTCTTGTCGACGAGCGCCTGAAGCGTTTCCGGGTCGGCTTCGCAGACCGCCTCGGCGGCCTCGAAGGTGCAGCCGGTGGCGAAAACGGTCAGCCGCGCGAAGAGGCGCTGCTCCGCCTCGTCGAGCAGGTCGTGGCTCCACTCGACGGTCGCGCGGAGCGTCTGCTGGCGCGGGTCGGCGTCGCGCCCGCCCTGGAGCAGGTCGAGCCGATCGCCGAGCCGCTCGAGCAACTGCTCCGTCGAGAAGAGCGGCGTGCGCGCGGCCGCGAGCTCGAGCGCGAGCGGGAGGTCGTCGAGACGCCGGCAGAGCTCGGCAACCGCGGGCGTCGCGCGGAATCCGGCGTCCAGCTGGCGCGCGCGGGCCACGAACAGCTTCTCGGCGTCCGGCTCGGACAGGGCGGGCACGGCGTACACGTGCTCCGCCTGGAGACGGAGGCGCTCGCGACTCGTCACCAGAACGGTCGGCCCCGGCACCGAGACGAGTTGCCCGATCAGCGTGGCGGCGTGCGGCAGGAGGTGCTCGACGTTGTCGAGCAGCAGGAGCTCTCGCCTGCCGTCGAGCGCGGCGAGGACCGCCTGTTCGAAGGACCCGCCGGGGTCGCCGCGGACGTCGAGCGCGTCGGCGACCGCAGAGAGAACGAGCGCCGGATCGCGCACCGCCGCGAGGGGAACCCAGCGCGTGCCGTCGGGATGGCTGTCGGCCAGCTCCGCCGCCGCCTGGACGGCGAGCCGCGTCTTGCCCGTGCCGCCCGGGCCCGTGAGCGTGACGATCCTGACGTCGGCGCGCCCGGCCAGCCCGGTCACGGCGGCAAGCTCACTGCCGCGTCCCAGGAACGGCGTTGCGGGAACGGGGAGATTCGTCCGCCCGAGGCTGTTCAGCGGCGGGAACTCGCCGTGCCCGAGCTGGAACACCCGCTCGGAGGCCGCAAGGTCCTTGAAGCGGTGCTCGCCCAGGCTGACCAGCCCGGCGCCGCGCGCCAGCGCTGCTGTCGACGACGACACAACCGTCTGCCCGCCGTGCGCGGCGGCCGCGATGCGCGCCGCGCGGTGTACGTCGGCCCCGACGTACCCGCCATCCGCAACGAGCCCGGTGCCGGTGTGAATGCCGATGCGAACGGCGATCGGCCCGGACGCGAGCTCCGCCTGCACCCGGGCGGCGGCCGCCAGCGCCGCCGGGGCTTCCCGGAAGGCGACGAAGAACGAGTCGCCCTGGGTGTCGACCTCGACGCCGCCGTTCGCCTCGAACGCGTCGCGGAAGACGCGGCGGTGGTCGGCAAGCGCCTCGGCGTAGCGCTCGGCACCGAGTTCGTCGAGCAGGCGCGTCGACCCCTCGACGTCGCTGAAGAGGAAGGTGACCGTGCCGGTCGGGAGCCCACGCTCAGCCAGGGGGACAGCATCGCGCCTGGCTGCCGCGGAGCCAACTGTAAGTAGCGCTCCGGCGTCACAAGAGGTGCCGATGCTGACCTGGCGTAGATCCGCCGTCCTCGCGCTCGGCACCTCGGTGCTGGCGACCGCCGTGACCGCTCCGGCGCTCGTCTCGGGACCGTCGCCGTTCGCGGGCTGCGCCTCCGCCCCCGCGTTCGAGGGCGCCGAGGTCGAGCCGTCGCTCGCCGCCGACCCCAAGCGCGCCGGCCGGCTTGTCGCCGTCTACCAGCAGGACCGCTACCGCGGTGGCGGCGCGCGCGGGATCGTGGCCGCGGGGAGCACGGACGGCGGCGCGTCGTGGCGCCGGACGGCGCTGCCCGTGAGCGCCTGCGCGGGCGCGGGCGCGCCGTTCGCGAGCGACCCCTGGGTGAGCGTCGGACCCGACGGGCGCATCTACGCGTCGACGCTCTCCGACGCGGTCTCGGTGACGACCTCCGCGAACTGGGGTCGCACCTGGTCGACGCCGGTTCGGCTGCGCGGGCAGTACGGCCTGACCGACAAGGAGGCGATCACGGCCGATCCGCGAAGGCCGGGCGTCGCATACGTGACGTGGTCGGACTACCTCGCAACGAGCCCACCCGGGACGACGAGCGACGAGGTGGTGTCGGTCACGCGCGACGGGGGCCGCCACTGGAGCGCACCGCAGGTGGTCGTCCGCCACGGCCGGGAGGCCGGGCCCGAGGACGGCCAGATCGTCATCGATCCGCGCACGGGGACGCTGTACCTCTTCACCGCCTGGATCCGCGGCGGCTACGCGACGCCGACGAAGCCGGCGTGGTACCTCGTCTCGCGGTCGACGGACGGCGGCCGCCACTGGAGCGCGGCGCAGCGCTTCGCGACCGGGACGCCCGCCGCGCGCCGGAGCGGCCCGGTGATCCGCACGTCGCCGCAGGTGCCGTCGTTCGCGGCCGACGGGCGCGGGGCGCTCTACGCGGTGTGGCAGGACGCGCGGCTCTCCCGCGGCGCGCACGAGGACATCCTGCTGACGCGCTCGAGCGACGGCGGGCGGCACTGGAGCACGCGCGCGCAGGGTCAGCCGCGGCACGACAGCGATCATCCCGGTGGTCGCGGCACGCGGAAACGGGTCGATCGCGGTGCTGTACCTCGAGCTCGGCTCCCAGTACCGGCTGGCACGCTCCTCGGACGGCGGCCGGCACCTCACGGACACCGCCGTGTCCCCGGACTTCGCGATCACCGACGCCCCGAACATCACTCCGAGCCCGCTCGTCCCGGGCGGCTACTTCGTCGGCGACTACATGGGCGCCGCACCGCTCGCGGGCGGCGGCTTCGGCGCCGTCTTCGTCACCGCGCGGGCCGGGACGACCGACCCGACCGACGTCTTCTACGTCGCGTCGCGCTGACCGAGCGCCTCGGCGGCGGCCTCGTCGAGGGTGAGGCGGCGGCCGTCCTCGAAGGCCGGCTCGCCGGCCGGCAGCTCCGGCACCCAGCGCTCGAAGTCGCCCTCGACGCTGGCGAGCCCGCCGCGCTCACGCTCGGCCTCGGCGGCGCCCCAGAGGCGCGCCGCCTGCTCGCGGTCGCCGCGCCGGGCAGCGATCACCGCGAGGACGAGCACCATCCACGCGGTCAGGCGGGCGTCGTCAATCTCGCGCGAGAGCTCGAGGGTCGCACGCGCCTCCGCCTCCGCGGCGTCGAGCCGCCCGAGCAGGAGCTCGCACTCGGCCACGTTGCCGCCGCCGATGGCGACGAACCAGTTGAACCCGAGCTCGCGGGAGAGCTCGGCGTGGGCGCGGTACAGCTCGGCGGCGCGCTCGAGATCGCCGTCGAAGCGCTCGGTCGCAGCAAGCCCGCCGAGCGCCTCGGTCTCGAGGTACTTCGACCCCACCGCCCGGGCACGCACGACGTTCTCGTCGATGAGCGTGCGCGCCAGCGCCCAGTCGCCCTTGTCGGCGGCAACCGCCCAGAGACGGTGGCGGAGATGGATGATCCCCCGCTCGTCGCCTAGCTCCTCGAAGAGGGCAAGGCTGCGACGGTAGAGCTCATCGGCGCGCACCGGGTCGCCCGAGACCTGTGTCGTCCCTCCGTAGACGCGGAAGGCCGCCGCCTCGAGCCCGGGCGGCAGGTCGCCCGCGCGCGCGAGGAGCGCCTCCATGCGCCGCCGGGCTCCGTCCGGGTCGATCGACACGTAGAACTGCTCCAGCTCGACGATCATCTGCACGCCGAGCACCGGATCGTGCTCGAGCGCCCAGTCCAGCGCCGTGCGGAAGTTGTCCCGCTCCGGCATCGCGATGTCGAACCGGTTCGGGCCGTCGTCGGCCCGCTCGACGCGCAGGTAGGTGCTCTCCGCGACGGCGAGGGCGCGCTCGGCGTGGCGCCTGCGGATCGCGTCGGCCTCGCCCGACGCTTCGAGCCGCTCGGCGGCGTACTCGCGGATCGTCTCGAGCATCCAGAAGCGATCATCCGTGCGGCGGACGAGGCTCTTCTCGACCAGGGACTGGAGGACGTCGACGTCGGCGTCGCAGACGGCCTCGGCGGCGTCGAGCGTGCAGCCCGGGAAGACGGAGAGCCGCGCGAACAGGCGCTGCTCGTCCTCGTCCAGGAGGTCGTAGCTCCACTCGATCGTGGCGCGGAGCGTCGCCTGGCGGGGATCGGCGTCGCGTCCGCCCCTGAGCAGGTCGAGCCGCTGCCCGAGCCGATCGACGATCTGCTCCGGCGAGAGCACCTTCACGCGCGCGGCGGCGAGCTCGACGGCGAGCGGCATGTCGTCCAGGCGCCGGCACAGCTCCTCGATCGCCGGGCTCGCCGGGACGCGCGCCCTGTCGCAGAACAGGGTCACCGCCTCCCTGTTCGCGAGCGGGAGCACCTCGTACTCGATCTCCCCGCGGACGTGCAGCAGCTCGCGCGACGTGACGAGCAGGCGCAGGTTCGGGCACGACTCGACCAGCTCCGCGACCTCGGGCGCGGCGTCGATGACCTGCTCGAGGTTGTCGAGGAGCAGCAGCTGCTCGCGCTCCCCGATGTGCGTCGCCAGCGGGCCTTGCGCGCCGACCGCCTGGGCGACCGTCGCGACGACGAGCGCCGGGTCGCGCAGCGTCGCGAGCCCCACCCAGAACACGCCGGCGCGGAAGTCGCCGACCAGCTCGGCGGCGGCCTCGATCGCGAGGCGCGTCTTGCCGGAGCCGCCGGGGCCCGTGAGCGTCACGAGCCTGGCGCCGTCTCGGAGCGCCGCGGCGACCTCGCCGATCTCGCGCTCGCGGCCCACGAAGCTGGACGCCGGCCGGGGCAGGTTCGTGTTCGCGATCGTCTTGAGCGGCGGGAAGACCTCGTTGCCGAGCTGGAAGATCCACACCGGCTCGTCGAAGTCCTTGAGCCGGTGCTCGCCGAGGTCCCGGCAGCTCGTGCCGTCGAGCAGGTCGCGGGTCGTCCGCGAGAGGACGATCTGGCCGCCGTGACCCGAGGCGGCGATGCGGGCGCCGAGATGCACGTCCAGGCCGATGTAGCCCTCCGCGGTGCGCTCGGGCGTGCCCGTGTGCAGCCCCATGCGGACGCGGACGGGGCCCTGCTCGAGCGCGCGCTGGGCGGCCGCCGCAGCGTCAGCCGCCGCTCGTGCCTCCCCGAAGGCGTAGAAGAACGCGTCGCCCTGCGTGTCGACCTCGGCGCCTTCCGTGAACGCCTCGCGGACGAGCCGCCGGTGCTCGGCCAGTGCGGCGCCGTAGCCGTCGCCGAGCTCGCGCAGCAGCCGCGTCGAGCCCTCGATGTCCGTGAAGACGAACGTAACGGTGCCGGAGGGGAGCTCACGCATCGGCGACCGCAAGCCCGAGCTCGGCTGCCTCCTCCACGGTCAGCTCCCTGCCTGCACGCCGCGCATCCTCGACCTCGCGGCTCGCATCGCCGAGCACGATCGCCTCGAAGGCCCGCCGCTCCTCGTCCGAGAGGGGGCTCGGCCGCCGCGACTCCTCCGCCTCCATCGCCCCCCACAGCCGTGCACCCAGCTCCCTGCGGCCCGTTCGTGCGGCGACGGCAGCGGCGACGGCGAGCGAGTAGAGGATCAGGTGGCGGTCGCCCATCGCAAGCCGCAGCTCGAGCTGGCCCGCGACCGCCGCCTTCGCGTCGTCGACGCGGCCGAGCTCGAGCGACCACTCGGCGAGCATGCCGAGCATGTTGGCCTCCCACCAGCTGAACCCGCTCTCGTGGGCGAGCGTGACGCTGCGCGCGAGGAGCTCGAGCGCGTGCTCGCGGTTCCCCGCCCGCCAGTCGAGCTCGGCAACCAGGGCGAGCGCCTGCGCCTCGCCGCTCGGGGACTCCAGGCGGCGGTGGAGCTCCAGCGACTCGTCGGCGAGCTCGCGCGCCGTTACGGCGTCGCCTAGGTAGAGCCTGTTGGCGCCGACGCGGTGGGTCATGGCCGCGACGCCGAGGTCGTCGCCCAGCTCGCGGTAGAGCGCGAGCGCCCGCTCGTACACCGCGAGGCCACGCGAGTCGCCGCCGATCGTGAGTGACGATCCGAGGGTCCGGAGGGCAGGTGCACGAAGCTCCGGAGGCAATGCCTCCTCGTGCTCGAGAATCGCGGACATCCAGCGGGCTCCTTCCGCGGGGTCCTGTGTCACCCAGAAGTTCTCGAGCCGGGTCGCCAGCCGGGCAGCGAGCTCGAGGTGGCCGGCAGGGATGGCCCACCCGAGCGCCGCGCGCACGTTGCCCGCGTCCGCGAGCGCGAGATCGTGGCGCTGCTCCGCCCCGAGCAGGATCGTCTCGACCGACAGTGCGAACGACACCGCCAGCTCCGCGTAGTACTCGGCATGCCGGAGACGGATTGCGTCCCCTTCCCCGCTCTCGTCGAGACGCGCGGCGGCAAACTCACGGATGGTCTCGAGCATGACGAAGCGGTCGCCACGCCGCCGGAGCAGGCTCTTGTCGATGAGCGACTCCAGGAGATCGACGTCGGCATCGCACACCACCTCGGCGGCGTCGAGCGTGGCACCGCCCGCGAAGACCGCGAGCCAGGCGAAGAGCAGCTGCTCGCCGGCGTCGAGAAGCTCCCAGCTCCACGCGATCGTCGAGTGCAGCGTGCGCTGGCGCTCGGGCACGTCGCGGGCGCGTGAGGACAGCAGAGGGAGCCGCTGCTCGAGCCGCTCGAGCACCACCGCCGGCTCGAGGACGCGAACCCGCGCCGCCGCGAGCTCGATGGCGAGCGGCAGGCGGTCGACGCGGTCGCAGATGGCTGCCGCGAGCTCGTATGGGATCTCTTCGTCGGCCGTCGCCCGCTGGCGGAACAGCTCGACGGCCGGTGCCTCGGGCAGGGGCTTCAGCGGGTACTCGCGCTCGGCCTCGATTCGCAATGACTCGCGGCTCGTGCCGAGCAGCTGGAGCCGCGGGCAGGCCTTGACAAGCGCCGCCAGATCGGGGGCGGCTCCGACGACCTGCTCGAGGTTGTCGAGCACGACCAGGGTCTCGCCCTCGCCGATGTACTCGACAACGCTGCCGCGAGCACCGAGCGCCAGGCCGACTGCCGAAACGACCAGCGCGGGGTCGCGCACCGCGCTCAGGTCGACGAACCACGTGCCGTCCGCGAACGCCTCCGTGACCTCGGACGCGGCGGCGATCGAGAAGCGCGTCTTCCCCGTCCCGCCCGGGCCGGTGATCGTGACCACCCGCGCGCGGTCGACGGCCAGGAGTCGCATGACGTCGACCAGCTCCTTCTTCCGCCCGATCAGCGGGTTCGTGGGCGTGGGCAGGTTGGTCTGATAGAGCGTTCTGAGCGGCGGGAACTCGCCGTCGCCGAGCTGATAGATCCGCGTCTCGCCCACGTCCTTGAGCCGGTGCAGCCCGAGGTCGTGCAGGCCCTCCCCGTCGAGCAGGCGCGCCGTCTGCTCGGAGACGAGCACCTGGCCGCCGTGCCCGACGGCGGCGACGCGCGCGCCGCGATGCACGTCCATGCCGACGTAGCCCTCCTCCGTCACCTGCGGCTCGCCCGTGTGCAGGCCCATGCGCACACGCACCGGCGTCGGCGCGAGGGCTCGCTGGCCCTCCACCGCGGCCGCGGCGGCATCGGAGGCGCGGGCGAAGGCGACGAAGAAGGCGTCGCCCTGGGTGTCGACCTCGACGCCGTCGTGGGCGGTGAAAGCGTCCCGCAGCAGCCGCCGGTGCTCGGCCAGGAGGTCGGCGTAGGCGTCGCCGTGCTCGCCCAGGAGCCGCGTCGAGCCCTGGACGTCCGTGAAGAGGAACGTGACCGTGCCGTGAGGGAGCTCGGGCATCGACGACTAGCATCGCGCGCGGTGTTCAGGTGGGCAACACTCGCGGCGGCCGTCGGGCTACTGCTCGTCCCGGCGACGACCGGGGCGGGCGGGCCGGGCAACTGGACGCGCATCCAGGCCGGCAACGCGGCCGACGCGACCCCGGGGCTCGCGCGCACCGCCGACGGCACGCTGCACGTGGCCTGGATCCGCGGCGGCGGCGCAAGCGCGGACGTCGTGCAGCAGGCGATCTCACGGAGCGGGGCGCTGACCGGCCAGCCGACCGTCGTCGCCGGCAGCTGGCAGGTCGTCAACCCGGACGCCGAGCTGCTGCGCGTCGGCAACGGGCTGCGCGCCGTCTGGGCCGGCCTCCGGGCGGGCGTCAACGGCGGCCAGGTCGTCGCGTCGTCGTCAACGGACGGCTCGTCCTGGTCGACGCCGACGCCCATCACCGACGCGGCGTCCGGCGTCTCTGCGAACGGTGTCGGCGCGGCGGCCGGGCCGGGCGGCGTTATGGCGGCGGCGCAGGGCGACTTCGCGCCCGGCACGAACCTCGTCCACGTCGGCAGCGGGCCGGACACGCGCTACGAGACCGGCGGCTGCTGCGCCGCCGACCCGGAGGTCGCGGTGGACGGAGTGACCGGCAAGTTCTTCGTCGGCTGGTTCTCGTCCGTCGCCGGCAAGCAGGGCCTCTGGACGCAGGAGCTCTCGCCGGCCGGGCTGGTCGGCTCGTCGGCGCACGCGCCCGGCTCGTCGAACGCGGACTCGTCGGCCGCCGTGCGACCCGGGCAGCGCACCGCGCTGACGGGACGGGTCGGCGCGGGAGGCGTCTACCTCGCCTACGGCGCCGGCTACCCCGCGTTCGGGACGGTGCAGCTGCTGCGGATCGGCCGGCAGCCGGTCGCGGTCGCGCGCAGCACCGGGATCGAGCACGTCGGCATCGCCCCCGGGCCTGCCGGGCGCCTGTGGCTCTTCTGGTCGACGGGCAACGGCTACGTCGTCACGCGCAGCAACCGTGCAGCGACCAGGTTCGAAAGCGTCACCCGCGTCGCGCTCCCCGAGGCGGGCGCCAGCACCTATGGCCTCTACGGCGAGGGGTCGGCCGGGACGCTCGACCTCGTCGCGCACGCCGGCAGCGGGTCAAGCATTCCCGACTGGAACACGCAGGTGCTCCCGCGGCTCTCGCTGACCGTCGTCTTCAGCCGCACGGAGAAGAAGGGCGGCCAGGTGCTGCGCCGGCTCTCGCTCCGCGTCACGGATGCGGGCGACCCCGTGCCCGGCGCGACGGTGAAGGTGGCCGGGCGGACCCTGCGCACGGCGGCCAACGGCCGGGTGTCCGGCCTGTTCCCGTCGACCGGCAAGCAGACGGGCGCGAAGGCGGCGAAGACCGGCTATGCGGCGGCTACGACGCGCGTCAGGCTCTAGTAACTCGGCTGCTGCCCGCGCCGCTTGCGCCGCTTCTCACGCAGGTAGTGCGAGGTCGTGCCGATCGCGATCACGGCGATGAAGACGAGCCCGACGATGAGCATGGCTCTAATGACATCGCGGCCCTCGGAGGCGGCGTCGGCGAGCGCGAGCACGGCGTGAATCTACCCCAGCCGCCGCACGTGCGCGGCGAGCGCCGTGTCGACCGCGCCGTCACCGGCGGCGGCGCGCGCGAGGGCGAGCAGCGGCTCCGCGTCGCCCGCGCGGAGCGCGGCGCGCGGCTCGTCGAGGCGCCCCGTGCCGAGCAGAGCTGCCGTCCCCGCCCACGCCGCGCCGTCGCCGTCGCGCTCCTCGGCGCGCAGCTGGGCGCACAGCGAGATCAGCTCGGCGAGGTCGTTCACGCCGGCGGCGCTCGCAGCGGCCGCCACCCGCACGAGCCCGTGCGCGTAGAGGTAGTCGCCGAGCAACAGCACGGTCGTCCGCTCGGCGGGTGCAAAGAGCCGCGAGCGGCCGTAGTGGACGAGGTACCCCTCGTAGATCGTCTCGAGACCCAGCGCCAGCGACTCCTCCGCCAGGGGTGAGAAGACCGCCTCGAGCTCGCGCTCGGCCGGTGGGCGGAGGGCCTCGGCCCAGAGCCGGCTCTCGCCGGCGGCGCCGCCCGCGAGGTCGCCCCAGAGGTCAGCGGCCGGAGGCGAAGAAGTCTGCAACGGCCTCCACCGTGCGGTCGACGTCGGCGTCGGAGTGGGCAGTCGAGACGAACATCGCCTCGAACTGCGACGGGGCGACGTAGATGCCCGCGTCGAGCAGGTGGCGGAAGAGCGCGCCGTACCGTTCGGTGTCGGCCTCCTGCGCGTCGCGGTAGTTCTTAACAGGGACTGTCCCGTTAAGAAGAGCGTCGCCATGGCGCCGACGCGCTGCACCACCGCGTCGTCGCCGGCGGCCTCGCGCAGCCCGGCTTCCAGGCGCGCACCCGTGTGCTCCAGACGCTCGTAGACGGCGTCGTCGCGCAGCCGGCGCAGCACGGCCAGCCCGGCGGCCGTCGCCAGCGGGTTCCCGGAGAGCGTGCCCGCCTGGTAGACGTCGCCGACCGGCGCCAGCTGCTGCATGAGGTCACGGCGGCCGCCGAACGCGGCTAGCGGCAGCCCGCCACCGGCGATCTTGCCGAGGATGGTCAGGTCCGGGATGATGCCGAAGCGCTCCTGGGCGCCGCCGCGCGCGACGCGGAAGCCGGTGATGACCTCGTCGAAGACGAGCAGCGCGCCGGACAGGTCGCAGAGACGCCGCAGCCCCTCGAGGAAGCCCGGCTCGGGCGGGACGACGCCCATGTTCCCGGCGATGGGCTCGACGAGCACGCATGCCAGCCCCTCGCCGTACGAGGCCACCGCCTCGGCGGCCGCGTCGAGGTCGTTGTACGGGCAGAGGACCGTGTCCGCGGCCACCGCCGGCGGCACGCCCGGCGTCGACGGGATGCCGAGCGTCGCCAGCCCCGATCCCGCCGACGCAAGCAGTGCGTCGACGTGGCCGTGGTAGCCGCCTGCGAACTTGAGCACGCGGTCGCGGCGCGTCGCCGCGCGCGCGAGCCGGATCGTGCTCATCGCCGCCTCCGTGCCCGAGGAGACGAGGCGCACCTGCTCGACGGACGGCACGGCGTCGACGATCTCGGCGGCGAGCTCGACCTCGCCTTCGGTGGGCGCGCCGAAGCTCGTCCCGTCGCCGGCCGCCGCCCGGACGGCCTCGACCGTCTCCGGATCGGCGTGCCCGAAGAGCAGCGGCCCCCAGGACATGACCCAGTCGAGCAGGCGCCGGCCGTCGGTGTCCTCGAGGTACGCCCCCTCGCCGCGGCGCACGAAGAACGGCTCGTCCAGCCCGACCGCGCGCATCGCGCGCACCGGCGAGTTGACGCCGCCGGGGATCAGCGTCCGCGCCCGCCGGGCCAGCTCGCTGCCGGCCGTCACAGCGATGGCGCGAGCTCCCTGGCCCAGTACGTCACGATCAGGTCGGCGCCGGCGCGGCGGATCGCGGTCAGCGACTCCAGCGCGGCCTGCCGCTCGTCGAGCCACCCGCGCGCCGCGGCGGCCTTCACCATCGCGTACTCGCCGGAGACGTTGTAGGCGGCGACCGGCAGGTCGAACCGCTCGCGGACGGCGCGGATGACGTCCAGGTTCGGCAGCGCGGGCTTGACCATCAGCACGTCCGCGCCCTCGGCGACGTCGAGCTCGCACTCGCGCAGCGCCTCGCGCACGTTGCCGGGATCCATCTGGTAGCCGCGCCGGTCGCCGAACGACGGCGCCGACTCGGCGGCCTCGCGGAACGGCCCGTAGAACGCCGAGGCGTACTTCGCGGCGTAGGAGACGATCGGCAGCGACTCGTGCCCGGCGTCGTCGAGCGCGGCGCGGATCGCGGCGACGCGCCCGTCCATCATGTCGCTCGGGCAGACGGCGTCGGCCCCGGCGTCGGCGTGGCTGACGGCCGTGCGCGCGAGCAGCTCGAGCGACTCGTCGTTGCGGACGCCGTGCTCGTCGACCACGCCGCAGTGGCCGTGCGACGTGTACTCGCAGAGGCACACGTCGGTGAGGAGCAGCAGCTCCGGGAAGCGGTCGTCGCAGCTCGCGCAGCGCCTGCTGGATGACGCCGTCCGGATCCCAGGCGCCGGAGCCCTCCTCGTCCTTCGCGTCGGGGATGCCGAACAGGATGACCCCCGGGATGCCGGCCGCGGCGACCGCCTCGACCTCGCGCGGCGAGATCGGCGACCGCGTAGCGCCCGAGCGCGGGCAGCCCCTCGTTCGCGCGCGTGTCCGGGCCGACGAAGAACGGCATGACGAGATCGCGCCGGTCGACGCGCGTCTCGCGGACGAGGTCGCGGAGCGCGCCAGTGCGGCGGAGACGGCGAAGACGGGTCTGCGGAAAGGTGGACATGGGGCGATTGTCGCAGCGTCAGAGCAGCAGGCGTCGGGCTGCGAGCCGCGCGAGCGCCCACAGGGCGGCCGTGATCGCGACCAGCCAGGCCGACCGACGGCCAGCGTCCGCCACGGGCTGGCGTCGTAGAGCGCCGCGGAGAAGAAGCGCAGGGCGTGCTCGACGGGGAACAGCGCGCCGATCGCGCCGGCCAGCCGCACCGCGTCGGCCGGCACGACGGCCTCGCCGGCGGACACCTCGAGGTCCGTCGGGTGGAGGGCGACGTGGTCGCCGAACCGGCGCGCCACCCCGCGCGCCGCGAGCAGGACGGTCAACGCTGCGCTGCCGCCGGCGGGTCCTGCGCTTCCTGCACCGGCGCGAGCTCGCGGGCCGCGGGTGGCCCCTGGGCCTCGGGCTCGACGTCCACCGGGATCGTGACCTCGCCCGGCTTCCACGGCTCGAAGACGACCCGCGGGGAGAAGAACTCCCAGAGCGCGCGCATGACCGCGAGGAGCGGCAGCGCCACGAAGATCCCGAGCAGGCCATAGATCTCCGCGCCAGCGAGCAGCCCGAAGATGACGAGCAGCGGGTGCAGGCGGAGCGCGGTGCCCATCACCTTCGGGACGACCACGTGCCCCTCGAGCTGGTGGATACCGAGGAAGAGGAGCGTCACCCAGATCGCCGACACCGGGTCGACGACGAGCGCGTACGCGATCGGCGGCACGGCGCCGAGCCACGGGCCGAGGTACGGGATCAGCTCCGCCACCGCAACCCAGGCGCCGAACAGGAGCGCGTAGTGCTCCATCCCCTGGGCGGCTCCGAGCACCCCGAGCAGGTAGAGGCCGATACCGGCGCTCGCACCGATGATCAGCGATAGAGGGCCTGCGCCTTGACGTAGCCGATGAGCGCCTGCTCCACGAACGGGAGCAGCGACTCCTGGCCCTCACGGGGCGGGAAGCGCCGGTCGAGCGACGTTCGCAGCCGCCCGAAGTCGAGCAGCATGTAGATCGACCCCACGAAGATCAGCACGAGGCTGATCAGCAGCTGGGCGACCGACAGGGCGGCGCCCTCCAGGAAGTTGATCGATCCTGTCGCTGTAGCCCTGGATGTTGCGCTCGCGGAGACGCTTGACGAGCTCGTGCCCGCGCGTCTGGACGTCGACCCGCTTGAGCCCGTGGTGGTCGAGCCAGGCCTGCAGCCGGTTGACGTCGCGGTCGGCCGCGGTCTGGCCGGTTCGTCCGTCGACCTTCGTAACGTACGTGTTCACCCGCTTGGTGGCAGTCGTCGCCTCGTTCACGACCGAGGTGCCGATCGCCGCCACGACCAGGACGAGCGCACCGGCAAAGCTGAGGTAGACGATCGCGATCGATATCCCCCGAGGCAAACGCACGGCGATGAAGGCTCGGACGATCGGGTCGAGCAGGAGCGCGATCAGCGCGGCGACCAGGAACAGGAAGACGACGTGACGCACCGCGCCGAGCACCACCCAGAGCAACAGCAGCAGCAGCGGCAGCCCAACCAGCTGGATCCAGCGCGGAATCTGGATCCGCGGAGTGTCCTGCATGGCGGCGATCGTAGCGCCGGCGGTGGGCGGCGGCCCGCGTGGCGCGGGAATCTGACAGCGGTTACGAGCGATCTGCGCCCGCCCGCCTGGGACTGGTCGTGGGAGCAGGACGGGGCACTGGCGCTCTCCGTGCGCGAGCTCTGGGAGGATTTGTCACTAGACTCCCCCCGCTCCGTGTCACAAAGTCCGTCACAAAGTCGCCGGTTGCGCGTCGCGAGGGCGTCCAGTACGGTCGCGCCGATGCCTCGGCGAGCCGCCAGCCCGAGGCGCCGCCAGCGGCGGGCGCGTCCACGCCTGCACGCCGGCCGCGTCGTCGCCGCCGCGCTGATCGCCGTGGCGATCGGCGTCACGCTGCTCATGACCGCGTTCTCGGGGAACCAGACGCCCATGCGCGCGACGACGCTGGTCGCGCCCGCGCAGCGCTTGCTCGCAGCGCGGCCGCTGCCGCAGGTGATCGCGACGCGCGGCGCGCTGCGGCTCGAGCTGCCCGTCGCGCAGAGCCGCGTGACGGCGATCGGGTACCACGCGCCGTCGACCTCAGGTGCGCTGTCGCTCAGTCCGGTCGGCCAGCCGGCCAACGAGGGGCTGCTCGCGCGGGTAGCGCACAAGCTCTTCGGCGGCGGCGGCGGCGGCCTCCGCTACTACCTCCTCGGCGGCACCGGCGGGTCCGAGACCGGGGTGCTCAACGTCGGCGCGCCGTCCGGGACGGACGTCTACTCGCCGGTCGACGGCACCGTCGTCGGCCTGACCGACTACATCGTCAGCGGCAAGAAGCACGGCGTGCGCCTCGACATCCAGCCGGCGGCGGCGCCGGCGCTCCTCGTCTCGTTGACGAACATCCGGGCCGATCCCGGGCTCAGCGTCGGCTCGACAGTGAAGTCGACGGTGTCGAAGGTCGGCACCGTCATCGACATGTCACAGGTCGAGACGCAGGCGCTCGCGCACTACACGCAGGATCACGGCAACCACGTCGCGGTCGAGGTGCACCAGGCGACCGCGCTCGCCGTTCCCTGAATCTTCTTCACGTAGCGGACGTCTTCGGCTCTCCCGGCCGCCGCGCGGTCGAGCAGTTGCTGCCCCCGCTCCGCGAGGAGCTCGACGTCGACGTCTGCGTCGTGAACGGCGAGAACGCCGCAGACGGCTCCGGGCTGACGCCCCGGCTCGCCGAGCGGCTGCTGGCGGCCGGCGCCGACGCGATCACGCTCGGCAACCACGCCTGGCGCCGGCGTGAGCTTCTGCCCTACGCCGACGCGTCGCCGGTGCTGGTCCGGCCGGCGAACATGTCGCGCCACGCGCCGGGCCGCGGGCTGACGGTTGTGCCGGCCCGCGACGGGACACCCGTGGCCGTCATCAACGTGATGGGCAAGCTGTTCCTCGACATCGCCACCGGCCCGTTCGAGGTCATCGACGAGCTCGTCGACGAGGCACGCGCGGCGACGCCCATCGTGATCGTCGACATCCACGCAGAGGCGACGAGCGAGAAGGTGGCAATGGCGCGCTGGCTCGACGGCCGCGTCACCGCGGTGATCGGCACGCACACGCACGTGCAGACGAACGATGCCCGGGTGCTGCCGGGCGGGACCGCGGCGATCACCGACGCCGGCATGACCGGCCCGCACGACTCGGTCATCGGCGTGAAAGCCGAGCTCGCAATCGAGCGCATGCGTACCGGCCTGCCCGTTCGCTTCGAGCCGGCGGACGGCGGTGTGCGCCTCGAGGGCCTGCTCGTCACGTCCGACGCGGACGGGCGGGCGACGGCCTGCGAGGCGATCAGGCGGGAGCTTTAGCCGGCTCCGCGGCCGGAGCTCTTCGGAAGGCGAGCTCCCGCACCGGAAGCACGAGCACGGCGATGATCGCGAGCAGCACGAGATCGCGTGTGAAGACGAGCCACGACGCCGTCGTCGCATAGTCGTTGACGAGCGCCCAGTAGCGCGTCGGGAACCAGAACTGCGTGAGCACGAGCGCGAGCCCGAGCAGTGAGGTCGCAATCAACCCGCGCCGGCCGGCGACGAGCGGGACGAGCGGGATCAGCCAGATCAGGAACTGCGGCGACAGCACCTTGCCGAGCACGATGAACGCGCACACGGTCGCGGCGAAGTAGCGGACGAGCCGCTCGCGGTCGGCCGGGCCGCGTGCGAACGAGACCCACAGCGCGACGACGATCCCGAGCTGGAGGAGCATCGTGGCCACCGCGAGCACGTCCGCGCCCGTCCCCGACAGGTTCTGCGACCCGGAGTTCGAGGCGGTGTGCAGCCCGATCCCGGTCAGCTGATGCGCGGCGAGCAGGACGCCGGCGCCGAGGCTCTCGACCTGCAGCCCCCGCGTCGCGTGGAGCGTGACCGTATGCCACACGCCGCCTGGTGAGAGCACGAAGAACGGCAGGACGATGACCAGCAGCGTGCCGGCGGAGACGGCGGCGCAGCGAATCGCCTCGGCCCGTCCGTGCCGCCGCCACGTGTACGCGATCGCGATCGGAATGAGAACGAGCGGGAAGACCTTGACCGCGGCCCCGAGCCCGAGGAGCCCGGCCCCGATGCGGTCCCGCCCGAGCAGCAGCACGGCGAGCGCGGCAACCGTGAGCGCGGCCGGCAGGTAGTCGAACCGCGTGCGCACAACCGATCCGAGCAGCAGCGGCGCGACGGCGGCGAACGCGAGCGCGGCCACGAGTGGCGGGCCGCGCCGCCTGAGCGCGCGCAGGCAGACGAGCATTGCCCCCAGCGCGGCGAGCGCGCAGAACAGCATGGA
This sequence comes from uncultured Thermoleophilia bacterium, assembly GCA_963710465.1. Lineage (GTDB taxonomy): Bacteria > Actinomycetota > Thermoleophilia > Gaiellales > Gaiellaceae > JACVRM01. Next base: position 124,784 of record CAVQAQ010000017.1, read on the forward strand.
GCCGTCGAACACGTTCTTGTAGCCGTCGCTGCCGTTTCCGATCGTCGGCAGCAGGAACGCGGGCAGCGCGGCCGGGGGATACTCGAGGTCGAAGTCCCGGTACGGGATCTGGCCATCGACCATCGCGCGCCCGTAGCCCTCGTAGATGGGCACATCGGTGATGACGATCCGGTTCCAGACGCTGAAGTGGAGGAGCGTCCACGAGACAAGCAGCAGCGCGACCGCCCCGGCACCCACGAGCACGGTACGCCGCTCGGTCGCCTCTCGCGGCAGCCAGGCCGGGACCTCCGACCGCGTCAGTGCCGCCGGCGCGAGCACGGCGAAGGCTACGAACGGCAGGAACCACGGGATGTAGAGGTAGAACCAGTGGATCAGCACGAACTCGAACCCGATCAGCAGCGCGCCCGTCAGCGCTGCGAGCTGAAGCGGGCTCTTGCGCTTCGGGACGAAGGCGAAGACGACGGCGGCGATGACGACGACGGCCGTCAGCACCTTGCGCAGCCAGGCGAGATCGGGGATCCCGTGCGCGTGGTACTGGCCCCAGTCCCAGAGCGAGAACGGCGAGTGGCGGTCGAACTGGGAGACGAAGGTGCGGTCCCAGAAGACGCGCACCTCGTGCAGCGGGTGCGGCTCGAGGAACAGGATCCAGAACGACGCCAGCGTCGTGAGCGCGAACGCGGCGGCGAAGAGCAGGATGGGGCGCGGGCGGCGGATGCCGTTCGGGTACGTCGCCCAGAGCGGCACCACGATCAGCGCCGCCATCTTCGTCCATGCCGCGAGCGCCGAGCCCACGCCGCGACCCGCGGGCGACGAGGCCGCCCAGAAGCCGAAGATCAGGAACGCGGGCATGATCGCGTCGTTCGTGTTCGCGTTCGACGCGTACTGCGTGAACGGGTATGCCGCCCACGCGAACGGGAGCGTCGCCGCCAGCCGCCAGCCGCCGAAGCGGCGTCCGACGAGTAGCAGGCCGAGCATGGCGAGGATGTCCCAGAAAATGCTCGTGAAGTGGGCCGCGGGTAAGTCGTCCCAGCGGCCCGGCCAGCCGAAGATCCAGAAGCCGGGCAGGTAGGCCTGGTAGGAGACGGGCCCGTACGTGTCGCCCGTCTCGTTCGCGGTCTCGCAGCGCCCGTTGGTCTGGACGCGGTCGCGGACGGCGCCGTCGGAATTCGTGGCGCCGCACTTCGGCAGGTCGTCCTCGATCGGCATGTGCCCGTAAGGCGCGCTGCCGGACGCGATGCGCTGCGCGCCGATCACGCCGGCGTAGCCGACGTCGATCACGTTGGACGTCTCGGTGTTGAGTCCGACGCGGAACCCGACGAGGAAGATCGTCGCGGCCGCGAGCAGCCAGATCGGCCAGACGGGCGCCGATGCGCGCACGGGTCTCCCGCGGAAGCCGATCCACAGCATGCGCCCGATCAGGTAGGCCATCGGCGGATACGCGAGCGGCACGCTGGCAAAGACGTCGCCGTTGTTGAAATACGCGAGCGAGACGCCGAACGAGAGCAGGACGAGCAGGTCCAGGTTCCGCATCGACAAGGGGCGGCGGAGGTTCGCGAGTCCGAGGAAGAAGATCGCCGAGAGCAGCAGCCAGATCCACGGCTTGTTCAGCTCCTTGCCGCCGAACGCGCCGGGGTAGCCGCGCGCCATCGACCACGCGACCTGCGGCCCGGTCCACGCCTCGAGGATGCTCTTCGACGCGTCGTCGACGCGGCCGCGCGCGATCTCGCCCGCGGCGCCCCACCAGACGTGGACCGTCCACGAGCCGTCGCTCGACGTGAAGGTCGCGTCCGTCGTGCGCCCCTTCTGCGGGTAGCGGTTCAGCCAGTCGTGGACCTTGTGGTCGCGCAGGAAGATCGCGCTCGCGGTCGCCGCGGTCAGGTGCTGCTGCTGCTGCTCGACGAAGGGCGCGAACGGCGTCTTGACAATGCGGCCGTGCTTGTCGTAGACGGGCGCGGTCGGAGTCGTCGCGCCCAGCGCGGCCGGCACGAGCGCGAGCACGATCAACGACGCGGCGAGGAGCGTCCGGCGCACGCGGGCAGGGTGCCTGCTCGGGCGCTGCGCCGCTAACTTCGGCGGACCCGGAACGACCAGAGCTTGTTGCCGATGAAGTTCACCGGCGTGACGAGCACGATCGCGATCGCCTGTGCGACGAGCTTGCCCAGGCCGAGCCCGATCAGCAGGTGCAGACACAGCAGGTTGGCGCCCAGCGCGAGCAGCGAGACGACGAAGAACCTCGCCCCCTGCGCCCCGACGTGGCCGCGCTGACCCCTGAACGTCCACTGCCGGTTCCATATGTAGTTGTTCGTCACCGCGACGAGGAAGGAACAGATCGCGGCGAGCAGGTAGTGGACACCCGCGTTGATCAGCAGCCAGTAGACGCCGAGGTTCAGGACGTAGCCGGTCGCGCCCACCGCGCAGAACTTCCCCAGCTGCACCCAGTTGTGCGGCTGCCGGAGCGCGTGTGCAGCGCGCCGGCGGCCGGCGAGGGGTGGTGGGGCCACGACTACCTCGCCGGATTCCACGGCGGCCGAGCCTAGCGGACGCGGATCGGTCACAGCACCGGCCCTTCACCGATCAGCGGCACGAACCGGACGGGGATCGTCCGCACGACCGCGGGCCCCTCGGGCGTACGGACCACCAGGGAGAGGAGCTGCCCGGTGCGGTCGCCGAGCGGGACGATGATCCGGCCGCGCAGGACCAGCAGCTCGTAGAGCGCCTCGGGGAGCCCCGACGTGGCAGCCGCGACCGCGATCGCGTCGAACGGCGCCTGGCCGGGGAGGCCAAGGGTCGCGTCGGCGACGATGACCTCGACGTCGCCGTAGCCGGCCGAGACGAGGTTCTCCCGCGCCTGCGCCGCGAGCTCGGGGATGCGCTCGACCGAGACGACCTCGGCGGCTAGCTCGCGCAGGACGGCCGCCTGGTAGCCGGAGCCCGCGCCGACGTCGAGCACACGCTCGGTGCCGTGCAGCTCGAGCGTCTGGGCGATGAGCGCGACGATGTACGGCTGCGACATCGTCTGGCCGGCGGCGATCGGGAGAGCCGCGTCGTCGTAGGCGTGTTCGCGCGTTGCCGCGGGGAGGAAGATCTCCCGAGGGACCCGCTCCATCGCGGCGAGCACGTGCTTGTCCGTGATGTCCCGGGTGCGTAGCTGCTCGGCGACCATCGTGCGCCGCGCCTCCGCGAAGTCAGGCGACACGGACGGCCGCAGCGGCCTCGACGCCCAGGCGGCGCGCAGCGGAGGGCGCGATGTCGACGATGCGCGCCGGCGGCGGACCGGCGCCGACGGAGAGCATCGGCACCTCCGAGTCCCCGGCGACCAGCGAGCCGTGGCTGCCGCCGCCAACGTGCAGGCGGCCGCCGATGTCCGCGAACTCATAGCCCTCGGCCGCGCTTGCTAGCACGTCCCCCGCGCGCGGGCTCGCGAGCGCCTCCCAGACGCGCTCGAAGCCGTTCGGATCGGAGAGCAGCCCCTCGTCGCCCGAGGTCTCCCAGGCCCCGTCGCCGTCCGGCCGGAAGCGGAGCTCCTCGCCATGGCGACGGACGATTGCCTCCTCGCCCGCGCGGAAGAGAACGGCGTCGACCGACGGATCGCGCTCGAGCCTGCAGGCGACCTCTTCGACGCCGGTGCGAGCGCCTGGCAGGCGGTAGACCTGGGCGACGCGGTTCGACGCCGCGAGGAAGAGCTCGGCGTCGTAGCGCGGGCCGCGCGACGAGAGCAGCGCCAGGTCGGCGAATGCGCGCTCCAGCTGCACGCCTTCGCGTACCCCGGTCTGGCCGTGATCGGAGCAGAGGATCACCTCATAGCGCTCGAGAAAGGCGTCGCCGCCGCCGGCCGCCTCGAGCAGCGCGCCGACGGCGGCGTCGCTGCGGGCGAGCGCCTCCTCCGCGCCTCCGGGGCCGCGGGCGTGCGAGGCGAAGTCGTAGTCGGGCAGGTAGTAGACGAGGAAGTCGAAGCCGTCGCGCGTGACAAGCCAGCGGCCGACCGACGCGGCGTACGCGTCGATCGAGCCGAGCGACCGGTCGCGAATGGCGAGCGGCGCGCCCGTCCGGTCGGACTCGAAGAGGCTGTAGTAGAAGAAGCGCGACGGCCCCTCCGCCGCCGGGACGAGCGACCCGAGTGTCGACTTGTGGACGACCGGCCCGCGGTAGACGGTGAAGTTCACGGCCGCGGTCGTCAGCCCGGCGCCCTCCAGCGTCTCGAAGATCGTCGGTGTCTCGCGCGAGAGGTGGTCGCGGTTCATCGTGAGGACCGCGTCCCGGAGGGCCCGCCGCGACCCGACTGCCCGGATGGCGGCGAACGAGGAGCCGTACTCGACGATGCGGGCGTGCTCGCGGTCGTACCAGACGAGGCCGGGGATGCCGTGCTGCGACGGGTGGGCGCCGGTCGCGATCGAGGAGAGGCAGACGGGCGTCAGCGAGGGAAAGGTCGAGACGCCACGCCGGTACTCGCCGTGCTCGGCGAGGAACGAGAGCGCCGGCGCGGTGCCGCGCTCCACCGCGTCCTCGAAGACCTGCGGCGTGAGGCCGTCGATGACGATGAGGACGAGCTTGCGGCTCATGCCAGGGAGCGGAGTCCCGCGTATCGCCGGCCGCCCCGCCGCCGAACGAGCACGGCGAGAACGGGCAGCGCGATCGCCTCGAGGTAGCCGACGACCGGGACGAGCGCGAGCGCAACGCCGACGAGGCCGACCAGGGTGGCGAGCACGGCGGTTCCGCTGCGTGTGCCGCCGCGCGCGAGCGCGCCGCGGACGAGCGGGCCGGCGCCCGCGCCGCCGAGCACGCCGCCGACGGCCCCGGCGACCGCCTCGGCTGTCCCCGAGAGCCAGAGCCCGAGCAGCACGCCGATCACCGCGGCGAGCACCGCCGGCAGCGCGAAGCCGCCCCGCGTGCCCGCGAGCCAGCCTGCGAGCACGACGCCGATGCTCGCACCCAGCCCGAGGAAGAGCCCGACGAGGTACAGCGTGTGCACGCCGGCCAGTGTAGAGACGCGCCCTTCCGGGGAATCCAAACGGCGACACCCGACGTAGGGTTGGCCATAACCCCCGAAGGGAGGAGGAGGAGGCACATGCGCAAGACCCTGTGGGTCGCCGCGGCCGTTGTGGTCGTCGGCGTCCTCGGCTCGGCGACGTTCGCGCTGGCACACGGCGGTGGCAGCAACATCAAGGCCGACCAGCTGAACGGCTACAACGAGACGCCGACCCTGTCCACCGATTCGACCGGATCCTTCAAGGCGAAGATCGACGAAAAGGGACAGAAGATCGACTACACGCTGTCGTACAGCGGCCTCGAGGGCGACGTGCAGCAGGCCCACATTCACATCGGCCGTCCCGCAATCATGGGCGGGATCATGGCCTGGCTGTGCCAGACGGCCGCGCGGCCGTCGCCGACGGCCGGCACGCCGACGTGCCCGCAGTCGGGCACGGTGTCGGGCACGCTGACGCCGGCGAGCGTCCTCGCGGTTCCCACGCAGGACGTGGCAGCAGGCAACTGGCAGGAGTTCGTCAACGCGATCCGCAACCAGGCCGCGTACGCGAACGTGCACACGTCGAAGTTCCCGGCGGGCGAGATCCGCGCACCGCTGCGGACCGGCGGCCACGGGCACGACGAAGGCGGCTTCGGGCACGACCACTAGGGGATGAGTTGGGGGGCCCGGGTAACCGGGCCCCTGTTAACGGGGCTCGGCAGGAATCAGTCTGAGTCCGTCAGCACGTGCTGCTCGCCCCGATGCGTCGTCCTCAGTCGCGCCCGTACCGCAAGGGTACGAACGCTCCTTGCGTCCTAGCCTCGGAACGAGCATCACGCACTGCCAGACGAGCGGATTCCTCCCGAGCCCCGTTCACTCTTCGAGCCGGCGGATGACGTCGAGCCCGAAGGAAGCCGCACGGGCGCCGTCGACGACGCGGTGGTCGAATGTGAGCGCGATGTAGCCGATCGGCGCGACCGTCACATGACCGTCGCGGACGACCGGACGGTCGGCGATGCGGCCGACGCTGAGGATCGCCACCTCCGGGTGGTTGACGATCGGCGTCTGGAAGAGGCCGGCGAGCTTGCCGGCGCTCGTGACGGTGAACGTCGAGCCGCGCAGGTCCCGGGCCGCCAGCGTGCCGGCGCGGGCGCCCTCGGCGAGTCGGCGAACGTCGGCGTCGAGCTCGTCCACCGGCCGGTGGTCGCACCCGCGGACGACCGGCACGACGAGGCCGGCATCCGTCTGGACGGCGACGCCGAGGTCGTAGTGGTCGAGGTAGAAGATTGCGTCGCCGTCGAAGCGCGAGTTCAGCTCCGGGAACTCCTTCAGGGAGAGCGCGCACGCCTTGAGCAGGGTGGCGACGAGGCGGCCGAGGTCGACCTTCGAGAAGTCGCACTCCTCGACCCACGTGACGGGCGCCACCTCGCGGTGGGCACGCGCCATGTGCTCGGCGATGAGTCGGCGGACGCCGCGGAGCGGCTCGCGCCGTGCCGCCGGCTGATCGCCGGCGGCTAGTCGGACATCTGCTTCGGTAATGCGGCCGCCCGGACCGCCGCCGGCCACGGTCGCCAGGTCAACGCCGAGCTCCTCGGCCATCCGCCGCACAAGCGGCGTCGCCTGCACCCGGCCTGCCGGCGGCGGCTGGCTAGGGGGTGCCGGGGACGAGCTCCTAACCGTTTCGTCCGCGTCAGCGTGCGAAACGGCCGCGCCGTCGCCGATCACCACGATGACCGTCCCGACCGGGACGACGTCTCCCTCCTGGACGAGGATCCGGGTCACGTGCCCGGCGGCCGGCGAGGGGATCTCGACCGTCGTCTTGTCGGTCTGCACCTCCACGAGCGGGTCGTCCTCGGCGATCACCTGGCCCACCTTGACGAGCCAGCGCGCGATCTCGCCCTCGGTGAGGCCCTCGCCCAGGTCGGGCAGCTTGAACTCGTACGCCACGGCGCGGAAACCTAGCTGCGGGGACGCCCCACCCAGGCGTCCGCCGGCACGATCAGCACGCGCAGCCCGCCCTCGACCCGCCACAGCGACACTGCCTGCTCGTCGCCTGCGAGCTCTCCCGCGACCTCGCGCGGGACATAGCCGGCCTGCAGCGTGCGCTCCTCGTTCCAGATGCCGACGGCGTTGGGGTCGTGCACGTTGTCCGGCTCCGGCACGAGCGCGAGCCGCCGCCCCGGGTCGAAGGACGCCTGCGCGAATGTGTCCGGCCGGAAGGTCACACCCGCCACCGGCACGACGCGGAGACGGTCGTCCTCCCAGCGCACCGGCTCGCCGGTGGCCGCGTCGCGCAGAAAGTACCCCCCGCCGCCGCGCTCGAGCCAGAGGCGGAGACGCTCCGTCACCGGCTTGCGACGAGCTCGGCAAGTCCCGGGTAGCTGATGACGAAGCCGTCGTCGTCGAGCACGAGATCTGCCTCGAACGACCCCGCCCGGAACCGCACCGTGTTCGCGCCGAGCGGCTCGTAGCGCTGCTCGGAGCGTTCGACGGCGAGGTCGGGCACGGAGACCCAGGTCATGGCGTAATCTTTCGGTGCGGCGAGCCCGTCGCGGAGCACGGGCATCGTGTTGAACAGCGGCGAGAAGCCGAGATCGAAGAATTCCGTGCCGTCGAGCAGGCCCGTGTCCAGCTCCGCCCCACCCTCGATCGCAGCGCGCAGCCGGCCCCGCTCGAGCCGGTAGCGCAGCTCGTACACAGCACCGAGCTGCGTGCCGCTCGCGCGGAGCTCATGACCGTCCACGGAGACGTACGCGAGCTCCATTCGCGGACCATCGAGGCCCCGCCAGAGAAGCGTCCGCAGCGCTACCCCTCCAGCAGGCGGCGAACCGCCGCGGTGACGCGCTCGACCGAGGGCATGTACGCGTCCTCGATCTGCCAGTACGGGTACGGCACGTCGTAGCCGGTCACGCGGAGCACAGGCCCCTGGAGGTCGAAGATCGCCTTCTCGGCGATGATCGCCGCCAGCTCGGCTGCATAGCCGCACGTCCTCGGCGCCTCCTGGACGATGACGACGCGGCCTGTCTTCGAGACCGACGCGAGGAGCGCGTCCTCGTCGAGCGGCTTCAGCGTCCGGATGTCGAGCACCTCGACCGAGGCCTCGCCCGCGAGCCCCTCCGCGACCTGCTCCGACAGCGGCACCATCGAGCCGTACGCGACGAGCGTCACGTCGGTGCCGTCGCGCGCGATGCGCGCCTTGCCGAGCGGGACGATGTGCTCCCCCTCCGGCACCTCGCCGCGGAGCGTGCGGTAGTGCAGCTTCGGCTCCAGGATGACGACCGGGTCCGGGTCGCGGATCGCCGCCGCGAGCAGCCCCTTGGCGTCGGCCGGCGTCGACGGGATCGCCACCTTCACGCCCGGCGTGTGCACGTAATAGGTCTCCGGCGAGTCGTCGTGCAGCTCGGGCGCGCGGACGCCGCCGCCGTAGGGCATGCGGATCGTCAGCGGGAACTCCATCTGCCCGCCGGTGCGCCAGCGGTAGCGGCCGACGTGGGTGATCAGCTGGTCGAGGCCCGGGTACGAGAAGGCGTCGTACTGCATCTCGACGACCGGGCGGAAGCCGGCCATGCAGAGGCCGACGGCGGTGCCCATGATCCCGGCCTCGGCGAGCGGTGTGTCGACGCAGCGGTCCGGCCCGAAGCGGTCGCGCAGCCCAGCAGTGGCGCGGAACACGCCCCCCGCGCGGCCGATGTCCTCGCCCATGACCATGACGTCCTCGTCGCGTGCGAGCTCGACGTGGAAGCAGTCGTTGATCGCCTCGACGACCGTCAGCTCAGCCAAGGATCCTCCGCAGCTCATCGAGATCGCGCGCGAACGAGGCGGGCGGGTCGACGAACGTGTTCTCGAAGACCAGCGCCAGGTCTGCCGGCGGCTCTGCCTCCGCAGCGGCGATGCCCTCGCGCATGAGGTCTGCGGCCTCGGCGCGGACCTGCTGGACGTGCTCGTCGGTGAGGATGCCGAGCCGCTGCAGGTACGCCTCGTAGCGGCCGACGCACTCGCGCTTGCGCTCCTCCTCCACCCGCTCCATGTCGATGTACGCCTTCGGGTCGTCCGCGGTCGCGTGCGGCGCGGCGCGGTAGCTGACCGCCTCGATGAAGGTCGGGCCTTCGCCGGCCCGCGCGCGCTCGACCGCCTCGCGGGTCGCCTCGTAGACGGCGAGCACGTCGGTGCCGTCGACGCGCACCCCGGGCATGCCGTAGCCCGCCGCCTTGGCGACGAGGCTCTCCGCCTTCGTCTGCGCCTCGAGCGGCGTCGAGATCGCCCAGTGGTTGTTGTTGCAGAAGAGGATGAGCGGCGCGCGCATGACGGCGGCGAAGTTGGCGCCCTCGTGGAACGCGCCTTCGGACGTGGCGCCGTCGCCGAAGTAGGCGATCGCGCAGGCGTCCTCGCCGCGCAGGCGCTTGCCCCAGGCGAGCCCCGCCGCGTGCGGGACGTGGGTCGCGATCGGGACGCAGATCGACGCGACGTTGTACTCGGCCGGGTTCCACCAGCCGGCCGGATGGCCCCGCCACCAGGACAGCACCGTCGACGCCCGCATCCCGCGCAGGAGCCCGATGGCCGACTCGCGGTAGCTCGGGAAGATCCAGTCGGAGCGCTGAAGCGCGAACGCGGAGCCGACCTGCATGGCCTCGTGGTTCCAGTAGATGGCGTACGTCCCGATGCGTCCCTGGCGGTGGTAGACGACCGAGCGCTCGTCGTAGGTGCGCAGCAGGATCAGGTCGCGATAGAGCCGCAGAAGGTCGGCCTCGGTGAGGCCCTCGACCTCGCGGTCGGGCGCCGCCTCGCCGTCGCCGATCACCTTCCTAAAGTCGTGGTTGACCCCGAGAACCTGCGCCATACCAGCCGGAATCTACCGTCGTAGGATGGGCGGGTGACGGACGGCGCCGAGCGACTGCTCGCCGTCGGAGGCGTTGCGTTCGCGGCTGTCCTGCTCGCGTCCGGCGTCATCGACGACGACCAGACGGACGCCTATCTGCTCGGCCTCGCCTCGTTCTTCCTCGTCGGGTTCCTCGGCGCGCTCCGTGCCGAGCTGCGCTCGGCCGAGGGCGAGACCGCCCCGCTGTCGGCCACCGCGGTCATCGGCGGCTCGGCGGCGGCCGCCGCCTACGCACTGCTCGCCGCCGCGTACGCCGCCGGCGGCAACGTCGACCCGGTGCCGATCGCCTTCGCCGCGTGCTTCCCGCAGGCGGCGGTGCTCGGCGCGGCCGGCACGGCAATGGCGCGCAGCGGCGCGGTGTCGGGGATGCTCGGCTTCGCCGGCCAGGCGCTCGTGCCGATCCAGCTCGCGTCCGCGCTCGTCCTGCTCTCGGCCACCGACCACTGGGCGCTCACCGTCGCGCTGGGGCCGTTCGCCGTCTGGGTGGCGGTCGCCGCGGTGCTGCTCCTGCGCCCGAAGACGCCCGCCTCGCCGGCGACGAACGGGCACCGGCCGCGTCCTTAGACCAGAACTTCCACAGCGTCGCGCTCGGCCTCGAAGACGGCCTCGCTCACGTCGCCGAGGTCCTCCCCGTCCGCCTGTAGCGGCAGCGGCTCGTCGCAACGCACCACGATCCGGTCGGCGTCGTGCGCGTAGATGATGTCTTCCGCCCGCTGCTGGCCGCGGCCGAACAGCGCGTAGCCGACGTAGCGCGCGAGCACGCGCGGGCGGACGGCGCGCGGCGCGACCAGGTCGAGGCCGAGCTCGAAGCTCGCCTCCGGCGCGACCCGCAGCGGCAGCGGGCCGGCGTACGAGTACGGATCGGCGTTGGCGACGAGCGCGAAGGCAGCCCGGCCGAGGCCCTCGATCTCGAGCACCGGGTCCAGGCGGCCGCGCCGCTCGAAGAGCAGCTTCCCGGCGGCGAGCGCGAACCAGAGGTTGCCCGCGCGGCCGTGATCGGCGTCGCGCCCACGCTCGTCGACGCGCCGAACGAGCTCGGCGTCGAGCCCAACGCCGGCCGAGAACGTGAACCGCCGCCCGTTCACGCGCCCGAGCGAGATGCGCCGCGTGCGGCCAACCTCGAGCGCCGCAGCCAGCTCCTGCGCCGCCTCGAGCGGGTCGCGCGGCAGTCCGAGCGCCCGCGGCAGCACGCTGGCGCCCCCGCCCGGCACGAAGCCGATCGGCACCGGGTCGCGCAGGCCGTTCAGCACCTCGTTGAACCCGCCGTCGCCGGAGAACACGACGACGGCGTCGAGGTCGCCGCGGAGCACCGACGCCAGCTCGGCCCCGTGCCCCGGCCGCTCGGTGCGCATCGTGGTCACGTCGGCGACCCGCAGGAGCACATCGCGCACGGCCGCCGTCGACTCGTCGTCGACGCGGCTGGCGTAGGGGTTGACGATCAGCGCAACTCGCCGCACCCGCGAAGCCTAGAAGGCGGAGAGGGCCGGCATGCCGCGCCGGCCCCCTCCCGCGTCCCGGAGGGGCGCGTTCCTTGATGGTCGAGAATTACCACCACTGTTCAAGGTGTCTTGGGTGAGAATTATGTAACCACGATCAGTGGTCGTGAAACACGAAAGGCCGGCGGCTACCGGCCTTTCGCTTCTCCTCACGCGGCCGGAGCCGCGTGGTGGACGAGGAGCTCATGCAATCGCTTACCCCGGAGGCACGTCGGGCCCGCCGTGGACCCGGCGGGCCCGGGACCTCGAGCGTGAATGCGACCGTCGTGTTTCCGCCGCCGGCCGGAACGGTCGCCGAGTCGGGCCGCCTTGAAGTTCCAGCCGATCGCGCTGCCGCCGGACGGGCGCCCGCCGGTGAAGGAGAACTTGACCGTGAGCTCCCCGGTCGCCGGCGCGCCGTGGATCACGAAGGTCTGGGACACCTGCGCGCCGGCGCGGGTTGCTCCGACCTGCCACGAGCCCTGGAGCAGGCTTCGAGGATTACCCGGGCTACGCGCTTTTTGCAACCGGGACGAGGCGTTTGTGCGCCTCGTCGAACGTGAGCCCGCGCTGCCATTCGGCATCGAAGGCGATCTTGAGCGTGGCCGCGAGCGATGGATGCTCGACGACGACCATGGTCAGGTCGGAGCCGCCGAGGACCGGGTCCTCCATGCCGAACATGACGTACCGCTCGTCGATGATCACGAGCTTGAGCGGGAGCTCGGGCACGAACCGCGCCTCCTCGCCGGCGTCGATGAAGGCACGTACGCCCGCGCTCGTCTCCGGGTCGTCGAAGACGGAGAACTCGTAGACGGAGCGCGCCTTGACCGCCCGCGAGACCTCGAGGCCCTTCTCCTCCTCCTGCGGCGGGGTCGCGTAGGGCGGCTTCGTGAAGACGAGAATCTCGTGGTCGATGTCCTCCTGGAGCTCGCTGAAGCGCTCGTTGATCGCGCGCCGGTCGCGCAGGACCTCGATGTAGTCGAGCGGGTCGGTGACGCCCTGGCCCGCCTTGAAGGCCGGCGCCAGCTCGCCGATCATCTCGTTGGCGCCGCGCTCGAGCCGGTCGAGCGCCTGGCGGTGGTCGGAGACGAGCCGCTCGATCGCGCTGTCGGGCGCCGAGGCGACGTACTTCACGACCTTGCCGGGGCGCGTCGACGCGAGCCCGCGCTCGACGAGGCTGGCGAGCACGTCGTAGATCCGCTGGCGCGGCACGCCCGCGATACGCGCGACCTCGGCCGCGGTCGACGACCCGCGCCGGATGAGCGCGAGGTACGCCTTCGCCTCGTACATGGTCAGGCCGAGCTTGGTGAGCTGGTCGACGTGCTGACCGTTGTCCACGGCCAAAAACTGTACAGGTGCCACCCGCCGGAGTGTTACCGCGGGGCTGTCCCTAGGCCGGCGTCGCGTATCCGCGCATGCCGTCGACGAGCAGCGCGTAGAAGCGATCGGCGAGGTCGTCCGTGTCGCGGCCGGGCCGCAGCCACGTGTACGCCCAGTTTGCGGCGGACAGCATCAGCAGGGCAGCGGTCGCGTCGTCCAGGTCGGTGCGCAGCTCCCCGACCTCCCTTCCCTCCCGGAAGAGTGCGCGGACCCGCTCCTCGTAGCGGCGCCGCTCGGCGACGATCTCGTCGCGCCGGTCGCCCTCGAGATAGCGCCACTCGCGGATGAACACCGTGGCGACGTCGAGCTGCTCGGCGACGACACGCAGGTGACCGCGCAGCGCGAGGCGGATCCGCTCCGTCACGGGGGCGTGCTCGGGCAGCGCGTCGAGCGCGGCATGGAACGCGTCGGCGCCCTCGCGCATCGTCTCGTAGAGCAGGTCCTGCTTCGAGTTGATGTGGGCGTAGAGGGAGCCTTTCTGCACGCCCATCGCCTCGGCCAGGTCGCCGATCGAGGTGCCGTGGTAGCCGCGCTCGGCGAACAGCCGGGCGGCCTGGCGGGTGAGCTCGTTCCGTCGCGTGGACATATACAGTTACGACCCTAACGATCGTTCGGTTGGGAGGCCACATGACCGCACGCGAGGAAGAGTTCCTCGAGTACGTCCAGTCCGGCGGGCAGGTCGAGACGCACGACTGGATGCCGGACGAGTACCGGCAGCGGCTGATCAAGTTCATCGAGATGCACGCCAACTCCGAGCTCATGGGCGTCCTGCCCGAGCGCGAGTGGATCCTCCGCGCGCCCACGCTGCAGCGCAAGCTGGCGCTGACCGCGAAGGTGCAGGACGAGGTCGGCCACGCACAGCTGATCTACCGGGTCGTCGAGGACCTCGGCAAGCCGCGCGAGCAATGCCTCGCCGACCTGGTCGCCGGCACGTCGAAGTTCCACAACGTCTTCCACTACCCGACCTACACGTGGGGCGACGTCGGCGTGATCGCCTGGCTCGTCGACGCGGCCGCGATCATCTCCCAGAAGGCGCTGCTCAAGTGCTCGTACGCGCCGTACGCGAGGATCATGAAGAAGATCTGCTGGGAGGAGTCGTTCCACATCCTCCACGGACGCGACGTGATCCTCACGCTCGTCAACGGAACCGACAGCCAGCGCGAGCTCGTGCAGGAGGCGCTGGATCGCTGGTGGACGCCGCTCATGCACTTCCACGGCAACCCCATCGAGGCCACGGACGATCCCATGGTGGTCTGGCGGATCAAGAGCCAGGCCAACGAGGAGGCGCGCCAGCAGTTCCTCGACGGCTACGTGCCGCAGATCTGGGAGCTCGGCCTGACCGTGCCCGACCCGAAGCTGCGGAAGAACGAGGAGGGCATCTGGGAGTACACCGAGCCCGACTGGGAGGAGCTGCGCACCGTCGTGACCGGGCACGGGCCGAAGACCGCGGAGCGGCTCGACTTCCGCCGGCTCAACCTCCAGGAGACCGCGTGGGTTCGCCAGGCGGTACTCGCGGAGGCGGCGTGATCTGGGAGGTCTTCCGCCAGGAACGTAAGGGGCAGCCGTTCCAGCACGCCGGCTCGGTGGTCGCGCCGGAGCAGGAGTTCGCGCGCGCATACGCGCACGAGCAGTACGGCCGCCGCGGCGAGTCGGCTGCGCTCTGGGTCGTCCCGCGCGGCTCGATCCTGGAGGTCGAAGACTTCGTCGACGAGCTCGGCCGCAACTACCACCGGGTGGACGGCTACTCGCTCAAGGAGAAGCTGAAGGAGGCGCGTGAACGAGCTGGTACAGCGGCTGCTGCTGGAGATCGCTGACGACGAGCTCGTCCTCGGCTGGCGCGAATCGGAGTGGACCGGGATCGCGCCGATGCTCGAGGAGGACGTCGCGCTGTCGTCGATCGCACAGAACGAGATCGGACACGCGCGTGCGCTCTACTCGCTCCTGTCCGATGACGCCGACGCGCTCGCGCTCGACCGGCGGCCCGACGAGTACCGCTCGTCCGCGCTCGTCGAGCTGCGGTTCGTGCCGGACTGGGCGCGGACGATCGCGCGGCGCTACCTCTACGAGCACGCCGACGCGATCCGCATCGCACGGCTCGCTGCGTTCGACGACGAGGCGGTCGCCGGGCTCGCGGCGAAGATCCAGCGCGAGGAGGCCTACCACCTCATGCACGCGGACATGTGGGCGGAGCGCCTGCGCGACGAGCCGCGGTTCCGCGGGGCGCTCGACGAGCTGCTGCCGTACGCACTGGGCCTGCTCGAGCCGAGTGACCGGCCGGCGCTGCTCACGGCAACGGGGCTCGAGGGCGCCGCGCCGGTCGAGCGGGGCGCGCACGACGAGTCGTGGCCGCAGCTCTGGGAAGAGATGACGATGGTGCGGCGCAGCGAGCCGGCGGGCGTCGCATGGTGACGACCGCCCAGGTCTGGGCGGCGCTCGGCGAGATCGAGGATCCCGAGATCCCCGTCATCTCGCTCGTCGACCTCGGCGTCATCCGGGACGTCGCGGTGGACGCCGGCCGCGTGCGGGTCGAGTTCACGCCGACGTTCATGGGCTGCCCCGCCCTCGAGGTCATGCGCGACCGGATGGCCGAACGGATCGCCGAGCTCGGCGCCGAGGCGCAGATCGACGTGATTCTCGACGACTCGTGGTCGACCGACTGCATCACGCCGGCGGGCCGCGAGAAGCTGCGGCAGGCGGGGTTCGCGCCGCCGGCGCCGCGCCAGATGGGCGGCCCGCAGCTCGTCCAGCTCCAGAGCGGCGGGTTCCGCTGCCCGTACTGCGGCTCGACGGACACGCGGCTAGAGAACATCTTCGGGCCGACGCCGTGCCGTTCCTTGCGCTACTGCAACGGCTGCAGCCAGCCGTACGAGCACTTCAAGACCATCTAGCGTCCACCCGATGCGGGTCACTGCCGAAGCCGCGCGCCGCTTTCTCGTCACGCGGCACTTCCTCGCGCCGGCGCGGTCGCTCCAGGGCGAGACCGGGTCCAGGGCCGTCATGGAGGTCGTGGCGAAGCTCGGCTCGCTGCAGTTCGATCCGATCGCGGTTGCGGGGCGCAATCACGACCTCGTGCTGCACGCGCGTGTCGCGCACTACGAGCCGGCCTGGTGCGAGCAGCTCTACGAGCGCCGCGAGATCTTCGAGGCCTATAACAAGGGGCTCTCGTTCGTGCCGAGCGGCGAGTTTCCCTGGTTCCGCGGGTACCTCAGCAAGAGCCCGCCGCGGGTCATCGCCGAGAACCCGGAGGTGGCCGAGCGCGTGGTCGAGCGGATCCGCGCGGAGGGCCCGCTTTCGGCGCTCGACTTCGAGCGCGAGCAGGGCGCGACGACCGACTGGTTCGGGCTGCCCACGAACACCGTGCGCGCGGTCCTCGAGGCATCTGCGGTGGCAGGCGTGCTCGGTCTGGCGCGCCGCGACGGCAACCGCCGCTACTACGACCTGCTCGAGCGGCTGCTGCCGGCGGACGTGGTCGGACGCCAGGTGCCGCTGCGCGAGCGGCTCCGCCACAAGCTGCTGTCGCGGTACCGGGCCCACGGACTGCTCGGCGTCAGCGGCGCCGGCGACGTCTTCAGCGGGATCGGCATGGCCAAACCCGATCCCCGCTGGCCGGAGAGCCCCGGCCGCAACGCGCTCCGCGAGGAGCTCGTCGAGTCCGGCGAGCTGGTTCCGGTCCAGGTCGAGGGCGTTCCGAGCACACGCTTTGTCCTCGCGGAGGAGGTGGCCGATCTGGAGGCGCCGCCCGAGCCGCCGCCGTCAGTGGCGTTCGTCCCCCCGTTCGACCCGCTCGTGTGGGACCGGCGCCTGCTCGGCAGCCTCTTCGGCTTCGACTACGTCTGGGAGCTCTTCATACCGCCGGCGAAGCGCCGCTGGGGCTGGTACGTCCTGCCGATTCTCTTTCGCGATCGCCTCGTCGGCCGGATCGAGCCGCGCATCGACCGCGAGCAGTCCCGGGTCGACATTCTCGATCTCTGGTGGGAGGACGGGTTCGCTCCTGCCCGCGCGGAGGGGTTCGTCGAGGCGATGCGTGAGGCGCTGGACGCCTACCTGCGCTTCGCCGGGGTCGACAGGCTCGAGTGGCCGGGGCACCTCGGCCGCGAGAAGAGACTCTGGGGCGTCTCGCCTGGGTCACTCGCGTGATCCGGATTGCCGCCCTCGTGCCCCTCTTCGCCGTCCTCGCCGCCTGCGGCGGCGCCTCCGATCCACCGAGCGACCTCGCCAGGCAGGCCAACGCAATCTGCAAGAGCTACTCGCAAGCGGTCGACAAGCTGAAGGCGCCGACCACCATGCCGGAGACGGCCGCCTACGCGGCGAAGGCGCGCGGCCTGTTCGCGACGAGCACGCGCACGCTCCACGGGCTCGATCCCGCGCCCGCCGACGCCGCGGACTACCGCGAGTGGCTCGCGCTCATCGACCAGGCGCTCGGCCGCGTGGCCGCGCTCGAGCGAGCCGCCCGGGCCGGCGACAAGGCGAGGATCAACGCGCTGGGCGACGCGACGGCCAAGGCGCGCGTCAAATCGGACGCGCTAGCGCAGAGGCTGGGCTTCACGGCATGCGCACCCGCGGGATAGCAGCCTCGCGTTTACCCTGTACTGATGGCGCAACGTGGACCATCGCGGAGAGGAGCGCTCGACCGCCTGCGCGAGCGGGTAGCGCACGTCGACGACGGCGAATGGTTCTTCGCCCAGATCGCAGACGCGGTCGCCGAGCAGCGGCTGCACCGCGGGCTCTCACAGAAGCAGCTCGCCGAGCTGTGCGGCACGACGCAATCGGCGATTGCCCGGCTCGAGGCCGGCGGCCGGCCGCCGCGCATCGACACGCTGCTGCGCATCGCCCAGGCGCTCGACTGCGATCTCGTGGTCGAGCTGCGCGAGCGCGACTAGCGCCCGCTGAACGTCGCCGGCCGCTTCTCGAGGAACGCGGTCACGCCCTCGCGGAAGTCCTCCGTCTGCGCGGCTTCGGACTGCAGCCTCGCCTCGAGCTCGAGCTGCTCGTCCAACGTCGCCGTCACCGCGTGCTCGAAGAGGTGCTTCGTCATCCCGACGGCCCGCGGCGGCAGCGCCGCGTAGGCGGCCGCCCGCTCCGCTGCCCGTGCGGCGGCGTCCTCGACGACCTCGTTGACGAGCCCCAGCTCATGCGCCTCGGCGGCCGTCGCCGTCCGGCCCGAGCTCATGAACTCGAACGCGCGGGCCTGGCCGAGCAGCTGGACGACGAACCACGAGCCGCCCGAATCCGGGATCAGCCCGATGGAGACGAAGCCCGGCACGAACGACGCCGAGTCGGCTGCGATGCGGAGGTCGCAGGCGGACGCGAGCGAGAGGCCGGCGCCGGCGCAGACGCCGTTGACGGCGGCGATCACCGGCTTGTCGAGCCCGCGGATCGCATGGATCGTCGGGTGATAGGTAGCACGCAGGTGCGCGGCGACGTCCCGGGCCGCGCCCGCGAACTCGGTCAGGTCCTGGCCGACGCAGAAGCCGCGCCCAGCGCCCGTCAGCACGACGGCGCGAATGTCGCCGTTTGCCGCCTCGGCGAAGGCCGCGTGCAGCCCGGCGTGGACGCCGGCGGTGAGCGCGTTGAGCTTCTCCGGCCGGTTGAGCGTGACGGTCAGGACGCCGGCGTCCCGACTGGTCAGAACGTCGGTCATCGGAAGAGCCGCGCGACGCGCCAGCCGACGAAGAGCGAGAGCGCGGCCACGATCTGCCAGCCGAGCACGATGCGGTTCGGGTCGACCGCCGGGCGCCAGCGCACGTCGCCGTCGGAGATCACGTACGCGCCGACCGGCCGCGCCTGCAGGCCGAAGCCGCCGCCGCCGTTGTTCTCGCTGTCCCCGCCGCCTCCGCCGCCGCCGCGCACGCTCGCGACCGGGATGACCGTGACGCCGTTCTCCTCATAGGCCTCGCCAAACACGCGCCGCACGCTCATCGCCTCGCGGGCGCCTTCCAGCATCTCGTCCACGTTCGGCATTAGAAACTCACCGCTCCTTTCGGGTATCGAGGAAGTCGCGGATCGCTCCCTGCGCCTCCTCGTTCAGCATCGACAGCGCGAGCCAGTCGCGCGCGTGGCCGATCGTCGCGTTCCACGACAGATCGCGCCAGAAGTTCAGCTGCTGCTTCGCGTATCGGGTGGTCTCCGGCAGCTTGGTAGCCAGCTTGTCGACGTACTCGTCGACGACAGTGTCGAGCTCGGCGCGCGGGACGGCGCGGTTCACGAGCCCCCAGTCGACCGCCTGTGCGGGGGTGATCGGCTCGCAGAGGAGGATGATCTCGCGCGCACGGCGCTCGCCGACCATCACCGGCAGCCATTGCGTGGCCCCGCCCGCCGGCACCGAGCCGTGCTCGAGCCCGACGTGGCGGATGTACGCGTCGTCGACCATGACCGCCAGGTCGCACGCCATCTGCACCTCGTTGCCTCCGCCCACGCAGATGCCGTTGATCCGGGCGAGCGTCGGCTTGCCGATCTCGCGCAGCCGGTCGTGCATGTCCTGGAAGGCGCCGAACCACTTCCAGTACTCCTTCGAGTTGCCGATGAGCTCGGCGCCCCAGGAGCGCAGGTCGGCCCCGACGCAGAACGCACGCCCCTCGCCCGTGACGACTACGACGCGGATGTCGTCGTCCCAGGAGGCATCCTCGAACGCCCGTGCGAGCTCCCGGAGCATCTGGAAGTCGAACGCGTTGAGCACGTCCGGGCGGTTCATGGTCACCGTCGCGCGGGGCGGCGCCTTCTCGTAGCGGATGCGCTCGAAGCCGAGCTCGGTCGGGTCGAGCGGGAGCGGCGACGCGGGCTCGGTCACTCGATCTCCGCGAAGACGACCTTGAACGGGATTCCCATCGCCAGCGCGTCCGGCCCGGTGGCATTGAACTCGGGCGAACGCGCGGCGGCCTTGAACGCATCGCGGTCGGCGAACTCCCACTCGGCGTAGTAGCCGAAGTCGGGCTCCGCGCCGGTCCCCGTCCCGAAGACCGGACCGTGCCGGAAAGTCCCGCCGGGAACCAGCTTGCACATGGCGGCGTGCTCCTCGTAGCGCCGCGTGTCCGGCGCAACCTCGTAGAGCACCATGACTCGAACCATTCCGCTCCTCCCTCTCGTCGGACGGCGCGAGCCTAGTCAGAGCCCGACGATGTCGTCGGGCTTCACGGGCACCCGCGTCAAGGGACGCCCGGTCGCCGCCCGCAGCGCCGCCGCCACCGCCGCCGTCCCGACCACGGTCGAGAACTCGCCGACGCCCTTGACGCCGTAGGGCGCGTCGGGCTCGGGATCCTCGATCAGCACCGAGTCGACCGGCGGCATGTCGAGCGTCGTCGGCAGCAGGTAGTCGGTGAAGCTCGCGTTCGTGATCAGCCCGTCGCGCGTCTGGATCTCCTCCATCAGCGCAAGCCCGAGGCCCTGGGCCGTGCCGCCTTCGATCTGCCCCTCGACCGCCGTTCGGCTCAGCGCCCGGCCCACGTCCTGAGCGACACCGATCCAGACGACGCGCGAGAGCCCGAGCTCGACGTCCACCTCGGCGACCACCTTCATCGCCGCGCAGGCGAGCGCAACGTGTGCCCGCTCGGACGTCACCTGGCCGGTCTCCGGGTCGAGCGGCCCGGTCGGCGGGTGCCGGTAGACGCGCTCGACGTCGATGATGTCGCCGCCGTCGAGCGTGCCGCCGCGGCGGCGTAGCTCTTCCATCGCCTCGCGGCACGCCAGCTGGACGGCACCCGCCGCCATCCACGTCATGCGCGACGCGGACGCGGACCCGGCCGAGCCGACCGACGCGGTCGTCGCCGGAAGCACCGTGACCTCGGCCGGGCCGAGCTCGCGCTCCGCCGTGGAGCGGATGACCTCGATCACCCCCTGGCCGACCTCCGCGGACGCACACTGCACCTCGGCGCCGAGCCCGCCCGCGGCGGCGGTGAAGAGCCGCACGCGGGCGGCGGTGAAGTCGTCGAAGCCCTCCGAGTAGCCGATGTTCTTGAAGCCGATCGCGAACCCGACGCCGCGCTGCACGCCTTCACCCCGCGTCGTGTTGCCGGCGCCGCCGGGGAGGCGCAGCGGGTCGCGGGGGAGCGGCTCGGCGGCCGGCGCCTCGAGGTCGCGGGCCGCCCGCAGCACCTCGGCGGCGGGGAACGAGCCGGTCAGGGCCTGGCCGGTCGGGAGCCGCCCGCCCGGGCCGAGCGCGTTCAGCAGGCGCAGCTCGACGGGGTCGATGTCGAGCGCCGCGGCGAGTTTGTCCATCTGCGCCTCGGCGGCGAAGCAGGTCTGCACGGCGCCGAAGCCGCGCATGGCGCCGCACGGCGGGTTGTTGGTGTAGACGCACGTGGACTCGATCAGCGCGTTCGGCACTCCGTACGGCCCGCAGGCGAAGCAGGCCGCGTTCGACGTGACCGCCGTCGAGCTCGAGGCGTACGCGCCGCCGTCGAGCAGGATCCGCATCCGCACCGAGACAAGCTGCCCCTCGCGCGTCGCGCGGTGCTCCGCCCAGATCCGCGCGGGGTGCCGGTGGACGTGGCCCCAGAACGACTCGTCGCGGCCGTAGACGATCTTCACAGGACGGCCGGTGTGCAGCGCGAGCATCGCGCCGTGGATCTGCATCGAGAGGTCCTCGCGGCCGCCGAAGGCGCCGCCGACCCCGGCCAGGTGGATGCGCACCTGGTCGGGGCGGAGCCCGAGACACGGCGCGACCTGGTCGCGGTCGACGTGCAGCCACTGCGTGGCGACGTACACGTCGACGCCGCCCTCGCCGTCGGGGACGGCGAGCCCGGATTCCGGACCCAGGAACGCCTGGTCCTGGATGCCGAGCTCATAGACGCCCTCGACGCTCAGGTCGCCCTCCGCGTCGGGGTCGCCGTGGCGGATGACGACGTGGCGGACGACGTTCGGGCGCGGATCCTCGCGGTAGCCGTGCCCCATCGTCGGGCGGTCGGGATGGAGCGGCGGCTGCTCCGTCGCACGCTCCATGTCGACGACGAGCTCGAGCGGCTCGTACTCGACCCCGATCGCCTCCGCGGCTCGCCGCGCCTGCTCGGGGTGCTCGGCCGCCACGACGGCGACCGGCTCGCCCTCGTAGCGGACGCGCTCGTCCGCAAGCACCGGCTGATCGAGGAATTCGAGCCCGTATCTGTTCTCTCCCGGGACGTCAGCGTGCGTGAGCACGGCGTGGACGCCGGGCATCGATACCGCCTGCGAGACGTCGATGCCGGCGATGCGCGCGTGCGCGTGCGGGCTCCGCAGCGTGTGGCCCCAGAGCATCCCCGGCGCGTGCAGGTCGCTGGAGTACGCGAACTCGCCCGTCGTCTTGGGGACGGCGTCGACGCGCCGCCGCTCGACGACGGCGCGGCCATGGGGAAGCTGCCGCGTGACCGTCATCCGGCAGCCACCCTCACGGCGTCGAGGATCTTGGCGTAGCCGGTGCAGCGGCAGAGATTCCCGGACAGCGCCTCGCGGATGGCGTCGTCGTCGGGATTCGGGACCCGCCGCAGCAGGTCGGCGGCGGCGACGATGAACCCCGGCGTGCAGAACCCGCACTGGACGGCGCCCGCGTCCGCGAAGGCCTCCTGCACCCGGTGGAGCACGCCGTCCTCGGCCAGCCCTTCCACCGTCACGATCGTGCGGCCGTCCGCCTGGGCGCCGAGCACCAGGCACGCGCAGACGAGCTCGCCGTCGAGCAGCACCGAGCACGAGCCGCACTCGCCCTGCTCGCACGCGTTCTTCGACCCGGGCAGCTCGAGTCGCTCGCGCAGCACGAACAGGAGGCTCTCTGCGGGCCAGACGTCAGCCTCGCGGCGCTCGCCGTTGACGGTGAGCTCGATCCTCACAGGGTCTCCACACCGCAGCGCTCCAGCGCCCGGCGGGTGAGCACGGCGAGCGCGTGCCGCCGGTAGCCGGCGCTGCCGCGCACGTCGTCGATCGGGCTCGCCGCAGCGGCCACCGCCTCCGGGAAGCCCGCCGCCTCGGAGAGGGGCGCGCGAACGAGTGCCGGCACCGGGCCGGCGGAGCCGAACGCCGCGCGGAGCTCGTCGCGCTCCGCGTCGACGGCCAGCGCGAGCGAGCAGACCGCGATCACCATCGCGTTGCGCGGGCCGACCTTCATGAACGTCTGCGGAATGTCGCGCGCGTCGACGGTCAGGCCCGTGATCAGCTCGCCCGGCTCGAGCGCGTTCCGCTTCGGCCCCACGAGGAACTCCTGGAGGCCGAGCGTGCGCGTGCCGGCCGCGCTCGCAAGCTCGACGCGCGCGCCCGCGACCAGCAGCGGCGGCAGCGCGTCGCCGGCCGGCGAGGCCGTCCCGAGGTTGCCGCCGATCGTGCCGCGGTTGCGGATCTGCGGGGACCCGACGGTGCGCGCCGCCTCGGCCAGCGCCGGCAGCCGCGCCGCGAGCGCCGGCTCCATCGCCTGCGTGTAGGTGAGCGAGGCGCCCAGGTGGATCGTGCCGTTCTCGGCCGACCAGCCGTCGAGCTCCTCGACCCGGTTGAGGTCGAGCAACAGCTCGGGCCGGCGCCGGTCGAAGTTCAGCTCGACCATGACGTCGGTGCCGCCGTCGATCGGTACCGCGTCGTGATGCTCCGCCTTGAGCCGCAGCGCCTCCTCCAGGCTCCGCGGCGACTCCGCCTCCATCGGAGCAGGGTAACGCCGCGGGGGTGTGGCTCATGAAAGCCGTCACCTCGACGAGTTACCCCGTCGATCTGCGAGTCGAGCGGCGAGAGCCGCGCGCTTTCGCTTCCTGCTTCGCCGAGGCCGGTTTCGCGCCAGACGCACATAGCGCCAGAGCCGTCCTCTCCACAGGCGTCACTTCCCCGAGACCCTCGGGTAGCTGCGCAAGCCCAAGCCGGCGCAGATTGATCGCAGCGTTTTCGTCCCGGTCAAGCGAGGCGCCGCACGCTTCGCAGTTGAATACCCGCGTCGAGAGCGGGAGCGCCTCCTTCAAGCAACCGCACCTCGAGCAGATCTTCGATGAGGGATAGAACCTGTCCGCGAAAATGAGCATCGCGCCGTGCCATTCGCTCTTGTAGGCGAGCTGCCGGCGCAACTCACCCATCGCAGCGTCCATGACTGAGAGCGCCACCCGGCGGTTGCGCTGCATCCCCTTCACGTGCAGATCCTCCAACACGATCACCGCCTTGGTTTTCGTCAGTGACGACGTCAACTCATGGAGGTAGGTCTGCCGATAAAGGCGATCTTGTAGTGCAGACGTGCCCGCAGCAGTTTCGCTTTGTCGCGATTTTTTGAGCCACGCTGCTTGCGAGCCAGCTGACGGTCGAGCCGCCGGAGCTTCGCCAGGTTCTTCCGCAGGGCTCGACGGGGCTCGATTACAAACGTTTCCGAGCCATCGTGTATCACGGCCGCCGTCTTCAACCCGAGGTCGACGCCGACAACCTGACGCGGATTACCGTTCCACCGGGGCCGCACAATCACGCGCTCGCGTTCAACCGCGAGCGAGACGAACCAACGGTCAGCTCGGCGGCGAATCGTCGCCGCCAGGATCCGGCCTTCAAAACCGCGCGCGGTACGCGTCTCCTTCATGCGGACGCGCCCGATCTTCGGCAAGCGGATGTGGCGCTCCTCAAGCGTGACTTGGTATAGACGCGCCGTGTCGTGCTCTCCCCGCTTCTTGAAACGGGGGAAGCCGATACGTGCCCCTTTGCCACTGAGGCCCTTGAAGAAGTCTCGAACGCATCGTTCAAATCCTTCAGAGCCGATTGCGCAATGTGGGCTGAGACCTCGTACAGCCAAGGTGCCTCGCTCTGCTTCAGGCGAACGAGCTCGCGCTCCAACTCGCCAAGCCGGGGTCGCCTCCCAGTCAACTGATAGGCACGCCGCGACTCAGCGAGCCCCCAGTTATAGACAAAGCGCGATGCACCGACGCTCTTCGCAAGGAGAGCTTGCTGCGTGAGGTTCGGATCGAGCTCGAACCCGGAACGCCTGGCGGATAACTCGCTTCTCCTTGGACGAACACACGTTCGTAGCGTAAGCGACGAATCGGTCGACGTTCAGGCGAGCTCGAGCCATCAACTCGCATGGAGACGCCGGTAAGGTCGGCGCCCATGGCAGACCTCCGCCGACGGCTTGCCGTGGCGCGCGGCGACGAGCCGGCCGACCTGGTTGTGCGCGGCGGACGGATCCTGTCAGTCTTCACGCGCGAGTGGCTCGAGGGCGACCTGGCGATCGTGGACGGCTTCGTCGCCGGGATCGGGGACTACGAGGGGCGGGAGACGCTCGATGCCGCGGGGCGCTATCTCGTGCCCGGCTTCATCGACTCGCACATGCACCTCGAGTCATCGAAGCTGCTCGTGGACGAGTTCGCGCGGCTGGTCGTCCCGCTCGGGACGACGGCAGTGGTCGCGGACCCGCACGAGCTCGCGAACGTGCTCGGCACCGACGGCATCCACTGGATCGCCGACATGTCGCAGGACATCCCGCTCGACGTCTTCTTCATGGCGTCGTCCTCGGTGCCGGCCTCGAAGTTCGAGTCGCCGCGC
This sequence comes from uncultured Thermoleophilia bacterium, assembly GCA_963710465.1. GTDB lineage: Bacteria > Actinomycetota > Thermoleophilia > Gaiellales > Gaiellaceae > JACVRM01. The sequence goes on from CAVQAQ010000017.1 coordinate 149,928, forward strand.
CGGCCGCTCTCGCTCGGCGACCTGCAGGGGCTCCTGCGCCGACGCCGGGTGCTCGGGCTCGCCGAGATGATGAACTTCCCCGGCGTCATCGGCGGCGACGAGCATGAGCTCGAGAAGCTGGCGCTCGAGGGCGCGACGCACGTCGACGGCCACGCGCCGAGCGTGCTCGGCAAGTCGCTGAACGCGTACGCCGCCGCCGGCATCCGCTCCGACCACGAGGCGCGGACCGTCGAGGAGGGCCGGGAGCGCCTGCGCGTCGGCATGTGGGTGCTGATTCGCGAGGCGTCCGGCGCGCGCAACCTCCACGACCTGCTCCCGCTGGTCGCCGAGTTCGGGCCGCACCGCCTCGCGTTCTGCACCGACGACCGCGAGCCCGAGGACATCGTGGCCGAGGGCCACATCAACGGCATGGTGCGCGAGGCGGTCGCGAGCGGCGTCACGCCCGAGGATGCGCTCGTCATGGCCTCGCTGAACGGCGCGACCTGGCACGGGCTCCGCAATTTCGGGGCGCTCGCGCCCGGCTACCAGGCCGACGTGCTCGTGCTCCCTGACCTGGAGCGGTTCGAGCCGGAGCTCGTGCTCAAGGCCGGCCGGCACGTCGAGCCCTCGCCTCGCCACGAGGTGCCGGACTGGGTCCGGCACACCGTCCGCATCCGACCGGTCGGCTCGAACCGCTTCCGCATCCCGTGGGAGGGCGGCCGCGCCCGCGTGATCGGGATCATCCCCGACCAGATCGTCACCGAGTCGCTCGTGGAGGAGCCGACGGTCGTCGACGGCGAGGTCGTCGCCGACCCGGAGCGCGACCTGGCGAAGATCGCCGTGCTCGAGCGGCATCTCGGCACCGGCCGCATGAGCATCGGGCTCGTCCGCGGCACCGGGCTGACGACCGGGGCGCTCGCGCAGACGGTCGCGCACGACGCGCACAACATCGTCGTCGTCGGCATGGCCGACCACGACATGTCCCGAGCGGTCACGAGGCTGAGCGAGATCGGCGGCGGCGTGGTCGTCGTCGAGCACGGCGGCGTCCGCGCGGAGCTGCCCCTGCCCGTGGCCGGGTTGCTCTCCGACGCGCCCCTCGACGAGGTCGTCGAGGCAAGCAAGAACTGCGTCGAGGCTGCGCATCGCCTCGGCTGCACGCTGCCGTCGCCGTTCCAGTCGCTCGCCTTCCTCGCGCTGTCCGTGATCCCGGCGCTGAAGATCACCGACCGCGGGCTGGTCGAGGTCGACCGGTTCGAGCTCGTCAGCCTGCGCGCGGACTGATGCTGCTCGCCAACGCCTGGGTCGCGACCATGGACGACGCCGGGACCGAGTACCGCGAGGGCTGGGTTCTGGTCGAGGACGGGCTCGTCTCGGCCGTGGGCGGCGGACGGCCGCCGGCCGGCGAGCGGGTCGACCTCGGCGGCGCGCTCGTCACGCCGGGCCTCGTCAACACGCACCACCACCTGTACCAGACCCTCACGCGAACGCGTGCGCAGGAGGCCGACCTCTTCACCTGGCTGAAGACGCTGTACCCGGTCTGGGCGCGGCTCGACGCAGAGGCCGAGTACGCCGCGGCGCGCACCGGGCTGGCCGAGCTCGCCCTCTCCGGGTGCACGACCGTGTTCGACCACCACTACGTCTTCCCACGCGGCGAGGCAGGGCTGATCGAGGCGGAGGTGCAGGCGGCACGCGAGCTCGGCGTGCGTCTCGTCGCCTCCCGCGGATCGATGGATCTCGGCGAGTCGGACGGCGGGCTGCCGCCGGACTCGCTGGTGGAGACGATCGACGACGTCCTGGCGGACACCAAGCGGCTCATCGGCGAACTGCACGATTCGGCCGCGGGGGCGCGGACGCAGGTCGTCGTGGCGCCGTGCTCACCGTTTTCGGTCACCGGCGAGCTGATGAAGGCATCGGCGGAGCTCGCACGGCGCGAGGGCGTGCTCCTCCACACGCACCTCGCCGAGACGGTCGAGGAAGAGGCCTACTGCCTCGAGCTCTATGGCTGCCGGCCGGTCGAGTACCTGGAGCGACTTGACTGGCTGGCGCGAGACGTCTGGTGCGCGCACTGCGTCCACCTCTCGCCCGACGACGTCTACCGGTTCGCGCGGGCGCGCGTCGGGGTCGCGCATTGCCCGACGTCCAACCTGCGCCTCGGCGCCGGGGTGGCGCCGGTGCGCGAGCTCCTCGACGCAGGCGTCCGCGTCGGCCTCGGCGTCGACGGGTCGGCCTCGAACGAGCGCGGCGATCTCGCCCTCGAGGTGAAGGAAGCGCTGCTCGTGGCGCGCGGGCGCGGCGGGCCACGGGCCCTCACCGCGCGCGAAGCGCTGCGGCTGGCGACCGCCGGCGGCGCCACCGTGCTCCGACGCGCCGACATCGGCACGATCGAGCGGGGCATGTGTGCCGACCTCGCCGTCTGGCGGATGGACGGCCTCGAACACGGCGGCGCCGACGATGCCGTCGCGTCACTCGTCTTCGCGGGCCCCCAGCGCGTCGACCGTCTCTACGTCGGGGGCGAGGAGGTCGTGCGGGACGGGCACGCTGGTGAACGCCGACGAAGCCGAGATCGCCCAGGAGCACCGCCGGAATGCGCGAAGGTTCCTGGCATGACCTCCCTCTCCACTCACGTGCTCGACACCGGCGAGGGCCGGCCGGCCGCCGGCGTCCGCGTCGAGCTCTTCCACGACGGCGCCCTCGTCGCGTCCGGGACGACCGATAGCGACGGCCGCATCGCCCAGCTGGGCGACCGCCTGGAGTCCGGGCTCCACACGCTCGTCTTCCACCCGCCGTCCGCCTTCTTCCACCGCGTCGCCCTCGACGTCGAGCTGGGCGACGGCCACCACCACATCCCGCTTCTCGTCTCGCCCTACTCGTGCGCGAGCTACCGCGGCAGCTGACGGTCGACGAGCTGGCCGGGCTCTTCTCCGGCCGGACGCGCCTCGTCGAGCGGCTCGCCGCGCAGGATGACCCGCTCGGCGTGGCCCGCGACGTCGTGCGCGAGGCGAGCGACGACGAGAAGGCGGAGGCGCTGGCGGCACACCCGCGCATCGGCGAGCGCTCGCCCGAGCAGCACGGTGACGAGGAGGCCGTGCTGGCAGAGCTGGCCGAGCTGAACCGCGCCTACGAGGAGACGTTCGGCTTCCGGTTCGTCGTCTTCGTCAACGGCCGCTCGCGGGCCGAGATCGTCCCCGTGCTGCGCGAGCGCCTACAGCGCACGCGCGCGGAGGAGCTCGCCACCGGCTGCGACGACCTCGTCTCGATCGCGCTCGCCCGCTGGCAGAAGGGCTGATGGACTGGGACTACCTCGACGAGTGGGCGCAGTTCCTGCTGCGCTGGCTGCACGTCATCGCCGCCATCGTCTGGATCGGCACCTCGTTCTACTTCGTCGCCCTCGACAAGCACCTGCGGCCCTCGCGCGACCGCGACGACGTGAGCGAGGAGTGGGAGATCCACGGCGGCGGCTTCTACCGCGTCGAGAAGTACCGGGTGGCCCCGGACGAGCTGCCGAGCCCCCTCTACTGGTTCAAGTGGGAGGCGTACACGACCTGGCTCTCCGGGTTCGCACTGCTCGTCGCCCTCTACTACGTGCACGCCGACATCTACCTCGTCGACCCGGCGGTCGCGAACATCAGCGGCCGGGAGGCGGCCGCGCTGAGCATCGCGCTGCTCGCGGGCGGCTATGTCGTCTACGAGGCGCTCTGCCGGCTGCTGGAGGGCCACGAGCTCTGGCTCGCCGGCGTCGGGCTCGCGGTGCTGACGCTGACGGCCTGGGGCGTGAGCCACGTCTTCTCCGGCCGGGGCACCGACCTCCAGCTCGGCGCGATGCTGGGAACGATCATGGCCGCGAACGTCCTCTTCGTGATCATCCCCGGCCACTGGAAGCTCGTGCGCGCGAAGGAGGCGGGGCGGGAGCCCGACCCGGCACCGGGTCTCGAGGGCAAGCGGCGCTCGATCCACAACACGTACCTGACCCTGCCGGTGCTGATCGCGATGATCGCCGTCCACTTCCCGACGGCGTACACGCACGCGCACGGCTGGGCGGTCATCGTCGCGCTGATGGTGGTCGGCGCGTGGGTGCGCCACTACTTCAACCTGCGCCACGAGGGGCGCACGGTCTGGTGGATCCCGGCGACGGCCGCACTCGCCGTCCTCGTGATCGCGATCCTCATCCGGCCGAGCACGACGGCCGCGCCCGCTGCGAGCGGCACGGTCACCTTCACGCGGGTGCAGACGATCATCGCGACACGCTGCGCCGAGTGCCACTCCATGCACCCGACCAACTCCGCGTTCACCAGCCCGCCGGCGGGGGTCGTCTTCGACACGCCGGAGGAGATCGCCGCCAGCAAGGACGCGATCGAGGAGCAGGCGGTGCGCCTCAAGGCGATGCCGCTCGGGAACATCACGCACATGACCGACGCCGAGCGCAGCGAGCTTGCGGCCTGGTTCGACCAGGGCGCGCCGACGAAGTAGTGCTCCGCGAGGTCGCCGAGTACCCCAACTCGTTCGGCCCGCTCGGGCCGCTGGACGAGCGGATCGAGACGGCCCGGTTCACGCTCTGCATGGGACCTGGAGTGGCATGGAACACCCTGCAGCGCCAGCACTTCCAGGCCGCCGCGGTCGACGAGGTGCTCGACGAGGTGCGCTCGCTGCTGCGTGAGCGCGGGCGCACGAAGACCCAGTGGGAGATCGGCAGCGCGGCCGAGCCGCCTGGCCTCGTGGAGCTCCTGCTCACGCGCGGGCTCGTGCACGATCGCGATCCGTACGCGGTCGCGCTCGTCCTGACCGAAGCGCCGCCGCCGGGGCCGGCCGACGTCGAGGCCGGCGCAGTCGAGACGTTCGAGGAGTACGCCGCCGCCAACGAGGTGCAGTGGCAGGCGTTCGGGACGCCCGAGGACGAGATCGCCGAGGCACGCGACCTGCTCGCCGATCGGTGGCGCGACTCGCCGACGGTGATGCACGCCGCGTGGCTCGACGGCCGGATCGTCTCGGCGGGAACCTGCGCCGCCACCGAGCACGGGCTGCTCTTGTACGGCGGCGCGACCCTTCCGGAGGCGCGCGGCCGCGGCGCCTACCGGGCGCTGCTGCGCGCCCGCTGGGACGAAGCCGTCGCCCGCGGCACGCCGGCGCTGATCACGCAGGGCGGGTCGATGTCGCTGCCGATCCTCGAGCGCGCGGGCTTCCGGGCCGTCGGCCACGTCCACATGCTCGTCGACGACTTCGGCTGAGCCCTGGCGATAGGCTCGCGCCGTGCTGGAGATCGAGGCCGCCGGGATGCACTTCGTCGCGCGCTGGGAGGACGAGCTCGCCCCGCGCACCGTCGGGGCGTTCAAGCGCATCCTCCCGCTCGAGGACCGGATCATTCACTGCCGCTGGAGCGGCGAGTCGAACTGGATCCCGTGGGGCGACCGCGACCTCGGCATCGGCCCGGAGAACGCCACCAGCTACCCGCACCCGGGCGAGCTGGCGCTCTATCCCGGCGGGCAGAGCGAGACCGAGCTGCTGTTCCCGTACGGCTACTGCAACTTCGCGAGCAAGGCGGGGCAGCTCTGGGCCAACCACTTCGCCACCCTCGTCGAGGGGCAGGAGCAGCTGAAGGAGCTCGGGCGGCTGACGCTCTGGGAGGGGGCGCAGCCGATCAGCTTCCGCGAGACCTAGCGGCGCTTCCGGCAGCCGCTGCCGAGCCAGTCCTGGTGCGCGACGCGCCGCTCGCCGGCGTACGCGTCGAGCCAGGCGACGGCGCACGGGCAGCCGTTGTACGCGCGGCAGTCGTAAATAAAGCCCTTGTCGGGCGAGAGCGGAACGTGGTGGTGCACGCCGCGCGAGCCGACGACCACGATCCGCGTCACCTCGTTCGCGGCGACGCCGGCCAGGAGCTGGCCCGCCGCCTCGCCGGAGATCAGCCGCCCGCCGACAAGGAGCGCGCCGCGATTACAGCCCATGCCGACGCCGCGGAAGACGAGCGCGGAGCACGTGTAGCCGCGCGCCGTCCGGAGCAGGTAGAGCCGGGCGCGTCGGTGCGGTCCGCCGTCGTAGGTCGCGATGCGGCGACTCACGACGAAGAACCCGAACTTCTCCGGCGGCATCATTCGGAGGGCAGCCGGCAGGGCATCGGTCGGCCGGGCAGGCCGTTCGAAGGCCTTCGGCGAGTTGTCCGAAGCGAGCGCCGTTCCGGCGACAGCGAGCATCGCGCCGAGGGCGGCGACGTACCGCACGCGGATCAGCGTCCTGCGAGGCGCGCCAGCGCGCCTGCCAGCACCTCGACCGCCAGCTCGACGTCCTCGGGGCTCGAGTACTCGTCCGGCGTGTGGCTGGCGCCGCCGGCGAGGCTGCGCACGAAGAGCATCCCGCTCGGCACCCCGGCGGCGGCGAGCACGCCGGCGTCGTGGCCGGCCCAGGAGACGAGCTCGCGCGCGGGCATGCCGCGCTGGGCGAGCTCCTCGGCCAACGCGGCCCGGACGCCCGCGTCCATCGGGATCGGGTCGTTGCGCGGCGCCGGCTCGACGCCGAGCTCGCGCGCGAGCGCGTCGAGACGCTCGCCGTCCGGCGCACGGAGATCGAGCGAGATGGTGACGCGGCCCGGAATCACGTTGACGGCCCCCGGCTCGACTTCGACCTGGCCGACGGTCGCGACGGCGTCGTCGCCGGCCGCGTCGCGCGCGCGCAGAACAAACTGCGCCGCTTTCACGAGCGCGTCGTCCCGCATGGCCATCGGCGTGGTGCCCGCGTGCCCGGCCACGCCCTCGAACGTGACGCTGCGGCGCAGGTACCCCGCGATCCCGCCCACGACGCCGAGCGCGGCGCCTGCGGCGGCGAGCTGCGGGCCCTGCTCGACGTGCACCTCGACATACGCGTCCGGCAGAGGCTGCCCGGAGCCGACGAACGCGCGGCTGCCGTGGCAGCCGGTCTCCTCCGCGCGGAACACGACCACCCCGAGCGTGCGCGGGCGCCGGCCCAGGCGCTCGACCGCCTCCAGGCCGGCCACGACGCCGAGCGCTCCGTCGTACTTCCCGCCGTCGGGGACCGTGTCGAGGTGCGAGCCCGTCCAGACCTCGGGCAGCCCTGGCTCGGCCCCGGCAAGCCTCCCGAAGACGTTGTCGACGCCGTCGCGGGAAACGTCGAGCCCCGCCTCGGCCATCCACGAGGCGGCCAGCTCGATCGCTTCGTCCTCGGCCGCGCTGAAGCCTGGACGGTTGGCGCCGGCGCCGCCGCCGATCGCGTAGAGGCGATCGAGACGGTCGTCGACGCGGTCGGTCATCCTCGGCATCTTTCACTGACTCTCGATCACGGGCACCGGCTGTGCGCTCGGCACGGCGAGCGGCGAGCGCGCCAGCAGGCCGAACGAGAGCTCGATGACCGGGCCGATCAGGACGGCGAAGGCGATCGTGCCGACGCCGAACGTGCCGCCGAGGGCGATGCCGATCAGCAGCGCGGTGATCTCGATCGCGGCGCGGACGATTCCGATCCGCTTGCCGGTGCGTGCGGACACGACCAGCATCAACGAGTCACGAGGGCCGGCGCCGAGGGCCGCGCCGATGTAGAAGGCCGAGCCCACGCCGAAGAACACCAGGCCGATCGGGATGAGCGCGATGCGCACCGCCAGCCCCTGATCGCCGAGGGCGTCGATCCAGCCCACCGCGATCAGCAGCTCGATGTAGACGCCGATGAGGACGGCGTTCGCGACCGTGCCGATGCCGGGCCGCGCGCCGAGCGCCCACGCCACGAACAGCACGGCCACGCCGACCACGAGGTTCGCGGCGCCGAAGGAGAGCGGCGTGTGCTCGGCCAGCCCCTGATGGAGGACGTCCCACGGCGATAAGCCGAGATCCGACTCCAGGAGGCAGACGATCCCGCACGCGAAGAGGAACAGGCCGCCGACGAGGCTCATGCCGCGCGCCGCCGGCCCGCCACGGACCCGTGGCGCGGCGTGGTGCTCTACAGCCCGAAGGGGTTGAAGGGCTTGGGCGAGGTGGAGTGGAGGACGCTCTTGGTCTCCAGGTAGAGCTCGAGCGTCTCGATCCCCAGCTCACGGCCGAAGCCCGACTGCTTGTAGCCGCCGAACGGGATGCCCGGGAAGGCGGTGTACGGCATATTGATCCCGACCGCCCCGGACTTGATCCGACGCGCCAGCCGGTGGCCCTTCGCCGCGTCCCGCGTCCAGACCGTTGCGTAGAGGCCGTATTCCACGTCGTTCGCGATCCGGACCGCGTCCTTCTCGTCCTCGAACGGGATCACGGTGACCACCGGGCCGAAGATCTCCTCCTGCGCGACCGTCATGCCGCCGTCGACCCTGGCGAGCACCGTCGGCGGATAGAAGGCCCCGGCGCCGTCGCCCGGCGTGCCGCCCGCGACGACCTCGGCGCCTTCGCCGCGGCCCGTCTCGACGTAGCCGTGCACGCGGTCGCGGTGCGCCGTCGAGATCAGCGAGCCCATCTGCGTCTCGGGGTCGAGCGGGTCGCCGACCCGGATGCGGCCGGCCGCGTCCGCGATCCCGGCGACGACGTCGTCGTAGATCGACGCCTCGGCGAGCACGCGGGAGCGGGCCTCGCAGCTCTGGCCGGCGGCGTAGTAGATCGACCAGGCAGCGCTCGGGATCGCGTCGGCGAGGTCGGCGTCCGCAAAGAGGATGTTCGGGCTCTTGCCGCCGAGTTCGAGCGTCAGGCGCTTGATCGGCTCGGAGCACAGCCGCATGATCTCGCCGCCGGTCTTCGTCGAGCCGGTGAACGCCACCTTGTCGACGCCCGGGTGGCGGACGAGGTAGGCGCCCGTCGTCGGGCCGTCGCCCGGGACGACGTTCACGACACCCGGCGGGAAGCCGACCTCCGCCGCCAGCTCGGCAAGCCGGAGCGCCGTCAGCGGCGTCGCCGGATCCGGCTTGAGGACGACCGTGCAGCCGGCGGCCAGCGCCGGCGCGAGCTTCCACGTCGCCATCGTCAGCGGGTAGTTCCACGGCACGATCTGGGCCGCGACGCCGACCGGCTCCTTCAGCGAGTAGAAGAGCAGCGAACCACCGACGGGGGTCGAGCGCCCGGCGATCGAGGCGATCGCGGAGGCGTAGAAGCGGAAGTTCTCGACGGCCTGGTTGACCTCGGCCTTCACCGAGGAGATCGCCTTGCCGACGTTGCGCGACTCGAGCTCGGCGAGCTCCTTGCGGTTGGCGACGATCGCGTCGGCCAGCGCGTGCAGCAGCCGTGAGCGCTCGGTCGGCGGGGTCTTCGCCCAGGCACCGTCGAGCGCCTCGCGCGCAGCGGCGACCGCGCGATCGACGTCTGCCTCACCGGCCATGGCCGCGCGGGCCAGCGGCGCGCCGGTAGCCGGCTCGGTCAGGTCGCGGATCTCGCCGGAGGCCGGCTCGACGGACTCGCCGCCGATGTACAGGCCGTAGTCGCGCTCCGTTGCCACCGCCACGGCGCGGACGATACCGGCCCCGAAGTTTGCTGCGGGGCGCAGCACGGCAGATAATGGCGAGATGACGGACATGGTTCACGTCGAGGCCGCGCGGATCCCCGACCGCGACCGGCTTCTCGAAGAACTGCGGGAGGTGGGGCTCGACGCCCGCCCCGAGGGCCAGGTGGGGATCGAGGTGCCCACCGGAGACGCGGCTGACCACGTCGCCGACGAGGTGTTCGCGCAGGCCGAGCACGTGATCATGAGCATCGGGGCACCCTTCGTGCCGTTGAAGCACGAGGGCGTGATCTACATCAGGCCGCCGGTCTCTTAGGAGCAGGTCGGCCGGCGTCAGCTGCTCGGTGAGCAGCCGCCGGAACCGCTGCGGATCGCCGTCGACCCAGGCCGCGCAGACGCGCTCGCCGTCGGTGTACGTCGTCACATACGACGCGCCAGAGCGGGTCGGCGAGGAAGCGGACGCCGTGCTCGGCGCGCGCCCTCGACTCGAGGCGCCAGCGCTCGATGTAGTCCGCGGCATCCTCGATCGTGGCCCCGTCCTCATGCACGAGGAAGGCCGCGTTGGCCGATACCGAGCCGAGCGGGGACGAGGCACGTTTCACGGCGAGCGCGAGCTCGGCGTCGTAGTGGACACCGACGCGGGCGAGATGCTCTGCGCCAATACGCTCGACATCGTCTCCGAGCAGGACCTCCGAGCCGGTCTCGGCGATGCCCTCGCTCATCAGCGCCTGCGGCGTGCCGACCATCAACAGCGACTCCTCGATCCGCCCGCGGTCACGGACGAGGACCTGCTCCTTCCACGCGTGCTCGGTGTGGTGACCCGGATACGTCTCGTGCGCGACGACGTGTACGGCACGACCCGCGGCGAGCGGCACGTCCGCATTGATGGCGACGCGGCTCCGGAGGCCGCCTTCGTAGTAGTTGTACGCCGCCCACGGCTCGTGGCGGACGATCTCGAAGCGAACGGCCTCGTCCGCGGGCAACCCGAACGTGTCGACCGTTCGGCGTCGAAGATCTCCGGCCAGCCCCGTCGCAAAGGGCTCGAGCTGGTCGGGAGCGAGCGTGTCGCCGTCCTGCCAGGCCTGCCAGCGCTCCGCGAGTGACCCGTCGCCGGGGAGCAGCTCGTCCAGCTCACGGTGCGCCGCCTCGAACACCTGCTCGGGGACACGCTCCGGACGGATGCCGTAGCAGCGCTCGACCTCGTCCGCGAACGCGATCTCCTCGCCGGCGAGTCGGCGCGCAACCGTCTCGAGCCCGAGCAGCTGCGCGTCGAGCCAGCCGGTCCGTCCAGGCTCGAGGCCGGCGTCCGGCAGCGCCTCGCGCAGGCCGTCGGCGTCGGCGACGAGATCAGCCGGCGCGGGGAGAGGATGATCGCCGACGTCGGCGGCGATCTCGGGCGGGCCGAAGTAGCCGTCGACCAGACCGTCGAGGTGCCGGCCGAGGCGCAGCCCGAGCTCGATGTATCCGCGGACGACATCCAAGGCCTGGGAAGCGTAAGCGCCTCGACGCGGCCGTGTCCGACGGCGTGTCAGCGGGCGAACAGCGCCGCCTGCCCCTGGCCGACGCCGACGCACAGCGTCGCCAGCCCGTAGTGGCCGCCGCGGCGGCGCAGCTCGTGGAGCAGCGTCACGACGAGGCGGGCGCCGCTCATGCCGAGCGGGTGCCCGAGCGCGATCGCGCCGCCGTTCACGTTCACGCGCTCCGGATCGAGGCCAAGCTCGCGAATGACCGCCAGGCTCTGCGACGCGAAGGCCTCGTTCAGCTCGACGAGATCCAGTTCGCGTAGCGTGATCCCCGCCCGGTCGAGCAGCCTGCGCACGGCGGGCACGGGCCCGATGCCCATTACGCGCGGGTCGACGCCGGCGACCGCGCTGCCGGCAAAGGCGGCGAGCGGCTCGGCGCCGAGCTCGCGCGCCCGCTCTTCGCTGGCGATCACGAGCGCGGCCGCGCCGTCGTTGAGCCCGCTCGAGTTGCCGGCCGTGACCGTCCCGTCAGGCCTGAACGCCGGCCTGAGCGCGCCGAGCTTCTCCGCGTCGGTGTCGGGACGGGGGTGCTCGTCGTGCGCCAGGCCTCCGACCGGGACGAGCTCGTCCGCGAAGCGGCCGGCCGCCTGCGCAGCTGCCCAGCGGCGCTGCGAGGCGAGCGCGAACGCGTCCTGGTCTGCTCGGCTCACGCCCCAGCGCTCGGCGACGTTCTCGCCCGTCTCGCCCATCGACTCGAGCGGGAACAGCGCCTCCATGCGCGGGTTCGGGAACCGCCAGCCGAGCGTCGTGTCCCAGACCGTCTGGTTCCCGCGCGGGAATGCGCGATCGGGTTTGGCCATGACCAGCGGCGCACGGCTCATCGACTCGACGCCGCCGGCGACGAAGAGATCGCCGTCACCCGCCGCGATCGCGTGGCACGCCCCGACGACGGCCGACAGGCCCGACGCGCAGAGCCGGTTGACCGTGACGCCCGGCACCGTCTCGGGGAAGCCGGCGAGCAGCGCCGCCATGCGGGCGACGTTGCGGTTGTCCTCGCCGGCCTGGTTGGCGCAGCCGAGGTAGACGTCGTCGATGCCGGCCGGGTCGACGCCTGCCCGCTCGACCGCCGCGCGGAGGACGGCGGCGGCGAGGTCGTCGGGACGGGTGCCGGCGAGCGCGCCGCCGTAGCGCCCGACCGGCGTGCGCACCGCGGCGATGACGACGGGGCGGGTCACGGCGTTTCAGGGCTGCGTGGATGCGGTAGATGCGCCCCCATGTCAACACTCCTACTCATCATCCTGCTGCTGCTGCTCATCGCCGCCATCGGCGGCGGAGTCCTCGTCGCCAAAGTGCTCTGGCTGCTGCTGATCGTCGCGCTGATCGTGGCCGTGGTCGGTTTGCTGGCCGGACGGCGAACGGTCTAGGCGGCCGCGGCACCCACGAAGTCGACGCGGACGGGATGGTCGAACGCGCCCGCTGCCTCGCCCCGGCGGAGCAGCTCGCGGACGGCCTCCCGGCCCTCGTCGCCGTAGTCGCACGTGAGCTCGTTGACGTACATGCCGACAAAGCGGTCGGTGAGCTCCTCGGAGAGCCCGCGGCCCCACCGCCGCGCGTAGGCGAGCGCCTCGGGGCGGTTGTCGAGGCCGGCGCGGATCGACGCCTCGAGCACGCCGGACAGGCGCTGGAGCACGTCCTCGCCGAGGTCGCGCCGCGCCGCGTTCACGCCGAGCGGCAGCGGCAGTCCGGTCTCGAGCAGCCACCACTCGCCGAGGTCGACGACCTTGTGCAGGCCGAGCGACTCGTAGGTCAGCTGACCCTCGTGGATGAGCAGGCCGGCCTCGGCCGTGCCTGCCAGCACCTCGTCGATGATCCGGTCGAACGGCACCTCGCGGTTGCGGTAATCCCCGAGCAGCAGGCGGAGGAGCAGGAAGGCGGTCGTCATCCGGCCGGGCACGGCGATCTCGACGTCGGCCAGGTCCTCTTGCGTCATCTTCTCGCGCGCGACGACGACCGGGCCGTAGCCGGAGCCCATGCTCGCTCCGTGCGGGAGCAGGATGTAGCGGTCCTGCACGAACGGGTACGCGTGCAGCGACAGCGCGGTCACCTCGAGCTTGCCTTCGAGCGCCCATTCGTTCAGCGACTGGATGTCCGCAAGGACGTGCTCGAACTCGAAATCCTTGGTGTCGACCGCCCCGGCGGCGAGGCCCCAGAACATGAACGCGTCGTCCGGGTCGGGGCTGTGTCCGAGGCGGATCTGCACGGCCGCGGGACGGTACCAGCGACCGGCGGCGCCGGTTACCGCCTACCGAAGAACCAGCGTTCGAGGGGCTTCAAGAGCTCTTCGCGTGTGAAGGGATCCACGGCCTGAGCCCGCCCGTCACCGTTGGAAACGTGCAGGTCGTCGGTGAGCGTGCCGTTGGCCTGCTCGAGCGCGTCGTCCAGCTCGTAGCCTTGGAAGACGTAGTCCTTCACGCCCCCGCTCCCCGGCGGGAACTCCGGGTTGACGCAGCGCCCAACCGCCCAGACCGCGCCCGACTGCCGCTCGATCCAGATCAGGATGCGCTCGTCCGCGCCTGCGTCGTCGACCCCGAGGACGACGCGCTGGGCGAAGACCCCGGACGACGCGCGACGCATCGCCCTGGATGATAGGCGCCTTCATTAGCATCCCGCTCGATGGGACTCGGGGACTTCATCCGCAATCTGTTCAGCCCGCGCGATCCGCTCGACCGGCTCACGACCTACGTGCTGCGCGAGCACGAGCGCGGACGGCCGCTGCAGGAGATCCTCGAGGATCCGTACGTCAAGAACCGGACAAGCCACGAGCAGCGCGCCCGGATGCTCGACAACCCGGACATCGTCCGCGCGGTCGGCGAGGCCGCGGTAGAGCAGACGCGCGCGACGCTCGACCGCTCCTAGACCCTATGGCGGCTGAGTAGCCGCGAGCGCAGAGAAGGCCGGATCCTCCGGTTACAGATCGGGGGTTTGTCTGGCCGGAGACTGGCTCCGGCTGACCCCATGTAACGGAGGGAGGGTCCGGCCGTGACCGCAACGATGACGTACGTGGGCCTGGATGTCCACGCCCGCTCGACGCATGCCGCCGCGATCGATGTCGTGAGCGGCGAGCTTGCGCCGCGCGCGCTTTGGCGGCGGCAGCGAGGAGGTGATCGGCTGGCTGGAGGCGCTGCCGCAGCCGCTGCAGGGCCTGTTACGAGGCGGGCCCGACCGGGTTCGCGCTCTACCGGGCTGCGCGAGGCGGCCGGGCTGTCGCGTCGATGTGGTCGCGCCGTCGAAGACGCCGCGTGCACCCGGTGATCGGATCAAGAGCGACCGCAAGGACGCGGAGCTGCTGGCGCGGCTGCTGCTGGCGGGCAGCTGAAGCCGGTCGCGGTGCCTTCGCCGGCGTTCGAGGCGGCCCGCCATCTCTGCCCGTGCGCGCGAGCAGGTGCGCGGCGATCTGATGCGCTGCCGCCACCGCGTCTCCAAGCTGCTGCTGCTGCACGGCCGCGTCTACGACGGCGAGCGCGTGGACGAAGCGCGCACCGTGCGCTGGCTCGATGCGGCAGCGCTTCGACGCAGGCCGCGACCGAGCTCGCCTACCTCGACACGCTGGCGGCCGTCGACGGGCTGGTCGCGCGCAAGGCCGCGCTCGACGAGCGGCTCTCGCGGCTCGCCTTCGAGGGCGAGTGGTGGCCGACGGTCGCTCGCCTGCGCTGCTTCCGCGGGATCGACACGCTGACGGCGCTCGTGCTCTGCCTCGAGATCGGCGACTGGACACGCTTCCAGCGGCCCGGCCAAGCTCGCGGGCTGGCTCGGCCTGGTCCCCTCACTCGACCAATCCGGCGAGAGCCGCCGCCAGGGCGCGATCACCAAGACCGGCTCCGGCTACGCCCGCCGGCTGCTGGTCGAGGCGGCCTGGCACTACCTGCGCGCAGCCGCAGCGTCGGCCGCGCGCTCGCCGAACGGCGCGCCGGCCAACCCGACCACGTCCTCCAGATCGCCTTGCGCGCGCAGCATCGGCTCCACCGCCTCTCGCAGCGGTTGCGCGCACGCGGTAAACCCGGCAACGTCGCGACCGTCGCCGTCGCACGCGAACTGGCCTGCTTCTGCTGGGCGGCAGCCGTGGCCGACTAACCTCAACACCACAGCCGCCTGCTCGGGCGGGCGCCGGGCCAGACGCTGCCGGAGAGCGGCGTCCCGACTCCCTGCTCTCGCGCGCGCTCGAAGGCGGCCGCCCCGGCGGCGACGTCCCACGCGGCGATCCCGTTCGACTTGAAGACGACGATGTCGTCGGGTGACTCGCGCCCGCGAACCTCGCCGGCGACGACCTCGTGGAGCTCGTGCACCTCGAGCCAGTCGAGCGTGCCGCTCTCGACCGGCTCGATCAGGTCGGCCGACTCGAGCCGGGCCTGCTCGATGAAGTCGCAGCAGACGAAGACCGCGCGCTCGAGCACGACGTTGTCCAGCTCACGGGAGCGGCCGTTGTTGGCGCCGACCGCGCAGACGAGCGCGCCGGGACTGAGCCACTCGCCGCGCAGCACCGGGTCGCGAGAGGTCGTAATGGTGACGACCACGTCCTGCGCGGCCGCGTCGCGGGCGTCCTCGGCCGCCTCGGCACCGGTCGCCTTGCAGAACTCCTTCAGGCGCGCGGGCGTGCGGCACCAGGCGACGACGCGCTCGATGCCCGGCACTGCCGCGCGGATGGCGTCGACCTGGCCCCGGGCCTGCCAGCCGCAGCCGATGACGCCGAGGCTCGCCGCCTCCGGCTTGGCGAGGTACTTCGCGGCCACGCCGCTCGCGGCGCCGGTGCGCAGCCGGCCGAGCGCGTCCGCCTCGATCACTGCGTGCAGCTCGGGCGTCCGCGCGTCGAACAGCAGCACGCAGAAGCGCGACCCGTCGCCGAACGCGCTGTAGACCTTGGCCCCCGCGTAGCCGAGCTCGAGATCCGACGCGGCCATGACGGCCAGGCGCCCGTCGTCGAGCCCGAGCCGGTAGCGCGGCCGGTTCTCGACCCGCCCGGCGGCGATGTGGTGGAACGACGCCTCGACCGCCTCGACGGCGTCGCCGGGCGAGAGCACCGCCTCGATGTCAGCCTCGGTCAGGTAGAGCGGCATCCTGTTGAGTTCGACGTTCGTCGAGCGCTGCATTCAGCTCTGCGGAAAAGACGATCAGCCGCCCGACGAGCACCAGCGAGAAGAGCAGCGCCGTCGCGATGCCGAGCGCCCCGTAGGTGTTCGCGCGGCCCTCGACGAGACGGGTCGTCACGTAAACGTTGAACGCATGCACGAAGAAGAGTCCGACGCCGAACAGCGCCGCCCCCGGTACGAGCCGCGTCCACGGGACACCTCGGTGCGGAAGCTCGAGCGAGACGAACAACCACGTAACGCTGATCAGGACGAGGTAGGCGAGCAGTGCGAGCACGCCCTCGTACTGGTGCCCGCGGCGAATCCAGTCGACGATCTCGATCGCAACGAGCTGGACTGCGACAGCCGCGCCGAGGACGGCGACGCCCCGGGGCGGGGTCCGGACGCCGCGCGCCGAGCCCGACCAGGCGAGCGCATGCACCTTCGCCACGGCCCGGTAGAGCACAGCAAGGGCATACGCGATGACCGGAATGACG
This sequence comes from uncultured Thermoleophilia bacterium, assembly GCA_963710465.1. Classification (GTDB taxonomy): domain Bacteria; phylum Actinomycetota; class Thermoleophilia; order Gaiellales; family Gaiellaceae; genus JACVRM01. Next base: position 166,386 of record CAVQAQ010000017.1, read on the forward strand.
AGCACGAACACGAGCGCCCGGTGGCGCCCGGACGCGGCCTGCGCGACCTGCGAGCCGATCAGCCCGTTGAGCCCGGCCTCCTTCGTCACCGTGCCGGGGCTCTTGTCGACGGTGTCTGCGTAGAGACCGAGGCCTGTAACGAGCAGGAGGCTCGTCGGCAGGAGCAGGACGAAGAGGCGGTACGCGAGCGCCCCGGCGAGCAGCCCGCCCCCGATCGACGAGTCCCGCTCGATCAGACCGAACCCGAAGTCGACCGATTCGTGCCGCTCGCGCGCGGCCTCGAGGCGCGTCTGGAGCAGCCGGCCCCGTTCCGCCCAGCGGGCGATGCGGCCGGCGACCGTCGGCTCGCCTTCGACCTCGGTCTCGGGCGGCTCGAGCACATCAGGCGCGTCGGCCACGGCCCCGAATCGTAGGGCGGGCTTGCTCGCGCCCGGCATGCGGCGGGAAAGCCCGTCAGCGCGTCGAAGACCCGTCCCGTGACCGCGCGGGCTCCAATGGTGGTGGCCGCGGCCGCCCTTGCGCTCGTTTTCGCGGCTCCCGCAGCCGCCACACTCGCGCAGGAGCAGGCGCTGGCCGCGCGCTACGCGCCGGTCGTCCGGCTCGTCGAGCAGACCGAGGAGTGCGGGCACGGCGAGCCCTACGACCCGATGGACGTGAACGCGCTGTTCGGCCAGGACACCGTGGCCCTGCGCGGGCCGTGGGATCCTCCCGACCTGGTCAAGATCGGGCCTGCGGCCGCCGATCTCGTCGGCCGCTACGAGTACCACCTCGACTTCCCCGGCGACCCGCTCAACCCCGGCTGTGGATACGAGCGCTGGAATCGGAAGATCACCGCGGGGACGAAACCGACCGTCTACGCGCACGTGGCCGCCGATCCGAAGAACCCGGGCAAGATCGCGCTCCAGTACTGGTTCTTCTACGCCTTCAACGACTTCAACAACACACACGAGGGCGACTGGGAGATGATCCAGCTCAACTTCGACGCGCCCGATGCGGGCGCTGCGCTCGAGAGCGCGCCGGTCGAGGTCGGCTACAGCTCGCACGAAGGCGCCGAGCGCGCCGCGTGGGACGACCCGAAGCTCGAGCGCGTATTCGGGACGCATCCGGTCGTGTACCCCGCCGCCGGGTCGCATGCGAACAAGTTCACGGCTGCGCTCTATCTCGGCAGCTCGGCCGAGGCCGGAGTCGGCTGCGACGACACCCAGGGCCCCCACCGCGATGTCCGGCCCGTGGTAGAGACGATCCCGAGCGACCCAGCGGCCGCGGACAGCGCCTTTCCCTGGATCGACTTCCAGGGACGCTGGGGGAGCTCGCGCCGGCGTTCTTCAACGGCCCGACCGGGCCGAACCTGAAGACCCAGTGGACGGAGCCGATCGAGTGGTCGAAAGGCTGGCGCGACCGGAGCTACGCGATCCCCACCGGAGGCCTGCTCGGAACCAGCGCGACCGACTTCTTCTGCGTCGCGGTCGAGACCGGCTCGCGCGGCCTCATCGGGCTCCTGCGCAACGCGGCGCTGACGCTCCTCCTGCTCGCTGCGCTCTTCCTCCTCGTGATCGTCGGAGTGAAGCGCACACGCTGGCGGCCCGGGACGCCGTTGCACGTGGCCAGGCGGCGACGGTGGGGGCAGATCCTGTCGGCCTCGGGCCGGATGTACGTGTCGCGCTGGCGCCTGTTCCTCCCGCTCGGCCTGCTGTTCATCCCGCTCGGCGCGGTCATCTCCCTCGTGCAGGCGCTCGTCCTCGGCGGCTTTGACCTGGCCGGCGTGGACACGACCGGGGAGGCGGCGGGAGCGCTCGTCCTGCTCGTCGTCACGCTCGGAACGACGCTTGCCCTGCTCGGCCTCGGCCTCGTCCAGGCGGCGACGGCGTTCGCGCTGGTGGAGATCGACGCGGACCGGCCGGTCGGGCCGCTCCAGGCCTACCGTGCCGCTCTGCGCAGGCTCGGCCCGCTCTTCGGCGGCATCGGCATCGCCGTCCTCGCGGTTCTGGTGCTGAGCACGACGACCGTGCTGATACCGGTGGCGATCTGGCTCGGAGGCCGCTGGCTCCTCCTCGCCCAGGCCGTCGAGCTCGAAGGCGGCTCCGCGGTCGACGGCCTTCGCCGAAGCTCGGCGCTCGTGCGCGGGCGCTGGCTCAGGGTCGTCTCGCTCGTCGGGGTAGGCGCGCTGATCGCGCTCGTCCTCGGCCCGTTCCTGGGCGCGCTGCTGATCCTGCTGATCAGCGCGCCGCTCGCGCTGATGAACGTCGTCGCGGGCGTGGTCTACGCGCTGACGATGCCCTTCGTCGCACTCATGACCTCGTACGTCTACTTCGACACCCGCGCGCGTGTCGAGCTCGAGCACGACGAGGAGCCGGCCACGCTTCCGGCCGAGATCGCAGTGCCGGCACCTTCGTGATGAGCGGCCGCCACACGGTTTCCCTGCGCGGCACGATGCGCCCGATATGCACGAAGCCCTGCAAATGAGTGGTTCGTGACTCAGCGCGTGACTCGCCCGTCAGACGCCAACGGCTACTAAGACCGGCGTGATTCGGACGGCTGCACTCGTGGTGGGCCTGGCGCTGGCGGAGTCGGCGTACGCGTGGCCGACAGCGACTCCGCGCCGCTACGCGCCGCGGACTAAAGGAGGTGGGCAATGTCGGTGACGGAAAGCTTTGCGAAGCTCAAGGAGGAGATCGACAACGCGGATCGCGAGATCAAGGCTGCTGCCGAGCAGGATCGGGGCGACATCCAGGCGAAGGTCGACGATGCGCGACGGCTGGCCGACAAGCGTGCGGCCGAGCTTCGGAAGAAGACCGGCGACGCAGCCACGGAGGCCGACAGCCACTGGCACGAGGTGGGGGCCGCGTGGGACCGCCACATCGAGCGCGTGCGGCAACACATCGACGCCACCAAGACCGCCGTCGATCGCGACGTGGCCGTGCATGACGCCGATGCCGCTTATTCGGACGCGAACGACGCGATCGACTTCGCGCGATCGGCTGTCGGCGAGGCCGAGTACGCCGTGCTCGAGGCCTTGCAGGCAGAGAAGCACGCGCGGCAGTTGGGAGCCCCGCTCTAGCTCCGACTCGAACCGATGCCTTTACTCGACCGGACTCAAGCTGCTCCCACGCTTGGGTTGCGGCACCGGGCGGGCTGACGTTCTCCCGCGACCGCCTGCCCGGCAGCCGGAACCCACATGGCTACACGGGTTGCGGGATCTTCAGGCGTACCAGCCGAGGTAGTGGCGGGTCGCGGTGTAGAGGTCGACGTTGCCGGGGCCCGCAGCGCAGCGCACGCGGATCCAGTGATATGTAGCCGGGATTGAAGTTGAGAACTCTTAGGGGTTTCATGCATGCGGACGTGGGTGAGCATCCGGACTTCGCCTTGAACTTGAATTCTTTGCTAGCCGCCGTCGAGGCGGCCCCGCCAGTCGCGGCGGCCGATGTGCTGGCCGGCGCGCTGGCCGAGGCGATCGATGCCCGCGAGGTCAGCTTCTTGATCGCCGATTTCAGCGGGCAGTCGTTGATTCGACTGGGCCACGCAGGGGGGAAGGGTCGCTTGCAGGGGAAGGAGACTGCGGAGCGTGTGCCATTGGTTGGGACGCCTCACGGGCGGGCGCTGGCTGCCCAAACCGTCGGGGTGATCGACGAGGATGGCGGCGCTCGGTTGTTCGCGCCGGTGACCAGCCGCGGTGAAGCGGTCGGCGTTCTCGAGCTCCTGCTGGATGACTTCCCGGCCGAACAGACGGTGGCCGATGTCGCTCAGGCGGCGCACTTCTTGGCGTACGTCGTGATCGCAAACCGCCGCTACACCGATCTCTTCGAGTGGGGACAACGCTCGGTTCCGTTGTCCCTGGCGGCGGAGATCCAGCATCGGTTGTTGCCCGGAGCCTTCACATGCGAGGCCGGGCAGTTCACCCTCGCGGCCTGGCTGCAACCGGCGGGTGAGATCGGCGGTGACACCTTCGATTTTTCGCTCGACCGAGACGCGCTCCATCTGTCGATGACCGACGCGATGGGCCACACGATGGATGCGGCGCTGTTGGCCACGGTGCTGGTCGGAGGGCTACGAAACGCTCGCCGGCGGGGGGTCAAGCTAGCCGAGCAGGCGAGGCTGGCGAATGATGCGCTGGCCGAGCAGGCGGCCGAGAGCCAGTTCGTTACCGGCCTGGTCGTTCGGATCGACCTGGCAACGGCGACGGCGGGCATCGTCAATGCCGGCCATCCGCCGCCGTTCCGGCTACGAGGAGGGCAGGTCGAGCAGCTTGATTTGGAGGCCGACCGCCCGTTCGGGCTGCAGGCCGGAGGCGGCTATCGAGTTCAAGCGCTGGAACTGGAGGTGCAAGACCGGCTGATGTTCGTCACCGACGGCATGCTGGAGCGCGACGCCGAGCGGATGAATATCGCCGCCATCCTGATTGCGGGCCGCAATATGCATCCCCGCGAGGCGGTGCAGCACCTCACCCAGGCTGTCCTCCAGGCAACCGGCGGCGAGCTACGCGACGACGCCACGGCTCTCTGCCTCGACTGGCACGGCGGCCCGCCACGCGACCGGGAAGCCACCTCGGGTGCAAACCGCGAATCGCGACCCAATCCAACGGCGGGCCTGAGCGAAACAGATTGAATCGGGCCCTGGCCTGTGTAAGCGAACCCGCTCCGCTCAAGCGGGGGCCCGAGTCGGGCCCGAGTTTAGAGTGACCCGGCACCAGCCGCCATGAACGAGCAAGGACTCCCGCAGGTGACAAACGCTGAGTTGATCGGCGACCTGGAGGCGATCCTGCTCGAGTTGCGGCACCGGCTCAACAACTACCTCGACCTGGACGCCGCCGACGTTATCGCCGCGGATGAGGGCTTCAACTTCGCCGGACAGCTTCAGGCAACGCTGGCCGACGCCGTTAAACACACCGCCAGCATCCGGGAGCGCCTGGTCGAGACCCAGCGCACAGACTCCAGAGAACGTGGCGATCCGGGCGGCGAGCAGAGCGCCTAGGACGCTGTCCAGCCTCCCGGGCCGAAGGTCAGGCTACGCACCGACTGGAAAGCTGGCCAGTAACACAACGGAGACGCAAGGGACGACCTCGTCAACGAGGGCAGGCAGCCTGGCGCTCGTCTGGGAGCCAGGTGTGGGGTGGGGGCGCGCCGCTTCGGGCTGAATGGGGTGAGCGGGCGTGTTTCTTCAGCGGTGCAAGCACGAGCTTTCGGTCGAAATCGATACGCCGCACGCGGCGGTCAGGCGCCCGAAGGGAGAGCAGCCGGCCGCTTTCGTGCTCGGCCTGCAACAGACACCGGTAACACCGCGACCACCCGGCTCATGCGTTCGACCGGCGTCTCGGTGATGCGCGTGGCGGGCGACGACAGGAGACCCTGTACGCCGCCAACGGCGACGTCGTCGTCGCTAGCGCGGCCGGCCTCGAGTACCGGCGCCCCTACGACCTCCGGCACACCTATGCGACGTTCTCGATCGCGGCCGGCGTCTCGCTCTTCGCGCTCGCCCGGCGGATGGGAACCTCCCTGAGATGATCGACAAGACCTACGGGCACCTCGCCCAGGACGCCGACGAGTACGAACTCGGCGGCGAACACCAGCCAAATCAACACGTTAGAATGAATCAGCGGCTAGCGACGAGAATACTTGCGTGCCGGTGGACGCCAACGGTCTGCGGCGGCGCCCGCCGGGTGACCGCACCCTGATCTATCGTGATCAGAGCACCTGTCGCGCGGCGCGACCCTGACGCCGGCCGCACGCTAGGCCCGAACGGCGGCCTTCAGAAGCTCCTGGACACGGATCCAACGCGCGTTTCCAAGACGGAGCTGGTGGCGCGCCCAGGCGCCGCGCCACCAGCGCGTGCGGCTAGTTCAGGGGTGCCGTCCGCACGACAATGAAGTCGCCGTAGTCGGGAAAGGCCGGATTGCGGCCCGTGCTGAAAGGGAAGTTGTTGTCGTTGATCGCCGCGATCGTCGTGCAGGGCCGCTTGCGTGCGAGGCCGTCCTGCGCGCGGTGGATTCCTGACGGCCTTCGGACGACCGCGAGCGCGCCCTGGGGGTCGTCGCACACGAGTTGACGCACGATGTGCCGAAGCGCGGGGCTCGTCGGCGGCTGGGGACGCTCGGGTATCCGCTCGGTGCTGACTGGTGGAGGTGACGTCAGCAGGGCGGCGGCGATTACGCCGGCGACGAGGAGCATCTTGGCGAGGAACATGAGTGCCTCCTTCGCATCTGGATGAGGCGACGGTAGGAGCCGGTGGAGGAGCTGTCGTCACGGCCATCCCTGAAGCCGCGCCAAGATCACGGGAATCCGGGAGTGCCTCGGCTCGTGCCATGTGCCACCATCCGGGGGTGGCTGCGACGGTGCTTGTTGTCGACGATCACCCAAGCTTTCGGCGCTTCGCGCGACGGCTACTCGAGACGGCAGGCTTCACGGTCATCGACGAGGCGGGAGACGGCGCCTCGGCGCTCGCGGCGGTGCGGGCGCTCAGGCCCGACGTCGTCCTGCTCGACGTGCTGCTCCCCGACGTGACCGGCACCGACCTGGCGGAGATGCTCGCCTCGGAGCCGTCGGCCCCGCTCGTCGTGCTGACCTCGAGCCGGAGCGCGGCCGATCTCGAGCCGTCCTTGGCGCGCTCCCGCGCGCGCGGCTTCATCGCCAAACGCGACCTCACGGTCGCTTCGTTCGCGGCGCTCGTTGGAGGCGCTGCGTGAGCGCGGTCCGGCTCCTCGTCTGGGCGGCCGGCGGCGCCCTTTGTGCGGCGATGTCCGTCAACGCCCTTCACGGAATCTGGCCCCCGCCCGAGAAGGCCGTCGTCTCATACGCGGCGGCGTTCGTCGCGATCAGCATCGGTGTGATCGTGTGGCAGCTCCGGCCCGACAGCCGCACCGGCATCTTGATGACGGCGTACCCGCTCGTCTCGCTGCTCGGCGAGATGAAGATCACCTTCGCCGGCTCGGCGCTCGCCGTCACGATCGGGTATGCGACGAGCTGGTTGGCTGCCCCGATCTTCGGGCACCTCGTCCTCTCGTACCCGAGCGGGCGGCTCCGCTACAAGCTCGACCGGGCGGCGATCGCGTTCGCGTACGCGCTCGCGGCCGCGTACGGGATCGCGGCCGTTCTCCTCTTCGACCCGCGGCCGCAGTGGGACGGGACGATCACTTGGTTCGAGTACCACGCCGCGCCTGTCACGCATCTCCCCGGCTGGGAGGCGGCGGGCCTGCCCGACGCGTTCGACCAGTCGCTGCTGCCCCTGGCCGTGCTCTTCGTCGGGCTGCTCGTACGCAAGCTCGTCCGGTCGACGCCGGGCGGGCGGCGCGTCGTCCTGCCCCTGGCGGTCGCGGCGGGATTCGTGGCGGTCCAGTACCTCGTCCAGTTCGCGATCCTCGGCCGGCCGGTGAACTCGTACTCGTCGCGGCACCCGGTCTGGTTCTGGATCGTGACCGCCGCCGAGCTCGCCGTCCCGGTGGCACTTGCCGCCGGCCTGCTCTGGGGGCGCCGTGCCCGCGCAGGCGTCGCCGACCTGGTGGTGGAGCTCGAGCGCACGCCGCCCGGCGCGATTCGCGACGCGCTCGCGAGGACGCTCGGCGACCCGACGCTCGAGCTCGCGCTCTGGCTGCCCGAGCGGCGGTCGTACGTCGACGCGGCGGGCCGCCCGTTCGTCCTCCCGGCGCCCGAGGCGGACCGCGCCGTGACCGTGCTCGGCCCGGCCGACGCGCCGGTCGCGGCACTCGTACACGACCCGGTCCTGCTCGAGCGACGCAGGCTCCTCCAAGCGGGAGGTGCGGCGGCGCGGCTCGCGCTCGAAAACGAACGTCTCCAGGCCGAGTTGCGCGCGCAGCTGGCCGAGCTGCGCGCCTCCCGCCAACGGATCGTCAGCGCCGGCGACGAGGAGCGCCGCCGGCTCGAGCGCGACCTCCACGACGGCGCACAACAACGCCTGCTCTCGCTCGGGCTGGCGCTCCAACTCGCACGCAGCAAGCTCGGAGCGGACGCCAACGGCGCCGACGAGCTGCTTACCGAAGCCGACGGCGAACTGCGCGCCGCCCTCGACGAACTGCGCGAACTCGCCCGCGGCATCCACCCAGCGGTCCTCACTGAGCAGGGACTTGGTGCAGCGCTCCGGTCGCTCGCGGAGCGTTCGGCCGTACCCGTCGCGATCGTGGAGGTCCCCGAGCTGCGCCTCTCGCAGCCTGCCGAGGCTGCCGCGTACTTCCTCGTCTCGGAAGCGCTCGCGAATGTCGTCAAGCACGCCGGGGCATCACGCGCGCGCGTGAGCGTCGTCCACGCGAACGCGCGGGTGGTCGTCGACGTCGAGGACGACGGCGTCGGCGGCGCCGATCCCTCGCGCGGCTCAGGCCTGCGCGGGCTCCTCGATCGCGTGCACGCCCTCGACGGCGAGCTCGAGCTCGAGAGCACGCCCGGGTCGGGCACCCGCGTCCACGCCGAGACTACCGTGCGCGTAGCTCTCGCCGACGACGCCGCGCTCTTGCGCGAAGGACTCGCACGCGTGCTCACCGACGCCGGCGTCGAGGTCGCGGCACAGGTCGGGACGGCAGACGAGCTTCTCGCCGCAGTAGACGAACAACATCCCGACGTCGCAGTCGTCGACATCCGCATGCCGCCAACCTGGAGCGACGAAGGCCTCGCAGTAGCCGAGGAGATCCGCCGGCGCTTCCCGCAGGTCGGTGTACTGCTGCTGTCGCAGTACGTCGAGGCGGAGTACGCCCTCAGGCTGCTCGAAGGTGGCAGCGGGCGGATCGGCTATCTCCTCAAGGAACGGGTGCTCGATATCGACGACCTCGTCGGGGCGCTACGGCGCGTCGCTGCCGGCGAGACGGTCGTCGACCCTGCCCTCGTCTCCCAACTCCTCGATCGCAGCCGGGCCCACGATCCGCTCGATCAACTCACCCGGCGCGAGCGCGAAGTCCTCTCGCTGATGGCCGAAGGCCTCACCGACCGGGGCATCGCCGAGCGGCTGTTCGTCACACCGAACACGGTCGAGACCCACATCCGTCACATCATCAGCAAGCTCGGCCTTCCCGCGACACCCGCAGACAACCGCCGCGTCCGTGCGGTCCTGGCGTACCTGCGCTCGGGTTAGGCGTTCGATCCTCGAGGCGGCTCATAACCCGGAGTCGCAGGATCAAATCCCTGCCCCCTGCTATACACCGAGAGCCCGCACGACGTGCGGCTCTCGTTCGTTTTCAGCCACCGATCGGCTGAGAGCGGCGCAGAACGCGTCCCGGGTGTCGGCGCCGCGCCTCGCCGACCGTTCGGCTGCCACTCGTCCACGGCAACAAGGCGGATCGGCTAGCGACTGAGCATGAGGAACATCGGCGGCGCCTCATGTCAGGCCGCTATCGGTCGCGGGTTCGATTCCGCCGCCTCCATTCGGGCCTAGTCGCGTGACCGCTGGCGGGAGAGAATTGACGGGTGCACCCCGAGTTCCCGACCGGGACGGTGACGTTTCTCTTCACGGACATCGAGGGGTCGACGCGGCTCCTGCAGGAACTCGGCGATCGGTACGCCGACGTCCTCGACGAGCACCACCGCGAGCTCCGTGCGGTCTGGCAGCGACACGAAGGGGTCGAGGTCGACACCCAAGGCGACGCGTTCTTTGTCGCCTTCGGTCGTGCGTCTGACGCCGTGGCGGCGGCTGCGGATGCGCAGCGCGCACTCGCCGGCGGGCCGGCGCGCGTCCGAATGGGGCTGCACACGGGGGAGCCGCTCCGAACGGGCGAGAGCTACGTCGGGATCGACGTCCACCGGGCGGCGCGGATCGCGGCCGCGGGACACGGCGGCCAGGTTCTTCTTTCGCAGGCGACGGCCGATCTCGCCGGCGCTGACGCGCGCGACCTCGGCCTTCACCGACTGAAGGACCTCAGTGCGCCGGAGCGTCTGTTCCAGCTCGGGACCGAAGACTTCCCGCCGCTGAAGACGCTCCACGAGACGAACCTCCCGGTTCCGGCAACGCCGTTTCTCGGGCGGGAGCAGGAGATCGACCAGATCGCCGCGCTCCTGCTTCGGCCAGAGGTGCGGCTGGTGACGCTGACCGGGCCGGGGGGCAGCGGGAAGACGCGGCTTGCGCTCCAGGCGGCCGCAGCGGCCGCCGACCACTACGACCGTGGCGTCTGGTGGGTGCCGCTTGCCTCCGTTGGCGATCCCGCCCTGGTTGGAAGCACCGCAAGCCAGGCACTGGGCTCTAAGGATGCGTTGTCGGCCGCGGTGGGCGACAAGCGACTGCTGCTTCTGCTCGACAACTTCGAGCATCTGCTCGACGCGGCCACCGTGATCGGCGAGACGATCGCGTGTTGTCCGAAGCTGACCGTGTTCGTCACGAGCCGTGAGCCGTTGCATGTCGACGGCGAGTGGGAGGTTGAGGTCGATCCGTTGCGCGAGCACGAAGCTGTGGAGCTCTTCTTGCAGCGGGCCGCCGCCGTTCGCTCTGACTTCGCGGCGAATGGCGAGGTAGCCGAGATCTGCAGGCAGCTCGACTGCCTGCCGCTAGCGATCGAGTTGGCGGCTGCGCGTGTGAAGGTGCTCGCGTTGCCTGCTCTGCTGGAACGGCTCGAGCAGCGACTGCCCCTGTTGGCGGGCGATTCGCGTTCAGCCCCGGAGCGGCAGCGCACACTTCGCGCGACGATCGCGTGGAGCCACGACCTGCTCGCGCAGGACGAGCAGGAGCTGTTCGCCCGGTTCGCCGTCTTCGCTGGCGGTTGCACGCTGGATGCCGCCGAGGAGATCTGTGGCGCCGACCTCGATGGGATCGCTTCGCTGGTCGACAAGAGTCTCATCCGCCGTACCGGCGGGCGCTACTGGATGCTCGAGACGATCCGCGAGTTCGCCACGGAGCGGCTTGAACAGCTTGCAGATGAGACCGAGCTCCGCGACCGTCACGCCGCCTGGTACCTCGCGCTCGGCGAGCGCGCTAAGCCCGAGCTCTGGGCGCGCCGGGGGCGCGAGTGGCACGACAGGCTCGACGCCGAGCATGCCAACTTGCGGGCGTCCCTCGAACACCTGCTCGTGTGCGAGCACAAAGAGCGTGCGTTGCGGCTGTCGGGCGCGATCTGGATGTTCTGGGCCACACGGGGCCATTGGACCGAAGGCCGGCGCTTCCTGGCATCGGCGCTTGCGCTGGACGGCGACGTGAACCCCGAGCTGCTCATCGATGCCTTTTGGGGCGCCGCCATCCTCGCTATATGGCAGGACGACCTCGACGAGGGCGCGCAGTGGGCGACGCAACTCTTGGAGCTCTCGCGAGAGGCGGCGCTGCCGCGCGCAGAGGCCGTGGGAGTACATACGCTTGCGATGGCCGAGGAAGATCGCGATCGAGCGCGAGCGCTGTACGAGGAGTCGCTGGTCCTCGCTCGCGAAGTAGACGACGGTTGGCTGGTCTCGGCCGCCCTGAACAACCTTGGCAGCCTGTACCTGAGCGAGCGGGCCTACGAGCGGGCGATCGAGCTGTTCGAGGAGAGCCTTGCGATCGGCGAGGCGCGCGGCGATCTCGACCGGCGCGCGCGGGAGCTCACGCACCTCGGCTACGCGGTCCGTGGGCTCGGAGATCTCGCTCGGGCACGCGCGTACTTCCGCAGTGGGCTGATCGCCGCTGGGGAGATCGGCCTCATCGACATCGAGCTCGATGCCGTCTGGGGTCTCGCCTCGCTCGAGGCCCTGGTCGGCGACGTCGTCATCGCAGCGCGGCTGGTGGGCTGGGTCAACGAACAGATTGCCCGCCTCGGCGCGTCTTTCGGCCCCGACGACATCGCGCTCGATCAGGGGTTGCGCGACGAGCTTGGCCCCGAGCGACTCTCGTCGGAATTAGCGGCCGGAGCAGCGCTCTCACGAGAAGACGCGATCGACCTTGCGCTGAGACCAAGCGATCTGGCAATGCCCGGCTGAC